>NZ_SSNZ01000003.1 GCF_004801375.1 Flavobacterium supellecticarium
GAGTATGTCGCCGCCTTTCTTTTGAATCCCCATCATTATTGATGGGGATTTTTTTTGTTATAGGTATGGCGTGTCGCTTTGCTCGATCCGCCGCCTTTCTTTTGAAAACCCTATCCAAACGGATAGGGTTTTTGTTTTGTTAAACCCCGGATTCCCGGGGTTTTGTTTTTTCCTGACCATAGATGTCACACCTGACAGGTTTACAAAACCTGTCAGGTGTAGCAGATGTTCCAAACAAAACATAAAAAAACCGGAACTTTTCCGGTTTTTATATTTTATAACATCAGGAAAACTTCTAATGCCACACTTTTTGTGTTTCGTAATTGTAGAATTATTCTACACTTTGAAATGGTTTCTACACTTATTTTAAACTGCTAAAAAAAAGTTTTTCTTATTTTAAGTGGTTGTTTTTTAGTGTTTTATATGGGTTTTGTGCTGCTTTTTCGCTTTTGGTATGTTTTTTTCATATAAGCTAAGTGTAACAAAAATTAATAACATATAAAATTTAGTCTTATGAAAAATTTACTTTTATCAACAGCTTTAGTTTTAGGATTAGGAACAACTGCATTCGCAACTAACGTTTCCATTACAGATGTTCAATCTATCGATATCTTTCAACAAAAAGAATACAAAGAAATCAAACCGTCTGAAGTAAATGCAGATGCCTTGAAAAAAATCGGTGAAAAATATGCAGGTTACACTTTAACCGGTGCTGCAGTTGCCGCTGACGGAGAATACAAATTAACATTGCAAAAAGACGGGTCAACTGTAGTTGCTTTGTTCACTTCTGCTGGTGAATTCATCAAAGAAGCTTAATATTTGAAATGTAGTAAGGTGAATAAGTAGATTTTTTCTACTCGGTAAGAGGAGGCATTGGCCTCCTTTTATTGTTTATAGACTTAACACTAATTAACAACCAAAAATGTTAAATTTGTATCGTATCAAATTTAATTGTAAATGAGTTCAAAAATTTTGGTTGTAGACGACGATATTTCTTTTTGCGTAATGGTAAAGACTTTCCTGGAAAAAAAAGGATTTACAGTACACAATGTTTTTTCGGCTAAAGAGGCCGAAGGTATATTAGAAAACGAAACGTTCGACGTTGTATTGACCGATATCCGATTACCGGATAAAGATGGTATTGAGCTATTGCAGTTAATAAAGGCAAAGTCATTTCCCACTCAGGTTATTTTGATGACCGGTTATACCGAAATCAAAACAGCGGTTAATGCCATTAAAATGGGGGCTTTCGATTATGTAGGAAAACCGATTAATCCGGATGAGATTTTGCATACAATTAACCAGTCTTTAAAGAAAAAGGCCAGTCCGATTATAGAAGAAACTATTGATGCAGAAGCCAAGACTTCAACTAAAACAAAGACTTCTTCACAAAATAACACCTTTCCGTTTGTAAAAGGAATTAGTGATCATTCAAATCAGCTACACGATTATATCGAATTGGTGGCACCTACTAATATGTCGGTATTGATCATTGGTGATAGCGGAACCGGTAAAGAATATATTGCCCATAGTATACACGTGCAAAGCAAGCGTAATGACAAACCGTTTATCGCGGTCGATTGTGGTGCGATTCCTAAAGAGTTGGCTTCAAGTGAGTTTTTTGGACATTTAAAAGGTTCTTTTACTGGAGCGTTTAACGACAAAACCGGACATTTTGAAGCAGCGAATGGCGGAACTTTATTCTTGGATGAAGTCGGAAATCTGTCGTATGAAGTACAGATACAGTTATTGCGTGCCTTACAGGAGCGTAAAATCAAGCCGGTTGGAAGTAATAATGAAATAGGGGTTGATATACGTGTGATTGCTGCAACTAATGAGGATTTACAAGAGGCGGTCAAAAAAGGCGATTTCCGGGAAGATTTATACCATCGTCTGAATGAATTCAGTATTAAAGCACCACGACTATCCGAAAGAAAAAATGATATCCTGATTTTTGCCAATCATTTTCTGGAAATGGCCAATCACGATCTTGAAAAAGAGGTACAAGGCTTTTCCCAGCCGGTAACCGATTTGTTTTTAACTTACGATTGGCCTGGGAATCTACGGGAAATGAAAAACATTATCAAACGTTCGGTGTTGCTGACTAAAGGGGATATGGTGCTGAAAGAAGTGCTGCCTCAGGAAATGTTCGACACTCCGTATCAGGAAAAAACAGAAAGCGAGTTCCAGTTGTATTCATCTAAAGATGAAGAAAAGGCGATTCTCGATGCGTTGGAACGGGCGCGTTTTAATAAAACCAAGGCGGCTCAGTTGTTAGGAATCGACCGGAAAACCTTATACAATAAAATCAAACTTTATAATATCGAGCTTTAACGGATTTCAAATTTTAGTTTCTCGATTAATACTTCCAGTTGATCAATGATCGATTGTACATATTCCTTTTGATTGACCTTTTGGAAGTCAAGCGTTTTGTCTTCCAAAGGGATTAAAAGGGCCACAATAGATTGCACTTCCATTTGTTTGAGCATCGGGATTAGTTTATGAGCCAATTGGGCAATTGCTTCCTGATCCTTATTTGCGACGGCTGTTTTTAATCCTTCGATGTTGTCGCTGCAACTGTTGATAAAGGCTGTTATGATGCCTTCTAACGCTTTACGGTCGTTTTGCGTAAACTGATTCAGACTGCTAAGATTGTACAGTTGGAGGTTGCGATGTTGGCTCTGATCGTATTTGATTTCACGAACCACGCGTCCTTCAAAAATAGCTTGTAATTGACTCAATAAGTCTTTTAATTGTATCGGTTTGGGGTGAAATGTCTCAAATCCTTTTTTGATAAAATCTTCAAATACCAAATCACGTTTTCCGGTTAACGCAATAATGGGTAACGAAGCCAGATTTGGGTTACTTTTAATCGCTTCAACCAGTTCAAAACCATCCATTTTAGGCATTTGAATATCGGTGATGATCAGATCAAACGGAGTTTTTAGTAGCATGGTGACTACTTTTGTAGCATCCGGTGTGGTGGTTACCTTAACCGAATAGGCAGCCAAAATTTCTTCCATTAATTTTAATTGCATAACATCATCGTCTACAATCAGGATCTTTTTGTCCTTTAGAAAATCGTATGCCGTGGTGTCATTTTCGGAAGAAGGATGTAAAACCGATTGTTCGGCAGGGATATTCGGAATCCGAACGGTAAATGTCGAGCCCTTGTTTTCTTCGCTTTCCAGTGTAATGGTTCCGCCTAAAAGTTCGATAATCCGTTTAGCAATCGTAAGGCCAAGTCCGGTTCCGCCATATTTTTTTTCAATTCCGGAATGCGCCTGCGTAAATTCTTTAAAAACGTCTTTTTGTTTGTTTTTCGGAATTCCAATACCGGTATCGCTCACTTTAATCGAGATCCAGTCTGAATCGAGTCCGGCGGCTACAACTACTTGTCCTTCGGGTGTAAATTTGATGGCATTCGTCACCAGGTTGGTCAACACTTGTTTGATACGGTACGGATCGGAAACAAAAAGGCCGTCTAGTTCCTTTTGAATGTTCCACTGCAATTGAATCCCTTTATTCGTAGCATTCGGAACCAAAGGCTGACAACTGTTTTCGATCAGGTCTTTAAAATTAAAGTTGATTTTCTCGATTTTAATTTTGTTGTTTTCCAGTTTCGAAAAATCGATCAGGTCGTTAACCAACTTGAGGATATAATGGGACGAATGTTTGATATTGTCCAGGTATTGTAGCTGTTTTGGGGAAACGGGCGTATTTTTTAGCAGGTCGGAAAAGCCGATAACACTTCCCAATGGCGTCTGGATATCGTGCGTAACGGTAGCCAAAAGCATGGTTTTGCTTCGGAGAAGATCTTCTTTTTCTGAATTAAGCCGTTCCAATTGCATCCTGTATTTTTGATTCTTCTGTAAATCACGAACAATAATTAAGCCAAAAAGAATCACGAGTAAAAGTGCAACTGCTCCAATCCACGCAATATTTTTGGTGGTTTTGCTAATGGCAAATTTTGATTCGTTGATGGTTTGATAGGATTTCTGTAGGATTTCTTTTTCAACGGATATTAGTACATTCCGAAGCTGATCGGAAATAACGCGGTTTTCGTCCAGTAATTTTTGTTCTCTTTTAAATAGCTGACTTTTAATTCGGTTTTCTTTGGTTACGACATCCGAAATAATTTTTTCGAAAGCCAGAACCAGTGAATCGTTCGACACCGGAAGTACACTTAACGAATCACGTTGGTGTGGATTGAGGACATTATCGAGGAATTTTCGAATCTGCGAATTGTTGCGCGCCCGACTAACCGGCTGGAAGTTTAAAACCAACGAGTCTTTAACATTATAAATCTTGGTTATGGCTTTGTCCAGGTTGTTTTCGTGACTGTATTTTTTTCGGAAGTCAAGAATCTCGCGAATACTTTTCCGCTTCTTTTTTAAAAGCATCTGTATGGAGTCGAATTTTACAAGCTGATTGTCGTCGGCACCTTCCTTGATCGTTTCAATTTCAGAATTGATACTGTCCAGTAAGCGGTAATATTCGTTGATGGTGGTTTTGTTTTCGGTGAGCATCGCCGATCGGCCGATGGCTTCCGATGTATAGAGATTGGTTACGACATTACTGATCCTCAGGATTTTTTTGTTTTCTTCCGATGTCGTCTCTTTTGGAGTAGCAAGTTTTAGAATTTCGGAATAGATATACCAAACCGAAATCACCGCGATAACAATCAGGAAAATATATCCCAGAACAACTTTAAATTGTAATGATTTGGCTCTTTTATCCATTTTATAAAGATACTCGATCTGCTTTTGTAATCAAAAAAAAAGTCCAACGCAATGTTGGACTCCTTTATTGTGAAGGGTTTGAAATTAAGAAACCAAACCTCTTGAAATTACAATTCTCTGGATTTCGGAAGTTCCTTCGTAAATCTGAGTGATCTTAGCATCACGCATCATACGCTCTACATGATACTCTCTTACATATCCGTTACCACCGTGAATCTGAACCGCCTCGATAGTCGTATCCATTGCTACCTGTGATGCATATAATTTTGCCATCGCTCCGGAGTGTGAAATATCCTGTCCGGCATCTTTTTCGCAAGCGGCTTTAAAACACAACATTCTGGCAGCAGTGATTTGTGTTGCCATATCGGCCAATTTAAAAGCAATTGCCTGGTGTTTGAAGATTTCTTTTCCGAAAGCTTTACGCTCCTGTGAGTATTTTAACGCCAATTCGTAAGCTCCGGAAGCAATTCCCAATGCCTGAGAAGCAATTCCGATACGACCACCGTTTAATACACCCATTGCAAAGTTAAATCCGAATCCGTCGGCACCAATTCTGTTTTCTTTTGGTACTTTAACGTCGGTAAACATTAACGAATGTGTGTCGGATCCGCGGATTCCCATTTTTTGTTCTTTTGGACCGATTTCAAAACCTGCCCATCCTCTTTCAACGATAAAAGCATTGATTCCTTTGTGTCCTTTTTCTACATCAGTCTGTGCAATTACAATATAAGTAGAAGCAGTATTACCGTTGGTAATCCAGTTTTTAGTTCCGTTTAACAAATAATGATCCCCCATATCGATGGCAGTCGTTTTTTGTGATGTAGCATCCGATCCGGCTTCTGGCTCTGATAAACAGAACGCGCCGATAACTTCACCTTTAGCTAGTGGTACTAAATATTTTTCTTTTTGTTCTTCGTTACAGTATTTTTCAAGACCGGCACATACTAACGAGTTGTTAACTGACATAACTACGGCAGCAGAAGCATCCACTTTAGCGATTTCTTCCATAGCCAATACGTAAGAAACACTGTCCAATCCAGCTCCACCATATTTAGGGTCAACCATCATTCCCAAAAATCCTAATTCGGCCATCTTTTTAACCTGTTCTTCAGGGAATTTCTGGTGTTCATCTCTTTCAATTACGCCTGGTAGTAATTCGGTTTGAGCAAAATCACGAGCAGCCTGCTGTATCATCAAATGCTCTTCAGTCAGTTTAAAATCCATTTCTTATAAGTTATTTTGTTTGAATGTTCTTTAAAAAAGTTCCCAAATATAGCGTATAAATGTCATACTTTCAACTGGATTGCCTAATTTTAACCCATGCAAAATAGTGTCTATAACGTTATCGGAGTCATGTCCGGAACTTCCCTGGACGGGATTGATCTGGCAGCTATAACTTTTACGCTGGAAAACCAACAGTGGCAATTTCAAATCCAACAATGTGAAACGGTTCCGTATTCGGAAGAATGGATCGGATGGCTTCGTGAAGCCGTCGGTTATACACCGTTACAACTGGAAATGTTAAACGAGAATTATACCGTTTTACTGGCTGACGTAATCCGTGATTTTATCCAAAAAAATGATATTCAGAAATTGGACGCAGTATGTTCGCATGGACATACCATCTTGCACCAACCGCAAAACGGACTGACACTGCAGATCGGAAACCTGCCGAAAATTGCTAAACTGATCGGACAAAAAGTAGTCTGTGATTTCCGGGTAGATGACGTGGCCCTTGGTGGACAAGGTGCGCCATTGGTTCCTATTGGCGATCGGTTATTGTTTGCCGATTATGCCTATTGCCTGAATCTGGGCGGCTTTTCCAATGTTTCGTTTGAAGAAAACAACAACCGGATTGCTTTTGATATTTCGCCGGTCAATACCGTGCTGAATTGTTATGCGGAAAAATTGGGCTATGCCTATGACGACCGTGGAAAACTGGCAGCAAAAGGTAAGGTGTCGGAAAAACTGTTGGAAGAACTGAATGCGTTGCCGTTTTATCAGGCCAGACATCCCAAATCGCTTGGATTTGAATTTGTAAAAGAAACCGTTTTTCCATTGATTGATCAGCATGAATTGCCGGAATCGGATGTGTTGGCTACGTTTACAAAACATATTGCGTTTCAGATAGGCCGGGCGTTACCGTTACCCAAAGGTAATTTATTGATTACCGGCGGTGGTGCCTATAATCATTTTCTTATTGAGTTGATCAAGGAGAATTTGCCCGAAATGAAAGTTGCTGTTCCCGATACCAAAACAATCGAATTTAAAGAAGCGCTGATCTTTGGTTTGCTAGGTGTTTTAAAGCTTCGCAACGAAATAAATGTACTGGCCAGCGTTACCGGAGCCCGTCATAATCACAGTTCCGGAAGAATTTATGATATAGCGTAAAAACTTTGAGATTTTAAGAGTTTCAGGCTATATTTGTGCGACTTAAAAAACAACAATACAATAAATAATTACATAAAATGAAAGATTTATTAAAGAAATTCGAAAATAAAGAACCGGAAGTAGTATTCCATTGGAAAGATGCGGAAACGGAAGCGGAAGGATGGACAGTGATCAACTCATTAAGAGGAGGTGCTGCCGGAGGTGGAACCCGTATGCGTAAGGGATTGGATATGAATGAGGTGTTGTCACTTGCCAAAACAATGGAAGTGAAGTTTTCGGTTTCGGGACCTGCAATTGGCGGTGCAAAATCTGGAATTAATTTTGATCCGAACGATCCACGAAAAAAAGGCGTTTTACAACGCTGGTATAAAGCAGTTTCCCCATTGTTGAAAAGCTATTACGGAACCGGTGGCGATTTAAACGTGGACGAAATCCACGAAGTAATCCCGATGACAGAAGAATGTGGGGTTTGGCATCCGCAGGAAGGGGTTTTTAACGGACATTTTAAACCGACTGAAGCTGACAAAATTAACCGTATCGGACAATTGCGTCAGGGTGTGGTTAAAGTAATCGAAAACACAACGTTCTCTCCGGATATCAACAGAAAATATACGGTTGCTGATATGATCACCGGATATGGTGTGGCACAGGCAGTTCGTCATTTCTACGCTATTTATGGTGGAAGCGTACAAGGTAAAAAAGCCATCGTACAAGGTTTTGGTAACGTAGGTTCGGCTGCGGCGTTCTACTTAGCTGAAATGGGTGCGAAGGTTGTTGGAATTATCGATAGAGACGGAGGGTTGATCAAAGAAGAAGGATTCTCGTTCGAAGAGATCAGAACTTTATTCTTAAACAAAGACGGAAACAAACTGGTTGCCGATAACATGATTCCTTTCGAAGAAATCAATGCTAAAATCTGGAATTTGGGCGCGGAAATCTTTACTCCGTGTGCGGCGTCAAGATTGGTAACCAAAGAACAGGTGGATAATATGATCGCATCCGGATTGGAAGTGATTTCATGTGGGGCGAATGTTCCGTTTGCGGATAAAGAGATTTTCTTCGGTCCGATTATGGAGGAAACCGATAGTAAAGTGAGTTTAATTCCGGACTTTATTTCCAACTGTGGAATGGCTCGTGTGTTTGCTTATTTTATGGAGAAAAAAGTTCAAATGACAGATGAGTCGATCTTTAACGATACATCGGATATCATTCGTACAGCGATCGAAAAAGTTCACGCATTGAATTCAGATAAGAAAAACATTAGTGCAACAGCTTTTGAAATAGCACTAAAACAACTTTTATAATAGCCAAAACGTCCAACAATTTGTTGGACGTTTTTTTTTAATAATAATTATTTACCTTTATTGCCGTTATAAAGAAAAAAGGAATGCTATTTGCTAGTCCTTTTGGTACAGTTTATTTAGCGAAATAATGAAAGGATTCGAAACAGAACAGGAAAAGAAATCATTTGTGATCACCACGGTATTATGCGGGGTGATTATCGCATTGCTGTTTCTTTTAAAATTTTCGTCCACATTGGATATTATGCAGCTTGAAGGTGGTGGAGGCGGAGGAATCGCTGTGAATTTTGGTGACAGTGATGTCGGTTCCGGAAAAAATTTACAGAGCGAAGTACTCAATGTATCCAATCATACGAAAGCGACTCCGGCTACTCCGGCGCCACAAGAGGAAATCATCGGTCAGGATTATGACGATGCTCCGGTAGTGGCGACGACCAAAAAAGTGGAGAAAACAAAAGTAACCCCAAAACCGGTGGATAAACCCGTGCCGACTCCGGAAAAACCAAAACCATCCAAATCGACAACCGATGCGCTGGCAAATTTGATGAACGGTTCAAAATCCGGTGGTGATGGCGACGATAATGCCAGTGGTAACAAAGGGAAACTAAACGGCGATAAAAATGCTTCCGGCTATTATGGCGGAGGTGGTTCCGGAAATGGAAAAGGATCGGGTAATGGTGATGGCGAAGGACCGGGTTCCGGTAACGGAAAAGGTGGCGGTTATGGAAACGGAAACGGTACCGGAGTTGGAAACTACCAATTGGCCGGGCGTAAAGCGATTTCAAAACCAAACCCAGATTATACTTGTAATGAAGAAGGTCGTGTAGTCGTTGAAATAGAAGTAGACAAAAACGGAAAAGTAATTGGTGCCGAAGCTGGCGCTAGAGGAACGACCAATATAGCCAAATGTCTGTTGGATCAGGCGCGAAAGGCAGCCATGCTAACCAAATTCGACCCGAATCCAAGCGCACCGGACAAACAGGTGGGAAAAATTATATATAACTTCAAGTTGACAGAGTAAAGATTTCTTTACTCTTTTTTCTTTTATAGCAGATGAATTATCAGGAAACGTTAGACTGGATGTTTGCACAATTGCCAATGTTTCAGCAGCAAGGCGCCTCAGCCTATAAAAAAGATTTGACCAATACGGTTTTACTGTGTAAAGAATTGGGAAATCCGGAAACTAAAATCAAAACGATACATATTGCCGGAACCAACGGAAAAGGATCGACGTCCTCGATGGTCGCTTCGGTTTTACAGGAAGCGGGTTATAGGGTAGGATTGTATACGTCGCCGCATTTAAAGGACTTTCGGGAGCGGATTAAAATTAACGGTGTCGAAATACCGGAAGTTTTTGTATGTGATTTTATCGCCCAACATAAGACGTTTTTCGAAAGCAATCAGTTGAGTTTTTTTGAAATGACCGTTGGTTTGGCCTTCGATTATTTTGAAAAGGAAAAAGTAGATGTTGCCGTTATTGAGGTCGGTATGGGCGGCCGATTGGATTCGACGAATGTGATCACGCCTTTGGTGTCGGTCATCACGAATATAGGTTTTGATCATACACAGTTTTTAGGAACGACCTATCGTAAGATTGCGTTCGAAAAAGCCGGAATCATCAAGCCGGGTATTCCTGTCGTGATAGGAGAATATAACGAAGAAACCCAGCCGGTTTTTATCGGGAAAGCAACGGAATGCGGTTCGGAACTTTATTTTGCATCCGATTTGATCACTCGGGATTATTCCGGGGCTTTATTGGGCGATTACCAATTCCATAATAAAAAGACGGTAGTACAGACGGTGGAAATCTTAAAGCGTTTCTTTACGATTACCGAACAAAACCTCGAAAACGGCCTGCTGAATGTGGTAAAAAATACCCAACTCCGCGGTCGGTGGGAGCAAATTCATTCCAATCCAAAGGTGATTTGCGACACGGCGCATAACAGTCACGGGTTAAAAATTGTCTTAAATCAGATACAAAAAGAAAAATTTGACCACTTATATTTTGTTTTAGGAGTGGTAAACGACAAAGATCTGGATTCAATTTTGCCGTTATTTCCAAAAAATGCGCGTTATTTTTTCTGTAAGCCCAATGTGCCAAGAGGATTAGCGGCTACGGTTTTACAACAAAAAGCAAACGAATTCGGACTTATGGGGTCGGCATTTGGTTCTGTGTCAGAAGCTTATGCAGAAGCCTTGCGGATAGCAGGCTCAGCCGATTTTATCTATGTTGGTGGCAGTACTTTTGTTGTAGCGGAAATTTTATAATTTTTTCCGGTTTTTGTTTGCAGATCTAAAAAACTGTCCTATATTTGCACTCGTAATCAGGAACACAATTGCTGACTACAAAAAACATAAGGGCGATTAGCTCAGCTGGTTCAGAGCACCTCGTTTACACCGAGGGGGTCGGGGGTTCGAACCCCTCATCGCCCACAAATTTTAAAAACTCCAAATTCGCAAGATTTTGGAGTTTTTTGTTTTTCTGTTGTTATGAATTTTGTTGTATACATTTTATTTAGTGAAAGTAAAAATAGATTCTATATTGGATTTACGTCTAATTTGGAAGAACGGCTTATTCGGCATAATCAAAAAAGCAAGGGGTTTACCGGAAATGTAAACGATTGGAAAGTTGTTTACACAGAAAATTATGAAACCAAAGAGCTTGCTCACAATAGGGAATTACAAATTAAATCATGGAAAAGCAGAATTAAAATTCAAGAATTAATTAAAAATAAAGATTAGTTCAGCTGGTTCAGAGCATTCCGATTTCATCGGAAGTGGTCGGGGGTTCGAACCCCTCATCGCCCACAGAATTTAAAACTCCAAAATCGTTTGACTTTGGAGTTTTTTGTTTTATACTTTTTGCGATTAGCGCAACTGGTTTGGAGCATTCCGATTTTATCGGAAGTGGTCGGGGGCGAACCTCTATTGTCCACAACTTTACAAAAAAGTCCTGATTTTTAAAATCCTGACTTTTTATCTCTCTCTTTTGGCTCTAAATTATAAAGCAATAGTTGTACATGTTTCATTGATGATTGGAGGAAACACTTTATGCTTTACAATAACTACAAAAATATTCTTCGAATAGCCAACTTATGTTGGTCAATGCCTTATAAATCTCATATGGTACATCTTTATTATTAAGGTAGCTTTCTATCCCGCGTTTAGTGTTTGTATAATTATTTATGTTTCCATTGTTACCCATCGCGGGGTCCGATTCTAAAATACATTCTACTGCAAAGACGGAATCCAATAGCCTTATAAATAGTCAAATAACATTACTTCTGATAATTTTGAACCTTGAAAATATAAATTTTAAAGTTCGTTTTAGAGCAATATAACGACGTTGAAAAAGACCGTGCCAAAGAGCTGTTTTCTTTTTCAAAAGTGTGTAAGTCGGAGGTGGTATCGATCCCTTTTATAGGTGTCGAATGCTATCCGATGACAGGTTGCTCTAAAAGTTACAATCAAAAAAGTATGAGCCATTTGACCCTTCCAGCTGAAAGTATTCAGAGAGAATATATAGAAAAAGAGGTACTCATTACTAAAAATAGTGAGCATACTAAAACAAAAAAAGAACATGTAAACCATCATTCTCTGAATAAAGAAATGGAATGGTTGGAAGCGCTCATAGCGATGCGTTGTAAGGAACTGTTTTTAAAAGGGAAAACAACGGATGAAACCTTTGAGAAAATTCCGGAATTACCAGTGGTTGATCATACCTCACCCTATGGTACGATCATCAATACGTATAACCTCCAGGAGATGGATCGGGTTTTACTGGTGCTAGGCGTTGCATCGGCACATTATCCATCGTTATTTAAGTCGTTTATACAAATAGAAGAAACGAATAATGCATTGGCAATCGATGTGGGAGGCGAATATAACCGAGCCAGTCGGACGTTTAAACCAACTTTCCAAACAGCTCTTTTTTTACTCGCCGGGAAGGATTTATCGTTATGGTCCCGTTATAATGCACAACTCCTTGACGGAAGTGTTGTATTGCAAAATGACATTATTTACAATCGTAGCACTACCGATTTTATTCATGGGCAAATTGAATTGGATACGGCTTATTCCGGATATTTTTTATCCGGTAAAAAACCACGACTGGATCATGGAAATTACTTCCCGGGAAGTCTATACGAGTCGGATCTGACATTAGATGATATTGTTTTAGAACCAATGGTACGCGAACAAATAAAACCGATCGGGCAGTATATCAAAGCCTTGGAAAGTGGTTTTTTTAAAAGTGACAACCACCATTTTAAATCCGGATTTATGGCCTTGTTTTATGGTCCGCCGGGAACCGGAAAAACAATGTTGGCCGGAATACTTGCAAATACGTATGGTATTGATATGTACCACGTTGACCTTTCTCAGGTGGTGAGTAAATACATTGGAGAGACGGAAAAAAATCTTGAAATGCTTTTTAACCGACTACAAGGTAAAAACTGCATGCTTTTCTTTGATGAAGCCGATTCGTTATTTGGTAAGCGTTCCGATGTAAAGGATGCCCACGATCGGTATGCGAATCAGGAAGTATCGTATTTGCTGCAACGAATCGAAAAATTTGACGGACTTACGATTTTGGCTTCCAACTTTGAAAATAACATGGACGATGCTTTTAAACGCCGTATCGATTTGTCTATAAATGTAATCCGGCCAACAGAAGCAACCCGGGAAGCACTTTGGAAGCAATATTTACCTAAAAATGTAACATTCGAAAGCGAACCGTTTTTAAAACACCTGTCTAAAGAATATTCCTATACGGGTGCCAATATTAAGAACATTATGAAAAATGTCGCCATAGCGTTACATAGCTCGGGCGGGACGATTATTACGCACGATTTGATCAGCCCGTTTTTAGCCATAGAAAGCGAAAAAGCTTTCGGGAAAAATCAGGCCCGGGTACACCCATTTATACGAAAAACCGAATAGAACCTACCTAAAATCTTTTATAACGATACTGTTATACACCAATTAGCAAGATATGACCAGAAAAAAAACATTTGCGCCCAGGACAAAAAAGAAGGAGGAGCAATCAAGCGCGTATTCACAAGCTGGCAACAAAACAAAAGTGAAAATCACGGATCAGGATGCCGCCATACGAATAAAAGAAAATGAAGTTACCGGACTGACCTACGACGGGTTTAAGAACCAGGCTTTTAATAAAATTGAAAAAGGCTTTTCCACTTTGGAGTTTTCTGAAAGTGGACTTGCGGTTTTGGAAATTAACAAAGCACTACATCAGTTAGGCTACACTACATCCGAAAAACAAACCGTTTTTTTAGAAAATACACAAAATGCGCTCATCGCTTTTCAGAAGGATCATGGAATTACGCCTTCGGGTATTTTTGATAAGAGCACTTTATTCATAATGAATCAGGTGCTAAGTGCCACACAGGAAAATGAAAGTGAGGATGAAGGCCTTTCTATTCCGGAACGGGCAAAAATGTTATACGAAGGATTTACCTATAGAACGCTATATATTTTTGGAGGTACGGACGAAGACAAAATATTTAGCGCTTTAGAGAAACTTTCGTCAGCTAATAGAATAGAGCTTATTGCCTATTACGATAAAGAGTACCGTTCCAAAAGGAAGAAAGGATTGGTGGAAGAACTATACGACGAATTAGGCAACAGTGATCTTTATAAAGCGATAAATTTATTGTATGCCAATTACGAAAAACCGCAGAAAGAAGAACCGCAGGAGGAGCAAAAGGAAAAAACAACGACCAATGAAATGGGCGATCTGGAGTTTGGGGTAACGAATCTGGAGACAGTTCATGTTATTTCGAAACATCCTTGGATTAATGCTAAAACAAAGTATACCATTGAAGGCTCTAAAATTGAGTTTGATTGTGTCTTCGATTACCCAACGGGATCATTTCGCTCGTTGGATGAAAAACTCGTATTGCCACGAGTAGTCCGCAAAGTACTGGTTCAAAAAAATAATAGGGTTTACGATCTTTTTGCGACGCCCTATTTTCGTGCCGCTAATAATACTTATCAGGATGGAAGGGTGATTAATAGCTTTTCGATAGGTGCCTACGATCCGGGTGTCTATACCTTTATGTTCATTATAGAAGATACAAAGAAAAAAGAATACAGCGCCTATACAACTACACATGAGGTTAAAACCCTTGCCGATGCGGCTACAGATGAGTTGTCTTCAAATGAAACGCAAAGTTATAATGACTTCAGACAACAAGTAGCCTTTGTTGAGCAGAATCTGTCGAAAAGTGCCGATAAAGACCAGAAAACCGATCCGAATTTTTATATACAAGCGAAAAGTTTTACCGAGAATCCGGCAAGAATGGCAAGTGAAAGTGGAAGTTATGTTCCGCAATTATATTATTCTTTACAAGGAAAAGTGAACACCAAAGACAACCATTATTTTTGGTTTGCAGAAATTACAACGCCAAAAGAAATGGCTAGTGGTGCGAGTGCATTGTTAGGAGTGGATTATGCTAGGGATGCCGTTGTACATGGTTATCAAAGAGGGGAATACTACGGTAAAGATGGCTGGAAAATGAATTCGTCACAACCAGCTGCTACGTTTTTAGGAACGATGACCGGGGTTTTTGTGATTCATTGTGTGGAATTGGATAAAGACAACAAACCAACCGAGCGTTATGCGTCCTACCGACAAGTTGTGTTGCCAAGTGAGGATTATGAAACCCTTCAAAAATTTAAAAAATATAAAGCAGCTATTGATACCAGTTTTAATGCAATTAAACCGGGAACAGCGGTAGAAGTAAATGCGATTGCCATAGAAACCAAAACCACTAAAACGATAGCACTTAATTTATTTTTAGGAAAAAGCAAAAACAATCCGGGGAATTATGTTTTATCCGACCTTACACCGGGAGTCGAACATAAACGTACATACGAAGGAAAAAGTATAAAAGAATTATTTGAAAGTTTTGATAGCAAAAATACCTATCCGGATGGTATGCTGGCCTACGAAATCCCGGCAAACGATTTTGGCTACCCTACTTTAAAAGGGAATTTCACTACAAATGGGGCCTCGTTCTTTGAAACGGTTTCTTCGGGAGCTGGTTGGGCGTCGTTAGGATTGGCAGTAGCCGGAATAGTAGCTTCGTTTACCCCGGCAGCACCAATTGCACCGTTCTTGTTTGTGGCCTCCGGAGCAACTGGAGCTACTTCCGGAGCGGCTAGTATTATGGATAAAATGGAAAAAGGAACCCTTACATCCGAAACCTTAGCCCTAGATACCATCATGATTGCTTCTAGCTTTTTGGCCATTGGAGGTGCCATGTCCCGAATCGCTTATAAAGGAGTGCCAATTGTTAAAATATCGGCAACGGGATTGCGCTATATTGTGATAACCGACTTTGCCTTAAATGGTACGGCGGGTATTATGATTACTGTCGACGGTCTGGAGAGCATAAAAGCGATCAATGCTAATGATCAACTAACGACATCCGAAAAAATAGATGCCACGGTTAGGATCGTAGCGCAATTAACCTTAACTACGGGCTTGTTGGTGTTGAGTAGTAAAAACTTAAAAGGAGCAGAAATAGAACAGCTTCCGGTTGAAAAAAAGAAAACAGTAACAACAAAACAAAAATTCAACCCGGAACAACACGCTGAATTTATTGATACTCCGGAAAATTTACCAAGAGGAAAAGCTCCAAAACCGACGGAAAATAAAATAACCGAAACGGAAGCACCGAAAAAGAAACCGGCTACAACCAAACCACAAATCGAAACGGTTCCGACTAAAAAATATTTGGCAGAAACGGAGTTGCAAAATTTTGAAAAAGCCTTAGAGTCGGCAGATCCTAATGTTCGCGCCGAGATCAATAAAATGAATACGGAAGAGTTTGATAACCTTAAAAGAGGTTATAAAGATAATCCGAAAGCCTTTACCGAAGCTTTAAAAAGTTATGACAGCTTCTTTGGCGATACTGGATGGCATAAATTTTGGAAAAATACACCCGACATCATAAATTCGCTAGATGATATTGATAAATTAAAACGTGGAAATAAACTATTACCAACCGGTGATGCGACCGATATTGAACTGGCTTCGGTTCACGCTTTTACGGTCGATGGAGGATTTATAAACACACCATCTCGTTTTATGCCTTCCTGGTGGGGCGAATACAACAGTCAGGTATATAAAAATTTAAAAAGTGCTCTGGACAAACTGAGAAAAGTTAAAGAACGAAATATGAGCGGGAAAATAGTATTTAGTGGACGTACGGAAAAGTTAGAGTATTTTGAGTCAACGCTAAAAAATGGAAAAGGGACAGAAGTTGCTTTTACAGGGATGGTATCCGGTTCATTAGATAGAAAAGTGGCCGAAGGATTTATCGAGCTTTCTGCTAAAAATGCAGGAAGAGCAAAAGGACAAACAGCAGGAACAGCAGAAGTAGTAGAAAAAGTAGCCATTATTAGAAAAATTGAAACCGTAGAAGGTGTTTATATTGATGACTTGTCCGATTGGGGGAAAAATTTTGGTAAAATAAGACACGCCGATGCGAATCCGCCGTCTACAATGATACAGGAGGAAGTACTTATGAACGAAGGGTATTTCCGTCAAATGACGGAACCCAAGTATACCGAGACCATTAATGGTATAAAACATTATGAGATCGAATACAAAGAATTAGTAAAACCATTAAAATAAAGAAATATGATTTTTGCCATAGACGATTTTACACCTTTTAAAAACGAATTGCCCGAGTTTAATTTAAGATTATTATTAAATATCGAAGATTTAAATAATGCTATTTTTGAGGAAGTGTTTGCGGTACTTACACCACCACAGCAAGAACAGTATCGTATTTATAAAACGTCTGAAGAAGCTCAAAAATACAGAGAAGAGCGAAACGCGGAACTACCTTATATCGATTTTAGTAGTTTGCCCGAGACTTTTGACGAGGATTTATTACAAAAAATTAGTGTATATCAAAATGAAGGAGAAGTAAGAAGAGCAATATTTGATTCGCTATCCGAAGATCACATAGGTCAGATGGCGCGATTTAACGCAAAAATACGGGAAGAAGAAAAAGCCCGAAGTCGCGCCTTAATGTCGGACGAGGAAAAAAGAAAAGAAAAGGAATGGTGGGATAATTATAATGCCGATCCAACACCACGCTTTTTCGGGAATATGGGGGAACCGGATACCGTAACCGGCTATATTTTAAAATATGGTTTTAATCCCATAACACGCGAACCGGAAACTATTGAAAGTTTTAATCAAAAGTATACCATCGATCCCAAAACAGGCGATCCTATTCCAAAAGAAAACCAGGAATAGTACCTGTACCTATTGCTTATAGTTGAACACCAGTAATAAATTGTAAAAACCACAACACAAAAAGTTGTGGTTTTTGTTTTTTTATAACTTTTGTTAGGTTTAAAACATGAAAGTCCATAAATGATAATATTACGGCTGTAATTTTAAGATACAAAATAGATTGTATTTAAAAACTTTGAGTATTTTTATGACATTCAAAATAGCGGTAAATACTTACAAACCGCAAGCGATGATTAAAGAGTCTAAATGAGCTTTAAGGAATAACTCTTTAAAATGTAATGGAATTAATTCCGGAGCAATTTTACAATAATTACAGTCAACCAAATATCTAAATATGGATTTTCAACAAGAACTCAATGCAATTTTTGAGCTTATAAAAGACACGCTTCCCGCCGGTGTCACGTTCACCCGCTATAGCATTCCTTCCTATTCTGGTCGCGGAACAACCGGTAAGTCCTATTTTGCGCTTATCGATGGAAAGGTAAATCGCGAAGCAATTCCCGATGCGTTAAATCACGACCGTGAACATCGCAATAATGAGATCAACCAACGGATCAGAAAAGTCGAATTCGATATTGCCGTTGCCCAGGAACCGGGACGTTTTGTGCTCTTTTCCATTTCAAAAGAAAATGGCTATACCTATAAAATCGCTACACCGGAAGAATTGCTTTTCCATACCAAATTAGACCTGATGCAAAATGTTGATCACGGAACGAAAAAGGAAAGTTTTGCCGAAGTGGCTCCGGATAAAAAAAACGGAGAACCGGATGTGGTCGGCCGACAAAAAATCTACTACGAAAATGGAGAGGTCAAGGAATATAGTGGCACACCAGTCTCCGATTTCGCAAGAGCGGCTTTCCACGCGCTCGATGGAAAACTGAAGTTCGTGTATGCCATGGCTTCCAAAACGGAGGTCATCATCAAAACGACACCTGCAATTCCGGGTATTACGGAATTATATGAATTCAACGAAGACCTGACATTGGATGCCTCCAAGATTGAGAATATTTATGAATTCCTGGAGTCGTTTAGCGAAGCCAAAATCGAAAAAGGGATCGAAGCACTTCAGGCAAATCCAGAGTTCAAAGCAAAAGCCGAAAAACGCTATGGTCAGTTGATCAAAACCAGAGTGGGGCAAGACGCGGGTATCGAAAGTTTCGAAAAAGCCGCCTTGTCGCGTAAGGAAATCGAACTGTTTAGCGACTGGCATTTTGCCGAAAATGTGATTTCGCTCGGGCGTATGGATGAAGACGAATGCCGTACTGTTGTCGATTTTATCGGAAGTCTGGTGATGAGTCATCTGGATATTCACGAGTTTAAAGCACAAATGGAAGCGACTGAAAACGAAATGGAGCTGCGGGAGGTATATTATTCCGCTTCCCAAAAAGTCAAAGCGGGAATGTTGGCCGAAGCGCTTGTGTATGGTGGTAGTTGGTTCGGACAAATAAGTACACTGCTGGCGAATCATAAGGTCGAAAAATTAATGTTCGAAAAAACACATTTCAAAATCGAAAGCAGCGATGCACTTAAGGCATTTATGTTCTATCTGGATCTTAATAACCGTGTCAGTATGTATTTCGACATCTACCAATCGTATCTCTATGACCTTACGGAATTCTTCTGGTTTTTACCGGCTTTACCGAGAACGGCCTGGGGCGAAACCGACTTTGTGTTACCGGAATTCACCCTAAAATTTAGACGAAAAGCCTATTACAGAATCAACGATGACGGCGAATGGCTTCGAAAAAGCCCGAAACCGGCAGGCGTTGCATAAGCTATAAAACCTATTTCCGAATTTTTCGGAGCCCTTAACCAACCAAACGACAATGGCTACACAAATGTATGAGGTACAGTGGAACGACGCTGTATTAGAAAAACCAATAGTAACCAAACAAGAAATAATCGACTATTGCCGTCATTTCGGGCAGGCGACACCCGAACTTCACGAATTCCTGACGCGTTTCGATTTCGACGAATGGAAATGCATGCTGATTGCTTTCGATTATGTTTACGGAAAACATTCCGACAAAAACGGAGGCGTGGGGAGTGATGCCGTGGCCTATCTCGGGCTTATTGCCACGACCTTTCTGTCGCGCGAAGGCGAAGCACAACTACAGGAATATGTTGGTAAGGAGCGCTTTACATATCCCGAAAACAATCGTACATCGTTCCAGGTTTTCGACGATTGTCCGCTTTGGATTATCCAGGTCGTAAAAAAGGAACAACACTATGCCGACTGTCTGTTTTTTATGCCTGCCGTTTTCTGGAAAGACGCACAAATGCGCGACGATTCCTATGGTTATGAGAAATACACCGTTAGTGATCATAACAAATGGTACGGTGACTTTACCAAAAACGAGCGCCCAATTCAGTACTGGCGCAGACGAATCGGTTCGTATGCACCGAATTTTATCGATCGCGAAGGAACCAAAATTGAATTTGGATTGGGACTTCCCATTTTCGACAAATGGCAAAACCGCATCGTGTATTACGATATCAGAGCGTCCGAAAACATGTATTTCCACGATCTTGCCAATCCGGAAATCCGACACGAAGCAAAAGGTTTCCTGGTGGATTCGCATAATGGCTATTTTTTGAGCACATCGGAAGGATACCATTTTGGACAAAAAGGAAGTTTACTGATCACCGACAAGCAATTCAAAAAAATTTCCAAGACCAAAACCAACGTCTATAATTCGTTTGAAAACGATTTCTGGAATGTTTTTCTCGATACAAAAGGGATCGTGATGACGAATAAAGAGACGAACGAAGAAAGACAGTTTAAATACAAAGAAGTCAATTTAACCAACAATATTGGTGGGAATAATAGCACGGAACTTTCGATTTGGGCAACAGACGATAACACCGTTTGTTTTTTCGAAGGGCGTAATTTTATTACGATCGATAAAGACTTTAACGTCAATGTCGTTTCACCGCGTAAGGAATTCAAAAAAGAAATCCCGGCCTATTTTTATGATTGTTTTATTCGAAACAAATCGCTCGAGCTTGCCAAAAACCGCCGACTGTTCTTTACGAGCGAAGGAGTCTGGATGGTAAATGCCAACGGAAAACTCGACTATTTTAATCCGAAGCTTACTGAAATCACCGGGGAAGCGGTTTTTTACAACGGCATCCAAGACGAAACCTTAGGCGGAATCTGGTTTGTCACAACCAATGACCGACTGGTTTTTACGGATGAAAATTTCGAAAAAGGCTACGTGTTTAACTTTACCGAACAATTCTCCGATCCGCTTCGAAGCGATAATTATTACGCACAACTCTATTTCGATAACGAACAAAATTTATGGACTTCGTTCTATCGCAATACACTTTATAAAATCAACCGAAAAGAATTGGAAAACAAGCTGAAAACGGCGGTCGCCTATGCTCCAAAACAACTTCAAACGCTCTAAAAAATAATGGCAACACAAATTTACGAACTGGATTGGGACGATACGCCCGCGGGAAAATTCAGATTATCCAAACCGGAAATTGTCGCGTATGTTCGGCATTTCGGACAAGACACCAACGAACTGCACGAATTCCTGACGCGCTTCGACTTTGAAGAATGGGTTTGCATGGAACTTTTTGTCGACTACATATACGGAAAATCGACTAAAAGCGGTGAAGTGGGAAGTGATGCCGTGCAGTATCTAAATATCGTTTCGGGTACTTTTTTTACCGAAGAAGCCGAACTCGCGCTTCATAATTATATCGGATACAACAACAATAGATTTGAATACAATTACGATGGATCACCACCATTCGCGACCTTTCCGGATTGTCCGCTTTGGGTGATCCAGATTACGAATCAGGAAAAACAGGCGTCGAGTGCGATTTTTTTCATGCCGGCAATTTGGTGGAAAGATGCGAATATGACCAGCGAATCGTATGTCGACAGTCATTTTACCGTGAATTCGAAATGGAACCAATGGTATAATGACCCTTTCGGGAAAAACCAGCATCAGAATAGGTATTGGAGAAACCGAATCGGAAGTTATTCTCCGAATTTTATCGCGCGCGAAAGCGGCTCGACAATTTTATTTAATAATTATAAAATCCATTTCGACGCTTTTAGAAATCGATTGCTGATACAGGAATCGCAATTGGAAGCCATGTCTTATTACAATTTGTCGGATTTTAAAACCGAACATAAAACGCAGAATTTCCTTAAAGATAGCGCAAACGGATTTATCGAAAGTTCGGCTGATGGCTATCGTTTTTATACCGAAACAAAACTATTGGTCACTGATGCCGATTTTAACGTGATTTCAGAATCGGCTTCCAAAGTGGTCAATGTTTACGAAGATGATTTCTGGAAAGTCGTGCTTGATAACAAAGGTGTTTTGATGACGAAAAAGGAATCGGGAGACGAAAAACGTTTTAAATATAGCGAACTTAAACTGACGACTTCGGCTTTTTCGAACAACCCGGATAGCTTGACGATTTATGTGAATGCGAACCGTTCGGTGATTTTCTTCGGAAGTCAGCTTTCGATTGTTGATACGTCGTTTACGGTTACGAACCTGAATTTGGACAGTTTGTTTAAAAAAGAAATTGCTCCGTATTATTACGATAACGGCCAAAAAAGACAGCTTGTTGCACTTTCTGCCGAAAGACAATTACTACTAACTAATAACGGTGTTTTCGAATTGGGAAGCGACGAAAAACCAAAATTGATCAACCAAAAGCTAAAGGAAATCACGGGCGAAGTTTTGTTTTATAGTGCGGTAAAAGACGACGCTTTAAACGGAATCTGGTTTGTGGCTGGTATCGATCGTTTGGTTTTTACCGATGTGAATTTCGAAAAAGGCTATGTGTTTAATTTCACCGAACAAGACCTTACGGATAAGTACTTCAATGATTACCGTTGGAGTGAGCTCTTTTTAGATCGGGATGGGAATTTATGGTACTCGCTTTTTGGACCGGAACTTAAAAAAATCGCCAGAAAGGAACTCGAATCGAAAGTAAAAACAGCAGTTGCCTACGCTCCAAAACAACATAAAACGCACTAAAAAAGAATGGCTACACAAATTTACGAACTCGGGTGGAACGATACGCCCGCGGGAAAATTTAGGTTATCCACACCGGAAATTGTCGACTATGTTCGGCATTTCGGACAAGATACCAAAGAACTGCACGAATTCCTGACGCGCTTTGACTTTGAAGAATGGGTTTGCATGGAACTTTTTGTAGATTATGTTTACGGACGAGTAGACAAAAGCGGTGAAGTTGGAAGTGATGCCGTGCAATATCTAAGTATCGTTTCGGGGACTTTTTTTACCGAAGAAGCCGAACTCGCGCTACATAATTATGTGGGATTCAACAAAAATAAATTTGAATACAACTACACCGGATCGCCACCATTCGCGCCGTTTCCGGATTGTCCGCTTTGGATTATCCAGATTACGAGTCAGAAGAAACAGGCGTCGAGTGCGATTTTTTTCATGCCGGCAATTTGGTGGAAAGATGCGAATATGACCAGCGAATCGTATGCCGACAGTCATTTTACAGTAGATTGGAGAGGAAACAAGTGGTATAATGGCTCGTTCGATAAAAACCAGGATCGGTGTACCTATTGGCGAAATCGAATCGGGAGTTATGCGCCGAATTTTATCGCGCGCGAAAGTGGTGCGATAATTCCGTTCGTTTACCGTGATATTCATTTAGATACCTTTAGAAATCGGGTTTTTATACCGGACTCACGATCGGAAGAGATGCGTTATTACGATTTGTCGGATTTTAAAACCGAGCATAAAACGCAGAATTTCCTTAAAAATAGTGAGCTCGGATTTATCGAAAGTTCGGCCGAAGGGTATCGCTTTTATACCGATACAAAACTATTGATCACCGATGCGGACTTTAACATGATTTCAGAATCGGCTTCCAAAATTGTTAATAGTTACGAAGACGATTTCTGGAAAGTAGTGCTCGATAACAAAGGCGTTTGGATGACGAAAAAGGAATCGGCAGAGGAAAAACGTTTTAAATATAGTGAGCTTAAACTAACAACTTCGATCTATTCGAATAATCCGAATAGTTTGACAATTTATGTGAATGCGAACCGTTCGGTGATTTTCTTTGGAACCCAAAATCTGCTTTCCATTGTCGACACTACATTTACGGTTACGAACATGAGTCTGGATCGTCTGTTTAAAAAAGAAATCGCCCCGTATTATTATAATAACCGCCAGGTAAGAAAGTTTTTTGCGCTTTCTGCCGAAAGACAATTACTACTAACCGATACCGGCGTTTTCGAATTGGGAAGCGACGAAAAACCAAAATTGATCAGCCAAAAGCTAAAGGAAATCACAGGCGAAGTTTTGTTTTACAGTGCGGTAAAAGACGACGCTTTAAACGGAATCTGGTTTGTGGCCGGTATGGATCGTTTGGTTTTTACCGACGTGAATTTCGAAAAAGGCTATGTGTTTAATTTCACCGAACAAGACCTTTCGGACGAACACGTCAATTCGTACCGTTGGAGCCAGCTCTTTTGGGATCAGGATGGGGATTTATGGTATTCGCTTTTTGGACAGACACTTAAAAAAATCGCAAGAAAGGAATTGGAATCGAAATTAAAAACGGCTATCGCTTTCGGAAAATAAAATATATGGAGACACAGGAATTACCACAGGCTTTTCAAAAAGGACTTTGCTGATACTATTACCAGATTTTATACAATCCGACCAACCAAAGACAAAATATTATGGGAAAAATGACGCTTAAAGAAGCCCAATCCATTCTTAAAAAACACAATCTCGAAGCCGACGGAAAACACCTTTTTGATGCTTTTAACAATTTTGAATTATTGGAAGCGTTACTGGTGGCGGGAGCAGACGCAAACTACGTTGAGACCCAGTTCAACGTTCCGGTACTTTCACTGGCCTATAGCCGACAAGAATATACAAATTTCGGATTGCTTCTGGAATATGGTGCGAATCCCGATGTGCCTTCAAGCGTGTTTACGAATCGCGAACCAATTATTTTCGAAATTGCGAGTCCACAAACAGGGGTTGACGGCTTTCTTTATCTTATGATCAAAGCTGGAATCGACTTGAATCAAATGCATCCGGAATCGGGATATACCTTGTTACAACACGCTGCAAGCCGCTATTATGTGTCGCTTGAAAACCTTGAACATCTGATCGAAAAAGGTGCTGATCCAAATCTGCCAAACCGGGATGGACAAACGCTTTACGACTTGATCGACAGCGAAAAGATCAAACTTGATAAACCGGTTTTGCTTGCCTTAAAGAAACACCAAAAAGGTTATGTCGAACGTCCGATAGCATTTCAGATAGTTGCACCACCCCAAAAACCGGAATGGGACACTTATTTTTCGTGTCCCCGTGGTTCGTTCCGGGGTGTAAAAGTGCTCGATAAAACGGAAGATACCCTTACTGTTAGGATGTTTCGTACCGAGCGACACGACATCGATTTCCCGAGAACACATACTGATTCGTTGAGCATCATTTTTGGACTTCTGGAACATTCGAAAACGCCATCGGAATGGAAAGATGTGGTTTCGGTGTTCCATTTCGCGGGTAATCATGCTGCTTTGGCACGCCATTATATCCAATCGCATATCGTATCGGATTTCAATCTGACGATCCACGCCGACCTTTGGGAAGAGAAAAATTATAAACCTTTCGACGATATGTCTGAAGAAACGCGTGAAAAATTACAGCAAGCTACAATGACGATTACCGTAACCGAACCGGAAATGCTCAAAACGATCGAAGTAGGAAGCTGGGCTAAAATCCCGGGATTCAACGTTGCACCGCTTTGGTATCTCGAAAACAAGACGACTGCACAGTATTACTTTTTTTATATCAGTGGTGGTGGCAGATGGATCGCAAAAGAAGGCGAAATCGGTACGGAAGCGAAAGGAAAAGTCATCGGTGGCATTGCCAGCGGCGGGTATTATAAAGAAGAATATATTCGGGCAGAAGCGTTCGTTTCAAAGAAATTTGAGGAAGGATTTGAACTCGTCTATAAAAATTTTGATACGGCTTACAACCTTGAAGAAGAGATTGAGAAGGCAGCAAGGGAAGCGAAAATAAACGAAAATAAAAATCAGGATTACAGTGAAGCAGCATTTGAAGCGTTAAATCAAAAAGATGTTGAAAAACTGGCCGAAATACTCAAAACCGGGGTTCATCCGGATACACTAAAAGACAATTATGGAAACAGCATGCTTGAAGCTACCGGAGGGGCCTACTATCCGGAAGCGTTTCATCTCGAAATGCTCAAGCTTTTGCTGGCTTCCGGAGCGAATCCTAATATGGCCAATTATAATATACCGCTTATCCATAAAATAGCCATACGTTCCAAGAACGAAATTACCGATGAAATGGTGCGACGTCTTGTGGAAGCCGGTGCCGATGTAAACGTTATTTCATCGAGAGAAGCGCAATCGACATTACAGTGCGCCTGTCGCGGAGGAATGCTTTGGTTTGTACAATACTTGCTCGAAAACGGAGCCGATCCGAATTATAAAGATAATGACGAAGAAAGATCCGCGTTGCATTATGCTTTGGAGGCACAAAGAAATGCTACTGCAATAATCGATTTGTTGCTTCAGTACGGAGCCGACAAGAATTCGCTTTA
Source organism: Flavobacterium supellecticarium (assembly GCF_004801375.1). Taxonomy (GTDB): domain Bacteria; phylum Bacteroidota; class Bacteroidia; order Flavobacteriales; family Flavobacteriaceae; genus Flavobacterium; species Flavobacterium supellecticarium. Next base: position 26,340 of record NZ_SSNZ01000003.1, read on the forward strand.
TACATTTTATCGTTACGACAACGCATTTGAAAGAGCTGGAACCCTGGAAGCCGTTGAAAAACTGATCGAAATGGGATTCGATATCAATATGCTGAATGGTCACAAATACCCGGCACTATTTAAAATCGCCGAATACGGTTCGGTGAAAATGTTTGAGGCTTTCCTAAAACGGGGTGCAACTTTCGAACTGCATCAGATTTTGTATAATATCACAGTACGATTCAGGATGAATGATAAAGCGGTCATCGAAAACCAGATTCAAAAACTGCGTATTCTGTATGACCTGGGATACGCGTTGATTTCGATTACGGACAACAATCCGCTCCAAACACTGGTTGAAGATAATCTTATCCGACGCAAAAAAATTGCTAAATGGGAAGAACAAGCTTTGCTTGATCTTTGGGAAATGGATTGCGCACCAAGACGTTTGCACAAACTCAACGAACTGAACGAATATCTAACGAAAGTGAATAGCAAGCCAATGATGGAGAAATGCCAACAGTACATCGCCGAGATTCAAGCGGCCTTAAACTAATACGAGAAACGATTCAAATGGAAAACTATTACGCTAAAGTCGTCGACATATTCGAGAGGCAATTTGATATCCCAGTTACCGAAGACGGTACGGTTCAGATATCGAGTGCGCTTAAAATAAAAGCACTGGAAACAAATGCGCTTAAGGTTTTTTGTCGCAATAACGAACTACAGACGCTTATTGCGCCCAATGCGATTTCGGTTGGATGTAATAAAAATAAACTGACATCGCTACATCTCGAAAATGCCGAAAGTGTGCATTGCGGTGAAAACAAAATCACGGAATTGTATGCGCCAAAAGCTACGGTCGTGAAATGTTATATCAACCAATTGACGGAATTACGGCTTGACAGTGCAGTCGAAATCGAATGTTACGGAAACAATGATTTGACCGTTATTTACGCTCCGAATTTACGCAAGATTGATAAATTTGAAAATCTGGTGCAAACGGAGAATTTTGCTTCGCGGAAAGAAATCGACATCACGCTTAAAAATCATTTCGATCGCAGAAATCCGGAAGGCTATACAACGGAAACCTTTGATCTTGAGGTTGCACTCGATCTAAACAAACCCAGAACAATCGATACGGTTAAATTCGTCATATCAATTTACGATCCGGCGGTGCAATTTGAGGTTTTCCTGATGGAATTAAAGGATCAATTCGGTCAGCAGGATAGTATTGCAAAACAAATCGAACTTCCTTTTGAAGTAATTCAACCGATGCATTTTACCTTTTCCGTTCCTATTCGTTCCTGCGATACGGGTACGAAAAACCTGCTGGACATTATTCGGGAAACACCTGAAAGTGAGTGTTTGTATGAAAGGGAATTCCATATTGATGTGACGTGTTATCTCGAATCCCAAAACACACAGGATAAAATTTTTACCAAGACGTTTGTAATTGATAATCCGTTTTATGGTCGTTACCAATGGGAATCGGATACATTTTCCGAACCGGCAAAAATTTTGCAAGACGAGAAATACCTACCGGAAGCACTGATAAACGTTTCGGACGATCTCGAAGAAGGGTTACTGGAACTTTTCGAATTACACAAAGGCGCTATTGCGGAAATCGCCGGATCGGTGGATGGGATTTCATACGATATCCTGCCACACGAACGCTATGCGGCTGTCTCCTTCAGGACTACTGAAGACGAGGAAAAATACAGTCCGGCCGATTGGGAAAATTATAGTTTGTTGGAGTATAGAAACTGTAGGTCGGAGAAATTCAAGGTATTTTCGAAAAGCTTATTTCAATTGTTTTTTGAAATCCAGTCGAGTTCGGATGATTTTGAAGACATAGAAGCGCGCATTAACGATTTGTTACTAACAGCAATTGCCAAAGCGGTTTTGCGTCCGTCGGTTGCTGAAAAATTACGCGATTGCGGGATTTCCAACGCACCAATACTTACGGACACTTTTGATACAACCGTGGAATACATTGTTTCCGTTTCCGAATATGGAGACGATCCGTTTAATTACTGTGAATCGGTAATTTCGAATACCGATACAAAACCTGCGGACAAACGTATCCGCCTTGATAAATTTTAAGATATGAAACAACTCAGAACCCGCGAACTGCTTTACGATGGAATGGAAGGCGAATCGCTTTACAACGAAGGCCACGATTTTTTCGGTCGTAGTTTTACGATAACGGAAATCATACGAAATCCATTCGCCAGACTCAGAAGAAAAATCGAAAATGAGGCCTATGAACAAATTATTTCGGATGCCGGATTTACAAGTGTACGCTCGTTTTTTAAGCATTTGGAAGAAACGGGAGAAGTACAGTATCGTTCCCAAAACGGATTGTCGTTGTATTATGTGACGCACCTGCATATGCTATTTGTTTTTTCGTTTGGCGAAATCCAGCCGGCACGCTATCAGCTGTATTGCGAAGGCGTTTGGGAAATGTATATGAATCGTTACGAAGATACACCCTAAGTTGTGATACAGAAAAAGCCTGTAAGTACTACTTTACAGGCTTTTATTTGACGTAATGTTTCGAGTTGTTATCGCTTAATCATTTTTTTGGTAAAGGAAATACCATCAGGAGTCGTTATTTTTAAAATGTAAGTTCCAGCAGCGAGATCAGCAATGTTTAGCAAATTGCTTTGGCTGGAGGTTCCAACAAATCGCCCATTTAGGTCAAATATATCTACTTGTTTTATTTCTTTATCGAAATGTACCGTTGAGGTAGCCGGGTTCGGGTAGAAGTTAAAATTGGAAGCCGTTGCCGGATTGTTAAGGCTTAAAACGTTTTCTACACTCACTACATTTTTAAAAGTCGAGCCCCAAAGTCCCTGACTGTCTTTTAAACGGATATTAAAAACATACAGCCCAACGGTACTTGGAACCGGTACACCATTGGAAAGGAATTTTTCATAGGCACTGTTGAAATTTCCGTCAACGGCTACAATAGGTGTTCCGTTGCCATAACCGGGATCGGTTCCCCAGAAATATTCCCCTTGTACAATTTCAACAAGTCCTTCGGTTACCGAAGCTTCAACATTAACAACACTAGAAAAAGTGGATCCCCATAAATTTTGGTTGTCTTTAAAACGGATGTTAAATTTGTGTAGACCAACACCCGGCAGGTTGATGCCCGAAGCGGCAATTTTTTCGAATGCACTGTTAAAGTTGCCATCGGCGGCTGCAATTGCAATACCGTTGCCTTGTCCCGGATCGGTATCCCAAAAATATTCGGCTTGCGATATAGCTACTTGTCCCTGAACAAAGTTGGCTACAAAAAAAGCGATTACTATATAAAGTCGTTTTTTCATTTTTTTACCTGTACATTATTTAGAAAAACCAGAACCTGAAACATTTAATGGCGTACCGGTTGTGATTTTTCTCGGTACGTTTAAATAATTTATTTGCGCTCTGTTACCTGCGTCTGCTGGCCAGTAATTACTCCAACTGTTGGAACCGCCTCCGTTTCCGGCATCATTTCGGGTCAAATCCAAATCGGTGTATTCTACTGCCGGTGAACCTGCATTTACATTGGCACCGCTAACACTTTGATTGTTGGCATTGATGGTGAAATTTCCCGAAGTATTTGATCCCTGATTGGTAACATTGTTTAAAGCAAAAGATCTTTGCGACATGTTGTAATAGGCCGATACCGTTGCATTGGTGTTGTAATTATAGATCAGAAAATCACCGCCAAGTGCCAATACATTATTGTATATCGAAATAGTTCCGGTATTTCCAGTGGACAGATTGATTGTAATACATTCCCCATATTGACCTCCGCCGTTGGTTTGTGTATCGGCAACATTATTGGCGATTTCATTGGTACTTCCGTTTTTTACACCCCAAATACTGATGGAACTTTGCGGAAGGAAGTTGTTTAGAATTTTAAATGTATAGTTTCTTTGGTAATTGGTAATGCCATAACTCACAAGATTAGCGATAATGTCTACACCATCTGTAGCCAAACTGGTGTCGTCCGTATGGGTTACAAACAGCGAACCCAAAGTATTACCAGTGCATCTCCCATGCGATATAATTGTTTCACTATCTACCGTACATCCGGAAATATTGGCCGTCGCATTGACCTGACCGGCATCTAAGAAACTTAAAGTAGAATTGAAAATATTTAAAGTGGTTCGGCCTCCGGTTGTGGCGCCGGAAATCGTAATACTATTGGCAATGGCATTGTGAAGGGTAACGACTCTTCCTGCCAGTGGCGTTATGACAACAGTTCCCTGTAATTTGTATTTCTGATAATTGGTTTCCGAAACAAAAGTCAACGACTTATTGATCGTTATGTTTTCAACATAAGCGGCATTTGCAGTTTTGGGTTTGATAATGATTCGGTCTCCGTTTGTTGCGGCTGTAATAGCGGCACTCACGGTTGCATAAGCACCATTCGCTCCGTTTTCCCGAACATATAAATCGGCAGCAGAGGTTATTGTCGTAAACAGACTGGCGATGGCACTAAAAAGTACTATTTTTTTCATTGCGCTTTTTTAGGAATTGAATTTTAGTTGAAGGATAATCGGTTTGTAAAAAGAGTACCATTATTTTTTCACGGGATTCAAATGAAGGGTAAAAAAATAATGGTAAAGAGTACTGTTTTTATTTTTCCAGTTTCATCCAGAAATAATCGTTCCAACCTTCAATCAGTCTTGTTGGATCGGTATTTTTAGTTCTGTCCTGCTCCGGACTTTGTACGATTCTTTTGTCTTTTACAGCAAAGCTATATTTTCTCGGTTTTGCTTCCCCTTCAATGGATAGTTCCACTTTATAAGCACCGTCCGTAAGGTTGGCAAATTTGAATTCTCCCGGTTTGTCTACCAGTTTTAAAGCACATCGGTATTCATTCCATTTGGCCTGTTCTACCTGAGCTACATTTGGTGCTCCCGTTCCGTATTGTTGTGCAAATGGCTTGTTGTCTTTTAGAACTTTTACGCTCCATTTTACACTTTTATTGGTTTTTCGGCTATTGGCCGGATCGGGTTTGAATTCTTCATGGTTAAGATAATATCCGAAAACCAGATTACCGGATTCATCATAATTCATATAGGCATAATCATTCCACGGACCACGGGTTACGTACATTTCGTTCATCGTAGCGTAAGGGTCAGAGTTGGTCAGTTTTTGAATTTCGAAATTAAACGAATAGAACATTTTATCACCCGCGATAAAATCAAGTCGGTAGTCACCCGTACCCCATTTTTGTACATCAATTTCAGTTCCACCAACCCATTCGCCATCGCGCTTGTATCGGCTGTCAGGAGTATTGTATTTTATTTTTTTACCATCGTCAAATTGTTGGAATCCGTCATATTCGAAGTAGGTGATATATTGATCCCCTTTATACACTTTAATTTTTAGAAATTCGGCCTGGTCATGAACGGTGTTTACGGTAGCGCCACTAGTTGTTTTGTTGGGTACAAAAGTAGCCGTATATCCTGAAAATCGGGTTAGACCACCTGTTCCTATTGATGTTCCGTACAATAAGGAATTAAAAGTAACGGCCGGTGTCTGTTTGTACATATTCCAGTCCAGTTTTAAGGAAGAAGTTCCGCTGGAAGCACCGCCTTTATTTTTTACCTTTTTGGCAACTTTTTCACCTGTATTAACAACTTCTTCGGCTTTTTTTGCAGTTTCTACGGCATTATTCGCCTGATTTGCAGTATTTCGGATTTTGCCTAAAAGCTGCGCATTGGAGCTGGTAATCGAACCAAGCAATAGTCCAATGATTACTAATTTTTGTTTCATTTTTTTCTGATTATTGGTTGAATGCAAGACCTTAATTCGGAATTACGATGCAATAATAAATCAAAGAAAAATGAGAATTTTGACGAATGAATATCTGTTTGCTTTTGGAAGATATTCGTAGAAATTGGACGAAAATTCGTTTTAGTACTATTTATACATGAAGGTTTTCTAGCAAAACCAGAAACTCCTCTTTTTTTCGTACGGAAAGGGGAATGGAAGTCTTGTTTTTCATAACAACCGTATTACCGCCATCCGATTTAATATAATGGTCGAAATAGGCCATATTGATCAGATGCGATTGGTGGGTTCTGAAGAAATTATGGGGTGCCAGCATCGTTTCGTATTCTTTCAGATTGGTCGAAACAATAAGCTTTGGTGCATTAATAAAATTAAAAGTAGTGTAATTTTTATCCGATTCGCAATGCACGATATCCTGAATATTGACCGAATAAATACGATCGGCTGTTTTAAGAACCAATTTTTGTAGATTTTTGGGTCTTTCCAGATTGCTAAATAAGTTGTTGAGCTTTATGTCAAAAACTTCCTTGCTAATCGATTCTTCCGCTTTTTTAACGGCTTCCACCAAATCGGCCGAATCCAAAGGTTTTAGCAGGTAATCAATAGCTGAAAAACGAAAAGCCCGGATGGCAAAGTCTTCGTAACCTGTAATGAATATTACTTTAAAATTAATAGGTTGTAGCTTTTGAAGCAAATCAAAACCGGTTCCGTCGGGCATTTCCACATCGAGAAAAACAATATCCGGCGCCAATTGTTTGATAAGGCTTACTCCTGATGTTACCGAATCGGCCTGGCCAATAATAGCAATATTGGGACAGTTTGATTTTATGGTGGCGATATTTTTCTTTCGGATGGTTTCAATATCGTCAATGACAATAGCTTTTAACATAGGTAATTAATTTTCGTAAATGTAAGGGATTTCAAAGAAAACTTTAGCACCCACTATATTGGTATGCTGATCCAGGATATTATCGGTTTGCACCAGAAAATCCTGATTTTTGGTATAGCCAATCAAACGTTCTTTGGTAATGGTCATCGCCAATGATTTGTGATTAGTTGTTTTTTTGTCGGTTTCAAATCCTTTTCCGTTATCGGTGACTTCAAAGAATAATTTGGATTCCTTCAGATAAAAATGAATGGTGATCATACCCTCTTCCGATTTGTTGCTTAAACCGTGCTTGATCGCATTTTCGATAAACGGTTGCGTTAGCATTGGCGGTAAAAAGATGGTTTCCGAATCAATTGCGTCTTCGATAGAAATGGTATAGCTGAATTTATTGTTGTATAAAAGTTGCTGAATGGCCAGGTAATTTTGTGTCATTTCGACTTCTTCCGCCAATGAAATATAGTTTTCGTTGGAGTTTTCCAGAATCTGACGTGTCAGTTTTGAAAATTTACTCAGATAATCGACAGCTTCTTTGTCTTGTTTATCCTGAATTAATCCCTGAATGTTATCGATAGAATTAAAAATAAAATGCGGATTCATTTGTGTAACCAATAGTTTCTGTTTGATCTGGTCTTTTTCGAGTATCGTAATCGCTTGTTTTTGTTTGGTATTTCGATAGTAAAAATAACCACCCAAAAGGAACAATAAAAGCGCTCCCGAAAGTCCAATGAGCCAGTTGTTTTTAATAGCCGTTTTCTTTTCGCCTTCGAGTTTAATAGCGGCTACTTTTTTGCCCTGAACTAACTTCTGGTTCAATGTTTTTTTCTCAAAATCGTATTTCAGCTTTTGTTGTGCCAATTTATTTCGGGAGGTTTCCTGTGCCGATTTCTTTTCGTTTTCCAGCTTGATGGCCGCTAATTTATTTTGTTGTTCTAATTTAACAGCGGTTAATTTCTGTTGTTGCAGGATTTTTTGCTGCAGTTCTTTTCTTTCAAAATCATATTTTAGCTGTTGTTGTGCCAACTGATTTTTTGAGGCTTCCGTATTGCTGGAATCTTTTAGAACGATCCAGGCTTCGTACATTTTAAGAGCCTTATCATATTGTCCGCTTTGTTTGTAGGCCCGATACAATAAGTTACTCATAGCGGTTCTGACGTCAATATTTTTTAATTTTACAGCCAAAGCATAAGACATTTCAGCGTATTCAGCTGCTTTGGTATATTTTTTTGATTTGTTATAGATTCTGGCGGCACTCGCATATACGCCTTGTCTGGAAAGGTCATCTTTGCATAAAGCAAATGCCTGATCCAGATAGATTTGTGCCTGAGCACTATCTCCCATGTCATTACTGGAATTGGCCAGCTGTACCAATATCAGTGATTCTGATTGTGGATCATTGTTCGATTTTATGACCTCATAGGCTTTAAGATAGCTATTATGAGCTTCCGATAATTTTTTTAGTTGCGTGTAGGCAACACCTAAATTGTTGTTGAGAACAGCAATGTCATGTCGGTCACCGATACTCAATTGTGAGGCCGGGACATCATAATAAGTCAGGGATTTTTTTAAGTAAACAATTGCTTTTTCCCAATCTCTTTGTGCCAGACAGGTTGTTCCGATTTCCATTTCAACTTGAGATATTTCCATTTTACTTTTGAGACTTTCATAGTACTTAAGCGCACTAAAAAAGTTTTCAAATGTTTTGGGCCAATCGGCTATTTTACGATAGTAGACACCTTTACCAACTATGGCCATGGCCATGGTTTTATAATCTTTTGTTTCTTTCCAATATTTTATAGCCAGATCAAAATGCTCCGGCGCTTTAGTATCACCATCTAAGATTCCTTTTTTGGCGACGTTGTAGTAATATACTCCGGCGGCATCCAGATATTTTAACTTTACCTTCGGATTGAGATTGGTCAATTTTAATCCTTTTGAAAAAATAGGGGGTAATTGATTGTAATAAGCAATGTGCTGTTTGCTCCACGTAACCGAGTTATCCATTCCATCAAGAATCGTATTTATTCGTACCGTATCACTGATTTTGGGATTGGCGAGAATTTTATTTATGGACTCAATTGTCTTATCCTGAGCATAACCAGCCGAAGAAATGAAGAAAAATACAATTACAATGCCAAGCCAGGTAGTTTTAAACATAGTGGAATTTTGGAGGTTATAAATTCGACGTTAAATGTAAGTAATAAAAAAATAACTTTTTTAGAAATAAAGTACCAAATTCACTGCTTTACTGTTACGTGTTTGTACGTAAAATTTTAAATAATTATACTGTTTTCGAGATGTTAATTTCAATAAAAACAGATTCATTTTTTTGTTGTTAACTCTTGTGAAAAAAAGAATGTAACACTACGAATTTTCATTGTGATGCAACTAAATTGTTATAAATGGCTACAAATTTTCATTTGCCCTTTTTATTGTAAGATTAAACTTTATCTTTAACGTATATACTTATAACCTTAATCTTATATCCCTTTATAATGGATGCCAAAAAACACGAACTGATGCGCACCATAGGCGAAGCCTATAGTCCCTATCTTGAAACCGGTAAATCGTATCATAAAGATGTTACCAAAAGTACCTACGGCGCTCAAAGCAGTGCTATATATTATACCAAAGACGGTATAAAATACAATCATAGCACAAAGCTTTCTGAAAAAGAAAGAAAGAAGTTAAATAAAGAATTACGCGAATTAGGCGATAAAATAGATGCGTTGCGTGGCAGTGCCGACCTTTGGGATCTTTATAGCGACCTGCCCGGAAATACGAAGGTGCGGTTTACTTTTGTTAAAGATCAGCCGGTAGCGATGCAGATATATGGCGTGGCCGAGCTTATTTCGGATATCAAAGAAGAACTTCTTGAAGAGACGATGAGAGTTACCGATCAGGGCGCTTTTAAAAAAGCTACGGGTATGGGGGATTTTGTAGAACAGGCTGACGAGATTAATATTACAGGGAACTATAGCGTTGTGTTTGAAAACAAGACGTTTTCTAGTGATTCTTTTTATGGACTAGGCCTTGATTTGTTGAATACGGCTCTTGATGAACAACTACAGCGTATCTGGTTTCATTTGGAGGACGACAAACTTACAGTACAAACCGAGCCGGCATTCCCCGAACATGGTCTTCATCCTATAGAAGATGCTTCTGTGGATTTAGACCCGGCCTTTGCCAGAAGAAAAGAAGCAACTGCTGAGGCGATACGCCTGCGTCATGCTTTTTTTAATTCGTTAGGTACCTTGCATGATGAAATATTGTATCTGAATATTGGTGGTTTCCGGGATCACAACTGGCCAGGCTATACTTCGGGAACGATAGCCGCAAAATTTCGTGTGATTTATACCAATAATACAACGATTGTAATCACCGACGGTCTTTCGGATATTTATGCTGACGAGCGCGAGGATAAGGAATTGCTTTACAATGGGACAGGAGCGGAGTACTATCTGGAATTTGACAGTATTGTACCGTTCTATAAAGTAAGGGATCATTATGCGCTGGCTTTACTCAACAGTGTAACACAAGTGGCTTTGGGGCATGGCAAGTTTAAGGAGTTGATTGAAAAATTTGAATCGCTTACACTACAATTCGGTGATGCCGATGTGGAGACCTGGGTGATCCGGGATAATGATTCCAATGATAAGGCGGATACCTTCTTTAATAAAACGCAGTATGATGGCAAGAAACCTTTTGGTACGTTGTTGACCCTTGGATCGAAAAACCTTCCGAAACACATCCGTTTGAATATTGAAGATGTTGCATTGATCAGCGTAAAGCCGTTCGGAAAAGAATGGTTTACTAAAGATAAACTTTTGAATTCGGATGAAGCAGTAAAAACGGCTACCCGTATGAACATGATCCAAGCATTTGAAGCAGACGGGTCGTTGAATACCATACCGGTTTCGTACGTATAACAATCTTTAACAAACAAAATTGAGCTATAATACAATGCACATATGCAACAGGAACCTTTATTTATAACAGATGTCACCATTGGAGGCGAAATCCATAAGGCGAAAATTTTCGGAAATGTCGATAAAACAACCAATTTTATTTATTATACCTTTCAATTGAGTGATGGAAGGCGTATTATGATTTCTAAATTTGACGGTGATAAATGGCTGATCACAAATACTAATGACGGTACTGATGACCTGGCAGAGCAGCTGGGAAAATTAATTGATACCGAATAGCCTCCTTTGTTAATTCTGATTTTATAAAAAAAACGCCCGTATATAACGGGCGTTTTTCGGTAATTGTATTACTGTTTTAGTAAGGCAATATTCTTGATATGAAAAAGGCTTTCGTATTTAGTAGTCGAAGATCCCCATTCGTTTGGATAGGAGAAGCTAATGGAAAGCGAATCCACGGTAACGGCTCTCCAATGATCCGGATTACTGAAATCAAGATCCCGGTGTCCGTTAATATGGTTAATCATAAATACGCCACGTCGGGGTTCGTCAAAAATAATGTCTTTTATACGCACCACTTTTCCATGCATTTGGCCCAGGCTGTATAAGGCAAGTACTTCCATACCATCCAACGAAAATTCCACTTCGTAGTCATCCGAAAGAATCAGTTTTCGTCGCTCCGGCGTAAACTCAATTTCTTCATCTTCGCCTTCTAATGCGATGACGTTATTATAAATACTATCGCCAGGGGTGTCTTCTTCCTCGTATTCCAATTGCTGTTTGGGTTCGTTATGATAGACCTCTATTTCCTGGGTAAGGGTAGGGTCGAATAAATCCAATGTTTCCTTCACATCCACTTCTCCTTCAATAAAAAAGGTGATACCATTGGCTTTGGCACTGGCTGGCGTTTGGCCACCCCATTCGGCCAATGCGGCAGGAACGTCCATATCTTTGATAAAAAATCCGAAAGAAACATCGCCCTCGGCTTCTAAAGCACATGGGAATACAGGGACGAATTCACCGTTGCGTTCTGTACGACCGCAATTTTCAGGGTTGCTGATGTCGGTCCCCAATACGAGTTTTTCTTCCGTACCGTTTACAGTACGTTTGGCATAAAAAGTACCTTTTGTACCGATAATGGTCACGGCATCTTTACCGGCTTTTACATTTATAGTAGCTTTGATCATCGGATCGAAGTACGGCCATGGGGTCTCTACCCATTTATATTCCAGTTTTACGCCGGTAACACCCACCATGCTTTTAATTTTGTCAAAAAATCCCATAATTATTTATCAAGTTTAATTTCTTTTCCGTTATCTGAATCTTTAAATTTTCTGAATAATCAGCGGTCTGTTTACGCTTTATACCGACCTTTATTTAAGAAGCTGGATTGCTTTATTTTTAATTGGTATAAGTACTGTGCCTTTATGGAACATAACAAGCTAAAATAACAATAAAAATTATTTCTACAATACCGTGATAAAAAAGTTATCGCTAATTTCTTAATTTAATAAAGAATTCGTAATTTAAAAATGTGAGGTATAGCGGGATATTATAGCAATCCATAGTGTATGATAAATTTTTCGGTTTCGAATCGTTCCGACAACTGTTACTTTTTGTATCGGATTCTATTCCCTGAAATCGTAAACTTTTAGACTCTAAACTCTTTTATAAGGGTGGCGTCTATGGTTTCGATATCCCGTTATAGTGTGCAAATTACGACTTAATAAGATGTCTGTATTTGTAAATGATTATTCGTAGTTGTTTGTTGAAAGTTCGTAGGCGATTGTACTAAAAGCGTCCTGTTAGTCATCGGTAACGTACTGTATTTCCAACTGTGTCATTACACTGACCGTGCCATCTTCGAGGGTTATATTTTTTACGGTTACCGGAGCCCCAAGCCTTTCTGCGGTTATGCTTATATCCCGCGATTCCAAAATACGTTGTTGCTCACCGGGTTGTAACGGTCCGCCGGAGTCGCTTACGCAAATCAATAGCTTGTTGTCTTTTAACAGTAATTGTACGGCAATCGAATGTTGGTTGGAACCTGTTATTCTTTTTATGGCATTGCTAAGCAACGGCTGCGTGAGCATTGGTGGAAGGTAAATGGCCTCGGTATCCATACCGTCGTCATCAACCGTAAAATTAAAGCCGCCGGGATAAAGCAACTGCTGAACCGTGAGATAGTTGGTTATCATGGCGATCTCTTCATCCAGCGAAATAGAATCGCCCGTACTGCTTTCCAGTATCTGTCGGGTCAGACGGGTGAATTTGGAAAGATAGGAGGCAGCTATATCCGGCTTGTCTTCCCGGATGAGGTTTTGTATGCTCGCGATCGATGACGTTATAAAATGGGGACTCATTTGTGTGAGTAGTAATTGCTGGCGTAACGTAGCACTCTTTTGGGATAGCAGTAGATTTTTCCTTTTGTTAAACCGGTACAATACCAATGTAACGGTAACCAGAAAAAGCGTTACAGCTACCGAAATGCCTATTTTTACGTTATTGCGGAAGCTTACTTGTTCCTGTTTTACCCGTTGTAGTTCGCGCTGCTGTTTAAGCAGCTTGTTTAGCGTTTCGACTCTTCCGGTTTTAAAGTTAAAGGCCATCTTATCGGTCGTAATTTTTTTCTGCGCGGCATCGTACTGTTCTTCAAGCAATTCGTGTTCCTTCAGATAACGGGAAGCGGTTTGAAAACGGTTCATCGCAAAATACAGCTCACCAAGGCAAAAGGCAGCTACCGAAAGCTGGTCGTTGTTATTGGCGGCTAAGGCATCGCGGTACACGAGCTTTAATTGATGTTCTGCTTCTTTGTACTTTTTGTTAACGGTACATATGTTTCCGTATTGGATACGGTTATCGTTCACATCCACTTTGTCATACTGTAACGCAGCCTGCAAAGCCATCCGGAAATAGTGTTCGGCAATTTTGGTGTCATATACTGTAGTATAGGGTTCGATATAGCATTGCCCCAACGAATTGTAAATGTTATCCAGGTTGTACAATTCCGGTATTCTTTGTGCCAAAACCAACGCTTCTTTTAGCATGGGTATAGCCCGCGCGGTATTTATTTTTCGGTATACTTCTCCTTGTCGCCAAAGCGCCAGTTCCAGTAGGGTATCTTTTTTTAATGCTCTTAAAGCTTTTACAGCACTGTCGGCATAGATCATCACGTTGATTAACATTCCACGCTTTCGCCAACATGTTTCAAGGTTCATCAGACTTTTGGCAACGGTCTCCTTATCGTCTTGTTTTTGGAGGACTTCCACACATTCTTCACCAAGTTTTATCGCGGTTTCGTAATTAGCGGTTTCGGTATACAGTGATGAAAGGTTATACAGACTCTGGCCTAGTTTTTTGGCGAACTTGTGCATTCGGCTAAGGGCTATGGCTTTCTGAAACAGCGATTCGGCTTTTTCAAAATTTCCTTTTTCATTGTAGGTCGTTCCCAAACGATTCAGAATGTCGACCTGCATTTCGGGCGAAGTTTTCCCGTTATTATGTTGTCCAATCACTGGCTGCGGTAAAAACAACAGGAAACAGGAAACGAAGTATACAATACAGAATTGCTTCATGCAGGGTTGTTCTTTATTTTGTATGGAATCGCAAAACGGCTAACGGTGCCTTTTACAATGCCGTTATCAATGATGTTGGCGATTTCAATCGTCTCCTGTGTGGCATTGAGCCTTTCGGATGTAATTTTTGTAGCCATAGACCGGTGACCTTCTCTTGTTTTTCCGCTAAGGCCTTTTCCGTTATCTGTTACTTCAAAATAAAGCTTGTTGCGCTTTTTATAGAATCGGATTTGTATGCTGCCGTCTGATTTTTTTCCGGCGATTCCGTGTTTTACAGCATTTTCGATAAATGGCTGCGTGAGCATCGGAGGAATGAAGGTTGTTTCGGTATCAATCCCGTCTTCTGCGATGATGTTATAATCGAAATTATTATAAAGCAGTTGTTGTATCGCCAGGTAGTTCACCGTCATGTTGATTTCTTCTTTGAGACTGATGTATTGTAGCGAAGAGTTTTCCAGTATCTGAAGGGTAAGTTGTGAAAATTTCGAGAGATAAGCAACAGCTTCGTCATTTTTATCTTCGTAAATAAGGTTTTGTATGGTATCGACTGAGTTGAAGATAAAATGCGGATTCATTTGGGTAAGCAGTAATTGCTGTTTCAGTTCGTTGTTTCTGTTGGCCGCGATGGCTCTTTTCTGTCTGAAGTAAAAATATAAAAATATCAGAAGAGTGATCAACACGAGAATGGTAAATATAAAACCGAACAGGAATACGTTCTTTTTGGCATTCGCCTGTTGTGCTTCAATTTTTTGTGTTTCGGAGGTAGCCTGAAGAAGGCTGTTTTGCAGTGCCAGCTGTTCGGTATCGAATTTTACCGAACGGGCTTCGGTATTGGTAAGCATTGCCTCACTCATCAATCCCGTTTTGGCTTGTACCGCTTCTATTCGGTAACGATACGCCTGTTCGTAGTTGCTTTGTTTTTCATATAATTCTGCCAATAGCCGGTTGGCCAGAACATAATCTTCGCTTTCCTCGTCTAAGGGTTTTAACGCAATGCATTGCTCCAAAAAAGACTTCGCTTTTGGAATGTCGTTACCGGAAAGATAGCATTCTCCCAAATGCTTTAAAATGCGCATCCGGATATCGACATATCGATTTGTTTTTTCATGGGCCAATGCCGCGCGGTAATACTGTTTTGCCTTTTGGGAATTGCCGAGCATGGCATGGCAAAAGCCCAGTTGGTCCATTATGTAGGCTTTAGCATTATAAAAACCGGTGCCGGTCGTTACGGCAAGCGCTTCAGATAGTGCTTGTAATGCTTCGGCATATTTCTTCTGGTGGATAAAAAAATCGGCATAAAGTACCTTGGCCGTAGCCGTGTTTTCTTTTTGATGCGTGTTTCTTTTGAGAATATTTAGTGCTTTATGGTGATAACCGGCTGCTTTGGTGTAATCTTTTTTTAATCCGAAGATCTGACCCATTACGCTGTAGCAATAGGCAATACCTATGGAGTCGTTAGACAGGCACATTCCTTCAAATGCTCTGGTAACCTGATAAAAGGCTTCGTCATATTGCCGGGATCTGACATAGGCTTGTGCGGTGCGATAGGCCGACCTGTCCCGAAGTGGCCTGTCGGCTACCATAAAGGCGACATCTACATCCATTTGCGCAACGGCAGCTTTGTAGTTCTGTCCGGCTCTGTTGTAGGTATCGGCCACATATTGTAGTGAGTCGATGTGTTTATAATTCTGGGCATAAAGGAGACCGGCCGCATCGAAAAGAATGCAGTAAAATATATATACCCATTTGATTTTAAGGTTTTTCATTATTTCCGGCGCTTCGGGTTTTTACAGCTCTTGCAATTAAAACTATAGCCGGGTAATACTGTTATTAGGTAGCATTACCCGGCTATAACAATGCTGTCGTTTTACGGTTCCAAAATTAACACGTTGCATTAGTTTGTTCTTGTATATCCTTTACCCAGCTTTTCGTTGATCAGCTTGTCGCGATCCTTTTCGGCTTTTTGCACGGAATCCAGTTCTTTTACATTTTTTTGACCGGCGGTTCCTGTTTTTCCATAGGTAATATTTAATGTGGCGCCATTCTGTATAATCTGCCAGAACTTATCGCTTTTGGCATCTTTATAATGAAGTAGTACTGCTTCGCCTTCTGCCACTTTTATTTCCGATTTATAATAGGAGGAAAGGTTCCATGCCGCGGTCTCATAACGCATTTTTTCTCTGAGGTGATACAGGTATTCCGCATCGGCAACTTCAAACTCCAGGGTGTACAGATCCTTTTCAAGCTTCCGCTTTACAGGTTTCGATAGTATTACCTTGTTGGCAACATCAATTACCTTTAATGGTTCGCTATCAAATTGTACATAATATTGACCGTTAGACATTCCGCTGGCTGAAACTTTTCTGCCATATTGCAACGCCAGTTCTTCGTTGTGTTTTTGCGAATATTCACGATCATTTCTTTTTTGTCCTTCCTCCGGTGTGATGTCGAGCTTCATACCGTCGTTATACTGATGCATAACATCGTATTCGTCTTTTCGCGGATGTTCGGTTACCAGTTTTTTCCATTCTTCCATTGGAATCGGAAGTTTATTGAAATAAGGTCTTTCAATGTGTCCCGTTTCAAGTAGTATTTGCAAAGCAAAGTCTTTAGAACCGATATCGCTTCCCGCATCGGGATGGTCTACGCGAACTTCTGCTGTTACTTTGGTTGCTTCAATATTTTTTACCGTAATTGTATATAGTGTTGCCATTTTAAATTATTTGTAGCGCTAAGGTATAGAAATATCCTGCGCTACAATTTGTTAATGAAGATTCGTCGGGAACAAATGTATATTTGTTTCTGAAAAATTACATTCCGTCCATTTGACGTAAAAATGCCTCGCGTTGTTCGTCTTCCAGTTTTTCGTAGGCTTCGGCTTTTGCCTCGTCCTGCGGTACGCCTTCACCATAGCGATACATCAGACCCAGGGTTTCTGTTGCCCGTACATTTCCAAGCTGCGAAGCTTTGTCATACCAGGCTATCGCTTTTTCCATATCCTGCGGCATGTTGTTTCCAGTGGCATAAAAAGTACCCATATTATAGCACGCTCTGTCACTGCCCGCATTGGCCGCTTTCAGGTTCCAGTTTGTTGCCGTTTCTGCATCGATTTCGGTTCCGATGCCGGTGGCGTAATAGACGTACAGTTCAAACATGGCATCGGCATTGCCTAACGCAGCCGATTTTTGATGGTAGTCGAACGATACGGTATAATCCGGAGACAACCAGGATTCGCCGTTGTAATACAGCAGTCCCAGTTCGTACAACGCAGGACTGTAGTCTTTTTCGCCTAGCTCTTTGTAGATGTCAATATATATACCGAGCGTTTCTTCCCCAAAGTAGGGCATTGATTTCATCGATTCGAAATAATATTTTGTATCTCTGAATATTTGTTCGTAAGTGTATTTGCTAAAAGCAGCATTGCTGATTATCGCTTTTAATTCGTCGTGAGCAATACGTTCCATATTTTTTTGATTGGATTATTATTTTAACGCTTCGAAATTTTTTAGCAATTTGTTGTATTCTTTTTTGTCAGACGGAGACGCTATCAGTGCTTCAATTTTTGGAAGCTGTATTTCGGCATCGGCTTTACGTTTGTGGTAAACCAGGAAATCGCCGTAATTCCAGTTGTTAAGAAAATACGATTTAATAGCAATACTTTCTTTGTAATGCGTTTCGGCATTCGCCAGGTCTTTATCCATAAGGTAGCAGGAAGCCAACTGATCATTTAGAAACGCTTTGTCAGTATCGTCCCATTCTTCGTTGAGTGCGTTCCGATACACATCAATTGCGTCCTGATATTTGCGACTCATGATCAGCTTCCCGGCCGTATTGATAAAAGGTATTGTTCTGCTGCTGGTTTCCGGAAATGACGAACTGTCTGAAGTAGTAGCATCCGATATGGAAATCTCACCGTTAAAAACAGAATTTTTCAGATAGTTAACCAGTTTTTCATCAGTATTGGTTTGATCAAAGAAATTTTGTAGTGGTTTGTAGTTACCTTCGTTGAGAACCACATTGGCATTAACAGAATTGCTAAGCTTGTCATAAAGCGGATCGATAAGTTTGCTACCCGAAATATTCATCTCGGCAAATACCTTTCTCAACAGATCCAATACCGCGATAAGGTGGACTTTCTGCTCGGGTTTTATGTGGTTGTCATAGGGGATTACAAAGGCTTCTCCCAAAGCTCTTAAGGACGCATTGATTTCGCCGTCGTCAAATTTTTTCTTTGCATCGATCAGTTTTTCAGGTGCTTTTTTCAGATTCTTTTTTGAGGTGAACAACGAATAAATAATCAGGAGTGCAATCGCTCCTCCTCCAATGTAAAAATAATTCATAGTTAATTTAATTTATAGTGGTTAATGAGATGGTTTTTAACGCCATCAGGTTGGAATGATGAGTCTTGCAAAAATAGACGGATTATTTATATAGCCAAATATTTACAAAAAAAATCATAAAAATTTTATATAAAGAAAAGATTCCGCTATTTCTTAGGTTGGATGAGTCGTTTGTGGAGATCTGCATTTCGGTGTTGGATCATCCAACACATCTTGGGTATATCCGGGTTGTTTTGTTCTAAAACCGAATGTGTTAAAAGAGATTAAAATATCTCTCTCATTTGTGACTTACTCTATATTTGTGCGAAATCATTCAATCATTAAACGCAGTTAAAATCAAATGAAGCATTACTATCTTACGTTTCTTCTGTTGCTTTCGGCTTATGGCTTTTCACAAAACCGATTACCGGTGATCAAAGCGAATGCCAAAACAGCAACAATTCAGGAAGTGGGGCAACCTCTAAAGAAATGGAATTTAAGTCCGGAAATTAAAATCGATGTTTTTACAACCAATAAGTTGGTAAAACCGGTTATGGTAAAATTTAAAACGGATATCGATTCCATTAGTTTTAAATTAAAACCCGGGCAACAAAAAGATTTTATTGTTTTGCTCAATGGAAAGGATTCCTGTTATACCCGAATTCAAAGTCCTGAGGTGAAAAATTTTAGACGTGTACAACCGGAAGTTCACGATACGATTCCGTTTGTGATCAACAAGTACAATACCAATTCGATCAAAGTGATGTTAAACCAAACCGATACGTTAAATCTGAATTTCGATTCGGGCGCTACCGAAGTGGTGCTGATTGAAGAGGCTTTAAAAAACAAGGTGAAAAGTAAACTGGACCTGTATAATACACTGCATGACATTAAAGTTGGACGCAGAACGTACCAATCGAAGGTTTACGATATTCAATTGGCAGGCCATGGTGTCGACGGTCTTTTAGGCTGGGATAATTTCGACGGTTATATTGTAGAGCTCAATTATGATAAAAATATCATGGTGGTGCATTCAAAATTGCCAAAAGCCGTAAAACAAAACAAAGCGGTTGACAAGTTTAAAATGAAATATTTTAATCAGGTATTTTATATCGAAGGCCAGATAACACAAGGCAAGACGACCGTAAAAGACTGGTTTATGTTTGATACCGGATATCAGAAAACGGCTGTCCTGGACAATGATCTTTTAAACAAGTCGAAATTCCCGGTTGCTGAAATGGCAGTAATCCGAACCGATACACTTCTTGGTATAATGAAAAATAAGATTCCGGTGGTAACTTCCAAACTGGAAAGCCTGAAGCTGGGAAAAAACGAATTGAAAAATGTTCCCGCTCAGATTTTAACAACCAACAAACCGGTACGCGGTGCCAATGTTCATATTTTAGGGAGTGATGTTTTAAAGCGATTTAACACCTTTTTTGACTTTCAGGAAAATGTAGTTTATTTACTGCCGAATCAGTTGTATGAGGCTGACTATATTGAGAAAGCACCCTGAGAATTGGATTATAAAAAACGACCCGTATAGGTGTCGTTTTTTGTTTTTACAGTGTTTTTTTTAGGATAGCAACACTTCGGGTCAATTCGTCTTTCGATGCCGAAGCAAAACCCAATCGGATCGAATTGCTGCTGTAATCCGGATATTGATGTGTTTTTCCATCGGAGATTAGTAAACCTTTTCGAAGTGCTTTTTGAGCCAAAGATTCCAGATTGATGGAATCGGCAAAAGTTGTCCAAACCGTCATGCCGCCTTCCGGAACAGTAAATGTTACAGCATCGGATAATTGATCCGTAAGTAAACCACAAAATAAATCCCGTCGTTCTTCATAAATAGCAATCGCTTTTCGCGTATACCGCTGTAGTGTTCCGTCCTGTAAAATAGTAGCCATCGCATTGTCGAGCATATGATCGCCTTGCCGGTCCAGTAAAATACGCACCTGTGCCAAATGTTCGATCACGTTTTCCGCACCTACCAGATAACCCATTCGAAAGGCTGGCGAAAAACTTTTGCTAAAAGAACCACAATAAATAACCATTCCGTTTTCATCGGCACTGGCTAAAGGTAATAGTGGGCGGTGTTTGTAATGAAAGTCAAAATCGTAATCGTCTTCAAAAATGATAAAACCGTATTCATTGGCCAGTCGTAATAACTCCAAACGCCGGTCAATACGTAGAGAAACGGTTGTTGGATAATGATGGTGTGGTGTTACATAAACCATTCGCACTTTTTGTGTCCGACATATTTCTTTTAATGTCTCTACAACGATACCGTGTTCGTCAACCGGAATGCCGATATGCCGCGCGCCGGCATGAAGAAAATTATGATCGGCTCTTTTCCAACCGGGAATTCCGGAAACCACCACATCGCCGGGGCGAATCAGAGCAGTACAAACCAGATTGATGCCCATTAAAGTGCCCCGAACAGAAAGAATATTCTGAGCGGTTGTTTTTAAACCACGTGTTGTGTTGAGGTAATCCGATAAGGTTTCCCGGTAATATTGCGGGCCGGCTGGGTCGTTATAACTGCCAAACCGATGGTAAAGTCCGCCTCGCGTAAGTTGGTTACGATAGGCGCGGTATAGTTCTTTTAAAGGCGCCAGACTCGGATCGGGATAACCATCGTCGAGATGAAGTTCCGGAATAAAAATATCGGTAGCTTTATCCGGATAGTTTTGAAAGGGAATACGAAACCCCGCTTTTTTTATAGCCGGATTATGCCGACTGCTGGTTAGTGTTTCCGGTTCATGATCTACAAGATGTGCCGAAATAAACGTTCCCCGACCAACAAAGCTTTCCAGCCATCCTTGCATTTGCAGTTCTTCATACGCCTTACCCACGGTGATCCGGTTAATCTGCAATAGTCCGGCAAGATCTCTTGTAGAAGGTAGTTTCTGACCCGAACGGAGTTTATCGGTTTTGATACAATCGAGTAGGATATCAGCCAGTTGTAAATATACCGGACGTGCTATTGAATGATCAAGAGTTGTGTTTTCGAATAAAGAATGCAGTATTGGACTATCCATAATAATAGTATTGGATGATAAAGATAATCCAGTAACGGTTTAGTTTTGTCATCACAAAAGAATAATTGCGATGGATTATACAATACGGGAATGCAAAGCTGCCGATCTCGATACCTTGGTTGTCTTATGCGCGAAACATGCCGATTACGAACGGGCGACGTATGAGGCTCGTGGTAAAAAGGAAAAACTAAACGACGCTCTTTTTTCGGATAACCAAAAGTTATACGGTATTGTAGCGGAAGTGGCTGGTGAAGTGATCGGTTATGCGACCTATACATTTGATTTTTCCACCTGGGAGGCGCAAAAGTTTATTTATCTGGATTGTTTGTATCTGGAAGCCGCGTATCGTAATTTTGGAATCGGTCAAGCTTTGATGGAAAAAGTAATCGAAATCGGACAAACCCAAAATTGTATCAACATGCAATGGCAAACGCCTGATTTTAATGAAAAAGCCATCCGTTTTTACAAACGTATCGGCGGAATCGGGAAAGAAAAAGTACGGTTTACATTACCGATATAAACACTAAAAGCAAATACTATGGAAAAGATAATCATTCGGGAAATTACGCTTCAGGATATGGAAGTATGGCAAGCCTTGGCAAAAGAGACGTTTTTTGAAACGTTTTCGGAAAATAATTCCACAGAAAACATGGAGCAGTATCTCGAAAATAGTTTTAATATTCCGAGGTTAACGGCCGAATTAAACAATCCGGATTCACAGTTTTTTATGGCTTGGGATGGGACAATGGCTGTCGGTTATCTAAAGTTAAATTCCGGAAAAGCACAAACCGAATTACAGGACGATACGGCTCTTGAGATCGAACGTATTTATGTAAAAAACAGTTACCACGGACAAAAAGTCGGACAGTTGCTGTATGAAAAAGCATTGGAAATGGCTCAGAAAGAACACAAAAAATATGTTTGGCTAGCCGTATGGGAAGAAAACCACCGGGCAATCCGGTTTTATACCAAAAACGGATTCGTGGCTTTTGATACCCATATTTTCAGATTGGGTAATGAGGAACAAACCGATATCATGATGAAAAAGGTTTTGGAGTAAGAGCTGTTCTTATCCATTATAAGGACTGTTTTATAACCCTGACTCGTGCGGGGGTCATTTTTTAACCCGTTTTTCTTCGTCATTCATTACATTCAAATTTGTAAAATCTGTTTTTGTTTATCAATTCCGGAAGATATCGGGAAAATTACTATGTAGTTTGTGGTAAAATGCTAATTTTGCGGAATACACACTAAAGTTGTTAAACCGGAAAGTGTTTTTTAGAAGATAAACAATAAATACATAGTGTAATTGCTATTATTGCAAATAATGGCAATACAGATTTTTAATAAGTAACGAAACGATTATGTCTGACGAAATGAAAACATGTCCGCAATGCGGATCACCTTATGGGTATTATTTAAACGATTTGGCCTATGCCTGCCCGGAATGTACACACGAATGGAATCCAGCGGAAGTTGGGGCACAGGATGTGCTGGTAATAAAAGATTCAAATGGGAATATTTTACAGGATGGTGATGCGGTTATTGTAATTAAAGACCTTCCGGTTAAAGGAGCCAAAGGACCAATCAAGGCGGGAACTAAAGTGAAAAATATCCGTCTTACCGATGGTGATCATAATATCGATTGCAAAATCGATGGATTTGGCGCAATGGCATTAAAGTCGGAATTTGTTCGAAAAGCATAATCATCAAATTCATAATATAAAGGGACTGACTCACTTTTGAGACAGTCCCTTTTTTATTTAATGACTTTCGGCATATTTTTTAAAGTTGTTTAAAATGGCCTGCCATCCGTTTTGTTGCATTTCAATTGGATTTTGATTTTCCGGATCGAAAGCGATCACAAGATCGGTAGCGATATCATTTTCATGGAATGTAACGGTTACTTGTCGGCCGTCTGGCATGGTATAGCTAAAGTGTTCGCCATCGCTGATTTCGTCATAAGTCGCTTCAAATTCAAACCCGAAGCTTCCATCTTTGGCTTCCATTCGGGCACTATAGGTACCGCCAATCTGCATGTCGTTTGATGCTTTCGGACAATGCCAGGATGGATCGGCAAAGTTCCATTGTGTAATATGTTCCGGTTGGGTATAGTAGTTCCACACTTTGTTTTTATCGGCTAAAATAGTAGCGTTAATAGTGATTTTTGAGGCCATTTTATCGGTTTAAAGTGAGTAGTAATTCGTCTAGTTTTTCAAGCGTCGCGATCATACCCGGTTCCATACCCATTTGGATTACGGTTTCCAGATCGGATAGGGATTTATAGGTTACAATGGTTTCCACCAGCGTATTGTTGCCTTTGTCGGTAAAGTTAACCAGCCAGTCGGAACTGGGAAGGTCTTTATTAAGGTCGCCGGCTTCGTTCGCAAAAGCATCCCAGGCAGTATAATAATCGATTGGTTTGATTTTCTGGTAGGCCATCCAGTTCCAGTATTCGGTACCGTTGGGCTCGATCATGGCATAGTGCCAGTGGCCTCCTTCGCTAAAATCCATGGCTTTGGTTTTGGTGGTTAGTGGTTTTGGGGCAAACCATTGGTCCAATAGTTCACTTTTGGTATAACAGTCCCAAACCAATTGACGATTAGCTAAAAATTCCCGTCTGATTGTCAAGGTGTTTTTTTCCTTATCAGCAAGGAAATCGAATTGCAGGTTGTGTTTCATTTTTGTTGGTTTTTAAGGTGGTCTAATAGGTTGTCGAGTTGTTCGAAACGGCTTTCCCATATCGTGCGGAATTGTTCCAGCCATTGATCAATTTCTTTCATCTTGTCGATTTCAAGCTGGTAATAAATTTCCCGTCCCTGATGTTCCTGTTTTAACAATTGACATTCGGTTAGTATTTTCAGGTGTTTGGAAACAGCCTGCCGCGTCGTGTTAAAATGTTCGGCTATCGCATTGGGGGTCATTGCCTGTACGGCAATCAATGTGAGTATGGCTCTTCGGGTTGGGTCGGCAATGGCTTGAAATATATCGCGTCGCATAGTCTTTTCTATTTTATGTAAAACCAATCAGTTGCAAATATATGTGAAACTATTCGGTTGCGCAAATATTTTTTGATAAAATTTTGAAAGTCATAAAAAAACCAGCCGGATTTTTGGGCTGGTTATTAGGGATTTACTCTGAAAACAGAAGGCTCTCCTACATCCGGTTGGTTTCTTCATTGAGGGAAGCAGCTTTGACCGATTTGGATTTTCCACCGCCAAAATAATACGTTGCCTGCACATAAAAGCGTCGGGTTTCCCATCGGTTTGTCCAATCAGTGGACACATTTTGAATTTGCGTGACATGATGATAGAAACTTTTTTTCAGAATATTAGTGCAACCGCCGGATAACTGTAGCGTTTTGTTGAACAGGTTCTTTTTAGCTGATATGCTAAAGTCGCCAATGGCTTTCGAATATCCGTTTGGTGAGGTCGAACGCCCAGCATAAAATCCATTTATGTTGAGTGTCCAATCTTTAAAAGTGAAGTTTTCATATAAATTGATCTCGTGACGAAAACCGTTACCCTGATATAAAAATCCGGGAATTTCCGAGGATTCACTACTGTAAGTGCCTTCAAAATTGAATTGCATCGTCCACCACGGTGCTACCTGATACGGATAGGTGGCCGAAAATCCGATTTTCTTCCCGGTTGCCGCATTGGCTTTGTAGTTGATGTTGTAGTTCTCTTCCGGTTGATAGGCGATCACATCGGTAAAACCATTGTTGTATAAATAACCATAGAGGCTTAGATTTAAAGCACTTTTATAAATATAACTCAACTGAAGACTATGGTAATACTCCGGTTTTAAGGCTGGATTTCCTTTTTGAAGTGTATAGGCATCCAGATATAAATAATACGGATTTAACGATAAATAGCCCGGTCGACCAATACGGCGGCTATAGCTCAATTGGTATTGGTTGTTCTCTTTTTTATAATTGATGGAAAAGGAAGGGAAGAGGTTGGTGTAACGGTTCGAATAGGATTGATGATTGATGGGTGAGCTGGCTTCATATTGGAAATATTCGGTGCGAAGTCCGGCCATAAGATTCCATTTGCCCAAACTAAGGTCTACTTGCGCATAGGCGGACGTTAGGTGTTCTTTATAAATGAAATTATTGATCAAAAGACTGTCAGGTATGATGGATAAACCGCTGTTGTAGGCATCGTAACCATTATAGTAATCCATATGGATATACGAATATTTAAGTCCGCTTTCCAGATATAGTTTTTGCGTCAGACGCTGACGAAGATCGGTCTGAGTGGTAACAATTGTATACTTGGTTGTGTTGGTACCGTTGAGTTGCATATAGGAATTGTCGGTATAATCATTCCGCTGAAAACCGGATGAAGATGTGGTATAGCGCGCCAAATTCGCCTGCACGTCTAGTTTGGTCGTCGTACTGTCGGTTGCAAAACTGTAAAAGATATTTCCGGTTAACCGTTCGGAGGGTTTTTGTTCGTGCTTGCTTAGATTTACGGTAGTCACAGGAGAACCATTCAGAAATTCGTAGGTAGTACCATAAGTATTTTCATCGGCATCGGATCGGAAATAGTACCAATCTGTACTGATTAGTTGCTTTTCACTAAGTTTACGTTCCACAGCGAGGTTAAGGCTTTTGGAAACCGTTTCCGGTCGCCATTTGTTGTATTGATCAATAACACGGTTGCCTTCAGGAACGGTGATGTCCTGTCGGATATGGCGGTGGTTTACGGAGTTACCTTTGTAATAGGACATATTTCCATTGATGTTCCATAGCGAATCGCTGTAATACATACGGCTACCATATTGGTGTTTGAAATATTCACCGTAAGAGGCCCAGGCGTAAGCATTTCCACTTAGATGCTTTTCTTTTTTCTGTTTTAAAATAATATTGATGATGCCTGCGGTTCCCGATGCATCATAACGCGCCGACGGTTGTGCAATAATTTCTATCGAAGCAATGTCATCACCTTTTAACGATCGGATATATTCGCGGAGCGCTTCGCCCTGTAAGGAACTTTTCTTTCCATTGATCATAATCTGAATGTCACCATTACCGCGGAAAAGCAGATTTTCGTCTTTATCCAGTTGAATACCGGGAACCTGACGTAAGGTTTCAAGACCGTTATTGCCCAGTCCGACGCCTGCCATATCGATGTTGAAAATCATTTTGTCTCCTTTCATGGTAATGGCATTTTGTTTTGCCTTAACGATCACTTCGTTTAAGGTTGTATTGGTCGCCGGTTGCAGGATTGCTTTTAAGTGAAGCGGGAAATCGCGGGCCGCTATTTTTTGACTATAGTCGGCGTAACCCATATAACGGATAGTGAGTGTGCCGCTGTGAAATGTTTCGGAGATAGCAAGGCTAAAGTTTCCCTGCTCGTCGGTATGTGCCGATACTATGTTTTTTTGTAAGGTATCCGTTACGAATATAGAAGCATAGGGAAGGGATTCGCCCTTGGAATCGGAGGCATTTCCGGTGACTTTTTGTGCTGTTAGTACAAAGGGAATAAGTAAAAAGACTGCTAAATAGTGAAATGATTTCATAGGCTGATTTTATAATACAAGAGTACACCGCTTTAAACAGTCATTTTTCTAAAAAGGATAAAGCATCACGATTGTCTTATAAACGGACGATTATGGCATATGAAAAATTTGGTTGTGTAAAACGGGGAGTTCGTATCGGATTTTCCGGGTTTTGTCGGATACCGTTTTCGGGCTATCCGGAAAAAACATACTTTAGCGGTATGTCTAAAAAAAGAGAAATACAGTATCATATTGTCTTTTGGGTCGTGGTGATGCTTCTGGATCATTTGCTGGAAGATATCATGAAGGATCGCAATAACGCTTTTTTTTGGAAAGCACTTCAGGGAACCGGATTTACGTTGCTGCAAATGGTGATTTTTTATCTGAATTATCTTTGGGTGTGTCCGAAAACAATTCCCTATAAGAAATGGAAGCTTTTTGCCCTATGTCAGTTGGGGTTATTTTTTTTGTTTCCGACGCTACGTTTTATAATCGAAGAAGTGATCATTTACCGGATTACCGGGAATCATAATTATGTGATGGAAGCACTTACGGTGGCTTATTATGTATATGATAATTCATATTATGTGATACGTACCTTGTTGCTTAGTATTGTTGGTTATTTCCTGAAATACCTATGGACAACCAATGAGAAGATGAACCGCCTGCAGTTGGAAAAAAAGCAGGCCGAGTTGCAAGTGCTTAAAAATCAGTTGAGCCCACATTTTTTATTTAATACGCTCAACAGCTTTTATTCGGATTTGTATGATACGCAGCCTAAAGTGGCCGAGGATATTATGAAATTGTCTGAGATGTTGCGTTATGTGACGTATGAAAATGAAAACGACAGGGTATTGCTTCGCGATGAGGTGACGTTTTTGCAGCATTATATTGCGCTTTTCCAACGGCGTTTTGACGGAACAATTCCAGTGGAATATCACTATCCACATGAGCTGAAAGAATATCGAATTCCGTCGTTGCTACTGATTCATTTTGTGGAAAATGCCTTTAAACACGGAATTTTGGATGATCCAAACCATCCGATTGTGTTTGATTTTACAATACAAACCGACCGACTGGTTTTGCGTGCGTCGAATAGCTATCGCAAGAGTCAGCATTATGATATTAGCGGTGTCGGACAGAAAAATATCGTACAACGACTTGCAATTTTGTTTCCGGATAATCATAGTTTACTCGTGGATCAAACGGAAAATACCTATACCGTCGTTTTAAATATCCCATTGTTATGATGCAACAACCTATAACCTGTATAATTGTAGATGACGAACCACCGGCAATACGACTGCTGCAAAAATATGTGGAACAATTACCCGGATTGGAATGCATCGGAACCGCAACCCGTGCCGTCGAAGCCTTACATCTAATCGAACAACAGTTGCCCGATATTGTTTTTCTGGATATTCAGATGCCGGATCTTACGGGTTTACAACTCTCAGCCCTTATAAAAGGAAAGGTTAAGGTGGTGTTTACAACCGCTTATCCGCAATTTGCCGTGGAAGGTTTCGAGCAGGATGCTGTCGATTATCTGCTAAAACCGGTGGCATTTAACCGGTTTATTAGTGCTGTCGAAAAAGTGCGGAAAATTTCAGATTCATCAAAGCCAAAACCCGTTGCCGAAACGGTACAGGAGGATTACTTTTTTATCAAAACGGATGGCAAAAACCGGTATAAAAGGGTTCTTATAAATGCGATTTATTATATCGAGAGTATTAAGAATTATGTGGTAATTCATACCGGTGAGGAGCAGGTGATTACCTATAATACCTTAAAACATTTTGAAGAGCATTTGCCGGAAGACCGGTTTGTGAAAATACATAAATCCTATGTCGTGGCACTGGGAAAAATAGAAAAAACCGATACGAACGAAGTCTGGGTTCTGAATAAAAGCTTGCCACTGGGCGATACTTATAAATCGGATTTTTTTAAAAGAGTGCAACAGTTCCTACTTTGATTTGTTGCTGGTGTAGTAGATTAGTGTCCCAAAGCATCCCATATCTGATAAAACACCTGATTACCTTCCGGAGTTGAAAAGTTGGTATTAAACATCATAATACGTCCGGTACTGGTTTTCGGATCAAAAAAAAGCATGGCCATAACGCCGGGATCACCTCCGGTATGACCAATATAACCGCTATAACCAAAACCTATAAAAATCCCGGTATTATACGATTCGCTATACGGATTCTGAGTGTTTCGCTCGGTAAAGTGTTCGGCCGATAACTGTGGTTTAAAAAACTCACGATAACTTTCTTTGGATAGGATTGTGCCTTTACCGTTATAACCGCGGATCAGTTCCTGTAAATACTTACTCAAATCGTTGATTGTGGTCATAAAACCACCATCCGGATACGAACTCATGCTGTAATAAGGAAGTAGAGTTTTCGGGTCCTGATAATAACGCGACAGGCGTGATAAATCTGTAGCATCAAATTTCCAACCGGAGTCTTTGAGTTGCAAGGGAGTAAGAATGTGTTTTTGGGTAAAAACATCAAAAGGCTCCCCGCTGGCGCGTTCGATAATATACGCGGCCAATGTTGTTCCGGTATTGGAGTATTCATATTGCGTGCCCGGTGCTTTGTTTAAAAATGTATCTGCCATATACCATTTTCCATGAAAAGCCAGCCTATCTCTTGTGAAAATATCCAATCCTACGGCCGATTCTGCCGGATTTAATATTTGGGTGTCATCAAATACTAAAGGCAAACCGTTTAGATTCTGATCGGGTTTTAGATAATAATTCTTACTTAGATAATTTTTGTTGTCCAGTATTGTAGAGGTATGGGTAGCCAATTGCCGGATAGTAATAGGAGTATCTAAATAATAGGGGTTAAGTACTTCAAAAGGAAGGTACCGGTTAACCTGATCGTCCAATCGGAGTTTACCAAGTTCCTGCGCTTTTAGCAGTGCTATTCCCACGAGTGTTTTGGATACGGAAGCAACGCTTTGAATGGTTTGTACAGTATAGGCTTTGCTCGTTTCCCGTTCGGCATAGCCAAACCCGTTTTTATAGCGTACTCCCTGTTCATCTACAATGGCAACACCAAATCCGTTAAAATACCCTTTGTCGTAAAGTTGCTGTAGCCGATTGGTAAGGGAATCGGTTGCGGATTTATGCATAACGGTCACCGTGTTTTTTTTTGGTGCCGAACAGCAAACTGCAAACAGGATAATTGTCGCCAGAAGGATTGTTTTTTTCAAAAGGTCGAATGTCAGGTTTTTACGAAGTTACAAAATAATATACACCTGACAGGTTTTTAAAACCTGTCAGGTGTGAAATATGAAGAGTGAGATAATTATTTTTCGTAATTTGCTTCGATTTCCTTTAATGCGGTAATAATGCTTTCGGTTTTGGCATGTTCTTTCCGGATTTGTCTTTTGCCAATTATAAAATAGGCGATAAGCATCCAGGCAACATATAAAGTCAGGAAAATGATTTTGGAGGCTATGGATAGGGGATCTGCGACTTCGATTGCATAAAGCCCAAAGGCAATATTCATGACAATATAATAGATAAGGGTGTACATCGTATTTACTTTTTGTTGAAAATTATAGAATTCTCTGATCTGTTGTAAAGCGATTTGAGGTGATGCTGTGAGATCGGTCTTTTGAAGTTTCCGAACCATGAGTAATCGCAAAGCAGAATATCCGAATATCGAAGCAAACATTAGTCCGATACCCATAAAGGTTGTCGCCATTTTAAAAGGGAATGAACTTACCAGCCAGGCCAGAAATATAACGGTAAGCATTAAAATAATAACCTGAATGCCTATTTTTCGGGTCATGGATTGTTGCTCTTTTTTCGCTTTATTGATGATAACAGTAACATCAGGTAGCGCACCGGTACTTTGTTGTTGCCAGATTTCTTTTAGATTGTCAAACGCTTTCATATTTACTGTAAATGGTGTTTAATTGTTGTTTTATCCGGTGTATTTTTACGCGTAAATTACCTTCCGTAATTCCGGTTGCCGCGGCAATTTCGCTATAGGGAACATCTTCCAGTAACATTGTAATGATCAAACGGTCGGATTCGTTAAGCTCGCTGATGCATTTGTAGAGCAACTGGATTTGCTGTTCTTTTTCATTGTTGTCGTCGTGGTCGATTGTTGCCAGTTCGGGTTGGAGCTCGTCGGTTTGTTTGTTTTTTTGCGAACGGATATGGTAGAGGCAGGTGTTTACTGCAATCCGATAGATCCAGGTGCTGATTTGCGATTCACCCCGGAATTTGTTCTGATTTTGCCAGATCCGGATAAACACTTCCTGAAGCAAATCGTCGGCTTCCATATGGTTTCCGGTATATCCCAAACAGATCCGGTGTATTTTGGCCGAGTAGGTCGCATATAATTCCCGGAATTGACTGTCTTGCTGTTGTTCTGTCGACACGCTTATTTTTGATTTAGAAAGTTGTCTATTGCGCTGTAAAACCATTCCGGAGCGTCGTACATTATAAAATGCTTACTGTCGGCGACCTTAATCGTTTTGTTTTTTAAAGCGGCATATTGCTCGTTATAGATTTTTTCGCTGTTTTCTTTTGTGTTAAAGATACTGGTTAAAATCAATACCGGACTTTTGATTTTTGCAATATCCGTGCGAAGGTCGGTTAACGACATTTCCACAATGGTAGATCCCAATGTTGTACGATCGCTGGCAAAGCTCCATTCGGCGATCTGTTTGGCTCTTGCCGTATCGCGAACCTGATACAGCATCATTTGAGTCATATTGGCAACATAGTTGTCGTTTGGAATGGATTTGAAATTATTGATCACCGCTTCTTTGTTAAAACGCGGATCATCTTTTAAAGAGGCTACCGTTGTTTCCGGTTTGGTCAGCGCCGAGATAAACGGAACACCGTCTACGCAAACGATTTTGCCAAAAAGATCCGGTTGCGAACTGCTTACCCATAGTGCCATAAAAGCACCCAGACTATGACCGATCAGCATTGGTTTTTTTAGTTTGTTGGTTTTGATATATTGAATCAGTTGATCGTGTACGGTTTGTAATACCGGATCCTGAATCGGTTTTACACCGGCAAAACCAGCGAGCGTCAGGATATGCAATTGATAGTTGTTCTTTAAATGATCAGCGGTTTCGTTCCAAACAGCGCCACTGCAGGAATAACCCGGAATAAGAAGTATCGGTTGTCCTTTGCCAATCACTTTTACGTCGAAAGCCTGTTGTTGCGCAAAGCCAAATGAAAGGTTGAAAAGTAGGAATAAAGTAAGAATTGCATTTTTCATCATAACTGCGTTTTAAGATTTGTTTTCTTTTGATGCAGTTGTGATACGATTGTTACAAAAAGAGATAAAAAAAAATCGCTGCAAAAAATGCAGCGACTGTTTTATAAGAGTTCCAGTGTTCGTTCGAGCGCCATTCCACGAGAACCTTTTATCAGGATCGTATGGGCTTTTGGAATCTCGTTTTGAAATGAATGGGTAAAATCGTCAAAACTTGAAAAGAAATGCAAATGTGGCTGATCAATTTTTGACGCAAAGAAATCCTTACCGATAAAATAGGTTTTGATTTCCGGCGTATGACTCACCAATGAAACGATGTTCTGATGTTCTTTCAGGCTTTCCGTTCCCAATTCAAACATATCGCCCAAAATGGCAATTTTCGAGCCGTCTTCGAGTTGCGCAAAGTTTTCCAATGCTGCGGTCATACTACTCGGATTGGCATTATAGGCATCCAGAATGATATGGTTTCCGTTTTTCTCGATTAGCTGCGAGCGGTTATTGCTCGGGATATAATTTTCGATGGCCGTTTTGATGGCTTCAGTAGGAACATTAAAATAGTTTCCAATACTGATAGCTGCATTGATGTTGTTGGCATTGTAAATCCCGATTAGATGCGATTGTATTGTAATGTTTTCCACGCCGATTTTTACCATCGGATTAGCCGAAACGGATTGAATCACAACATTACTATTTCCTTTTTGTGAAAAGGTATAACGGGTAATATTTTTTGTTTTTTCGTCCTGAATCGGATCATCCAGATTGACAAAAGCGGTTTTTTCGTTTTGTTCCAAATACTGATACAATTCGCTTTTTCCTTTGATTACGCCTTCCGTTCCACCGAAACCTTCCAGATGGGCTTTCCCGAAATTGGTAATATAACCGAAATCTGGTTGGGCGATTCGGCATAGCATTTCGATTTCTTTCTGATGATTGGCACCCATTTCAACGATTCCGATGTCGGTGTCTTCGTTAAACGATAAAAGCGTAAGCGGAACACCGATATGGTTGTTTAGGTTACCAACGGTTGCTTTGGTTTGATATTGCTGTGATAACACTGCATTGATCAGTTCTTTTGTAGTGGTTTTACCATTACTGCCGGTAAGCGCAATAATCGGTAAGCCCAATTGGATACGGTGGTAGTTGGCCAATCCCTGTAGTGCTCTTAGGCTATCGGGAACCAAAAGCATTTTGTTTTCGTCGGTAAAGTATTTTTTATCGTCAATTACAACAAATAAGGCCCCTTTGGTAAGCGCTTCGGCGGCAAAGGTGTTCGCGTCGAAGTTGTCGCCTTTAAGGGCAAAAAACAACGAATTAGGTTCTATTTTTCGGGTGTCGGTACAAATGCTGGAACACTGTAAAAAACACTGGTAAAGTTCTTCTATTTTCATGTGGTGAAAGTACTAAAAAAATAAAAGCCCTAAAATAGTTTAGGGCTTTTAAAGTATGTATGAAAATTTAATTATCCTCTGGCTTTTTTCTTACCTGATTTAGGACCTACTTTAGACATTGCACATCGGAATCCGATATAGTCTGTAGCCATATCCTGCGGGTAATATCTTCTTGATGCAGGATCTAACCAGTAAGCTCTGTCTCTCCAGGA
This sequence comes from Flavobacterium supellecticarium, assembly GCF_004801375.1. GTDB lineage: Bacteria > Bacteroidota > Bacteroidia > Flavobacteriales > Flavobacteriaceae > Flavobacterium > Flavobacterium supellecticarium. The sequence continues at coordinate 60,228 of NZ_SSNZ01000003.1, forward strand.
TCCACCTTTGTAAACTCTACTGTCGTCGTTTACTAAAGTTGTTCTCTTATCAGAGTGGTCATATTTACGAACAAGGTTACCAAGACTGTCTTTTGTTACCGAGTGTTTCGGTGAATCGTACATTCTGTTTTTGTCGTCTTTTTTCTCGTCAGTTCCTTCTTCTTCATTTCCGAAGTTGTAGAAACGAGTCGATTGTTTATCACCATCTCTGTAGTTTCTGTTATCACTCTTCGAGAAGTTTTGTCTTAAATACGTTTCGTTGTCGTCGATCGGCACCTGAGCAATTTGTCCCGGGAAGTTACGTGCTACGATTCTACCGTTACTTAGCGTGTCATACGCAATGTTTTCAGTAGTAACCATTTCTACTTTACCGTCTTCACCGATTTTGTTTTTCATATAGATGTTACCTCTATAGTAGTTGAAGTCATTCGCTTCATCATCTACAATTGGTCGGTAAACATCGGCAACCCACTCGGCTACGTTACCAGCCATATCGTATAAACCGAAATCATTTGGCGGGTATTTTTTAACTTCGTTAGTGATGTCAGCGCCATCATCAGACCATCCGGCAATTCCTCCGTAGTCTCCTTTTCCTTGTTTGAAGTTCGCTAACTGGTCACCTCTGTATTGTCTTTTTCCAGAACGGGTGTATTGTCCGCTCCAAGGGTATTTTTTCTTCCCTTTGTACGTGTTGTACTCACGGATTCCTCCTAATGCAACAGCAGCATATTCCCACTCTGCTTCAGTTGGTAATCGGTATTCCGGTAAGATGATACCTGTCGTTCTTTGGGCGTAAACGTTTTTGGCATCTTCTTTTGCGGCTAATTTATTTCGTTGTCCTTTGTAAACAAGCTCTTCGTTTCCTCCATAAGTTGAAGTAGGGGAAGCTAAATACGATTCCGTACTAAAAGTGCTCTCTGCTTTTGCTTCCGTAATTTTAGCGTCTTTTTTCAGGTATCCTTCGCGCTCCAGAATGGCCTCATTCACACGGTCTGTTCTCCATTTGCTAAACTCAACTGCCTGAATCCAGTTTACACCAACTACAGGGTAGTTTGCATAAGCAGGGTGTCTAAGGTAGTTGTTTGTCATTGTTTCGTTATATCCTAAACGATTTCTCCATACCAAAGTATCCGGTAAAGCACCAACATAAATGTTTTTGTAGTTTTCATCTGTCGGTGGGAAAATGGTTTTTAACCAGAATAGGTACTCCGTATACATAAAGTTCGTTACCTCGGTTTCATCCATGTAAAACGACTGTACGTGTTGTTGGTTTGGAGTGTTGTTCCAATCGTGCATCGGGTCATCTTGCACTTTACCCATAGTGAATGTTCCACCTTCTACGGCAACCATTCCAGGAGGGGTTTCTTGCTTTTTGTACTTCGCATTGTATTGGAAACCACCTTTCTTATCGTTGATTTTCCAACCAGTAGCTGCAGAAGTTCCTTTTGACCCCGATTTTTTACTACAACTAGTAAAACCAATCGATAGCGATAATGCTGCCATCAATTGTAAAGCCATAATTCTGTTGATTTTCATACTTTCAGTTAGGTATAATTTTAGTGCCGCAATATAATCATTAACCGTTAAACGGCAACAATTTTTTTGTGATTTATTAAAACTAATTATAATTTTTTGTTAAATCTAATATAAAGAACGCCAGTTGTATTCAGATATTGTGTAAGCGACCTTTTTATTTATATGTAGTTTGAAATTAGTTTTTCCAAAAAATATTTTTTCTCTTTGTAATATCTCTGTAATTAATACGTTTTGATCTTGATGAAAAAATATATACTCTTTATCTTTTTGTTTACGAGTCTGCTATCGTTCGCGCAGCAGAAAGAGCATATTGTAATTGAATGGAAACCGGCTGCAGGAATACAGTATGAGACCGTTAATTATAAGGTGCCGCAATTTGCGGCGGAGAACTTCGAGTTTAATGCCGATCTGAAGAGCATTCGTTTTAAAAAAGCAATTCCGGTTACTGGTACTATCGATACCCGATCATTGAAAATTTCGAATGTGGTTTACGAATCCATTAGTCGTAGCGATCTTAATGATCTTTCAGTGGCGTCTTTGCCGGATAAACTGAATGAAAAACTGGAGCATTTTATCGCAAGAGATGAACAAAAAGCAGTGCTGATTTTTTCTCCTATTATTAAGGTAGGCGAAATGTTTAAAAGAGTGGTGTCGCTGGATGCCGAATTTTCCAATGGTGGTTCATCCCGAATGGCTTCTCTGAATATGAATGTGGCTGCGGTTACGAATTCGGTGCTGGCCTCGGGTGATTTTTATCGTTTTTATGTCGAAAAATCAGGAGTTTATAAAATATCAAGGGCTTTTTTACAGCAACTCGGTATGAATACCGGAGTGGATCCGAGAAATATTAAAATCTACGGGAATGGTGGGCGCATGTTGCCACTGTTGAACAGTACGCCTTATCCGGATGATCTGGAAGAAAATGCAATTCAGGTGATCGGTGAAGGGGATGGCGATTTTGGAGAATATGATTATATCATTTTTTATGCCGAAGGCCCGGAAGGTTGGAATAAGGAGAGTCTTACGAATGTGAATCTGTATGCCGATCGTTCGCATTATTATATTACGGCAAAAGGTGGTCCGGGTAAACGGATCAATACCAATGTGCAACCGTCGCAGGCTACAACGGTGACCTATAATCAGTTTGATGATTATCAGTTTCACGAAGTGGATAAAGTCAATATCGGCCGATTGGGGCGAAAATGGTTTGGAGAAATGTTTGCCATTGAAAACGAACAGACGTTTAAATTTCAGATTCCAAATCTTGTGACTTCTGTTCCGGTAAAAATCCGGGTGAATATGGCTTCGGCTTCCTATGGAAATTCTTCTTTTCAGGTAAAAGCAAACGAGCAAAGTGTTGGTACAGTCAATTTTAATGCGCTGAGTCCGGATGTGCATGTGGCAGCCTATGAGACCTTACTTGAAAATACTTTTTCGGCTACGTCCGGAGATATTTCAGTAAAGCTGACATATGATAACGGAGGAGTACCTTCGTCTAATGGGTATCTCGATTATATTGCATTGGAATCGCAACGGCAATTGACTGGTTATGGAAAACAGTTTTTGTTCTACAGAAATGATGCGGCCAATAATATAGGTGTGGCCGAATATATACTGTCGAATGCTTCCGGTATCGGACAGGTTTGGGATGTGACGGATATTTATAATGTAACCAAATTTGAAAATCAGGGACAGGCTACGTTTTCGTTTAAAGCGAATCTGGGGGAAGTCCGTAAATACGTAGCGGTCGATTATAATGATTTGTATTCGCCGATGAATGATGGGGCAGGTCGTATCCCGAATCAGGATTTAAAAGGAACGATCTTTAAAAACCAACAGGGGGAATTTCAGGATGTGGATTATCTGATTATAACGCCGGCTTCTTTAAACGGTCAGGCGGAACGATTGGCAAATTATCACCGTAATAACTCCGGGTTAAATGTAAAAGTGGTTAATCTCGAAAATATCTATCAGGAGTTTTCATCCGGAAAACAGGATATTGCTGCAATTCGGAATTTTATTAAATATGTATACTGGAATGCCTCAACGCCGACTAAAAGAGTACGATATGTGAATATGTTTGGCGATGCCTCTTTTGATTATAAAAACAGAATTCCAAACAATACGAATATAGTGCCGGTTTTCCACGGGCTTAATCCAAATGATCCGAAAGTAAATAATTCGCAGAATTTCTCGGCCTACGCGTCGTTTATGTCGGATGATTTTTATGTGTTGATGGATCCGACTGAAGGCCCGATGTTAACGACTGCTGGTTTGGATATTGCAGTGGGGAGGATGTTGGTAAGTTCAAGTCAGCAGGCGAACGATATGGTTACTAAAGCGTTGGAGTATTTTGACGAACGATCCTATGGCAGATGGCGCAATAATTATGTGTTGATTTCGGATGATGCTGATAATACGACCGATGCGACTTTGCAGTTTGACCTGGATAGACTGGGGGATGAATTGTATGAAAAAAAACCATTTGTGAATGTAAAGAAAATTCATACTGATTCCTATTTACAGGAAGTGGCTGCCGGAGGGGAGCGCTATCCGAAAGCAAGACAGGATATATTGGAGGCTTTTGCGCAAGGTGCTTTGGCAGTGAATTACTTTGGTCACGGAGGGGAAGATGGGTTGGCTACCGAACGTATTTTTGATAAAGCGGATGCGCAAAATCTGACGAATCGTTTTCGTTATCCATTGTTTATTACGATTACCTGTGAGTTTACCCGTTTTGATAATCCGTATCGTCCAACGGGAGGGGAGTATATGTACTGGAATACGGCTGGCGGAGCGGTGGCTTTGGTAGCGACAACCCGGGAAATCGGAATTACTACCGGATTAAATATGAATAAATCTCTGAGTAAATTCCTGTATTCCTATGGGTCGGATGTGTACGATACGATGTCGGAAGCACTTCGCAAAACAAAAAACGAAAACCTGACCGATAACCGGAATGTGGTGTTTTTTATTGGTGATCCGGCAATGAAGCTGGCGATACCAAAACCAAAAATCCGACTTACAAAAGTGAATGATGTTCCGATTGCGCAATTTAATAATGCGTTGCAGGCACTTTCGTATGTGAAACTCACCGGAGAAGTAACCGATGAAATTGGAAATCCATTACCGTCTTATAATGGTGATCTGGCGGTGCAGATTTTTGATAAGAAAATTTCAAGAAGTACGTTAGGTAATAATGGTGCTTCCAATAGTAATGGTTTGATTATTATGAATTTTAAAACCCTGGGGGAAACTGTTTTCAGAGGAAATGCCTCGGTAACAAACGGTGCGTTCGAGTTTGGGTTTGTGATGCCTAAAGATATTCGGGTGCCAGTGGGTAACGGAAGGGTGAGTTTTTATGCGAAGAAAAAACAGATATTGGAAAATCAAACCGGTTACGATACGTTGATTCAGATTGGTGGCGTAAATCCAAATGCAGCGGTCGATAATACACCCCCAAAAGTGCGTTTGTATATGAATGACGAATCGTTTGTGTCGGGTGGAATTACCAATGCATCGCCGTATTTGCTGGCGTTTTTGGAAGACGAAAACGGAATTAATACGGCCAGTGGCATCGGACACGATATTATCGGAATTCTGGATGGCGATGAAACCAAACCGTATGTGATGAACGATTATTACGAAACGTTTCCGGACGATTATACCAAAGGAAAACTACGGTTTCCGTTCCGGAATCTGGCAAAAGGATTGCATACGCTCACGTTTAAAGCGTGGGATGTGTATAACAATCTGGTAACGGCCGAAATTCAGTTTGTGGTGGTGGGTGATGAAGGTTTGGAGCTCGATAAAGTGTTAAATTATCCGAATCCTTTTGTAAGTTATACGGAATTTTGGTTTACGCACAACAGTCCGTACGAACCGTTGGATGTGCAGGTTCAGATCATGACGATTACCGGAAAAGTGGTCAAAACAATTAATCAATCCATTATGACTGAGGGGTTTCTGTCTCGGGATATCAAGTGGGATGGAAGGGATGATTTTGGAGATCGGATTGGGAAAGGGGTTTATGTATATAAACTAACGGTTAAATCTTCGGTTTCAAATAAAAGGGCCGAAAAGTACGAAAAACTTGTAATCCTTTAATAAAATATTATATTTGTTGAATTAAATCAAATAATAGCTAATGAGAAAAATTGCAATATTATCGTTGTGTTTGTTTGCAGGCGCAACCCAATGGATGCAAGCACAGGATAGAGTTATTACAACCGGAGTTCCTTTTTTAATGATTGCTGCCGATGCCAGAGCAGCGGGTATGGGAGATATCGGGGTGTCGAGTTCTACTGATGCTTTTTCACAACAGTATAACCCGGCGAAGTATGCTTTTGCTTTAACTAAACAAGGGTTCTCTGTGAGTTATACGCCTTACCTTACCTCAATTGCCAATGACATTTCATTAGGTCAGATAACCTATTTTAATAAAATCAACGAACGTAGTGCCTTTGCCGGTAGTTTGCGTTATTTCGGATTGGGTGATATTCAGCTAACCGATGCGTTGGGAAATCAGTTGAATACCGTTAGTCCAAACGAATTCGCTTTGGATGCGTCCTATTCTTTAAAGTTGAGCGATCAATTTGCAATGGCGGTTGCCGGACGTTATATCCGTTCGAATCTGAAAATTAACGACGGAACAAATGATGCTTCTGCAGCCAATACTTTTGCCGTTGACGTGGCCGGTTTCTACCAGTCGGAAGAAATTGCGTATTCTGATTTCGACGGACGTTGGAGAGCTGGTTTTAACTTCCAGAATATGGGACCAAAAATTAGTTACGATAACGACGATCTAAGTAGTAACTTCCTTCCGGCTAACTTGAAATTAGGAGCTGGATTTGATTTTATCCTGGACGAATACAATAAAGTATCCGTAATGGGAGAAGTAAATAAATTATTAGTGCCAACACCTCCGGAAGTTACCGATCTTAATGGCGACGGTGTTATCGATAGTAACGACCGTAATATCGCAATTTCCGATTACCGTAAAACAGGATGGGTTTCCGGAATGTTTAAATCATTTGGTGATGCACCGGGTGGAATGAGTGAGGAATTAAAAGAGTTTACCTGGGCTTTAGGAGCTGAATACATGTATCAGAATTCCTTTGCCTTACGTGCCGGGTATTTCAATGAAAGCGAATTAAAAGGAGCTCGTAAATATTTTACAATGGGAGCCGGATTCAAATACAGTGTGGTAAAAGTGGATGTTTCCTATTTGTTCTCGACATCGAAAGTGAGAAACCCGCTTGAAAACACCCTGCGTTTCTCTCTGACATTCAATTTCGGAGATTCCTATGATGAATATTAGTAGATAATAATATAATAAACAAAGCGTCCAAATTCCGTTAGGAATTTGGATTTTTTGTCTAAAAGAAGTTTTTAATATGAAGAAAATAGATGTGACAACGTCATTTTGGGTGTATGGTTCTGAAGATGAATTGCCAAATGATGTAAAACCGTTAATGGAGCAAGCGGTTGCAATCCGTAAAAAAGCCTATGCGCCGTATTCGAAGTTTCGGGTAGGAGCGGCCATTTTATTGGATAATGGAAAAGTGGTGGTGGGATCCAATCAGGAAAATGCAGCCTATCCATCCGGACTTTGTGCCGAAAGAGTAGCGATTTTCCAGGCGGGTGCTTTATATCCGGAAGCGCAGATTTTAAAAATTGCGATTTCGGCTACTTCCGATGAAAAACCGGTTGAATCGCCGATACCGCCTTGCGGAGCCTGTCGCCAGTCGATTGCCGAATACGAGTTCCGTCAGGAGAAACCAATTGAACTGTATTTTATGGGTGAAGTTGGTGAGGTGTATAAATCGGATTCATTACAAAATATATTGCCGTTCCATTTCGATAAAAAATTCCTGTAAGCGGTATGTTATCGTTATAACGGTTTTGTGTGGAATTGTGAAAGAATAAGGCTGGAAGATTTTATTGTTTTAAAAAGAATGGTTGGTTTGAACTCCTTTTTTAAAACTTGACAAAAAAATAATAAAAATACATTCCTGTAAATTTTTACTTCTTCCGAGTATGTCTTATTTTTGCCGTTCGCAAAATTGTGTAAGGTGCTGTATTATGCTTTGTCAGATCAATACGGTGCAACAGCAAAAGTAAAAGCAATATGAAAGAAATCACAAAAGAAGTTTACCTTAAATGGTATGAGGACATGCAGTTCTGGAGAAAGTTCGAAGACAAACTGGCTGCATTATATATACAACAAAAAGTTAGAGGTTTTTTGCATTTGTATAACGGACAGGAAGCTGTTTTAGCGGGTGCACTTCATGCAATGGACCTGAGCAAAGACAAAATGATCACGGCTTATCGTAACCACGTACAGCCAATTGGGATGGGAGTTGATCCGAGAAGAGTAATGGCGGAGTTGTTAGGAAAAGCGACCGGAACCTCAAAAGGATTAGGTGGTTCGATGCATATTTTCTCTAAAGAACACGGATTTTACGGTGGTCACGGTATCGTGGGAGCGCAAATTCCGGTTGGAGCAGGTATCGCTTTTGCTGATAAATATTTCGGAACAGGCGGGGTTACCTTAACCTATTTCGGAGATGGAGCGGCACGTCAGGGATCGCTACACGAAGCGTTTAATATGGCAATGTTATGGAAACTTCCGGTAGTATTTATCGTTGAAAACAACGGTTATGCGATGGGAACTTCCGTAGAGCGTACGGCCAATCATACCAACATCTGGAAACTGGGATTAGGATACGAAATGCCATGTGGACCGGTAGATGGAATGAACCCGGTAAAAGTAGCCGAAGCCATGCATGAAGCGATGGAAAGAGCCAGACGTGGTGACGGACCAACTTTCCTTGAAATCAAAACATACCGTTATAGAGGACACTCCATGTCGGATGCACAACACTACCGTACAAAAGAAGAGGTGGAAGAATACAAAAAAATCGACCCGATCACACAGGTATTGGATATTATCAAAGAAAATAACTATGCTACAGAGGCTGAAATCGAAGCAATCGATCAGCGTGTAAAAGATCTTGTGGAAGAGTGTGAGAAATTCGCAGAAGAATCACCTTACCCGGATTTAAACGTAATGTACGACGTAGTATATGAACAAGAGAATTACCCATTTTTACCACATAAATTATAATCGATTATGGCAGTAGTTGTTACCATGCCCCGTCTAAGTGACACCATGACCGAAGGTGTTGTGGCGACTTGGTTAAAGAAAGTAGGAGATGTTGTTAAAGAAGGCGATATTCTTGCAGAAATTGAAACCGATAAAGCAACCATGGAATTCGAATCGTTTAATTCGGGAACCTTATTGCATATCGGAATACAAGAAGGAGAATCGGCTCCGGTAGATGCTTTATTGGCAATTATCGGTAACCCGGGCGAAGATATTTCCGCTTTATTGAGTGGTGGTGGTCAGCCTGCGGCGGCAGCTCCGAAAGAAGAAACGGCTCCGGCTTCGGAAGACGTAAAAACAGAAACAAAATCACAGGCAGCCGAAATTCCTGCCGGTGTAAAAATAGTTACGATGCCGCGTTTGAGTGATACGATGACCGACGGTACTGTAGCAACCTGGTTGAAAAAAATCGGCGATAGCATTTCGGAAGGGGATATCCTGGCTGAAATCGAAACCGATAAAGCAACCATGGAATTCGAATCGTTTAATGCCGGTACGCTTTTGTATATCGGTGTTCAGGAAGGACAGTCGGCTCCGGTTGACAGTATTCTGGCGATTATTGGCCCTGCCGGTACCGATGTAAGTGCGCTTGCTGCCAATTACAAAGCCGGTGGTGCGGCAGAAACCGTTGCTGAAACCAAAACAGAAGTAAAAGAAACAACTGCCGAAACAGCAGCACCTCAGGCTACAACAGCTAACGGACGTGTATTGGCATCGCCTTTGGCTAAAAAAATCGCACAGGAAAAAGGTGTTGATTTGGCTCAGGTAAAAGGAACCGGTGAAAACGGACGTATTGTTAAAAAAGACGTGGAGAGCTTTACACCTCAGGCGACTTCGATACAACCGCAAACAGCAAGTGCACCGGCTGCTACAGCTGCGGCACCTCAGGTGAAACCGTTTGTTCCGGCTGGAGAAACCTATGTGGAAGAAGTGAAAAACTCACAAATGCGTAAAACGATTGCCCGTAGATTGGCCGAATCGAAGTTTACAGCACCACATTATTACCTGACGATCGAAGTGGCTATGGACAATGCGATGGCTTCCCGTGAAATGATTAACGGATTGCCGGATACTAAAGTATCTTTTAACGATATGGTGATCAAAGCATGTGCAATGGCGTTGAAAAAACATCCACAGGTAAATTCACAATGGAAAGACGATGTAACTGTAATCAACCACCATGTAAATATTGGTGTAGCGGTAGCGGTAGAAGACGGATTAGTAGTTCCGGTATTGCGTTTTGCAGACCAGATGACTTTATCTCAAATCGGAGCTAACGTAAAAGATGTTGCCGGAAGAGCTCGAAATAAAAAACTACAACCAGCCGAAATGGAAGGAAGTACGTTTACCGTTTCGAATCTGGGAATGTTCGGAATTACCGAATTTACATCGATTATCAACCAACCGAACTCGGCTATTTTATCCGTAGGGGCGATTGTTGAAAAACCGGTAGTTCGCAACGGACAAATCGTTGTGGGAAATACAATGAAAGTAACCCTTGCGTGTGATCACAGAACTGTTGACGGTGCAACCGGAGCACAGTTTTTACAAACTTTAAGACAATATCTGGAAAACCCGGTGACTATGCTGGCATAATCTGGAATATTCCAAATAAATCAATCCCGTCTTGATATTCAGGACGGGATTTTTAGTATTTTAGCGAAAGTGTAAAAATACTCCCCACATGAAAAAAACACTTTATCTTTTACCATTTGTATTACTGGGATGTGCTACCTCGAATACCAAAAGTGACAAAGGAACTACGGCTACAGTTTCTGCTTATGAAGTGAAACAACAAGATGTCGCTCATACGTTGCAATACCTGGCATCCGACGAACTGGAAGGTCGCGATAGTGGTAGTAAAGGAATTGAAAAAGCGGCCATTTATCTGGAAAATCTGTTGCGTGAAAATAATATTAAACCGTATTTTAAAACCTATCGGGATACGTTGACCAACTTCCATAAACCGGCTTTTAATATCGTGGGGTTTATCGAAGGAAATGATCCAAAACTTAAAAACGAATTTGTGATCATTGGAGCGCATTACGATCATATCGGACGCGTGTCGACTCCGGTTAACGGGGATGATATTGCCAATGGTGCCAACGATAATGCCTCCGGAACAACAGTAATGTCGGAAGTAGCCAAATATTTTGCGAAAAATAAAACAAATAAAAGAAGCATATTGGTGGTCTTCTTTTCGGCGGAAGAAAAAGGGTTGTTGGGATCGTATCATCTGGCAAAAAAATTAAAAGAGCAGCATTTTAATCTGTATACGATGCTGAATTTTGAAATGCTGGGTGTACCGATGAAGCGGGAATTTTCGTCCTATATAACCGGTTTTGGAAAATCGAATATGTCGGAAAAAATTAACGAGTATACGCAAAAGAAAACCGTAGGTTTCCTCGAAATCGAATTGCAATACCGCCTGTTTATGGCTTCGGATAATTATCCGTTTTTTGTGGAATTTAACGTGCCGGCACAAACCGTTTGTACGTTCGACTTTGAAAATTATTCCTACTATCATCACCCGTCGGATGAATTTAAGTTGATGGATACGGCGCATATGGCGGCCTATGCCAAAGAAATCATCCCGGCAGTAGCGGGAATGACTAATTCCAAAGAAAAAGAGATTAAACTAAATTAAAAGCATACAATCGAACACGATTTTACAATACAATGAAAAACATAATTATAACAGGGACAAGCAGAGGAATCGGATATGAACTGGCGTTGGAATTTGCAGCAGCGGGACATCAGGTATTGGCCTTGTCGCGAAAACAACCACAGGCATTACTCGAAAATGAAAATATCAGCTGTTTAAGCATTGATCTGTCACTGGAGGAAGATCTGGAAAAAGTACAGCAATTTATCGCATCAACCTGGAAAAAGGTGGATATCCTTATCCATAATGCCGGTGCGTTATTGCTAAAACCTTTCGGGGAAATTTCGGCTCAGGAATTCGAAAATATTTATAAAGTAAATGTTTTTGGTGTGGCCAATTTAACCCGTATCTGTATTCCGTACCTGCAAAAAGGAAGTCATGTGCTAACGATCAGCAGTATGGGTGGGATTCAGGGAAGTATGAAATTTGCCGGACTTGCAGCGTATAGCTCGAGTAAAGGTGCGGTAATCACACTCTCGGAATTATTGGCTGAAGAATACAAAGAAAAAGGAATCGCTTTTAATGTGTTGGCATTAGGTGCTGTTCAGACGGAAATGTTGCAGGAAGCATTTCCGGGATATGAAGCACCGCTAAACGCAAAAGAAATGGCCGACTATATTTTTGATTTTGCTCTAAACGGCAATAAATATTTTAATGGAAAAGTGTTACAGGTTTCTTCAACCACACCCTAAATGCGTTCAGGGGAATCCAGATGAAAGATAAATTAGCACCCTATATACCGGAACATGCACTGGATAGCGTTTTTGAGCTGATAAAGCGCAATCGTGTACATCTGAAAATCGTGAATGAAAGGGTAACCCGACACGGCGATTATCGGAAACACCCGGATGGCTATCATCAGATTACTGTAAATGCCAGTCTGAATAAATATCGGTTTTTAATGACGCTTATTCATGAAATTGCGCATTTGGTGGCTTTCGAAAAATACGGGCGTAACATTAAACCGCATGGTGACGAATGGAAAAATACGTTCCAACGGTTGATGGTGCCTTTTTTGCGACCGGAGATTTTCCCCAATCAGTTGTTACCATTGTTGGCCCGACATTTTAGAAACCCCAAAGCCAGTAGCGATACCGATGCCACATTAGCCCTTGCTTTGAAACAATTTGACCCGGCTAACGATAAAAATTATATCTTTGAAATCCCGTATGGAAGTATCTTTCGGATACATAATGGAAGGATTTTTAAAAAAGGGGCACAGCGGATAAAACGATTTGAATGTATGGAATTGAGTTCGGGTAGAGTTTACCTGTTTAATCCCAATGCCGAAGTGGAATTGTTACCCGGATAATAAATTAAAGAATTAGCCATATCATTTGGCACAATGCGATGAATAAAAATTATTATGCAATATTAATGGCCGGTGGGGTTGGATCCCGGTTTTGGCCAGTGAGTACAGTCGACTTCCCTAAACAGTTCCACGATATGCTGGGAACCGGGGAAACATTGATTCAAAAAACATTTAGCAGACTTTCCAAGATTGTACCGGAAGAGAATATATTGATTTTAACCAACGAACGCTATAATCAGTTGGTAATCGAGCAATTACCTCAGGTAAAGCAGGAACAGATCATCCTGGAGCCTGTAATGCGCAATACGGCACCATGTACCGTATTGGCTTCGTTAAAAATACAACAAAAAAATCCGGATGCCTTAGTGGTAGTAGCGCCAAGTGATCATTGGATTGAAGATGAAGATCAGTTTATAGCCAATCTTCAAAAATCATTCGATAATTGTTCTCAAAATAATGTTTTGATGACATTGGGGATTTTGCCAACTTTCCCGAATACGGGTTATGGCTATATCGAATATAATAAACTGGATAACAATCCGATTAAAAAAGTAGTACAGTTCCGCGAAAAACCGGATTATGCCACAGCGAAAGCGTTTATCCAAAGTCGTAATTTCCTTTGGAATGCCGGAATATTTATTTGGAGTATCCGTTCGATCATCGAAGCTTTTGAAACCTTCCATCCGGAAATGTTACGTCTGTTTCAAAAGGGAATGGATTTTTACAATACACCACGGGAACAGGAATTTATCAATACGATTTATCCGGATGCCGAAAACATTTCAATCGATTACGCCATCCTTGAAAAAGCGAAAAACGTATTTGTGTTACCGGCAACATTCGACTGGAATGATTTGGGTACCTGGGGAGCACTTCACGAAAAATTACCAAAGGATGATCAATTTAATGCGGTAGTGAATGCAACCATGATTTTGGAAAATGCGTCCAATAATATTATCCGTACCGAAGGAAAAAAACTGGTGGTGATTAACGGTTTAAGTGATTTCATCGTTGTAGATAAAAACGATACGCTGCTAATCTTTCCTAAAGATAAGGAGCAGGAGATTAAAAAAATAAGCAACTTATTGGATAAAAAATAAAATATAAAAAATGCCTCATTCAGAGGCATTTTTTATGAGATAAAGTGTCGTGCTTTTATAGTTCCCGATTCTGGGCTTTTCGCACTTTTTTAAACAGGTTCGATGAGTATACAAAGTCAACTATGGCTTCGTTGTCTGTTTTAAAGATTTCACGTTTGGTGCCTTCCCAGGCCAAAACACCTTCTTTTAAGAAAATAATTTTTTCTCCGATTTCCATTACGGAGTTCATATCGTGCGTATTGATCACTGTCGTAATGTTGTACTCTTCGGTGATCTCATGAATCAGATTGTCGATTACAATCGATGTTTTTGGATCCAGACCGGAGTTGGGTTCGTCACAAAATAAATATTTCGGGTTGTTTACAATCGCACGGGCAATGGCCACACGCTTTTGCATTCCTCCGGATATTTCAGATGGTTTCTTTTTATGTGCATTGATCAACTTTACACGGTCGATAACAAAATCAACACGCTCCTGAATTTCACGCGGGTTTTTATTGGTAAACATTTTTAACGGGAATCCGATGTTTTCTTCCACGGTCATCGAATCGAATAATGCACTTCCCTGAAATACCATTCCGATTTCAGTACGCAAATCGCGTTTTTCGTCGTTGGTAAGTTCGGAGTAAATCCGACCGTCAAACGAAATGGTTCCTTTGTCCGGTGTATGAATACCCAATAGGCTTTTTAATAATACAGTTTTCCCGGAACCACTCTGTCCAATGATCAAATTGGTCTTCCCGGTGTCGAAAACCGTGGAAATCCCTTTTAAAACCTTGGTGTCACCAAATGATTTCTCGATATCTTTTACTTCTATCATGATTATTTGGTTAAAAGTAATTGTGTTAAAATATAATTCGCCAGAATGATCGCGACACTGGTCCATACAAACGAGGTCGTACTGGCTTTTCCTACTTCCAATGCGCCTCCTTTCATGTAATAACCGTGGAACGACGGGATTGTTGCCAATAGTAAAGCAAATACAACGGTTTTAATAAACGCATAGATCACGTGAAACGGAATGAACTCAACTTGTAAACCGGTCATAAATTCATCACTCGATGCAAATCCACCGTAAACTCCGGCAATCCATCCACCTAAAATTCCCAAAAACATACTCAAACCGATCACAAACGGATACAATAGTAATGCAATTACTTTTGGGAATACCAGATAGTTCAGGGAATTGATTCCCATTACTTCTAAAGCGTCGATCTGTTCGGTTACGCGCATCGTTCCGATACTGGACGTAATAAAAGATCCCATTTTACCAGCCATGATGATGGAGATAAAAGTAGGAGCAAATTCCAGAATTACGGATTGACGGGTCGCAAAACCAATCAGGTATTTTGGGATTAACGGATTGGTTAAGTTTAACGCCGTTTGGATGGCTACAACGCCACCAACGAAAAACGAAATAAACGCCACAATTCCCAGTGATCCGATAATTAAATCGTCTATTTCTTTGAAAATTAGCTGCTTCATTGCCGACCATTTTGTCGGTTTGTTGAAGACTTCTTTCAACATCAGGAAGTATTTTCCTATTTGTGACAGATATCTAAGCATAATATTTAATAAATCTTGGCTAAAATACCAATAAGTTACGAGTTTTGGGGTATTGCGACGGAGTTTTTTGGCTTATGTAAGCTTGGCTTTCATTTTTTGGAAACGGTATTTTCGGATAAAACGACCTTGTTCCGGCGTTACTAAATACGGTTTTTTACCCAACCAGGCTTTTAAAAATCCAATCATATAGTCGATAAAAAGAAGTGGTTTCTTTTTGAGTAAGGCCAGTTTTAATGAGGCGATAGCGGTAATGATAAATCCGTAGCGCAGACTGTAAAATGCTGCGCCTTGTTTATAGCGAGCCGTTTTGTTGTAATTCGCTCCGGTCGGTTTCAGGTGTTTTACCTGTAAGCTTGTGTCGGTTACGACTTTCCAGTTGTAAAATTTACAAAGCAGTTCGTCTACCGTGTCCCAACCCATTGCCGGTTTTAATCCGCCAATCTGTTCAAAACAGGCTTTGCGATAGGCTTTAAAAGCACCGCGAATATGATCTTTATCGGTCAGGTTTTCCAGTATCCAATCGCCGTTTTTTTCGATATAAGCAAAACCACCAGCCATACCGATTTCGGAATCGCTTTGAAAAATACGGATAATCGTTTCGAAATAATTCGGTGGCAAAATCAGGTCGGCATCCAGTTTTACAATAAAATCATAGTTGTCGTTTAGTTGTTCGTATCCTTTTTGAAACGCCTGAATAACTTTGCTTCCGGGTAAATGGATCGCATCCGATTTTTTTTCGATTATCGAAATCCACGGAAAACGTTCGGCTAAATCGCTCACAATGGCATGGGTGTTATCGGTAGAATTATCGTTTACGACCACAACCTGTTGCGGAAGTACGGTTTGTGCCGCCAACGATTTCAGCGTTAGTGAAATAAAGGCTTCTTCGTTGTGTGCCGGAATAACGATATAGTACCTCATTATTTTACTTTTTCAGCATAAACAATATAATAACGCGGTGTAAAACGACGTAATAACGGGCGAATTCCGATCTGTTTTACCGGGTTGGTGAATTTTTCGCGATCCAGGATTTTCCAGCCGGTTTTTTCCAGTAACCAATCCAGTTGCCAGTCTTCGAATTCATGGTAATGACGATCCCACATATCGGTTTTACTGCGGTAAGCTGGCGAAAACCACAAACGCATCGGAATGGAAATAACCAATTTGTCTGATTGAATGTTTTGTAAAACCGTAAACGGATTTAACAAGTGCTCGAAAATTTCAAAAGCCGTCGTCACCGGATAGTTGCCTTCCGCAAGTGCCCGCTGATCAATATCCAGATCTTCGCCTTTGGTATTGGTTACGGTATAGCCGTTTTCTTTCATAATCTTTGAAAACGGGTTGTCAACGCCCAAATCCAGAATGGCTTCCGAAGGGGAAATGTGTTTTTGTAAAAAGGCTAGTGTATGTTTAAATCGCTTGTTCGGAAATGTTTTTTCGTACATAATTATAATCGGTAGACGAAGGCATTTATGTTCATTCCTGCGCCTACGGATGCAAAGATAATAACATCTCCTTTATGAAGTTCCTGATTTTCAATTTTTCCTTTTATCAATAAATCGTATAAGGTCGGAACGGTAGCCACACTCGAATTTCCGAGTTTGTGAATGCTCATTGGCATTATGCCTTCCGGTGGCGTTTGCTTGTACAATCGGAAAAACCGCTGGATAATGGCTTCGTCCATTTTTTCGTTGGCCTGATGAATCAGTACTTTTTTGACCTCTTCGATTGCAATACCACTTTTGTCCAGACATTCTTTCATGGCTTTTGGTACCTGATTTAAGGCAAATTCGTAAATCTTGCGACCATGCATTTTGATATAGCGGACATCGGGATCGTGTTCGGTATTAAAGGAATTTCCGAAATATAGAAAATAGGCTTCGTCATGGGTAAAAGAAGCGGTTTCGTGCGCAAGCATTCCAATATGATCATCGTGGGTTGCTTCTATAATCGTAGCGCCGGCACCATCGGAATAAATCATACTGTCGCGATCGTGAATGTCGACAACCCGGGATAGGGTTTCGGCTCCAATTACAAGACATCTTTTAGCCATACCGGCTTTGATATAGGCATTTGCCTGAATCATGCCTTCAATCCAACCCGGGCAACCAAACAGGATGTCGTAGGCCACACATTTCGGATTTTTAATTTTAAGGCTGTGTTTTACCCGCGCGGATAAACTCGGAAGAATATCTGTTTGTATCGCCCCTTGTTTTACATTGCCGAAGTTATGGGCAAAGATGATGTAATCTAAAGTTTCCGGATCGATTCCGGCATCTTCGATTGCTTTTTGAGCTGCAAAATAAGCAATATCGGACGTTAATAATTGATCCTCGACATACCGACGCTCTTCGATACCCGTGATTTCTTTAAACTTTTGAGCAACGACATCATTCGCATACGGAAAGGGCGAACCGTCTTCATTTAAAAACTGATGCTGGGCAAAATCGAGATTGGTTACGGTAGTATTTGGAATATAACTTCCGGAACCGATTATTTTACTGTTCATAAGGTGAATTTATACTTAATACTAAGTTATTGATTTTAAACGCGTATGTGTCGGTAAAAATTTTGTGTAAAATGATTATTATGAAATAGTTATTTAAAAGAGTTTAAAATTATTGATAGTAAAATTAATTGTGATTTTTTTGAGAAATCTTTAGCTGCATAATCGTCGCTATTGATAGTGCACGGGTCTTGATCAACTCGGAATTACTGCCTTTGAAGTGTTCGTCAACCGTTTTGTCGAAATGTTTCAGCCATATTTGAAAATGCTCCGGACGTAACGGTTCTTTTTCGTTGAGTTCCAGATGGATTTGCATGACGTTTTTTCGGTAGTTTCCCTCGCGAAGAAGTGTTTGTTCCCAAAAATCGGCCAAATGCGGAAGGTGGGCTTCCAGATCAATTTGGGCAATGTCGGTAAAGATATAGCGGATACGATCGTCGGATAAAAGTTTGTTGTAAAACTGTCGCATCAGATGGAGTAAATCGGCCCAGGTGGTAATGTCGTTCATATTGTGAAAGTATAAAAAAAGAGCCGCGATAAAGCGGCTCTTCGTATTTATATTGAATTTTAGTGTTCCATATAGGCTTCAATTGGCGCGCAAGAGCAAACTAAATTACGGTCGCCGTAAGCATCGTCAACACGACGTACGGAAGGCCAGAATTTGTTTTCGGCAATATATTCCAACGGATAAGCCGCTTTCTCTCTCGAGTAAGGGAAATCCCATCGGTCGGCTGTTAACATGGCTAAGGTGTGCGGTGCATTTTTCAATACATTGTTGGTATCGTCAGCAGTAGCGTTTTCAATTTCTTTTCGGATTGAAATCATCGCATCACAGAAACGATCCAATTCGCCTAAGTTTTCACTTTCGGTCGGTTCGATCATTAACGTTCCGGCTACCGGGAACGAAACTGTTGGTGCGTGGAAACCGTAGTCCATCAAACGTTTTGCGATATCGGTTACTTCGATTCCGTTTTGTTTGAATGAACGACAATCAACAATCATTTCGTGTGCTGCACGTCCGCATTCTCCCGTATATAAAATAGGGTAGTGTTGCTCCAAACGCGCTTTCATATAGTTGGCGTTTAGAATCGCAAACTGTGTCGCTTGTTTTAAACCTTCGGCTCCTAACATCGTGATATAACCGTATGAAATCAAACATACCAAAGCCGATCCGTAAGGTGCAGCCGAGATAGCAGAAATCGCCTGATCACCACCGGTAGCAATTACCGGGTTTGTTGGTAAGAAAGGTACCAGGTGTGGCGCTACGCAAATAGGTCCAACTCCAGGTCCACCTCCTCCGTGAGGAATCGCGAATGTTTTGTGTAGGTTCAGGTGACAAACATCAGCACCGATAGTAGCAGGATTTGTAAGTCCTACCTGAGCGTTCATGTTGGCACCGTCCATATATACCTGACCACCGTTTTCGTGGATCAGTTTGGTGATCTCGATAATGGAACTTTCGTATACACCATGTGTAGACGGATAGGTTACCATTAAACAAGACAGGTTGTCTTTATGTTGGATTGCTTTTGCTCTTAAATCTTCAACATCGATATTTCCTTCCGGAGTGGTTTTGGTTACTATGATGTCCATTCCAGCCATAGCTGCCGAAGCCGGGTTGGTTCCGTGTGCCGATGATGGGATCAAACATACGTTACGGTGACCTTCGCCTCTGGAAATATGATACGCACGAATGGCCATCAATCCGGCATATTCTCCCTGAGCACCGGAGTTTGGCTGTAAAGAGGTACCTGCAAAACCGGTTACCACGTTTAATTGCTCTTCCAGTTTTTTCAACATGGTTAAGTAACCCGTAGTTTGGTTTACCGGAGCAAACGGGTGAATGCTGTTCCAGTTGGCCATACTTAAGGGTAGCATTTCGGCAGCCGCATTTAATTTCATTGTACACGATCCTAATGAGATCATCGAATGATTTAACGCAAGGTCTTTACGCTCTAATTTTTTGATATAACGCATTAAAGCGGTTTCCGAATGGTGACTGTTAAATACGTCGTGTTGTAAGAAAGTTGATGTTCTTACCAGTTTCTCCTGAATATGGATAGCCGTATCTAAAGTGGTTACCGTTACAGTTTCTTTTCCAAGAACTTCAGCAAAAATAGCTACGATCTGGTTGATGTCGTTTAAAGAGGTGGTTTCGTTAAAAGAGATCGAAATCGTATCGTTGTCGCTATAATAGAAGTTTACTTCGTTGTTTTCGGCTACTGCTTTTACTTTGGCTGCATCAGCTTTTACTGTGATGGTGTCGAAGAAAGCGGTATTGATTTGGTTGATTCCCAGTTTGGCCAATGCATTGGCAGTAGTAACCGCCGAAGCGTGTACTTTGTCGGCAATATACTGTAATCCTTTTGGTCCGTGGTATACGGCATACATACCAGCCATAACTGCTAGTAATACCTGAGCGGTACAAATATTGGACGTTGCTTTTTCACGTTTGATGTGTTGCTCACGGGTTTGTAACGCCATACGTAATGCACGGTTACCGTTAACGTCCTGAGAAACGCCGATGATACGTCCCGGCATACTACGTTTGTATTCTTCTTTGGTGGCGAAGAAAGCCGCGTGTGGTCCTCCGAATCCCATTGGAATACCGAATCGTTGGGTGGTTCCAACTACTACATCGGCTCCTAATTCGCCCGGAGCGGTTAATTTTACCAGACTCAGAATGTCGGCTGCTACAGCAACTTTAATTTCTTTGGATTTAGCCGTATGGATAAAACCGGCATAGTCGTAAACCTGACCGTGTTTTCCAGGGTATTGTAAGATCGCTCCGAAGAAATCTTCTGAGAAATCAAATGTTTCGTGGTTTCCTACTACCAGTTCGATTCCAATTGGAGTGGAACGGGTTTCCAGTACCGATAAGGTTTGCGGTAAAATCTCTTCCGAAACGAAGAATTTATTAGCATTGTTTTTTTTCTGATCTCTTGTACGTACGTCAAAAAGTAAGGCCATCGCTTCAGCAGCAGCAGTACTTTCGTCCAGTAACGAAGCATTGGCAATTTCCATTCCGGTTAATTCGATAACCGTAGTCTGGTAATTTAAAAGTGCTTCCAAACGCCCCTGAGCAATTTCTGCCTGATATGGGGTGTAGGCGGTATACCATCCCGGGTTTTCAAAAATGTTACGTTGAATTACCGGTGGAACAATTGCCGGGTGATACCCTAAACCGATATACGATTTGAATACTTTGTTTTGGGCACCCAATTGCTGGATATGTGTTAAATATTCGTATTCTGTTAAAGCCGGATCCAGTTGTAAATCGTTTTTTAAACGGATTCCGTCCGGAAATGTTTCATACAATAATTGATCCATGTCCTTCACCCCAATGGTTTGGAACATGTGTTGAAGGTCGCTCTCTCTTGGACCTAAATGTCGTAAAGCAAATGCGTCTGTTTTCATCAGTTCTTAATGTCCTGTTTATAAACGTTTGATATTTCCGTAACACAGAATACATCAAACTGTCGTTAAGTTGTGTTTTAAGCGAACAAAAATAACTATTAATCTCTTAATAAAATTCTTTTTTAACTCCAATTTTTGTTGAATTTTCAACCAAAATTAAATGTTGTTAACAGATTGATTATTTTTGTAAGTATGCAACTACTCAAGAAATTACTTGACTTTTATATTAACGGAAGTATTCATGTGGCTATTGCGGTTTTCGCTTTGGTGCAAATGACCTTCCATTTTTTTCATATCTCATTTGACTGGGCGATGTCGCTATTTGCCTTTTGTGGGACAATCGTTGGCTATAACTTTGTGAAATACGATGCATTAGCCCGTGCGAAAAAACTCAAAATGAGTCGGCAGTTAAAAGCAATTGTTTTATTAAGTGTGGTTGCTTTAGCTGGAACGCTGTATGGTTTCTGGTTTTTGCAACGGCAAACGCAATTGGTATCGCTGGCTTTTTTGGGACTGACATTGTTGTATACCTTACCGGTTTTTCCAAAACTGGGGAATGCCCGGAATTGGGCCGGAGTGAAAATCTATATTGTGGCTTTTTGCTGGGCCGGGATTACGTTGTTCCTTCCGATTTTAAACGCCGGATTGGATTTTACGAATGATGTTTTTCTAAAGTTTTTTCAGCGTTTCCTTTTGGTGATCATCCTCATTCTTATTTTTGAAATTATCGATCTGAAGCACGACGATGTTTCGTTGCAAACCGTTCCGCAACGATTGGGCGTGAAGCGAACCAAATGGCTTAATTTATTTCTGTTGCTGCCTTTTTACGGACTGGAGTTTTTTAAAAGCGATTTTCAGGTCGTACAGTTGTGGATTAATCTTGTATTGGTAGTGGTTATTACACTTTTTACCCTTTTTTCAAGTCCGAAACGCTCCGATTATTATACGTCTTTTTGGGTGGAAAGTATTCCGGTTTTCTGGTGGGGATTGGTGTTGCTTTTTGCATAATCTATTACAAAAAAAAACTGATTTTGTTTGTGATTTTTTGAGGCTTTAATTTTCGGCCAGGTATTTTAAAAGTTTGTTCCGATTTACAATCATATCATACAGATGCTTTTTAAGAATCAGGATGTCAAACAATTTTCCAATAATTCCAAACGGTGTATGGTATGCTATTTTGTCGATCATAATCGTGATGTCATCCCGGGTTTCAAAAAGATGTTCGTGTCTGAAAAAAGTAAAATGGCCTTTTGTCATTTCGTCTGTAAAATGATCGGGCGACACCATAGTAGTAATTTTACTTTGATGGTTGAGGTACAAACCAAAATGCTTTCCACGCCAGGTTACGGTTTCATTCAGATCGATTAACCCGGATGTCTTTCCCACAATTGCCTGTTCCTGCGTTTGGGAAACCGATAGTTTATGAATGTCGATATTTCGGGCCAAATCAAAAACAATTTTTGAAGGTGCTTTAATTGGAGTGGTAATGGTAAATGTAGTCATGTGAAAAAGAATTTTAGTTTTTGAATTACCAAACCGGTAAATACAGTCGCAAATAACATAAATAAGATATTCATAAAATAACTACCAATTTTAAAATGCCATTTTTTCGGAATCGTATACATCGGATAATAGGTAATCTGAGTGGCGACTTTTCCGGTCCAGTAAGCGGCAATTAGCGCGGTTAAAGCAAAAGCAAGTCGGGTGTTTTGTTGTAAGCCGTTATAAAGAAAGATGGCAATGAGTCCGAACGAAAAATTCAATCCCTGTATATACCTTCCGTAGGTTTTGGCTATTTCCTGATTTAAGGGTTTTAATTTTGTAACATCATTGTACCAGTCAAAAACCTGGTGACGGATATATGGATAAATCATCGCGGTGAAAATCTGGCCGATTCCCGCTACGACAATCAGCCAGTTTGGAATTGTAAACATTAACTTAGGCTTTAAAAATTATTTTTTCTTCTCTTGCGGTTTGGCTCGCTTTTCGTTTTCCTCTAAAAAAGAAATAGAGGTTGAGAAAAAGCATCACCCCTAAATAGATCGCAAAACCACCAATTTTATAGCTTAAGGCTTCAATAAGTTCCTGATAAGTATTGTCGTACAGATTCATGTCGAGTATCATCAGGGCAAAACCCAGGTTGAGCAGGTAAAATCCGGTTTCGAATAGTTTGTTGGTAGCGAGGGCAATTTCTTCGCGACCTTTAAAAATGTCAAGCATATAAACTTTACTGTTTCGGAAAAGTGTTTTAGAGACATGATAGGTCAGAAAAAGTGCAATGGGTAAATAAATAACATAACCGATAAGTGTTTTGGTTGTTTCCATGGTTGTATGATTTATAGTTATTGAATTAATTTTTGAACATAGTTTTTTAGAAGGAAAAGATTGGTATAATGCAATGCGGCCAATAGAAAAAGGATGATTGCCGATTTAATTGCGATCACTTCGATGAGCATGGGTAAGCTTGTGATGGTTTGCCAGTTGGTAATTGTAATAGCGCAATAACCAATATTAACCAGGTAATATCCGGTAAGCAAAGCTTTGTTGATTTGTTGACAAAGTGCCGTATGGTCGGGTATTAATGTGGCTACAAATATATTTCCATTATCATAACAGATTCTTCCGATTTTAACGATGACTAAGCTCATCAGTCCAAGGAAGAGGAGGTAGGCTATAGTGTTATAGTACGTCATTTAAAATAATTTTATAATTATTAAACTTTCAGAAAAAAATGAAACTTTGAATTAAATTTTTTTATTTCATAATTTTGATCACCAATTTGGTTAACCAATTGTCTTTGTATTCGGTAATCTTGTCTAAAACATTGTCGGCTTTTAAAACGAAGTCGTGTAGCTTGGTGGTTTGTTCGATAAAATGTTTGGCCTCGGCCGAATTGTTTCCTTCGATAGAGGATACTTCTTTCAAAATTTTTAAAGCGGGTTTGATTTCCCGTTTGCTTCGTTCCTGTGAAATTTTAACCGCCAGTTCGTCCAGATCTTTTTCGGCGGTAAAGAATTCTTTTCGTTCGCCGGCTTTGTATTCTTTATACACAATGCCCCAATCCATCAGGCCTCTTAAATTCATACTGGCATTTCCTCTGGAAATATGAAGCGCTTCCATTATGTCTTCCATCGAAAGCGGTTCGGCCGATACCATTAACAAAGCATGAATCTGAGCCATGGTTTTGTTAATGCCCCATTGCGAACCTAAGGCGCCCCAGGTTTGTACAAATTTGTTTTTTGCTTCGTTGAATTCCATAGTTCAAATGTATGCATAATTTCTAAAGTTTCAAAAATAATTGAAAGTTTATTTTGAAAAATAACCCGAAAGCAATCGGGCTATGTTTTTTATAGTAATCCGGCGCGTTTTAAGAGTGCTTCCGGTTTTGGTTCCTGACCTCTGAATTTTTTATAAAGTGTCATCGGGTGGTCGGTTCCGCCTTGTGATAAGATGTTGTCTTTGAAGCGTTGTGCGACTTCCGGATTAAAGATTCCCTGTTCCTGGAAATAAGCAAAAGCATCGGCATCGAGAACTTCGGCCCATTTGTAGCTGTAATATCCGGATGAATAACCACCCTGGAAAATATGCGAAAAAGCAGTACTCATCGCATTTTCGGCTACATCGGGATAGAGTTTGGTCGAAGCAAATTGTTCGTTTTCAAAAGCTTTTACATCGCGGATTCCGGACGGATCTTGTCCGTGCCATCCCATATCCAATAATCCAAAACTGATTTGGCGTAAGGTGGCCATTCCTTCCAGAAAACTGGCACTTTCTTTTATTTTTTCGACGTATTCCATTGGAATGATTTCACCGGTCTGATAGTGTTTTGCAAACAAAGCTAAGGCTTCCGGTTCGTAACACCAGTTTTCCATTACCTGACTTGGTAATTCTACAAAGTCCCAATATACACTGGTTCCGGATAAGCTCGGATAAGTAGTATTAGCCAGCATTCCGTGTAGTGCATGACCAAATTCATGGAATAAAGTGGTTACTTCGTTAAAAGTGAGTAACGACGGTTTGGTAGGTGTTGGTTTGGTAAAATTACAAACAATCGATACATGCGGTCGTTCATTTACTCCGTTTTGAACCGACTGGTGTTTAAATGAGGTCATCCAGGCGCCATTGCGTTTTCCTTTTCTTGGGAAAAAATCAGCGTAAAAAATGGCAACAAGATTTCCGTTATTGTCGTTTACTTCAAATGTTTGTACTTCTTCGTGGTATTTATCGATGTCAAAAATCTCGGTAAACGTGATGCCAAATAGTTTTTGTGCTACGGTAAAGGCACCGTTTAGTACGTTTTCTAATTTAAAATACGGTTTTAGCGTTTCGTCGTCGAGGTTGAAAAGTTCCTGTTTTAATTTTTCGGAATAATAGGCGCCATCCCATTTTTCCAAATGATCAATAGGATCCAGTTTTTTGGCAAAATTGGTTAATTGTGCAAATTCCCGTTCGGCTGCCGGTTTGGCTTTCGACTGTAAATCATCCAAAAAGGCGGTTACTTTTTCCGGACTTTGCGCCATACGTTCTTCCAATACAAAATGGGCATGCGTGGCATAACCCAAAAGATTGGCTCTTTCGTGACGTAGGTTTGCAATCCTGATCACGATTTCCTGATTGTCGAAAGCATTATTCTGGAATCCTTTACGGCCAAATGCAATGCTGATCGCTTTACGTAGTTCGCGATTGTGTGCGTAAGTTACGAATGGTAAATAACTCGGATGATCCAAGGTGAAAATCCAACCTTCCTTATCCTGACTTTTTGCGATGGCATGGGCCGCTTCGATAGCGCCTTCCGGTAAGCCGTCAAGATCTTTCTCGTCGGTTAAATGTAATTGGTAGGCGTTGGTTTCGGCTAACACATTTTCACCGAAGGTTAACGATAGTTTGGCCAGCTCGGCGTCGATTTCGCGTAAACGGGCTTTTTTGTCTTCTGATAATAAAGCTCCGTTTCGGGAAAAACTTTTGTATTTTTTAGTTAAGAGCGTATGCTGCTCGGTAGTAAGATTAAGTTGATCAATTTGTTCGTATACGGTTTTAACGCGTTGAAATAAATCGGCATTTAAAATAATGTCATTTCCAAATGCGGTTAAAACCGGCGATACGTCCTGTGCGATTTTCTGCATTTCATCACTGGTTTCTGCGGAATTCAAATTGAAGAAAATGGACGATAGTCGTTCCAAAGCATCTCCGGAATATTCCAGTGCTTCAATGGTATTGGCAAAAGTTGGTGCTTCCGGATTGTGAATTATAGCGTCGATTTCGGCACGTGCAGCAGCGATTGTTGCAGTGAATGCCGGAACGTAGTCCTCAATTTTTATTTGCGAAAAGGGCGCGGTGTTGTATTTAGTAGAAAATCTTTCGGTTAAAATACTCATATATAGTACTGTTAGCTTTAATTAATGATGTACGTCTGTGTAAGACAAGGTACAAATTAGCTTTTTCTAATCCAAATCCGGTTGGCGAAAGCGGAATTTATTTTAATTCTTCAGAGGCTTTTAAAACGGCTTGTTTCAGACTTTCTTTATAAGCGGTGATTTTATCCAGAACGGCATTGTCGTGACTTCCGATAATCTGTGCTGCAAGGATACCGGCATTTTTAGCACCGTTTAGCGCTACGGTGGCTACCGGTACACCACCTGGCATCTGAAGGATCGAAAGAACACTGTCCCATCCGTCTATCGAATTGCTGGATTTTACCGGAACACCAATTACGGGAAGGGGCGACATTGAAGCAACCATTCCGGGTAAATGAGCCGCTCCGCCAGCTCCGGCTATAATAACATTGATACCACGTTTGTGGGCATTCGTGCTGAAATCAAATAATTTTTCCGGTGTACGGTGTGCCGATACGATATCGACTTCTGTTGTAATTCCGAATTCTTTTAATATGGTGATGGCATCCTGCATTACCGGCATATCCGAAATGCTACCCATGATGATGGCTACTTTGCTCATAGTGATGTGGTGTTTTAATTAGGAGTGACTAATTACTTTGATCGTATTTTTGACTATTTCTGCGGTTTTGCGGGCTTCGTCTATATTTTCGTTTACAATGGTTACGTGACCCATTTTTCGGAAAGGACGGGTTTCTCTTTTTCCGTAGATATGCGGCGTTACGCCATCGATAGCTAATATTTTTTCAATGTTTTGATAGATAACCGGACCGGAATAACCTTCTTCGCCAACTAGGTTTACCATAATACCGGCAACTTTGCTATCGGTATTGCCTAAAGGTAAATCAAGAATAGCACGAATGTGTTGTTCAAATTGCGAAGTATAGCTGGCCTCGATTGAGTAATGCCCGGAATTGTGTGGTCTCGGTGCTACTTCGTTTACCAGAATAGCGTCGTCTTCGGTTTGGAACATTTCGACTGCCAATAAACCAACATGGTTGAATTTTTCGGAAACCTGTAACGCGATAGCGCGTGCTTTTTGTGCAACTGTTTCGTCAATACGGGCCGGACAGATTACATATTCGACCTGATTGGCTTCCGGGTGGAATTCCATTTCGACTACCGGATAGGTCTTAATCGATCCGGATGGGGTACGACTTACAATTACGGCCAGTTCGTTTTTAAATGGTATCATCTGCTCGGCGATGCATTCGGTATCGGGTAGCGAAGTAAGGTCGGAAGCGGTACGGATAAT
The DNA here is from genome assembly GCF_004801375.1 of Flavobacterium supellecticarium. Taxonomy (GTDB): domain Bacteria; phylum Bacteroidota; class Bacteroidia; order Flavobacteriales; family Flavobacteriaceae; genus Flavobacterium; species Flavobacterium supellecticarium. The sequence goes on from NZ_SSNZ01000003.1 coordinate 88,146, forward strand.
TTTTACACCATTACCATCATAACCAAACTGGGCACTTTTCCATACAAATGGTATGTTGGTTTCGTTGTTTTCGACCGATTGGATCAGACTGTTTTTATCGGTAAACCTACGGTAAGGTGCTGTAGGAATATTGTTTTCGGAATAAAAATCTTTTTGTCGGCCCTTATTTTGGATTAGCCGCAGGGTTTTAGGAGATGGATAAACGGCCAGTCCTTCCTGCTCGAGTTGGTCTAAAGCGTCAAGGTTGACATTTTCGATTTCAATGGTTAGAAGGTCTGTTTTTTTACCAAAACGGTATACGGTTTCGAAATCCATCAGGTCACCCTGAAAAAAACGCGTTGCCCCATATTGCGATGGTGCTTCGGCACTTGGATCAAGGATATAAGTCTGGATGTCAAACTTCCGGGTTTCGGTAAGTAGCATTTTGCCTAACTGTCCGCCACCAAGTATCCCTAATTTAAAATCAGAAGAAAAATAATTCATTGTGTTGTTGTTTGTGCAAAGATACTTATCATAATAGAAAACACAATCGATAATTTTTGTTTTTCTGTTTCTGTGGATTTTGTATGATTTTATTTAAAAATAACAGATTGTATATTTTGTAACTTTTGAAAAATAAACGGTTATAAATGTATGTTTTGATTGTTAATTAAATAATATTATTGTAAATTGTGTACTTGTTTAATTGAAAAATACTTAAAATTATGATGAAAAGACTACTTTTAATGCTAGCTTTTGTCCCATTTATAAGTCACGGACAATTCCTGCAAAACTTCGACGGAGGAACGACTATTCCTGCCGGATGGACTGTTGTTAACGGTGGTGATACCGGAACCTGGGTAATTGTTAATTTTACCGGGGCGACCGGTATTAGTGCGCATAGTGGAACCAATGCAGCCGCTATCGGTTATGGGTCAACTGCTCACGATGATTATTTGGTTACTCCGGCTGTAACGGTTACGGCAGGTGTATCGGATTTCTTAACTTTCTGGGCAAGAAGCCGTGATCCGCTATATCCGGAAACAATCAGTGTGAAGGTTTCAACTACAGGAACTGCTGCGGCCAACTTTACAGCTACGCTAGATGCGAATGTGGCTCCTGCGAGTGGTGCTAATTTTTTTAAATATCAGTACGACCTAACGGCTTATGTGGGGCAAACGATTTACATCGGGTTTCATTCTACCACAACTGATATGTTCTATTTTGATCTTGATGATGTAGAAGTAACGGCTTTACCAAGTTGTTTGGCGCCTACAAATCCGATTGTTGGTGCTGTAACTGAAGCCACTGCTGCTATATCCTGGACGCCGGGAGCGGGAACATCCAATTTTGAGGTACAATACGGAGCACCTGGTTTTACGGCAGGTTCCGGTACGGCTGCACCACCGGTTACAGGGGCTACAGCTACAACTTTATCAGGATTAACGCCTAATACAGCTTATGAATATTATGTTCGTGCTAACTGTGGAAGTGGCAATTTTAGTGCCTGGGTAGGTCCGAGAGCATTTACAACAAGTTGTGCATCGGTAACAGCGTTTCCTTTTACAGAAAGTTTTGATGCCGCTACCATTCCATCATGTTGGAGTAATCAAACGGTTTCCGGAACGGCAAACTGGGCGTATGTAACGGCAAATGGAAATAGCTCCATTACACCGAGAACAGGTGCCCGTATGGCGGAGTTTAGAACCACTACAACCGGAAACAAAACAAAATTAGTGTCACCTCCATTGGATTTAACTGCAGTATCCAGTCCGCAAGTGAGTTTCTATTATGCTAACGTGAACTGGTTTGGTGATATCGATGAGTTACGTGTTTACTACAAAACAAGTTCAAACGGTGCATGGACTCAAATCGGAGCAGACTATACTACGGAACATACAACCTGGACTCAGGTGACTTTATCGTTGCCAAATCCGTCAGCTACTTATTATATTGCTTTCGAAGGAACTTCAAACTGGGCAAGAGGTCTTAATCTCGATGATGTAACGGTGAGCAGTGCTTTATCGGCTGCTACATTTGATAAAGGAAATTTCAGAGCCTATCCGAACCCGGTTAAAAATATGTTGAACTTAGCATATGATCAAACAATTTCAGCTGTTGAAATTTACAATTTGTTAGGGCAAAAAGTATTGTCGCAAAATATAAACCTTTCCGAGGCTCAGGTAGATATGAGTAATTTATCTGCTGGAAACTACCTTGTGAAAGTATTTACCGGAGATGTGGTAAAAACAATTAAGATTATCAAAGAGTAATTTTTGATAATTAATCCTGAGAAACGACTCTTTTTATAAGGGTCGTTTTTTTTATATCTTTTTAAGGATTTTTCGTGCTACACTTTGGTAGGCCGGCGAATGATCGGGGAAACCTTGTTGTAACAGTTGTTTTAATTCCGGGTAAATCCAGGGATTCTCTTTACCTAATAAATATAAGGATTGAATTGCGTAGGCTTTTGAGGCGACTTTGGTGTCGTTGATCAGCCAGTCAAAACAGGTTTCGGTAATGATTTCAATGTTTTTATCGGAAAGGAGTTTTGTTTTGCGATTGTCATAGTCGACAAGAAACAGTGCGATTTTGGATATCGAGCGCAGTGCGCTTTCATTGCGGAATTGTGGTAATATTGTGCAAAAAATGTCTTTTTTGGGAAAAATCAGGTTGAGTTGTTGTTCGAGTACCAACTCCATAATCCAGCAGGCTTTGTGGTGGTTTTTGTCGGTTATTGTTATTGCAGTCCTAAACAGATCGTTAAATAATGATGGATTGTTGAAGATATAAGCAGCGTTTTCTTCCCGGCTGGCACGATGAGCGGTACTGTTTGTAATTTTGGTATATAAAATTTCGTTCATTTTTTTCCTGAAATCTTCATCGAAAATACAAAATAATTCAAAAATTTATAATTCTTAATTGTTAATTATCAATTGTCCAACGGCAATTAGTATCTTTGCCAATTATTCTAAAGGTTACAATGGAAATACGACTTCACGACAAACAATTTGTCCCGTTTCTTTCGGCAAAAGAAATCGATGCCGCTATTGCGAAAATGGCCGATGCCGTTGCAAAAGATATGAATGGTGAAATACCGGTTTTTGTAGGTGTACTTAACGGAGCCTTTATGGTGGTGTCCGATTTTATGAAGCACTATAAACACGATTGTGAATTGAGCTTTGTCAAAATGGCTTCTTACGACGGAATGCAAACTACACACGAGGTAAAACAACTGATCGGGTTAAATCAGGATATTACCGGAAGATCGGTAGTAATCATTGAAGATATCGTGGATACCGGAAATACCATAGTGGAATTACAGAAAATGTTTGCAGATAAAGGTGTGAAGCAATTGAAATTCGCCACGCTTTTCCTCAAACCGGAAGCCTATGATAAGGATATTGCGATCGATTATGTTGGATTGGAAATTCCAAATAAGTTTATCGTCGGATTCGGATTGGATTACGACGGATTAGGGCGTAATATCCCGGAAGTCTATCAATTAAAATAACACAGAAAAAATAACTATAAAAACCATCATAACAACAATTTAATTAAAATGATTAATATCGTATTATTTGGAAAGCCCGGAGCCGGAAAAGGGACACAAGCCGAATTTTTAAAAGAAAAATACAACTTAATACACATTTCTACGGGTGACGTTTTTCGTTATAACATTAAAAATGAAACCGTATTAGGGAAGGAAGCCAAGACCTATATCGATCGTGGTGATTTGGTTCCGGATAGTCTTACTATTAAAATGCTTCAGGATGAGGTGGAGAAAAACCCGGAAGTGAATGGTTTTCTTTTCGACGGTTTTCCAAGAACAATTGCGCAGGCCGAGGCTTTGGATGCGTTCTTAAATTCCAAAAATTGGGAAGTAACCGCAACGATTGCTTTGGAAGCTGATGATGAAATTCTGGTACAACGATTGTTGGAAAGAGGAAAAACATCGGGAAGACCGGACGATCAGGATGAAGAAAAAATCAGAAACCGTTACCAGGAATATAACGAAAAAACAGCGCCGCTAATTGAATATTACAGTGCACAGCAAAAATTCCACGCGGTGAATGGAATCGGTTCCATTGCCGAAATTACCGAAAGACTAAGCGATGTAATTGAAAAATTATAAGCCGTTCCGGTGAACAATAAATAGAATACTAACAATAAAAAAAGAATAAAAAGTCAGGTAAAACTGATATCATAACTAATATACAATCCTAAATTTTGGAAATAATAATAATTTTCTTTCTAATCCTTTTAAACGGAGTTTTCTCCATGTCGGAAATAGCACTTATTTCAGCTCGTAAAAACCGTTTGGAAACGGCCGCGAAAAAAGGAAACACCAGTGCGAAAACAGCTTTAGAACTGGCTAATTCACCCAATAAATTCCTGTCGACCGTTCAGATCGGAATTACACTAATCGGAATTCTAACCGGTATTTATAGTGGTGATAACGTTACCGGTGACGTAAAACTGTTTTTAGACGGATTTGAAATGTTCAGACCTTATTCGCAAACACTGGCTGTAGGGATTGTAGTTGTGATTTTAACATTTTTCTCCCTGGTTTTAGGAGAATTACTGCCCAAACGAATCGGATTAAATTACCCGGAAGCGATTGCTAAAACGGTAGCGGTTCCGATGAAAGTGGTTTCGATTGTAACGGCACCTTTTATCTGGTTGTTGACCGCATCGACCGATTTTGTACTAAACGTATTGAAAATTAAGCCAACGGCCGATGGGAAAGTAACCGAAGAAGAAATTAAAGCCATCATTAAAGAAGGTACCGAAGGCGGGGAAGTACAGGAAATCGAACAGGACATCGTGGAACGTGTTTTCCATATCGGTGACCGTAAGGTGAATTCCCTGATGACGCACCGTAAAGCGGTGGTGTATCTGTCGTTGGAAGATGATGTAAACGAACAAAAAGAAAAGGTACTGGAAGAAATTCACTCCGTATATCCGGTGTGTGAAGACAATCTGGATGAGGTCGTTGGTGTCGTGTTGTTAAAAGACTTGTTTACGAGTTTTGAAAAAGGCGATTTCGACCTGAAGGCAATTGTAAAAGAACCGGTTTACCTTATTGAACATACGTCGGCCTATAAAGCGCTGGAGCTTTTTAAGAAAACAAAAGTACATTATGCCCTGATTACCGACGAATATGGTGTGGTACAGGGGATTATTACATTAAACGATATTCTGGAAGCGCTCGTTGGTGATGCCGCCGAGTTCTACGAAGAAGAATTCCAGTTGGTAGCCCGTGAAGACGGAACCTGGCTGGTAGACGGACATTATTCGTTGCACGACTTCCTGACCTATTTCGATATGGATGATCTGATTAACGATTATGACGTTACAACGGTAAGCGGATTGATCATGACCGAATTGTCCTATATTCCAAAAGTTGGTGAAAAGCTGATCTGGAATAAAATGGAACTGGAAGTAATCGACATGGACGGTGTGAAAATCGATAAAGTATTAGTACGCTCATTAAAAGAGTAAGCTGCTTTTTAGTGCTTACTATTGAAAAACAAAATAAAATTAAATGACAGAAGGGAATTTTGTAGACTACGTAAAAATTTATGTTTCTTCCGGTAAAGGAGGGAAAGGGTCTACGCATTTGCATCGGGAGAAATTTATTGAAAAAGGTGGTCCCGATGGTGGAGACGGTGGTCGTGGCGGACATGTATATCTGGTAGGGAACAAAGGTCTTTGGACATTGTTTCACCTTAAATTTGCACGCCATATCAAAGCCGGACACGGAGGAGACGGTGGTAGTGCGAGAAGTACCGGTGCCGATGGTGAAGATAAGTATATCGAAGTGCCATTGGGAACAGTGGTGCGCGACAAAGAAACCAATGAAATACTTTTTGAAATAACCGAAGACGGTGAAAAAAAGATCCTTGTAAAAGGAGGTAAAGGTGGTTTGGGGAACTGGCATTTTAGAAGTTCGACCAATCAGACACCACGTTATTCGCAACCGGGTATGCCGGCCGAAGAAATGGATGTTATCCTGGAATTAAAAGTATTGGCCGATGTCGGATTGGTTGGGTTTCCGAATGCCGGGAAATCGACCTTATTATCGGTATTAACCTCCGCAAAGCCAAAAATTGCCGATTATCCGTTTACGACCTTAAAACCAAATCTGGGAATTGTGGCGTACCGTGATTTTCAGTCGTTTGTAATTGCCGATATTCCGGGAATTATTGAAGGTGCGGCCGAAGGTAAAGGATTGGGGCATTATTTCCTACGACATATCGAACGAAATTCGACTTTGTTGTTTTTGGTTCCGGCCGATGCTGCTGACATTAAAAAGGAATACGATATTCTACTCGATGAGTTACGCCGTTACAATCCGGAAATGTTGGATAAGGATCGTTTGGTAGTGATTTCGAAATCGGATATGCTCGACGACGAATTAAAAGCCGAAATGAAAGCACAGCTGGATAAGGAATTTAAAGGAATTCCGTATTTGTTTATCTCGTCGGTTGCCCAACAGGGATTAACGGAGTTAAAAGATAAATTATGGCAAATGCTTAATCAGTAATACGATAGCTGTAAAAAATAGTAAAAAGAGGTCTCCGTTTTAGAGGCCTCTTTTTATTTTATGTCAGTTTTGATCAATAGATAGTAAAATAAAAAGTTAAAGTTATTTTGTTATAGATTTTTATAAACCCTTTTTTTTATAAAATTCTTAAAAAGAGGTATATTCGCGTCACTAAAAATAACAGATTTATTATGAAAAAAATTATTTTATCCTTAATTGCTACGATACTGCTTGTACCTGCAAGTGTTAGAGCAGACGAAGGGATGTGGTTTTTGATGTTTATCGAGCGTTTAAACCACAGGGATATGCAAAAAATGGGATTGCAGTTAACGGCTGAGGAAATCTACAGTATTAACCACCACAGTCTTAAAGATGCAATCGTTCAGTTTAACGGAGGTTGTACTGCCGAAATGATTTCTAAAGACGGATTGGTATTAACAAACCACCACTGTGGTTATGATGCAATCGCAGAATTGTCTTCTCCGGAAGCCAACTACCTTAAAAATGGTTTCTGGGCTGCCAACAGAAAAGCAGAACTAAAACCGAAAAGCTTATTCGTTCGTTTCTTCGTTCGTATGGACGATGTGTCAAAAAGAATTTTATCGAAAGTAAACGATAAAATGACTGAGGCTGAGCGTGAAGCAGCAATCAACAAAGAAATTGCACTTATTGAAAAAGAAAACAACGAAGGTGGGAAATACACCGTTTCTGTACGTCCGTTTTTCCAGGGTAACGAATATTACTATTTCGTGTATCAGGATTATAAAGATGTACGTTTAGTAGGAACGCCTCCTGAAAATATTGGAAAATTTGGTGGAGATACCGATAACTGGGAGTGGCCACGTCACACAGGTGACTTCTCTATGTTCCGTGTGTATGCAGATGCAAACGGAAACCCGGCTGAATATTCTCCAAACAATGTGCCATTACAACCAAAACACCACTTACCGGTTAACCTTGGTGGTGTAAAAGAAAATGATTTCGCAATGATCTTAGGATATCCAGGTAGAACAAACCGTTGGATGCCAGCTGGCGGAATCGAGCAAAACGTAAAATTCGCTTACCCGGCTTGGGTTGAAGGCTCTAAAATGGGAATGGATAAAATGAAAACCCATATGGATCAAAGTGATGCGGTACGTTTAATGTATGCGTCTAAATATGCTTCATTGGCAAACTACTGGAAAAACCGTCAGGGAATGATCGATGCGTTAACAAAATTCGGTACTGCCAAAACAAAAGCAGCTCAGGAAGCGAAATTCGACAAATGGGCGAATCAGAAAGAAAACAAAGAAAAGTATGGTCATGTGGTGGAAACCATCAACAAATACTATGCTTTAACTAACGAAAAAGCACGTCATGATAACTATTTAATGACGATGTTGCGTTCTAGTGCTTTCGGAACAATCTCAAGAACTATGGGTAGACAATTGGAAAATTACGCAAAAGCGGATGAAGCCAAACGTAAAGAAATGTACCCGGGTCTTGTTGAAATGATCGACGAATTCTACAAAGAAGCGTATATTCCGGCTGAAAAAGATATCCTTGCGGGTCAGTTAAATCTATATGCTACAAAAGCAGGATATACATTGGCGCCAATGGTAGAGAAATTAGGAAAAGAGAACAACAACAATTTTACAAAATATGTTAACAATGCATTCGATAACAGTGTGTTCGCTTCTCCTGAAAAAGTAAAAGCGTTTTTACAAAACCCTAACGCGACTACGATTACAAACGATCCGTTAGTAGTATTGTCGAATGACTTATTAAACCACTACAACGCAAAATCGGAAGTGATCGCTAAAGCACAAAACGATTTCGGAGCGTCTTTCCGTTTATTGGTTCAAGGACTTCGCGATTCAAAATTGGCTTCTATCAAATATCCGGATGCAAATTCAACACTACGTTTAACGTATGGAAAAGTTCGCGCTTTACCTGCTGACAAACGTAATGATGCGAAAGTAAATAACTATACGACTATGGACGGTATGGTTAAAAAATACAAAAAAGGCGACGAAGAATTTGACTTACCGGTTCGTTTAATGGAAATGAACAAAGCAAAAGACTACGGTCGTTATGCCGATAAAGACGGTTCTATGCACGTAAACTTCTTAACCGATAACGATATTACAGGTGGTAACTCAGGTTCTCCGGTATTAAACGGTAAAGGGGAATTAATCGGTTTGGCATTCGACGGAAATATCGAGGCTATGGCTGGTGACGTGATCTTTGACAAAAACTTACAAAGAACAATCAACGTGGATATTCGTTATGTATTATGGGTGATCGACAAGTTCTCCAATGCAAAACACATCGTTGACGAAATGACAATCGTGAAATAATTCCGATTCGTTTTCAAACTATAAAACCGCTTCAATTGAAGCGGTTTTTTTATGCCCGTACAGCAATAAATTTCCGAAAAATTATTTTGTCAGTATCGGTACGAATTTTGTAAGTTTAATACCGTATTTAAAACAATACTTTACCTTTAAAACAGATGCCAATGATTCGGAATTCTTTAAAAAAATGGTTGCTGGGTTGTAGTCTTTTAGCTGGCGTAACCTATACGGTTATTTACGCCTGCTCGGATATTGGGGATTGGGGATATTATTACCTGTCCAACTTTACTCCGGAGGCCTATGTCGATAAATCGTATTCACCCTTGTTTTATTCGGGTGATATTTTCTATACAGGCTATGATGGTGATTTTACAGGACGGTTTAATGATGCTATTGTGACGGAATGGGATGGTTATCTGAATGGAAAGATTAAAAAAGAGGATATTGCCTATTTTATTGCAAACGATAGTGCGAGTACCGAATTGCTAAACCTGTATCAGGTTGCCGTTAATAAAAAGAAGCTGACTTTTCCCGACCGGAAGATTGATCTGAAAAATAAAAAGGTAAAAGACTTTTTAGAGTTTATGTATTATGCCCGGCAAATTGAAAAGCATACTACAATTTCATATGATTACTGGGATTATGACAACCGTACCATTCCTCAGGTAGCACCGGAGTTGATTCGTACGGTGGAACAGAAATTTGAACAAACACAGGATGCGTTCCTGAAAAATCGCTATTGGTTTCAAACGATGAAGGCTTATTTTTATAGTAATTCCAAACCTAAAACCATAGCTTTTTTTGAGAAGACCCAAAACAGTGTGCCTAAAAACACGCTGTATTACCGTGGACTTTCGTATGTTGCCGGGTGCTATTACAAACAGCAAAACTATGTAAAAGCCAATTACTTCTATGCGGTGGTATTCGATAAATGTCCGGCACTTCGTCAGACGACGGCCTATAATTTCCACCCTCAGGAACAATCCGATTTTAACGCTTCTTTACAGTTGGCGCAGCATACGGATGAAAAAACGGCATTATGGGCACTTTTGGGGTATTATGCCGATGAACAAAAAGCGATAGCCGAGATTTATAAGCTAAATCCAAAAAGCGAACATCTGGAATATCTGTTAACACGTCTTGTGAATAAAGAAGAAATCCGACTAAACGACGATGAGTTTAGAACAATTCCGGAATATAAAAAGAAAATCAATGAAAAGCTGAATAAAGAGATGGTTGCTTTGGTTGATAAAATTGCGGATGAATCCCAAACAGCAAAACCCTATTTGTGGAATAGTGCGGCAGGTTACCTGAATATCTTTAAAGGCGATTATAAAAGAGCCGCCAAATTGTTTGATAAAGCCGAAAGTCAGGCACCGAAAAGTGAACTTTCTGACAGACAATTTCGTCTTTTAAAATTGATCAATACTATTAGCACAACCACTAAAATGAATGCGAAATCGGAAGCAGCACTGCTAAAAGAGCTTAAATGGTTGTATCTGGAACTTCCGAAGGAGGAAAATGAGCTTGCCTATTTTCGTTATAATAAAGCCAAAGAATGGAGTGCCCGTTATATTGCATCGTTGTATGCCTCCCAGAAAAATGGTGTAATGGCAGAATTGTTTTTACGCGATAAAACCTATTATCATAAACCGGAAAGTCAGGAAGCTATGAAAGCTTTTTTAAGTAAATCCAATAAGAGCGAATGGGAGCAAATGGCCGTGAAGCTTTATAATGTGACCTTGTCGGATATTTATGATTATCAGGGTGTGATTAGTGCTTATAACAATAAAATCGATCAGGCAATTACTTATATGGAACAGTCCGAAAGAAGTAACGATTCGTTGTGGGGTAATCCGTTTAATGGTAAGATCAAGGATTGTAACGATTGTGATCATGCGGCCTACCAAAAGGTGAAATATACCAAGCTTTCTTTTTTACAAAAAATAAAGGAAATGCAGGATAAACTGGCAAAAGGTGAGGACGTATATAGTAATAACCTTTTATTGGGAAATGCCTTTTATAATATGACCTATTATGGTAATGCCCGTGCTTTTTATGATGACGTTATCATGGCGCAATGGGGAAACTATATTGATGAATTTTATCAACCGATTCTGTTAAGTACCGCACTGGCGAATGCGTATTATAAAAAGGCCTTTGCGGCAGCAACCAATCCGGAGCAAAAAGCAAGATGTATGTATATGATGGCCAAATGCGAACGGAACGATTTCTATTCCAGGCGTTATCATACCACGGATACTTATTACCGACAAGCGGAAGTAAGCTTTTTAGCCTGGGATGGGTTTCAAAAACTAAAATCAGATTATTCGAATACGCAGTATTATAAAGAAGTGATCAAAGAATGTGGCTATTTCCGGAAATACCTCGGAATGGAATAATTCCAAAAGTTGAAAACATAATGCCTTCAATAGTTAAATAGAAAGTGAAGCAAATAATTGCCATTATCCTATTCGTAGGATTATTTTCGGCTTGTTCGGACAGGTCGGAAAAAGAGGAACCCAACGTAGCATTCTATTACTGGAAAACGGTTTTTAAAGTTACGGAAAACGAAAAAAAGGTATTGTCGGAAAATAACGTCGGTAAAATCTATATCCGTTATTTTGATATTGGGCTTAGAGGGAAAGAAGCCATACCGGTCTCACCGATACGCTTTTCCGAAAAACCGGATCCGTATAAAATTGTTCCGGTGGTGTATATCAAAAATGAAGTCATGCTCGAACCTACAGTCGACCTGCAACAGTTGGCTGAAAAGGTCAATACCTATATCGGAAAAGTCAATGCCAAATACGGAATTGTGTGGGATGAAATTCAGGTGGATTGCGACTGGACGTTAAATAGTAAAGACCGTTATTTAAAATTTGTCGAACATTTAAAGTCGGTTAGCGCCAAAAAGTTGTCGGCGACTATTCGGTTACATCAGGTGAAATATTTTAATAAAACCGGAATTCCCAATGTTGATAAAGGCGTGTTGATGTATTACAATATGGGAAGTATCGCGCCCGATAACCGGAATTCCATTTACGATCGGGAAGTAGCACAAAGCTATATCAAAAGCCTGAAAAAGTTTCCATTGGCACTCGATGTGGCTATACCAATATATAGTTGGGGAATTCATATCCGGAATCATCGGGTGATCAAAGTGATCAGTAAAATTGATGAGGTGGCTCTTGAAAACGATCCACATTTTAAGAGAACGGATGGCATGTATTTTACCGTAGTGGAAAGCGTGATCCGCGGTGGCAATTATTTTAAAGAAGGCGATCAGCTTAAGATCGAATCAATTTCTAAAGACGATCTGGAAAATATGGCCGATGATCTACGTGATAATCTGGCAAACCACCCGGATGAAATTATATTTTATGACTTGGACGACTTTAACATAACTCCTTATCATAAGGAACAAAATATCTTTAAAAAAGTAGCGGCTTGGTTTTAGTTTTTAGAGGTTTGGAAAATGATCAAGATATATAGTACTTTTGAAACATGAGGCGATTCGTTTATATAATACTACTACTGCCTTTTGTAGTTTGGTCACAAGGAAATTTTGAAAAGGGAATTCTATTGTTTGATCAGGCGCGCTATGAAGAAGCACGGCCTTATTTCAGTGCGATTGTCAAAGAAGATCCGGACAATGCTAAAGCAAACGAATATTTAGGTGATATTGCGGCGCATAAGCAACAATGGGACGAAGCTATTTCGTATTATCAACAACTAAAAGTGTGGTATCCTAAAAATGCAGAGTACTATTATAAGTATGGCGGTGCCATGGCGATGAAAGCAAAGTCGGTGAGTAAGTTCAAAGCATTGGGGATGATCGATGATATTGAAGAAGCCTTCCTGACAGCTGCTAAATTAAACCCGAAGCATATAGAATCCCGTTGGGCTTTGGTAATTTTTTATCTGGAACTTCCCGGAATATTGGGCGGAAGTGAAAAAAAAGCACAACGTTATTCCGATGAGTTAATGGCAATTTCACCGGTGGACGGTTATCTTTCCAAAGGTCATATAGCCGAATATTTTAAGCGTTATTCCGAAGCGGAAAAATATTTTATCAAAGCGGTGGCTATTGGTCAGTCAAAAGTGACCTACCAACGTCTGGCCGATTTGTATAAAAATAAAATGAAGATGCCGGAAAAAGCAAAACAAACCTTAGATTTGTATCAAAAGAAAAAAACATAAAAATGCGTACACATTTTATCGCTATCGGAGGAAGTGCCATGCACAATCTGGCACTGGCTTTACATAGCAAAGGATATAAGGTAACCGGAAGTGATGATGCTATTTTCGAACCTTCCAAAACCCGTTTACAAAACAAAGGATTATTACCGGAAGAAATGGGATGGTTCCCCGAAAAAATCACATCCGATATCGAAGCGGTTATTTTGGGAATGCATGCCAAAGCCGATAATCCCGAATTGTTGAAAGCTCAGGAATTGGGATTGAAAATTTATTCCTATCCGGAATTTTTGTACGAACAGTCAAAAGATAAAACCCGGGTTGTCATTGGTGGTTCCCATGGGAAAACGACCATTACTTCGATGATTCTTCATGTAATGCATTATCATAATATCGAGGTGGATTATATGGTAGGCGCACAATTGGAAGGATTTGATACGATGGTTCACCTAACGGCGGATAATGATTTTATCGTCTTGGAAGGTGATGAATACTTATCGTCTCCAATGGATCCGCGACCGAAATTCCACCTTTACCAACCGAATATTGCATTGATCAGCGGAATTGCCTGGGATCATATCAATGTGTTTCCGACCTATGAAAATTATGTAGAGCAATTCTCGATTTTTATCCGGAAAATTACTAATGGCGGTATATTGGTTTATAATGAAAATGATCCGGAAGTAAAAAGAGTAGCGGAAGAAGCGACCAATCCAATCCGTAAAATTCCATATCATACCCCCGATTACACCGTGGAAGACGGAACAACGTTATTGGCAACACCGGAAGGACCAATGCCAATCGAAGTTTTCGGAGCGCACAATTTGAATAATCTTGCCGGAGCAAAATGGATTTGCCAGAATATGGGTGTCGATGAAGCCGATTTTTACGAAGCCATTGCAAGTTTTAAAGGCGCTTCCAAACGTCTGGAAAAAATCGCGGAAGGTAAAGGTAAAGTGGCTTATAAAGATTTTGCGCATTCACCAAGTAAAGTAGCCGCGACGACTAAGGCCGTAAAAGAACAATATCCAAACCGGAATCTGATTGCCTGTTTGGAGTTGCATACCTATAGTAGTTTGAATGCCGAATTTTTAAAAGAATACCAGGGAGCACTCAATGCTGCCGATACCGCTGTTGTGTTTTATTCGCCGGAAGCGGTTCAGATCAAACGACTGGAAACGATAACCTATGAACAGATTGCTAAAGCATTCAATAGGGAAGACCTAATTATTTACACCAACCCGGAAGATTTCAAACAGTATCTTTTTAATCTTAACCTGGATAATACGGTACTTTTATTAATGAGTTCCGGAAATTACGGCGGACTGGATTTCGACGATGTAAAGAAATTGATACTGTAAAAAGAAATCTTAGAACTGCTGATTTTTATTATTTAAGGCAGTTCTAAGATAACTAAAAGCGATACTGTACAAAACAAAAACAGAAAGTTTTGTGTGCGGTTTTATACAACAAACGGGATCGTAAGTGTCTCATGGATATAGTTTTTGCAAAGTTCCAATAAGGCACTTATTTTTAAAACATTATTAGTATCTCTTCGCAATACGATATCCGAATTGGCTATTGCCTGTGTGATATTCTGATTAAAAATATCTTTAAAGAAAATTATTAGTTGTTCATTTGGATCAGTATTGATAAGTGTTACTAATAACGCATTTCGTTGTTTACTAACAACCAGTGTATACGTTTTTCCAAAGTCAGATAAATCGATAGTGTTTTTAATATTAATTAAAGAATGTCCGTCAAAAACGATCATTGGCTTTTCGGTATTACACATAAAATTCTGGATGCTAATAGTGTGTATTGCGTGGTTTGTAGCTACCGTCCATGAAAATTCTTTGAATTCCTTCGGGATAGTAATTATTTCTGTTTTTAAATTTGCGAATAATATTCCTTTTTTATTGCTTTGGTTCATAAATAAGGTTCCTGCCTTATTAATACAAACGACATCATCTGCTAAGACAAATTTTTCTTTGTAGATGGTGCTGAAGAAATGAAAATCGAATGTCTGTTTAAACATTTCTTCATTGTATAGATTCCATTTGTCAAAATCGACCTGTGTAACTACACCTTTTTTGAGATAGTCGTCATAGTAAAATGAAAACCCGTCTTTAGTAGAGAACAGTACATTAGTGATTGCGTTATCCGCTAAAGTGAACCCTTCTATATAGATAGATTGTAGTATAATACCTTCTAAAGAGAGCACAGGTGTTAATTTAGTATCTAATAAAAAGGTAACGTTGCTGAAATATAAAAGTTTGTAGTCTTCAAAATGAATGCGTTCTACCGTTATGTTTGAGTGGTCATCATTAGCGGTAACAGGCGGTTGCAGGTATAATTTGATTTCCTGAGCATATTCGAGCTTTCGCAATGGAATTTCACTAACAATATAGGTGTTACCACCTCCTCTTCCGTAAATGGTTACTTGTGAATTTTTCCCAACAATAAAGTTGTTTGGTTTATTGGAGCCGCCTCTAATGGTTGCTTCTCTATGCAGATTAAAGTTAAAAGCGGGACATTTTACGGTATTAAAATTAGTAATAGACGCTTTTATAGCTGTTGCATACCGGCCTCCATCATAAATATCCTGATAGTTGGTAATATCCAGATCGACTTTGAAATTTAATTGCAATTGAGAAAGATCTAAAATGTTATTTCCAGTCCCGCCAATTAGCTTGTAGGTTCCTGTTTGTCCAAATGTTACAGTATTGTTTCCTAATCCGGTATCAATTGTAAATTGATAAGAAGCAAATCGTTCGATCGTTTCGGAAGCTTTTTCAGGATCGGACCAGTCAATAATATTGGGGATCATAAAGATATTGTCGCCATTATTACCCGTTACTTCACAGGACAAGCCATCTTGTTGAATAGAATTGTATTCCGGAGCGGTATAAAAAGTTTCCCAGTATCCGCCGCTTTGTCTTTTGTTCCTGTCATCATATAAAAGCCAATCGGATATATATTCTACTTGCGACATTAATTGAAAACGCGTTCCAAATCCTAATATTACCAATTGAATAATCCCGGAGCCGATGCTAAAAGGTAAATTATCCGGATTGATAAACTCTTCCCGGGCAAATGGAGGAATAGGAGAGGTAGAAGGATAACCATAATCGACTTCTTTTCGTACTTGTTCCGGCGTTTTATCGGGATGATGTCCATAATGAAAAGCATTATCACAGGATTTTGTGTAGCTTAATTGATAGGGTTTTTTCTCATTGTCGGTAAGTGTTAATTTAATATTGCCAAGAATCTGATTCCGAGAAAGATCGATTACTCCAGGAGCAGGCTTGTTGCTTTTTAAGTTGGCGAAAGCACGCATATTATCCTGCCATTTTATAAATTGATAGTAACGTTCATGAGCATTGGCCAGATTTTGTACAAGCGCGTCAATTCCTAATCCCAAAGCACTAATGATAAGTACCGGTACAGCTACTTCGGGCACCGCAAAAGAAGCTAAGGTGAGTGCTGCTACTATAGAATCTATAACCAATTGACTGATTGCTACTGCACGTTGTGATCCTTCTGACGAGTTCAGATATGTAACATCCTCGTATAATCCCCATATATTTAAACCAATCAACGGAAGTTTTAGGAATATACTAATTGAAGTTAAAAGTTTTCCAACGATTCCACCTACCTGTAACGCCGTTCGTTCGCATAGATTAGCAATAGTTCCTTCTATCGAAAACGTAAAAATGGTGCCTGATTCTGCGAGTGAGTCTTCAATAATTGTCATTGCTACAGTTCCCAGTATAGCGTCAGCCAGTTGTTTACCGCCCAATGCCACCGAGACAATGTCGTAACTACTGCCGTGTCCGCCTCGAAGAGCTGTAGCACCTCGTATTAAACCCATTAAACCTAAACCAACTCCGCCCAAAACCACGGCTGGTTCCGTTGCTTCTGCTAAGGTATTCACATGATTATTTACTATTCTTTCAAATTCGGTACAATCGAGTGAAAGTGAGACTTCTTTTCCGGTTTTTTTATGAACTAAGGTTGTTTGATAGAAGTGATCGTCTAATTTTTTAATGTTGCTATTTTTGAATTTATAGTTTTCGAGATTTAGTCCTAAATTATCCAGTAAATTGTCTAGTTTGATAGAAAAGCGATCAAAAGCATCAGCTATTTGTTCTGCCGATCTTAAAATGTCATAGTGTAAGGGTTCTGTATGTCCTGTGGCTTTTCCGTCGGTAAGATACGCCGCCAGTAATACGCCACCGTCTGTGGGTAATTTTCCGTTGGCCTCTAAAGTTTTTAGTCTGTCAATTGTAACCGTATCAATTTCGTGATTGTAAATGAAATGGTATAATTTCTGAGCATTAAAAGAAACTTTATCCCAGAAGTCCGAATCTTCGAAAGGCGTTTTTTCATCTACAGGATTCAAATTGTATTGACAGCCCATAGCAGCTAATTCAGTACGTTTAAAACTAATGTCCTTAAATTTTACAAAGCCATGTTTGTGGTCTAGATCTTTTAGGATATCTATTGTTAGCGAAACACCTCCCTGTTTAATGATGTCGGTAAAATAGCTTAATTCTTTAAAAATAGTCAAATCGGCATTTTGATAGCTGGTAATATAGACGTCATTATGGGTTAATTCGTAATAATCTCCTAACCCGGTTATTAAATCCAAATGCTGTTGAATAAAAAGGCCTGTTTTTTCCAGACTTTCGAAACTTACGAAACCGATATTAGAATCATAAAAAGTGTAAGTGTCTCCTTTAAGACTCAAGGTCATTCCGTGATTGGGTGTAACCAGCAAAAAGCGGCTGTCTTTTTGAAAAGGGAGCTTTGTTATTGCAGTGGCTAATTGGTCTACAGAAGCAGTTCCGGCATTTTTGAATAGTGTCTCTTTTTCATCAAAAAAGACGGCATTTACAGATCGGTTTAGGTTTCTTAATTGTTCTGAAAACTGTTTGTAAAGTTGTGTATCAGCTACTGATAGTGTATTGTCCAATCTGTTTTGCTGTAATGCGGATACTGCTGCTATATCGGCTGCGAAAATATCGTTGGCGTTTAAGTCGTCAGCTAATCCCTGAAGTATGGATAATCCCAAGCATAAACCTTCCGGATATTCAAAGGATGATAACAAGAGATCTTGCGGTATGAATTGTAACGTTTTGGATTCAAGGTTGTTGGCTAATTGATAAAAATGCAGGGCTTTGGTTTCAAAATATTCCTGAAACTTTAGTACGCGTTGAATCCGTCTGAAAAGTACATTCTCGGCCTCCGAATACAGATAGTCATAAGCGGAAGAGTTTATTAGTTCAATAGCATTTTGTATCGAGACCGTAGGATAACGATTTGCTAAATAAAGCGCATAATCAGGAAAAAGTTCTTGTATTTGGACTGATTCCAGAAATGAAGCTGTAGAGCGATTGTATCGTGAAGCAAAAAAATCGTATAAGGTTAATCGTATTGCTGTTGGTCCGCATAAATCATCATTATTGTTGTCACTATTATTCATGAATCGTCCCAAGCGATATTGACATTGGGCTTCTATTGTCATGTTTTTTAAGTTAGTAGATTCAGCATCCAAATAATGGTAAAAAGTAGTAAAAAAGGTGGTATCTCTGTAAGCTCTTAAACTTTCAATTGTTCTGTGGATGGATAAAGCAGGTAGTATAAACTCAATTTTTGTGTTAGTCTCAATTACATGTTCTATGATCGCCTGTAGTCCGGCAGAATCGGAACGAGAACTAACGACTTGACGGGAAGTATAATACTGTTGTGGGAGATAGGCTCCATCTGTTAGTTTGACATAATCTTTAAAAATAGAGTTTCGTTCAATGGTTTTAAAAAAACCTTCAATAGGCACCCCTTCTATTGCCGACCATATTGAGTCGATTATTACCTGATCTTCTACACTTGAATTATTATAACAGAGATCGGGAGTTTGTGTAGATTGGTGTATTTTTAGTTCTACAGTACGTTCTTTAATTGCTCCCAGTACTAATCTATAATCTTTACAGATGTTAATAATTCGAGGTTCCTCTTGTCCCGGAACGGGAACTTCTCTCAGCACATGTAATTCAATTATATTCATTATACTCTGGTTAAATTCAGGTAAAGTGCCGGTCTCAATGATGTTTCCGCCTTGTAATTTTAATACCATTAAACTGAGAAGATTATGGGCACATCGATAATCCATACGTAATAATAGCTCCCGATTGTAGTAACGATCTAATTCAGGTACTGCTCCGAAAGCATCCTGTACGTCATTTAAGGAAAAATTAGGGTATTTTCCGGTAAATTCACTCCGAATCATATCTAGTCGTTCGTGATAGAGAGTTGTTTTTTGGGCGTAATTTTCTAGTAATTCTCTAGGAACATTTAATTGTTCTGCCATGAATTGTAAGCGCAATCTGTCCCACTGTTCACGAGGCTGATCTTTGATGAAATGATATGCGTTGTCTTGAAGAAGAATTCCTTCTGATGCAATGTCGGCTTTAAACGCCTCGATATAAGCACGGGTTTCTATTTCTAATTGCATATGTTCCTCTAATAGGGTTGCATGCTGTAGTAATAATGCAAGAGTCGGATTCTGAAGATAGGCCTGATGTATTTGTGCTATTTGTTCTTCTATAGTTTTGAACCGTTCCAGATCAGCTATTCTTTCCGGATGTAAGTTTCTCCATTTTTCTATTGCTTGACGAGTGGCGGTCTTATAGATTTCAACATATAAATCATATACAAGATAATTATTTTGATCTATCCACAAACGGATGGTAGAAGGATTGGGCTTTCTGCTTTGGGCTATTATCCAGGCTTCTATATTTCCCATATCGTATCCCGTAAAAGTAGGCGAGATGTTTACTAGATGAAATACATCTTCCACATCGGGATGCTGAATCCCTAAAGCAAGAATGTTCCGCTGTACAATGGACTTCTCACCCTGAAAGATAGTATTGTACATTAGAAGGGTAAGGGGAGAGTTAAAGAGTTCTTGAATAAAAGTAAGGGTCACATTTTCTGTAACTTCGAGATCGTTATGAATTGTAGATAATAACTTAAAACCTTCTTCTCCTTGCCGTTGGAGATCGGGTAACGCATGATAAGTACCCAGATGCTCTCTAAGCGATGTAAATATCGGACTATTACAATATTCTTTAAGTCTTTCTCGAAGTTCGGGTGTTTGCGATAAGTCTATAATCTGGCTTACGAAATCATCCCAAGTAATAACTGCCGGTGTTAACATAAATCTGAAATTTTAAGTTTATAATGAATGTGATATAATGTATAACTTATTCTTTTTTGAAGGGATTTGTCTTTAAGAGGAGGGAAAACCAGAGTTGTTTTGGTATGTACGTACTGATCGTATTTTAAGACGAAGTCGCTAACTTAGATTTTTTAAATTCGAGGAAAATCACTATAATCTTACGATTGTTAATAACTTGTTTTAAAGAGAAATATTCAAATGTAGATTTGTTTGTTGTAACTTTTTGAGGTTTATTTGAATTGTCCTTTTATTTTAAGTAATTGTCTATGAAAAGGTTTGTTTATTGCGATCTCTTGTCTGTTTTAAAAGGGAATTAAAGGGGGAAATGTGGCTGTTATTGGGTAGGTTAGGAATAGAAAAACCAGAAAAAAAATCATAACTTTATTTTATTAGAGAAACGGATTTTAAGCCAAACTAGTATTGTAAGCAAATAAATATACGCCAAATGGAAATAATCAATTACATCCCAATTAAAGACTGGGCTCCTTCCGATCAGCCCCGAGAAAAACTAATCGAAAAAGGTAGAACCAATTTAAGTAACACCGAATTACTAACCATCCTGATACGATCCGGTAGTGAAAAAGAAAGCGCCCTGGATCTTTCGAAAAAAATTATGAGATGTGCGGGTAATAACTTAAACACCCTAGGGAAACTATCCGTAAAGCAATTAATGTCCTTTAAAGGTATCGGACAGGCGAAAGCAGTAACCATAATAGCCGCTTTGGAATTAGGGAGAAGAAGAAAAGCAGAAGCAAGTCAATGGAACCTCCCGATTATTATGTCCAGCAGATCCGTTTTCACAATCATGCAACCCATCATCGGAGAACTGAGCCATGAAGAATTCTGGATTCTCCTTTTAGACAATTCTAATAAATTAATTCATAAATACCAAATCAGTAAAGGCGGTTTGACCGCTACTCTCGTAGATCCAAGACTAATCTTTAAAACAGCACTCGAACATAGCGCAACCGGTGTGATCCTGACTCATAATCACCCTTCGGGATCTCTAAAAGCCAGTGAAACCGATATTAATATTACCTATAAACTAAAAGAAGCCGGAGATTATCTCGATATCATGGTACTCGATCATATTATCGTAACCGAAAGCGAATACTTTAGTTTTCGGGATGAAAAATTACTCTAAAGCATTACATTCCGGACAAACCCCACTAATTAAAATTTGTTGCTCCCGAACAGTATATCCGGAAGGTAAATTAATCCGGATAGCAATAGAATCCATACAAGTTGTTTTTTTACATTTTTCACAGCTAAAGTGAACATGATCGTGATTGTGTTGTGACTGATCTTTGGATTCACATTCCTTACATAAGGCATATTGAATCACCCCATCAAGGTTTGTAATTCTGTGGAGTTTTCCCTCGTCAACGAGTCGGTCTAATGCCCGGTATATTGTAACCCTGTCATATGTGTTTCCAAAATGATTGTGGAAATCTTTATGGGCTAAGGCCGTATTTTGTGCCTTCAATAGCTCTAGTATCGCAGTTTTGGTACCTGAGCTACGTTCTCTTTTGATTTTTTTTTCAGCCATCTTTAAAATGAACAGGTTGTGCTATTGTTTTGTAAGCCATTGCAACAAAATTACAAAAAATCAAAATACGATGCTCTGGTGTCGGAAAGGCTCTTTTTTTAAACGAATAGATAGTGCAACTGATATAAGAAACACAGGCTTTTTAGTTATAATATTCATAATAAAAAGAACAGGAACTAATTTTTTGTTATTTTTGATTGGCTTAGTATAAATAGCTCTTGAAAGAGCTATTTTTTCTTTTAAAAAAGACCATATTGCACATATTAAAAGCATTTGATAATGATTGCTACTAAAAATATTACGTTCTCATACGGAAAAGGGACTTCTTTTGTATTTCCCGATATTAGTTGTTCCGATGGCGATACTATACTAATTACCGGTGGATCCGGAAAAGGAAAGACAACATTGTTACATCTTTTGGGTGGACTTTTACGACCTCAGGCAGGCGAAATCCTTATAAATACTACCGATATTGGAATATTGTCTGAAAAAAAACTGGATCATTTCAGAGGGAAGAATATCGGACTGGTTTTGCAACAATCCTATTTTATAGCCTCATTGTCTGTATTGGAAAATGTAGCATTGGCTTCCTGGCTGGCTTCGGGTAAGCAACAAATCGAAAAGGCTAAACAGTTATTACAATATCTTGACCTTGAAAATCATATCCATAAGTTGCCTTCCCAACTCAGTATTGGTCAGCAGCAACGGGTTTCGATAGCCAGAGCGTTAATCAACGAACCAAAAGTGCTTCTGGCAGACGAACCGACTTCGAGTCTGGACGATGAAAATGCACTCAAAGTTGCCGATTTATTGGATAATCTGGCCAAAGAATACCGATCGGCACTAGTAATTGTGACACATGATTCCCGATTAAAACAACGCTTTACCAATCAAATTACATTGTCATGATTACAAAATTAGCCTGGAGAAATACGTGGTTTAAACCTCTCAATACAACGCTCAGCATTATTTTGCTAACAGCCAGTGTAGCGATTATCACTGTATTAATTCTGTTGCAAAAACAATTTGAAGAAAAATTTTCGAGCAATGCCGATGGAATCGATTTGGTTTTAGGCGCGCAGGGAAGTCCGTTACAACTTATTTTATCTTCCGTATATCAGGTGGATGCGCCTACCGGTAATATCGATTATCAGGAAGCTAAAAAATGGATGACGAACCCTTTTGTAAAGTCAGCCATTCCACTGGCTTTTGGCGATAATTACCACGGTTTTAAAATTGTTGGAACCACTACCGATTATATGGAAAAGTATGCTGCAAAAGTAGTGTCGGGTAAAGCCTTTGAAAAGGATTTTGAGGTTGTTGTTGGAAGCGAAGTCGCTAAAAAACTTAACCTGAAAACCGGAGATAAATTTTTTGGTTCTCATGGCGATGCCGAAGAAGGTGAGGTTCATGAGGAACATGCTTATCATATCGTTGGTGTATTGTCGGAAACCGGAAAAGTAATCGATAACCTGATTCTTTCCAATATTCAAAGTGTTTGGGCGATGCACGATTCGCACGAACATGGCGAAACCGAAGTGCACGATCACGATCACGATCATGCGGAAGCCGATCATCATCACGATGCCGTTGTGATTAGCGAGGAAGGAAAAGAGATCACGGCAGTTTTATTAAAGTTCCGAAATAAAATGGGAATTGTAACCTGGCCGCGAATGATTCCGCAAAACACCAAAATGCAAGCCGCTTCTCCGGCTATCGAAATCAACCGACTGTTTACGTTGTTTGGTGTCGGACTTCAGGCTTTGCAATACCTGGCGTATGGAATTATGCTGATATCCGGAATTAGTATTTTTATTGCTTTATATAATACTTTAAAAGAACGAAAATATGAATTCGCCTTATTGCGAGTGAACGGAGCAACCCGTTTTCAATTGCTGTATCTGGTCGTTATTGAGAGTTTGATCTTATGCGTACTGGGTTATCTTTCCGGCACAATAGTTGGAAGAGTAGCATTACTGTTTATTTCCGGTTCCTCAGAAGAAGAATTCAAAATGGCATTTAATCCTTTTGAGTTTGTCTGGGAAAAAGAAGGATTTTTATTTTTACTAACTATATTTGTCGGTGCCTTAGCAGCTGTTATTCCGGCTATTAAGGCCTATAAACTTAATATTTCAAAAACTTTGGCCAATGCGTAAAAAATCAATAGTAGTAATAGCCCTTACGGCACTGCTTTTAGTCCTGGAATACTGCTATACTCCGGAGAAAGCTCAGCATAATGTAACTACAGATATAAAAGTGGAAAAAGCAGGATTTGGGCGTTTTACCAATAACCGTAACACTACAGTACTGGTAAATCCGGATACGCTTACCTGGAAATTGCTGGGCGACATTAAATATGTGAAAAAACAACATAAAACATATGGAGAAGTTATGTTTCCGCAGGTAAATGCGAAACTAAAACTAACCAATAAAAAGCGCATTGTGATGAGCGGCTTTATTATCCCGATCGATAACAAATCCTATGCGTTAAGTAAAAATGTGTTTGCATCTTGTTTCTTTTGTGGTAAATCCGGTCCGGAAACCATTATGGGGATTAAATTTAAAGGGGAAACACCAAAATTAAAAACCGACCAGTATGTAACACTGGAAGGGAATTTCCGTTATAATGATGCTGATGTGGAAGACTGGGTATATCATGTAGATGATGCCGTTATCGTTAAAGGAGCCAAATAAAATACAAGCATGAGATTTACGAATAAAACCGATATTTTTTTCGATCTGGATCATACCCTTTGGGATTTTGAAAAAAATTCTGCACTGGCTTTCGAGGCAATCTTTGAAAAGCATGCAATGCCCATTTCGATGGAAACTTTTCTGGAATACTATATCCCAATTAATTTTAAATACTGGAAACTATATCAGGAAGAAAAAATTACACAACAGGAATTGCGGTATTCCCGTTTTAGAGAAGTGTTCGACCTGTTACAATATCCAATCGACGATGCGAAAATCAATCTTTTAGCACAGGAATATATCTGGTATCTGCCAAAGTTCAATCATCTTTTCGATGGTGCTATCGAAATCCTGGATTATTTAAAACCAAAATACAACCTGCATATCATCACTAACGGATTCCATGAAGTTCAGGAAGGGAAGCTCAAAAATGCCAATATCGATCATTATTTTATTACGATAACCAATTCGGAAAAAGCCGGAGTTAAAAAACCCAATCCGAAGATTTTCGAATTTGCTTTGGATCTTGCCCGAACCGATAAAGATAAAAGCGTTATGATTGGCGATAGTATGGAAGCTGATATCGAAGGAGCATTAAATGTGGGACTTGATGCCATCTTTTTTAGTGAATCTGACTATGGGGATGCTTTAAAAGTACCACAGGTGCGTCATTTGTTAGAACTTAAAAAAATACTTTAAATAGTAAACCAAACCAATATGAAAAAGACAGGCGTAATGCTGACAATCCTGTTGCTTTCGGCAACAGCATTTTCGCAACGATTAACGGATTATAAATATGTTATTGTTCCGGCTAAGTTTTCCTTTTTAAAACAAGCCAATAAATACAATCTGAATGCTTTAACCAAAATGGTTTTCGAAAAAAAAGGGTATACGGTGTTGTATGATACGGATGTTATGCCGGATGAGGTGGCTCAAAACAGATGTAATGCATTGTTCGCCAATATGGTGGAGGATAATACGGTTTTTAGTACCAAAATTAAAGTGGAATTAACAGATTGTAAAAATCAAACCGTTTTTATTTCGGAAGAAGGAACCAGCCGATTAAAAGAGTTCGATAAAGCCTATATTCAGGCATTTCGTATTGTAGGAAAATCGATTGAAGAGGGATTACAGGATGCCAAACCGCTACCAATTCCGCCAGTAAAACCTGCGCCACCTGTAACAGAGAATCTGGTTGTACAGGAAGCCGTAAAAAAAGACCCGGTAACTACCACGATTATATCCGGACAATTGTTCGCGCAGCCGATAACAAATGGATATCAGTTAGTGGATAGTACGCCGAAAATCGTCTTAAAAATATTTAAAACCAGTAACCCGGATCTGTATACCGCTAAAAACGATAGCGTTCAGGGTGTACTGATCAAAAAGAATAATGAATGGATATTCGAATACTATCAAAATGAGAAATTGGTATCCGAGAAATTGGATATCAAGTTCTAATAGTTGTATTTATCCTTCCAACGGTTTTTTAGAAAATCCCGGGTTGCATTTTCCCGGGAATTATTTCCTGGATCGTAAAATATAGTTTGCTGTAATTCGTCCGGAAGAAACTCCTGATCGACGAAATTGTTCGCATAATCGTGTGCGTATTTATATTCGTCTCCATAGCCCAATTCTTTCATCAATTTGGTAGGCGCGTTGCGCAAGTGTAACGGAACCGGTAAATCGCCGGTTTGTTTGACCAGTTGCTGCGCTTTCCCAATAGCCAGATAACTCGCGTTACTTTTGGGTGATGTAGCCAGATAAATGGCACATTGACTCAATATGATGCGACTTTCCGGATAACCAATTGTTGTTACTGCCTGAAAGGTGTTATTGGCCATAATTAAAGCTGTAGGATTGGCATTGCCAATGTCTTCCGAAGCCAGAATCAGCATGCGACGTGCAATAAATTTAACATCTTCACCACCTTCAATCATTCGGGCCAGCCAGTATACCGCACCGTTTGGATCGCTACCGCGGATGGATTTTATAAAGGCTGAAACAATGTCATAATGTTGTTCTCCGGTTTTGTCGTACAATACGGTGTTTTTCTGAACCAGTTGCATGACTTTTTCATTAGTGATTTCAATCGTATCGCCTTCGGATGCATTGATCACCAATTCGAAAATGTTGAGTAGTTTGCGCCCGTCTCCGCCCGAAAGTCGTAGTAACGCTTCGGTTTCCAACAAACGAATATTTTTTGATTTTAAAATCGTATCTTTTTCAAGTGCCCGGTGTAATAAGGCTTCAAGATCTTCTTTGGAAAAGGCATTCAGAATATAAACCTGACATCTTGACAATAAAGCAGGAATGACTTCGAAACTCGGATTTTCGGTCGTCGCTCCAATAAGGGTTACCCAACCCTTTTCGACAGCTGCCAATAAGGAATCCTGTTGTGATTTACTAAACCGGTGGATCTCATCGATAAATAGTATCGGATTTTTAGCTGTAAACAATCCACCGCTTTGTTTGGCTTTATCGATCACCTCACGTACGTCTTTTACCCCGGAATTAATGGCGCTTAAAACATAAAACGGGCGTTTGCTTTCCTGTGCCATGATTTGGGCAAGGGTTGTTTTTCCGGTTCCCGGTGGTCCCCATAAAATTAACGACGGGATTATACCCCGTGCAATCTGGTGGGTTAGAGAACCCTGTTCGCCAACCAGGTGTAGCTGACTAATATAATCGGATAAATGTTGCGGACGTATGCGTTCTGCCAATGGTGCTTCCATGTGGTAAAATTACAAAAAACTAACTTTTGAATGAAGTAGGAATACAATTTTGAAAAGAAGAACTGACAAAAAAGCATTAAAATCTTTTTGGTGATGTTTTTGATGCGTAGCCGGAAGAAATAAATGGCATGAAAGAAATCGACTTTAAATTTTCACCTTCGGTACTGGCCTGGCCTTTGTACTTCGTTTTGACACTCTGGCTGGTTTTCTGGGTGGAGGTCAGGTTTAAGATTAGCCTTTCCGATTATGGGATTTACCCGCGAACATTGTCCGGGTTAAAAGGAATACTGTTTAGCCCGTTCCTGCATGGCGATATTAAACACCTTTATAATAATTCAATACCTTTATTAATGCTGATTGCTGCTACGCGATATTTCTATCGGAAACAGGCATTGGAAGTAATCGTATTGGGAATCCTGCTTTCGGGTTTCGGAACCTGGTTAATTGGCCGGGAAAGTTACCATATTGGTGCCAGTGGTTTGATTTATGTTTTGGTGAGTTTTATCTTTTTTAAAGGTATTCAAACCAAGTACTACCGACTGGTGGCTTTGTCGCTAACGATTATTGTATTGTATGGCGGAATGATTTGGTATATGTTTCCAAATCCGGAAGACAATATTTCGTGGGAAGGACACTTGTCGGGATTTATTGCGGGGTATTTACTATCGTTTTTTCTAAAAACACCCGAATATAAAAAGCCAATACGCTACGATTGGGAGCATCCCGATTTCGATCCGTCGCAGGATGCGTTTATGAAACATTTCGACGAAAATGGAAATTTTGTAAACCTTCCAAAAGAAGAAGAATTGGAAGTAATCGAACCGGATGTGCTTTCCGATAGCTATTTTAAATCGGATATGCCGGTTTATTATCGGATTATATACAAACCGAATTCGGATACAGAATCTGGAGATACGGCACAAAAAAAGGATTAAGTACTACTTAATCCTTTTTTGTGTTTATATTTTTAACTCCTCTGACGAACGGTTTCGTATAGAAATGCACCACAGGCAACCGAAACATTCAACGATGAGATTGTTCCAAACATTGGTAATTTTGCTTTTTCATCTACAATTTTCAATACCGAAGGATTAACGCCTTTGTCTTCACTTCCCATGATGATTGCTAAAGGACCACTTAGGTCAATATCATAAAGAAGGCTTTCGGTTTTTTCGGTGGCCGCTACGGTTTTAACGCCCGATCCCTGAAGGTAAAAAATAGCATCCTTGATATGGTCTACTTTACAAATAGGAACATTGAATACGGCACCGGCCGATGTTTTTACCGTGTCTCCGTTAACCGGAGCGGATCCCTGTTTCTGGATAATAATTCCATCAACACCGGTACATTCGGCCGTTCGGATAATGGCACCAAAATTACGGGCATCGGATAACTGATCTAAAATCAGAAAAAGTGGTTTTTCACTTTTTTCAATAACCGATTCTACCAGCGATTCAAGACTGTAAAAGGAAACCGGAGCAATACTGGCGACTGCTCCCTGATGATTATTAGAAGTTAATCGGTTTAGTTTTTCTATCGGAACATATGAAAAATTAATGCTGTTCTTTTTGAGTGTTTTCATCAATTCCTGCATCAGGTCGCCCTGCGCTTCTTTTTGAATAAAAACCTTATCTATTTCTTTTCCTGCATTTACGGCCTCAATAATTGCTCTGATGCCGAATATTAAATGTTCTTTTTCCATACCGGCAAAGATAGAAAAAACCATCACATAACCGCGTGATGGTTTTTAAGGAAATGAATGATATATAGAATTAATTGGTATCCCAGATTAGTTTTGTGTTTAAAAGGTCGCCTCCAATATTTTGCGCTGCCCGAAGGTATTGTTCTCCGTTCAGATCCTGAATGTTTGCAGGATAGGTTAACCGAGCCGGCATTTCTGTTAAGTTAATCAACGGTATAAAAGTATAGGTTAGCGTGTTGTTAACCGGATTAACGAGTGTTCCGGTTCCTCCCGGCTTAATGAGAATGTCCGGGTATCCGGTGCGTCTCCATTCAGCCCAGGCTTCATAGGGTTGCATAAACAAAGCGATGTATTTTTGCGTTAATACATTTTTCTGATTCGCTGCCGGAAGTCCGTTTATGTATGAGGTTATCTTTTCCTGCGAAATACCCCATTTTTCCATTGATGCCTGCACTCCCTTTTGATAATAGTCCTGATTCCATCCGTTTACTTCAGACAACAGAAAGGCTACTTCAGAATATTCCATGAGATATTCGGTATAGTCCGGTTTGAAAATGTTATAACTAAATAAAGAGACATGTCTAACCTGACTGGTGGTTAGCTGTGAAGAAATACCATAGGGCATTCCCTGATAGCGGGATAGATCGTCTGTCTCTTGGTAGTTTTTCTGTAACGAATTCGTTTTGGCAGTACCCACCGGAGCAATGAATTTTTGTAACCTCGGGTCGGGACTAAAAATACCGATCTGACCTTTTAAAAGATCAATAAAGGTTTTTGAGGCAGTATAGTCGGTGCGGTTGCTTATAAAAAAAGAAGCATAGGTTGGTGCCGGATTGATGGAGTTGTTTTCGAAAGTTACGCCTACGCTATCATTGTTAGACTGCATAACTCCCGATGTTATGGCTTCTTGAATTTGAGCTCCAGCTGTCGGAATAACATTTTTTACCCGGTTGCCTATTCGTAACCGCAATGAGTTACCGAATCGTTTTAATTTTTCGGCACTACCAAAAAGAAGATCCTGGTTTTCGTAAAAAATCACATCATTTAAATCGATGGATTCCACGGCCTCTTTCAATTCTTTTAATAAATCCGTATAAATTTTCTGTTGAGAGGCAAACTTAGGCGTTGGATTATTGGTGTCTAATGCCTGAAAATCGGGATCGTTATTTCCAAAAGAATAATACGGAATGTCGCCATAAGTGTCAACCAAATTGTGGAAAATATAGGCCAGCATAATTCGGGCAGCAGCAATCTGGTTGGTCGAATTACCATAGGTTGACATTTCGGAAGCTGTGACTGGATCGGTATTGAGGTCCAGTATCGATTTAAGATTTTTAGCCTTGGTATAGTAGGTGTTAAACAATCTGTGATTTGTACCTTCTCTAAACTGGAACCGATCTTCGTCGGTATAATTGAGCTGTGCGGAGTATTGCATCCAAGGTAATGTCATTCTGGCTGAACCAAATGATCCTCTTGTTGCTGAACCAACAATGGTTTTTGTTACATTATTAAATAAACCCGGGGTGCTTACCTTTATAGGTTCGTTTGGATTGGTATTGATTTCTTCAAACCGATCGGTGCAACTGGAAAAAGAAAGTGCTATGAATAGTACTATCGGTATGAATATCGATTTTAATTTGTTCATGATGTTGTGAGTTAAGTTAATCAGATTTTAATTGTTACATTCATTCCGTATGTTCTGGTAGAGGGAAGGGAACCACCTTCAAGTCCCTGTATATTCCCACTTCCGTAGCTGGTGTTTTCAGGGTCCATACCATTCCAGTGTAGCCCCCAGGCGAAAAGGTTACGCGCAAAAGCGGAAAAAGTTACTTGACTTATTTTCTTTCCAACAGCCTTTTTAGGGAGACTATAGCTTAAGGTCATTTCCCGTAGTTTAACATAGCTGGCATCAAAAACGTTTTGTGCATCAACGCTATTCGCGTATGCTTTTGCCCATCGGTAAGCAGAAACCACTTTGGTATTTGGACTTCCATCTTCCAAAACACCATCCAGTACTATTCCATTTTCCCGTATTCCATTGGCTGCTGTTTCTTCCATTATACCGGAAGAATGACCATACATGTGGGTAGTAGAAAAATAACTTCCCCCTTTTTGAATGTCGATCAGGCAACCTAAATTCCATTGCTTGTAATTGAAATTGTTTCGAATACCTATGTTGTAATCCGGAATAATACTGCCCAGTGTTTTTCGCGACCCTACTTTGTAAAAGCCATTGGCATTGACTATTTTTTCTCCGTCTTCATTATAGGCATAGTCAATTCCGTATAGTTGACCATATTTTTCGCCAACAATTGCTAATAGGCTAACCCGGAAAGGAGCCGAGGCTAATTGTCGTGATTTGGTGTCTTTATATAAGGAGAGGAGTTTATTGTCATTTTTGGAAAAGTTACCCTTGATGTCCCAGCTAAAGTTTGACGATTTGACTGGAGTGAGCGATAACGAAAGTTCAATACCGCGATTACGCATTTTACCGGCATTAATGTACTTTGAATAAAAGCCGGTTGCTGTAGTAATCTGTAATGGAGTAATAAGATCCCGGGTCACGTCTTCATAAAGGGAGAGGTCGAAACCCAAGCGGTTTTTTAAGAGCCGCACCTCCAATCCTATTTCCTTGCTAACTTTTGTCTCCGGGCTTAAGTCGGAATTGTTTGCCGCTACAGGGTTAGAATAGGAAGGAACCGTTTGAAAGGGGCTGTTTATAGTATAGTAATTAACAATCGAATAGGGACTGGCTCCATTACTTACCTGTGCCCAGCCACTTCTAAGTTTTCCATAGGATAACCACGAAACGTCTTTTAGTAATTCGGAAAAAATAAAACTACCGGTGACGGATGGGTAATTGGCCGGTCGGGCAACCGTAGAAAACCAGTCTTTACGATTGGTTGCTTCCAGATATAACATATTAGCATAACCCAAAGAAGCCATGGCATAAATACTGTTGACACGCAGTTGGGAATAATAATTTTGGGAAGTGGCCAGGTTTTTCGAATTGGTAAGATTGTATAAATTAGGGATTACCAAGCCTCCTGAAGTACTACCGGATAAAGCCTGATACTCATTGTGCCGACGGTTGATGCCAACAAATGAGTTAAGGCTGAATTGATCCCAGCGTTTGTCAAAATGCACTCGCGCTTCGTAATTCATCTCTGAGATCTGCCGTATAGTCTGTGAATATCGGGACATCGCCTGTGAATATACGGCTATTCTGTCCTCGATAGTAAAATTGTATTGGTCGCCATTTATGCTTCCGATGGCATAGAGGTTTTTGGTGAAATTGTATTTTAGTTTAAGGTTTCCGGTAAAACGGGTTCTTTGATCTTTGGAAGTGTTCTCGTAAGTTGTCCAGTACGGGTTATCGGAATACATTGGTGTGGCATCATGCCAGGACGTTCTGTTCCAGGAGCGTTGTTTTCCATTGGATAGTTTGTAGTTTTTTAGATTGTCGAAATCCAGTTGTCGTTGTCCCCACTGGAAAAATTTCTGCGCAACGGAATTGCCGGCATATCCCTGAGTAGGCCGGTTAAATGCATTGGTGTTGGTGTAGGTAAGGCTTCCGTCCAGCCGGAGTTTTTCGTGTAGTAATGTATTTCCATTTATAGAGAAGGTGTTTTTTGATAATTTTGAATTGGGGACTACCCCTGTTGTATTCTGGTTGGAAAGTGACATCCGTATAGAACCGTTTTTAGTACCATGACTCACTGCCATACTGGTGGTAGCGGTATAGCCGGTATTAAAAAAAGATTTTACATCTTTTCGGGGGCTAACCCAAGGTTTCGTTACCAGGTAGTCGTTTGGAAATTCCGGATCAAATGCACTCCAGGGAAGATACCGAAGGTTTGCATTGTACTTTGGTCCCCAACTTTCGTCGGTTCTATAGTCGGCAAGAGTGTAAAGCTGACCATTGATGGTTGCTGTCTCCATAGTAGTGGATGAACCGCCACCATATAGGTTTTGTAATTTGGGCATGATATAAATGTTTTCTAGTGTTAGACCGGTTTGCAGCGAAATTTCCGATTTTCCTTTTTTACCGGATTTTGTGGTATACATAATCACACCATTGGCAGCCCTTGAACCATATAGGGCGGCAGCCGGTCCTCCTTTTAATACGGAAACCGATTCGATATCGTCCGGATTGATGTCGGCTGCGGCATCACCATAATCCCTGCCGCCTGAGCCGCTTTCGGTGGAGTAGCTGTTGTAATTGGTATTGTCCATCGGAATACCATCAATCACAATAAGCGGATTGTTATTTCGAGTAATGGAACCCACACCCCGGATCAGGATTTTTGACGAACCACCCATAGTGGAGGGGGCGGTTACCTGAATTCCGGCAATATTACCGGATAATGCGCTCAGGGCATTGGTTTGCCCGGCGTGGTTGATTACGTCCCCTTTAATCTCCTGGACAGAATAGCCAACAGCTTTTTTTTCTCTTTTGATGCCTAATGCGGTTACAACAATAGTATCCATTTCGGTGACTTCTGGTTTCAGGATGATATTTAAAGGGTTACTATCGGCTTTGACATCTTTTGTTTTCATTCCCAGAAATGAAATCGTTAGGATGGCTGTCGGGCTTACTTTTATTGTATATTCCCCGTTGATGTCGGTCTGAATGCTGTTTGTTGTGCCTTTCTCAATAACGTTGACACCCGGTATGGGTAGGTTATTGGTATCGGTAATCTTACCTTTTACATTTCGCTCCTGGGCAAAGAAATACTGGGTTACTAATATGGTGGTTAGCAAAAACATAAACTTTATTCTCATAGGTCTACTTTTTTTGATTCCCATATAAGTTATAGCCTTAATGGAGGATGTGCAAAAAACATGACATTGAGTGGCTTTTTTTAAAATAATACAGTTTGATTTAGTTCTTACTATTGATACTGTAATATAATCGGATATAGTTGTTGAATTCTGTTTCGTTTTGTTGAAAGCATGATGCCGAATACTGTTGTTATTTCTAATTTAAGACGGTTCTGTGAAGAAATGAGTAGTATTTGCGTGTATTTAAGTAGGTAATAAGGAAGTAAAGTGTCTTGAAAATGGCACCAAATAAAATACGGATGGCTATCGGAAATAAAAAAACCACCACATAAAGGCTGTGATGGTTTTTAAATAACTCAAATAAAAGAACTTCGTTTTCTAATTTACATCCCAAAATACTTTGGTTGGTAATTTGTCGCCGCCTATGGCTGCGGATGCACTAACCCAGTTTGCATTGTTAACGGTTTGCTCGTTTACCGGATATGTCATACGTTTTGGCACTTGTCCTTCGGCTGCTGTAACAGCATTTGAAGGGGCCACAAGATTCGGGAAGTCAAGTCTTCTGTAACTCGTCCAGGCCTCGAAACCTCTGTTGAAGAAAGCGATCCAGGCTTGTTTGC
This sequence comes from Flavobacterium supellecticarium, assembly GCF_004801375.1. Taxonomy (GTDB): domain Bacteria; phylum Bacteroidota; class Bacteroidia; order Flavobacteriales; family Flavobacteriaceae; genus Flavobacterium; species Flavobacterium supellecticarium. The sequence goes on from NZ_SSNZ01000003.1 coordinate 122,536, forward strand.
CAATCTTTTCTTTGTAGGTTCCCGGTGCTGTCGCATAGTTAACACTTGGGTTTGCAAGATAAGTTGTCGCGTCACCAGCGGTAAGTCCCCAACTAAGGAACGAAGCTGTAATAGCGTTTTGGTAATATGTATCGGCCGTGCCACCTACTGAATAGCCTCGTGCCGCTGCTTCCGCTAAATAAAAGTTCACTTCCGAAGCTTCCATTAAGTAACTTGGGAAATTATCGGCTTTTAATGTGTTTCCGATAGGTGAAAAGTTTTGATATACGTTTGCAGCACCATTAATTCCGCCGATATAGTTGCCGTTTTTAAGTTCAAAGTATTCGGCTCTGCGCGGGTCGCTCAGGTTGTTCATTTCATCAACAATGGTTTTTGAAGAAACAAAGTCGTTACGGTTGCTGGCTACCAGATTCGCATAAATTGGATTGTACATGGGTGCGGCGCCCGGATATGCAAATTTAGCATTATCACCATTGTTTAAAATTACTCCGGCGGTAACGGCATCCTGAATTGTAGTTTGTGCCAGTGAAGTATTTACATCGGCAAGGTTGATCGCTAGTTTTACTTTTAAGGAGTTCGCAAACGTTTTCCATTTGGAAACATCACCTTGATAAATAAAATCACCGGTACTGAAGGAGATTTCGGAAGTATCCAGATTGGCAATCGCTGCATTTAATCGTGTAATCAATGCCGGATAGATGTCGGAATCGTTGTCGTATTTCGGTAATACAATGGTTGCCTGTAAGGATTCGGAATACGGAACGTCACCAAATGAATCGACCAGAATCTGGAAAGTATATACCTGAAGGATCTCAATAACCGCTTTTTTATTTTTTTGCTGTGTTTGCCATTGGGCCGACGACATTGTAGCCGGTTGGGTTTCGGTGTCGATTACCTGTTTGGCTGTTTCCAGATTTCCTAAAACGGTTCTGTATAAGGCGTTCCAGTGGTTGTTGGAAACATTTCGGGTTCTTAAATCGTATCTTGATTCTTCCGGGTATTGTGTAGCTGCCCAAAATTGGGAGAAAAAGCGGAATGGATTTAAGTTAACACTCGGCGTTGTCATCTGATCGACTAAAGCTTTTTGAGCATTCGTGAAAAGATTTTCCGCAGGAACATCGTATGATTTGTCTTTATCATAGTTGTAGGTTGAATCATCACTAATACATCCAACAGTAAGTAATGATACAAGTATCGAGGTATAAAATATCTTTTTCATCTTAGAAACTTGCTTTAATATTTAACGAATATACTCTTGTAGTTGGCATCACTCCGGACTGGTATCCTTGTATGTTACCAGATGATGTGCCCGCTTCCGGATCGGCATATGGAACGTTTTTGTCTATAATCCATAAGTTGTTTCCTAAAAGACTTAACGATAGTGATTTGAAGAATGTTCGTTCCAGAAGTTTGTTGTTAAAGTTATAGGATAGTCCAACTTCTCTTAGCTTAACATAGGAGGCATCGTAAATAAATGCTTTTGCCGGCGCCGATTGTGTACCAAAGGCCGATCCTACATAATTGGCTTCAATTCGTGTTGTGTTTGGTGTGCCATCGGCATAAACACCTTCTAAAATAACACCACCACCATTCGCTATCGAGTTTCGAACCGGATTGCCTAAGTCGTTAAGTCCGGCTGTTTCCGGATAGATACCACTGTATAAACCGTAGGCCATATCCAGGGAATATAAATCTCCGCCCTGTTTTACGTCGATAAGGAAATTCAACGATACATTTTTATAGGTGAAACGGTTGGAAATACCTCCAATCCAGTCGGCCTGAATGTTACCAATTACTTTGTTGGTGGCTGTTAAATAGTAACCGTCACTGTCTACTACTTTGTTTCCATTGGCGTCGTATACATAGTCGGTTCCTCTAAGTGTTCCGTACGGTTCTCCAACGGTGGCATTTAAACTCACACCACTTTGGAAAGTGGCCAGCTGCAGGTTGTCTCTTCCCTGATTTAAGGATACGACCTCATTTTTGTTTTTGGACCAGTTAATTGCAATCTGCCATTCAAAATCTTCTGTTTTAATAGGTGATCCGAATAACGAAGCTTCAATACCTCTGTTTCGCATTTCACCGGCATTGATTCGTGAGGTGGCATAGCTGGTAGAAGTGGATTGTGGTACATTGTAAATCTGGTCTGTAGTGTTACTCTGGTATAGGGATACGTCGAAATTTAATCGGTTTTTAAACATTGCTGCCTCAAGACCAAATTCCCAGCTTTTTAGTTTTTCTGCTTTTAAAGAGTTGAAATCGGAGTATACGGTTCCGTTTGAAAACATCAGGTTTCCGCCAATGATTCCATTGTTTACTTTTGATCCGATTAATCCCGGCGCAGGGTCGTTACCTACAACAGCATAGTTTCCTCTTAGTTTTAAGTTGCTTAACCACGGTGCGTTGATGAATTCGGAGGCAATTAAACTCGCTCCAACAGAATAATAGTTGTATTTGTTGTTGTTGGTTGGTAATGCTGTTGACTGATCTCTTCGGAAGGAACCTTCTATGAAAATGGTTCTCTTATAGTCGAAGGATGCCTGGGCATATAGACCCAATTTCTGATAATCGATTTCACTTTCTATTGGTGCAACAAACGATTTTGAATTGGCCAGTGTGAAAAGATGAGGGGCTACCAATCCTCCGATTGTGGAACTTTCAAATGAATCGGCATTGGATTTGATAAATGTTGATCCGGCTAATAATTTTCCGGAAAAATCTTCACCCATATTAAAGTTATATGTGGCAATGAAATCATAGGTTTGTTGTGTGAAGTTTCGGGTATACAGATTGTATCCGGACGTTTCGTCAAGATTTTGAATTCCGAATTCTTCGGCGTGACTACCAATAGCTTTTCGGATTTCCTGACGATCGAATGAATTGTCAATGGTTACCCGTCCTAAAATGTTCACATTTTTAACGACATCGGCTGATATGGTTGCTCCGGCTAAGAAACGTGTTCTTTTATCGCTCGAATAGTTTTCGTATCGATCCCAATACGGATTGTTCCAATAGGCCGGTGAAAAGTCGCCGTCTACAGGGCTGTTCATGTTCCAGGTAGCATTTGTCATGTTTCTGAAATATGAATTTCGTAATTCTGCAATGTCAATATTTGTTGGCCACCATTGTCTGAATCCGGTTATGATGTTGTCGTTATATCCAATACTGTTACGACCTGTGGTGTTTTGGTTCACATAGGTAAAGAAGGTGGTCGCTTTGATTTTATCGTTCAGATCACGGCCAAAATTACCATTGATAATGTTACGATTCAGGATACTGTTTGGAAGTATACCGGTTTCGTTGTTGTTCGTATAGCTAAAGTTGTAGGTGTTTTTTTCGTCACCTCCATTAATGTTTATGCTATTTATGGTGCTGAATGAATTTTTAAAGAAAGTGCCCGGATCGTTTGCACCGGCTACCCAAGGTGTTGGTTTTCCAAAGTTTGGATTTCCCTGATCGAATGCGTTCCATTGGTAAACCATTAAATTGGGATTAAAAGCGTTACCATATGAGGCATCGGCGGTCATGTCTAATAGTAGGTCGTTTATACCGTCGCCATTAACATCTGTCGTAATGAAGCTGTCATCGGCTCCGGAATAACCACCGGCTCCATATCCTTTTTGATATTTGGCAAAAGTCTTTTTATCGTAAGAACCAATAGAGGTGGTAGAGCTAATGCTAACGCCCATAGCGTTGTTTTTCTTACCTTTTTTTGTGGTGATCATAATAGCTCCGTTGGCTGCCTGGCTACCATATAGTGCGGTAGCGGCAGCGCCTTTTAAAACGGTAATCGATTCAATATTGTTTGGGTCGATATCGGAAGCGGAGTTCCCGTAGTCAAAACCTCTTCTACCACTTTGTGTATAATCCGAATTCAGGTTGGAGTTGCTAATAGGGACACCATCTACAACCATTAAGGCCTGATTGTTTCCTGTTAAACTTTTGGATCCTCGTAAAACAATATTCGTTGATCCTCCAAAATTTGAGTTTGTTTTCACTTCCAAACCGGAAACTTTTCCAGATAAGTTGTTTAGGAAGTTTACGGTAGGTGATGAGTTAACAGCTCTTTCATCCAGTTTTTGTGAAGAATATCCCAAAGATTTTTTATCCCTCGAAATACCTAAAGCGGTTACAACAACCCCTTCCAGTACTTTGGCTTCGTCTTCCATTTTTACATTTAATACGGTAGTGCTGGCTTTTACTTCCTGGGTTCTCATACCAATAAAAGTGTAAACCAGTGTTGCTGTTGGGGCAACTTTAACTTTGTAATTACCGTCAAAATCGGTTTGGGTTCCATTGGTAGTTCCTTTTTCAACTACGCTAACTCCGGGTAAGGGCAAACCATTTGTGTCGGTTACTTTTCCCGAAACGATTCTTTCCTGTGCAATCAGATTTTGCACCAGTAACACTAAAAAAAGTGTTAAAAAGGACTTGATTTTTACTCTCATTTTGGTTTTTGATTACGGTTATGCAATCAAATTTCTTAAAAAAAATCATAACAAACCAAAATAAATGTAAAAAAAATGCTAAAATTTTGTTTTGAAGCTAATGTGAATTATTGAGTTCGAAAGTTGTATTTCGTTATTTTTCGCGCTTCCATTGGCATAAATTATGTTAAAAAGCCCTGTCTTTGTTAATAATCCGAAGCCAAAGCCTAATCCGAGTAGGTTATCTTTATGGTTTGTGATTTTATCTTCAAAATAAGCGAAGTCTGTTATAGAATGAACATAAATATTGGAGGCGAGTATGTAACGGTATTCGATAAGTAAGCCGGAATATAAACTTGCCTGTAAACTATTTTCGTTAAAACCGCGTATCGAGTTGATGCCGCCAAAGCGATAGAGTTCATTAATTATATAATGATCACTTTGGAGATAGAAGGTTTGGTTACGGATGTTGAAAATGTTCCTCCGGTTGAGGTAAATGTTGTGGGAAGCATTGAGCTGAACGAAATATTGGTCGTTGGTTTCGTTTTTTGATTTTCGGCTACCGAGTCCGGTTCGTATCAGAAAACTGGTTTTTTCCGGAAATAAAAAGTCTTCCGGATTGTATTGTGCATATTCGTAGGTTCCGGTTACGAAGGAGTTGTTGTAATTGCTGAGACTGCTGGAGTTGGCTTTTTGAATGTCGACCGATTCGGTTTCCTGATAACCCAAAAACACTTTGGAATTATAATTGAAGTAATAGCCCAGATTGATGTCGGATGAGGTATTTTGAAAGGTGCTATCCTGTTTAAAGATTTTTAAACTTCCTTTTATTCCCAGTGGGCTTTTAAACAGATAAGGGATTTCGGCGCCTAGAGTAAAGGTGGTTTGTTCTTTTCCGTCGTTTTTCCAGTAGAGGTTGAATTTTTCTCCGGCATTTAGGATGTTGTTTAAAAGCAGGTCGAGGTAACCGTTGAATTTTACGGAACCATTATCGTCATTTGAAAAACCGACAAATCCATCAAAACGATTCGGTCGTGCTTTTTCCAGATATACATATACTTTGGTGCTGTCGGTGGTAAATAGGATTTCCGGATATTTAATTTGATTAACGAAAGGCAGGGCGTTAAAGTTGCTGTGAATTTCTTTGAGGTTGTTCTGGTTAAAAATGCGTTTTCGGTTTTGGCGTACGATGTTTCTACGGATACCTTCCGGAAATTTAGGGTAACCTGCAATGATGATATCATCCAGAATGCGTTTTTTTTCGGTGTCGATTTTTAATTCGGCATATAGCGTATTTTGATATTTTTTATGGTTGATCAGTTGGATGCTGCTTAAAGAATATCCTTTTTTTTCGAGTAGGTGAATATTGGTGTTCATAAAATCTTCTACTCCGGAAAGGGGAATGATCAGGGTGTCCTTATTTAAGTTGAGTAAATCGCGGACCGCAACGGTTATATTTTTAGTGAATATATGGATGCTATTGGTTTTTTTGCCCAGGTCGTATCGGAAAAGAAATGTGCTGTCATTTACTTTTTTTTGATCCAGTAAACTATTTTCGAGGTAGCCAATCTTTAACAGAGTGTTGGAGAAATTGTGGCTTTCGTCGAGTATCGATTTGGTATTGCTATGTTTTGATTGGTAGCCGATACTGTCGATCAATATGCTTTGTGTAGCGGAGTTGCCTTCGATTTTTAAATAGAGGTTCTGGGTCTTTCCAGATAGTGAAAGAAGCAGGAAAAGGGTAAGTAAAAATAGCTTTTTCAAAGACTAAATTGTTTTGGTAAAAATAACGCAAAATTTACAAAAAAGTATGCAGAAGTTATTTGTTGATTAATGTGGTTGAAAATTAATGATTTATGATTTGATTTGTTGAAAATAATTTCTACATTTGCAACCCCGTAAAAAGCGGGAATTTAATAACGTTAGAAATTTTATTAAACATTATGCCAACAATTCAACAATTAGTAAGAACAGGGAGAGCCCAGATAACTAAGAAGAGTAAATCGGCTGCTTTAGATTCTTGTCCTCAAAGAAGAGGGGTTTGTACGCGTGTTTACACTACTACACCAAAGAAACCAAACTCTGCAATGCGTAAAGTTGCGCGTGTACGTTTGACAAATGGTAATGAAGTGAATGCTTACATCCCAGGAGAAGGACACAATCTACAAGAGCACTCGATAGTATTAGTTAGAGGTGGAAGGGTAAAAGATTTACCAGGAGTTAGATACCACATCGTTCGTGGTGCTTTGGATACTGCCGGAGTTAACGGTAGAACTCAAAGAAGATCTAAGTATGGTGCTAAACGCCCTAAAGACAAAAAGTAATTTTTAAAAACTTTTAAAGAAAAGACATGAGAAAAAGACAGGCCAAAAAAAGACCTCTTTTACCAGATCCGAAATTTAACGACCAGTTAGTAACGCGTTTTGTAAATAACTTAATGTGGGATGGTAAAAAATCGACTGCTTTCAAAGTATTCTATGATGCTTTAGAGATCGTTGAGACTAAAAAGCAAGATGCAGAAAAATCCTCTTTGGAAATCTGGAAAGATGCATTAACTAATGTTATGCCTCACGTTGAAGTTCGTTCTCGTCGTGTAGGAGGAGCTACTTTCCAAATCCCGATGCAGATTCGTCCGGACAGAAAAATCTCTATGGCGATGAAATGGATGATTCTTTACGCTAGAAAAAGAAATGAGAAATCTATGGCAGGGAAACTTGCTTCTGAAATCTTGGCTGCTGCAAAAGAAGAAGGTGCTGCTGTTAAGAAAAGAATGGATACTCACAAAATGGCGGAAGCGAACAAAGCATTCTCTCACTTTAGATTTTAATTCATAAGAAACATTAGAAATGGCTAGAGATTTAAAATATACTAGAAATATCGGGATTGCTGCTCACATTGATGCGGGTAAAACTACAACAACAGAGCGTATTTTATTTTATACCGGGAAAACACACAAAATTGGTGAAGTACACGAAGGTGCTGCAACAATGGACTGGATGGAGCAGGAAGCAGAAAGAGGTATTACAATTACTTCTGCGGCTACAACCTGTACCTGGAATTTCCCAACTGAGCAAGGTAAAGCTACTGCTGATACTAAAGATTACCACTTTAACATTATCGATACCCCGGGTCACGTTGACTTTACGGTAGAGGTAAACCGTTCCCTACGTGTATTGGACGGATTGGTATTCTTATTCTCTGCAGTTGACGGAGTTGAGCCTCAGTCTGAAACAAACTGGAGACTTGCTGATAACTATAAAGTTCCACGTATGGGATTTGTTAACAAGATGGACCGTCAGGGTTCAAACTTCTTAGCAGTTTGTCAACAAGTTAAAGATATGTTGAAATCGAATGCAGTGCCATTGGTATTGCCAATCGGTGATGAAGCAGACTTTAGAGGAGTAGTAGATTTGATCAAAAACCAGGCGATTGTTTGGCATGATGAAACTCAGGGAGCTACTTTTGATATTATTCCAATTCCTGAAGATATGGTTGCTGATGCGAAACAATACAGAGCTCAGTTAATCGAGGAAGTGGCTGCATATGATGAAAACCTTTTAGAGAAATTCATGGAAGATGAAAGCTCTATTACTGAGGAAGAAATCAACAATGCATTAAGAAGAGCAACTATCGACATGGCGATTATTCCAATGTTGTGTGGTTCTTCATTCAAAAATAAAGGAGTTCAGTTTATGTTGGATTCAGTTTGTAAATTCTTGCCTTCTCCATTGGATAAAGAGGCTATCGAAGGTACAAATCCGGATACTGACGAGCCGATCTCTCGTAAACCATCCGTAAGTGAGCCATTTGCTGCTTTGGCATTTAAAATTGCTACTGACCCTTATGTAGGTCGTTTGGCATTCTTTAGAGCTTACTCGGGACGTTTAGATGCAGGTTCTTACGTATTGAACAACCGTTCTGGTAACAAAGAGCGTATCTCTCGTATTTACCAAATGCACGCGAACAAACAAAATCCAATCGAATATATTGAGGCTGGAGATATCGGAGCTGCTGTAGGATTTAAAGATATCAAGACTGGAGATACATTGTCAGATGAGAAACATCCGATTGTATTAGAGTCTATGGTATTCCCTGATCCGGTAATTGGTATCGCTGTTGAGCCAAAAACTAAAGCTGACGTTGATAAAATGGGTATGGCTTTAGCGAAATTGGCTGAAGAGGATCCAACGTTTACAGTTAGAACGGATCATGCTTCAGGACAAACGATTATCTCTGGTATGGGTGAGCTTCACTTGGATATCATTGTAGATCGTATGCGTCGTGAATTCAAAGTTGAGGTAAACCAAGGTGAGCCACAGGTTGAGTACAAAGAGGCGTTTACAAGAGCTGCTCAACACAGAGAAACGTACAAAAAACAATCTGGTGGACGTGGTAAATTCGGTGATATCGTATTTAGAATCGAGCCTGCTGATGAAGTTGACGGAAAAGTGCCTGTAGGATTACAATTCGTTAACGAAGTTAAAGGTGGTAACGTTCCTAAAGAATATATCCCTGCTGTTGAAAAAGGATTTAGAGAGGCTATGAAGTCAGGTCCTTTGGCTGGATATGAAGTGGATAGTTTAAAAGTTACTTTATTGGATGGATCTTTCCACCCTGTGGATTCCGATGCGCTTTCATTCGAATTGGCTGCTAAAATGGGATATAAAGAATCTGCTAAAGCGGCAGGTGCTGTAATCCTTGAGCCAATCATGAAGTTAGAGGTATTGACTCCGGAAGAGAACATGGGTGACATCGTTGGGGATTTGAACCGTCGTAGAGGTCAGATCAACAACATGGATGACAGAGCAGGTGCTAAAGTTGTTAAAGCTAGCGTGCCGCTTTCTGAAATGTTCGGATATGTTACTACATTAAGAACATTGTCTTCTGGTAGAGCAACATCTACAATGGAATTCTCGCACTATGCAGAGACGCCAAGCAACATCTCTGAAGAGGTAATCAAAAAAGCAAAAGGTAACGCTTAATTTTTAGGAAAATGAGTCAAAAAATCAGAATAAAATTAAAGTCTTACGATCACAACTTAGTGGATAAATCTGCTGAGAAAATCGTAAAAACTGTAAAAAGTACAGGAGCTGTGGTAACTGGTCCAATTCCGTTGCCTACGCACAAAAAGATTTTCACTGTGTTACGTTCTCCACACGTAAACAAAAAATCAAGAGAGCAATTCGAAGTTAGTTCATACAAAAGATTATTAGATATCTATTCTTCATCTTCAAAAACAATTGACGCTCTAATGAAATTAGAGTTACCAAGCGGAGTTGAGGTAGAAATCAAAGTGTGATAAAACTCGCATTTTAAAGTATTTAAGCATTAAGTTTTTTTATTTAAAACTTAATGCTTACTTTTGCGCACTCTAAAAATAAAAATATTCAATAAGTAATTAATAATTAGTTTTATATGTCTGGGTTAATTGGTAGAAAAATCGGCATGACTAGTATCTTCGACGAGAACGGGAAAAATATTCCTTGTACAGTTATCGAAGCTGGTCCATGCGTTGTTACCCAAGTCAGAACCAATGAGGTTGACGGGTATGAAGCGTTACAACTTGGTTTCGATGACAAAACAGAAAAACACGCTACTAAAGCTGAGTTAGGTCACTTTAAAAAAGCGGGAACTGTTGCGAAAAAGAAAGTCGTTGAATTCCAGGATTTTGTAACGGAACACAAATTAGGTGATGTAATCACGGTTGATGTGTTCAGTGAAGGTGAGTTTGTGGACGTGGTAGGCGTTTCAAAAGGTAAAGGTTTCCAGGGGGTTGTTAAACGTCACGGTTTTGGTGGTGTTGGACAGGCTACTCATGGTCAGCACAACCGTTTGAGAGCACCAGGTTCTGTTGGAGCATCATCTTATCCATCTAGAGTATTCAAAGGGATGCGTATGGCTGGAAGAACAGGAGGAGAAAATGTAACAGTTCAAAACCTTAGAGTTTTAAAAGTAGTTGCTGAAAAGAACTTACTTTTAGTTAAAGGAGCTATTCCTGGACACAAAAACTCTTACGTAATCATTCAAAAGTAATGGAAGTAAAAGTATTAGATATCAACGGAAAAGATACAGGTCGTAAAGTACAACTTGCTGACTCTGTATTCGCAATTGAGCCTAATAACCATGCGGTATATCTTGATGTTAAACAATATTTGGCAAATCAAAGACAAGGTACTCACAAAGCTAAAGAAAGAGCTGAAGTAACCGGAAGTACCCGTAAGGTTAAAAAACAAAAAGGAACTGGTACTGCTCGTGCGGGAAGTGTTAAGTCTCCTTTGTTCAAAGGTGGAGGTACGGTTTTCGGTCCTAGACAAAGAAGCTACTCTTTTAAATTGAACAAAACTTTAAAGAGATTGGCTCGTAAATCAGCTTTCTCAATTAAAGCAAGTGAGTCAAATTTAGTAGTTCTTGAAGACTTTACATTTGAAACACCAAACACTAAAAATTTCATTAACGTATTGAAAGCTTTAGGGTTAGAAAACAAAAAATCTTTATTTGTGTTGGGTGAATCAAATAAAAATGTATATTTGTCGTCACGCAATTTAAAGGCTTCTACTGTTGTAACTACTTCAGAATTAAGTACTTATGCTATTTTGAATGCAAATAGTTTAGTGCTTTTAGAAGGTTCATTAGAAGGAATTGAAGAAAATTTAAGCAAATAATAGGGCTATGAGTATCATAATTAAACCTATCATTACTGAAAAAATTACCAAAGACGGAGAAGTTTTTAACCGCTTTGGTTTCGTTGTTGATAAAAAAGCGAACAAAATTCAAATCAAAAATGCTGTTGAAGCGGCTTATGGTGTGAATGTGGTTGCTGTAAATACAATGAATTACAGAGCTGATAGAACGGTTAAATACACTAAGAGTGGTTTAATCAGTGGAAAGACTAATGCTTACAAAAAAGCGGTAGTTCAAGTACAAGAAGGAGAAACAATAGATTTTTATAATAATATCTAATAGAAAATGTCAGTTAGAAAATTAAAACCTATTACCCCGGGTCAGCGTTTTAGAGTTGTGAATAGCTTTGACACTATTACAACTGATAAGCCGGAGCGTTCTTTGATCGCACCGAAAAAAAACTCTGGAGGTAGAAATAGTCAAGGAAAGATGACCATGCGCTACACAGGTGGTGGTCACAAACAAAAGTATCGTATCATCGATTTTAAAAGAACTAAAGTGGGAATTCCTGCAACAGTTAAAACAATCGAGTATGATCCGAATCGTTCAGCGTTTATTTCGTTATTGTACTATGCAGATGGTGCTAAAACGTATATCATCGCTCAAAATGGTTTACAAGTAGGACAAACTGTAGTTTCTGGTCCGGATGCGGCTCCAGAAATTGGTAATACTTTACCTTTAAGTAAAATTCCTCTAGGAACTGTTATTTCTTGTATTGAGTTAAGACCAGGACAAGGTGCGGTTATCGCTCGTTCGGCTGGTACTTTTGCTCAGTTAATGGCGAGAGACGGTAAATATGCTACAATCAAAATGCCTTCAGGAGAGACAAGATTAATCTTGTTGACTTGTTCTGCAACAATTGGAGCAGTATCTAACTCAGACCACCAATTGATCGTTTCTGGTAAAGCTGGTAGATCAAGATGGTTAGGTAGAAGACCGAGAACTAGACCGGTAGCTATGAACCCAGTAGATCACCCAATGGGTGGTGGAGAAGGACGTTCTTCTGGAGGACATCCACGTTCAAGAAAAGGTTTACCTGCTAAAGGTTATAGAACTCGTTCTAAAGTTAACCCGAGTAATAAGTATATCGTAGAACGTAGAAAGAAATAATAAGTAAGACATGGCACGTTCATTAAAAAAAGGACCTTTTGTACACTATAAATTAGATAAAAAAGTTCAGGAAAATATCGAAAAAGGTAATAAAGGAGTAGTAAAGACTTGGTCTAGAGCTTCTATGATTACTCCGGATTTTGTTGGACAAACTATCGCAGTTCACAACGGTCGTCAATTTGTACCTGTTTACGTAACAGAAAACATGGTAGGTCATAAATTAGGAGAGTTTTCGCCAACAAGATCTTTTAGAGGTCATGCTGGAGCTAAAAATAAAGGTAAAAAATAATAAGAAGCTATGGGAGTTCGTAAAAGAGAAAGAGCCGAGCAGATTAAAGAAGCTAATAAGCAAATTGCATTTGCTAAGCTAAATAACTGCCCTACTTCACCTAGAAAAATGCGCTTAGTGGCAGATTTAGTTAGAGGTCAGAAGGTAGAAAAAGCTCTTAATATATTAAGATTTAGTTCAAAAGAAGCTTCTCGTAAATTAGAGAAACTGTTGTTATCAGCTATCGCTAACTGGCAAGCTAAAAACGCAGATGCTAATATGGAAGAAGCAGGCTTATTCGTAAAAGAGATCCGTGTTGATGGTGGTATGATGTTAAAAAGACTTCGCCCAGCTCCACAAGGTCGCGCGCACAGAATCAGAAAACGTTCTAACCACGTTACAATCGTGATTGGAGATATTAATAACACACAAAGCAATTAATAAAGATGGGACAAAAGACAAATCCAATCGGAAATCGCCTTGGTATCATCAGAGGATGGGATTCTAACTGGTATGGTGGAAATGACTACGGTGATAAACTTGCCGAAGACCACAAAATCAGAAAGTACATTCATGCTCGTTTATCAAAAGCTAGTGTATCAAAAGTAATCATCGAGAGAACTTTAAAACTTGTAACCGTTACTATCACTACTGCCAGACCTGGTATCATTATCGGAAAAGGTGGACAAGAGGTAGACAAGTTAAAAGAAGAGCTTAAGAAAATTACTGACAAAGAGGTTCAAATCAACATCTTTGAAATTAAAAGACCAGAACTTGATGCTTACTTAGTAGGTACAAGTATCGCGCGTCAGATCGAAAGTCGTATTTCGTACAGACGTGCTATTAAAATGGCTATTGCTGCTGCTATGCGTATGAACGCTGAAGGTATCAAAGTTATGATCTCTGGTCGTTTGAATGGAGCTGAAATGGCACGTTCAGAAATGTTCAAAGAAGGTCGTATTCCTCTATCAACTTTCAGAGCTGACATCGATTACTCACTTGCTGAAGCACATACTACTTACGGTAGAATGGGAATCAAAGTGTGGATCATGAAAGGTGAAGTTTACGGTAAGAGAGATCTTTCTCCGTTAGTAGGTATGGACAAAAAACAGTCTAAACCTTCAGGATCTTCTCCTGCAAAAGGAAATGGTAGACCAAACCAACGCAAAAGAAAGTAATTTTTAAACTAAAGAAAAATGTTACAGCCTAAAAGAACAAAATACCGTAAGGTACAGAAGGGTAAAATGAAAGGCATTTCTCAAAGAGGACATGAACTTTCTAATGGAATGTTTGGTATTAAATCTTTAGATTCAACTTTCATTACTTCTCGTCAAATCGAAGCAGCTCGTATTGCTGCAACGCGTTACATGAAAAGAGAAGGTCAGTTGTGGATTAAAATTTTCCCAGACAAGCCTATCACCAAGAAACCTCTTGAAGTACGTATGGGTAAAGGTAAAGGTGCAGTTGAATATTGGGCTGCAGTTGTGAAACCTGGAAGAATTATGTTTGAAGTTGGAGGAGTTCCTCTATCTGTAGCAAAAGAGGCGTTACGTCTTGCTGCTCAAAAACTTCCTGTTAAAACTAAGTTTATCGTTGCTAGAGATTTCGAAGCATAATCAATTTTTATTATGAAACAATCAGAAATTAAAAATCTATCTGCAGCTGAGTTACAAGGACAACTTAGTCAGTTAAAGAAGACATATGCCGACCTAAAAACAGCTCACGCTATTTCTCCAATTGAAAATCCATTACAATTAAGAACTGTAAGAAGATCAATTGCTAGAGTTGCGACTGAGCTAAGCAAAAGAGAGTTACAATAATTGTAGTCTGCTGAAAGATGGAAAAAAGAAATTTAAGAAAAGAAAGAATTGGTGTTGTTACTAGTAACAAAATGGAAAAATCTATTGTTGTTTCTGAAACAAGAAAAGTAAAACACCCATTATATGGTAAGTTCGTGTTAAAAACGAAAAAATACGTTGCACACGACGAAACAAACGATTGCAACATTGGAGATACTGTACGAATCATGGAGACTCGTCCGTTAAGTAAATCGAAATGTTGGAGATTAGTTGAAATCATTGAAAGAGCGAAATAATTATGGTACAACAGGAATCTAGATTAAAAGTAGCAGATAACACGGGAGCTAAAGAAGTTTTAACTATCCGTGTTTTAGGAGGAACGAAACGTCGTTATGCCTCTGTTGGAGATAAAATTGTAGTGTCTATTAAAGATGCAACACCTAACGGTAACGTTAAAAAAGGTGCTGTTTCCACTGCAGTTGTTGTACGTACCAAAAAAGAAGTGCGAAGAGCCGATGGTTCATACATCAGATTTGACGATAACGCTTGCGTATTGTTAAACGCTGCTGGTGAAATGAGAGGTACTCGTGTTTTTGGTCCGGTAGCCAGAGAACTTCGTGAAAAACAATTCATGAAAATTGTATCATTAGCACCAGAAGTGCTTTAATTCGTTGTAAAGATGATGAAGCTAAAAATAAAATCAGGAGATATCGTAAAAGTAATCGCCGGTGACCATAAAGGTGCTGAAGGTAAAGTTTTACGTGTACTTCGCGAGAAAAACAAAGCGATTATTGAAGGCGTTAACATGGTGTCGAAACATACGAAACCAAGTGCTAAAAACCCTCAAGGTGGTATCGTGAAAAAAGAAGCTCCTATTCATATCTCTAACATCGCTTTAATCGATCCTAAAACTAAGTCTGCGACTAAAGTTGGGGTGAAAGTTGAAGGAGATAAGAAAGTGAGAATTTCTAAAAAATCTAATCAAGTATTGTAGTGATGGCTTATATACCTAGACTAAAAGAAGAATATAAGAGTCGCGTTATCGCAGCTCTTACAGAAGAATACGGTTACAAAAACGTAATGATGGTTCCTAAACTTGAAAAAATCGTTGTAAGCCGTGGTGTTGGAGCAGCTGTATCAGATAAGAAATTAGTAGATCATGCTGTTGAGGAGCTAACAAAAATTACGGGTCAGAAAGCAGTTTCTACCATTTCTAAAAAAGACGTTGCTTCTTTCAAATTAAGAAAAGGAATGCCTATTGGTGCTAAAGTAACTTTACGTGGTGAAAAAATGTATGAATTCCTTGATCGTTTGATCACTTCTGCATTACCACGTGTAAGAGATTTCGGCGGTATCAAAGCAACCGGATTCGATGGTAGAGGTAATTACAACTTAGGTGTTTTGGAACAAATCATTTTCCCGGAAATTGATATTGATAAAGTAAACAAAATTGCCGGATTTGATATTACTTTCGTAACTTCGGCGTCGACAGACAAAGAAGCGAAGTCATTGTTAACACAATTAGGATTACCTTTTAAAAAGAATTAAGTTATGGCTAAAGAATCAATGAAAGCCCGCGAGGTGAAAAGACAAGCTTTGGTAGACAAGTATGCTGACAAAAGAAAAGCTTTGTTAGAAGCTGGAGATTATGAAGGCTTACAAAAATTACCAAAAAATGCTTCTCCTGTACGTCTACACAACCGTTGTAAATTAACAGGAAGACCAAGAGGGTATATGCGTCAATTCGGTATTTCACGTGTAACTTTCCGTGAAATGGCTAACAATGGATTGATCCCAGGGGTTAGAAAAGCTAGCTGGTAATATAAAAGAATTATAAATTGATTAAAGGTTCGGTAAATGAAAATTTACCGAAAACCATAATCGCAAATTAATAAACATGTATACAGATCCTATCGCAGATTTCTTAACAAGAATCAGAAATGCCGTAAGAGCTAACCACAAAGTGGTAGAAATCCCGGCTTCTAACATGAAAAAAGAAATCACAAAAATTTTATTCGATCAAGGATATATTTTAAGTTACAAATTTGAAGACAGTACTGTTCAAGGTACTATCAAAATTGCTCTTAAGTACGACAAAGAGACTAAAGAGGCTGTAATTAAAGATATCCAAAGAATTAGTAAACCAGGTTTACGTAAGTACGCAGGTGCTGCCAAACTACCTAGAATCTTGAATGGTTTAGGTATCGCTATCGTTTCTACATCTAAAGGTCTTATGACTGGGAAACAAGCGAAACAATTGAATGTTGGTGGTGAAGTTATTTGTTACGTATACTAATAAAAAGACTAAGCAATGTCAAGAATAGGAAAAAGTCCAATTGCAATTCCAGCTGGAGTAACTGTAGAAGTTAAAGATGCTGTAATTACAGTAAAAGGAAAATTAGGAGAACTTTCTCAAGAGTTTTCAGATGTGTCTGTTAAAGTTGAGGAAGGACAAGTAATCGTGGAAAGATCTTCTGATGCAAAAGAACAAAGATCAAAACACGGTTTATACAGAGCTCTAATCAATAACATGATTGTTGGTGTAGCTGAAGGTTTTACTAAAGAATTAGAATTAGTTGGAGTAGGATACAGAGCTTCTAACCAAGGTCAAAAATTGGATGTCGCTTTAGGTTTTTCGCACAACATCGTTCTTGAAGTTGTTTCAGAAGTAAAAGTTGAAACAGTTTCTGAGAAAGGTAAAAACCCAATCATTAAGTTATCTTCATATGACAAACAACTATTAGGACAAGTAGCGGCTAAAATCCGTTCTTTCCGTAAGCCGGAACCTTACAAAGGAAAAGGTGTGAAGTTTGTAGGTGAAGTATTAAGAAGAAAAGCAGGTAAATCAGCTTAAAAATTAAGACTATGTCATTAACAAAATCTGAAAGAAGACAAAGAATCAAGTTCAGAATCAGAAAGATTGTAAGCGGAACTGCTGCGAAACCAAGACTTTCTGTTTTTAGATCGAATAAAGAAATCTATGCGCAAATCATAGACGACGTAAATGGTGTGACACTAGCTGCTGCATCTTCAAGAGAAGCTGGAGCAACAGGAACAAAAATCGAAATCGCTGCTGTAGTAGGTAAATTAATTGCCGAAAAAGCTAAAAATGCAGGAGTAGAGATTGTTTCTTTTGATAGAGGTGGTTATTTATACCACGGAAGAGTTAAATCATTGGCAGACGGCGCTAGAGAAGCTGGACTTAAATTCTAAGAATTATGTATCATAATTATAAAAACGTAGAACTGGTAAAACCAAGTGGTCTTGAATTGAAAGATCGTTTGGTAAGTGTTAATCGTGTTACTAAAGTTACAAAAGGTGGTAGAGCTTTCGGTTTTTCTGCAATTGTAGTTGTAGGAGACGAAAACGGTGTAGTAGGTCATGGTCTTGGAAAATCTAAGGATGTGTCTGAAGCTATTGCTAAAGCAGTAGAAGATGCTAAAAAGAACTTAGTGCGTATTCCATTGGTTGGACACACTATCCCTCACGAGCAAAAAGGTAAATTTGGTGGAGCACGTGTATTTTTAATGCCTGCTTCTCACGGTACCGGAGTAATTGCCGGTGGTTCTGTGAGAGCTGTTGTGGAGTCTTTGGGAATCCACGATGTATTATCAAAATCACAAGGTTCATCAAACCCACACAATGTTGTTAAAGCTACTTTTGATGCTTTATTACAAATGAGAAGTGCACACACTGTTGCAAAACAAAGAGGTGTATCTTTAGAAAAAGTATTCAAAGGTTAATTCAAGGAAATTATGGCGAAAATATTAGTAAAACAAGTTAAAAGTCAAATCAATTGTCCTCTTTCTCAAAAGAGAACTCTTGAAGCTTTAGGTCTTAGAAGACTAGGACAAGTTGTTGCACACGATGCAAATCCTGCTATCCTTGGAATGGTAAATAAAGTGAAACACTTAGTTTCTGTAGAAGAAGCTAACTAATAACAATAACAGTTATGAATTTAAGTAACTTACAACCAGCTGAAGGTTCAGTACACAACCAAAATAAAAGATTAGGTAGAGGAGAAGGTTCTGGTAAAGGTGGTACCGCTGCACGTGGACACAAAGGAGCTAAGTCTCGTTCTGGTTATTCTAAGAAAATTGGTTTCGAAGGAGGGCAGATGCCTTTACAGAGACGTGTACCTAAGTTTGGTTTCAAAAACATAAACAGAGTAGAATATCAAGGTATCAATTTGGATACGCTTCAGTTATTAGTTGATAACGGAGTTGTAACCGATACAGTTGATTTCGCTGTTTTAGTAGACAATCGTTTAGCAACAAAAAATAGCTTAGTAAAGATTTTAGGAAGAGGAGAGCTTAAAGCAAAACTAAAAGTAACTGCTCACAAATTTACTGCTACTGCAAAAGCGGCTATCGAAGCTGCAGGAGGAGAAGCTGTAACTTTATAATCTTTATAGACAGATGAAGAAATTTATAGAATCATTAGTAAATGTTTGGAAAATTGAGGAATTAAAAAATAAAATTTTAATTACTCTGGGGTTATTATTAGTTTACCGTTTAGGTGCTCAGGTGACCCTTCCAGGTATTGATGCTACTAAATTGCAAAGTTTATCTAGTCAAACAGATCAAGGTATTGGTTGGTTAATCAATGTATTTACAGGTGGTGCGTTCTCGCAGGCATCTGTATTTGCATTGGGTATCATGCCGTATATTTCAGCGTCGATTGTAGTTCAGTTGATGGGAATTGCGATTCCGTATCTTCAGAAACTACAAAAAGACGGTGAAAGCGGAAGACGTAAAATCAACCAAATCACTAGATGGTTAACTATTGGTATTACCCTATTGCAAGGTCCAGGTTATATTTATAACTTGTATAAACAATTGCCTGCAGATGCCTTTTTATTAGGATTTAGTTCATTCTCATTCTTATTCTCATCTGTAATCATCCTAGTTACAGGTACGATTTTTGCAATGTGGTTAGGTGAAAAAATTACTGATAAAGGTATTGGAAATGGTATTTCGTTGCTGATCATGGTGGGAATTCTTGCCCGTTTGCCGCAGGCTTTCATTCAGGAGTTCTCTTCCCGTGTTACCGAAAACAACGGAGGACCTATGCTTATCGTTTTAGAAGTAATCATTTGGTTGTTAATCATTATTGCTTGTATTCTATTAACCATGGCAGTTAGAAAAATCCCGGTTCAGTATGCACGCCGTACAACCGCTGGTGATTTCGAACAGGATATGATGGGTGGTAACAGACAATGGATTCCACTTAAGCTTAACGCTTCTGGGGTGATGCCGATTATCTTCGCTCAGGCAATCATGTTTATCCCTGCTGCTGTTGCTGGTTTATCGACATCTGATACAGCACAAACTATCACGACTAGCTTCCAAAATATCTTTGGATGGCAGTATAATTTAGTTTTTGCTTTATTAATCATTATTTTTACTTACTTTTACACCGCAATTACAGTACCTACAAATAAAATGGCTGACGACTTAAAGCGTAGTGGAGGTTTTATCCCGGGAATTCGTCCTGGTGTTGAGACTGGTGACTACCTGGATAAAATCATGTCGTTGATCACTTTCCCTGGTTCGTTATTCTTAGCATTGATCGCTGTGTTCCCAGCTATCGCGGTAAGTTTACTTGGCGTTCAACAGGGGTGGGCTATGTTTTATGGCGGAACATCGTTGCTAATTATGGTGGGAGTTGCAATTGATACTATTCAACAAATAAATTCGTATTTATTGAATAAGCATTACGACGGTTTGATGAAAAGTGGTAAAAATAGAAAAGCAGTAGCTTAATTTTTATGGCAAAACAATCAGCAATAGAACAAGACGGATCAATCATTGAAGCATTATCAAATGCTATGTTCCGTGTAGAATTAGAAAACGGACACATTGTAATTGCTCATATCTCTGGTAAAATGCGTATGCATTATATCAAATTATTACCTGGTGATAAAGTGAAGTTAGAGATGAGCCCTTACGATTTGTCTAAAGCAAGAATTACTTATAGATACTAAAGGCTATTAAAATGAAAGTAAGAGCATCAGTTAAAAAAAGAAGTGCCGAGTGCATTATTGTGCGTAGAAAAGGAAGATTATACGTTATTAATAAAAAGAATCCTAGATTTAAACAAAGACAAGGATAGTTATGGCAAGAATTGCAGGGGTAGATATACCTAAAAATAAAAGAGGAATCATCGCGCTAACCTATATCTTCGGAATTGGGGACAGCAGAGCGAAAGAGATTTTAGCTAAAGCTAACGTAAGCGAAGATAAAAAAGTTCAAGATTGGAATGACGACGAAATCGGAGCAATCCGTGAAGCAGTTTCTTATTTCAAAATTGAAGGAGAATTACGTTCTGAGATTTCATTAAACATCAAACGTTTAATGGATATCGGATGTTACAGAGGAATTCGTCATAGAGCTGGACTTCCATTAAGAGGTCAGAGAACTAAAAACAACTCTAGAACAAGAAAAGGTAAAAGAAAAACTGTTGCTAACAAGAAAAAAGCAACTAAATAATAAGTAGTAGTATGGCTAAGGCAAATACAAAAAAGCGTAAAGTTATCGTTGAATCAACAGGCGAGGCTCATATTAATGCAACTTTTAACAACATCATTATTTCTTTAACAAACAAGAAAGGTGAAGTTATTTCTTGGTCTTCAGCGGGTAAAATGGGTTTCAGAGGTTCTAAAAAGAATACTCCTTATGCAGCTCAAATGGCAGCAGAAGATTGTAGCAAAGTTGCTTTAGAAGCAGGACTTAAAAAAGTAAAAGTTTACGTTAAAGGTCCTGGAAATGGTAGAGAATCTGCTATCAGATCTCTTCACAACGGAGGAATTGAAGTTACCGAAATTATCGACGTAACTCCAATGCCACACAACGGATGTCGCCCTCCAAAAAGAAGAAGAGTTTAATTTTTTATAGTATAACCTAAGGTAGGAACAAGATTATCGGAGGAAAGACCTGAATTCATAATCCCTACCTTTTTTAATTTTTAGCAATGGCAAGATATACTGGTCCACAAACTAAAATCGCTCGTAAATTTGGTGAAGCGATATTCGGAGATGACAAATCTTTCGAAAAAAGAAATTACCCTCCAGGGCAACACGGTTTAGCGAAAAAAAGAGGTAAAAAATCCGAGTACGCTATCCAGTTAATGGAGAAACAAAAAGCAAAGTACACATATGGAATTTTAGAGCGTCAGTTCCGTAACTTATTCGAAAAAGCAGCTGCTTCCAGAGGAGTAACGGGTGAGGTGTTAATCCAACTATGTGAAGCAAGATTAGATAACGTAGTATACAGAATGGGGATTGCTCCTTCTCGTCGTGCTGCTCGTCAAATCGTTTCACACCGTCACATCACTGTAAATGGTGAAGTGGTAAATATCCCTTCTTATCACCTTAAACCAGGTGACAAAGTTGCTGTTCGTGAAAAATCAAAATCTCTTGAGGCTATCGAACGCTCGTTATCTAATTCTAGCACTGTTTACGAATGGATTACTTGGAATAATGATACTAAAGAAGGTACTTTCGTTTCTGTACCGGCAAGAATCCAAGTTCCAGAAAACATTAAGGAACAGTTAATCGTAGAGTTGTACAACAAATAATAATTAGACATCAGTCGAAATAAATATGGCAATATTTAATTTTCAAAAGCCCGATAAAGTTATCATGATCGATTCAACCGATTTTGAAGGTAAATTTGAATTCAGACCTTTAGAACCGGGATATGGATTGACTGTTGGTAACGCATTAAGACGTGTTTTGCTTTCTTCTTTGGAAGGATATGCAATCACTTCGGTTCGTATTGAAGGCGTGGATCACGAATTCTCTACTATCTCCGGTGTGGTTGAAGATGTTACAGAAATCATCCTGAACTTGAAACAAGTACGTTTCAAACGTCAGATCGAAGATATCGATAATGAATCTGTTTCTATCTCATTTTCTGGTAAAGAGCAACTTACGGCCGGTGATTTTCAAAAATTTATCTCTGGCTTCCAGGTGCTTAACCCGGATTTGATTATCTGCAACCTTGATAGCAAAATTACCATTAACATGGAATTATCTATCGAAAAAGGGCGTGGTTATGTTCCTGCTGAAGAAAACAAAAAACCAAATGCACCTATAGGAACTATTTTTACAGATTCTATTTACACTCCAGTAAAGAATGTAAAATATTCAATAGAAAACTTCCGTGTGGAGCAAAAAACTGACTATGAAAAATTAGTTTTTGAGATCATTACTGATGGTTCTATTCACCCTAAAGATGCCTTAACAGAAGCAGCTAAAACGTTGATTCATCACTTTATGTTGTTCTCTGATGAAAGAATTACACTTGAGGCTGATGAAATTGCTCAGACAGAATCGTACGACGAAGAATCATTACACATGAGACAATTGCTTAAAACCAAGCTTGTCGATATGGATCTTTCTGTTAGAGCACTAAATTGTTTAAAAGCGGCTGAAGTTGATACACTAGGCGATTTAGTATCATTTAATAAAAATGATCTGATGAAGTTCCGTAACTTCGGTAAGAAATCATTAACAGAGCTTGACGAATTAGTCGCTGTTAAAGGGCTTACTTTCGGAATGGATCTGACTAAATATAAATTAGATAAAGAATAATCTAGTCCGCCCTAAAAGCGCGATTAAATTGTATAGCAATGAGACACGGAAAAAAAATAAATCATTTAAGCAGACAGGCTGGACATAGAAAATCTATGTTGGCTAATATGGCTTGCTCACTTATCGAGCACAAGCGTATCAATACTACTGTTGCTAAAGCGAAAGCTTTAAAGCAATTCGTAGAGCCATTGGTAACAAAATCAAAAGAAGATACTACTCACAACCGTCGTGTTGTTTTCGCTTACTTACGTAACAAATACGCTGTAACGGAATTGTTTAGAGAAGTAGCTGCTAAAGTTGGTGACCGTCCAGGTGGATATACTCGTATTATTAAATTGGGTAACCGTCTTGGGGATAACGCTGATATGGCAATGATCGAACTTGTAGATTTCAACGAATTGTACAACGGAGGTAAGAAAGAAGTTAAAAAAGCAACTACTCGTCGCGGTAGAGCTAAAAAAACGGAAACTGCTCCTGCTACTGAAGCTCCGGCTGCTGAAACTACTGAAAATACAGAAGCTACTGAATAATCATGAAACAATTGATTCTTCAATAAAAATTAAGGATGAACTTTTTAAGTTTGTCCTTTTTTTTTGCCCTTTTCTTTCGGATGCCAAACACCAAAATGAAAAAAGAACAGCGGTTTTGTCCGAATAGTTTCCAGAAAGAAGAATTTAGATTAAATTTGCAAAATTTTACAACACAACACACAATGAAATATTCAAATCGAAATCAAGCCATCCTTTTACTAAGTGACGGAACTGTTTTCCATGGAAAATCCATAGGAATTGAAGGAACCACTTTTGGTGAGGTTTGTTTTAACACCGGAATGACCGGATATCAGGAAATCTTTACCGATCCGTCGTATTTCGGACAAATCATGGTGGCAACCAATTCACACATCGG
Source organism: Flavobacterium supellecticarium (assembly GCF_004801375.1). Lineage (GTDB taxonomy): Bacteria > Bacteroidota > Bacteroidia > Flavobacteriales > Flavobacteriaceae > Flavobacterium > Flavobacterium supellecticarium. The sequence continues at coordinate 146,323 of NZ_SSNZ01000003.1, forward strand.
AAACTACGGTGTTCATGAAGATGAAGTAGATTCTGACGGAATCAAAATTGCCGGACTGGTTTGTAAAAACTTTAGCTTTAATTATTCCAGACCCGATGCTTCCGAAGGTTTATTCGAATACTTCGAAAAAGTAAACCTTGTGGCAATCTCCGATGTCGATACTCGTGCTTTGGTGCGTTATATCCGCGATAATGGCGCTATGAATGCTGTTATCTGTACCGATGGAACACCGTTGGAAGAATTGAAAAAACAATTGGCCGCCGTTCCGGATATGAAAGGTTTGGAATTGGCTTCCACTGTGTCAACAAAAGAGCCTTACTTTTTTGGTGATGAAAAGGCAACTTATCGTATTGCGGCACTCGATTTGGGAATCAAAACCAATATTTTGAGATGCTTGGCCGAAAGAGACTGTTATATCAAAGTATTCCCATACAATACTTCCTTTGAAGATTTAAAAGCATTTAATCCGGATGGATATTTCCTGTCCAACGGACCTGGTGATCCGGATCCGTTAAAAGGTGTACAGGAAGTGGCACGCCAGATCCTGGCTACCGATGTTCCGGTTTTCGGTATCTGCCTTGGACATCAGATTATTGCTTTAGCAAATGGAATTTCGACCTATAAAATGTTTAACGGTCACCGTGGAATCAACCACCCGGTGATGAATGTAATCACAAACAGAGGTGAAATCACGTCTCAGAACCACGGTTTTGCCGTAGTGCGTGAAGAATTGGAAAAACACCCTGATTTTGAAATTACCCATGTGCATTTGAACGACGGTACCGTTGCCGGTATGCGAATGAAAAACAAAAGTTGTTTCTCCGTACAATACCACCCGGAAGCGAGTCCCGGACCGCACGATGCCCGTTATTTGTTTGACCAATTCGTCGAAAACATTAAATTAGCTAAAAATTAATCCGGCCTTTTTTAAAGGCAATCAAAAAGTATCAATTATGAGCATGATTATTAAAGTTCACGCAAGACAAATATTAGACTCCAGAGGTAATCCAACAGTAGAAGTAGATGTGTTTACCGAAAACGGTATCATGGGAAGAGCTGCTGTTCCATCGGGAGCTTCAACCGGAGAGCACGAAGCTGTCGAATTAAGAGACGGTGGAAAAGCCTATGTGGGGAAAGGTGTTTTAAAAGCGGTTGAAAATGTAAATATAACGATCGCATCCGAAATCGTTGGAATGTCAGTTTTTGAACAAAACGCTATCGATAAAGTAATGATCGAATTGGATGGAACGCCAAACAAATCAAATTTAGGAGCAAATGCTATTCTTGGTGTTTCTCTGGCTGTGGCAAAAGCAGCAGCAAACGAACTGGGAATGCCATTATACCGTTATGTAGGTGGTGTTTCAGCGAATACACTTCCGGTGCCAATGATGAATATCATTAACGGAGGATCACATTCCGATGCGCCTATCGCATTCCAGGAGTTTATGATCATGCCGGTAAAAGCACAAAACTTTACCCATGCAATGCAAATGGGAACGGAAATTTTTCATAACCTGAAAAAAGTATTACACGATAGAAATTTAAGTACGGCTGTTGGCGATGAAGGAGGTTTTGCTCCAAATCTGGCCGGTGGTACCGAAGACGCCTTGGATTCGATTAAGCTGGCGGTTGAAAATGCCGGATATACTTTCGGAGATGACGTAATGATTGCTTTGGATTGTGCAGCTTCTGAATTCTATATCGATGGCAAATACGACTATACCAAATTTGAAGGCGCTACCGGAAAAGTAAGAACGTCTGAAGAGCAGGCACAATATTTAGCCGATTTGGCTGCAAAATATCCAATCATTTCCATCGAAGACGGAATGTATGAAGACGATTGGAACGGATGGAAATTATTAACCGAAAAAATCGGAGATAAAGTACAATTAGTAGGGGACGATTTATTTGTAACCAATGTACAACGTTTGTCAAGAGGAATTAACGAAAAGATTGCCAATTCCATCCTGATCAAGGTAAACCAGATCGGAACATTAACCGAAACCATCGCAGCGGTAAACATGGCACATAATGCCGGTTATACGTCTGTAATGTCACACCGTTCCGGAGAAACGGAAGATAATACGATAGCCGACCTTGCCGTAGCATTAAACTGCGGACAAATTAAAACCGGATCGGCTTCCCGTTCCGACCGTATGGCAAAATACAATCAATTGCTTCGTATTGAAGAAGAATTGGGCGAAGTTGCCTACTTTCCGCAGGAAAGAGCATTTAAAGTAAAATAACAACGCTTTTAAGTATAGGAAAAGGCTGTCCGATTAGGATGGCCTTTTTTGTTGCATTACACCTGACAGGTTTTCAAAACCTGTCAGGTGTCTCATTATGAAAAATAGCGGTAAAAAAGCGTGTTTTATGTAACATCCCGGCAATTTTTAGTAACGTAATTTAACTTGTGAAAACACGACTTTACAGGGTGTTTTTTTGTGCGGTAAAAAATGTGAAAAATGTAATTTTTACGCTTAATTTTTACGGAATAATTAACGATTTCCTTGCTTGATTTTCTTTCCATTTCGATTGGAATTGCTTAAATTCGCAGATAACAAAAATATTTTACATTTAATTCCTAATACAAACATGTCAAAAACTGCAATATTAGAAATTGATGGCAACAAATATGAATTCCCGGTAATAGTAGGAAGCGAGAACGAAGTTGCTATCGATATAGAAAAATTACGTGCTGCAACTGGCGCGATTACGCTTGACCCGGGGTATAAAAATTCAGGATCTTGTAAAAGTGATATCACTTTCCTTGACGGGGAACAAGGTATTCTTCGTTACAGAGGATATGCCATTGAAGACCTGGCGGAAAAAGCAAACTTTTTAGAGGTGTCGTATCTGGTTATTTTTGGTGAGTTGCCAACTGCAGCCCAATTAGAAAAATTTGAAAACGATATCCGTAAATACACGTTGGTTAATGAAGAAATGAAAAACATCATCGATGGTTTTCCAAAAACGGCACACCCAATGGGCGTTCTGTCTTCACTAACAAGTGCGCTTACAGCGTTTAATCCGAAAGTTGTCAATGTTGAAAACGAAGAGGAAATGTACACCGCTGTTTGTAAAACAATGGGTAAATTCCTGGTATTGGCTACCTGGACTTTCCGTAAAACGTCTGGTTTCCCTTTAAACTACTACGACAATACGAAAGGATATGTGGAAAACTTCCTTCGTTTGATGTTCGAATTGCCAACCGGACCGTACACAATCAACCCGGTTATTGTGGATGCTTTGGATAAATTATTCATCCTTCATGCCGATCACGAACAAAACTGTTCTACGTCAACGGTACGTATGGTAGGTTCATCCCATGCTGGTTTATTTGCGTCAATCTCTGCCGGTGTTTCTGCTTTATGGGGACCACTACACGGAGGGGCAAATCAGGCCGTATTGGAAATGTTGGAAGAAATCCAGAAAGATGGAGGTGATGCGGAGAAATATTTAGCGAAAGCGAAAGATAAAAACGATCCGTTCCGTTTAATGGGATTCGGACACCGTGTTTATAAAAACTTCGACCCACGTGCGAAAATTATCAAAAAAGCAGCGGATGAAGTATTGGCTACTTTAGGGGTTAACGATCCGATCTTGAACATCGCGAAACAATTAGAAGAATCGGCTTTACAGGATGAGTATTTCAAATCGAGAAACTTATATCCAAACGTAGATTTCTATTCCGGAATTATTTACCGCGCTTTAGGAATCCCAACGGATATGTTTACCGTATTGTTCGCAATCGGACGTCTTCCGGGATGGATTGCACAATGGAAAGAAATGCGTGTTAATAAAGAGCCAATCGGACGTCCACGTCAGGTGTACACGGGTTATGCATTGCGTTCTTTTAAACCGATGAACGAAAGATAATAGTTGTTGTCATAAATAAAAATCCCGAAGTTGTGCTTCGGGATTTTTTTTATTCTGTAGTTTTTCCTGTTTCCGTATCGTCGGATACATCATCTACTTTATCTTCGGCCTTATTAATCCAATCGGAAACCGACTCTTTTGCATCGGCGGCTTTTTCTTCTAACCATTCGCCGGCATCAGTTATGGTGTCTTTGGCCTTGTCGGCAAAGTGGGTTACCGTTTCCGATACGCCCATTTCTTCCAGTTTGTTAGAAACTGTATCACCGATATCAGTAACCGTCTCGGCTACCTCTTTGGAAAAAGATTCGATTTTGTCTGATGCCGCTTCAGACGTATTATGTAAGGCATCGCCAACATTTTCGGTAGTCTGTTTGGCCTTCCCGAAAAGCGAACTAAAAAAGCTTGATAATCCCATATTTTGTAGTTTTTTAAGTAAATGTATTAAAAAATTACTTTTTGTTGATCTATAATTGCTTTATTTTTAAGTTATTATAATTCGAAAGAATAATTTATAATCTGATGGATATTTGATCAGGACTTTTTTATTAATCAAACCCCTTTGTTTATATTTGCCAAAAGCCAAAAGCTATGTTAAGTCTAAATGTAAAAAATGAAACGTCGCGGCTTAGAGCCGTCGTTTTAGGTACTGCAGTAAATAATGGACCTACGCCCACAATTGAAGAGGCCTATGATCCGAAATCATTAGAACATATTAAGGCGGGAACCTATCCCGTGGAATCAGATATGATCAAAGAAATGGACGCCTTTAATGCCGTTTTCAAAAAATACGATGTTAAAGTGTTTCGTCCGGAAATTATAGAAAACTATAACCAAATCTTTTCCCGTGATATCGGTTTTGTGATTGATGATACATTTGTGAAAGCCAATATATTACCGGATCGCGAAAGAGAATTGGATGCGATCCAATATATAATCGATCAGATGGACCCGCAAAAGGTGGTTCGTCCGCCTGAAGAAGTACATATTGAAGGTGGTGATGTAATGGTGTGGAATGATCATATTTTTATCGGAACGTATAAAGGAAGTGATTACAAAGATTATATCACAGCGCGTACTAATATGGAAGGTGTGGCCTATATCAAAAAACTTTTCCCACATAAAATCGTAAAAGAATTTGATCTGGTAAAATCGAAAATTGAACCGAGAGATAATGCCTTACACCTGGATTGCTGTTTTCAGCCGGTGGGAACTGATAAAGGAATTATCTATAAAAGTGGTTTCCGTGAAGAAGCCGATTATATGTATCTGGTTAATCTTTTTGGAATGGAAAACCTGTTCCATATCGAAAGAGAGGAGATGTATCAGATGAATTCCAATGTGTTTTCAATTGCACCGGACGTGGTTGTGTCGGAACGCAATTTTACGCGACTAAACAACTGGTTGCGTAGTAAAGGAATTACGGTAGAGGAAATCCCGTATGCCGAAATCGCCAAACAGGAAGGATTGTTGCGATGTTCCACTTTACCGTTGATCCGGGATTAATAATTTTAAGAAAATAGTGTTATGAAACAAACAACAAATACCATTTTGATGATCCGCCCGGTGGCGTTCCGTATGAACGAGCAAACGGCTGTAAATAATTATTACCAAAAAGTATTGGACAACCTGTTGCCGGCTACAGTAAATGCTAAAGCACAGGAAGAGTTTGATGCTTTTGTTGAAAAACTAAAAAATGTTGGTGTAAACGTTATCGTTGTGGAAGATACCGTTACTCCGGACACGCCGGACAGTATTTTTCCGAATAACTGGATTTCGTTCCACGAAAACGGAGATGTGGCTTTGTATCCAATGTTTGCCGAAAACCGCCGTTTAGAACGTCGTGAGGATATATTGGATATTTTGGAAGAAAAAGGTTTTCAAATCGAGAATATTGTAGATTATACCTCCGCAGAAGAAGATAATATCTTTTTGGAAGGAACCGGAAGTTTATTGTTGGATCGTGAAAACGGAAAAGCCTATTGCGCTTTGTCGCCACGAGCAGATGAAGAACTGATGATTGAGTTTTGTGAAGATTTCGAATTAAACCCGGTAATCTTTGAAGCGTACCAAACGGTAAACGGTGAGCGCAAGCATATTTATCATACAAATGTGATGATGTGTTTGGCGGAAACATTTGCAGTAATCTGTGCCGATTGTATCGATGATACCAAAGAACGTAAAATGGTATTGGATTGCCTAAAATCAGATGGAAAAGAAATTATATTGATCACCGAAGATCAGGTAAATAATTTCGCTGGAAATATGCTACAGGTACGCGGTGCTAATGACAAGCGTTATTTGGTGATGAGTGCTTCGGCGCATCAGAGTCTGACAAAAGATCAAATCGCAAAAATTGAAAAACACTGCGAGATTTTAAGCTCCAGTCTGGATACGATTGAAGCCTGCGGTGGTGGAAGTGCCCGTTGTATGATGGCGGAAGTATTTTTGCCGGAAGCAGAATAAGAATAAAATTCAAACATAAAAAAAACCGCTTTATTTAAAGCGGTTTTGTTGTTTTGTAGTATTAGTTTTTTATGAAACTATCAATGATTTTATCTGTTTCAGCTTTAGGAGTATCTCCTTTTAAGTCGAATAAATAACCGAATAACGATTTACGATTTACTTTTTCTTCTAAGTTTAAATCTTTATTTCGGTCGAAAATAGTTTGCCATTTGTCGCGAACGTTTTTCCACATGGCTTTGTTTTCTTTCCAGTATTTGTGAGCGGCAACACATTTGGAATCGGCTACTTTTGTGTAGATGTCAAGTCCTTTTTCTTGTGCTAATACCACATCTTTACCAGCATCGTCACGTTTGATTTTTTTGTTGTCCTGGTTGTGGATCCATCCGAATTTCGTGATTTCATGCTCGTTTCTTCTGTTTAAAACGTTGTAATCGTTACGGATGGTGTGTTCTCTTCGTGGAAGTGGTGCATCGGTGTAGTTTCTCCAGTAGGATGTTCCGTCAACGTGAACCCATGTCGCGGTTCCTTCATAACGCGGACTATCGTCTACCTGGAATACACGTTGTGTCCATTGTCCTTTTACATCGGCTTTAGAAAGCGTTTTGTATTTCCAGGAAGTGTCTTTGAAGAAATCGTATAAACGGGTGTTTTCGAATTCCCAATCCTGTCTCCAGTGTTTTACAATCATAGTGTCGCCTACAATTAGCAAATGCTGCATTACGATTTTGTTGGGTTGGTCTTCAACCAATTCTACCCACTCTAATCCCTTGTCGTATTTGGTAGGGGATGGTTTGTAGTTCTCGTCTTTTGTAGTTTTAAAAGTTTCTGCGAAATTAAACTCTACTTCATAACATCCACACATAGATTTGATCGCGTCGATGTCTTGTTTTTTCTTATTGCCTTGCGCATGACCTAAAAAGGCTGCAAACAATAAAGCAACAGTTACTCTTTGTTTTAGATTTTTCATTATGATGTATTAATTAAAAAATTTCCTGTGCAAAAATATTAAATTTATTTAGAACAAATAAAAATTATCATTTACATTTGCAGGAAATTATTAAGAATAAGTCTAAATTAATATTGCAAATGTTGTGTCAATAGTTCTATTTGGTTGATCAACAATTCTTAAAGTCAAAAAAACGCACAAAAAAATACTAATGGGTTTCAAATTAAAAATATGTAGCGGGTTGTTTTTACTGGGAACGGTTTCCGGTTTTGCTCAGGAAAACGACAGTATCGTCCCTAAAGTTAATAAATTGGATGAAGTGGTCGTAACCGGACAATACAATCCACAATCGGTTAAAAAATCGGTTTTTGAAGTAAAGGTTATCACCAGAGCCGATATCGACCGTCAAGCCGGAAATAACCTGGCCGACATCCTGAATCAAACCTTAAACATTAATATCATTCCGAATGCGTCTACCGGAAAATCGGGCGTACAGTTATTCGGATTGGATGCGCAGTATTTTAAAATCTTAGTCGATAATATTCCGGTGGTAAACGACGAAGGTCTGGGGAATAATACCGATCTGACGCAAATCAACCTGGATGATATTCAGCAAATCGAAATCGTGGAAGGTTCCATGGGGGTAGATTATGGGGCGAATGCCGTTTCCGGAATTATCAATATCATCACCAAAAAATCGTCTCAGTATAAATGGGAAGTAACACCCTATATTCAGGAAGAGACGGTTGGAAAAGAATACAATTTTGCCGATAAAGGGCGTCATATCCAGTCGATCAAAATTGGACATAATTTTTCCGATAAGTTCTATGGGAACGCCATGTTTACCCGTAACGACTTTAAAGGATTCTGGAACGATAAAATGGGAGAGAATTATGTAAACAACGACGGACTCAGAGGTTACGAATGGTTGCCAAAAGTACAGTTAAACGCCAAATCATTATTAGCATATACCACAAAAAACTACCGTTTGTTCTATAAGTTTGAGTTCTTTCAGGAAACAACCGATCGTTATAGTGCCGATGTACAGCAAAATTTTGATCCGGTTACCGCAACAGATAACCCGATAGCAAAAGACGAAATTTACAGCTCAACACGGTATTATCATCATTTGAATGCTTCCGGTAAATTGAGCGAAAATGGATTGAACTACGATGTGTCATTTTCGTATCAGGAGCAAACCCGTGATCTTGAAAAATACAATTACAGAATCCGTCAGCAGGAGCATTTTGGAACCGAAAAATTGGAATATGAATCCCGAAAAGTGTACTATTCCAAAGGATTTTTCTCCAATTTCCTGAAAAACGAAACCTTTAATCTTCAGGCGGGATACGAAGTAAACAGCGTGAAAGGCTATATTACCAGCTTAGCCGGATTGTTTAACGGGGAAAATATCGAAAGAGAATTAAACTCGTATGATGTATACACCTCTTCCGAAATCAATTTTAACAAACACTTCTCGATTCGTCCGGGTGTGCGTATGCTGTTGTCATCCAAATTCGAAACACAGGCGGCGCTTTCATTGAGTGCGAAATATGCCTTCGATAGCGGATACGAACTACGTGCTATTGTAGGTACGGCGCCACGACTACCAAACTTCGATGAGTTATACACCTATATGGTCGATGTAAACCATAACATTCAGGGGAATCCAAACTTAAATCCGGAACAAGGGAAATCAATTTTCCTACACCTGAAAAAAGATACCAAATTCAACGAGGCGTTCTCGATGCAAAACAAACTTTCGGGTTGGTTTATGGATGTAAAAGACAGAATCGAAATGATCATTATCCAACAATCGCCTTTGGTATACCAATATAACAATATTGATGTGTATAAAACCTGGGGATTGTCGCTAACCAATACGGCACAATACAAAAACTTTACCGGTAATTTCGGGGTTACTTTCTCCGGAATTTCAAAAGTGTTAGACAGTGGCGTATTGTCAAACGACGATTATCTGTATGCCTTTCAATTGAATGCGAACACTTCGTATACTGTACCGAAATGGGGAACCGTTTTCTCGGCCTACGTAAAATATAACGGACCGCAATATCAGTTTGTAGAAAGAAACGGCACATTGGAAAGAGGAAAACAAAATCCATTTACCTGGTTGGATGCGACGATCAAGAAAACATTTTTGGATAAAAAGCTGGAAGCGACCGTCGGAGCGAGAAACCTTTTGGACATCACGACGATTAATACCACAGCTACTGAAGCCGGAGCGCATTCGGCGGCCGGAACAAATATCCTTATGGGATACGGAAGATCCTACTTCGTAAAATTATTGTATAAGTTAAATATGTAATCAACATGAAATCTAAAATACTACAACTAGCATTATTCCTGATCCTGTTCGTAACAGCATCCTGCGAAAAAGATTATACTGTTGAACAGAATCCTTTTGTGATCGCTTTCGAAAGACAATCGATCGATTTTTCGACCATTCCGGATCAAAGGGAAATGAAACTGATTTTTTCGGAACCGGCAAAAACCGATGGAAAAATCAGCATCAAATTATCCGGAACCCATGCCAGCTATGGAGTCGACTTTAGTACGCTTCCGGAAGCACAGGGCGGTGTTTTGGAACTTCCTTTTACTAAAGGACAAAGTGAATTGTTTTTCACGTTTAAAAACCTGATTTATCCGTTTGATAACGATGAAAAATCCATTTTGATGGAAGTGATTGCAATTAATTACACCGGCGAAACATCGATTCAGGGATATACAACGTCATTGGTATCATTCCAAAGATCTTTGGGAGCTACATTACTACCGGAAATCGGAGGACCAAACCAGGGGAACCAGATTTTTGTGGACTTGAGTAAAGAAACGATGACCAGTTCCCGTAGAGATGTTTGGGATTTGGGATTCTATTCCGGAGACCAATTCCGCGTAACAATCAACGGTTCGCTATATATGGCGGTAAAAAAACTGGATGCTACCAATATCGATGCGGTTACACCGGCAAGTGTTAGTGCTTTTCAGTCGCAAGTTGCCGTTGGAACCTTCGATCCCACCAATACAAATTATGTAGATGCGCCAAACGGTTTAATCAATCAAACGGCAATCGCTGAAATTTCTGCAAACGACGCCGAAAACAATGTCTATCTGGTAAATATGGGATATACCATCGGTAATACAACACCTCCGGCCGGAACTGTAGCCATTGCAGGTGATGCCCGTGGATGGAAAAAAATAAGAGTCTTACGTGACGGTGATAACTATATGTTGCAATATGCCGATCTAAACAGTACAACACACCAACAGGTTACCATTGCTAAAAAACCGGATTACAACTTTACGTTCTTTAGCCTGGCGACACAAAATGTGGTGAATGTAGAACCACAAAAGAATTTATGGGATCTCTGTTTTACGGTATTCACCAACGAAATCCAGGGTTCTGGCTCTTATGGTTATTCCGATTTCGTATTGAATAACCTGAAAGCAGGTGTAAAAGGATATCGTGTTGCGGTGACTTCGGCTGTGAATTTTAACAATTTCGCGATGGCGAATGTAGTGGAAAGTAATTTTATGGATGATCAGCGTGTGATTGGTGCCGAATGGCGTGATGTATTTACCGGTAGTGCCTATACCGATCGTTTCTATGTGATCAAAGATACCGATGGAAACTACTATAAAGTGCGAATGCTGGAGTTCTTAAATGAAGGTGGCGTACGTGGCTATCCAAAATTTGAATATAAACTGATACAATAAATATATAATTAAATCAAGTACTACTATGAAAAAACAAATACTACTTTTAGCAGCAATGCTGGTTGGTTCATTTGCGGGCGCTCAGACCGTTCAGCAAGGAACGGTAACTATGGGGCCAAGTTACGCAAACCAGGTGTATTTTAAATTTGCAACTCCGGGAGTAACCAATGCGTACCCACACAGTTCCTGGGATGTTGCTTTCTACAGAAAAAGTGCGATGGCTTTTGCAACCCGTATTAACGATGCAAAAGGTATTGAAGTGTACCAGGCTTCCAATACGGTAAGCAACTGGGCTTCTATCGATGTAAGTCAGGTGGCAAACTGGACACGTCTATACAACAGTGATATCGAGTGGACTAAAGGAGCTTTCGATTATGGTACGGCTACCTACGGTTGGGGTGAATATAATATGGCAAACCACCACGTAACCGGATCAATCATTTTTGTATTGAAATATCCAAACGGTACCTATAAAAAATTCAAAATTGATGACTTCTTCGGTGGATATACCTTTACCTATGCAACCTGGAATACCGGAACAAGCACTTGGAGCGCTGATCAGACAAAAGTGGTAGCAAATGCAACGAACCCGAACCATATCTTTAATTATTTTTCTTTGGAAACGGACGCGGCGGTTACAGCTGAGCCGGCTTCTGCCGATTGGGATTTGATCTTTACAAAGTTTACAACCGATTACCCAATGGGAGGAACTACAACGAAATATCAGGTAACCGGTGCTTTACACCACCCGGATGTTAAAGTGGCTAAAAATGTAGAGCCAGGAGGTGTAATGAATACGGCTAACCTTACTTTTGCTCCGGCTATCAATACTATCGGATACGACTGGAAAACGTTTACCGGATCGACTTATACTATCGACGGATCGAAAGCATACTACGTAAAACAAGCTAATGGTACTGTTTACCGTGTGGTATTCACATCATTTGTTGGAAGTTCAACCGGAGTGATTACATTCAACTACCAGGATGTAACCAGTGCTTTGGGAACGGTATCATTTGAAGATAAGATCGCTTTCGGAATTTACCCGAATCCGTCTTTCGATAAAAAAATCAATTTGATCTACGATAGTAAAGAAAATATGGATGCCAACAGTAAAGTGAGTATCTATTCGATGACAGGTGCGAAAGTTTTCGAAACTGCTATCGAAACTGCTCAGGGATTCTATAGCAGAGAATTGGATTTATCGGCTTTAGGAACCGGTATCTATATACTGAATCTTGAGTCGGGAAGTAGTACGATTACTAAAAAAGTAATCTTAAAGTAATACTTTCCTATTGAGTAGTTAGTTTAAATGTTTGTTTTTGTTTTAGAAAGAGATTTCAGTATTGGAATCTCTTTCTTCTTTTTAAGGTGATACGGTTTTTAAGATGTTCACCACCGCACTGCTGATATATTGTATTCCGATGGCGATAACGATAAAACCGATAATTCTCGAAATCGCTACAATTCCCGAAGCACCAAGAATACGGGAAAGGTAATGCGCACTTTTTAAAATGATAAAGATGGTAAGCGCTACCGCTAAAATAGCCGAGCAGACTATTGCTTTCTCGGTTACCTCGGTAAAATCCTGATAAAACGCAATTAATAAGGAAATGGAACCCGGTCCGGCCAACATCGGGATTGCTAATGGCGTTAACGCAATATCACTTCGCTTCTGAGCATCGTGCGCCACTTTTTTATTCACACCTCTTGTTTTGTTGAATTTTCCGGATAGTAATGCAAATCCCGAATTTACGATGACTAATCCTCCGGCAATACGTAACGCATCGATACTGATACCGAAAAACTTCAATACATATTCGCCGATAAAAAACGAAATAACCAGAATAATAAAAACGTTTACAGCGGTCCATAACGAGATTCTCGATCGTTCCGCACTGCTTTCGTGATGTGTCAATCCAACAAAGATCGGGATAACACCCAAAGGGTTTAAAACGGAAAAAAGAGCGGCGAAAATGTAAATAAATAGTTCCATAGTTTTTTTTGCAAAATAAAAGGTTAATATTCCTTTCGACTTTAGGGGAGTGTTATTTCAAAGTTATGATAAAACAATGTTATAATTGATTTGAAATGTAAGAAAATAAGCGATAAATACGTAATTTTATACGTAAATATACGAATATGAAGACATTGGTTATCGGAGCTTCGTCAAATCCGGAGCGTTATGCGAATATGGCATTGAAAAGTCTGTTAAAGCACCAACACGAAGTTGTCGCAGTCGGGCTTAAAAAAGAAGTGGTGGAAGGTGTTACCATCGAAACGGAAAAAATACCGTTTTCCGGTGTGCATACGGTTTCGTTATACCTGAATCCGGTACGCCAGCAGGAGTATTACGATTATATCATTAATCTAAAACCGCAACGCGTGATCTTTAATCCCGGAACGGAAAATCCTGAATTGTACCGCCTACTGGAGGCAAACGGTATCGGTTATGAAGTTGCCTGTACGCTTGTATTGTTAGCGACCAACCAGTTTTAAGCGATTTTTCTTTTCCGACTAATTGCCAGTAATAGTAAAAATGTGATGAATCCGTTAATAATGATCAACTCGCTATCGAACACATAATTGCCAAAAAACACTTTCGAATGCTGACTTAAATAGAAGGTCAGTGCCGGGGCTAATACGCAGATAAAAGGAACTAATTTGTCGCGAACATCGCGGCTTTTGACAAATAATCCGAATGCATATAGTCCCAATAACGGACCATAAGTATACGATGCAATTTTAAAGATCATACTAACTACCGAAGCATCGTTGATTTCGTTAAAAATGATGATCACCAGAAACATCAATAAGGAAAAGGAAATATGAACCAGGTGACGGGTTCTTACAATATTCGGTTTGTTGGCATTTTCGGCTTTGTCCATCCCTAAGAAATCCACACAAAAAGAAGTGGTTAGCGCGGTTAATGCCGAATCGGTTGTTGCAAAAGTAGCGGCCGTTAGTCCTAACAGGAATACAATCGAAGGAATGAGTGTTAAATGGTGAAAAGCAATTTCCGGGAATAATAAATCCGTACGCGGTTTACCGGTTATGGTATCCAAAGGTACTTCGATTCCGTTTTTACCGGCATACAAATACAATAAAGCACCTACACTTAGAAAGAATAAATTGATCACTACGAAAATAGCCGTAAAGGAAAACATATTCTTTTGGGCTTCTCCAATATTTTTACAGCTCAGATTTTTTTGCATCAAATCCTGATCCAATCCAACCATTGCAATGGTTACGAAAATACCGCCCAATACCTGTTTTACAAAATGGTAACGGCTTCCGATAAAATCGTCAAAGAAGAATATTTTGGAATAATTACTCTCTTTTATCGCTTCAAAAGCCTGTACGGCATTATAGTCAAGGCTGTCGCAGATAAAATAAATCGTAAAAAATACCGACGATACCAGAAACAAGGTTTGTAAGGTATCGGTAATAATAATCGTTTTGAGACCGCCTTTATACGTATAAGCAAAAATCAAACCGAGTGATATCAGTACAGTAAAGGAAAAAGGTACGTTGTAATAATCAAATACATAACGTTGTAAAACAATCACAACCAGATACAATCGGAAAGCCGATCCGATGGTACGGCTCAATAGAAAAATAGATGCGGCGGCTTTATAACTGTAGTGACCCAGCCGTTTTTCCATATACTCGTAAATCGATGTCAGGTTCATTCGGTAATACAACGGAAGCAATACGGTGGCAACAATGATAAAGCCAATTGCGTTTCCGAGTACAAACTGAAAATATTTGAATTGTTCCCCGTTTGGCGAACCTACCTCTCCCGGAACGGAAATAAACGTAACACCCGAAAGTGCCGTTCCGATCATCCCGAAAGCCACCAGATACCATTTGGAATTTTTATTAGCCTTAAAAAAGGCATCATTACTATGATCTTTTTTACTGATAACATTGGATATCAGGATTAAAAGGCCAAAGTAAATAACAATGATGGTCAATATGGTAAAAGGTGTCATTTTTGATATTTTAGGTGGAGCCAAAATACAAAAAAATGTTAATTTGAGATCACTTTTTCAACGGATAGAGGTGAGATAAAATTCAATTAAAAAGAGTAATTTTGTCCCTATGGAATTCTCATCAAAATTATTGGAAAAGGCGGTCAACGAAATGGCGCAATTACCGGGAATCGGAAAGCGTACGGCGTTACGACTGGTGCTTCATTTGCTAAAACAACCGAAAGAGCAAACGCAGCTATTGGCAAGTGCTTTAACGCAACTCCGGGAAGACATCCGTTTTTGTTCCCGTTGCCATAATATTTCCGATGAAGAAATCTGTTATATCTGTTCCAATCCCGCACGGGAACAATCGGTGGTTTGTGTGGTCGAAGATATCCGTGACGTGATGGCACTCGAAAATACCGGATTATATAAAGGTTTGTACCATGTGTTAGGTGGAAAAATTTCGCCAATCGACGGTGTAGGTCCAAGCCAGTTAAATATTCCATCGCTGGTGGAAAAAGTAAAATCCGGAGCCGTAAAGGAAATTATTTTTGCACTGAGTTCGACCATGGAAGGCGATACGACCAATTTCTATATTTACAGGCAAATCAAAGACAGTGATGTAATCGTTTCGGCTATTGCGCGCGGTATTGCCATTGGCGACGAACTGGAATATGCCGATGAGGTGACGCTGGGACGTAGTATTTTGCATCGAATTCCTTTTGAAAATGCTATTAAAAATTCTTAAAACTTTAAAAAATTAACGTTTCTTTGTAAAGCTATAGTGCCGTACGGAAAATAGCCTTTGATAAACTATATTTGTTGCTCAAAAAGTCATCAGAATGATAAAAACATTTTTAATGTTACTATTGGTCGGAATCTTTTCGGTTTCGTGTGTGTCCAATAAAGAATTATTGTATTTGCAGAACTATAGTAAAGATACGCTGGCTGTGGCGGTAAATCCCGTACTGTTTAAACCCTACCGTATACAAACCAACGATGTGGTGAGCATTAAAATAAAAGCACTGGACCAGAAACTGGTTGCTATGTTTAACCCTACCGCTGCCGCAGGTAGTAGTGCCAATAGTGAAACGGAACAAAGTCTGTATTTTAACGGATTTTCGGTGAACGATCACGGCAACATCCGTATTCCTGTTCTGGGTGAAATCAATGTACTCGGTTATACCCTTGATGAAGTGCGGGTTCGGATTGAAAAACAATTGTTGGAAGAATACTTTAAAAAAGAAGCCAATATTTTTGTAGACGTTCGTCTGGCGGGTTTTCGTTATACGATTAATGGTGAAATAACGGTTCCGGGAACAAAAGTACTGTATCAGGATAAGGTTACGATTATGCAGGCGATTGCTAATTCCGGGGATATTACGATGACCGGAAATCGGAAAGAAGTGATGATCATCCGACAGTATCCACACGGTACTGAAATGCACACCATCAATCTTACCGATGCCAAAGCAATGCAGTCTCCGTATTATTATATACAGCCTAACGATTATATTTATGTCAAACCACTCAAACAAAAATCATGGGGAACCGGAACTACCGGAATGCAAACGGTGGCGACAATCGTAACAGCGATGTCATTGGTTACCACAACGCTTTTACTTCTTAAAAACCTATAGTATATGCTGAGTACTAAAGATTTTTCCTTGTTTGAAAATCAAAATAATTTCGATTTTAAAGGCTTGCTTTTAAAAATTGTCAGTTATTGGAAATGGTTCTTAGCCTGTCTTATTGTTACTTTTTTTATCGCCTATCAGGTAAACATCCGAAAAGAAAAAATTTATGGAATGGATGCCTCTATCGTGATAAAAGACGAAAACAATCCGTTCTTCACGTCCAATACCAGTTTGGTTTTTAACTGGGGCGGAACTTCCGATAAGGTGCAAACCGTAATCAATACTCTTAAATCGCGTACGCATAACGAATATGTGGTGGATAAACTGGAGTTCTATATCGATTACCTGAAAAAAGGAAAATACAATTTTCAGGATGTTTACGGTGAAACGCCTTTTTATATTCAGATCGATAAAAATAAAAATCAGCTTGCGGATACTCCGGTACTGATCCGCTTTATCAACGAAAAGGAATATGTTGTATCGATTCCGTTTGATGAAAATACATCGGTAAAAACCTATAATTATTTACAGGGAACTACCGAAAACGTAAATGTATCGGCTGGAACGTTCGAAAAAAAGTTTGCCGTAGGCGAACCGGTACAATTGCCTTTCCTGAATCTTAAGGTATTGATTAATGCCAATCCGGGTTTTTATAGCGGAAACGAATATTATATCCGCTTTAATAATTTTGACGGTACGGTAGCCGCTTATAAAGGACTGAATGTAGAGATTGATACCAAGGCCGGATCGATTGTACGCCTTTCGTTACAGGGAACCAATAAAAAACGTTTGGTCGATTATCTGAATACAACGGTTAATGTATTGCGAAAAAAACAACTGGACAGTAAAAATCAGTTTGCTAAAAATACGATCGCTTTTATCGATAGTACGCTCATTGCAATGGAAGAACATTTAAAAGATTCCGAAAAAGAATTGAAAAATTTCCGGAAAGATAAAAATGTATTCGAACTTCAGGGCGGTGGTGAAAAAATCACAGAGCAATTATCAAATTTTGATATCGAAAAAGATGGGATTACACGTAAAATCAATTACTATAATTCTCTGAACAACTACCTGCAAAAAAGTACCGATTATTCGAAATTACCAGCGCCTACCGTTGCGGGAATCGAAGATCCAAACATTGTAACGAATGTCGCGAAGCTGATCCAGCTTTCAAGAGAGCGTTCGGAAATGGCTTATTCGGTTAAAAGTCAGAAACTTTTTGACGAGTTCGATAACCAGATGAATGCTACCAAAAGAGTATTGCTGGAGAATATCAATTCCGCTAAAAATGCCATTACGATCGACCTGGGTATCATCAATAAAAGAATTGGTCAGGCCGAAAGTACCATCCGGCAGTTGCCGGAAGAACAGCAGGAACTGATGAAGATCACCCGGAAATACGATCTGAACGATAATATTTACAGTACATTTCTTCAGAAAAGAAGTGAAGCCGATATCGTTAAAGCATCCAATGTGTCGGATATTGAATTTATCGATACCGCCAAAGATGTAGGCGGCGGATTGTTGGGCCCCAAAACAGGTGTGAATTATATTTTAGCCTTACTGTTGGGAATTTTGATTCCGCTGATTGTGGTGTTTACGATTACACTGTTGGACAATTCCATCCACGGAACGGAAGATATCGAACGACTTACTGCGATTCCGATTATCGGGATTGTAGGAAAAAAACATACCGAATCGAATATGTCGGTTTATGAAAAACCAAAATCGCCTTTGGCCGAATCGTTCCGATCCATACGATCGTCCCTTCAGTTTTTATATAAAAAGCAAAAACTCGACGGTACCAAAATTTTAATGCTCACGTCATCTGTCGGTGGCGAAGGAAAAACATTCTGTTCGATCAACATGGCTACCGTTTTTGCCTTAAGTGAAAAGCGTACGGTTATTGTCGGTCTGGATTTACGAAAACCGAGAATTTTTGGCGACTTTAACATCGAAAATAATATCGGGGTAGTGAACTATCTGATCGGACAAAAGAGCATACCGGAAATCGTGCAGCATACGCACGTGCCTTTTCTGGATGTCATTACAGCGGGGCCGATTCCGCCCAATCCATCAGAATTATTGATTAGTCAGGCGATGACAGCCATGATCGATGAATTAAAAGAATTATATGATTATATCATTCTGGATACGTCCCCGGTTGGGTTGGTTTCGGATGCATTGGAGTTAGCACAGTATTGTGATGCAACTTTATATGTGGTTCGTCAGGGCGTTACCAAAAAAGGAATGCTGGCAATTGTCAATGAAAAACACAAAAGAGGAGAACTTCATAACATCAGTATCGTATTGAATGGTTTTGACAACAAGTCGCAGTATGGTTATGGCTATGGATACGGTTATGGATACGGTTACGGAACCTATGTTAACGGTTATATCGAAGAAGAAATGAAGGATCAAACGATCTGGGAAAAAATAAAATCGAAAATTTTTAAACGAAAATAATGAGCACTGAAGCAGCCGATAAGGAAAAATGGTTGTATGAAATTACACCTAAAGCAAAATTGTTTTCATTCGAATTTGGAGAGATATGGAAGTATCGCGATTTATTACTGATGTTTGTAAAACGCGATATTGTAACCTATTATAAGCAAACAATTCTGGGACCGCTTTGGTTTTTAATCCAACCGCTGATCACGTCTGTAATCCAGTTTATCGTTTTTTTTAAAATTGCCAAACTACAATCGGATGGGATACCGTATTTCCTGTTTGCTCTGGCCGGAAACACACTTTGGTTCTACTTTTCCGAATGCTTTAAAACCACTTCCGAAACCTTTAGAACCAATCAGAATATTTTTGGGAAAGTCTATTTTCCCAGAATCATTATGCCACTGGCTTTAACCGTGTCGAATCTGGTGAAATTCGGAATCCAGTTTCTCTTGTTCCTCACAGTAATGGGCTATTATATGTGGCAGGGTTCTCCAATTGAACCCAAATGGACTATTATTCTTACCCCGTTTTTACTGCTCGTGATGGCTTTAATTTCATTGGGGCTCGGAATGATCATATCTTCCATGACAACTAAATATCGGGATCTCACGTTTGTGGTTTCTTTTGGAGTTTCGTTATATATGTATGTTACGCCGGTTATTTATCCGGTGTCACAGGTAATTAAAGAATTGCCGGAAGGTTATTCCTGGCTTGTCTATATTAACCCGTTGACGAGTATTTTTGAGTTTTTTAAATATTCTTTTCTGGGCAAAGGAACCTTTACAATGTTAGGACTGTTGTATTCTGTTGGAAGTACGATTGTTATTTTTCTGTTAGGATTGGTTATTTTTAATCGTACGGAAAGAAGCTTTATCGATACCATATAAAATCGACAGTCTAGGTATAAAGCTCCGGTAATAACACTTATATTTGTAGCCGGTTTTGAAAACTGTAGAAAGCATGAATAAACCTCGCAATCCGTTGCGATTTTAAAACTAATAATCAGAACATTTACATGAATATAAAGAAAATATGCTGTATCGGTGCTGGATATGTTGGAGGTCCAACGATGGCCGTTATTGCACAGAAATCCCCGGACATAAAGGTAACAGTAGTCGATTTAAACGAAAAACGGATTGCCGCCTGGAATGATGAAAATGTTGAAAATATCCCGATTTACGAACCCGGACTTAGCGATATCGTCGCTTCCTGTCGTGGCCGTAACCTTTTTTTCTCAACCGAAGTAGATAAGGCCATTGATGAAGCCGATATGATTTTTATATCGGTAAATACACCTACCAAGACGTACGGTGTGGGGAAAGGAATGGCAGCCGATTTAAAATATATTGAATTGTGTGCAAGGCAAATTGCCCGTGTTGCTAAAAATGATAAGATTGTTGTTGAAAAATCAACACTTCCGGTACGTACTGCCAGTGCTATTAAAGATATTCTGGACAATACCGGTAACGGAGTACAATTCCAGATTTTATCCAATCCGGAGTTCCTGGCAGAAGGAACTGCTGTAGCTGATTTATTAATGCCGGATCGCGTACTGATTGGTGGCGATACAACCGAAGAAGGGCAAAATGCCATTCAGAAACTGGTCGACATTTATGCCAACTGGGTTCCGAAAGAACGCATTCTGACCACCAATGTATGGTCTTCGGAATTGTCAAAATTAACTGCAAATGCTTTCCTGGCGCAACGCGTATCGTCTATCAATGCCCTGTCAGAATTATGTGAAAAAACGGGTGCCGATGTAAATGAGGTGGCCAAAGCAATTGGTATGGATAGTCGTATCGGGTCAAAATTCTTAAAATCATCTGTTGGTTTTGGAGGGTCCTGTTTTCAAAAAGATATTTTAAACCTGGTTTATATTGCTAAATCCTACGGATTAAATGAAGTAGCTGATTATTGGGAGCAAGTTATCATTATGAACGACCACCAGAAGCGCCGTTTTGGTAAAAATATCATCCAGACATTATACAATACGGTTTCCGGAAAGAAAATCGCTTTTATGGGATGGGCATTTAAAAAAGATACCAATGATACCCGGGAGTCGGCGGCTATTTATGTAGCGGATGACTTGTTGAGCGAACGTGCGGAAATTGCCGTATATGATCCGAAAGTACAGGAAGACCAGATTTTTTATGATCTGGATTATCTTGAAAGCCGCTCTGCTGATGAAAACAGAAGGGGATTAACTGTGACCAACGATCCGTATGCGGCTGCCGATAAAGCGCATGCCATTGCAATATTAACCGAATGGGACGAATTTAAAACCTACGACTGGAAACGTATTTATGACAATATGTTAAAACCGGCTTTTATCTTCGATGGTAGAAATCTGTTGGATAAAGAAGCCCTTCAAAAAATAGGATTTGTATACCAGGGTATCGGTTCATAAGCATCAAAAATAGACTATCAAAAATGCCTTTCTTATGTAAATGAGAAAGGCATTTTTCTTTAAATAATAATGAATTTTGTGACTTTTTAAAATTTCTGAAAAAAAATATTTTTGTTACAAAATAACGAGTACTTTTGTTGCTCATAATAGTGTAATGTTAGAATCCTTAATAACATCAAAAACCCGATTACGACTATTGGTTAAGTTTTTTATAAATGCAGCCAATCATGGTCATTTGAGAGGTTTAGCCGAAGAATTCAGCGAATCGACCAATGCGATACGCAAAGAATTAAACAATCTTTCGGAAGCGGGTTATCTTGAAAAAGAAGCCGTACGGAATACGATTTCCTATCGGGCCAATACCAATCACCCTCTTTTTTCGTTGTTGCAAAGTGTCGTTAGACGAACTATAGGTTTGGATACGATAGTAGCAACCATACTGGAGCGGATGGGGGAAGTGAAAAAAGTATACCTCATTGGCGATTATGCCGAGGGGCGGGATACCGGAACCATTGAAGTCGTATTGGTGGGTCAGTCACTCAATGAAGACTATGTAGAACAGCTGGCTTACAAAATTGAAGAAGAAATCAAGCGAAAAGTAAAGTTTATTCTAACGGATGATTTTGATAAAAAAGGACTGTTGCTTTTTGGAGGTAGCAATTAATTCGCGAATCAAAGACCAACCGATTGGGAATTCTTTAGTAATAAAAAATGTTTATCCTAATAAAAAATATAGAGAATGAGTAAACTTTTGATTACCGGTGGTGCTGGATTTATCGGATCGAATCTTATTGAATACTTTCTGAATAAAAAACACAGCATCGTTTGCCTGGATAATTTTTCAACGGGTTATCGTCACAATATCGAACCGTTTCTAAATAATCCAGACTTTACTTTGATCGAAGGTGATATCCGCGATTTGGAAACCTGTAAAAAAGCAGTAGAAGGAGCTGACTATGTATTGCATCAGGCAGCATTAGGTTCAGTGCCGCGTTCCATTAACGACCCGATTACCAGTAATGATGTAAATGTGTCCGGTTTTTTAAATATGTTGGTAGCGGCCAGAGATGCCGGTGTAAAGCGATTTGTTTATGCGGCGAGCTCTTCTACTTATGGCGATTCGGAAGCCTTGCCAAAAGTGGAAGATAAAATCGGAAAACCGTTATCGCCTTATGCGATCACAAAATATGTAAACGAATTGTATGCCGATGTGTTTAGTAAAACCTACGGGATGGAAACCATCGGATTGCGATATTTTAATGTTTTTGGAAGACGCCAAAATCCAAATGGCGCCTATGCGGCCGTAATTCCAAAATTCGTAATGCAATTTATGCAGCATGAAAGCCCGGTAATTAATGGCGACGGACAATATTCCAGAGATTTTACCTATATCGATAATGTGATCCAGATGAATGAGCTGGCAATGACCACAAAATCACCGGAAGCAATTAATACGGTATACAATACGGCTTATGGTGACCGAACCACTTTAAAAGAACTGGTTACCTATTTAAAAGAATTTTTATCGGAGTACGACCCTGAAATAGCCAATGTTGAGGTGGTATATGGACCGAATAGAGCAGGGGATATTCCACATTCTCTCGCGAGTATTGAAAAAGCAAAAATAAAATTAGATTATAATCCGAAATTTTCAATTCGAGAAGGGCTTAAGGAAGCGGTTTCTTGGTATTGGAGTAATTTAAAATAATAAAATATCAGTTATAATGGATAATAAAATTGCAGTTATAGGTTTAGGTTATGTAGGCTTGCCATTGGCAAGATTATTTGCAACAAAGTATGCAGTTGTTGGTTTTGATATTAATACGGCACGAATCTCCGAATTAAATTCGGGTCATGATAGTACACTTGAAGTGGATAGTGATACACTTAAAGGAGTATTGGTGGCCAAAAATCACAACTCAAAAGGTTTGTATTGTTCTTCGGATTTAGAAGATATTAAAAATTGTAATTACTTTATTGTTACGGTGCCTACACCAGTTGACAAACACAACAGACCGGATCTTACTCCTTTGTATAAAGCCAGTGAAACGGTGGGAAAAGTACTGAAAAAAGGAGATATTGTAATCTATGAATCTACTGTATATCCCGGTGTAACGGAAGAAGAATGTGTACCGGTACTCGAAAAAGTATCTGGACTAAAGTTCAATGAGGACTTTTTTGCAGGCTATTCACCGGAGCGGATTAATCCGGGCGATAAGGAACATACAGTAGAGAAAATCTTAAAGATAACCTCCGGATCTACTTTGGAAATCGGACAAAAGGTAGATGAACTCTATAAAAACGTAATTGTTGCCGGAACGCATCTTGCACCGACTATAAAAGTAGCCGAGGCCGCTAAAGTAATCGAAAATTCACAGCGTGACATCAATATTGCTTTTGTAAACGAACTGGCAAAGATTTTTAATATTCTCGAAATCGATACACAGGCAGTTTTGACAGCAGCCGGAACCAAATGGAATTTCCTTCCATTCCGTCCGGGACTTGTTGGCGGACATTGTATTGGAGTAGATCCTTATTATTTAGCACAAAAAGCACAGGAAAAAGGATACCACCCGGAAATCATTCTTGCCGGTCGTCGTTTAAACGACAGTATGGGTGAATATGTAGCTTCTCAGGTGGTTAAACTTATGATCAAAAAAGGAATACAGGTAAACGGAGCCAAACTGTTAATGATGGGTATTACTTTCAAGGAAAACTGCCCGGATGTGCGCAATACTAAGATTGTTGATGTTATAGCGGCTTTAGCTGATTATGGTATTGAAGTAAATATATACGATCCTTGGGCGAATCCGGCTGAGGTGAAGCACGAATATGGATTGGTCACCAGTAATGAATTACCATCACAGCAATTTGATGCAGTTGTTTTAGGAGTAGCCCATAAGGAATTTTTAAATGCTGATCTGAGTACTTTGTTAAAGGAAAACAGCCTGCTGTATGATGTAAAAGGAGTGCTGAAAGGGGAAGTTGACGGGAAGTTATAATTTTGTTATACCGAATAGTTAAACAAATATATGATTACGACAAAAAGAGAATATAAGTACTATCTAGATCAAGATAGATTGGCTTCAAGCATCAATGGAAAGGGATTTTTGTATCAAATCAAAGAGTTTTTATTTCCCAATTATATTTGGAAGTTTATACGACTTATGCGCAAATATGAATATCTTAAAAATACCAATCAAGGACTTTTTGGAAAGATTCAACTCATTTTTGTCAGGATCGCTTATAGAAGAATATCTCTTAAGTTAGGTTTTTCTATTCCGGTAAATGTATTTGGACCGGGCTTGTCAATTCCACATTATGGAACTATAGTTGTCAATCCGGCGGCGAAGGTTGGGAAAAATTGTCGTTTACATGTAGGGGTCAATATTGGAGCAAGTGCAGGAAGTTTAAAAGCGCCTGAAATCGGTGACAATGTGTATATAGGACCAGGGGTAATCATGTATGGAGATATAACCATAGTAAACAATATAACCATAGGAGCTAATTCAACAGTAAATAAGAGCTTTACCGAAGAAGGGGTTGTTATAGCAGGTTCCCCGGCTAAAATTGTTAAAACGCAGTTTCCTGTATGGTGGCAAAATAACCGATTGTCTTTATAAAAAGGAGTAACAATGGTTTTATTGATGAAGTTATATGGAGTGAGCTTCTTTATAATTTAAAAAAAGTAAGAAATTAATAACGCATATTGCCTAATAACGCATATCAAACGCTATTTTTTGATTATAATTTTCAAATAAAAGCGATGTTTTATTTTTATTTCTGTGGATTATAAATAGTGTTGTTGATGGAGAATTGTAATTAAAATTTATTAAATGTCAAATCGTATTAATGTTAAAACAAGTAATACAGAACAGGTATTTTGGGTTGCATTAGGCAGTTTAAGTACCTTAGGGCTTTCTATTGTAAGTGCAGCAATTCTATCACGATACCTGGATAAAGCAGAATATGGGACTTATAAACAAATACTATACGTTTATACTACTTTATTAATTGTTTTTTCTGCAGGCTTACCAAGAGTATATGCTTATTTTTTACCCCGATATCACTTAAATGAAGGTAAGGCAATTGTATGGAAGATAAGTAAAGTGTTGTTTCTGGCAGGAGTGTTATTTTCGGTTTTTTTGTTTTTATTTTCAGATTGCATTGCGGATGTTTTAAAAAATGAAAAATTAGCGTATGGATTGAAGGTGTTTTCGCCAATGCCTATGTTATTATTGCCTACATTAGGTATTGAAGGTATCTTTTCGACCTATAAAAAAACTTTGTTTTTAGCAATTTATAATACGCTTTCAAGATTATTGATGCTGATTTTTATAGTTGTTCCTGTAATCTTGATCAAGGCAAATTATGTTATCGCAATTTATGGATGGTTAATCGCTTCATTGATAATATTTGTGATGACTTATTTCTTTAAAGGAATACCTTTCAAAGGGGTGGAATCGAAGGCTGCTAAATTGGAGCTTAAAGAGGTTTTTGCATATAGTATACCTCTTGTTTTTGCCAGTTTTTGGGGGATCGCTATTAAAGCTGCGGATGAATTTTATATTAGCCGTTTTTTTGGCGCAAACGTTTTTGCCGAATTTTCGAATGGCTTTATCGAGTTGCCTCTCGTGTCTATGATAACTACAAGTACTTCAGTCGTTTTAATGCCTGTTTTCTCTAGGGTTATACATGAAAATAAAGGCGTTGAAGAATTAGTAGTTACATGGAAAAGTGTGTTAAACAAATCTGCAATGATTATCTATCCGATAGTTGTTTTTTTTATGTTTTTTTCTACGGAGGTAATGGTTTTAATGTACTCAGATGTTTATTTTGAATCCGGAAAATATTTTAAAATTAATATGGTCCTTAATTTTTTTAATATCATTATTTTCTTTCCATTAATGTTGTCATTAGGGGCAACTAAATTCTATTCCGGATTACATGCCTTTATTGCAATTTTAGCCTGGATTGGTGGATACTTAATCATGATCATTTTTAATAACCCAATTTCACTTGCAATTTTTTCGGTATCATTATCGATAGTAAAAGTGATGATTGCTTTAGTATATGTGAGCAAAAGACTAAACGTTAAAGTGTATGAATTATTTCCTGTTTTTCAGATGCTCAAAATAATACTGCATACATGTCTGGTTATGTTTGCTGTGACTTTTTGTCTTAAGATGGTAGCCATTGAGAATAGTTTAATGAATCTTATTGTGGCAGGACTGTTGTATGCGACGTTAGTTTTAATGACAGGGCGTTTTTTGAAATTGAATTATTTAGAATTTTTATATCCATTACTTAATAAAATTAAAAAAAATGGTTGATGGATTTAGTTGGGCAAATAGAAAATGAAAATGTTCTGAGTGGTTCGCTTTTCTTTTGCTTAAAATACGAATAATTAAATTGCTAGATAAAATATCTTTATGATTAAAAAGGACTATAGAATTGTATCGGTCTCCTAAAATTACAAACAATAATTTTGAAATTTATAGTTAGAATGTGTTTTATGAATAGGATTGCTATAGTATATCTGATAACCATAATCTTTAAAAAATGAAAATAACCTTAATTGCAGGGGCAAGGCCTAATTTTATGAAAATTGCTCCTATAATACATGCTATTCAGAATGCACAAAAAAAGGGAAAAGACATCTCATTTCGATTAGTGCATACTGGGCAGCATTTTGACGAAAAAATGAGTGCTACCTTTTTTAGAGAGCTTAACATTCCGCAACCGGATGTTAATTTAGAATGCGGAGGAGGTAGTCAGGCAGAACAAACGGCAGCTATTATGATTGCTTTTGAAAAAGAATTGTTAATGAATCCTGTTGATTTGGTTTTGGTGGTTGGTGATGTGACATCAACAATGGCCTGCAGTATTGTTGCTAAAAAAGTAAATATAAAAGTGGCTCATGTTGAAGCAGGTATTCGTTCTTTTGATTTAACCATGCCGGAAGAAATAAATCGGATGGTTACTGATAGTATTACCGATTATTTTTTTACTACATCGGAAATTGCTAATGCTAATTTGAGAAAATCGGGGGTTTCAGAAGAAGCCATCTTTTTTGTAGGTAATGTCATGATAGATACTTTGTTGGAAAATATACCGCGCTTTTTAGCTCCCTCAGTTTTTTCCACTCTGGGGTTGCAGAAAGATAATTATCTCGTAATGACTTTACATCGCCCTGCCAATGTAGATCAAGGTGAAAAATTAAAAGAGCTGATACTAACTATTGTTAATAATGTTGATGGATTACCAGTTTTGTTCCCAATACATCCAAGAACAGCCAAAATTTTCAGTGATTTAGGAATACAAGCTGAGAATCTTTTTATAATAGATCCTTTGGGTTATTTAGAATTCAATTATTTGGTTGCAAATGCCAAGGCAGTCATAACTGATTCAGGAGGAATCACTGAAGAAACAACCGTGATGGGGATTCCCTGTATTACTTTAAGAGATAACACAGAACGACCGGAAACAATTACTATTGGGACTAATGAATTGGTTGGTACTAACCCATTAGCTTTACTTCCGGTATTGTCACAATTGCTAAATGGAAAGTGGAAAAAAGGAGGAATTCCTGAGAAATGGGATGGAATGGCAGCAGAAAGGATAGTTGAATGTCTTTTAAATTTACAGTAGTCACTGGGTTAAAGTTTTTTTGATCGTTCTGATAAGGTTATAATATTTGTCAAGCTTTGAAAAAATAAAAATGATGATTGGCGGAAGTGTAAATTGTTTAGATCTAATAATATAGTTTAAATGAATACTAAGCAAAAAGCGTGGAGTGTAAAAGAAAATAATTTAGATAGATTTATTAAAATTGTTTTTTTTATAATTAGTCCTTTTATCGGGTTTTTATATTCTTTAAAAAATATAAAAACCAAATCGTCGTATGTTATTTTCTTCCTAACAGCAATTTGTTTTGGTATTAGTTTTACTATAGAAAAACGAAGCGGAAATGAGAATGATTTAGATAGTTTTTTTTATCGGGAAGAATTTGAGTCTTTTCAAAGCCTAAATTATTTCGAGTATATAGAGGGTTTAAAAGATTTTTTAAGTTTTGACGAAGGAAGAAAAGATTATTATTATGAAACGATAGCTTTTTTTGTTTCTAGATTTACAGATAACTATCATTATTTGTTTGCTGTTTTTGCTATAGTTTTTGCTTTTTTTGCCTTAAAAACGTTTCGGTTTTTAACAGAAGAAAAGAATTTCAAAAATGATTTATCGTCTTATATTCTAGCCTATATATTTTTAACAAACCAGATTTTTAATATCAATGGAGTTCGATTTTGGACAGCAGCTTGGGTAGCTGTTTTTATAGTATTTCAGGTTTTTAGAAATAAAAAATACCACTATTTAGTATTGATGCTACTACTACCATTTATACATGGTTCGTTTTGGATATTTATTTTTGTTGTTTTTTTATATTTAATATTAAGTCGATTTTATAAAATTTTTATTGTTTTATTTTTCTGTAGTTTTATTTTTTCTTCAATATCGTTACAATTGGCAAAAGATAGTACCGATTTTTTACCAGTTTTTCTAGCTAAATTAATAGATTCTTATACCAGTACAGAAACGATTGAGAGGTTAAGTGCAGAGGGAACCGGTTTTTTTTGGATAGCTAAGATTTTCAAAACGATATCCTTTACCTATATGAATTTACTGGTGTATTTGTTTATACGAAATGAAAAATTAATTATAGGAAACTTTAAAACGGAAAGTCTTTATAAATTCCTATTAGTATTAGTCACTTTTGCAAATTTTACTATGAGTATCCCGTCTCTGGGAGGAAGATTCTTTACATTGTCTTACCCGATAATAGCTTATATATGGCTAATCAATTTTGGAAAGAACAGGTATAAATATTTACTGTACTTTTTTCCTATTGCATTCTTTTTCAATATTTATGAGCAACTTACTTTGTATTTAATGGTTACGGGCGTGTATTTTTATATTTCAAGTCCATTTTATATTGTTTATGAATACTTGTTCTAGAAGAGTTTTAGGTTGGGTGATTGTGTGGCGAATAAAGACTTCGTTTATGTGTATTTAAAATGAAAGTTGATGTAAAATGTTTTAATAAAAATGAAAAATAAAAAAATTATAATTATTGCGAGTGCTATTTTTCCATTTCAATCTCCTAGAGCTAATAGAGCGACTGAACTAGCTAAAGAGCTTGGTAAACAAGGACATGATGTAGCCCTATATGGCGTATTAGGGGATTATGATTATTCAGCGTTTGAAGCTAAAAATAACGTCAAAGTTAAAAACATTGAAAAAATGACTTTTGCAACTTTGAATAGCGATAATTCTAGTAAAGACACTTTTATAAATAAAATTTTAAGACGTTTATTAGGACGTTGGCTGGAGTTTCCAAATATTGAATTCATGTTTAAGATGACTAAAATTCTTAAAAAAGAAAAAGGGACAGACATGTTGATATCCATTGCGTATCCGCATCCTATTCATTGGGGATGCGCATTAGCAAAAATGCGAATGGGAATCGCGTTTCCTAAGCTCTGGGTGGCTGATTGTGGAGACCCTTATATGGGAAATCCAATTGAAACACCAGCTTTTTATTTTAAATATATTGAAAAATGGTTTTGTAGGAATGTAGATTATATTACGATTCCGATAGAAGAAGGCAGATCGGCATATTATTCTGATTTTAGGGATAAAATTAAAGTCATTCCACAAGGTTTTGATTTTGATTTAGTGCGTATAGATTCAAGAGAACCTAATAATGAAGTGCCGACATTTATTTATTCGGGCGTGTTTTATCAGGGAGTTAGAGACCCTAGAATGTTTCTGGATTACCTTTCAAAAGTGCCAATTAATTTTAAGTTTATCATTTATACACAATCAAAGGATATATTGGAACCTTACAAAAGTAAATTAGGAGAAAAACTTATTATAAAAGATTATTTAACCAGAGAGGAATTATTAGTAGAATTGGCTAAAGCTGATTTTTTGGTAAACTTTGAAAATGGAAACACTGTACAGTCTCCCAGTAAGTTAATTGACTATGCGTTAGCAAAAAGACCTATAATGTCAGTATCGTCTTTTACAATAGATGAAAATAATATTGATAGGTTTCTGAAAAGAGATTATAGCGGAAAGTTAGAAGTCCATAATATAGAGCAATATAATATAAAAAATGTAGCTGATAAGTTTATTGCACTTAATTAAGGCGATTTATTAAAGTAGTCTTTAGGATTATAGTATAGTGTAAAATAATAATAGTAATGTGTGGTATATATATAACTAACATTCCTTATGAAAAGGAAGAAGTGTTAGACAAACTTAACTTAATAAAGTTTAGAGGACCTGATAATTTAGGGTACTCAAAAAAAGGGAATATTTCTTTAGGTCATCTACGATTGGCTATTGTCGATTTGGATGTTCGTTCCAATCAACCATTTTTTTACGATAAATATAGTATCGTTTTTAATGGTGAAATATATAATTTTCAAGATATCAGAGATGAATTGGAAACGCTGGGGCACTCTTTTGAAACAACTGGTGATACAGAAGTTTTAGTAAAGGGATATGCAGTATGGGGTAAAGATATTTTACAAAAGATTAATGGAATGTTTGCATTCGCGATTTATGACTTTGAAAATGAAAAAGTTTTTTGTGCAAGAGACCGGCTTGGTGTAAAACCATTTTATTATTATTGGAAAGATGGTCTTTTTGAAATTTGTAGCCAATTAAAACCGCTAATGAATTCAAAGAGTGAAGTATCTGAAGAAGCGATTTCAATTTATTTAGATTGCGGTTATGTACCTTCTCCATATTCAATTTTGAAAAATGTATTCAAGTTAAGTCCTGGGAAATGTATTGAAATTGATTTAGTGGCTCAATCGATGAATATTTCTGAATATTGGAATTTGGAATCCGTTACGACTAAAGATATTTCCTATGAGAAGGCTAAAGAAGAATTACACAAATTATTAATCGATGCTGTAAAAATAAGGATGGATTCAGATGTTCCTTTAGGAACGTTTCTTTCTGGAGGAATAGATTCAGCATTGGTTACAGCTATTGCGTCTAAAATAACAGCAGAAAAGATAAATACATTTACTATTGGATTTAATGATCCAAAGTTTGATGAAAGTAAAATAGCAGAAGAGTTTTCAAAAATTTTAGGCACCAATCATAAAACTACATTTTGTGATGCCAATGATGCCTTAAAATTACTGCCGAAATTTCAAGAAGTTTATGATGAACCTTTTGCTGATAGTTCCGCTTTACCTTCATTGTTATTGAATTTAGTTACAAAAAAAGGAGTCACTGTCGCTTTATCCGGTGATGGTGGTGATGAAAGCTTTCTGGGATATAATTATTTTGAAAGTATCCGAAAAGCTACAGTTTTTTTTAAAGTTCCCTACTTTATTAGAAGTTTTATGGGGCTTTTCATAATAAATAAAAAATCAAAATTTAAAGAGTGGCTTTCAATCAAGAATATTGATGATTTTATAGTAAGGATTTTTGTTTCAATGAATAGTTTAAATTTAGTAAAAAACGATTCATGGATCAATACACATTACTCAATATTTAAAAAATTAGCATCAGATGAAAAGCAAAGAGCAGCGGATCTAAATATTAAACTTTGGTTAGAAAATGATAGTAATGTTAAGGTCGATAGAGCGAGTATGGCTTATGCCGTAGAAGTCAGAAGTCCTTTTTTAGATTATAGAATAATTGAATTTGCCAGAACGTTACCCGTACGTTTTAGATATCAAAAAGAATTAAGAAAAAAGATTTTAAGAGATATATTGGAAGAATATATACCTAGTTCCGTTTTTAATCAGCCCAAGAGAGGATTTTCTATACCATTAGATGATTGGATTAAAAATGACCTGAAAGAGGATGTTTTAAATTGTTTGAATGATTCCTTTTTGAATGGAGTGCCTAACCTGGATGTGAAAAAATTCAAAAAACAATTGTATAATCATATGGAAGGGACGGAGATGAACGGAAACAATATCTGGAAGTTATATGTACTTGCGAAATGGTCAGAGTACAATAATATCAGTCTGGCTTCAAAAATGAATTAAGACGTATTAGTGTTTTTCCGTTGCTTATAAATGAAAGAATATTGATTATTCGGGGTACTAATGTTTCTTGTTCGAAATTTTTATGTAATATGATCAGATCATGGAGTATTGAAATTATCATTGATGTCGTTACGGATCGTCTGACTCGAAATCTGAAATTAAATTAAAATAAAGAAAGGATCTTATTATGAAAAAAAAGAGCGTCGTTTTTGTTGCGGCTTCTACTCAGGGTGGCGGTGCCGAAAGAATGCAAATCAATATTATGCATTCGCTTTCTATTGAAAAATACGATGTCTTTTTTGTGAATACCAGCAGTGAGCCTAAACCGCAAACCTTAAAGCCACATATTACATATATTCAGTATAATAAAAGCCATGCTAAAAGCGCCTATCGCTTGTTGTCTAAAGAGTTAAAGGATATTAATCCACATTATATTTTTACCACATCCATTGTTGTGGCCTATTTGTTGCAGATCATACGTATGATGTCCCGACTCAAATCCAGGTTGATTGTTCGTATTGCTGTACCACCATCAGAATCGCCTCATAAGGGGGTGAAATCAGCTATTCTAAGTAGGATGAATTCGTTTACGCTTAAGCATGCCGATCTGATAATTGCGCAGACCGAATTTTCGAAAATAGATGTCGCCAGACACTACAAAGTTCCGTTGACAAAAATAAAAGTAATCAGAAATATTGTTGATCAATCGTTATTGGACGAAAGTGGCGCACTGTATTTTCCGGGTGAATTTAGTAGCGGGAATTATAATATAGTAGCTGCGGGAGCCTTGTATTCTGTAAAAGGATTTGACCTTTTGATCCATGCGATGAAAGAAGTGGTAAAGCACAATATAACGACCCGTTTATATATTCTAGGTGATGAACGATATGAGACGGGATATAAAGCCCAATTGTCGCATCTGATACAAGAGCATCAATTAACCAATCATGTTTTTTTATTGGGTCACCAATCGAATCCGTATCCGTATTATAAAAATGCCGATTTGTTTGTACTGTCTTCACGTAAAGAAGGTTTTCCAAATGTTGTTTTAGAAGCATTATATTATGGTATTCCGGTTGTTGCAACCAATTGTGTGGATTTTTCGGAGGTCATCAATAATGGGGTCAATGGATATATTGTTCCTAAAGATTCTGTAAATGATTTATCGGAAGGGGTAATTAAGGCTATAGAGCATTTGAAAAAAACTACGACTAACAAAATTGATAATTATAATTACGAGCAAATTTTTAGCTGATGTATCTAGTTTCTGTTATTATTCCGACCTATAAATCTGGTGATTATATCTATAAATGCTTCGAGTCGCTTGCTGTTCAAACTTGCGGTAATGCGGTATTTGAGGTTGTAGTGGTGTTAAATGGTGAAAGAGATCCGTATTATGATAGTATAGCGGCAGCTTTGGAAAAGCATAATTTTAACTACAAGCTGTTCTATACCGATAGCCCCGGGGTATCAAATGCAAGGAATATAGCGCTTGATTATGTCGCGAATACCAATACACCATATGTTACCTTTTTGGACGACGACGACAGATTAAGTCCGTCTTTTATAGAAGAATGTCTAAAAAAGGCACAACTGGATGGCATTGTGGTTTCCAATACCAAAACCTTTGTTGAAAACACAGACGAAAAGCTCGGCGATGATTATCTCTCCGGTTGTTTTAAAAAAAATCAGGAAAAAAAATATAATATCGTCAATTACAGGAGTTTTCTGTCAACAGTATGCGCAAAACTCATTCCGTTAGCGGTAATTGGAAAAACCAGATTTGATACACATTTTGCTATCGGTGAAGATTCCTTATTTGGTTTTGAAATATCCGGCAGAATAAATGAAATGAACTTGACAGACGAAAAAGCGGTTTATTTGAGAGGTTTACGGCCTTTGTCGGCAAGTAGAAAAAAACAAAAAAAATACCCCGTATTTTAGGTAGCTTAGGCTTGTGTAAAAAGTACTCACAGGTTTATTTTCCACATTGGAGACAGTACAATTTTAAATTATATGTAACGCGAATTTTAGCTGAAATGCAATATATTTTTAAAATCATTATCCATTAATAATAACCGACTTAAAGCAAATAAATAATGAAATATACTTTTGAAGTTATTACATCTCCCGATATGTTGTGGGATAAAATGGCCTCATGCTATGACCATACTGTATTTAAGTCCAAAAACTGGGCCAATTTTCTAAAGGAATTCTATAAGGTGGCTCCGTTTGTTGTTGCTGTATCTGAAAAAGAGAAAGAAATCGGTTATTTTTATGGACATAAAATAAAGAAATTAGGCGTTCCGATAGTAGCGTCGCCTTTTGAAGGGTGGTCAACATCGTATCAGGGTTTGTCGATGTTAAAAGAGATAACGGTGAATCAAAGATTGGATATTTACGAAGAATTAATAGCATGGTTGTTTAAGAACAAGCACTGTCGTTATTTCCAGGTTTCCGATTGGCAATTGGAAGTTGCAGAATGCCTGCATCGTAATTTTACTATTGAATTACAGAAAGGTTATGTGCTAGATCTTACCAAAGATAAGGAGGAACTGTATAAAAATATGAGTTACAGCAGTGTGCGTTATTCCATTAATAAAGCCAAAAAAAAGGGAGTAGTAGTAAAGGAGATTTCGGATGTAAAGGAATATGCTCACGAATATTATAAACAACTGAAAGAGGTTTTTCAGAGACAAGGTTTAGCGCCTACCCATTCTATGGAGCAAACCAGGACAATGTTGCAGCATACCTTTTCGGAGAATATGGTTGCGCTTTATGCCGTTAATCCTGAAGGCGAATGCCTGGCGTCAGCATTTTTTCCGTATGCGGGTAATTATGGATTCTTTTCAGGAGGAGCAAGCTACCAATCGGCACAAAGTTACTGTCCCAATGAACTGATCATGTGGAATGCTATAGAAATGTTGAAAGATAAAGGGGTGAAATATATGGAATTCGGAGGAGGACGTCGTTATAAAGAAAAGTACGGACCTACGGCGTATGTGAAACCAAAAATTATTGCATCGAGTCTGCCCTGGCTTATTCCTGCCAAAGCATTTGCCAAATCGGCCTTTTATGCCGTTAGAAAAATTGGAGCATTGCTCAAAGGTAAAAGCGTTAATGAAGGGGTGTAATACTAGTAAATGATGGGAAAAATGATTTCTTTAATGTATCATGATGTATACGAATATACAGTTCAGGAAAGTGGTTTTCAAACAGATCCAGCTAATAAATATAAAATTTCAAAAGAGGAATTTGTTAAACAAATTCAAAGGATATCCCAATATTGTAGCGATAGAAATATTTTAAAAGAAAATGTGATGCTGACCTTTGACGATGGTGGGGGTTCTTTTTATTCCATAATTGCTCCGATTTTAAAAGAGTATGGCTTTAAGGGATATTTTTTCATTAGTACCGCATTTATCAATACGAAAGGGTTTTTAACATCAGATCAGGTGATTTCGCTGCATGAAGAAGGACATTTTATAGGAGCACATTCGCATACACATCCGGGTATGCTCAATAAATTGCCGTTAGTAGAACTGGAAGAAGAGTGGTCTGTTTCTATCACAATATTAAATGAGTTGCTAAAGACTAAAACGACTTATGTGTCAATTCCTGGCGGTTCCTTTTCTAAGGAAATGGGAAATATACTCGCCAATAAGGGAATTGAATCGATATTTATATCACAGCCTACCAGTAAAATAGCGCTTATTAGTGATAATTGCCGCACTATAGGAAGATTCACAATTTATAACAATACAAAAGTTTCTGAAGTTGAAGATTTACTGAAGACTGTTTCGGTAACGCGTTTACGACAGATAGTAAAATGGAAAAGTTTACTGCTGTTTAAGTATGTATTAGGAACAAATTATTTAAGGATTCGGAAATTTTTATTGAAATCATAAAAAGCATGAAGATTTTATACCTACATCAATATTTTAAATTTCCCAATGAAAATGGAGGGACACGTTCCTATGATCTGGCTACTGGATTTGTAGAAAAAGGATATGAAATCGAAATAGTGACCTCTACTTCAGATCCGGAATATAATCAGGCGAAACGTTGGGTAAAATTGCAAAAAGATGGCTTAATAGTACATTACATTTATTTGCCGTATGGGAATCACTTATCGTATTTTAAAAGGAGTCTGGTTTTCTTTCAGTTTCTTTGGTTTGCATCATTTAAGCTGTTAACAATAAAAGCAGATTTGGTTTTAGCTACTTCTACACCTTTGTCTATAGGTATTCCTGCTTTGATAAAAAAATGGATGACTAAAACACCATTTGTTTTTGAAGCAAGAGATGTATGGCCGGAAGCGGTTATTGCTATAGGTGCAATCAAAAATATTTATTTACAGAAATTATTGTACCAACTGGAAAGAATAATTTATAAAAATGCAGCTGCTATTGTTCCGCTATCGGTTGATATGAAAAAATCCATTGTCGATAGATATCCACAATTTAAAATGAAGCCTATTCAGATCATAGAGAATATTTCTGAAATCAGACGCTTTCAAAACAACTTTAGTCAGGACAAATCATTATTGAAAGAAAAAATAGGTTTTATTCCCCGATTTACGGTTTTATATGCCGGTACTTTCGGTCGTGTAAATGGAATAGATTATGTTGTCAAATTAGCCAAAGAAGTTATAACAATAGATCCGACCGTTGTTTTTATATTAATTGGAGCTGGGGCTGAAAAAGAAATGATCAAAAAGCTCGCTTTAGATGAGGATGTTTTGGATAAAAATGTTTTTATACTGGATCCGGTTTCCAAACAAGAGTTGCCACAACTGTATTATGAATGTAATATGGGAAGTTCTTTTGTGATACCGGTAAAAGAATTGTGGGCTAATTCAGCTAATAAATTTTTTGATACTTTGGCGGCAGGAAAACCGATATTGATTAATCATCCCGGATGGCAGAAAGATAAGATAGAATCGGAGGATATGGGGTATGTACTTTCGGAAAAAATTGACAAATTTGTAGCGCGTGATTTCGTAAGCTATACTCAAAATGATGCGCTGATTCTAAAGCAATCCGCTAGGGCTTTGGAAGTTGCGAAAGATAACTATTCATTGGAAATAGCAGTTAAAAAGTATATAGCGGTTTTTAATAAGATAGTATAATGTATAAAAATTATTGTAAACCTTTTTTCGATTTTATAGTGGCTTTTTTTGGACTGCTGATTTTGAGTCCGATAGTTATTATCGTAATGATTGCTTTGTTTATTGCAAACGATGGAAAGCCTTTTTTCTTTCAGATCAGACCCGGAAAAAACGAACGCCTTTTTAAAATCGTTAAATTTAAAACGATGAATGATAAACGTGACGAGAACGGAAATTTACTGCCGGATTCCGAACGCCTGACAAGAGTCGGAAACTTTGTGCGTAAAACATCGTTGGATGAAATTCCACAGTTGTTAAACGTTTTAAAAGGTGATATGAGCCTGGTTGGACCACGACCATTACTGCCTCAGTATTTGCCTTTGTATAGCGAAACGCAAAAAAAACGCCATTTAGTAAAACCAG
The DNA here is from genome assembly GCF_004801375.1 of Flavobacterium supellecticarium. Classification (GTDB taxonomy): domain Bacteria; phylum Bacteroidota; class Bacteroidia; order Flavobacteriales; family Flavobacteriaceae; genus Flavobacterium; species Flavobacterium supellecticarium. Next base: position 184,432 of record NZ_SSNZ01000003.1, read on the forward strand.
GAATTACCGGTTGGGCTCAGGTAAATGGACGAAATGCCATTAGCTGGCAGCAAAAATTTGAATACGATGTTTTTTATGTCAACAATATTAGTTTTAAGATTGACATGAAAATTATAATTTTAACGGTTAAAAAAGTCGTCGTTAGGGAAGGAATTTCGGCCGAAGGTGTAGCGACTATGGAAGTGTTTAAAGGAAATTAAGATGTATTTATACGGAGGGAGCGGACATTGCAAGGTTATTATAGATATCGTCGACTCGACAAAAGAGTATAAGATTGACGGAATTTTGGATGATAATCCAAAGGCGGAACATATTTGTGGTATACCGGTATTGGAGAGCACGGAATTAACAAAATTAAAAAACGAAACGTTTATCGTATCTATTGGAGATAATGCGATTAGAAAAAAAATAGCCACTTTAATAGCCGCAGATTTTGTAAGTGCGATTCATTCTAAAGCGGTTGTTTCGCCGCATGCTGTTATCGGTAACGGAACGGTAGTCATGCCCAATGCGATTGTGAATTCCGGAGCAGCAATAGGAAAGCATTGTATTGTGAATTCAGGGGCTGTAGTGGAACATGATTGCGTGTTGGAAGATTTTGTTCATATTTCTCCAAATGCTGCTTTGGCTGGAGGAGTTGTTGTGGGCGAAGGCGCTCATATTGGAATAGGAGCTACTGTGATTCCGGGAATAACGATTGGTAAATGGGCTGTCGTTGGTGCGGGAGCGGTCATCATCAGGGATGTCCCCGATGGTGCTATTGTGGTGGGTAATCCCGGAAAAGAATTGTAAGCCTAGCGATTGTTTATTTTTTATAATACTACTAAATAGTGGGAAAGCGATTTTTTGATTTCTTTTTAGCGTTGTTGTTATTGATCTGTTGTTCAGGCTTAATTGTCATAATCTGGATCTTGGCTGCTATTGAAACAAAATCCTCAGGAATATTTCTCCAAAAAAGAATCGGACAGTATGGAAAACCGTTTACCATAATAAAATTTAAAACGATGCGTTTAGTGTCTGTGAGTGGTACCAGGAGTGAAGTTGTAATTCCAACGATAGCCGCCTTTTTCCGCAAATATAAATTGGACGAGTTGCCACAGTTACTCAATATACTGTTCGGACAAATGAGTTTTGTTGGCCCAAGACCCGATATTCCCGGTTATTACGACAAATTGGTCGGTGACGAACGTAAAATTTTAGAATTGAAACCCGGATTAACTTCAGAAGCGAGCATTAAGTATTCGAATGAAGAAGAAATATTAAAAAATATTCCCAATCCTGAGAAATTTAACAATGAGGTTATTTTTCCGGATAAAATAAAAATGAATTTACATTATTATTATAACCGCAGCTTTATGGGGGATCTCAAGGTAATACTTAACACATTGCTTCGTTTTTGTTGAAAATAATTATTTTAATAAAAAGGTTTTTATACAATATTCAGGGTTTACCATGCTATATAAATAAGTATAATGTTAACAATGACAAAAGAATAATTATTTTTGCATAAAGATTGGTTCTTCTTTTTAAATAAATATGAAAAAAAATGAGTTCTGCTAAGATTTGGCTTTCTTCACCTCATATGGGAGGAACGGAGCAACGTTATGTTAATGAAGCGTTCGAAAGTAATTGGATCGCTCCTTTGGGACCGAATGTAACCGGTTTTGAAAATGCATTGCAATCCTATCTGGGAGGTATAGCCGAAGTGGCGGCATTAAGTTCAGGAACAGCAGCGTTGCATTTATCCTTAATTATGTTGGGTGTGCAGGCTGGTGATGAGGTAATCTGTCAATCCATGACATTTTCGGCTTCGGCCAATCCAATTGCCTATCAGGGAGCCACGCCCATTTTTATTGACAGTGAATCCGATACCTGGAATATGTGTCCTGTAGCGCTGGAAAATGCCATCAAAGACCGTATCGCCTTAGGAAAAAAACCAAAAGCGATTATCGCGGTACACTTGTACGGGATGCCTTATAAAGTAGACGAAATTAACCGAATTGCAGCAGCCTATGCTATTCCGGTAATCGAAGACAGTGCCGAAGCATTGGGAAGTACCTATAAAGGGCAATCCTGCGGTACTTTTGGCCAATTCGGAATTCTGTCATTTAACGGAAATAAAATCATCACAACATCGGGTGGTGGTGCTCTGGTTGTGAAAGATCAGGAACTCAAAAAGAAAATAATATTTTTATCAACTCAGGCAAGAGACGAAGCGCCACATTACCAGCATAGTGTTATCGGTTATAATTACCGGATGAGTAACATTTGTGCCGGAATCGGAAGAGGGCAAATGGAAGTGCTGGATGATCACGTTGCGTTGCGAAGAAAAGTAAACCAATATTATAGAAACTATTTTAAAAATATTGAAGGAATAACCGTGTTACAGGAGCCAACAGCCGATTATTTTTCGAATCATTGGTTAACGACAATTTATATCGATCCGGTTATTTTTGGTGTAACGGCGGCCGAGGAATTGCGACTAATGCTGGATGCCGACAATATTGAAAGCAGACCACTTTGGAAACCAATGCACTTGCAACCGGTATTCGAAAAGGCACCCTATTATGGGGGAACTACTGCAGAAGAGCTGTTTAAAAACGGACTATGTCTGCCTTCCGGTTCGAACATGACCGATGCTGAAATGGAACGGATTGGAACAGTTCTTGATATGTTTTTTAAATTGAAACTTTCGGAAGCGTTTTAATTCACCTTAATTATAGTAATAATTCATGAACAATAATACTGTTGAACTTGAAAAATAGTGTGTTTCAAGGCCTGTATTCCAATCTACAGCAGGCTTCATCAACTTTTAGGGAAGATTTTTCTTTGCAAAGTTTACGCTATTTGCCCCGATGGATTGTCTTATTTATAGACATTGCCGTTGTGATGATCGCTTCTGTGATCAGCTATTTCTTGCTCGATGGTTTGGGAATTCAGTTCCGACTGGCATTAGATAAAGACAAATTTATCTATGTTGTTAGTGTATATCTTTCGGTAACCGTTTTCTTTTTCTGGTTATTCCGAACCTATTCCGGTATTATCCGACATTCTACGTTTATCGACGGAATTCGCCTGTTTTTTGCACAATCATCTACCTTTTTGGTGATGTTTTTTATCAATGTCTACTTTGAACAGGCTATTGGTGATAAACTGTTTCTGAATACCCGTTTGTTGCTCAATATTATTATCTCTTTTATGGGGTTGTTTCTATACCGAATTGTGGTGAAACAAATTTTTGAGCATTATCTGACCGAATCTAAAAAAATAAAACTCGAAAGAGCACTGATCTATGGTACCGGTTTTAACGCGACGGCTTTGGCTAATGCGTTGCGTACCGAACGACCACAACGTTTTAAATTACTAGGATTTGTAGATTATGATGCATCCAATACCACTAAAAGGATTTTGGATATGCCCATTTATACCAGCCGAAAGAAAGTGCCGGTTTTACTACGTTCCTTAGGTGCCAATACGTTAATTCTGGCCTCAAACGATTTACAGGAAGACCGAAAAATCGAACTTATCGATGAATGTTTGGAATACGGATTTAAAGTATATACCGTACCAGTGGTGGCCGACTGGTCGGATGTGAAGGATATTTCCAAAAAAGTAAAATCCATTCAGATTGAAGACTTGTTGGAACGTAAACCGATTAAACTGGACAATACGGCCATCCAAAGGGAAATTAATGGCAAAACGGTGGTCATTACCGGTGCGGCCGGTTCCATTGGTGGTGAAATTGTAAATCAGGTCATTGCCTTTGCTCCTAAACGGGTGGTGTTGATTGATCAGGCGGAAACACCCTTATACCATTTAACGTTAGAGTTGAGTAAAAAGAAATCGGCAGCCACGATTCATTCTTTTGTAGCCGATATACGAAATAAAAAAGAGATCGAGTCGATCTTCTCCAAATACAAACCGGACATTGTATTCCACGCGGCGGCCTATAAACACGTGCCGATGATGGAAGATCACCCGATTCAGGCGGTTTTTACCAATGTCATGGGAACCCGCAATCTGGCCGATTTATCGGTAGCCTACAAAGTGGCCAAATTCGTGATGATCTCAACCGATAAAGCGGTAAATCCGAGTAATGTAATGGGAGCCAGTAAGCGGATCGCCGAAAAATATGTGCAGACCTTAAATTATCATTTGCATAATAATGGGGTCAAACATACCAAGTTTATCACCACGCGTTTCGGAAATGTATTGGGATCCAATGGATCGGTGGTGCCGTTGTTTAAACAGCAAATCGCCAATGGTGGTCCGATAACGATTACACATCCAAAGATTATCCGCTATTTTATGACCATTCCGGAAGCATGCCAGCTGGTATTGGAAGCCGGAGCGATGGGAAGTGGTGGCGAGATCTATATTTTTGATATGGGGAAACCGGTAAAAATTATCGATCTGGCCCGTAAAATGATTCGTATGGCGGGATTACAACCCGATAAGGATATCAAGATCGAATTCGTCGGATTGCGACCAGGAGAAAAATTATACGAAGAATTGTTAAACGATTCCTCTAAAACACTCCCAACGCATCACGAAAAAATTATGATTGCTATAGAAGTCTCCGATACGTTTGAAATGATTTCAGAGGCAGTAGATTTGTTGATCAATATTACGGAAGAAGGACAAGAGTTGTCCGATATTGTTATGCAGATGAAATCAATTGTACCGGAGTTTAGAAGTATGAATTCGTCGTTCTCGACCTTGGATATTAATTAAAAATCAAAAGCGTATCTTTGCGCAAAATTTATTATTTATGGAGGTAATTTCTCGCTTTTTCTGTTTTTTGGTCTTGGGAGCTTTCTTAATCTTGTCTTCCTGTGCACAAAAAAAGGATATTGTTTATTATCAAAACATTGATCAGTTTTCAAGAGAGGGATCTTCAGCATCATTCGAACCAAAATTACAACCGGACGATTTGTTAATGATTATCGTTTCGGCAGAAAACCCGGAAGTGGCGGTACCATTTAACTTATATGCAGTTACCATGCAAGGTGCTACCGAAACAGCCGCAAGCCAGCCGCGTTTACAAACCTATCTGGTGGATTCCAATGGGGAAATTTCGTTCCCGGTTATCGGAGCTATTAAACTAGGTGGATTAACCCGTAGTGAAGCCATGACAAAATTAAAAGGCTTGTTAAGTGATTATATCAAGAACCCGTCGGTTAATATGCGAATATTAAACTATAAAGTAACCGTTCAGGGAGAAGTAAACCGACCAGGAACCTACCCGATACAATCCGAACGGATTACATTACCGGAGGCATTGAGTTTGGCCGGTGATCTTACTGTTTACGGAAAACGTAATAATATTCTGATAATCCGCGAAACAGAAGGTAAGGTAACAACCACTCGTGTCGATTTAACAAAACCGGAGTTTTTCAATTCTCAGTTTTACTATCTGAAACAAAATGATGTGGTCTATGTGGAGCCTAACAAAACCAAAGTAAATTCATCGGTAATAGGACCGAATATTACAGTAGCCATTTCAGCAATTTCTTTATTAATAACCATAATTGCTTTAACCACAAGATAGATATACATGAATCAGGAATTTAATACTTTTGAGGAGCAAAACGAAAATAACTTTTCTATTCGTGAACAGATTGATAAATACTTAATCTATTGGCATTGGTTAGTACTGGGGGTATTACTTTCAGTAATAGCGGCATTCTTGTATTTACGTTATTATACATCACCTAGCTACAAAGCGGTTGCAACGATACTTGTAAAAGATGATAAAAAAGGGGGGATCGCTTCTGAATTAGCCGCTTTTTCTGATATTGGAATGCTGACAGGGGCAAAAAGTAATGTTGATAATGAAGTGGAGGTCTTAAAATCCAGAACATTAGTAGAAAACGTTATACAAAGATTAGACCTAAACATCTTTTATATAGCTGAAGGAAGAGTTAAATCTTCTTTTTTATATAAAGATTCGCCAATTAAAATGGAGTTTACCAATAAAAGTAAGGATTTTTATTTACAAAATTTTGCTTACAGAATAGAAAATAAAAGCAATAATCGTTTTGTAATCTATGATGAAAAAGAAAATAAATTAGGTGAATATTCTTATGGTAATGAGGTAAAAACCAAATACGGAACATTTATTGTAAACAAAAAATTAGAAAACCTGGTAGATGCCGAAGGTAAAAGCCATAGCAATGATCCTTTTGTTGTCCATGTTAAAATAGTGCCCTTATCGAAAGTTGCCGAAAATTTTAAAACAAAATTGATGGTAAACCCGCTAAGTAAGAATACCAGTGTTATCGAATTGTCGTTAATAGATCCTGTAAAAGAACGAGCGGAGGATTTTTTAAATGCTTTAGTTAGAATATATAACGAAGATGCCATCGCCGATAAAAATTTTATTTCCGAAAATACATCGCGTTTTATTTCGCAACGTTTGGAATTGATCACTCAGGAACTGGACGGGGTAGAGAAAAATGTGGAAGGGTATAAAAAGCAAAATAAAATTACGGACATCACTTCCGAAGCCGGTTTGTTTCTGGAAAGTGCCAGTCAGTATGAAAAAAGTGTCATCGAAACCGAAACCCAGATGAAGGTGGTCGCTTCGATGAAGGACTTTTTAAAAAATAGCAAAAAAGGAGATCTTATTCCAAGTAATCTTGTTCCAAGTAATCTTGCTTCCAACGTTACAGCCTCTACATCCATAGATGAGTTTAATAAAATGGTACTGGAACGCAATCGTATTTTAAAGAGTTCTACGCCAAACAACCCGATTATCATTGCTTTAGATGAGAAAATAGAAGCCTTAAAAATAAGCGTAGATGAAAGCCTGAACCGTATGCAATCGGCATTGACGATTAAAAAACGTAATCTGGATCGTCAGGAAGGTTTATTGGGCGGACGCATTTCCCGAATTCCAACACAGGAACGGGAATTCAGAGTGTTACAACGACAACAACAAATCAAAGAATCATTATACCTGTACCTGTTACAAAAAAGGGAAGAAACGGCAATCTCATTGGCGGTAACAGCACCAAATGCCAAAGTGATCGATGCGGCCAAAGCTTCGGATATCCCTGTTTCACCTAAAAAAAATCTGATTTATTTAGGGGCATTGTTTATGGGACTGCTTATTCCTTTTGGAATAGTTTATCTGAGAGATCTGTTGGATACCAAAGTAAAATCACGTCAGGATATAGAAGCAAAAATCAAAGCACCATTCCTGGGCGATATACCGCAATCACTTTCGGCTAATGAATTGATCACGACTACTAGTCGAAGTAGTGCTGCAGAGGCATTGCGTATAGCCAAAACAAATCTGGAGTTTATGTTAAACCATGTTCCGGATGGACAGGCAAAAACTATTTTTCTGACATCAACGTTCCCGAAGGAAGGAAAAACCTTTATCACAGCCAATATTGCCGCTACAATCGCCTTGTCGGGTAAAAAAGTGTTGTTGATCGGTTTGGATATCCGTAATCCAAGATTGGATGATTATATCCCGATTCCATCTAAAGGTCTGACCAACTACCTGTCGTCAAAAGATGATGATATCAATAGCTATATCATTAAACATAGTGGTTTCGAAGAGTTCTACGTGTTGCCTTCGGGAGTAATTCCTCCGAATCCGGCCGAATTATTGATGAGCAAAAAAGTAAATACGCTTTTTGAACAATTGAAGAAAGAATATGATTATATCGTGGTCGATACGGCTCCGGTAAGTTTGGTAACCGACACTATGTTGGTGGCACATCTCGCGGATGTCTTTATCTATGTGGTGCGCGCAAACTATCTGGATAAACGTATGCTAAATGTGCCGCAAACGATATATAGAGAGAAAAAATTACCGAATATGTGTTTGTTGTTAAACGATACGGATACGACCAAAGGCTATGGTTATGGCTACGGTTATGGTGCCGATCTTGAAGACGAAAGACCATGGTGGCAAAAACTATTTAACCGGTAAAAAACAATCCGGTTCATAAAAAAAGTCCTTATTTATAAGGACTTTTTTTGTTTATTTAAACAGTGTGTTTCGTTTCATTGCGGCGACAAGCAATAGCTCATCGATTTTTATTTTTTTTGAAAAAGAAGCAATATGATTTTTATGGTGAATATCAGAACCGGTAAAATCGATCATGTCGTTTTTAAAGAGTTTTTCAACCGCTTTGGTAACATGCTCGCCATAATAACCAACAGTCGAAAGCAAATTGGCCTGAAACAGACATCCGGCTTTTTTAAGCTTTTTATACGCTTCGAAATTGTTGTGGTAAAAATTATAACGCTCCGGATGGGCCAGTACAGGTTGATATCCGGCTACCTGTAACTCAAATAAAATATCAAACAACTGAATCGGCGGATTGATATACGACATCTCTACTAAAACGTAATTGTCTTTTAAGGTTAGCAGTTTTTCCTCTTGAAATAATTTTACAAAAGTATCATCCAGCATATATTCTGAAGCTGCTTTAAGCTGTAAAGCTCCGGCAGGTTCCGGTAAAAGTTCGTATACTTCTTGAAGTTTGTTTTCAATACTTTCACGGGTATTTTCCCAAACCGAACTACAGGTATGCGGTGTCGTTACCATACGGGCAAAACCGAATTCGCGGCACGAATCTAATAAATAAGCCGTATCGTTTTGATTTTGAGCACCGTCGTCTATCTCAAAAAGAAGATGAGAATGAATATCGGTATAGTCCTGTGGAATAAGTTCCTTTAAAAGGGGTTTGGATTTTAAAAATGATAACATGCTGCAAAGATAGCCAATTTGAGTATGCAAAAATAAACAGTAATCGGGCGAGAGAAAAGGAATCTTATAACAAAAGAAAATATTGTTTCAGGACTTTATTTCTTTAAATTTGACTCCGTCTAAAATTATAGATAAGTTTGTAAACTATTAACATTAAAACTACCAATACTATCCGGTGAAAGATGTAATTCTAAAGGCCGAACATATTTCCAAACAATATCGCTTGGGAACGGTCGGTACGGGAACCATAAGCCATGATTTAAACAGATGGTGGCACAGAGTGCGCGGTAAAGAAGACCCGTACTTAAAAATCGGTGATGTAAACGACCGTTCGAAAAAAGGGAACAGTGATTATGTATGGGCTTTACATGATATTAGTTTTGAAGTCGAGCGGGGAGAAGTTCTGGGAATAATCGGAAAAAACGGAGCGGGGAAATCCACCCTGTTAAAAATTTTATCCCGGGTAACAGCACCTACAACTGGAAGTATCAAAACCCGCGGGCGTATTGCTTCGCTATTGGAAGTTGGAACGGGTTTTCATCCGGAAATGACCGGAAGGGAAAACATCTACTTAAACGGTTCCATTTTGGGAATGACCAAAAAAGAAATCACTTCCAAAATAGATGAAATTATTGCTTTTAGCGGTTGCGAACGTTATATCGATACACCGGTAAAACGCTACAGTAGCGGAATGACCGTTAGATTGGCATTTGCTGTTGCGGCACACCTCGAACCGGAAATCCTGGTTGTCGATGAAGTATTGGCGGTTGGTGATGCCGAATTTCAGAAAAAAGCCATCGGAAAAATGCAGGACATCGCCAAAGGCGAAGGACGAACGGTGCTATTTGTTAGTCACAATATGGCGGCCGTGAAAAGTCTTTGTACCAAAGGAATCGTAATGGAACACGGTAGGGTGGTTTTTGAAGGTAATGTAGACGACTGTATTGATGAATACCTGAGAGAATCGCAGCAAAATGCAACAAGACAATGGGATAAAGACCATCCCGGATCGGAATTTTTCCGTCTGCATAAAGCGGAAGTTCTTAATCAGAATCAGGAAACCTCTCTTAATCATATGATCTCAAGTTCGGTATTGGTACGCTTTACATATGAGGTACTAAAAGACGAACAGCAGTTCACACATGGATTCAACTTATTTAATAATCAGGGCGTTCATATTCTGAGCTCACACGACACAAAATCCGATACACTTCAGGAACCGGTATCCAAAGGGATCTATACCAAAACAATTGAAATTCCCGGTAATTTACTGGCAGAAGGAGGTTATACCTGTAGTTTTGCGATTATGCGCTATAGTCCGTTTCATGTGGAATTCCACGAAATGGAAGTGGTTGGATTTAATATCATTGATGAAATGGGCGATAATACGGCTCGTGGCAATTATTCAGGACGATTCCCCGGATTGGTGCGTCCGTTGTTAAAATGGGAAAAAATATGAAAAAAGGATGGACAGGCGAACGCCTCGAAACATTTATATATAACAGAGATGCAATTGATCATTTGCATCGTTATGCAATAGCAAAACAGTATGTAGCCGGAAAAACGGTTCTCGATATTGCCAGTGGTGAAGGATACGGAACCAATCTTTTAAGTGAAAATGCGGCATTTGTATACGGTGTCGATATCGACGAAACGACCGTAGTTGCGGCAACACGAAAATACCACAAAAATAATATCCGTTTCCAACAGGGAAGTACCAGTAGCATCCCGTTGGAAAACCAAAGTGTGGATGTTGTGGTCAGTTTTGAAACTATCGAGCATCACGATCAGCACGACGAAATGATGCGCGAGATCAAACGTGTTTTAAAACCGGGTGGTATGGTGATCATTTCTACTCCGGATAAATTGTACTATTCCGATCTGCGGAATTTTAAAAATGAGTTCCATATTAAAGAACTCTATCAGCAGGAATTTGAAACCTTATTGTCGGGCTATTTTGCAAAGCAACAATTGTTGGCGCAACGCTATTGTAACGGAAATTCCGTGATTACCGATATCGCAAGTCCGGAACAACCAGTGATTATGACTGGCGATTATAAAGCTGTACAGCAAACGGATATACCCGCTTTGTATCTGGTTGCCATCGCTTCAGATGAATCGTTTGACCGACAGGGACTTTCGGTTTTCGACGGAAGCAGCATCATGGAAATAGAATACCAGCAAAAAATAGCAAAAATCTATAATTCAAATTCCTATAAAGTAGGACATAAAATATTAATGCCGTTTAAGTTCCTAAAAAAAGCCTTTAAATAATGCTGGCGATCGTAATTCCATATTACAAGATTCAGTTTTTTGAAGAAACATTGCGTTCACTCGCCAATCAGACCGATAAACGATTTATGGTATATATCGGTGACGATGCCAGTCCCGATGATCCATTGGAATTATTACAACGATTTAGCGGTCAGTTTCCGTTCGAATACCATCGCTTTGAAACCAATACCGGAGGGAATTCACTGGTCCGGCAATGGGATCGTTGTATCGATTTGATCAACGAAGAAGAGTGGATTATGATTTTAGGCGACGATGATGTATTGTCGGAAAACACGATAGCATCCTGGTATTGTAATTACGAACAGTTTAAGGATAAAACAAATGTGGTTAAGTTTGCCTCAAAAATAATTTTTCAGGAAGCAGCCCGAATTTCCGATCCTTTTCAACATCCGGTTTGGGAAAAGGCAACGGAATCTTTTTTTAAAAAAACAAAAGCACTTACGAGAAGCTCGCTGTCGGAATATATTTTTACCAAAAAAACGTACGATACTTATGGGTTTTACAATTACCCTCTGGCATGGTATAGCGACGATCGCGCTTGGATCGATTTCTCCGAACAGAAAAATATATACACCATTAATGAAAGTTTTGTCTTTATCCGATTTTCAGAAATGAATATTTCAGGCCGACAAGACAATGCCGTTTTAAAAAAGAAAGCCAAAGAACAATTTTTCGGAGACTTTATTCTAAGAAACCTGGCACTGTTTCCTAAAAAGGAGCGATTGTCATTATTGTTAACCTATGAAGTTGCGGTAAAAGACCAGCGAAAGTTAGCCTTTAAAGAATGGCTTTTGCTAGGGAAACATTATGTTCGTAATTTTACACCAATATCGTTTCTAAAATTTATCCGACGTTTTTTTATCAGTACTTTTAAAAAATGAAAGCGTTAGTATCCGTTATTATCCCAACCTATAACCGAGCCGATCTGATTGGAGCGACTTTGGACAGTATGATTGCCCAAACCTATCCGGACTGGGAATGTATTGTTGTGGACGATGGTTCGACAGATAACATCGAAGAAACCCTGTCGGCCTATAGTAATAAGGATAGCCGGTTTTACTATTATAAAAGGCCCGATAACCGAACGAAAGGCGCCAATGCGTGTCGGAATTATGGCTTTGAAAAGAGCAAGGGTACTTATATAAAGTGGTTCGATAGTGATGATATTCTGTATCCCGATTTCCTGGAAAAACAGGTTCGGTTATTGGAAGAAGATCCGGAACTGGATTTTTGTGCCTGTCTGGCGGAAGATTTTACTGAAGGTTCACCTATTAAAACCGTTTTTAGAGCCAACCGAACTCCTAAGGAAGATGTCTTAACGGCCTATCTTACAAAGAATCATTATTTTTTTACCGGTTCACCGTTATGGAGACGTACAATATTACAGGGCAAAGCTCTATTTGATGAAGAATTAGCCAATAGTCACGAAACGGATTTCCATTTCAGAATGCTGGCCAACCATTTAAAATATATATACAAAGACGATGTACTATTTGGGATCAGAAGAGGACATCAAAGTATAACACAAGATAAAACCAATGAACTTTCGTCGCATATTTCCCGACTTACGTTTTTTACAAAAGCATTTAAAATTGTAGCAACAACCGCTACGGAAAATAAAAATACGCTCCAACAATATTTATTATACCGACAGTTGAGTTCATTTTATCAGATCAAAATAAACTCCGGAAAAACAATAAAAGGATACAGTCGTCAGATACTGAAAAATATCGCCAGTACAAGCTATCCGTTAAAGGATAAACTCCGGATCTATATTGGTTTTATACTGATCACAATTTCCAATAAAGGCTATAATTTTTTAAATAGTGCAAAGGTGGACATCAATGAAGCGATCGAAAATTAAATAAGACAATAAAAGTCGACATCATAACCAAAATAAACAAAGAAAAATGAAAGTTAGTGTATGCATGATAACTTATGGACACGAAAAGTTCATACGTCAGGCGATCGAAGGCGTCTTGATGCAGGAATGTAATTTTGATTATGAATTGGTTATTGCCAACGATTGTTCTCCGGATGCCACCGACGAAATTGTAAAGGATATTCTCCAAACGCATCCAAACGCGAATAAAGTCCGCTATTTTTCCCATACCGAAAACCTCGGAATGATGCCTAATTTTCTATTCGCTATGGCGCAATGTAAGGGTGAATATGTAGCGATGTGTGAAGGTGACGATTATTGGATTACAAAAGATAAACTTCAAAAGCAAGTCGATATTTTGGAAGCGAATCCTACTATTGGATTGGTGTACACGGATGTAAAACATTATGATCAACAAACAGAAAGGTTTATTAAAAAACCAGCTGGATTGGAAGTCAGCAAAGCCGATGTTATTCGGGTAATGTTAAAAAATAAATTCATCGAGTTTCCTACGACCATGTTTCGGAAAAAGGTTCTTGATAAAGCAGTCGAAATCAACCAGACGGCACTGTTAAAAGGAGTGATTGGGGATACCCGGATTCTTTTGGAAACAGCATACCTGTCGGATATTTTCTTTTTAAAGGAAGTAACAACTGTATATCGGATTGTAGCGGGAAGTGCCAGTCATCCCAAAAATATTGACAAATATATTTTTGCGCTTAAAGATTCGTATTTATGCCGAAAAGAATTCGTAGAACGCCATAACCTGCCAAAAGTCTGGTTGTCGGATGCAGTTTGTAATACCAATAGAGGGTTGATTAATAGGGCTTTTATTGCAGATAACTATACTAATGCATTGAAATTACTTAAAAATGTAGTAATTTTTGAGATGTTTAGTTATTCGAGCAAATCGGTGATCAAACAAAAAATGACGTTGGGAATTTGGGGCAAGGGATTGCTGGCTTTGTTGGGAATCGGTGTTTTACGTCAAAAAATAAAATAATAATAATCAGGCATAAAAAGCAATTTATTCATAAACGATGCGGGTAGGATTTAATCCACATAAAGATCAAATACAACAATCGGACGATTACTTCCATCAGGTAATCCTGCCGGTCTATATTCCGTCTTTCGAAGGCTATTTTAAAGATAGTTTCGCGATACTGAAATATTGTATCGATTCGTTGTTGCTAACGGTTCATTCCAAAACCTATATCACGATTGTGAATAATGGCAGTTGTGAAACCATTGTGAACTATCTGAATGAATTACTTGCAGCTCAAAAAATTCACGAATTACTGCATACTACAAATGTCGGAAAAATGAATGCCGTTTTAAAAGGGCTGTCCGGAAATGACTTTCCGTTGGTTACTATTGCCGATTCCGATGTGATGTTTTTACCCGACTGGCAAAAGGCGACCTATGCGGTGTTTGAAAATTTTCCGAAGGCTGGTGCGGTTTGTCCAACGCCGTCGTCGCGATCCTATAAAACCTATACGGCGAATATTTTTTGGGACTATTTTTGGTCCCGAAAATTACAGTTTACAGCCGTGAAAAACCCGGAAGGATTAAAAGCATTTGGTCATAGTGTGGGAAATGAAAATTTTTACAATTGCTACCAACTGGAAAAATACCTGACGCTCACGCAAGGCAACACCAAAGCGGTGATTGGCGCGGGACATTATCTGGCAACCTATCGACATGAAATTTTTAAAAAAGGATTACCCAAGCAAACCCGATTTCGTTTAGGAGGAACCAGCGAACGGGACATATTGGATATTCCAGTGGTCAAATCAGGTTATTACCGGTTGTCAACAGAAGATAATTATGCATTTCATCTGGGAAATGTAACCGAATCCTGGATGACCGATGCGTTAGATAAACTTATAAATACACTGGTTGCGGAAGTGAAACCACCCGATTTAAAAAGCATAAAGGGTATTGGAATTGGGTATTTTGTTAAGATCCGATTATTTTCCAAAATTATATTTCATAAAAGTATTTTACCTTTATTTTTTCGTTTTAAAGGATTACCGACTCGGATGGTACAGGCCTATTTGAAAAATTAATACAATTGGAATGGTAGATAAAAATAAAATTGCAATTATAACCACAGTAGCCAGTTTTAAACTGTACACAAAAACAGCTACTTTGTTTCCCAAAGGAACCACCAAAATTGTGATCGACGGAACGCAGGGGATGTATGGAATAGACAGTATTCACTATATGTTTCGTAAATTAAAAAACAAAGGTTTCGAATGGATCATCATGGCAGATGAAGATATTTTCTTTTATGATTCCGAGTTGATTTTTGATCTGATACAGCATATGAAATCCAATGATCTGGATATTTGTGGCGTTCGGGATGGCGGAATGATAGGACATCGAAACAACAATCCCGAAGCAATTAATACCTTTTTTTCGGTTCTTAATTTTAAAAAAATTGCAGAGAAATATGATCAAAAGGAAATAATGACGTACCAACGTTATTTTCCGAATTTATATCAGGATAAGGATTATGCAGCATTGCCATATAAGTATGACGTGGCGAGTCTTAAAGAACCGTACTATTGTTTTTATTTCTGGGCACATCACAAAGGATATAAATTTCTGTATTTAGATACCATAAATCCGGTAGGAGAAGATGCAATAGGGAATATAATCCTGCTACCCAACGGACAAAAAATAGCATTTCATAGCTGGTATGCCAGAGCCTATGAAGTATATGAGGACCAAACACTGCGCATAGGAGGCTTTCTAAAAGATTTTAAAATAAACGATATGACGGTCGACTGGGCAACGGTTACCGTTATGAAAGACAATCTTCACAACTGGAAAAAAAGATTCAGAAAAATAATCAAAAAACTGATCCGTACGTCATGATTACCGTTATCTATCCTTATAGGAATCGTGATTTTGAGCGGGTGAGGCGTTCTTTGGATTCCCTGAAAATACAAACGGATACGAATTTTAAAACCGTATTAGTCGACTATGGTTCAGACGAAACAACGGCTTGTGCTGTACAGGAATTAATCCAAAATTATCCTTTTGTTGACTATCATTATCTTTTTACCGGAGCACAACCCTGGAGTCGAAGTATCGCCTTGAATTATGCCATCCGAAAAGCCGATACCGACTATTGTTTTATGGCCGATATCGATATGATTTTTGCTCCGGATTTTATTGCTTTTGCCAATCAGTATGCCCGATTGGATGAAGGTTTGTATTTCCCGGTTGGCTTTCTATCGGAAGCGGAAAGTAGTGCGAAAAAATCATTTGATCAATATGTAATAAAGTTTAGTAGTAACCGTGAAGCAGCGGGAATGTCGTTGTTTCCTACGGAAAAATTGCGGCAGATTCGAGGCTACGATCAGTTTTTTCATTTCTGGGGTTCGGAAGATAACGATATTCATAACCGCTTAAAACAGCTGGGTTGCCCGATTCGATTTTGTGATGATACAATACGGATGCTACACCAATGGCATCCCAATTTCCGACAAACGGAAAGTCCTTTGTTGAAAAGGGAATTGCAACTTTCGGGTGTGGCCGAATTAAACCAGGAGCATTTCCGATTCAATCAACAACAGCAGTTTACAACTGTCAACTCCGAAAATTGGGGCATCGTGATAAACGAAAAAGATTACAATAGCTTACAACAACTTCCGGTTCGAAAAATAACGAACCGTAAAAGTGTTGTCGATCATTTGCTATTCGGTGAATTACCACGATTGAAAGAGGGACAAACGCTTAGTGTTTGTATCGAAGAAGAACCGTCTTATAACAGTTTTAAATACAAACTCAAAAAATTGCTGGGCAAAAAGGTGCCGGATTGTTATACGCTAAAAGAATGTAACGACCTGTTGTTACGCCACATCGTTACACAATATGCTCATTTGCCATATACCTATAAAATAAGCGAAAACCTTAGCGGTATCGAGTTTAAAATAAAAAAATAGAAGCTATATTTTTTATATTTTTACCAAATGGTAGCAAATTTTCCCAAGGTAATCCTTATTTCGCAATTGCCACTGCCTTATCCGAAAATAGGGAGTTGGACAACCTTATATAAGAATTACTTAGAAAGCAATCACCAGATCGATTATATTATCTGTGAACAACCGGAAAAAAGATTCGAATCCGTAATTTATACGTTGGTTGAAAACACATTACAGGCAAAAATCATCCGAAAATGGAAGAAAAACCGCTATATCGGTTATTTGGATGCTTTGGAAAGCTTGTTGCAATCGGATCAGAAATATATCATTCAGATTGTCGACAATTACGGAATTGTGAAACCGTTAGCGGAAATGCTTACTCTAAAAGGGTTACGACAGAATTGTTATTTGCAATTTTGCTACCACGGATTTCCACCTTTTCACGAAAATTTTTCCGGAAGATGGTTTTTTGAAACTATCGATGAAATGGTTGTACTCACACACGATTCGTATAAAGCACATAAAAACTATTACACCATTTTACCAACCCGTTTTTCAGTACTTCATAATGGTGTGGATACCACAAAGTTTCACCCGGTTACACCCGTAACCAAACAACTTTTAAAAGAAGAATTTGGTGTCGCCAACAAAAAAGTTTTTGTTTGGTGTGCACAGGATCGTCCTAAAAAAGGACTACATATTGTTTTGGATGCCTGGAAAAATGTGATCGAAAAACGAGACGATTGTGTTTTGTGGGTCATCGGAACCGAACCCAAAGAGACAACGGAAGGTGTTCGTTATTTTGGAAGAATTCCGAATGATGAATTGCCAAAATACCTTCAGGCAGCCGATTGTTATTTGTTTTCAACGCTGTGTCACGAAGGTTTTGGCTTAAGCCTTATCGAAGCCCTGCATTGTGGGAATTATTGCATCGCATCCGCTTTAGGAGGAGTTCCCGAAGTATTGCAATACGGAAAGTTTGGAAAACTAATCGAAAGTCCGCATTTTGTCTCCGAATGGGAAAAAGCAATGTTGGATTTTGCAGAAAATCCCGGGCAATCTTATGCTTTTGATACCGCGTTGTATACCACCGAAAACTGGAATGCAGGAATGAATACGATTATTGCATCTGCTCAAAAGAAAATGGCCCAATGAAAACGATAGCTGTAATTCCGGCTCGCGGAGGCTCGAAACGACTTCCCGGGAAAAATATAAAACCACTCGGAGGTATACCGCTTATCGTGCATTCCATAGAATATGCCAAAGCTAATGCGGATATAATCGATGCTATCGTAGTAAGTACCGATGATCCGGAAATCAAAAAAATAGCGTTGGATTACGGAACGATTGTAATCGACAGACCTGCTGCACTTTCGGGCGATTTGGAACCAACGGTTACCGCTTTAAAACATGTGTTGGAATCGCTAACGGAAAAACCGGAAAATGTCGTTTTATTACAGGCGACAAATCCGTTACGACCGGTAGCATTACTTCGGGACAGTTTTGAAAAATATAGCGCGACCGGAGCCGATAGTTTGTTTTCGGTAACACCCATAATCCGTAAATTAGGAAAAATAACACAATCCCGGTACGTGCCGTTTAATTATGAAATCGGACAACGAAGTCAGGATATGGAACCTTTATATTTTGAAAACGGATTGCTATACATCAGTAAAACCGAACTTATTTTAGAAGCACAAAAAATTATAAGCGAACAGGCTATTCCCTGGATTGTGGAGCATCCGTTTGCCGAACTGGATATCGATACGGAAGCCGATTTTGAATATGCATCCTATCTGTATCACAACCATAAAACACCAAATAAATGAATCCTTATATTGAAATAGCTGGCCGAAAAATCGGGCCGGATTATCCGCCATTGGTAATTGCCGAAATCGGAATTAATCACGAAGGCTCGCTACAAACGGCCAAGGAAATGGTCGATGCTGCTTTTCGCGCTGGCGTGGAAGTGGTGAAACATCAGACCCATATTGTAGCCGATGAAATGAGTGGTGCCGCCAAAAAGGTAATACCCGGTAATGCCGATGTGTCGATCTATGAAATTATGGAACGTTGTGCGTTAAACGAAGCCGATGAACTCGAACTTAAAAATTATGTGGAAAGTAAAGGCATGATTTTTATTTCGACACCGTTTTCCAGAGCGGCTGCTGAACGCTTGCGAAAATTCGATATTCCGGCCTATAAGATTGGTTCGGGCGAATGCAACAATTATCCGTTACTCGAACATATCGCATCGTTTGGAAAACCGGTAATTTTAAGTACCGGGATGAATACCATTGAAAGTATTCGTAAAGCCGTTGCGATTTTTGATAAACACAGCGTACCGGTAGCGCTATTGCATACGACGAATTTGTATCCTACGCCAATCCATTTGGTTCGTTTTGGAGCAATGACCGAAATGCACAATGCCTTCCCGGATAAGGTTTTCGGATTAAGTGATCATACGTTAAATAATAATGCTTGTCTTGGTGCGGTAGCCTTGGGAGCGTCCATTTTGGAACGCCATTTTACCGATCATATGGAGCGCACCGGACCGGATATTATTTGCAGTATGGACGAACAAAATTGTGCCGATCTGATTCGGAATTCGGCCGAAATCGCATTAATGCGTGGCGGAACCAAACAGCCGGCAAAAGAGGAACAGGTAACCATCGATTTTGCATTTGCTACTTTGTGTACGATTCGGGATATCAAAAAAGGTGACGTTTTTACAAAAGAAAATATCTGGGTAAAACGTCCCGGAACCGGAAAAATACTGGCCGAACATTTCGAATCCGTATTGGGTAAAACTGCAGGACGGGATATTGCTAACGACGTACAGCTAAACTGGGATGATATAGTATAATTGCACGATGAAAAAAATTGTATTTCTAACCGGTACCCGTGCCGATTTCGGGAAAATCAAATCGCTGATCCAGGCTTTGGAAAAGCAACCGGATTTTATTCCGTATCTTTTTGTCACCGGTATGCACTTGCAGCAGGAATACGGGTATACGTGGATTGAGATTGAACGCTGTGGATTTACAAATCTGCATGCGTTTGAAAATCATACCCACGAAACAACAATGGATCTGACACTGGCCAAAACCATCGAAGGATTGTCGGCTTACTGTAAAGAGATCCAACCGGATATGATTATCATTCATGGCGACAGGGTAGAAGCGTTGGCGGGCGCTATTGTAGGATCGCTCAACAATATCCTGGTAGCGCATATTGAAGGCGGAGAAATTTCCGGAACGATAGATGAATTGATCCGACATGCGACAAGTAAGATGAGCCACGTTCATTTTGTGTCGAATGATACGGCCAAAAAGCGATTGATACAGATGGGAGAATTGGAAACGTCTGTATCGGTTATCGGTTCTCCGGATTTGGATATTATGTTTTCGGACACACTTCCCGACCTGCAAACCGTAAAAGAATACTATGAAATAGATTTTGATCATTATGCGGTGGCCATGTTCCACCCGGTGACGACCGAATTTCAAAATATGCAAGACTATGCCGATAATTTTGTTGGCGCATTATTAGAAGATGATCGCCCGTATGTGGTCATTTATCCGAATAATGATTTAGGGAATTCAGCCATACTGAAAGCTTACGAAAAATTAAAAGGGAATGATCGCTTTCGGGTTTTTCCGTCCTTGCGGTTTGAATATTTTCTGACTTTGCTCAAAAATGCCCGTTTTATTATCGGAAACAGTAGTGCCGGAATCAGAGAGGCACCGTATTACGGTTTGCCGATTATTAACATCGGCAGTCGCCAGCAAAATCGTTCTGTAAATGGTGATATTTTGAATGTAACCTACGATAAAGTGGCTATTCAGGAAGCGTTGAAGGTTATCGGTGCACATACCGTTCAAAAAATAACCGGTGATTTTGGTAGCGGAAATAGCGCCGAATTATTTGTCAGTTCTCTTAAAGAAGCGAATCTTTGGCAATTGAACCACCAAAAACAATTTAGGGATATTTAAAAAGATGTCAAAAAACAAGATTTTTATTTTGCTTCCGGACGGAATTGGGCTTCGCAATTTTGCCTATTCCCGTTTTCACGAATTGGGAGTCGAACAAGGCTACGACGTGGTTTTCTGGAATAATACCCCTTTTCAGCTAACCGGTTTAGGGTTTCCGGAAATTGTAATCCGCGAAGCGAAAAGTAACAAACGTACCGAAGTCTATAAAAATGCCCGGAAACAAATTGAATTAAACCGGAATAAAAGACAATTTAATGATGCGGTTTACGATACCTATCGGTTTCCGTATTCGTATAGAAATATAAAAACGGCACTTAAAAGTATGGCGACCCAATGGTTGACATGGCGCTATACATCCGATAGCGGAATCTTTAAAATCCGACAAAATATTCGCGAACTCGAAAAACAAACGGCCTATTTCCGGGAGTGTAAGAAAGTGTTGGAAACGGAAAAACCGGCGATGGTATTCTGTACCAATCAACGACCAATGACTGCTATTGCGCCACTTTTGGCCGCTCAGGAACTGGGAATTCCCACGGCAACGTTTATTTTTTCATGGGATAACCTGCCCAAAGCTACAATGGTAGTCGAAACCGATTATTATTTTGTCTGGAGTGCTTTTATGAAAGCGGAACTTCTAAAATATTATCCGTATATTCAATCGGAATCTATTTTTGTAACGGGAACACCGCAATTCGAATCGCATTTTGAAAAAGAACGATTGCTTTCGAGGGAGGCGTTTTTTCAAGCGAATGGATTGGATCCGAATAAAAAATATATCTGTTATTCCGGAGACGATATCACCACTTGTCCCGATGATCCGGAATACCTTGAAAATGTAGCGGAGGCTATCGAAACGCTCAATCGGGAAGGACAGGAATTGGGGGTTTTGTTCCGCAGATGTCCGGTGGATTTTTCGGATCGTTTCGATTCGGTACTGAAAAAATACAAACACCTTATCGTACCGGTAAACCCCAAATGGGAGAAAAAAGGAGGCATGTGGAATACGATTTTGCCTACTCCGGCCGATTTGGATTTGCAAATGAATACGATCGCCCATACTGAAATGGTCATCAATTTGGGATCGTCGATGGTTTTTGATTATGCCGCACATCACAAACCGTGCGCCTATATCAATTATGATGTTGAAAATAAAAAAATAGCCGACTGGTCGGTAAAAAAGATATACAAGTATGTGCATTTCCGTTCGATGCCCGATCCGAAAGCCGTGATCTGGTTGAACGATAAAAATACAATCGGTGCTGCGATTCGGGAAGTGGTGGTTAACGGAAAGAGTGATACGACAAAAGCCGAAGAATGGTTCCGGATTATCAATGCGGTTCCGCCCGAAATGGCTTCAAAAAATATATGGAACGCGATTAATACCCTGTTGTCATGATGCACATTGCTTTTTTAACACCGGAATATCCGCACGAAAAGGTACTCAACAGCGGCGGAATCGGGACCAGTATTAAAAATCTGGCGGTAGCATTAGCGCAAACTGGTGTCACGGTATCGGTAGTGGTCTACGGACAAACGGAAGATTGTGTTTTTGAAGAAAACGATGTCACGATTTATTCGGTCAAAAAACGAAAATACAAATGGGCAACCTGGTATTTTTACCGGAAATACCTGGAATCCTATCTGAATGATCTGATTGTTTCCGAAAAAATTACACTGGTCGAAGCACCGGATTGGACGGGTATAACCGCTTTTATGACATTAAAAGCACCGTTGATCATCCGTTTTCACGGTAGCGATGCCTATTTCTGTCACCTGGAAAACAGACCGCAGAAACGGAAAAATTTCTATTTTGAAAAATGGGGCATCCAAAAGGCAAAAGCCTATATTGCTCCGACAACCTTTGCCGGTGCGCTAACAAAAAAGATTTTTAATATCCGAAATAAAGAAATCGTAACGATTCATTATGGATTGAATCTGGAACAATTCCGCGATAATGGAACCCATCAGGAAGAAAACGGACTATTGCTCTATATCGGGACGATAATCCGCAAAAAAGGCGTACTGGAATTGCCCGGAATCATGAAATACGTGATCGGACAAAACCCGGAAGCGCGTTTAATTCTGATCGGAAACGATTCGTCCGATATTACAACCGGAGCGTCGTCTACCTGGGAATTACTGTCGGATGGTCTTGATGATTCGCTAAAAGATAAAATAGAATATAAAGGCAAAATACCGTATGAAAAAGTACGGACGTATATCGAAAAAGCACAGGTCTGTATTTTTCCTACTTTTGCAGAAACGTTGGGAATGGTAACAATCGAATCGATGGCCATGCGAAAGCCGGTCGTGAATAGTAATATCGGTTGGGCTAACGAACTGATTGTGGACGGAGAAAGCGGTTTTCTGGTACATCCAACGGATCATAAAACTTATGCCGACCGCATTGTACGTTTGTTAAACGATTCGGAATTACGAGAAAATATGGAGAAAAAAGCCGAAGTCAGAACGCACGAGAAATTTAATATCGCGAAAACGGTTGAACAAAATATAGCCTTTTACAAAAAGATAATCGGAACATGATCGTATTGTATCATCATCAAAATTCCGTCGCGACTGTTATGGACCTTGAAAGCGGTACTACAATCGCGGTTCCGGATTCCGGAAATATAGCCTGTAGTTTACTACGGTTGGCAACGGATTATCCGGATCGGTTGTTACTTTGGTGCGATGCAAATTATCGGGAGGAATTACATCTGGAAAAAATACCAGAACTTTTCTTCTATAAAAAAAGAATGCTATCCTATGGTATCGGAAATTTTATACCGGATGCTATTGGTTATGTAGACGAGAGTTTGTTTGCCAATCCCAATCGAAACGTAACATTCCCAACCTGGCAAATGCATGTCACGGTAGGCGGAATATATGCCGAAACTTTAAACGCATTAAAAGACCTGAAAGCCGACCGGAATTTTGCCTTTTTTTTAGGTTCTCTGGCCAAACAGGGAATGGCTATCGGATTAGCATGTTGTTCGGAACCATTACTATTCCGAAAACAATTGGATCCCAAAATTAAAACCGGACCGGAAGCGTCGGATCAATTATTGTTCCGATTTGTAAAACATCACTATCGCGGTCGTTGGATTTTGATGTTGTTGTTAAACCTGTTCTTGTACGAACGAAAAGTAACGTTATTGCCTTTTGTATTAGCTTTATTTTATAAACGAAGAACACTCTCCGGTGTAGCACTAAACAATAGCACTGAACAAATAACGGATATAAAACCTTTTGCGTTTGACGTTATCATTCCGACCATCGGTCGAAAAACATTTTTATATGATGTTTTACGGGACTTGTCGGCTCAGACATTAAAACCGAAACGAGTAATCCTGATAGAACAAAATCCGGTGGCAGATAGTAGTAGCGAATTGGATTACCTCACAAAGGAATCATGGCCTTTTGAAATCATACACCGTTTAATACATCAAACCGGAGCTTGTAATGCGCGGAATATGGCTTTGTCGTTTGTACAAAGTGAATGGGTATTTCTGGCGGATGATGATATTCGGTTTCAGTCGGATTTTTTAGAACAGGCAAGCCGCGAAATTGGCAAAACTGGAGGAAAGGTATTTACGCTAAGTTGTCTGCAAAAAGACGATATCCCGAAATATACCAACCGTCTGCAGTGGGAAAACTTTGGCTCGGGTTGTAGTATTGTACATCGCGACGCCTTGCAAGGACTTAAATTTGACATGCGGTTTGAAAATGGTTTTGGGGAAGATACCGATTTTGGAATGCAACTCCGCAATAAGGGATATGATATCTTATATTTACCACAACCCGAAATATTACATCTGAAAGCACCCGTGGGCGGTTTTAGAACCCGTCCCGTTTTGGAATGGCAAAACGATGAGGTACAACCCAAACCATCGCCTACAGTGATGCTGTTCCGACTGCTACATTATACCGAACAACAACTATTAGGATACAAGACCACACTTTGTATCAAGTTTTATACAATTCAATCGGACAAAAATCCAATACGCTATTATAAAAAGTTCGGTAAAGCCTGGAATCGAAGTACCTATTGGGCAAATGTTTTAAAAGAACGATCATGAAAAATACATTGATCATCTGTACTTATAAAAGAGCGCAATCGGTATTGCGATTGTTGCGATCGGTGGCGGTGCAAACCTGTTATCCGGATGTGATTCTTATTGTCGATGGTTCGCCAGACAATGAAACGAAAATCATTTTACAGGAAAATCCCTTTCAAAATTTAAAATACCATAAAGTTACGCCGGAAAACAGAGGGCTTACCAAACAACGCAATGTTGGGATCAGTCTTGTTCCGGCCGATAGTGATATCATCTGTTTTTTGGACGATGATACCATTCTGGAAAAAGACTATTTTGAAGCATTGCTTAAAACGTATACGTTATATCCCGATGCCAAAGGCGTGGGCGGTTATATTACCAACGAAGTAGAATGGAAACCGATCACACCGGGCTATACGATTTCGAAAAATGAATTCGAATACGACGGATGGGTACGTAAAGACGGTAGTCGTTTTGTGTTGCGAAAAAAGCTGGGACTGGATGCCGATAGACCACCCGGGTTTTTGCCGACGTTTTCACACGGACGAAGTGTTAGTTTTTTACCGCCTTCCGGAAAGACCTATCCTGTGGAACAACTCATGGGTGGTGTTTCGTCTTTTAAAAAAGAAATTTTTCAAAACTTCCGTTTTTCGGACTATTTCGAAGGCTATGGCTTGTATGAAGATGCCGATTTCTGTCTTCGGGTTTCGAAAATAGAAAAAATATATGTCAATACCAACGCCCGACTGGAACACCATCACGATGCTTCCGGACGGCCGAATCAGTATCACTATGGCCGAATGGTGGTGCGAAACGGTTGGTATGTCTGGAAAGTGGCCTATCCGAATCCGGATTGGAAATCGATCCTAAAATGGCATACGATTATCGGTTTGCTACTTTTGATACGGATTAGTAATATTGTGACAACATCCGATAAAAGAGCAGCTTGTACCGAATCGTTGGGACGATTCACCGGATGGGTCAGTCTGCTGTTTAACAAACCAAAAGAAAAGGTATAATTCCTGAAAATTTTAGAATATGAAGTTAGCTCTTATTACACATGTGCCGCATATTATCCGGGAAAACCGGTATTATGCTTATGGGCCTTATGTAAAGGAAATGAACCTTTGGTTTCAATATGTCGATACGGTTTTGTTGGTTGCTCCGATTCAGGATGGAGCCATTTCGGCGATCGATTTGCCCTACCAACATTCGAAAATCGACTTTCGCGTGGTTCCGGCTTTTTCGCTTTTGTCGGTTAAGGAAATAGTCAAAACAATAATACACTTACCGCGAATTGTCTGTGCGACTTATATCGCGATGCGCGATGCAGATCATATTCATCTGCGTTGTCCCGGAAATATGGGATTGGTAGCCTGTTTGGTACAAATGCTCTTTCCGAAGAAAAACAAAACAGCAAAATATGCCGGTAATTGGGATCCTAAAAGTAAGCAACCCTGGAGTTATCGCTTGCAAAAGTGGATTTTGGAGAATACCTGGCTTACCCGAAATATGAAAGTGTTGGTCTATGGCGAATGGGAAAATGCCAGTTCGAATATCGTTCCCTTTTTTACGGCAACCTATCGCGATAGTGATAAAAAAGAGGTTCCGTTGCGAACACTCGATACTACTATAAATTTACTTTTTGTGGGAACCTTATCCAAAGGAAAACGACCTTTGTATGCTGTACAATTGACCGAAGCCTTGCTACGGTCGGGATATGCGGTTCGTTTGGAAGTATATGGAGAAGGTACGGAACGGGAAAATTTAGAAAATTATATTCGCGACAACGCATTACAACACTATATCATATTACACGGAAATCAGGAGGCTGAAATCGTTGAAAAGGCTTATCAAAAGAGTCATTTTTTAATATTACCTTCGCAAAGTGAGGGATGGCCTAAGGTGGTTGCAGAAGCGATGTTTTGGGGCTGTGTGCCGGTTGCAACCAGAGTTTCCTGCGTGCCAACTATGCTGGATAACGGAAAAAGAGGAATTCTGTTGTCAATGTCTGTCGCAGAAGATAGGATGTTAATGGAACAATGTCTCGCAAGTCCTGCGGATTACCGGGAAAGAGCCAGACTGGGAATGGAATGGTCCCGACAGTTTACGTTGGACTATTTTGAAAGTGAAATACAAAAAATGCTAAGAAAATAATAATGCTCAAAAAAGTCGTTATATTCGGGACGATAAGCATCGTCTTGCTATTGCTTCTGATTAATTATAAAACTCCTTTTATGCAGTCGAAAGGAGGTCCGTGGTCCGTGGGTTTTGGTGAATCAACCGTGTTTCCACATAAAATTCCGATTGAAAAAGATCAAATGTACACTTTTGAACAGTTAAAAAAACAGGAAGACAGTACGACATTTCTGGCCGATCCGTTTTTTATAAAAGAAAAAGATACGTTCTATCTTTTTGTAGAACATAAAAAAACAAAACCCAACGGCGATATCGCGCTACTAACATCAACCGATGGCGTCAATTATAATTACAAAGGAGCGGTACTGACGGAAAAGTTTCATTTGTCGTATCCTCAGGTTTTTAAATATAAAAAGGAGTTTTATATGTTGCCCGAAACCAAAAGTGCCGGGCATGTATTGTTGTATAAAGCCGAGCGATTCCCGTATGGCTGGAAAGTTTGCGATACACTGATTAAAAACAGAGCGCTAAAAGATCCTTCGATTTATTTGTCGGATAGCCTTAATGTTTTGGTTGCATCTGATGATCATATGAATATGTATCTGTTTGAAGCAGACTCGCTCTTTGGAACATGGAAACCACACAAAAAGGAGGTCGCGCTTATGGGAACTGAAGCAAGAGCCGGTGGTCGCTTTTTTGCCGATAAAAAAGGCTTGTGGTTGCCGGTCCAAAATTCATCTGAAGGCTATGGTTTTGGGCTGTCATTATACCGTTTTAATTTTGCCAACAGAACGTATACCACGAAAAGAGCGTATCCGTTTTTTCTTAAAAAAAGCGAAACGATTAAAGAATTTAGCGCCGGTATGCACCAGCTCGATATACAGAAGGTTGATGGAAAATATTATTATGTTTACGATGGCAATCGGTTAGAAAGCAACAAACGGGAATTGAATATTAAAGGGCCGTTAAAATGGAATTATATCGATTTTAAAAACTGGATTTACCAACAATGCGGATTGTTCAATTAATTGATAGCCTCGAAATCGGAGGTGCCGAAAAAATGGCTGTAAGTTATGCCAATGCTTTATCGGCTGAAATTTCGTTTTCGGGACTTATCGCAACCCGGAAAGAAGGCGCTTTAAAAGACGAATTACAATCGGATGTTCCCTATTGGTTTGCCAACCGAAAATCTGTTTTGGATTTTAAAGCCTTGTGGCGAACGCGAACCTTTGTAAAAGAGCATAAGGTTTCAATACTACATGCCCATAGTAGTTCTTTTTTCTTTGCCGTATTGTTAAAAATAATTCAACCCTCTTTAAAAATTGTCTGGCATGACCATTATGGGTATAGTGATTTTGTATCGGAACGAAAAAATAAAAGGTTGTTACAATGGGCATCGTTCTTTTTTTACCGAATCATCGCTGTTAACGAAAAACTAAAAAACTGGTCCAAAAAGGAGTTGCATTGTAAAAAGGTAAAATACCTTCCTAATTTTGTAGCCGTAGTAGATAGCGAATCCGGAATTCGGTTACACGGAACGGAGGGGAAACGAATTCTTTGTCTGGCGAATTTAAGACCACAAAAAAATCATTGGCTGCTTTTAGAGGTGGCTAAAAATATAAAAAATAGCCATCCCGATTGGACATTCCATCTGGTTGGTAAAGATTTTAAAGATGCTTATTCGGAGCAGTTGCGGAAGCAGATTCATGCTTCTCAATTGCAACATACGGTTTTCCTATACGGCAGTGTGGCAGAAGTGGATGTGGTAATCCAACAGTCGGAAATTGGAATACTAACCTCCATTTCCGAAGGACTACCGGTTTCGTTACTGGAATATGGCTATTTTGGTTTGCCGGTGGTTGTAACAGCTGTAGGAGAAATTCCAACGGTAATTAACGGGACAAACGGCATTTTAATACCGGATGGCGATACCGGATCCTTTACCGAAGCGTTGCTCCAACTGATTGCAGATCCGGTAAAGCGTACAGAAATCGGAACGGCACTGCAAAAGGATATCAAACAGCATTATATAAAAGAATCCGTAGTACGGGATTATCTGAATTTTATCAGTAATGGGAACTAAAAAACAAACGACTTATATCGCTTTATTACTATTGCATATTGTGATAGGTGGTGTTATTTATGTAGTGCCGTTTTTAGCGGTATTACTAACCATGCTGACGTTTGTTTCCGGTTTGATCATCTTACTTAAAACCAGAAATAAAAATAACGAAGCCCTGTATTTGTCGGCCTATGTCGTGGGAATCGAAGTATTCCTGCGAATGACAAACGGTATGATTTTTAATGAATTCGGAAAGTATACGGTGATGATATTCCTGCTGATCGGAATGTTTTACACCGGTTTCTCCCGAAATGCATGGCCTTACTGGTTATTCCTTATTTTTTTAGTGCCGGGTATCATTGTTTCTACAGCCACCCTGTCGTATGAAACCAATATGCGTAAAGCCATCGCCTTTAATATATCCGGACCGGTTTGTCTCGGAATGGCGGCTATATATTGTTTTGACAGAAAAATAACCATAAGGGAATTGCGAAACCTGTTAACGACTTTTGCAATGCCCATAGTTACCGTAGTGACCTATCTGTTTTTGTATACACCCAGTGTACGGGATGTGGTAACCGGAACACAATCCAATTTTGAAACGTCCGGTGGTTTCGGTCCCAATCAGGTATCAACCATGTTAGGCTTTGGAACCTTTGTCTTTTTTAGTCAGTTTTTATTGAATTCGCCAACGCGGAGATTACAATTGATCAATATTGCGCTGACATTAATGACCGCCTATCGTGGAATTATTACGTTTTCCCGTGGAGGGATGATAACCGGATGTATCATGATCCTGTTATTGGTTATTATGACGTATTTTAAATTGAACAAAGAAGGACGTAGTAAAATGCTGGTGGTATTTATTTTTACCATATTGGCAAGCCTTAGCGTCTGGATTTACAGTTCCTATCAAACAAGCGGATTAATTGATAAACGGTATGCTAACCAGGATGCTCTGGGAAGAGAAAAAGAAAGTAAATTATCGGGTAGGGAAGAATTGATTAAAACGGAAATCCAAATGTTTGTGGATCATCCGTTTTTGGGAATTGGCGTCGGAAAAAATAAAGAATACCGACAGGAGTTAACCGGAATTGATCTGGCTACGCACAATGAAATTACACGAATGCTGGCAGAACACGGAATACTCGGAGTGATCAACCTGTTAATCCTCTTTATCGTACCGTTAGTGTTGAGTCTGGGGAACCGGAATCATATCTTTTTGTTTTGTTTTTTAGCCTTTTGGCTGTTCACGATTAACCATGCGGCCATGCGACTCGCCGCACCGGCTTTTATTTATGCTTTAACCTTATTAAAAGTATATCCCGATGACGAAAAAGATCCTTTACATCGGGAATAAACTGGCCGTTCATGGTCAGAATCCTACAACTATTGATACGCTTTCGGTTTTATTTGCCAAAGAGGGGTATCACATGGTCACGGCTTCGTCCCAAAAAAATAAAATACTGCGAATAGTCGATATGGTGCTAACGGTCCTAAAAAACGCGCGCTCGGCCGATTTTGTGATCATAGATACCTACAGTACGTTCAATTTTTGGTATGCGTTTATCGTGAGTCAGGTTTGCAGAATAGTTCGCTTACAATACATTCCGTATCTGCATGGTGGCGATTTACCGAAACGCTTGCAGCAAAACCCGAGATTATGCCGGATGATTTTTGATCACGCCTATAAAAACGTAGCACCGTCGGCCTATCTGATCGAACAGTTCCGACAAAAGAATGTGCCAGGTCTGATACAAATTCCAAATCTGATCGAGCGGGAGCGATATATTTTTAAACAACGAAATGTAATCAAACCCCGTTTGCTTTGGGTACGGGCATTCGCCGCAATTTACAATCCTAAAATGGCGGTCGATGTAGCCGTATCGTTACAGGAAAGATACCCGGAAACGACTTTATGTATGGTTGGCCCGGACAAAGACGGAAGTCTGGATGAAGTAAAAGCCTATGCCGATTTAAAAGGTGTGGCTGTTGCGTTTACCGGGAGATTATCAAAAGCCGGATGGACAAACCTGGCTGCTGATTATGACATTTTTTTAGCAACGTCTCATTTCGACAATATGCCGGTTAGCGTAATGGAAGCGATGGCTTTGGGCTTACCGGTTGTCGCTACAAATGTTGGTGGAATTCCGTTTTTGGTTGATAAAGATGGTGAGGCGCAACTGGTTGCCGATGGTGATATTGATGCGATGGTTGAGGCTATTCAGAAGTTAATCGAAAATCCGGATATAGCTCAAAAACAAATCGAAAATGCCTACCGTAAAGTCGAACGTTTTGACTGGAAAGAAATCAAAAAGCAATGGAAGCGATTGTTTGAGTATTAGTAATATTATTGTATGTTTGTTCTATTAAATAAAGATTAATTCTAAAAAAAACAACTGTAAGCTGTTTTAATTATATAAAAGCTTGTTTTTTTGTAGAAATACATTTCCCCCACATGAGCAGCAAAAAAATACATTTTGAAATTTCTGAAAGGAAAGTGCTTTTGCGTTTAATAGATGTTTTCGCTGTTTTTGCTGCCTTATATTTTTTGACGGTTACGTTTAAATTTCATTATTTTTCATTTAAAGAATCATCGCTCGGTTCCATACTTTTTCTGGGACTTTACATTAACCTGTTCGGAACTATTTTCGAAATGTATAACCTACAGGTGGCCAGTAATCAGTTTCAAATTGTTAAAAGTACCATATTAACGACTTGTATGACGGTGTTTTGCTATTTGCTGACTCCTGTTTTTACGCCGATATTACCGTCTAACCGTTTACAGATCATTTACTTCTTTTTTGCAATATTGCTGAGCCTGTTTGCCTGGCGGTTTTTTTACCTGCATTTTCTGGCCTCTCATCGTTTTGTGAAAAGAGTGGTTTTTGTGTGCAGTCGCGATACTATTGCGCAATTGGCACTCGAATTGGGGAAAGCCGATCCACATTATGAAATTGCCGGATTTGTTTCTTCTGAAAGTCTGGTTGTTGAAAATAAAAATACCGACGGTTTCCAGGAAATCAACTTTGCCGAATTGGAGTTTTTTGTGAAAAAACATTCGGTTGCCGAGGTGGTTATTGCTCTAAAAGGGACGAAACCGATCGCCCCCGATGTTTACCAACAGTTGCTGAATCTGCTCGAAAAAGGGGTGGTGATACGGGAATATATGCAGGTATACGAACACGCTACGCAACGGTTACCAATATTATATGCCGAAAAGGATTTTTACAGGTTGTTTCCCTTTAGCCGTAGTAATCACAATCGTTTGTATCTGATTGTAATGCGCGGTTTTGAAATTCTGTTTTCTGTTTTAGGGCTGTTATTTGGTTGTCTGTTGTTACCTATTGTTTGTATCGGAAATGCAATTAGTAATAAAGGACCATTGTTTTATACACAGGAAAGGGTTGGGAAAAACGGTATTCCGTTTCGGATTTATAAATTCCGTTCTATGATAACCAACGCCGAACAGCATGGTGCCGTTTTTGCAAAAGCAAATGATGTTCGGATAACGCCTTTCGGGAAATTCCTGCGTCGCTCCCGTATCGATGAATTTCCACAGTTTATTAATGTGTTAAAAGGTGATATGGCAGTCATTGGGCCACGTCCGGAACGTCCGGTTTTTGTGGATGCAATTTCTCAAAAAATGCCGTTTTATCAGATCCGGCATATTATAAAACCGGGGCTTACCGGTTGGGCTCAGGTGAATTATTCCTATGGGGAAAGTATTGAAGACAGTATGGTAAAACTGCAATACGACTTATACTACATTAAACATCGAAGTGTTTTTCTCGATGTGAATATTATCATTAAAACGCTGAGTACCGTTTTATTTTACAGAGGACAATAAAATTATAGCTTTTCTTTCCGAATCAAGCGGACTAATAGCGCAGTGTTTGCCAGGATAATCGGAAGCATTAACAGGAAATGGTCTTTGTTAAAAGCATAACCAATAAATGCCAGCATCGAAACAAAACAAGTATAGGCACTGATTTGGAATCCTTTTTTGTTTTTAACAATTAAAAAGAATAAAGAGATCAGGAATATTGGGCTGATCACCAAAGTGTTGTAGTTGGCCGATACTTCTTCGTGGAAGGAATAAAAGCCAACCAATGCGAAAAACAAGCCCATTAATCCCATAATCGCCAAGTAGCCAATCGCAACCGGCTTTTTGTGAGCAAACGCCACAAATAACGCCAGAGCTGCTATAAAAGTATAAATGTTATTCCAAAGAGAACCCGATGTTTCCGAAGGTTGTTGCTGGTATACGGTAACGGTTTCAGAAGCCAAAGGTATCGTACCTGTTTTAGTTTTGGAAACGCCGTCCATCAATTCCAATGGAAGAAATAATTTATCCGACTGTTTGTCGACTTTAGCTCCGAAAATAAGATTGATTCCCAGTTTTTCATAAAAACTATTCGCCAGATAGGAATTTAATATCGTACGATAGTCTTCTTTAGTATCCGGAATATCGGTGCTGATAGCCGTTTTTAGTAAGCTGTTGATCCGTTCGGCTACCATAGTGGTGCAGTTACGGTCAATAAATTTATAGGTGTAGAATTTCTGATCGGATGAAAGTACGGCTACCAAATCATTGATCAACTGTTGTTTCTGTTCCGGTGTCAGGTTTAATTTTTGCTCGTAAACCGTACGGTTTTCATATTGGTAGTTCTGAATAAATTCATCATACGAACCGGTGGCGACAAAGTATTGCATATCGCCTTTTACAAACTTCATATAAAAATTAGGCGTACTAAAATCGAAGGCACCATAGTTAAAAACCACATCCACACCATTTTGTAGGTTGTGAATCCGTAGTGCCGTATGTCCGAAAAGAGAATGCAACTGACTCCCGGAACCACAGGTTAACAAGCTGACTTCTGTTTGTTCGGATACTAATAAATTGGTTTGTGCGGAGCTAGTAGACGTGAACAGTAAAAATAAAGTCAGAATCGAAAGAGTAAAGGAACGCATGGTTTTTACGGTGTTAAGTTATCTGCTGAAAATGCCTAAATCAACTTTTAAGGAAAAAATATTGGAATACAAAGCCACACTCTGATCGCCAATATCGGTTAACGCATAATCAACCTGGATGCCTTTGTATTTAAAGCCAAGGCCAAGGTTGGGTTGGAAATTCAGCTTTTCGGAATTGTCTATTTGTTTTACATTTTGGAAATTACCCACGCCGGCACGTAAAAAAACAAGGTCGGTATAACCAAATTCAAAACCGGCTGCCGGATCGATACTTACTGCATTGGTCGAAATAATATCGTTGGTCCGGGCAAAGCGCATGTTAAGTTGCGTTGCTGCCAGAATGCTGTAATCGTAGCGGATGATAAATTTTTTGGAAAGACCAAGTTGTAATTTCGGAAGGGTAATCTCAGTGGTTTCCGGAGCCTCCTG
This sequence comes from Flavobacterium supellecticarium, assembly GCF_004801375.1. Taxonomy (GTDB): domain Bacteria; phylum Bacteroidota; class Bacteroidia; order Flavobacteriales; family Flavobacteriaceae; genus Flavobacterium; species Flavobacterium supellecticarium. The sequence goes on from NZ_SSNZ01000003.1 coordinate 218,935, forward strand.
ATTCTCGCCCGGTACGGCATCTTTTATTTTGTTGTAGGCATCTTCGTCGATGGTCCATACGTTATAAGTAGTAGTAATATCGCGAACCATCAAACCTACTTTCCAATCATTTTTTTCGTATTGGATTCCCAGATCAAAACCAAATCCCCAGGAACTGGCAAAATCTCCGATAATACGACGGATAATCTTAGCATTTACACCATAATTAAAACCGTCTAACGGTAAGGCACGGGCATAGGAAAAAGTTAAACCGTAATCGGCCGCCGAAAACAAGCTGATCCGGTTGTAGTCAATATTTCCCTGACTGTCAATTAATTGGGTGGTATTGAGAATGTCGTCAACCCCAAAACGGATCAGGGATACACCCAAAGCACTGCGTTCGTCAATCTTCATCGCAAAACCGGCATAATCATACTGCGCTATGTTGGCAAAGTAACTGGCATGCATCAAACCAATCTGTTTTCCTTCTACTTTTAGCAGTCCGGCTGGATTCCAATATCCGGAATTGACATCGGCACTGTGGGCTACAACAGCATTGGCCATACCCAAAGCAGCAGCATCCACACCAATATTCATAAATTCGTTGGAATACTTTCTAATGGACTGACTGTAAGAAAGAAACTGAAATAAAAGAAATAATAGTAATAAGGTTTTTTTCAAAGCCGTTTATTTTATACAAATATGAAATAAAAATCTCAAATACTAAACTCTATTTTGTATTAACTTATTGTATTACCTTTGTCATAAAATTTGTAATTTGGTCTCTTGTGACGAGAGTTTCAAGACCTCCTAAAAAACGAAATCTATATGTCTGTAAAGAAACACATTCCCAATGTTATTACGCTTTTAAATCTTTCTGCCGGAATCTTTGCTTTGATTCATGCTTTTAACGGAAATTATAACGAAGCCTTTTCCTGTGTTTGTGTGGGTATATTTTTTGATTTTTGGGATGGCTTTTTTGCCCGGATGCTAAAAGTGCAAAGTCCGCTTGGCGTGCAATTGGATTCTTTGGCCGATATGGTGACCAGTGGTGTCGTTCCGGGTGTGGTGATGTATAAAATGCTGGCCGATATTCAGGAAAATCAACCCGATTATAACCTGACACCGGAAACCTTCTATATGGGAATTGTACCGTACCTTGGATTTTTAATCACGTTAGGATCGTGCTACCGATTGGCGAAGTTTAATATCGATACGCGTCAGACCGATTCGTTTATCGGATTGCCAACACCGGCCAATGCCTTATTGATCATGAGCTTACCGATGATTTTATTCGATAATCAGTTTGAAGCGCTTTCCAACTTGTTGAGTAATCCATATGTTTTAGTAGGAATCAGCTTGTTTAGTACCTATATTCTAAATGCCGAAATTCCTTTATTTTCATTAAAAGTGAAATACTTTAGCTGGGCGAATAATAAAATACAAATACTGTTTATGGTGGTTTCGGCCTTATTCCTGATCTTCTTCCAGTATTTGGGGATTCCGATGATCATTTTGTTTTATGTGTTGCTTTCGGTCATCACAAATAACCTAAACAAAGGAGTCAAAGCCGTTTAAGTACATGAAGAGGCGTACTGCTCCGCGAAAAAAGACAGCCGTATCCCGGAATTACAAAGCAAAAGCCAAATCTAAAAAAGGCTTTTCGACCGGGAAGATCATTTTATATGCAGCTGCCGTTGCTTTGGCAATTACTCTGGTTGCAACGGTCTACCAATATCGCAACGGTTTTCTCTATTATCTGGGATTTAAAACCGATAAAGTAGCCGGAAAGTTAAGTGCTGAGGAACGTAAAATAGCCGATGTCCGTATTTTTGAAATCCTTAGTCGGCATGATACGAAACTGGTCGGTTTTGATGTGTCCGAATATCAGGATAAAATTGATTGGGAAGTGATCGATAAAATGGAAGGGGAGTTTCCGCTTAGTTTTGTCTTTATTCGTTCCACGGCCGGAAATAACTATGTCGACGGTCGGTTTGAAGAAAACTGGGCAGCAGCTAAAAAGAATCATTTTGTCCGCGGTGCATACCACTATTACCGACCCAATGAAAACTCACTGGAACAGGCAGAATTGTTTATCAAAACGGTAAAACTGCAAAAGGGCGATTTTCCTCCGGTCTTGGATATTGAAAAACTTCCGGATGGGCAATCGATGGATAGCCTGAAAGTAGGTTTAAAACGTTGGCTAAAACGAGTGGAACGCCATTATAAAGTAAAACCGATTATCTATTCCGGCGAAAGCTATTATAAAGATTTTTTAAAAGACGAGTTTAAAGGCTATCAATTCTGGATTGCCAATTATAACTTTTTTGTCGAAAATATAAAAGACGAATGGCTGTTGTGGCAGTTTACCGAACAAGCCGAAGTTGACGGTATAAAAGGTTTGGTGGATATCAATGTTTTTAATGGGAATGGCGAAGATCTCCGGGCGATTACGATCAAAAAATAAAGGGTTATCATTTGATAACCCTTTATTTTTATATTTAAAATTCTAATTTCTTACGACGTAATTCGAAGTTTTGTCCGAGGTATACTTTTCGTACCATTTCGTCTTCGGCCAATTCTTCCGGTACACCGGCTTTTAGAATTCCACCTTCAAACATCAGATAGGTTTTGTCGGTAATAGCAAGGGTTTCCTGTACGTTGTGATCGGTAATCAGGATTCCGATGTTTTTATTTTTTAGCTGCGCTACAATACGCTGAATGTCTTCTACCGCTACCGGGTCGACACCAGCAAAAGGTTCGTCCAATAGAATAAATTTAGGATCGGTGGCCAGCGCACGTGCGATTTCAGTACGACGTCGTTCTCCTCCGGAAAGTAAATCCCCACGGTTGGTACGAATGTGTTGTAAGCTGAATTCATCAATTAGTGATTCCATTTTGGCTTCCTGTTCCTTTTTGGATAATTTAGTCAGTTGCAGTACGCTCATAATGTTGTCTTCGATGCTTAACTTTCTGAAAACGGAAGCTTCCTGAGCCAAATAACCAATGCCGTTTTGTGCCCGTTTGTACATCGGGAAGTCGGTAATGTTCATGTCGTCCAGGTAAATGTTACCGCTATTCGGTTTTACCAATCCTACGATCATGTAGAAAGAAGTGGTTTTTCCGGCACCGTTCGGACCTAATAATCCTACGATTTCTCCTTGGTTCACTTCTACGGAAATGCCCTTTACAACGCTTCTTTTCTTGTAGGTTTTGATTAGGTTTTCAGCTCTTAATTTCATTCTTATAGTCGTATAAAATTGCGTAAGGTCGTGTGTTATGCCTTATAAGCGCCTTGCAAATAAACAAATAAAGGCGTAAATGCGGAATAAATTAACAATTAATTAGTTTCTAAAGCTTCCCAGAATTCGTATGCACGTCGCAAATGTGGAATAACAATGGTTCCGCCAACCAAGGTGGCGATTCCCATGGCTTCCATCATTTCTTCACGGGTGATTCCGTTTTTATAGGCTGTTTCCAGATGGTATTTGATACAGTCGTCACAACGCAGTACGGCCGATGCGACCAATCCCAATAATTCTTTTGTTTTAACATCCAAAGCACCTTCCATATAGGCATTGGTGTCCAGGTTAAAGATGCGTTTGATGATCTTGTTGTTGTCGTTTAACAACTTTTCGTTCATTTTAGAACGGTAATCGTTGAATTCCTGTACTAAATTGGCCATGGTTATGAGTTTTTCAGTTCTTCTTTCTTAGTTACAAATTTGGAGATAAAGATGCTCAGTTCGTATAAGATTACCAGCGGAATGGTAACGATCATCTGGCTGATGACATCCGGAGGTGTTACTATGGCAGCAATGATCAAAATTATTACGTAGGCATATTTTCGGTAGGTTCTTAAAAAGCTCGGAGAGACAATGCCTAATCGTGAAAGGAAATAAATTACAATTGGTAATTCGAAAACCAGTCCGGTCGATAGCGACGTGGATTTTACCAATCCAATATAGGACTGAATGTCGATTGAGTTAACAACGAATTTACTAATGGTCAGATTGGCCAGGAAGTTAATCGACAATGGTGTGATGACAAAATAACCGAACATCACGCCGAGGAAGAAAAGCAGTGACGATACGAAAATAAAGTATCGGGCGTTGCGTTTTTCTTTTTCGTATAAAGCCGGGCTTATAAATTTCCATAGTTCCCATAAGATAAACGGGAAGGCAAGGATAAATCCAACGGTTATTGAAGTCCAGATCAACATCGCAAACTGACCTTCCATCGTACGGTTTTGTAGTTCAAACGGAAGTTCGGTCATACAGAAACTTTGATCCAGGTCGTATTTCTGAGCTAATTCACAGAAAAAGCGGTAGGTTACAAAATTACCGTCTTTCGGGCCGAATATAACGGAGTCAAAAATAAAATCACTGTAATAATAGGCTACGCATCCACCCACTAAAATGGCAATCGTACTTCGTATCAGGAGCCAGCGGAGTTCTTCCAAATGATCCAGAAACGACATTTCTTTCATGCTTTTTTTCTTTCCCATTAGATAATCCCTTCTTTTAAAATGTCGTGAATATGTATGATGCCGATATAGTGTCCTTCGTTTGCAACAACCAGCTGTGTGATGGAATTGTTTTCCATGATGTTAAAAGCATCAACAACCATATCGGTAGGTTTGACCATTTTCGGGTTTTGGGTCATAATGTCTTTTGCGGTCAGATCGCCAAAAGAATCTCTGTTGTTTAGCATTCTTCGGATGTCACCGTCAGTGATAATACCGATGATTTTGCTGTTTTCGACTACGGCGGTTACGCCCAATCGTTTTTCGGAGATTTCCATAATCACGGTTTTGATGCTGGCGTCCGGACTAACCACCGGTTTATGAGTCGCGTCCAGCATATCGCTTACGCGAAGCAGTAATTTTTTACCCAAGGCGCCACCGGGATGGTATTTGGCAAAATCCTCACTTTTAAAATTGCGGAGTTCCATCAGGCATACGGCCAGCGCATCACCCAAAACCAACTGTGCGGTCGTACTGTTGGTTGGTGCCAGATTATTCGGGCAGGCTTCGGCTTCAACATAGGCGTTTAAAACATAATCGGATTCTTTTGCCAGGAAAGATGACGTACTGGCGGTCATTCCGATCAAAGGGTTTCCGAAGCGTTTTAACAACGGAACCAGAACTTTTATTTCCGGGCTGTTTCCGCTTTTGGAAATGCAAATCACTACATCGCCGGGTTGTACCATTCCTAAATCGCCATGTATCGCTTCGGCGGCATGCAGGAACATCGATGGGGTACCGGTGGAGTTCAGTGTTGCTACTATTTTGGTAGCGATAATCGCGCTTTTTCCGATGCCGGTTACCACCAGGCGTCCGCGGCTATTGTAGATCAGGTTTACGGCTTTTGCAAAATCGTCGTCCAGGTAGTTGATCAGATTTGCAATGCTCTCACTTTCAGATTGTATGGTTTTTCTGGCTGTAGCCAAAATGCTTTCGATAGTGCTCAAATCAGAAGTTTTATAAAATTTGTGTGTATGAAAGATTTTTGTATCTTTATATTCTGCAAATTTATGTAAAATACTGTATAATAAATAATGAAACTAACCGAAATTGACTTGCACAAAGAGTTAAAAAAGTATTTTGGTTTTAACCAATTCAAAGGTTTACAGGAGGACGTTGTTCGAAGTATTATTACAGGTAATAACACTTTTGTTATCATGCCTACCGGTGGTGGAAAATCCCTATGTTACCAGTTGCCGGCATTGGTGTTAGAAGGAACTGCAATCGTCGTTTCACCGTTGATTGCCTTAATGAAGAATCAGGTCGATGCTATTCGAAGCTTGTCTTCTGAAGCAGGTGTTGCCCACGTTTTGAATTCTTCACTGACAAAAACAGAAATTAATCAGGTAAAAAAAGACATTACTTCCGGATTGACGAAGCTGCTGTATGTGGCCCCCGAATCGTTGACCAAAGAAGAATATGTCCACTTTTTACGGGAAGTTCCCTTGTCGTTTGTAGCTATTGATGAAGCCCACTGTATTTCCGAATGGGGACATGATTTCCGACCGGAATACCGCAATCTTCGCAATATCATCAAACAACTCGGTGATGTGCCGGTGATCGGTTTAACCGCTACGGCAACTCCTAAAGTTCAGGAAGATATTCTAAAAAACCTGGACATGACTGATGCCAATACTTTTAAAGCGTCTTTTAACCGTCCGAATCTGTTTTATGAAGTGCGTACCAAAACGAAAAATGTCGAATCCGATATCATTCGTTTTATCAAACAACATAAAGGAAAATCGGGGGTTATTTACTGTCTTAGCCGTAAAAAGGTTGAGGAAATTGCTCAGGTATTACAGGTAAACGGTGTCAGCGCTGTACCGTATCATGCCGGACTGGATGCCAAAACCAGAGCCAAGCATCAGGATATGTTCCTGATGGAGGACGTGGAAGTGGTGGTGGCAACCATTGCTTTCGGTATGGGAATCGATAAGCCGGATGTGCGCTATGTGATCCATCACGATATTCCGAAATCACTCGAGAGTTACTATCAGGAAACCGGTAGAGCTGGACGTGACGGTGGCGAAGGGCATTGTGTGGCGTATTACTCGTATAAAGATATCGAGAAACTCGAAAAATTCATGTCGGGAAAACCCGTAGCCGAACAGGAAATTGGTTTTGCGTTGTTACAGGAAGTTGTGGCCTACGCCGAAACGTCGATGTCACGTCGTAAGTTCCTGTTGCATTATTTCGGAGAAGAATTCGACGAAGTAAACGGAGAAGGTGCCGATATGGACGATAATGTTCGCAATCCGAAAAAGAAAATCGAAGCACAGGATCAGGTGGTGACACTACTGGAAATCGTTCGCGATACCAAACAGTTGTATAAATCCAAAGAAATCATATTTACGCTGATCGGTAAGATTAATGCAATAATTAAAGCGCATAAGACCGATGCACAGTTGTTTTTCGGAAAAGGAAAAGACTTTGAAGAAAAATACTGGATGGCACTTATTCGTCAGGTTTTGGTCGACGGTCTTTTGTCGAAAGATATTGAAACCTACGGGGTTTTAAAACTAACGTCAAAAGGGGAGGATTTTATTAAAAATCCAGGTTCGTTTTTGATGTCGGAAGACCATGAATATAACGAGTCGGATGATGAAACCGTAGTGACCGCTTCCAAATCATCGGGAACGGCAGATGAAACCCTGATGGGAATGCTGAAAGACCTGCGTAAAAAAGTAGCTAAAAAAATCGGAGTGCCGCCATTTGTGGTATTTCAGGATCCTTCGCTCGAAGACATGTCTTTAAAATATCCGATCAACCTGGATGAACTCAGTAATGTTCACGGTGTTGGTGAAGGGAAAGCTAAAAAATACGGGAAAGAATTCGTGGAACTGATCGCCCGTTATGTGGAAGATAACGATATCGTTCGTCCGGACGATCTTGTTGTAAAATCAACGGGAGCCAATTCGGCCTTAAAACTGTATATTATTCAGAATATCGACCGGAAATTGTCGCTAAATGATATTGCCGCATCAAAAGGGCTGGATATGGATGCACTGTTAAAGGAAATGGAGCAGATCGTATATTCCGGAACCAAATTGAATATCAAATATTGGATCGATGATATATTGGATGATGATCAACAAGAAGAGATTCACGAGTATTTTATGGAATCCGAATCCGATAATATTAAGGATGCCTTAAAAGAATTCGACGGCGATTATGATACTGAAGAGTTGCGACTGATGCGAATTAAGTTTATCAGCGAGGTAGCCAATTAAAAAAGAATATTTTTAGATAGTACACCTGACAGGTTTCCAAAACCTGTCAGGTGTTTTTTTATGGGAAAGTGTTTTTTGTTTTTATTCGGAATACAATTCGCCGCGGTGTGGTTTTAGTGCATCGCGAACCGAAATCATGTTTTCGTCGGTTACGACCATATAGGCAATGGCATACATTTCGTTAAGTATTTCAAACCCGGTAATGGATAATGGTAGTTTTTCCATTGCGATATATTCTTTTAAATGAATCTCGTGGTGTTCGGCCGTTTTGGCTGCAGCCGGTCCGCGAAAATCCCAAATCAGTTTTATTTGTCTGGACATTGTTTTTTATATTTAAACAACAAAATTACAAAGGATAATTTAGCTGTAAAACTGAAAAATGGATCGGGAGGAATCATTTCGGTTCCAAATCACTATTTTTGCAGTCTGATTTAAAATCAAATCCATAAAATGCCAAGAGAATTACAAATACAGGTTGCTCCGGATGTAGCAGCAAATCAGGAATTATTGCAGCAACATATTGCCAGGTTGGTACAGAGCAATGTTTCGGATATTCAGCATGTTTCGATAGTAAAACGTTCTATCGATGCGCGTCAGCGTTCGGTGAAAATCAATCTGAAAGTAGCGGTGTATTTTACGGATGAAAAATTTACGGAAATCAAAATCGATTTGCCGGATTATAAAAATGTAACCAATGCTCAGGAGGTAATTGTTATTGGCGCAGGTCCTGCCGGACTTTTTGCCGCTTTGCAATTAATCGAACTGGGATTGTGTCCGGTTCTTATTGAAAGAGGAAAAGATGTTCGCGGTAGACGTAGGGATTTAAAAGCAATCAACCGGGATCATATTGTAGATGAGGATTCCAATTATTGTTTTGGAGAAGGTGGTGCTGGAACTTATTCGGATGGGAAATTATATACCCGTTCGAAAAAAAGAGGGGATGTAAACCGTATTCTGGAATTGTTGGTGGCCTATGGTGCTTCATCGGATATTTTGGTTGAAGCGCATCCGCATATCGGAACCAATAAATTGCCGAAAATTATTCAGGATATACGGGAAAAGATCATTGAATGCGGTGGAAAAGTCTTGTTCGAAACCCGTGTTACCGATATTCTGGTAAAAAATAATGAAGTGTACGGTGTGGAAATCCATACCGGTGAACAGTTGTTGGCACAAAAGATTATACTGGCTACGGGACATTCGGCTCGCGATATTTTCGAATTATTAGATCGGAAAAAAATCCTGATCGAAGCCAAGCCGTTTGCTTTGGGGGTTCGGGCAGAGCATCCGCAATCCTTAATCGATAGTATTCAGTATTCCTGTGATTTTAGAGGTGAATTTTTGCCTCCGGCGCCATATTCAATCGTAAAGCAGGTAAATGGCCGTGGCATGTATTCTTTTTGTATGTGTCCGGGTGGTGTTATCGCGCCTTGTGCTACCAGTCCGGGCGAAGTGGTAACCAATGGATGGTCGCCTTCCAAAAGGGATCAGGAAACCGCAAATTCCGGTATTGTAGTCGAATTAAAACTGGAAGATTTTAAGCCGTTTGCTAAATTCGGTGCTCTGGCGGGAATGGAATTTCAAAAAGCCATTGAGCAAAAAGCATGGCATTTGGCCGGAGAAACCCAAAAAGTACCGGCGCAACGGATGGTCGATTTTACACAACATAAAGTATCAACGTCTATTCCGAAAACATCCTATGTTCCGGGAACGACTTCTGTGGAATTGGGACAGGTGTTTCCAGGATTTTTAACGCAGATTATGCGTGAAGGTTTTGTCGATTTCGGAAAGTCGATGAAAGGTTATCTGACGAATGAGGCGATTTTACACGCGCCGGAAAGTCGTACGTCTTCACCAGTTCGTATTCCGCGTGATAACGAAAGCTTGGAGCATTTACAAATTAAAGGACTCTATCCTTGTGGCGAAGGTGCCGGATATGCGGGTGGAATTATTTCTGCTGCTATCGATGGTGAAAAATGCGCCCTAAAAGTTGCAGAAAGTATAGCACGTTAATTTATTTTGAATCTTTAAGCCATGTTATGGCTTTTGAAACGACCTGATCGGACGAAACTTCCGCATCGGGAGCGATCGCATCTTTGTATGCCGTTTTGTTGCGATCGGCAAAATAACCGGTTGTAAACGAAATCGTAGCGCCGTCCGAAAGGATATAGGTCTCGTTTAGTGACGAAGCACCATAGGTTTTGGTTCCGAAGCTTTTGGTTTTTGGTCGGCCTTTAAAAGCAACTACAATTGCTTCTCCCGAATTTTGGGTTTTACCATCGGTTAGTATGGCAACTGGAGCACTGCTGTTTTTTAACTTGTAAAATTCGTGCAGGTCTTCTACAAGTGTTTTTCCGTAAAATATTTTTCCGTTTTCACTAATCCACGGTTCTTCATTGGTGTCATTTATAAAATAACCAACGGTTCCGTTGCCTAAAACAGGCGCAATCGCAGCCAACATCGGACTAATGGAGCTACTGTTGTTGCCTCTCAAATCTACAATCCAACCCTTGGTAGGTTGCTTGTCTTGTTCGATAATTTGTTGGATTAATTGCTGACGGTACATTTCGATCTCATCTTCGTCTTTCGGGCAATTGCCGAGATACAAATAACCAATGTCTTTTGGAATTACTCCTGATGGTAGTTCCGGAGTTGTCTCATTGTCGGTTTCTTCCGGCTCGGACGTGTTAAAAGAGCTATGGCGATCTTTTAATAATTGTAGGGCATAGCTAACCGAAGCATGAGCTTCCTGTATTGTTGCTGCTTTTCCGGCATGCGCCAATACATCGGTTCTGAATTTAGTCCAGTCGATGTGTTTCCGATTGACCGATTTGGTTTCGAGTAATGTGATCACTTCATTTAGATAGTTTTTTGCTTCCGGGGAAATTGATTGTTCTTTCTCTTTACAACCGGAAAATAATGTTGCGATAACGACTAAAATGAATAATGACCTCATGGCGGAATTTTAAATTACCGGTAAAGATACTATAACTGTGATCGGTAATAACAGGCTTTAACGCTTTATTCAGATTCTGGTTTGTCAATAGCATGATGTAACGGGCGCTCCATTTGAACCAAATCAAAACCGATATCCCAGTAATCTTTTACGATAGCTGTGGTTTCAAAACCAAATTTCTGATAAAACGGATAAACCAATTGTGAGGTTCGTACGGATATCAGATCAATTCCTTCAATCGACTGGATTTGTTGAATTCGGAATCGGGTTAATGCCGATCCCAATCTTTTGCCCTGACTTTCGGGGTTAAAAAGATCCCAGGATATCTTGGCTGTTTTACGATCTTCGGTGAGATTAAATCCGCCGGAACCCAATACTATACCATCAACTTCAACCACAAAATAATATTCCCGGTGATGGTCCAGGTATTCCGCGAAATCGGCCTCTTCGCTGGGTGCAAAATAATCGGGAATGTTTCGCTTTAAAAGCGACATAAGCTGTGGCTTGTCGCTATGCTGATACGGACGAATCTGAATATTCATTTGCTTTTGGTTTGACATTGCGATGTGAAGGTACTCAGAAAAAGTGTTAAATTATCGGAAAATACAACTCTTTTTTAGTGTCGGCAGCGGTGATCGAAAGCGATATAAACCGTTTCTTTTTTGTATTTTTGGCAGGTAATCCGAAGCTATGACAGAAGAGAAAGTAATATTAGTAAACGAAAAAGACGAACCCATAGGATTGATGCCGAAAATAGAGGCGCATGAAAAAGCGTTGTTGCACCGTGCCTTTTCGGTTTTTGTGCTGAACGATAAAAACGAAATCATGTTACAGCAACGGGCGCATCATAAATACCATTCGCCGTTATTATGGACCAATACCTGTTGCAGTCATCAACGGGAAGGGGAAAATAATATCCAGGCCGGATCGCGTCGATTACAGGAAGAAATGGGATTTACAACCGAGTTAAAAGAGCTTTTTTCCTTTATCTATAAAGCGCCTTTTGATAATGGATTGACAGAACATGAACTGGATCATGTGATGATTGGGTATTATAATGAAGTACCGCAAATTAACCCGGACGAAGTAGAAAACTGGAAATGGATGACCATTGAGGCGGTTAAAGAAGATATGGAACTACATCCGGAAATCTATACGGTTTGGTTTAAAATCATCTTCGATAAGTTTTACCATTATCTGGAAGCACATAAAGTTTAAAATAAAAACATGAGAGTAACTGTTAGCCGTAAAGCCCATTTTAATGCCGCCCACCGATTGTATCGTAAAGATTGGACCTTCGAAAAAAACCAGGCCGTTTTTGGAAAATGCAACAATCCCAATTACCACGGGCATAACTATGAACTTATTGTAAGTGTTACCGGTGAAATCGATCCGGAAACCGGTTATGTTATGGATCTTGGCGAATTGGCTGCTATTATTCATCGGGAAGTGGAAGAACGATTGGATCATAAAAACCTGAATCTTGATGTGCCGGAATTTGAAAACCTGAATCCCACTGCCGAGCATATCGCTGTTGTCATATGGGATAAGCTCCGAAAAGAAATAGCAACCGATAAGGATTTAGAAGTGGTGCTTTATGAAACACCAAGAAATTTTGTAACCTATAACGGAAAATAAGATGAGCATAAAAGTGGGCGACCGTATTCCGGAATTTCAAACGACAGATGCTAATGGCGCTGTTTTTTCGATAAATACTCTTTTGGGTAAAAAACCACTGGTGCTCTATTTTTATCCCAAAGACGATACACCTGGTTGTACCAAAGAAGCCTGTGCTTTCCGGGATAGTTATGAAGACTTTTCCGATTTGGGAGCTGAAATAATCGGAATAAGCGGCGATAGTAGTACTTCGCATCAGAAATTTGCCAGTCGCTATAAACTCCCTTTTATTTTGTTGGCTGATAAAGGAAATGTAATCCGAAAACAATTTGGGGTTCCGACAAATTTGCTAGGGCTATTACCGGGACGGGTAACCTACATTGTAGACCGTGCCGGAATTGTTCGTTTGGTGTTTAATAGTAGGAATGCAAGTCAACATATGCCTAAAGCACTTGAAGCAATCCGATCGATGAAATAAGTTTTTTTAACGTAGCTAATAAAAGTTTGTATTGGTTAATTACAAAACTTTTTTGCATTTTTGCTGATCTAATAATATGAATTAATAGCTTTATGGCAATAGATTGGTATCCGTTATTATTTTCCCCCATTTTAAAAGAAAGAATTTGGGGAGGTACCAAATTATCGTCCTTGCTTTATAAAGATATCGTATCGCAAACTACTGGCGAAAGCTGGGAGATTTCTACAGTTCCCGGTGATATCAGTATCGTTAGAAACGGTCAGCTTGCGGGAAAATCACTGGAAGAGTTGCTGTATATCGATCCGAAGGCTTTGTTAGGAAACAAGGTGTATCAAAAATTCGGAACTACCTTTCCTTTATTATTTAAGTTTTTGGATGCTAAAGAGGATTTGTCGATTCAGTTGCATCCCAATGATGAACTGGCGCGTATCCGTCACAATTCCTTCGGAAAAACCGAAATGTGGTATGTCATGCAGGCCGATCCTGATTCTCGGATTATCGTAGGATTTGATAAAGAAGCGTCTCCGGAAGAATACCTGTACCATCTGGAACATAAAACGCTTACTAAAATACTGAAAGAAATAAAAGTGGCTCCCGGGGATGTTTTTTTTCTCGAAACCGGAACCATTCATGCGATAGGTGCAGGAATCGTCATCGCAGAAATACAGCAAACATCTGATATTACTTATCGTGTATATGATTGGGATCGCGTTGATGCCGAAGGAAAATCACGGGAATTGCATATTGACCTGGCATTGGATGCGATCGATTATACGGTGTCAAATGCAAAATGTGAGTATGCTAAAATTGTAAATACCTCCAATCCGATAGTCGACTGTCCGTATTTTACAACGAGATTTATTCCGTTGGATGGGGAACTTGTTTTTCAAAAAACAACTGATTCCTTTACGGTTCTGGTTTGTACAGAAGGGACTTTTTCTATTCGGGCGAATGGAACGATGATGACTTTTCAAAAGGGTGATGCCGTGTTAATTCCGGCCATAATGACCGATTTTGAGCTTAACGGAACTGCTTCATTATTAGAAATATTCATTTCTTAATATGTAATCAAAAGAATAGTTGTAATTTTGCCATCGAAATTTTAAACATTAGAAAAATGGCAAGCGTTAGAAATTTAAAAAAAGACATCAATTACGTTTTAGGTGATATTATCGAAGCAGTTTACATTTGGGAGATGACGACCACTGGTAAACCAACTGAAACTTCAGATGCTTTGGTAACGGAAGCGATCGCAACATTCGATAATTTGGTAACAAAAGTGAACCAAAAAAATGTTGAAAATAAAAAAGCGCATTTTAAGCAAATTAATAAAGAATTAGAAGAGGCTGCAAATCAGTTGGTTGATAAAGTTAACGCGCTGTAGTCTGAAAAATCAATAAAAAGTGCTCAAAAAATATTTGGAAGTTTCAAAAACAGCCTTATATTTGCATCCGAATTGAGACCGCCGGTGTAGCTCAGCTGGCTAGAGCAGCTGATTTGTAATCAGCAGGTCGTGGGTTCGAGTCCCTCCATCGGCTCAATTTTTTTGCCACTTTTTGTGGTTGTACTGAAAAATAAAATACAGGATTTTTTTAATTTTCTGTATTTAAAACTGATTTGAGACGCCGGTGTAGCTCAGCTGGCTAGAGCAGCTGATTTGTAATCAGCAGGTCGTGGGTTCGAGTCCCTCCATCGGCTCAATCATCTACTTTAAGCCACTTGAAGAGAGTGGTTTTTTTATTTATAAAGGTTTAAGGGATTACCGTAAGGTAATCCCTTTTGTTTTTTATAGCTGTTTCAAAACGAAACAGCTATAAAATTGATGATAATCCGGGCTGAATTCTGTCTTTCAATCAAGTCCCGATTTTTTGCTTGTTCTAAGTAAAAGGTACTTCAGAAATTGTTTATTAATGGTCTGTCATTGTCCTTAGATTGCTTTTTTTTTCTTTTTTTCTTTTGCTAGATTTGACTTTATCATGTATTTAAAAAAGTAAAGTCGCGATAAAATTTTAAGAGGATACGTCTTAAAGTTCTTCATTTTTTATAAAATTTTTCCTCCCTTTTAAACGGTTTACAATTCCCAAAAAGTAAAATAACAGATGATGATAAAGACAGCTATCGTTTGATTAGCCTCTTTTGTCTTAATCCTGTTTGAATATATAAATACAGTTTATGCTGCTACTGGCTGATGCAATTCTTTTGGATTTCTTTTGAATTATTTCATTTGCGAAATGTACAGACAAAAATAAGTACTGAGAGTATTGTTGAACGGTATCCAGCTGAATTGTAGCCAAAAATATTAATCCCATTCTTTGATAGCAACATAGTAATAATATTTAAAATAAGAAAAATGAAAAAACAACAACTTTTAGGAGTGACTTTTATTTTGTTATTAGTTTCCAATGTTAATGCGCAAGATACCGCTGCATCAGGTAATTCTTACGATAGTTTTGTGAACAGTGCAGGTTGGTCATGGACCATAGATGATAAGAATAATATCCCGTACAATAGAGAAAAAGGTTTTAGGTGGTGGCATAATGGGGGAAATAATTTTTCAGATTTATTGATGCGATTGAGAGAGGTTAATGACAACAACAGGTATACCAAAATGCTTGAGTTGCCAACCTCGCATCAAAATGCGATGCTTTCCCTCTCGGCAAATGATCATGGTTCAGCCTTGTCAGATGAATCTGTTTTTCCATTTATTTTTTTAAGAGCAGGAGAAGCACGAACGGCTATATTTTATGGAAAAGACAATTTTTTGAATTTTACAATTAATCCTAAGTCGCCAATATGTACTGCCACTTTTTCCTATTCAAGTGGTTTTCGTTTTATGGATTCAGAAGGAGCCGATATCTGCGGGAACCCAAATTCATACGGAAAAGAATTGATGCGAATTTCAAGAGATGGAGATGTAGGAATAAACACCACAAAACCTGCGTGTAAATTGCATGTTAGAGGTGTTTTTATGGTAGAAGACCCAGGTGTAATGGATGGAGAAAGGAATAGTCTCGTATTTAATGCGGTCCCGCAAAGAGCTACTATACTTAGTACAGGTGATGATGAAGGGATGTTTATAGAATCACAAACAGGTAATAAAATAACTATTGGAGATTATAATGATGATGTTATGTTAAAATCAAGCAGGATTATCTGTGATAACGGTACAATGACCGATGATGTATTCATGTCGGTTAACACGATGAACCATGTTAAGAATGCAGCGTTAACAGTTGCTGGAACTACTTATATTGGTCCCAAAGCAGATTTAGCAGCTGAAGGGAAATTATCAAAATTCAATGAGAACTATTTATCCAAGTATTGCCTTTGGGTCGAAAAAGGTGTTGTTTCAGAAGACTTTGCATTCGCCGGTGTGGATAGATGGCAGGATTGTGTTTTTAATTCTGACTATGATTTGCTGCCTTTAGAAGAAGTTAAGTCTTTTATCGATCAGAATAAACATTTACCTGATGTGCCTTCCGAAAAGAGTATAAAAGAAAATGGGTATACGGCTCATCAAATGAATATGATTTTTATGCAGAAAATAGAAGAACTAACACTATATACTATTAGTTTACACGAAAAAATAAAAGAAATGGAACAAGAAAGAGCCAATTATAAACAATAATTATATGAAAAAATATTTATTTTCTATAGTACTACTTCTAAAAATAACGTTGCTTTTCTCGCAAGGAGGAACTCGGACGGCATGGCTTAGAAGTGGACCTCCTAATTATAAGACCAATAAAAATTTAAATTATCCTTATTCAAACAATGAATTTTCATTATTTGAGTCTCCGGTTCCGTTGCCACTTGATAGTAAATCCTATATTGATTTAATTGATTTTTATGGGGAAGGAAGAATAGTAGATATAAGTTTAGTTTCGGGCTTTAAAGAAGCTTATAATATCAATCATCAGTATCAATTGGTAAGTAACGGGCCTGATCAAGGACATAGAATCCCGAATAGAATCCCGGTTCCTGATTACAATGGGGATTTACAGCTTGCTAGATACATTACCAATGATAAGGTGAGCAATATTACTTTAATGGGAGCGCCTATCCAGCAAAATACAGTGCAGGAAATGATCCGAATGATCCGAAAAGATGGGGGTGGAAAAATTATTATCTATGGTTTTTCCGATATTGATTCGGGGATTATTATGCTGGAAAAAGAATTGAAAAAAATAGATTTTGAATATGCTGAGCATGCTTTTTTGGAGTCTCCTTTTGATGAAATCAAAGGCTTTACACATTCTCCAAGAGTTTATAAAAGTAAAAGAATTAGTGTTGTTGGTGAGAAAATTTTCTGGTCGTTAAATCCAAAACTTGACTACGGTGTTACTCAGGAACAAATGGAATTACTTGATTTTACGAGTCTATTAAGTTTGGACGCAGACTTGTCCGGAGGTATTAAAGGAGCAATAAATAAACCAGGAGGGCGAATTTCTATTGAAGTTTATCCGTATGACAAAGATGGTGACGATGGAATTCAAAAACTGATTGCAACGGAGTCTTCAGCAAGAAATAAGTTAATATATGGTGTTTATAGCGATGTTACGAGTCTTGATGAGTATGTGGATAAAACAATTAAAGTACCCTACGGATTTATTCTTGATAAAGCTGATAATACTTTTAAAGTATTGGGAGAAACCGATTCCAATGATATAAAGTTACTGGCAGCAAATTCCCGAAGTGGATGGGAAACGGGTGCGTGTAGTTATTTTTTTTTAAGAGGCTTGATGTGGTTCGGATGGATAACCGGAAGACTTTATAATGCGGGTAACCCAAATTTTCCCAGCCTTCCGTGTAAGAAGGTTTTAACACAGTTAAGATCAGGAAAACAACCTGTAGTAATAAAGGTTACCATTAAAGATGCTACTTTACATGATTTAAAAATACCAGGAGTAACCGGTAATAATATCGTTAATTTTATCGAGGATAAGGGGATCAAGGAATATAAAGTCATAAAAAGATTAAAAATTACGATTCTTGAGTCTCCTAGAGAATTCAGAGAGCGCGCTTTTTATAAGGCAAGAATTAAGGGTTATATAAGTGAGATGAACAAGTATTACACCGCAAAAACGGGAAATGTGAAGAATCCTGCGATTAGTGCGAAAATTGGTAATTCGAGAATTCTATTTAAAAATGTTGATTTAATTATAAAAAAAGGAACTACTAGCAAATATAATTATAATGTAGCAGAACAAGAGAGACTTTTTGAATCTGAGGCAGACATAAGTTATAATGATGATGAAACAATGCAGGTAGTTTATGTACATTCTCTGGCAAAATATTATCCCCGAGCGCCAAGTGAAAGAGTAATCCGGGGAATGTCGAAGAATGGAGGCGTAACAATTTTGAATTCAGATTACACTATTTTTTCGTATAGCAGAATGTTTAATGATGACCTCAATGTATACGGAAGTCCCGGAAGTACCTTGGCACATGAATTTGGACACTATTTTTATCTGGATCATCCGTTCCTAGGCGGATGTAACAATATCGCAGGAGGTGACCAGGTTTATGATACCCCTCCGGCTGAAGGAGCTCTTTGGTATTTAAATGATCCCGGTGGTCCAAATGAAAGAGGTATCGATAATCCTTGTGAAAATCCTCCAGTGTGTAACGGGCAAAGAAGGCAAATCGAAAACATTATGGATTATGGACCTTGTAGATGGTTTTTTACCGAAGGACAGGTAGCACGAATGAAACGTAGAATAGAGACAAAAGAGAGTTTATATGAAAGTATCTGGGTTCATGACATAAGTGTGGATCCAAATGAAGTTAACATTACGGTATATGATCAAAGAGATAAGGATCTTCGCAAAAAAAGAGAAGCAATTAACGATGAATTTTCTATCAGGATGTTATATCCAAATACTCAAAATGCCTACTATAATTTAGAAGTAGTTTCTGATCAACCCGAAAAAGCTACGATTCGAATATTCGATATTCATTCAAACCTTTTGTACAAAGCCTACTATTCAATAGATGAAGGCTTGAATCATTTTCCGATTAAACCTCGGTTTTTTAAAAAAAGAGGACTTTATTTAGTAACCTATATCAGTGATGACGGTAGATATGAAAAAATAAAATTCCTGGGATCTCAATAAGAAGTAAATAGCTTATATAAAAAATCCTTAAAAAAAACGATCCGACCGTTTTGTAATTGAGGTCTAAAGTGTTATACATAAAAAGCGGCTTATTTAACAAGCCGCTTTTTTCGTTTTTATTTCGCTGGTGCCGAAACTTCCTGTTGTTTGCGTTTTGCAATAAATTCCTGGAGTAATTTTCCGTAATAAGAATGTGATACTTCCGGAGTTAACGATTTCTGAATTGTATCCAGATATTTGATATTAGCGTCGTAAATATCGGTTAACGCAATATAAGGAGCTACGTCGTATTTCGCATTGTTTACAGCAAAATTAACCGCACTCAGATAACGTCGGATTATCAATTTTTCATTGCGATCTTTAAGACTGTCCAGCATTTTGGCGTCTCGCATCTTCTCAGCAAATAGCATCATACTCAAGGCCTGATTTTCTTCGTCTGTATAACGCGATTTTATTTTTTTGTAATCTTCATACAGCTCGTTGTTTTTTGAGCCCGTAACCTTAGTTTTTGCGTAAAATTCTTTTAAGGTTGTTGTGATCGTCATATTTCCGGGTTCTGCAAAAAACATCAGTCTGTTGTCAAGCGACTTTGAAGTACCACGATCTAAAAACAGGTAGTACATTTCCGGATGATCAATTTTTAAAGTGCTTTCGAAATTAGAATTCCCTTTAATCGTAAAACTGTCGATCGTAACAAAAGAAGTGTCAACTATTTTCTTTAGATATAGTTTCCCTTGTTTGAGTCCGTCTACCGTTCCTGTAAGATGAAGGCTGTTGCCCGTTTCGGTTTCTTTTTTACAGGCTGTGGCGAGTAAAGCGACAGTACATAAGGTTATCAGTGTTTTTTTCATTGTAAAAGCGATTTTTAAAGAGTGCAAAGTAAAGAAAAAAATGATGAGTTACTAGGGATGTGATACAAATAGTGTTTTTCACTTCGGAGTATAAAAAAACCTGTTGCTTAGAACAGGTTTTTTTTTGATTCAGACCGGATATGGCTCTGTTTTGGATTATCCTTTTAACCAGGCTTCTTTTAGCTTGGTTTTCGAAGTATCGGTAAAGTGTAATCCTTCTACATCTTCCATGCTTAAGGTTACTTTTCCTTTTAAGGTTTGCTCTTTGTCTTTGCGTTTGATCTGCATGGTGATCGGGTCGTTTTCTTTCCAATCCATGCTCGACATGATCATTTCGTAAATGTTGTCAAGGTTATACGCCGTTCCGTTAATAGAAAGGATGGTGTCACCATTTTTCAATCCAATTTTTTTCATAAAAGCATTGAGTTCGATCTCCGGAAGTACAACAATCTCTTTGGTCGACGGATTTACCGTTATATATGGCATTTCGCCTTTTAAGAACGGATTGGATGGCTTTTTAACGGCTCCTTCTTTTACACCAACTTTAGCAAAATAAACATCGTATGGAATTGGTGTGTCACCAGCTACATATTTAGTCAGGAATTCGCCTACTTCAGGGTAGGTTAAGGCTGTGATTTTAGCAAACAATTCGTCGTCGTTAAACGGTCGGCTATTTCCGTATTCTTTGGATAAAGCTTGCATCAGACTCAAAATACCACGCTGACCGTTACTGCTTTCACGCATCTGAATGTCAATACACATGGCGATCAAAGCTCCTTTTTGGTATACGTTATAATACGAATCTTTATATTGTTTATCCAAAATGTTTTTACTCATTTTTGTAAATGGCATTTTGTCGTCGAAACGTTTTGAAGTTGCTATTTTTTCAGACATTCTGCCGTAAAAATCATCTTCGGAAATTAAGCCCTGGTTTACCTGGAACAGGTTAGCAAAATATTCCGTTACACCTTCATACATCCATAAGTGCTCGGACATTTTAGGCGTATTGTAATCGAAATACTGAATTTCGTTTGAGTGGATACTCAATGGCGTTACAATATGGAAAAACTCATGGGAAACCACGTCTTTTAATTGTTCTACCAACTGCGCTTTTGGCATCATTTCCGGCATAACCACGGTTGTGGAAGTCGTGTGCTCCAAAGCTCCGAATCCTTTAGCGTCCGGTTTTTTCATATCCGAAAGATATAATAGCACACTGTATTTTTTAGTGGTGTTAAACGGACCTAAGAATTTTTTCTGAGCACGCATCATCGTTTCCATTTCCGGAGTGATGTCTTTTGCGGTATATGTTCCGTTTGGCGAGTATACGCTGATCAGGATTTCCATTCCGTCTACCGTAAAAGTGGTGTAATCGGGTTTGGAATACATAATCGGATTGTCTACCAGTTCGGCATAACGGGAAGTAGTAAAAGTGTCCGATTCGTTACTCGGATCGGTATCGGTTAACGAAGTAGCACCCCATAAAGTTGCCGGATGGGATACGGTTACCGTATATGGAATTTCACCTTTCCCCTGGAAATAACCCACAAATCCGTGCGTATTCAGCATAAAGTTTTCGTTTGCGGCAATATTGGTTCCGGCCGGCGAAAAAATATCGTGTGTACTTTCCACATCATAGGTGTCGTTTACCCAATAGGTTACTTTGCTTAAGGTTTTGGCATTGGAAATCTGCCAGGAATTCGCATCGGATTTATTTACCGGAAGGAGATTTCCTTTGGCATCATACGCTTTAAAGTCATCGATAAATTTACCGTAATCGTCTTCAGAATAGGTTCCCGGAATAATTTTCGGGATATGGAAGGTTGCAGTTTCAGTAGTAAACGATGGGGCCATAATGGTAACCATTACTTTATCATCTTTTACATTTTTCAGATCGATAGCAACTTTTACATCGTTTACGGCAACTGCCTGTGGTTGTTGTGCTGTTTTACAGCTCATTACCATCGCAGCTATTGCCAATGTATAGATAAGTCTTTTCATTATAATATTTTTAGTTGTATATAGGTATTCGAAATTGTTTTTTTGTTACAATTTATGCTTTTTTAAGAAAAGATTTATCGCCTGAGCCAGCTCCGGTGTATTGCGGGTTTCCGGTTTATTATAGGAAGTCCGGTTTTCAGCATCGTCTCCGGTTATTGTTTTCAAAACGTGATTCATATTCGGAATTATTACCAGCGAAGCGTCCGGTTTTGCCTTTTTTAATAATTCGGCTTCCGATTCAGATACCTGTAAGTCTTTGGTTCCGTTAAGGAGTAATACCGGAATTTTTAATTTCTGAATTTCCTGTTGCGGCTTGTATTGTATCCATGAGGTCATATAGGGTTGAACGCTTTCCCGAAACATAGAACTCAGCAACGGACTTTCTACGGTTACTGTTTCTCCTTTTTTTATTTTTTCTAAACTACTTATTAGCTCCTCTTTTACACCAGGAGCTTGTTTGGAGATCTGATCAATTAAAATTTCGTCTATTGGTCTTCCCGGTCCGGCAATCGATATAAATCCGTCGGCCTTGGTTTGTTGCGCTGCGATCATACCGATTTGAGAACCTTCACTATGACCGGCAAATACGATTTTACTATAGTTTCCGGTTTTTTTAAAATGATCAAAAACGGTTACGGCATCGGTAATCATATCCTCAAAACGCATATCTTTTTCGTTTACTGTTCCGGCAATGATTTGTGCAATCACCCGTTTGTCATAGGTAAAAACAGCCCGATGTTCCTTAGTCAGATCTTCAGCAAGGTATTTTAGCGAATTATTTTGCATACCAATCTGATTACCGTTCCGATTGGTTGGTCCGGAACCGGCAATTAGGATGATCAATGTTGGTTTTTTAATTTCAGGAACCGGTGTATACAGATCGCCTTTTAGTAAAGAATTGATCTGTATTTCGGTTATTTTAAACGGTGTTTCCTGTGCGATCGAAGGTATGGAAATACAAAGGAAAAGCGATAATACTATTTTTTTGATCATGGTTGTTAAGAGTGTCTGAGTATATAAAAAAGGCCCGTTTTAACAGGCCTCAGTAGATTTAATCGAATTTATTTTTAAAGTAGTATTTACTGTCCAGATCATCATCTTCCAGATCGTTATAGCGTTGTGGTTTTGGTTTTGGTTTATTGGCAGTAACCTTTTTTTTCCAAAGTTCAAAATTGTCTTTTGATAACTTTTTGCGAATCATTTCGGTAACTTCACTTTCTGAAATTCCAAATTCTTCTTTTATTACTTCAAAAGGTCTTTTTTCCTCCTGAGCCATAGTGACAATTCTATCAATTGTTTCCTTGTCAAATTCTAAAACTTTGCTTTTTTTCATCAGATGAAAAATTAATCAAATAAATGTTTTTAATGGTTTATTTACACACTCAATATTACTAAAAAAATGAATTGAGCAATAAGGATGGTGTTATTTTTTTTGATTTTTCAAAAATCAGACCAAAATGTTTTTTGCTTTTGAAAAATGAGCAAAAAAATAGTGTTTCAGCGGTATTTATCTGGCGGATACCTCATTTTTTTTACAGTTTTGAATCAATGCAAAGCGAACTTTTTAATTGTTGTCCGGCTTAAAAAGTGGATGATTCCGATAATAATATGAAAATAATAGACTTATTGAGATTGTTTTGAGAAGGTTGTGATAGATGTGGGACGAAATGTAGTCTTTTATAAAGTCAAAAGGAATATAAAAAAGGGGGATAAAAAAACGACCTTATCGATAAGGTCGTTTTTCTAAAATGTATTGTTGGGTTCACTATTCTTTACTAAATATAGATTTATAGACAATACCGGCAATCAGTGCGCCAATAATCGGAGCCACGATAAACAACCATAACTGACTTAACGCTTCGCCACCTACAAAAACCGCCTGACTTATACTTCGGGCTGGATTGACAGAGGTGTTTGTAACCGGAATACTGATCAAATGAATCAGGGTTAAAGCCAATCCGATGGCCAATCCGGCAAAACCTTTTGGCGCTCTGTCGTCTGTAGCGCCGAGAATCACAATCAGGAAAATAAAGGTCATTACGACTTCGGTGAGAAACGCGGCATTCATACTGTATTTGCCAGGCGAAAGTTCGCCATAACCATTCGAAGCAAATCCGCCGATATCACTACCGTTACCTGTTGCGATTACATACAATATACCCGCAGCGGCTATACCGCCCAAAACCTGAGCCACAATATAGGGGATGAGCTCTTTGGTATCGAAACGACCGCCAACCCACAATCCGATAGAAACCGCCGGGTTAAGATGTGCGCCGGAAATATGTCCAAGCGAATAAGCAATTGTCAGTACGGTAAGTCCGAAAGCCAAAGCAACTCCAACAAAACCAATTCCTGCGTCGGGAAAGTTACAGGCCAGCACGGCGCTACCACAACCTCCTAAAACCAACCAAAATGTTCCAATGAATTCTGCGATAAGTTTTTTCATAAAATAAAGGGATTAGTTAAACAATTGTAATACATGTATTTTCAGGGAAAATGAGAGGCTTGATCAAAATATTTGGAGCATAGAAATGTAGTGCGGTCGAACAGTAAAGTATACTGTTGCCACAGACAAACCGGTAAAAAGGCGGAAAAGGAAATTAGGGATTGTAGAACCGGAATCGAAATAAAAACTTTATTCGTGTGGAAATCCGGGATCGTAAAAGAGGGGCTTTGCGTATAAAATGTACTACTTCTGTAGAAAACGGCAACCGATGTGCTGCAAAGCGAAAGGAAAAATAAGGATTGCCAGGTTAAACTCATTTTCAGGTAGTTAAATGATTATATCCGCATTACGAATATAATCATTTTTACCAGAAAATTCTATATTAATTCTTTTTTTTGAACGAAATGTTCATAATGATAATCGCGAGAATAATGAGTAAAATTCCTATCCATTGTGTTAGGACTACCGTTTCGTTAAGAATCACAAAAGCCATCATAACCGAAACGGGTAATTCCAATGAGGATACGATACTGCCTAATCCGATTCCGGTATGTGGAAATCCGGCATTCATCAACATCGGTGGAATGATGGTTCCGAATAGGGATAGTACAATTCCCCATTTCAGGAAAATTCCAAAGTTATACGGGGTCGTTTGTGTAAAAATCCCAAATCCGAATACAATCACGGCACCACCTAATAGCATGTATAAGCTTCTTTGTGCCGGCGATATTCCGGTGGCAATACTGTTGGCAGTAAACATGGTTGTCGTGAAGGAAGCGGCTGCAAGCATTCCCCACATTAATCCGCGCCAGTCCAGCTGAATTTCATTTTTAAAGATGTTGGTGGCCAGTGCGGTACCGCCTAAAACAATGATCACCGATATTACTTTTTGTAATGACGGTAGCTTTTTGTCGATAAACATTTCCAGTAAAACGCCCATCCATACGGTTTGCATCAATAAAACGATACCAATGGATACGGGGATGTATTTTACCGCTAGATAATAGAAAACACTGGTCATTCCCAAGGAAGTTCCGGCTAGCATTAACTGAGCGATATTCTTTTTGGTGGCTTTTACGACAGTACCTTTATTTTTGGATTTCTGAAAAGCATTGATGATTAAGATTCCGATGATGCCCAAAATAAATTGAGACGACGTAACCTCGGCAGTGGTATAGTTTTCCTGATAGGCTAGTTTTACAAATGTTGCCAGCATTCCATAGCTGGTAGCACCTAATCCTACTAAAAAAACTCCCTTTAAAACTTTGTTTCCTGACATTATTATTTGATTTTAAAACAGCCTGCAAAGATAAGCTATCCCGTTTAGTTAGAATAATCAATCGAAAAAAAAATGATATTTCGATAAAATAGGTGCTGATTTTGAATGAAATAGATAAAAAAAAGGATTGACACTGTGATCAATCCTTTTGATATATCGTTGTTGATCAGTGTTTATTCCGACCAGTATACTAAAGTTACTTCAATAACACCATTAGCATTTACAAGGCTATCTGATAAGGTTACAGTAGTTGCAGAAGCACCGCTAAAATAACCGTTATAAGCACGGAATGTGTATGTGCCCGGAGCTAAGTTGCTATAACAGTCACCGTAATTTTCAGGGTAGAAATATACATTTGCATCGTTATAGGCATAATAACCGTGTAAATCGTTGTAGGTAACAGGATTTCCAAGGTGATCTACCAGTTTCATACAAACGTTGTAGGTTTTGATAGCAGTAGCAACCGAATTGATTTCGTTGATAAGGCTTGTCGTTGTAGTGTACTGTTGATCCAATACGCTTTT
The DNA here is from genome assembly GCF_004801375.1 of Flavobacterium supellecticarium. Classification (GTDB taxonomy): domain Bacteria; phylum Bacteroidota; class Bacteroidia; order Flavobacteriales; family Flavobacteriaceae; genus Flavobacterium; species Flavobacterium supellecticarium. The sequence goes on from NZ_SSNZ01000003.1 coordinate 244,936, forward strand.
TACATTTGGAATCAGGTTTAAAGCAGTAGTGTTATCATTAGCAGCTAACGCATCGTTGATTTGGAATGTTAATCCGATAAGGATGTCGTTTAGGTTTACCAATTCGGCAGTGATTGCGTTAATGCTGGCTGTCGAAAAAGCATTTTGAGATGCTGTACGCGCTAGGCTGGCAAAATAATCTACATCGTCAGAATTGTTTTGGATGGAGTTTACCTGAACAAACATGGCATCGTAAAATTGTTGTGCATTTGGGGCATTTAATAATACGATTTGTTTTGCCAATTGTACCGCTGCCGTTTTAGCAGCGGGTGTATCCTGTTGGATGTTTTCGGCCGACTGAACCGCGTAGTCTAAATTTTGTTGCGCAGTTTGTGCGAATACAGAACTGCCTACCAATGCTACAAACAAGGTCATAGCATAAAAAGTAATTTTCTTCATAGAAATAGATTTAAGGTTTTGTATGCCAAATGTATTAAAATGTATTAAAATTATTACGTATTGAGTGTTATTATTGTATTAATAAAATATTATTTAGGCGATTTGTGTGCTTTTTTGGTTTTGTAGGTGTTTGTTTTGTGATCTTAATAGTGTCAGATTGAGTATCGAGATTACTGGTGCGAAAAATCACTTTTTTACTGTAATAATGGCAGAAATGAACTTATATTTTTGATTGTTATCCATTTACCGGTTTTTTCAGGTAGAAATTATTTGTATATTTGTAAGAGCTAATACTTTTACAATGTTAAAGTTTATACATAAGAGCGGAAAAGCTTCAGTTACTTCTAATCCCGAAATTGGAAGTGGACTGGTTCGTATTGCGCATAAAATAAGTGCCGTTAGCGGAGAGAGCCAGCTGGTAAAAATCGGAGGACGCTATTTTAGAGTAAGGGAATTGGGATAACGGGATGAATATTGCCTTTACAACAGTATTACTGTTTATCATCCTTGCTCCGGGTTTTTTGGCCCGAATTGCGTATAATTCTTCTAAATTAAGTGTTGCAGATTCCAATAGAAATCTGGTTAACGAATTGACTTGGTCAATCATTCCGGCACTCACATTACACATCATTTTTGTCGCGATCATACAGAATGCTACCCGGTATTCCGTCGATTTTGTACAATTGGGTAATCTGGTTTTGGGAACTTCCCAAAATGCAGATGCGCGTTTCGCTCAATTAAACGATTATAAATACGCCATATTTTTTTATAATCTCATTCTTTTTAAAACCTCTTTTGTCGCGGGTTATCTGCTGCGAAAAATGGTGCGCTTTTTTAAACTAGATCGCAAGTTCCGTTATTTTCGTTTTTCAAATAAATGGCATTATATCTTTTCCGGGGAATGCCTGGATTTTCCCGATGTTCCAGATGAATACGAAGAAATTACCAATAAAATTATCAATGTACTTTGTAAGGTAAATGGTCGTACGGTATTGTACACCGGCGAATATTTTAATTATTATGTAGATGGTAAAGGCGATTTGGAAGCGGTACATTTAAAGTATCCGATTCGGAGGTATCTGGAAAATGATAAGGCCGGGGATGAAGATTATTATGTGATTTCCAGTCGTTATCTAATGATTCCAAATTCAGATATCATTAATATCAACTTTAAGTATATTAATTTCGAGGAAGTTGATGAGGCGGAATTATCGGAGGAAGAAAAGGACAATGCGATACAATTGTCGGAATAATTCAGATATAAAAAAAGCAACAGGTGTTCCTGCTGCTTTTCTTAAATAATCGAATATAATAATTGGAGTTATTTGATTAACTCGAAATTACGTTTTACAAAGGCGGTTAGCTCTTCTCCTTTTAAAAGATTCTGAGATAACTTAGCCAAATCCAAAGCCTGTTTTACAAGACTTTCCTGTACCGTTTTGTCGGCTGTGTTTAGAATGGTAGCCGCCAGATCGGAATTAGTATTGATGATCAGGTTGTACATTTCCGGGAAATTACCCATACCAAACATACCACCGCCACCGGACTGACTCATTTCTTTCATTCGGCGCATAAACTCCGGTTGTGTGATCATAAATGGAGCCGCTTTGCTGTCCATTGCTTCCAACTGAACCGTATAGGATGTTTTTGGTACGATTTCTTCCAACACCGTTTTCAGGTTGTTTTGCTCGTCTTCGGATAGTTTTGAAATCGGGTTATCTTCTTTTTTAATCAGATTGTCAATATGATCCGAATCCACTCGGGTGAACGTCAGTTTTTCATTGTCGGCTTCCAGTTTCTGAATCAGGTGCGAAACAATCGGGCTGTCCAGTAATAATACTTCGTAGCCTTTTTCTTTTGCCGATTCGATATAGCTGTGCTGTACATCTTTATTGGAAGCGTATAAAACAACCAGTTTGTCGTCTTTGTCCGTTTGTTTGTCTTTCAGGGCTTCTTTTAATTCGTCCAGCGTATAGTATTTTCCATCTACAGAAGGATATAATACGAAAGCACCTGCTTTTTCATAGAATTTCGGTTCGGATAACATTCCGTATTCCAGAACGATTTTGATATCGTTCCATTTCTGTTCGAAATCCTCGCGGTTTTCAGTAAACAACGATTTTAATTTGTCGGCTACCTTACGGGTAATATAGTTTGAAATTTTCTTTACGTTTCCATCCGCCTGTAAATACGAACGCGATACGTTTAACGGAATATCCGGAGAGTCGATAACACCTTTCAACATTGTTAAAAATTCCGGAACGATTCCTTCTACGTTATCTGTAACAAAAACCTGGTTTTGATACAACTGGATTTTGTCTTTTTGAATTTGTAAATCGGCCGACATTTTCGGGAAATACAAAATACCGGTCAGGTTAAACGGATAATCAACATTTAAATGGATGTTGAAAAGCGGTTCTTCGAATTGCATCGGATACAATTCGCGGTAGAAGTTTTTATAATCGGCATCGTTAAGATCGCTCGGCTGTTTGGTCCAGGCCGGATTTGGGTTATTGATGATGTTGTCTACGGTGATGGTTTCTTCCGTCGCATCGTCACCTTCGCCGGTGGTTACTTTTTCAGTACGTGTTCCGAATTTAATCGGAACCGGCATAAATTTATTGTACTTGATCAGTAACTCGCGGATTTTTCCTTCCTCCAGAAATTCCAGCGAATCCTCAGCAATGTGGAGGATAATTTCCGTTCCTCTGTCGGTTTTATCAGATGCTACTAATGTGAATTCCGGGCTTCCGTCGCAAGTCCAGTGTGCAGCCGGTTCGTCTTTGTGGGATTTGGTGATGATTTCCACTTTTTCGGCAACCATAAAGGCCGAGTAAAAACCAAGTCCGAAATGCCCGATGATTCCGGAGTCTTTAGCCGAATCTTTGTATTTTTCCAAAAATTCTTCCGCTCCTGAAAAGGCAACCTGATTGATGTATTTTTCAACCTCTTCGGCTGTCATACCCAATCCCTGGTCGATAATGTGTATTTTTTTAGCGTCTTTGTCGATCTTTACCTCTATAATCGGATTTCCATATTCTACTTTGGCCTCGCCAATACTGGTAAGGTGTTTTAATTTTAGTGTGGCATCCGTCGCGTTCGATACAAGTTCACGAAGGAAAATTTCGTGGTCACTGTATAAAAACTTCTTGATTAAAGGAAAGATGTTTTCTACCGATACATTAATTTTTCCTGTAGTCATATAGTAGCTGTATTTTTTTTGTTAAACTTTTTCTGATTTATACAAATTAAGTACCAAACCCAAAAAATGTGACAAAATGACGGAAATAGACCTTTTAGTGGAAAAATTCTTACTCAAAATTTAACAAATTTAGGCTGTAGGTAGTATATTTGTGTTAGTTATTTTAAAGCGCTCTATATGAAAAAATTAATTTTCTTAAGTGTACTTACCATGATGCTGTTTTCATGTAAGTCAACGTCGGTAACCAACACGAAGTTAGACCGAACTTCTCAGGTTGCAATTAAAGGTAACTGGGTTTTAAGCTCTGTTAGTTACCCGGGTTCAGAATACATTAAGGTGAATTCGTTTCAGATCGCCGATTCAAAGTGCTTTGAGGGAAGCAGCTGGAAATTTATTTCTAACAACAACAAAGGAAATATGGCTCTGGAAAAAGCCAATTGCCCGGCTTTCGCTTCTGCTTTTACCTGGTTTGTAAATAAAGAAGGTGAGTTTGTTCTAAAACTTCTGGATGCGGGCGAAAAAGCCAAAAAAGTAAAAGAAGGGTATGTGTTGAAATTAGCAAACCAGTCGGAAACATCGTTCCAGTTGATCGATAAAATCAACGTAGGAGGTAAACTGACAGACGTTGTATACCAGTTTGAAAAATTGAACTAATAAAAAAGTAAAATTAAGAATATGAAAAAGATAACAATTTATACAATAGCAGCAGTATTCATGATCGGATCCGTTTTTACAAGCTGTGACTCGGTTAAAAACGCAAATAATACTCAAAAAGGTGCCGGTATCGGTGCTGTAGCGGGTGCGGTTTTAGGAGGTGTACTTGGAAATAATATCGGTAAAGGTGGTAATGGTGCCTTAGGTGCGGTTCTTGGTGGTGTTGTTGGTGGTGTTGCCGGTGGCGTTATCGGAAACAAAATGGACAAGCAAGCCCGTGAAATCGAGCAGGCTGTGCCCGGTGCTGAAGTAGAGAGAGTTGGAGAAGGTATTAAATTGGTATTGGGCGAAAATGCTGTTCGTTTTGATACTAACAAATCGACACTGACAGCTTCTGCCAAAGCAAACCTTGATAAATTGGTTCCGGTTTTTCAAAGCTATGCCGATACGGATATTGTAATTTACGGTTATACCGATAATACCGGTAAAGTGGAATACAACCAGTCGTTGTCTGAACAAAGAGCGGCTTCCGTAAAAAGTTATTTGGCCGGAAAAGGCTTGTCTTCTAATCGTTTTAAAGTATCCGGAATGGGTATTGCCGATCCGATTGCAACCAACGATACACCGGAAGGACGTAGTAAAAACCGTCGTGTAGAGTTTGCGATTACTGCAAATGAGAAAATGGTTCAGGATGCTAAAAAACAAGGTGGAAACTAATTCCCCTGGTGATATAAAAGATAAAAAGACTGTCGTTTCGACAGTCTTTTTTATTTTGTGATCAAATCAAAGTGCGACTATAAAATGCTTTGCTGCATCTAATGTCAGTTCCGGAGCTTCTTTATGTGGAGTGTGACCAATTTCCGGAATAAGATAGTGTTCCGCCCGTCCGGAAACGGAATCGATGGTTTTGTAAACCTGTTTCAGTGTGCCGTATTCATCGGCTTCTCCCTGTATAAATAAAAGCGGACAGTTTATTCCGGGTAATAATTTTTCGATATTCCAACTTCTAAAATCGGCGCGGGTCCAGGTTAACGTCCAGGCTTTAAAAAGCATATCTACTTTATCGCCGTGGTATTTTTGCAAACGAACGGCTAAGTCAGTAGTGGTATAGGCTTCCATCGCCTCGCGGATTCCTTTTAGGGTGACTTCTTCTACAAAAATATGAGCTGCTTCACAAATCACGGCTTTGACGCGTTTTGGATAGTTACTGGCGGTAATCAGTGCAATCGAACCGCCATCGCTATGTCCGAATAAAATAGCTTGATCAATTTCCAGATGAGCGAGTAATTCGTTTAAAACAGTGGCTTCTTCTTCCAGATAAGCAACCGGTCGTTCGTAGGTGGGCATTGGATCCGATTTTCCATATCCCAGTCGGTCGTAAATTAAAAGGTTACATTGTGTGGCTTCGGCCAGTTTTTCCGGAAAATCCCGCCAAAGTTGTACGCATCCTAATGAATCGTGTAAAAAGACCAATGTTGGTTTGTCTGGATACTTGTTTTGAAAATAAATATAAAGTGTTTTTCCGTTTATGGAAAGTTGTGTTTCGATCGTATTCTGATGCATAAAAAGTAAGCTGAAAATTGAATAATCTAGAATTTCCCTTCCATATCCTGAAAAGCCCATTGCGCCATCGCTTCAATCACCGGTAATAAACCAATTCCGGCATTGCTAAGTCGGTAGGTGACAAAAGGAGGAACAACCGGTTTGGCCTCGCGGATTACCAGATTGTCGGCTTCCAGTTGTTTTAAATGCTGGATGAGCATTTTTTCGGTAATGGCTGGAATAGCCCTTTTCAATTCACTATAGCGTTTGTCACCTTTGGAAAGATGATACAATATAATTGGTTTCCAGTAACCGCCAATGCGTTCCATCACATAACTCACCGGGCATTGTTCCAAGGCATAACGTTTGTTTTCCTGTATCGTGGATGTTTCTTTAATCGCGGTCATAATACATACTTTGGGGTAAGTACTTGTATAAAAGTAAGTACAAATATACCTTTGTTTTATCAAATTAAAAAAACAATTCGTATGAAAATAACAATCTCTGGTTCTTTAGGGAACATCGGAAAACCTTTAACCACAAAATTAGTAGCCGCCGGACACGAGGTAACGGTTATCAGTAGCGCGGCCGACAGACAGCAGGCGATTGCCGATTTAGGTGCTGTCGCAGCGATAGGATCGGTAAGTGATGCCGAATTTTTAAAAGAAGCATTTGCCGGTGCGGATGCTGTTTTTGTGATGACGCCACCTAATATGGGGGGTGTGAATATCATTGCGAATACCACCGAAGCTGGTAAAGCTTTTGCAGCTGCGATTACAGCATCGGGCGTAAAACGCGTGGTTATGTTGAGCAGTATCGGTGGGGATTTGCCAACTGGAAACGGTCCAATCGCGGGATTACATAACATCGAGAAAATATATAGCGAATTAGAATCGGTTTCCGTAACCTTTTTGCGTGCCGGTTTATTCTTTACCAATTTTTATAACGATGTGCCATTGATCAAAGGAATGGGAATTATGGGCGCGAATTATCCGGGTGCTATTCGTGTGCCGTTTGTATATCCGGACGATATCGCAACCGCTGCTGTCGAGGAATTACAAAAAAACAGAACCGGTAAAAATGTCCGCTATATTGTGAGTGATGTACGTACGCCAAATGAAGCAGTTCGAATATTAGGAACGGCGATTGGAAATCCGGAATTGCCTTGGGTTGAATTTACTGACGAACAGGCTTTACAGGGAATGCAACAAGCCGGACTTCCGGAAGAGGTGGCGCAATTGTATACCGAAATGGGGACAGGTTTCCGAAATGGAACGATTCCGGCCGATTTCGAACGTAATGGTTCGCCGGTAGACGGGCAAACGAAGCTGGAAGATTTTGCGAAGATTTTTGCTGCCGGTTTCTAAGAGTAACGAAATCGGAATGAACAGACCTGACCCGTTTTAAAACGGGTCAGGTCTTGTTTTTACAATTCTGTTGTTCAATTTTTATGAAAGATATTTAACAAATATTTTGTTTATTTTTTGGATTATCGCATCAATCGCTTTGTAACTTTACAAAACCTTAAATATAATTTGATTATGGCGGTGACAAAAAGAACCAACGGAAAAAAAGAATCCGTTACAGAAGATACGATTATTACCAATTATATGAATCAGGTTCTGGAAAAACATCAGGAACCGGTGAGTGTGTTTCTCTTTTGTAAAGAAAATAAAATTGAAGAAACCACATTTTACAGTTTTTTTACTTCCTTGGATGGAATCCGGGAAACGATCTGGATCAAGCTGTTCGAAAATGCAGTGACAAGTCTTAAAAACGATGAGGCTTTTGCAACTTATTCCAATCGGAATAAATTACTGGCGTTGTACTTTACTTTTTTTGAAATCCTGACTTTAAACAGAAGTTATGTCTACTTCGTACTTAAGGAAAACGAAAAGGGTTTACATAATCTGAAACAACTGCGTAAACTCCGCAATCGATTTAAAAAGTTCCTTAAGGAAGAAATACAGGCTCAGTTTGCCGATAAACATGAAAAAATCGATAAGGTGGCCAAACCGGTATTGACGGAAGCCGCCTGGGTACAATTTCTATTTATCCTGAAGTTTTGGATAGACGATACATCGGTTGGTTTCGAAAAAACGGATATCATGATCGAAAAAGCGGTAAAAGCTGCATTCGATGTGTTGGATACCACACCGTTGGAAAGCCTTTTTGATCTCGGCAAGTTTGTCTGGAAAGAAAGATTTAACTAGATCCTCTGATAAAAATCGTTTGACCCTATGAAAACACTCAATAAAATCCCGACAAACAAAATGGAACGGGCAGGAGCGCTCGTGAAAACGGGTTTGAAAGTAGGTGGAAATTACCTGGCCTATTATGGTGAGAAAATGGTGAATCCTACACTGTCTAAAGACAAACTCAACGAAAACAATGCAGAGGATATCTACGATGGATTAAAAAATCTGAAGGGAAGCGCGTTAAAGGTGGCGCAGATGCTCAGCATGGAAAAAAACATCATGCCCAAAGCCTATGTGGAAAAGTTTTCACTGGCACAATTTTCCGTTCCGCCTTTATCCGCACCATTGGTTCGTAAAACCTTTAAAAAATACCAGGGTGAATATCCGGAAACCTTATACGATACTTTTACGCCCGATTCGGTCAATGCGGCAAGCATCGGTCAGGTGCATAAGGCGACAAAAAACGGAAAAAAACTGGCTGTAAAGATTCAGTATCCCGGAGTTGCCGACAGTATTAGTTCGGATTTGGCTATTGTCAAACCATTTGCCATTAAAATGTTTAACCTGCAAGGAAAGGATTCGGATAAATATTTTAAGGAAGTAGAACAAAAATTGCTCGAAGAAACAGATTATAAATTGGAATTAAAACAGGGAATGGCCATTGCCCAAGCCTGTGCTGCTATAGAAAACCTGAAATTTCCAGGTTATTATCCGGAATGGTCGTCCGAAAAAATCATCACGATGGATTGGATGGATGGGCAACATTTATCGGAGTTTGCTGCGAGTAATACCGATCCGCAAAAAGGTGATCGTATCGGACAGGCTTTATGGGATTTTTATATGTTTCAGATACATACGTTAAAACAGGTACATGCCGATCCGCATCCCGGGAATTTTCTGGTGGATGCCGAAGCAAATCTGATTGCTATCGATTTCGGTTGTATCAAACAGGTGCCGGAAGATTTTTATATTCCGTATTTTGAATTGGCCCGACCGGAGGTGATTAACCACCCGGTATTGTTCCGTGAAAAATTATTCGAGCTTGAAATCCTCCGACCAGACGATACGCCAGACGAAATTGCGTATTTTTCGGAATTGTTTCACCAGTTGTTAAGTCTGTTTACACAGCCTTTCCACGGAGATTATTTCGATTTTTCAAACGCAGAATTTTTTGAGAATATCGCCAAAATGGGGGAAGCTTTTTCGAAAGATACCCAATTACGGAAAATGAACGGTAACCGCGGATCGAAACACTTCCTGTATATCAACCGTACTTTTTTTGGACTGTACAACCTGTTGCACGACCTTAAAGCACGGATTGATACCCGAAATTTTGAAAAATATCAAATCTCCCAAAAGGATTAGCGCTGTCTTCCTGTTGTTAAACATGGAAACTTTGTAATTTTGTGCCTCTAAAAATTAAGAATGCTACACGTAAAAAATATTTCGTTTGGTTATAACGAAAAAACGATAATTAATAATATCGATTTTACCATAGAAAGGGGACAGCATATTGCGGTTATTGGTGAAAGCGGATGTGGAAAAAGTACCCTTTTAAAACTGATTTACGGTTTATACGATCTGAGCGAAGGTCAGATTTTCTGGGGTGAAACCCAGGTACTCGGCCCCAAATACAATCTGGTTCCCGGTATGCCGTTTATCAAATATCTGGCGCAGGATTTTGATTTGATGCCATATGTGACAGTGGCTGAAAATGTCGGGAAATTTTTATCGAATTTCTACCCGGAGGAAAAGAAACAACGCATTCAGGAGTTGTTGGAAATTGTAGAAATGACAGCATATGCCAATGTAAAGGCTAAATACCTGAGTGGCGGTCAGCAGCAACGCGTGGCACTGGCACGCGTATTGGCATTGGAACCGGAAGTGATGCTGTTGGATGAACCGTTTAGTCATATTGATAATTTTAGAAAAAATGCACTACGGCGCAATCTGTTTGCCTATCTGAAAGCCAAAAAAATCACCTGTATTGTGGCAACGCACGACAGTACGGATGCTTTGTCTTTTGCTGATGAAACTTTTGTGTTATACGATGGTAAAGTTGTAGATCGCGGGCCTTCGACGATCATTTATAATAATCCGGTGAATAAATATACCGCGTCGCTTTTTGGTGAAGTTAACGAACTGAAATTGTCGGATATTGTGGAAGTTGATGGTGAAGATGAGGTGGTATTGTTGTATCCGCATCAATTGCGGGTTGTGGAAAGCGGAAAAATGAAAGTACTGGCAAAACAGTCGTATTATAAAGGAAGTCATTACCTGATTAAAGGTGTTTTTGATCGGAAGGTGATCTTTTTTGAACATGATACGGCACTGGAAAACAACGAAGAAGTAACTTTAATGATTAGCTAAATACGATGCCAAGAGAAGATAGCTTAATGCGGCAAATTAGTGAACTCGGATTCGCTTTAAAACGATTGATGGAACGAATGAAAGGCGGAGGATCCGGAGGCGGACTAACACTGGATTCGGATACTGTTAATAGTGCGTTGATAGAAGAAATGGGTTTTGGATTGGATACGTTGCTAAACGTGGAACCGGAAAATATCATTTCGTTCTTATTGGAAAATCCGGGATTTTCGGCGGACAATCTGGAACTGTTCGCAGATTATCTAACGCAGATTGAGCCGGAGAAAGACTACCAGGAAAATCTCTATAGGAAAGCTGTTGCCATCTATGACTATGTTAATAAAGCTACCGCTACCTTTTCGATGGAACGACAAAATAAAATACAAGCGATTCGATCGAAGTTGAAATAAAAGCTCCATTTGTTGGAGTTTTTTTTATGGCATAAAGTAACGGGGCATTGTTTTCATGAGTTGTTGTAAAACTGCGTTTTTTTTAAATCATTGTTATAAAAATATTTTTTTTTCTTAACTTTGGTAAAGACAGGATTTTAAAATGAAGGAGTTATGCAAGAGTTGAAATTTAAAATATCGCCGGGAACAATTCGGAAAGTCAATCGTATGCTTATTGCTAATAATGATGTTCGTTCGGAAAATGTTGGAAATTATAAAGGTGTGATTACAGTCAAGACTATTATAGATGGGATTGTAAGGATTAGAGAGATCAGCAGAGAGGAAATTAATGAAGCGTATGGGAAATCTCTAAACGAATAAGCAGCGAAATTATAATTACATTTATTCCAAACTGGTATAGGAAGATACCGATCTTATTGGACATATCGCTTATTCATTCTATAAGAAGAGTAAAGTCGAATATATTGAAAAACAGGGACAAAAAGGAAATTGCCTTACGGATACGAATTTAATAGCGTTTAATACCTTTTCGTCTTCCGATTGTGCTATCCAAAGCTATAAGGCCAAAGCAGAATGTACACTTCAGGGATTTATAGATAGTCTTCTTCAGGAAGAACTAAAAAATTATGATGGTCAGGTTGCAAGTCGGCAAACAGAAATACTAAAAGACATTATAAAGCCGCTTGTGCCTTCCTTTTGGAATAATATCGCAATCGGAGTAATCAGTTCTTTTGCATTTGCCCTTTTAATCGTCATTTTTGTGGTAATTGCAGAATATGGAAATAGTGTCGTCACTATTAATGTTGCAAAGGAACAAACCAAAATCCATCGCGAAAAATAAAAATACTTCGGTACAATAAAAAAATCCCTCTTTATTACAGGAGGGATTTTTTAGGATTAATTTTTAAGATATTTTTCAAGGAATTGATCCTGTTCCCATAACAAATGGAAAATATTTTCTTTGGCTACATAACCATGCGATTCTTTCGGTAGGATTACCATTCTTGCCGGTGCTCCCAAACCTTTTAATGCCTGGAAATAACGCTCCGTTTGTAACGTAAACGTTCCCGGGTTGTTATCGGCTTCTCCGTGAACCAGTAAAAGCGGTGTTTTCATTTTTTCGGCATTCATAAACGGAGACATCTCGTTATAAATGTTAGGCACTTCCCAATAGTTACGTTGCTCGCTTTGGAAACCAAAAGGAGTTAGTGTCCGGTTGTACGCACCACTACGCGCGATACCACAAGCAAATAAGTTGGAATGCGTTAATAAGTTCGCTGTCATAAAAGCACCGTAGGAATGTCCGCCAACGGCAACTTTTTTACGGTTGATATACCCTAATTTATCCACGGCATCAATCGCTGCTTCAGCATTGGCTACCAATTGCGGAATAAAAGTATCGTTTGGTTCGGTTTTTCCTTCACCAACAATTGGGAAAGCAGCATCATCCAAAATGGCATACCCTCTAGTTACCCAATAGATAAACGATCCGTAGTATGGGAAGGTAAACTCATTTGGGTTGGACGAACTTTGTCCGGCGCTGTTTTTGTCTTTGTATTCGGTTGGGTAGGCCCAGATTAGTAACGGTAGTTTGTCTTTTTTAGCCGTACGATCGTAACCCGCAGGTAAGTATAGCGTACCCGATAGTTCCACACCGTCTTTACGTTTGTATTTGATCACTTCTTTATAGACGTTTTTAATACTCTCAAACGGGTTGGCAAAATCGGTAACCTGTGTTAACTGATTTTTCTTTTTGATGTTGCGGAAGTAATAGTTCGGGAACTCACTTTTGGACTGAATTTGCACCAAAACATCACCTTTTTTGAAATCCTCTATAGAGAAAATGCTCTCCATTTTATCGGTATAAGCCGATTGATACAGACGTTTTGTCTTTAAGGTTTTGATGTTGAATTCGTCGATAAAAGGAAACTGTCCATTTTTGGTATAACCCGCCCCGATTAAAAAGGCGTTGTCATTTTCCAATGCCAGAACACGTTTTCCGTAAGCATTTTTAACGGTTTCAAAATTCCCCGGATCGGAATAAATATCCTGTTCGTTTCGATCCCAGATTACTTTTGGTGTTTCCGACGAATTCGACGGGTTGATCAGATAGGTTTTGGTATTACGTGTGTCATACCAACTGTCGGATACAATCGCGATTTTATCATTACCCCAAATGATATCGCTAAAACGTTGTTGCGTTTTTACCAAGGGCGTTGGATTGGAAGTAAAAGGCGCCGACCATAAATACAACTGGTCGCGGAATTCCACTTTGTTTTCCGGATTTCCTTCATCCAATGCTTCGGCAAAGAAAAGTGTCGCCGGAGCATCGTTTCTCCAGTTCATACTTCTTTTTCCTTTTCGTACGGCCATAAAACCTTTTGGCATGATCTCCGTTAACGGAACTTCGTTTACCACTTTGACTTCTTTTCCATTTACATCATAAACGGTAGTTTTTTGCGGAAAACGGTTTAAAGGTACGATATACGAAAACGGCTTTTGAAGGACAGTTACCAATAGGTAATTTCCGTCCGGTGAAAATGTTTCTCCGGCGTACATATCGGCGGTTTTAAAAAGACTGCTTTTACCATCCAATCCGATACGGTATAATTCCGAAGTGGTTATGTTTTCGAAGTTGGCTTCATCGGTTCTGTTTTTTAACAAATCCTGATACGTTCTGTTTTGGGAAACTTTTCCTTCACTGGTCGATACAATCGGACCGTTGGGTAAGTCTTTTTTAGCATCGATTAAAGCCGGTCTGTTTTTCGGTAACATTTTTACCAAAAGACTTTGCCCGTCGCGGAACCAATTTACCGGATTTCCAAGATTGGCATTCAAATTGGCATCAGTTAGTTTTGTGGCTTTAGCCGTCGCAATATCCAAAATCCATAATTCCACTCCGGTGGCAGTGGTATGGGTAAACGTCATTTTTTTCTCATCCGGCGACCACGAAAGGTTGCTGATCTTCGGATTTTGCGGTAAACCTTGTACCTGTATTATATTTTTATCTTTAATACGGCGCACTTTAATGTTGTTCATATAAGTTACCGTACTCGAAATATTGGTTACCGGGTTGATACGTAAACCGCCCAGGCGTAGTTCCTCTTGGTTGAGGTCGTCCAGACTTTTGTAGGTGTTGCGATAGGTGAGTAGCATCCATTCTTTTTTGGTATCCATGATAACGGATGGCGCTCTTTCAAAATCGGCCAACTGTAAGATACTGGCCGGCGGTTTCTGGTAGGTGATGTTTTCCTGTGCGAATAGCGGAGTAATTCCCAATAGCACAAATAAAACCGATTTGTACATTAATTTCATATTCGTGTTACGATTAATAGTGATTTATAGCTTACGAAGATTTCGTATAAAGGATAGGTCTACGATAGCCGACTCTTGTTACAAAAGTGAGGTAAGTTTTATGAAAAAAGAAGGTTGTTTGTGCTAACGGTCTGAGATTGTGTAAAAAATAAAAGGATAAGGTGACATGTTTTTTTATAATTTGTAAATTTGCATCCCTGTTTTTAATAAAAAAATAAAAAAATGTATCAGTCAAGAATTTCAGGATTAGGCTATTACGTTCCCGATAATGTGGTAACGAATGACGATTTGTCAAAAATTATGGATACCAACGATGAGTGGATCCAGGAGCGAACCGGTATTCAGGAGCGACGCCATGTAATTAGAGGAGAAGATACCACCACAACGATGGGCGTTAAAGCTGCTAAAATTGCAATCGAACGTTCCGGTGTGGCGAAAGAAGATATTGATTTTGTAGTTTTTGCAACCTTAAGTCCGGATTATTATTTTCCGGGACCGGGTGTTGCTGTGCAAAGAGATCTGGGATTGCGTACGGTGGGTGCTTTGGATGTACGGAATCAGTGTTCCGGATTTGTATATGCACTTTCGGTAGCCGATCAGTTTATCAAAACCGGTATGTATAAAAATATATTGATTATTGGTTCTGAAGTACATTCTACCGGATTGGACATGACCACCAGAGGTCGCGGTGTTTCGGTGATTTTTGGTGATGGTGCCGGAGCGGCGGTTTTAAGCCGAAGCGAAACGCCGGGTAAAGGTGTATTGTCTACGCATTTGCATTCCGAAGGGGAACATGCCGACGAATTGGTGTTAAAAGCGCCGGGAATGGGACAACGTTGGGTAACGGATATTTTGGCGGATAATGATCCGAATGACGAAAGTTACTATCCGTATATGAATGGACAATTTGTGTTTAAAAATGCAGTGGTTCGTTTTAGCGAAGTGATCATGGAAGGATTACAGGCCAACAACCTACAGGTAGCCGATATCGATATGTTGATTCCGCATCAGGCGAATCTGAGAATTTCACAGTTTATTCAACAAAAATTCAAACTGACCGATGATCAGGTTCATAACAATATCCAGAAATATGGAAATACTACCGCTGCATCGATTCCGATCGCTTTAACCGAAGCCTGGGAACAAGGGAAAATCAAAGACGGTGATACGGTAGTATTGGCAGCTTTCGGTAGTGGATTTACCTGGGCAAGTGCGATTATTAAGTGGTAATTACCAATAATTACATTTTCCGGTTTTAGTATTATAATATGCCAGAAGCACGGCTATAATGATAATCACTGGCATAATATATTGTTTTGTAAACAACATATATCCAACGCAAACTAAAACCATAATCAGGGTTAGAATTGCTTTAAGTAGTTTCATAATCGGATAAAATTAAAATTGACTAGAGCGGTTAAATAGTAACCGCTCTATTTTTTTAACAGTATTATAGTTGCCCGTGACATGCCCCTAAATTATTGCCTACTTCCCAGATAAAACCTGCAAAACCAAATGCTAAAGTTATAGGTCCGCCAGCTGCAGAAAGCAAGAGACCACCTGATGCGATTCCTGCACCAATTAACGCATTTTTACAATCGTGGTTTAAGTGTCCTCCACTTATCATTTTCATTTCAGATAGTGTTAATTCTTTCATGGTACGTGTTTTAAGATTTTCGTTTGTATAGAAGTTACAAAATAAAGTGATTACCTACTGCTATTACGATTGTTTTGACCTTTCATGTTTGATGAATGTCCAGGTAAAAGAGCACTAAAGGAATAAGAGAAGCGCTAATCCTGGAATATAATAAATGTATATTTTGTATTTCTGTGAAAAATAGTGTAAATTATACAACGGTTTCGAACAATGTTTCACTTAACACGATTGTACAATGAAGCACAAGACCATTTATAACAAAGGCCAGGCGCAGCTTTTTAAAAATAAATATCTGGAGATGCTCACCAAAACGCATCCGGCCGTAATTTGGGGTATGTATATCCCGATAGTAGCAGGATTATTGTTTATCGCAAATCATCGGTATCATATAGAAGTTCGGAATGTCATTTTCCTTTTTTTCGGGGGAATGCTGTTCTGGACTTTTTTTGAATATATCGCACACCGGTTCGTGTTTCATTTTATTTCCGATAATCCGCGGTTGAAACGGATTTCCTATGTGTTACACGGCAATCATCACGAATATCCGCGCGATCGGGAACGGCTGTTTATGCCTCCGGTGCCTAGTCTGATTCTGGCTACGGCGCTGTTCCTTTTGCATTATCTTTTTTTATGGGATTATACCTGGGCTTTTTTTCCGGGGTTTATGTTTGGCTATTTGCTATATGCATCGATGCATTATGCGATTCACGCTTATGCACCGCCTTTTAAGTTTATGAAACCGCTATGGCGCAATCACCATTTGCATCATTATAAAGAGGAGCATTTGGGTTTTGGTGTGAGTAATACGTTTTGGGATCGCCTTTTCGGAACCATGTTTGATCTGACAAAAAATGCCGAGGATCCGGAAAAAACAAAAGCGCTGCAATTTGAGAAGAAAAAATAGAATGAAAAAACCCCGGATATACTCCGGGGTTCCTCAAACAAATTATAATAAAAATCTAAAACTCTTGGAGTATTAGAACATACCACCACTACTTTGTTTGGTGTTGTCCTCACGTTGTTTACGCTGTAAAGCTCTGTTTTTTCCGCCACCGAACATATAATTAAATCCTACGAACAATGACTGACTTTCCCAACGGAATTCTCCTTCACCCGGATAAGGGTTCTGACTTTCGAATCCGTATTTCATGGTTTTAAAGATATCGTTGAAACGGATGCTCAAAGAGGCTTTGTTTGCCCAGAAGCTATAACGGGTTCCCGCGTCAATTTTATACATGGCTTTGCTGTTTGCCTGAACACCATCTACCGGTCCTCTATAGAATCCGAATAAAGAAAAACGCAGACTTTTTGAAGCTTTAAAGTTGTTGTTTAAACGGGCATTAAAAGCTGCCGCATCAATCTGTTTTAAAGTATAATCGAAATCTCCGGTTACGTCATTTTTAATGGCGACAACACCTTTCTGGCGAATGTTTGAGAAGTCAACACTTGGCTGAACATCCCACCATGAATTGAATTTATAGTTGGCTGAAACCTCAAAACCATACGCTAAGTTTTTATCAAAGTTGGTATAACTCATGATGATTTTTTTGGTACTTGGGTCAGCATTTGGATCCGGATAGAATGTACGGGTAATCTCATCGTGAATATCACGGTAATATACTCCGGCTGTTACCGAACCGTTTTTCAGCATTCGGGTATAGTTTACTTCTACCGAGTTGGTAAATTGAGGAACCAATTCCGGGTTACCAACGGACGTTACTCTTGGTGTACTGAATTCACGGATTGGCTTGGTTTGTTCTACACTCGGACGATCCACTCTACGGCTCATACTAATCTGGAATTGGTTTTTCTCAGTTGGTGTATACGTAAGGTAAGCCGATGGATAAACGGTAATATAGTCGTTTTTAAACGGTGCATTTTGTCCGTTTTGGAAATAATCCGCCTGAACTTTATAACTCTCTAAACGCGCACCTAACTGGTAGCTGAATTTTTTAAACTTCTGACCGAAAGTAGTGTAGAAGGAATAAATATCCACATCATAATTAAAGTTCGCATTTGGTGTGTTTAAACGGGACGTTAGGTAATTATTGTCCGTACGCATTAAACGCGCTTCAGCTCCCATTTCCAAAGTCGATTTCTCGTTTAACGGGTTTACATAATCCACGTTGATAATCGTACTGTTACGGTTGTCTTTTACATAATCGGCATAGGGATTTAAACCACCACCCATTGGGTTAAAAGAGGCATCTTGATTACTTTTGGTATGATTGTAGTTCGCTTCCACATCCAAAGTATGGCCTTCTTTTCCAAACAGGTGTTTGTAAGCCAGGTTGTAGGTGCTGTTTACGTTATCAGTGTCGTAAATGTCCTTTTGTGTGATGTTATTGGCTGCGTTCGGGAAAAACAGATCCGTACGAACATTTCCTAAACCGCTTGTAAAGCTTTGATTGGTATAGGCTGAAATGGTATTTTTATCGTTGATGTAAAAATCCATTCCCGCTTTAAACATATGTGTTTTGTTGTCGTTACTGATGTCAAAAAGTTGTAGGGAATTGTCATCAAATTGTTTGATTTCACCTTCGTTTAAGCGTTCTCCCAAAGTGTTACCGTAGGTTCCGAAAAAGTTCACTTTCCCGCTGCGGTAGTTCATGTCCAACGTATTGTTGTACTTCGGTACGTCACCAAATGTGATACCGGTATTAAAGTTTCCGTTAAAACCATTGTTGGAATTTTTGTGCAATACGATATTAATAATACCGGACATTCCTTCCGGATTGTATTTTGCCGATGGATTAGTGATCAACTCAATTTTTTTAATTGAAGTCGACGGAATTTGCTTTAATAACTGAGAAGCATCCATATTGGTTGGTTTTCCATCAACCAATATACGTACGTTTTCGTTTCCGCGTAGGGAAATTTTTCCGTCCTGATCTACGTTTACCGATGGGATATTGTTCATAATATCGGACGCTGTTGCACCGGCAGTGGTAAGGTCACGACCTACGTTTACGACTTTTCGGTCGATTTTTTGTTCGATGGTAGAGCGTTCGGCTACTACGGTAACGCCTTCCAGTTGTTTGGCTTCCGGTTCAAAGGCAATAGTACCCAATGCAACGGCTTTGTTTTCCGGTGTAATGATTATTGATCGTGTCAGGGTTTTATAACCCATATACTGAATTTCCAAAACATATGATTTTGGTGCCAGTCCGCCAATAGTGAACGAACCGTTGTCTTCTGTAATACCTCCGGTAACCACTTTATTGTTTTCTTTAATGGCAATGGTGGCATATGATATCGGTTCTTTAGAAGCCTTATCAACCACCTTACCCGTGACAGATCCCTGAGTTTGGGCGTAAAGATTACCGATAGCGGCAAGCATACAGATTAAGAATAGTTTTAGTTTCATGTTTGATTGTTTTTCTAATTGATGATTATTTCCCGGATGCAAATGTATAGTAATATTCCAGTTGTTTGTATAACAAAGTACTATTTATAACAGGTTTAAATAGGAATTCCTACAAAACCCGGAAATGGATACAATGAATAGACAGAAAAAAGGGGGTTTTGTTACAAAAAAAACGTAAAAAATATGCAAATTAGTGAAGGGAAATGTAAAGACTTGAAAATCAATAGTTATTTTTGTTATTTTCAAATTTACAAATTACTGAATTAAACGTATCTTTGCACGCTTAAAAATAAAATCACCATGACATTATCACAAATTCTTACGCCTCCTATACAAAAAGCGATACAGGTATTATTTGATGTTACACTCGAAAAAGTTGAATTTCAGGTAACACGCAGGGAGTTTGAAGGCGATATTACAATGGTAATTTTTCCGCTTTTAAAACTGATAAAAAGTAATCCGGTTGAACTGGGAACAAAAATAGGACAATATCTGGTAGATAATACCGAAGAGGTCGTGCGATTCAATGTGGTTTCAGGATTCCTGAATATCGTGATTGACGATGTTTACTATCTGAATTTTTTCAACACTATAAAAAATGAGGCGCAGTATGGTTTCTGCTCGCCAAAAGAAGGCGATAAGGCCATAATGGTAGAATATTCATCGCCCAATACAAACAAACCGTTGCATTTAGGGCACGTTCGTAATAACCTGTTAGGCTATTCGGTTGCCGAAATCCTAAAAGCAGCCGGTAAAAAAGTGTACAAAACACAAATCATCAACGATAGAGGAATTCATATCTGTAAGTCGATGTTGGCCTGGCAAAAATTTGGACAGGATCAGACGCCGGAAAGTACCGGATTAAAAGGCGACAAACTGGTAGGAAATTTTTATGTGACGTTTGATAAAGAGTACAAACAACAGATTGCAGCGTTAATGAGCGAAGGCAAAACGGAAGAAGAAGCCAAAAAACAGGCTCCGATCATTCTGGAAGCTCAGGATATGCTACGCAAATGGGAAGCTGGCGATGCGGAAGTTGTAGCACTTTGGGAAAAAATGAACCAATGGGTATATGACGGATTTGCTGTGACCTACAAAAATCTGGGCGTTAATTTTGATAAAGAATATTTTGAAAGCAATACGTACCTGCTAGGAAAAGATGTGGTACAAATGGGACTGGAAAAAGGCGTTTTCTATAAAAAAGAAGACGGATCGGTTTGGATCGATCTTACCGCCGACGGACTGGATGAAAAACTGGTGTTGCGTTCGGATGGTACGGCTGTTTATATGACACAGGATATCGGAACCGCGATTCAGCGTGTAAAAGATTTCCCGGATGTAGGTGGAATGGTATACACGGTAGGAAACGAACAGGATTACCACTTTAAAGTATTATTCCTGATCCTGAAAAAATTAGGCTTTGATTGGGCTGAAAGTCTGTATCATTTGTCCTATGGAATGGTTGAATTGCCTTCCGGAAAAATGAAATCCCGTGAAGGAACGGTTGTGGATGCCGATGATTTAATGGAGGAAATGACCGCAACGGCACAATCCATTTCGGAAGAATTAGGAAAACTGGACGGTTATTCCGATGCCGAAAAAGCAGCACTTTATAAAATAATTGGAATGGGTGCGTTAAAATACTTTATGCTAAAAGTGGATCCGAAAAAGAGCATGTTGTTTAATCCGAAAGAATCCGTAGATTTTGCCGGAAATACAGGACCTTTTATTCAGTATACCTATGCCCGTATTCAATCCATTTTAAGAAAAGCAACTTTTAGTCTGGACGAAATTGTAAGTGTTGAATTACACGAAAAAGAAAAAGAACTTATAAAACAGATCGCGTTATATCCGGAAGTAATTCAAAATGCGGCTTCGCATCATAGTCCGGCGTTAATCGCAAATTATATCTATGATCTGGTAAGAGAGTACAATTCGTTTTACCAATCGGTTTTAATTCTTGGAGAAGAAGACAACCAGAAAAAAGTATTCCGGGTACAGTTATCTGAAAAAGTAGGACAAATCATCGAATCGGCATTCAAACTTCTGGGTATTCAGGTGCCGGAACGAATGTAATTCAGGATCAACGATTAAATAATAAGACGGTGAATCAGCCAAAATCATATTTTTTTCAATCACTTGCCATTATTGCCATTTCGATTGTAGCTTTTATTGTTTTTAAATCATTCCTTCCTAAAAAACTGTTTACGGAAACAGGAGGTAATTCTAAAAATGTAGTAATCGACAGTTTGCTTCTGGAGGCTATTGAAAAAGATAGTATCGATAGAGGAGAAGCGGATACTATTTCCAAACAGCCAATTCAATTTAAGGCTGTGGATGGTATTGTTTTCCCAACGGAAACCTTTCAGGATTATAAAGGATTTCAGCATTTGGTTGGATTTTTTGAAAAATTGTTCCAACTGGAAACCAATAAGGAAGGAAAAGTACGTATCGCTTATTTTGGCGATTCGATGACGGATGGCGATATGATTGTACAGGATTTTCGTTCGAATTTCCAAAATCGCTTCGGCGGAAATGGTGTCGGTTTTGTAAACATTACTTCAGAATCAGCAGCATCCCGCGGATCGATAAAACACGAATTTTCGACCAATTGGAAAACACAATCGTATCTGAATGTGAAACGTCCCAAAAAACCGTTCGGAATTAACGGACATGTGTTTTTTGCAAATGATACTGCTCATGTGGAATGGGTAAAATACAAAGCTTCGAACCTGCAGCATCTTAGTGAATTGTACAATCCAACCCTATTCTACGGAAAGTCGGGAAATAAAGAAGCTAAAGTCGCCTATAAAGTAGGTAACGATACCATTTATAAAAAACTAAATCCATCCCGACTGGTAAATAGTTTGACGTTGGGTAGCACGGTTAAAAACCTGAAAGTGGATTTTATCAAAGCGGATTCTATCCCGGTTTACGGATTTAATTTTGATGATGGTAAAGGTGTGCATGTGGATAATTTTTCGAACAGAGGAAATTCCGGTTTGCCAATCACAACATTCAATACCGAGGTAATGCGCCAATTTCAGGAAAAATTGGGATACGATCTAATTGTTTTGCACTATGGAACCAATGTGTTAAACTACGGTTCGTATAATTATGGATGGTATGAACGCAAAATGACCAATGTGGTAAATCACCTGAGAGAGTGCTTCCCTGGTGTTGCGATTTTAATCGTGTCTACAGCAGATAAATCGACAAAATACGACCTGGAAATGAAAACCGATTCGGCTGTTGTACCACTAACCAATGCACAGAAAAAATATGCCATCCAGTCGCAATCCGGATATATTAACCTGTATACGCTTATGGGAGGGGACGGATCCATGGTGAAATGGGTGGAAGAAACACCGGCATCAGCAAATAAAGACTATACACACTTTAATCACAGAGGTGCTAAAAAAATATCCGACCTGATCTATAACCAGATCAGTCAGGGATATGAGCAGTACAAAAAACTACGTGCGGCCAGAAAAGCACCGGCAGTACCAAAAGCTGTAGTTAAAAAAGACAGTGTGACCGTTAAAAAAGACACTACTCATGTGCAATAAATTCCTTTTTATACTGCTGTATGCCTTTTATGGTGGACCTGCTTTTTCTCAGGTTGATTCCCTTGAAACGGTAGTCGATACACTGGCTATAGAAGAGCAACCCGTCGTTTACGGCGATAACAAAATTACGAATACGGCTGCGTTGCAAAAGTTCTTCGAAAAACTATATACGTTGGAAGTCACTGGTAAAGGAAAAATCAACATTCTACATGTGGGCGATTCGCATATTCAGGCGGATTTGTTCACCGGTGTGGTTCGGAAAAACCTGCAATATAAGTTTGGAAATGCAGGACTTGGTTTTTCCTTTCCGTATAATCTGGCGAAAACCAATGGAAGTTACTACATCCGTTATTCATCAAACGAATCCTGGAGCAGTTATCGGAATATAAATCCGGTAAATGGAAATCCGGTAGGATTAAGCGGAATTGCGTTAACTACCAATGCTAAGGATTTTGCCGTGGAAATCAACGTAAAAGATCCGGCATACGAATTTAATACGCTAAAAATCCTGACACCACAAGATCAGAATCTTTTTGATGTGGCAATCAGTTCCAAAACAATTGTATTGGAATCGAATGTTCCGAAAAAAATCAATCATAAAATTAAAAAGGGGGAGGTTATCTCGATCATTGCCGAAAAATACAATATTTCGGTAGCTGAACTGAAACGAGCCAATGGCTTAAAAAATAATAACATTCGTGCCGGAAAAACATTGCGTATTCCAACGAATGAAATGCAAAAGAAAAGTATTAAACGTTCGGAGTTTATCCCATTATCGCTAGAACAGCAGGATGGGGTTTATACTTATTATAATGCCGAAACGATTAAAAAAATATACCTGTTGCCTAACAAAAATGCATCCAAGTTTGCATTAAACGGATTGGTGTTCGAAAAAGACAACCCGGGAATTGTTTACAACAGCATCGGTGTTAACGGAGCTAAGTTTTCGGATTATAATAAATACCCGTTATTTTTTGATCAGGTTCCGGCATTACATCCGGATTTGGTGATTGTTTCACTGGGCACGAATGAAACCTTTGATAAAATGGACGTTACGGCCTATATGGCACAGTTAAACCAGTTTGTAGAGACGATCAAACAAAAAAATCCGGATGCCGAAATAATAGTAATGACACCACCACCGTCGTTGTTATACCGCCGCTCTCTGAATACTTTTGCAGCCGACTATACCCGTGAGATTAACACACAATCCGAAAGCAAGCAACATGCGGTTTGGGATATGTTCTCCATTTTTGGAGGATTATACGGTGTGAACAGAAATTACCGTCAGGGGTTAATGGCTGGCGATAAAGTACATTATTCCAAGGCGGGTTATGAAAAACAAGGAACATTGTTTACGGAAGCCCTTTTACAAGCCTACGAGAATTATAAAACAAATTTGAAAAATTGATTACGTTTTTGAATATGCAAGATTGGTTTGCCCATAATATAACGTCGCTTTTTACCGGAATTACTGGAGAAACAGTAAAAAATTGGTTTTTATACAATCCGAAAGAGCCGTTGTTGTTTAATACCGGATTATTCCTGGGGTTATTTCTCGTTTTTTATTCGGTCTATATTCTAACCCGAAAAACGTTTCATCTGAGATTGATCTATGTGATCTGTTTCTCGTTATTTTTCTATTATAAATCCAGTGGAATCTATTTCCTGTTACTACTGGCGTCGTCAGTGGTCGATTATAATCTGGGGAATATTCTGCACCGAGAAAGCAGAGCAGCCATAAAAAAGATCTATCTCGCTTTTAGTGTGGTGTTAAACCTGAGCTTTTTGGGTTATTTTAAATATACCAATTTTATAATTGAAAACTATAATGCCCTTTCCGGAGAACATTTCGATTTCCAGAAGATCATCCTTCCGGTTGGAATCTCTTTTTATACCTTTCAGTCGATCAGCTATATTATAGAAGTATACCGAAAAGAGATTGAGCCAACTAAAAGTTATGTCGATTATCTGTTTTTCGTGTCGTTTTTCCCGCAATTGGTGGCCGGACCTATCGTACGAGCTAAAGATTTTCTGCCTCAGATATATCAAAAACTGAACATCACTAAAGACGATGTAAACCGGGCATTATTACTGATTATCGGTGGATTGGTCAAAAAAACAGTAATTTCCGATTATATTTCAATCAACTTTGTCGATCGGGTATTTGATGCACCATCGAGTTATACGGCATTCGAAAACCTGATGGCGTCCTATGGATATGCCATCCAGATCTATTGCGATTTCTCAGGATATTCCGATATGGCGATCGGGGTTGCCTTATTACTGGGATTCAAATTGCCAACCAATTTCCGTACACCCTACCAGTCGGCCTCGATTACAGAGTTCTGGAGAAGATGGCATATTTCATTATCAACCTGGTTAAAAGACTTTTTATATATATCTGTCGGAGGAAATCGAAACGGTTCCTTTGCCGGATTTTTATTCCCGGCGTTGTTTTTCTTTGGATTGATCGTTTGGGGAATCAACTATGCGCCTACGAGTAATATTCCATTAATTCTGGCGGTGAGTTCATTGGTTGTGTTTTCGCTGACATTCCTTTTGTCACGTGATAAAGAACGTACGATGTTTACCAATGTGAACCTGTTAACGACTATGTTACTGGGCGGTTTGTGGCATGGTGCGAGTCTTCGTTTTATTATTTGGGGGGCATTACATGGAGTGGCTTTGGCTGTTCATAAAATCGTTATCGAATATTTTCCTTCCCAAAAAGAAGAAAAGAAAGGTTTTGGCGGAAAAATAGGACATGTATTTGCTATAATTCTGACGTTCCATTTTGTAACTTTTTGCTGGATCTTTTTCCGGGCTAAAGATTTTACGACAGCTTTGGAACTGATTCATAATATCGGTAATCTGACATTTGATCCGGAACAATGGAAAGTGATTGCGATGGGCTATAAAAATGTGTTTATACTCATGGCATTTGGTTTTATCTGGCATTTCCTGCCTGAAAAAATTGTAAATACCATGCAGGGAGGTTTCCGGGCGTTGCCAATTGTAGGAAAAGCAATTATTCTCGGATTGGCATATTGGTTGGTTTATGCCACGGCATCGGCAGGACCACAACCGTTTATCTATTTCCAATTTTAAAATATAAGGAAATATTAAGAAGGTATTATGAGCATCATTCTGTTTTTTTGCTAATTTTGAAACAATTCTGCTAAAGCAGATGCCTTGAAAACAATCTAATAATTAATCAAAAATAAGTAAACAATGAAAAAATTAATGGCAATTGCAGCGGTAGCGCTTTTCACAGTATCGATGAATGTTAATGCACAGGAGCAAAAACCAAAAGATAAAAAAGAGTGTTGCTCTGCTAAAGGAAAAGGTGAAGCTAAAAAAGCATGTTGTTCTGCAGATAAAGCTACAGCAAACACTGAAAAAAAAGCATGTTGTTCTAAAGATGCTAAAAAAGCATAAGGATATTACAACTTTAAAAGCCGCTTATTTAAAGCGGCTTTTTTATGTCAGAACTTGTTAGGGTAAAAAGTGTAAGATAAGTTTTATGGTTAGTTCGCGATACCTATTTGGAGTTGCGATTGGATTCTATGTCTTTTTTCCATTCTTCCACTAATTCTGGGATTCGGGTTACAACTTCACGTCCAAAAATTACTTCGTCGACCAATCCTATATGCATCAGATCAATCAGTCGGCACAAATAGGATTTTCCTTTCATCCACCAGGTATAATAGTCGTCTATTATTAGATAATTTTTTATTGATTTCCCGGTTTGAGATTGGGCTTCGGATAATTCCCAGCCATCCAGTTGAGCCGCATAAACACTATCGGACACACGACTGCCGAAAGTAGTGGTGTAATAGTATTCCTTGATTTCCCATATCGCTCTCGGGTTTGTTACCGATGGAAAAACACCGTTCGCTCTTCGGGGTAGTACTCGTACCGGAAAATTATCTTCCGTAATGACTGTTAATTCCTTTGGTGCAAAATCACAACTGTATTCTCCTTTATACTTGCAAATAAGCATATTGACAATCCCTTTTAAATAAGCATAGTCTTTTTTCTCCTTTTTTTGTTTGTTTAGTGGCAACGGACAATCGGAATTTAATTCCTTTTTCAAGGAATAAAATAGTTCCTCTGCCTCATTCCGATTCATTAATAGCGGAAAAATGACGTTGGTTAATAATTCTCTTCGGTATTTCATATAAGCAATAATATGCCGGCCAAATTCTGTTAGGCCATCATTATTAATCAATTTGCTATAGTTGTAATGATCGTTCTTGAAGGCCTCAATGATTTGTTGAATTGTCGGAACTACCAGATTGGTTTGTGGATTCGCGGCACTCGGTTTTTTGGTAAAACCAAGCCTTTGATTTAATATTTTAATGTTGGCCCAAAATTCTAACGGCTGGTTTTTAAATCTTTCGTTTGGTTTCATCGGATTTTAATTTCTGTTCAAATGTTGTTATAAACTCGCTTAATGTCATATTCATTGCTTCAACAAAGGATTTCAATTCGATAAGATCAATCCTTCTTTCGCCATTCTCAATTTTACTGATTAATGACTGTGGAACGCGCAATTGGATCGCCAGATCGTTCTGTCGCATATTGTTGTCGGTTCTTAAATTATATAAGATTTCCCGCAGTATTCGGTATTCTTTACTATAAAGGCTTTTATTCATGAGAACTAAAATATTGATTGTTAACGCATATCCCAAATCAGGATGTTGTGGCTACATGAAGGGAATAGTTGTAATATTTGCCATTATAATTTTGAAAAGACCTGAATTATATGCCGTTCAGGATAATAACAGTATAATAAAAAGGGATTAAATGAGAAGGTTATAGTAAAATTGAGAAATCAATATTATATTTTTTTGAATTCTTTTTTAAAAGAATCGGGTAATAATGACTGCAAGATGTCTGAAAAAGGGAACGAAGTACAGTGATCAATCCTGTAGTTTTATGTAGCATTGTTTGAAACGGATTACAAATATTGATTGATCAATCAATTAAAAGCATCCGGATATGTAAATCTTTTAATCGGAATAATAGCGTTGTAATTATCCGTTTAATAAAAAGGGTGAATTTTATTCATTCTTGATGTTTAATCGTGATTAGTCTTATACATGACTTACTAATGATACTTACACTTCTATTTGGTAGATCCTTGAAGTTTCTTCCCACGGATGGTGACCATCTCCGATATACTGGAAGCCGTATTTTTCGTAATAACCGATATGATCCGTGCTAAGATTCAGGTGTTTAAAACCGGCTGTACGGGTATCTTTTTTTGCCAGATCCAATAGTAAAGAACCATAGGCATGAC
This sequence comes from Flavobacterium supellecticarium, assembly GCF_004801375.1. GTDB lineage: Bacteria > Bacteroidota > Bacteroidia > Flavobacteriales > Flavobacteriaceae > Flavobacterium > Flavobacterium supellecticarium. Next base: position 272,963 of record NZ_SSNZ01000003.1, read on the forward strand.
CACGGTGGGCTTCGGCAATATATATGGCGCAAACCCAAGGTTAAAGATCCATTCGGCTTATAAAATCATTTGCGATCAAACCGGCACAGCCAATGATTTCGGAATTTTTTTCCAGTAAATACCATTGGGGTAACGGTTGTGCTGCATCGATACAATGACGGATGCAATTTTCATAGATGATAGCCGGTACTTCCGGCTAGCTTTGTTATAAATACGCGATCGCTGTGTCTGTATATTCCGGCTTTTCCCGGACGGATAGAATTCTCATTGTGATTAAATTTATAAATAAGTTATAATTAATCTTATAAATTAAAGAATGTAATACTATAACGAAAGGAGCGTAGCATTGAAATTGCTATTATGATATTGATTTAAGATGACGTATCATCATTTTTACCTGGCCGAATGATCATTCGCAACGGCTGGTCTTTCGAAAAATAAGCAACTGTCCAGTTGTATAAAGTTTGCAATCGGTTGCGATAAGTGACGAGTGACATCAGGTGAATAAACAACCAAACCAACCAGGCAAAAAATCCGTTAAAATGGACTTTCGGTTTTTCAAGGTCAACGACGGCCTTGTTTTTTCCGATAATGGCCATCGATCCTTTGTCATTATAGCTAAAAGGAGTTAGTGGTTTTTGGGCCACCATAGCCTTAAAGTTTTTCGCCAGATGGCGCGCTTGTTGAATGGCAACCTGTGCCAACTGCGGATGTCCGTTTGGAAATTTCGGATCGGTTACCTGTATACAGGTATCGCCTACGGCATAGATATTTGGAAACTCTTTAAGTTTGTTGTGTTCGTCCACCTGCATTCGTTTGCCACGACCATAAACGGTTTCCGGAATACCGTCAAATAGTTTGGCACTTACACCAGCCGCCCAAATCAGGGTTTCGGTTTTAATGGTTTTTCCATCGGCAAAATAAACCGTACCATCTACATAATCTTTAACCTGTGAATTTAATCGCACTTTAACACCAAGTTTCGTTAGTGCTTTATAGGTATTTTGTTGCGAATTGACACTCATCGGAGCCAAAACAGCCTTTCCGCCATCAACCAGATAAATGTCGCTTAAGGTATTGGCCAGTTCCGGATATTCTTTTCTCATAATCCCGTTGCGCATTTCGGCAAACATTCCGGATAATTCCACTCCGGTTGGTCCGCCGCCGGCAACTACGATTGTTAATAGCTGTCGTCTTCTGCGCGGATCTTCACAAATAGCCGCTTTTTCCATTTGTTGTAATAAACGGTTTCGCATTTCGACAGCATCGTTTAAGGTTTTCATCGGAATGGCATTTTTACGAACATTTTCCATGCCGAAATAATTACTCTCGGCACCGGTAGCAAATACCAGTTGGTCGTATTCTAATTCGCCATTCGAAAGGATTACTTTGTTGTTTTTGGTGTCAACCCGAAGGAGTTCCGCCAATCGGAATGTAATGTTTTTTTTGCCCGAAAATAATTTCCGGAACGGATAACTAATACTGGAAGGTTCCAGAAATGCGGTCGCTACCTGATAAATGAGCGGTGGAAAAAAATTATAATTGTTCTTGTCTACCAGTATCACCTGAAAATTGGGATTATTGGCCAACGCTTTTGCCAGATTGATACCGGCAAAACCACCTCCTATGATGACTATTTTCATACGCGTAGTATTTTAAAAAACGGAATGTTTTTACAGTAGTATTCGTGTTAAATCAACACTATAAATTTACCCATTTACAAACGGATAACCAATTGGAAAACACGATTTCATATAAAATATAACAAAGCATTAACTTTTAAACACTATTTTCATCGATACACTAAAAAAAGCGATAAAATAAAATTGAGTCACCAAAATCAGATCCTGTGTTTTTTGAAAAAATGAAACATAATTGAGTCGGAAGTGTCGATTTTTGAGTCGGAATCGCATATAATGCTGTGTAATTCGCAAAAGGATTGACTTGTAGTTGCAATTCCTGTTTTTTTGTGGAACGATTCTGTGGAACTTCAAAATCAAATTCTTAAATTTGCACCTCATTAAACGAAACACAGAATCATGTTTGATAATTTAAGTGATAAACTCGATAAAGCCTTTCATATATTAAAAGGTCATGGAAAAATTACGGAAGTAAACGTTGCCGATACCTTAAAGGAAGTGCGTAGAGCGTTACTGGATGCCGACGTTAATTTTAAAATTGCCAAAGATTTTACCACACGTGTAAAAGAAAAAGCCATCGGTGAGGATGTATTAACAACTTTACAACCAGGGCAATTAATGGTGAAAATCGTTAAAGATGAATTAACCGAGTTGATGGGTGGGGATGTAGCCGGAGTGAATTTGTCTGGAAATCCATCTGTGATTTTGATGTCCGGTTTACAGGGATCCGGTAAAACCACTTTCTCCGGAAAGCTGGCAAATTTCCTGAAAACAAAGAAAAACAAAAAACCTTTATTGGTAGCCTGTGATATCTACCGACCGGCAGCGATCAATCAGTTGCACGTAGTTGGGGATCAAATCGGTGTGGAGGTGTATTCCGAACCGGAAAATAAAAACCCGGTTGAAATTGCACAAAATGCAATTAAACACGCAAAAGCCAACGGTTATAATGTGGTGATTGTCGATACGGCCGGACGTTTGGCAGTTGACGAAGAGATGATGACCGAAATTGCCAATGTTCACAAAGCAATCGAACCACAGGAAACCCTTTTTGTAGTGGATTCCATGACGGGTCAGGATGCGGTAAATACGGCAAAAGCGTTTAACGATCGTTTGAATTTTGATGGAGTTGTTCTGACAAAATTAGACGGGGATACTCGTGGTGGAGCGGCTATTTCGATTAAATCGGTGGTAAACAAACCGATTAAGTTTATCGGAACCGGAGAAAAAATGGAAGCGATTGACGTTTTCTATCCGTCACGTATGGCCGACCGTATTTTAGGTATGGGAGACGTAGTGTCCTTAGTGGAAAGAGCTCAGGAACAATATGACGAGGAAGAAGCACGAAAATTGCAAAAGAAAATCGCGAAGAATGAATTCGGATTTGATGACTTCCTGACACAAATTCAGCAGGTTAAGAAAATGGGTAACATGAAAGACCTTGTCGGAATGATTCCCGGAGCTGGAAAAGCCTTGAAGGACGTGGAAATTGAAGACGATGCCTTCAAACATATTGAAGCCATTATTTATTCGATGACACCAGACGAACGAAAAAAACCGGCGCTATTGGATGCGAAACGTAAAGCAAGAGTCGCGAAAGGATCCGGAACCAATATTCAGCAGGTAAATCAATTGCTGAAACAATTCGACCAGATGAGCAAAATGATGAAGATGATGCAGGGAGCAGGTGGGAAAAACCTGATGCGAATGATGGGAGGAATGAAAGGAATGAGATAAAATAAAGACGCGATTAGTCGCGTCTTCTTTTTTAGATAAAAACAACACACAAATACACACGAATGCAACTACTAGACGGAAAAAAGATTTCGGAGGAAATCAAAAATGAAATTGCTGCCGAAGTGCAGAAAATGAAAGAAAACGGAGAAAAGGTGCCGCACCTGGCGGCTGTAATCGTTGGTAACGACGGAGCGAGTCTTACTTATGTAGGTAGTAAAGTAAAAGCTTGCGAAAGAGTAGGCTTCGAATCGACTTTGGTAAAATTGCCAAGTACGACTTCAGAAACGGAATTACTGAAAAAAATCAAAGAATTAAACGAAGATGATGCTATCGATGGATTTATCGTGCAATTGCCGTTACCGGATCAGATTGACACGCAAAAAGTATTAATGGCGATCGATCCGAGTAAAGATGTGGATGGTTTCCATCCGGAGAATTTCGGAAAAATGGCATTGGATATGTCAACGTTTATTCCGGCAACACCATTTGGAATCCTGGAATTGTTAGAGCGCTACAATGTGGAAACAAAAGGAAAGCACACGGTGGTAATCGGAAGGAGTCATATTGTAGGGCGCCCGATGAGTATTTTGATGGGAAGAAAAGGGTTTCCGGGAAATTCTACAGTTACCTTAACGCATAGTCATACTAAAAATATTACCCAGATCACCAGTCAGGCGGATATTATTATCACGGCATTGGGAGTTCCTAATTATCTGAAAGCAGAAATGGTTAAGGATGATGTAGTGATCATCGATGTGGGAATTACCCGGGTGGCAGATGAAAAATCGGATAAAGGATATGTGATCACCGGAGATGTGGATTTTGATAATGTAAGCAAAAAAGCATCCTTTATTACACCGGTACCGGGAGGTGTTGGTCCGATGACAATCGCCATGCTGATGAAAAACACATTATTGGCAAGAGAACAAAAAAGATTAAAAGCAGAATAAAATGATCATTACCGAGGTAACTTCACAAAATCAATTGGAAATTGTAAAGTCTTTGGCCTATATCATCTGGCCGGATGCTTATGGTGCTATTTTATCGGAAACGCAATTGGAGTATATGCTTGATAAAATATATGCGATTCCGGCATTGGAGCAGCAACAGCAAAATGGACAACAATTTGTTTTGGCGGAAGAAGATGGGGTGTATTATGGATTTGCTTCTTTTCAGGTTAATTATAAGGAAGGGAAAACCAAATTGCATAAAATATATGTACTACCGCAAACACAGGGTAAGGGTGTTGGAAGGTTCCTTTTGAATTATGTGGAAGCTGCAGTTGATCAAAATAACAATTCCACCTTGTTGTTAAATGTGAACCGTTTTAATAAAGCGATCGATTTTTACAAAAAACAGGGTTTCGAGGTGATTGGTGAAGAGGATATTGATATTGGAGAAGGTTATCTGATGGAAGATTATATAATGGAGAAGAAAATAAAATAATAGAAGCCGCAGGATTTCCTGCGGTTTTTTTGTTTTACTACACCTTTTACACCTGACAGGTTTTTGAAACCTGTCAGGTGTTTTATTATATAAAGTATGTAGATCAAAATAATTTTTGGTTCGGATTTAGTGCTACCTATATATAATAGTAGTTTTTTTATTTATGGATAATCGATTTTTTACAACGGATCAGATATTATTTTTCAGAAAGCGCACCTATATATAGGTATGATTCTACTAATTTCGGATGAGCTGACAGTTTTTTGGAACCTGTCAGGTCTGGTATTTCAGGAATAAAAAAAAGGCAAAAACGCCAGTAAAACCGGATAATGAGAGCAAGGATGCCCTGACCATCAAAAAAAACGGGTATTGTTATGTATTTGTAATGAGGTTGTTAAGAAAAAGATTTAAAAAAAGGTATAATAAAGTTTGCGAAACCGGAAAAAGGTTCTAGTTTTGCAGCCGCAATAAGGGAGTTCATTGAATGTAGAGTACGGCAGATTGGAAATGACTAAGGTTAGAAAAAAAGTCAAAAAAGATTTGCGAGAAATAAAAAAGTGATTTACCTTTGCCACCCGCAAAACAGGGAAGTTCTTAAGGGTATTGAGTGAGAAAAGTGAAGAAAATTTTTTCAAAAAAAACTTCAAAAAAATCTTGCGAGAAACAAAAAGAATTTTTAGTTTTGCAGCCGCTAACAAGGAGACTTGTTAGGGAAAAATAAAGAGAATTAAGTTCATAGACATATTGGATTGACAGCATA
>NZ_SSNZ01000004.1 GCF_004801375.1 Flavobacterium supellecticarium
ACCCTTAAGAACTTCCCTGTTTTGCGGGTGGCAAAGGTAAATCACTTTTTTATTTCTCGCAAATCTTTTTTGACTTTTTTTCTAACCTTAGTCATTTCCAATCTGCCGTACTCTACATTCAATGAACTCCCTTATTGCGGCTGCAAAACTAGAACCTTTTTCCGGTTTCGCAAACTTTATCAAACCTTTTTTTAAATCTTTTTCTTAACAACCTCATTACAAAGACGTAACAATACCACTTTTTTTAGCTTTATTTGGCGCCTTTGGCGTGATTACACGGTTTTACTGGCGTTTTTGCCTTTTTTATTACTCAAAAACAAGACCTGACCCGTTACAAAAAACTGTCAGCTCATCCGAAATTAGCAGAATCATACCTATATATAGGATAATTTCAGTAGTTTTTAGATTCTAAAAACTTGTCGAATGAAAATATCATCAAAAAAGCCCGATTTAAATCAATGTAAAATATTTGAATTATACTACCTATATATATTGTATGTATTTCTCTAAACTTTTATATTTGCGCTTTATAAATTTAATATATGATAAAGATTACATTACCCGATGGTTCGGTAAAGGAGTTTGCACAAGGTGTGACTCCGATGGATGTTGCCAAAAGCATTAGTGAAGGATTGGCCCGAAATGTTATTTCGGCTTCTTTTAATGGTACAACAGTTGAAACCACGACCGAATTAACCACGGACGGTGCTCTTGTATTGTATACCTGGAATGATAAAGAAGGAAAAAAAGCTTTCTGGCATTCCACCTCACACGTAATGGCACAAGCTTTACAGGAAATGTATCCGGGTGTTAAACTAACAATTGGCCCGGCTATTGACAATGGTTTTTACTATGACGTCGATTTTGGCGATCAAAGAATTACCGATGCCGACTTTAAAGCCATTGAAGACCGAGTTCTTGCTATATCAAAAGAAAAACACGAATTCAAAATGCGTTCCGCTACAAAAGCCGAAGCATTGGAATTTTACGCAAAAGAAAACAATCCGTATAAAACAGAATTAATCGAGAACCTGGAAGACGGAACGATTACTTTTTGTGATCATGCTACTTTTACTGACTTATGTCGTGGTGGTCATATTCCAAATACCGGAATCATCAAAGCCATGAAAATATTATCGGTAGCCGGAGCGTATTGGAGAGGTGATGAAAAAAACAAACAGTTAACCCGTGTATACGGTATTTCATTCCCAAAACAAAAAGATCTAACCGACTATTTGGAATTACTGGAAGAAGCCAAACGCCGCGACCACAGAAAACTTGGAAAAGAATTGGAATTATTCCATTTCTCCCAACGAGTAGGACAAGGTCTTCCATTATGGTTACCAAAAGGAGCTGCTTTACGCGATCGTTTGGAGCAATTCCTTAAAAAAGCGCAGAAAAAAGCCGGATACGAACAAGTTGTTTCACCACATATCGGACAAAAAGAACTTTATGTGACTTCCGGACACTATGCTAAATATGGAGCCGACAGTTTCCAACCGATCCATACACCGGCTGAAGGCGAGGAATTTTTATTAAAACCGATGAACTGTCCGCACCACTGTGAAATCTATAATGCAAAACCGTGGAGTTATAAAGACCTTCCGAAGCGTTATGCTGAATTCGGAACCGTATACCGTTACGAACAAAGTGGTGAATTACATGGGTTAACCCGTGTTCGTGGATTTACTCAGGATGACGCACACATTTTCTGTACACCGGAACAATTGGATGCTGAGTTTAAAAACGTAATTGACCTGGTACTTTATGTATTTGGATCTTTAGGTTTTGAAAACTTTACCGCTCAGATTTCATTACGTGATCCGGAAAAACCGGAAAAATATATCGGATCGGATGCGAATTGGGATAAAGCCGAGAATGCGATTATCAATGCAGCCAAAGAAAAAGGACTCAATACGACAGTAGAATACGGCGAAGCAGCCTTCTACGGCCCGAAACTGGACTTTATGGTAAAAGACGCATTGGGAAGAAGCTGGCAATTAGGAACCATTCAGGTGGATTACAACCTACCGGAACGTTTCGATTTGACCTACAAAGGTTCTGATAATGAGCTACATCGCCCGGTAATGATTCACCGTGCACCATTTGGTTCAATGGAGCGTTTTATCGCGATATTACTGGAACATACTGGAGGAAATTTCCCACTTTGGTTGATGCCGGAGCAGGCTATAATCCTGTCTTTGAGCGAGAAATACGAAAATTATGCCAAAAAAGTTTTAGATTTGCTAGAAAATCACGAAATTCGCGCCCTAATTGATAATCGTAACGAAACGATTGGTAAGAAAATCCGGGAAGCTGAAGTTCAGAAATTACCGTTTATGCTGATTGTTGGAGAAGAAGAAGAAAAGAACGGTACGATTTCGGTACGTCGTCACGGCGATTCCGGAAAATCAAATCAGACCATGACAATTGAACAATTTGCTTCTTTAGTACAAGAAGAAATTAATAAGACATTAAAATCATTCTAAGTTTAACTTAAATTTTTAGAGCCATAGCAATTAGAAACAACAGGGGCTTTCAGCCCAGAGTAGAAAAAAAGGATCCGCACAGAACAAACAATGCTATCCGTGTTCCTGAGGTTCGCCTTGTAGGAGAGAACATTGAGCCAGGTGTTTACAAAACATCGTTGGCCTTACAAATGGCAGAAGAGCAAGAATTGGATTTGGTTGAAATCTCTCCCAATGCCGCTCCTCCGGTTTGTAAAATAATGGATTACAAAAAGTTTCTTTACGAACAAAAGAAGCGGGATAAAATGCTAAAAGCAAAATCTTCGCAAATTGTTGTAAAAGAGATTCGCTTTGGACCTCAGACAGATGAACACGATTATGAGTTCAAGAAAAAGAATGCTGAAAAATTCCTGAAAGAAGGATCGAAATTAAAAGCATTCGTATTTTTCAAAGGCCGTTCGATCATCTATAAAGAGCAAGGACAGATTTTATTATTACGTCTTGCTCAGGATCTTGAAGAATTCGGAAAAGTGGAAGCACTTCCGGTACTTGAAGGTAAGCGTATGATTATGTTCATTGCACCTAAAAAGAAAAAGCAATAAGCTAGTTCTTTTTACCATTTTAATCAACGGGCTTTTAGAGTCCCTGATATAGTATTGCAGTTTGTTTTTTCAGATTGTAATCAAAATAATAAGTAAGATAAATCTAATACCTAGGAAGAAAATGCCTAAAATGAAAACTAAATCTAGTGCTAAGAAACGTTTTAAAGTTACTGGCTCTGGAAAAATCAAGAGAAAGCACGCTTTTAAAAGTCACATTTTGACTAAAAAATCGAAAAAGCGTAAATTAGCTTTAACTCACGCGGCTTTGGTTCACCCATCTGACGTGAAGAGTGTAAAAGAACAATTACGAATTATCTAATCGTTCTTTCGGTTACAACAATTTAATAACCCTGGAGTAGTGCACAGAATCACAGTATTCGTCAAGAACCTGAAAAAGGTCGCCTGCTACAAAAACAATTTAGAATTATGCCAAGATCAGTAAATTCAGTTGCTTCAAGAGCTAGAAGAAAAAGAGTATTGAAGCAAGCCAAAGGATTCTTTGGAAGACGTAAAAACGTTTGGACAGTAGCGAAAAACGCGGTAGAAAAAGCAATGCAATATGCTTACCGTGGAAGAAAGCAAAAAAAGAGAAATTTCCGTGCATTATGGATTATGCGTATTAACGCTGGTGCACGTTTACACGGAATGAGTTATTCTCAATTCATGGGTAAAATCAAAGCTAACAACATCGAATTGAACCGTAAAGTTCTTGCCGATTTAGCAATGAACCACCCAGAAGCTTTCGCAGCTATCGTAACTAAAATTAAATAAAACGTTTGTTAAACATATTTATCTTACTTATTACAAAGCCCATTCGCAAGAATGGGTTTTTTGTTTTTAGGAACGACAGAAACATTTCGGTTTCTTTATAATTGTACTACCTTTGTCGCCTATTGTATTCAAATGAAAAAAGATATTTCTTCCGGCACTGCCAAAACCTTACATCCGCGTAACCAACACAACAGTCGTTACGATTTTGATTTCCTGATTTCTGTCTATCCGGAACTGGAAGCCTATACCACCACTACCCCTTTTGGTGATACGAGTATTGATTTTGCGAATCCCGATGCCGTTAGAACGCTTAATAAAAGCCTTTTAAAAGCGTATTACGCGATCGATTACTGGGAACTTCCCAAAACCAATCTTTGCCCTCCTATTCCGGGACGTGCCGATTATATTCATTATATCGCGGATATTTTGGCCGAAAGCAATTCCGGGAAAATCCCAACCGGTAATACAGTTCGCATTTTGGATATCGGAACCGGTGCCAGTTGTATTTATCCGATCATTGGTCATCAGGAATATGGATGGTCTTTTATTGGGACAGAAGTAGACAAACCGGCGAAGAACACAGCCGAAACGATCGTTTTAAAAAATCCGAGTTTAAAAAATGAGATCAGCGTTCGCTTACAAACAAACAAGCGCCAGGTCTTTAAAAATATCATTGGCCAATCGGAGCAATTCGATTTTACCATTTGTAATCCACCGTTCCACGATTCGAGAGAAGCCGCTACTAAAGGAACCGAACGAAAACTCAAAAACCTTGGAAAAACCAATGCAGGAAAACCTGTGCTAAACTTTGGTGGACAAAATAACGAATTATGGTGTGAAGGTGGTGAACGCGCTTTTATTACGAACATGATTTACGAAAGCGTACACTTCCAATCGCAATGTCTTTGGTTTTCGACCTTGGTTTCCAAAAATGAAAACCTAAAAGCGCTGTATTCCGTTTTAAAGAAAGTCAAAGCTGTAACCGTAAAAACCGTTGTTATGGAACAGGGAAATAAAGTAAGTCGTATTTTAGTTTGGTCGTTTCAGGATGAAAACCGACAAAAAAACTGGAGTAACGATCGGTTCAGTGGTTCGAAACAGCGCTAAAAACCAATTTTAAAATATAGACATCCCGGTTTTGGTTGTGAGTAACTCAAGTGCATTCATTCCCAATTCTGAGTTTCCTTTTTCATTTAATCGCGGACTCCAGGTTGTCACGGTAAAATTCTTAGGATATAAAGCCGCAATACCGCCACCGATTCCGCTTTTGCCGGGTAATCCCACTTTATAGGTAAATTCCCCGGATTCGTCATAAAAGCCACACATCTGCATCAAAGCATTTAATCGTTTCGCCTGACTTTGTGTGAGTACCTGCCGACCACTTTTCGTGATTCCGCCATTGGCAAAAAAGAAAAAAGCATGCGCCAGTTCTTTACAACTCATTTCGATAGAGCACTGGAAAAAGTAAAAATCCAGAACAGTGTCCACATCATTTTCGATATTCCCGAACGATTTGATAAAATTGGCTAAAGCCACATTTCGGAAACCGGTTTGTTTTTCCGATTCCGCGACACTACGGTTAAAGTCAATTTGAGGACTTCCGGACAACATCCGGACAAAATCCAGAAATTCTTTTTTAGGATCTTTTAATTGCGACACCAGCATATCGGCTACTACAATCGCTCCTGCATTAATAAACGGATTGCGTGGCATTCCTTTTTCGTATTCCAACTGAACAAGCGAATTAAACGGATTCCCGGAAGGTTCTACTCCTACCCGTTCCCACATCCGTTCGCCCAAAAGCGAAAATGCCATCGCAACCGTTAGTGTTTTGGAAATACTCTGAATGGAGAATTTTTCGTCACTATTCCCAATACCAAAATCATCACCATTGAGCGTTGTCAGGTGCATTCCGAACTTATTAGGGTCAATTGTAGCCAGTTCGGGAATGGTTTCCGTAACAGTTCCGGTTACCGGTAATCGCTTTATTTGTTGGTATATCTCCTGAAGAATAGCAGTATAATTCATGCGTTCGCTTTAATTGAACGACAAAAATATGCTTTTTTCGGAGAAACAGTCGTTATTGAAACGACAAACTATCGAGGCTGACAATCTTGTTTTGAATCGCATAAACGACTAATCCGGCCACATTTTTAGAATCCGTCTTCAACAACAGATTGTTGCGATGCCCTTCAACCGTTCTTGGACTGATAAACAATTTTTCGGCGATCTCGTTGGTATTCATCTGACCACAAATGAGCCGCAGGATTTCAATTTCGCGATTCGTCAGATAATCCTCGTCCAGATTGGTTTTGGATTTTTTCTGTTCAAGAATCAAATTCTCATTAACCACCTGCATGACAAAATCGTTATAATAAAAACCTTTATCCATCACCTCATTAATAGTAAACAACATTTCCATTGGCGACGCATTTTTCACCAAATAAGATGCTGCTCCAACCTGAACCATATTCGCGATAAACGGTTTGGAATCATAACTGGTAAGTGCGATAATTTTGATTTGCGGATACCGGCGATGAATGAATTTGGTCGCTTCGACACCGTTAACCATCGGCATTTTAAGATCCATCAAAATAATATCGGGCAAACGTTGCTCGTTCAGATTCAGGTAATCAATCAGTTCCCCGCCATTGGAAGCTTCAAAAAGTATTTCGAAGTTTTTTTCCCGTTGCAGGATAAAAGCTATTCCTTTTCGGAATAAGGCTTCATCGTCGACTAGAATAATTTTGATCATAGGTGCTAAAAATTTATTGTGACATGAATTCCCTTATTAATTTCGCTTTCTATGCGTAGTTTTCCTTCTAACATTGCGACCCGGCTTTCAATGTTTTTCATTCCCAATCCGGCCAGTTTTTTAGTATTCTTGGTATCAAAACCGCTACCATTATCTGTATAGCTGCAATAACAACCGTTGTTATCTTTAGTAAAAACAATTATAATACGGGTTGCTTTTCCATGCCGCAGCGAATTGTTAATCAATTCTTGTAAAATTCTAAAAATATGCAAATGCTGTTCGACCGGTATGGTATCAAAAGTCCGTTGTTTTGCATCGTTACTATATTCAATTTGTATAGGGCCACTACTACTTTGTTGACAAAGTTCGTCGATGGCCGCATGTAATCCGAATTTGTCTAATATTGGTGGTAATAAATTATGGGCTATCGTACGGGAACTTTCCAATACGACACCGGTAGTGGTAATAATATTTCCGGTTATTTCCTGAATCTCGGCGGACGATAAATCAGCAGACGTTAGCAAATGACTATTTAACGTAATAATATTTAATTTGGAACTGATATCGTCGTGCAAATCCTGTGCAATCCGCTCCCGTTCCTTTTCCTGTGTCAAAATGGTAGCCTGCAATAGTTTTTTCTGGTAATCAATTTCAAGATCTTTCTTTTCGAGTTCCTTCTGTATGATTTTTTTCCGGGAATAATACACAAAAAACAATACGGCGATAATCATCAGGACAAACGCGATAAAGGTATAGATTACCGCACTGATGATTTCCATATCTTTTGGATTGAGATTATTCATAGTCTTCGTTTTTTTTCAGGGAACGCTTACGCCATTCGATAAAGATAAACAGCTGGTAAATCACCACAAGGATCGCATTTAACAACCAGACCACATTTCGGGATTCGAGTTGTAATGTATTGATCAGATTCCCGGAAAGAAACAACACCGTACTTCCGAACAAATACACCAATATACCGGTATTGATATAGTAATAGCGCTTTTCGGTATTCAACAGGTTATAAAAATGAAACATCGAATAAATAATGATCAAATATGACGTGATAAAAATTTCGAACAGATTAAAACGAAAAAACAGCTCTTTGTCGGTCAGATATTGTATTCCGAGAACGCATAAACACGTCATTAAACAGGTTCGTACGATTCGTCTTTGCATTTTCATTTCCAGAATTTCCAGATAAAAAAAACTTAAAAACACCATTTGCAGAATAAAATAAAAATGCGACAGGAACAAATTATGGATTCCATTGTTTTTAAGCAGGCTGGTAAAAAACTGGATTATCGCGATAACCAGCAAATAAAGGGTAACTATTTTATAGGCTTTTTCTTCTTTTCGGTAATTTTTCAAATACAACAGCAGATTGATTCCCGAAAACAGATACCCTAAATAAATGATATAATTAATCAAAAGCAGCGTTTTTATTCTCCACTAATAAAGGGAGCTTTTTTATTACACGTACTTGGGCAAGGCTCTGAAAAATCATAGATATAAAAACCTTTGCTTTCATCGATCATATCATTACCGTCGGCATCGACTCCCACGATCATCAGTTTTTCCACATGATCTTCATCGACTCCCAAATAGGCTCTGACATTGGTAACGCCACATTCGCTCATTACCTGCGTAACGTCAATTCCCGGGATTAAAAATGCCTTTAATTTATGGTGCCCTACATAGTCACCTTTTTTTTTCTTCCATCTCTCGGCCCACTCCTGAGCAGTGTCCAAAGTAATTGTATTTTTAGCCATATACTAGTGATTAAGTTCTGTGTAAAAATAATACTATTAATTTTTATTTTCAATGATTCCGTTAAAAATAATCGCAATTTATCACACTTTGTTATACAAAAGTAATCAAATCATAAATGAATAGTAAATTTTAAAACATTTAAGAAAAAAATGTTATACAAATTGCACAAAAAAAAGCCTTCCTAACTTGGAAGACTTTATAGCGTTATTCACTAAAAGCGGAAATATCAAAAACTAGGTTTTTAATTTTTTCTTTCGGGCCGCCGGAAATAATACATTATTTAAAATCAGGCGATAACCCGGAGAATTCGGATGTAAATCCAAAACCGTAGGCGCATCTCCTACACGGTGTTCATAATCTTCCGGATCATGACCGCCGTAGAATGTAAACATTCCTTTTCCTCTGGTTCCATGAATGTAACGCGCTTCACCATTGGCTTTATTTTCACCCATCACCAATACACTCGATTTGATTCGCTCGCTATCGAAAGCAGTTGTTTGCCCCATAAAACCTTTGATCAACTGGGTATGATTCTGGCATAACATACTTGGAATCGGATCCCATTTGGCCGAATATTCCATCAGTGAAAAATAATCGTTATCCGGTAGTACTTTTCGTTTGCGCGACATATCGATATCCGAAAATTCATAAACCATCGGATTTCTCTCCAGAATAAAATCTTTAAAGGCAAAACTTTTATTATAATCGATTCGCGATTGATAATTCGCGTCACTATCGTCACCGTCAAACATTGGTTCGCAAATATCCACACCTTCGGCAGCCAAAGCGATATCAAAACTATCCGTCGCCGAACACATCGCAAACATAAAACCACCACCAATCACAAAATCGCGGATTTTATTGGCTACGGCGAGCTTTTCCTGTGAAACTTTACTGAAACCGAGTTTTTTAGCCAATGCTTCGGCTTCTCTTTTCTGTTCGATATACCAGGGCGCATTGCGATAGGCTCCAAAAAACTTACCGTATTGTCCGGTAAAGTCTTCGTGGTGTAAGTGCAACCAATCGTATAACAACAAAGCATCGCTTAATACTTCTTCGTCATAAATGGCGGTAAACGGAATCTCGGCATAGGTTAGCACCAAAGTCACGGCATCGTCCCAGGGCTGTTTTCCTTTGGGCGTATACACGGCTATTTTGGGTGCTTTTTCGAGTACCACGGTTTCCATATTCTGAGAAGGCGAACTGATATCTTCTAAAATTCCATTGGTTTGTCCATCGGAAAGCACTTCAAAAGTAACCCCTCGGATCTGGCATTCTTTTCGGATTTCCGACGCATCCGGCAACAAAAACGAACCGCCGCGATAGTTGAGCAACCAACTCACTTTATACTGTTTGTCCAATGCCCAATAGGTAATTCCGTAGGCTTTCAGATGATTTTGCTGTCCTTCAGCTTCCATCGGCAATAAAATAAAAGCCGCTTTTGCCGACAAGGAAACCAACATTAGTACGATGCTATATAGGATATTTCGAAGACACATTCCTGTTTTTTATTTTCAAAGATAAACTATTTCAAAAACAAAAAGGCATAAAAAAAGGCCTGCCGTAGCAGACCTTATAGTATTTTTAGAACGGCACATCGCTGTCGTCGTCGAAATTATTCATATTACTACCAAACGCTTCGTTGGCCGATGGCAGGTTTTTGGTGATAAACGCCGCATCATCCATATTCATACGGGAAGGCAATTCGTCGAAAGGCGAACTAAAGTCGTCCAGGTTGTCGAATTTACCGAGATTTCCGATAAATTTCAGACGGATATTATCCAATCCACCGTTACGGTGTTTTGCTACGATAAATTCGGCCTGACCTTGCGTTGGTGAACGCTCTTCGTCGTCCCATTCGTCAATTTTATAATATTCCGGTCGGTAAATAAACGATACGATATCGGCATCCTGCTCAATCGCTCCGGACTCCCTTAAGTCGGAAAGTAACGGTCGTTTACTGGCTCCTCGGGTTTCCACGGCACGCGATAACTGCGACAGGGCAATTACGGGTACATTTAACTCTTTTGCAAGGGCTTTTAAGTTTCGGGAAATCGTCGAAATCTCCTGCTCTCTGTTTCCGCCTCCTTTACCACCACCTCCGGCTGTCATTAACTGAAGGTAATCGATAACGATCATTTTGATTCCATATTGTGAAGCCAGACGTCTAGCCTTGGCGCGAAGGTCGAAAATGGAAAGTGACGGGGTATCGTCGATATATAAGGGTGCTTTTTCGAGGTCTTTTACCTTGATGGAAAGCTGTTCCCATTCGTGCTTTTCAAGTTTACCGGTACGCAGTTTTTCGGAAGACAAACCGGTTTCGGACGAGATCAAACGGGTGATCAACTGTACGGATGACATCTCCAGGGAAAATAAAGCTACAGGTGCACCGGCATCGATAGCCATATTACGAGCCATCGAAAGTACGAAAGCTGTTTTACCCATACCCGGACGTGCCGCAATAATGATCAAATCCGAAGGCTGCCAACCGGATGTTAATTTATCCAGATCATGAAATCCGGTCGGGATTCCACTCAATCCTTCTTTGTTTGAGATTTCCTCGATTCTTTTTTTTGCCTGAATTACCAAACTCTGCGCCGTTTCGGAACTACGTTTGATATTTCCCTGTGTAACTTCATACAGTTTGGACTCGGCTTTATCCAATAAATCGAATACATCGGTCGTTTCGTCGTAACTTTCTTCGATAATCTCATTTGAGATTTTAATCAGACTTCGCTGGATGTATTTTTGCAGAATAATACGCGAGTGAAACTCAATGTGTGCCGAAGATGAAATTTTCTGGGTTAACTGAATCAGGTAGAAATCTCCACCGGACAATTCGAGTTTTCCATTTTTCTTTAACTGCGCCGATACCGTTAATAAGTCAATCGGTTGGGTGTCGTTAAAAAGTTCCACGATGGCTTCGAAAATATACTTGTGCGCGTCTTTATAAAAAGCATCGGGTTGTAAGATATCAATAACCTCGTCCACACCTTTTTTATCGATCATCATCGCGCCCAAAACCGCTTCTTCCAGGTCTAATGCCTGAGGCGGCAACTTTCCTTTTTCCAGATTAATGATGGTAGTTTTATCTACACGAATAGGGTTTATATTTTTGAGGTTTTCCATACTGCTAAGGTAGCCATTTTTTAGGTAATACGAATTTGAATTGTGAGCAATTGGATGTTCATAACCATCCAAAAATGTTAATAAGTCAAAAAAAAATCCGAAGTTGTAAGACTTCGGATGATTGTATTTGTAAGTAATTGAATTTATTCTTTGAACTCACCCATTTTGCTGTATTTATCCATACGCTGTGCAATCAATTCTTCTGTTGATAAGTCTTTTAACTCATTATATCCTTTCATGATATATTGTTCAACGGTTTTGAAAGTTGTATCACGGTCGTAATGTGCGCCGCCAAGCGGTTCCGGGATAATATCGTCGATAAGTTTTTGTTTTTTCATATCATACGATGTCAGTTTTAAAGCTTCGGCCGCCTGCTCTTTGTATTCCCAACTTCTCCATAGGATAGACGAACAGGATTCCGGAGAGATAACCGAGTACCAGGTATTTTCCAACATGTATACTTTATCACCCACACCAATTCCCAAAGCTCCACCGGAAGCTCCTTCACCAACGATAACTGTGATGATAGGCACTTTAAGACGGATCATTTCGAAAATATTTCTGGCAATAGCTTCCCCTTGTCCTCTTTCTTCCGCTTCCAATCCAGGATAAGCCCCCGGAGTATCCACTAAAGTAACCACAGGAATTCCGAACTTCTCCGCCATTTTCATCAAACGAAGCGCTTTACGATAGCCTTCCGGATTGGCCATACCGAAATTACGGTATTGTCTTGTTTTGGTATTGTATCCTTTTTGTTGTCCGACAATCATAAACGACTGACCACCGATTTTACCCAAACCACCGATCATTGCTTTATCGTCTTTTACTCCTCTGTCACCGAAAAGTTCCAGAAAAGTGTCCCCACAAAGGGCTCTAACATGATCCATAGTATAAGGTCTGCTTGGATGTCTGGACAACTGAACGCGTTGCCATGCCGTTAGATTTTTATAGATATTCCTTTTGGTTTCTTCTAATTTTTTCTCGATTTGCTTGCAAGTATTTGATACGTCAACATCCGATTCAAGGCCGATGATCTGGCATTTATCCAGTTGATCTTCAAGTTCTTTAATAGGAAGTTCAAAATCTAAATATTCCATTTTTTTATACCTTTTTGGGTTTAGTTTGCCTACAAAGATAAATTATCATTTTATATTGTAGTAACAATTTATTAATTTGTTTTTATTTTTTTATAGTTCTTGGCTATGCCATTGAGGATTACCGTAAGCAGGATTATAGCCGCTCCGACATAAAACGACGGGCTCATTTTTTCTTTATCCTGAAAGACCAGAACCGCCAGGATTATCCCGTAAATCGGCTCCAGATTAATGGTTAGCATCACGGTATACGGGCTCAGGTATTTCATTACTTTTACCGAAGCCAGGAAGGCATAAGCCGTACAAATCGATCCCAACACCAAAAGCCAGATGCAATCGGATAGTGACAATTCAAAAAACGATGGTGTAAAATAACCGCTAAACAACATATAGAGGGTTAAAAAACCAACACCGCCTAACAATTCATAAAATGTAATCACGGAAGCTTCGTGTTTCTGGGCAAATTTTCCGTTGATCACCGAAAATAATGCCGATAAAAAAGCGGATGTCAGTGCCAGAACAATTCCTTCTATATGATCACCTTCCACATTAAAGATAATTCCCAGTCCCACAATTACGATAAGACCGAACAACACCTCGTACCAGATCATTTTCCGACCGTAGAAGATCGGTTCCAGAAAGGAGGCAAAAAAGGCACCTGTAGACAAACAGGCAAGTGTTACAGAGATATTAGATACTTTAATCGCCATAAAAAACGTAAGCCAATGCAAAGCAATCACAAGTCCGCCGAGCAGAAAACCCGCCAATATTTTTCCTGAAGCTCCGATAGGTCTTTTACGAACCAACAGAAACAGGAAAAGCAGCAGCAAAGCGATCATCATACGATACCACACCAATGGTAATGCATCCAATGAAATCAGTCCGCCTAAAATAGCTGTGAATCCCCAGATAAAAACAATTAAATGGAGATGCAGATAACTTTTAATATTATTATCGTTTGGCATTTCTGAGGAGATAAATAGCTAAGATACCAAACACCACATTGGAAAACCAGACAGCAATCAATGGATGCACACTGGATTTTTCGGCCAGTGTCGCAAAAATCTTATCGAAGAAAATAAAGGTAAAGGCAATGGCAATACCCAATGCCAGATTTACTCCCATTCCGCCTCTTCGCTTCATAGAAGAAACGGAAACGGCAATGATCGTCAGGATAAAAGCTGAAACCGGGATACTGTATTTTTTATATTTCACCACCAGATAGGTGTTGATATTGGGTGAACCCCGTTGTTTTTCTTTTTCGATAAAGCGGTTTAATTCGCCCAGATTCATGGTTTCGGCCACATATACTACCGGCGTAAGATCTTCCAGATCAAATTCCATTTTCATTTTTCTCTGGTCGTATTTTATCAATTTATCATCCAATTCCCCTATAATTCGCTTGGAGTAATTATACAAGGTATACGTACTATCTTTCGGGTTCCATTTAATCCGACTGGCATTAATTTTATATTCCAACTGATCCCCTTTGAATTTTTCGTAAGTAAAATTAAAAGCCATCTTCGATTCGTAATTAAAATTACTCACGTAGATAAATTCATCTTTACTGATCTGCCGGTAAACGTCCTGATTTTCCCTGACGGTAGGATTATTCGAGAGATAATTATACCGAAAATCATTAAACCCCTGACTGGCTTTAGGCACCAGAAAGAAGCCCATTACGAGCGAAAACAACGATACAAGAGTTGCTCCGATAATATAGGGTCGCAAAAAGCGGCTAAACGAAATTCCGGAACTTAAAATGGCTATAATTTCAGTATTATTGGCTAATTTGGAGGTAAACCAAATTACCGATAAAAACAGGAATATCGGAAAAAGCAGGTTGGCAAAATATATTGTAAAGTCGTAATAGTATTTTAAAATCGCTGTTAGCGGAACTTTGTTCGCCAGCATTTTATTGATCTTTTCGGAAACGTCGATTACAATCCCGATCGGGATAAACATCAATAACATTACCGAAAATGTTACCAGATAACGTTTTAAAATATATTTGTCAATTATTTTCATCCGGGTTATCGAAAATTAAAGTTGTCGTTCGGATTATAAACGTTGGCTCATTTGTTTTACCATTTTTTCTTTCCATTGATAGAAATCACCAGCTATGATACGTTCTCTGGCTTCGCGAACCAACCACATATAAAAGCCCAGATTGTGAATCGTTGCAATTTGTTTCCCCAGGTATTCATTGGCCGCAAACAAATGGCGTAAATAGGCTTTTGAATATTCGGTATCGACAAAGGTGATTCCCATCTCATCGATTGGAGAGAAATCGGCTTCCCATTTTTTATTTTTGATATTGATGGAACCGTTGGCCGTAAACAACATTCCGTTACGGGCATTACGGGTTGGCATTACACAGTCGAACATATCGATTCCCAATGCAATGTTTTCCAGAATATTAACCGGAGTTCCCACCCCCATCAGGTAACGTGGTTTGTCTTCCGGTAAAATAGCCGTTACGACTTCGGTCATCGCATACATTTCTTCTGCCGGTTCACCTACAGAAAGTCCACCGATAGCATTCCCCTGTGCGCCAACATTTGCGATATATTCAGCCGACTGTTGGCGTAAATCTTTATAAGTACTTCCCTGAACAATCGGGAAAAATGTTTGTTCGTAGCCGTATTTAAACGGTAATTTATCCAAATGTGCAATACAACGATCCAACCAACGGTGTGTCATATGCATGGAACGCTTGGCGTAACGGTAATCACACGGATACGGTGTACACTCATCAAAAGCCATGATGATATCAGCACCAATCGTACGTTGGATTTCCATTACATTTTCGGGTGAAAAGAAGTGATACGAACCATCGATATGCGATTTAAATTTCACCCCTTCTTCTTTGATTTTACGATTGGAAGAAAGCGAATACACCTGATAACCGCCACTATCGGTAAGAATATTACGATCCCAGTTCATGAATTTATGCAAACCGCCGGCCTTTTCAAGGATCTCCGTTTGCGGACGCAGGTATAAATGATAGGTATTCCCTAAAATAATATCGGGATTAATATCGTTTTTCAATTCACGCTGGTGTACTCCTTTTACGGAAGCCACCGTTCCTACTGGCATAAATATTGGTGTTTCAATGACACCGTGATCGGTAGTTATACTTCCCGCTCTTGCTTTGGACAACGGGTCTTTGTGTACTAAATCGAACTTCATAATTACTTTTTACAATCGGCAAAGATAATCGAATTCGACAATTGAACAGGAGGTTACTTAGAAAATATTAACGATTATTTCATCTGTCATCCGGTGCCTTATTCCATTTTTTTCATCACGACATAAAAGCCAACAGCAGTAAGAATTGTTATTCCACCGGTTACCAACCAAAGCGTATCGAATCCATGAGCCGACGCCAGACGTGTTCCGCAATAGGGCGAAACAATATGTGCCACCGCATAGGCTAATGCTCCAAATCCCATATACGCACCGCGGTTTGAGGTTCCGGAACGCTGTACGGTTACGGTAGCCACAAAAGGCATCACCAATATTTCTGAGATACACAAAACAAACATAGAAATGTACAATAATGTAAACTTACCCGGCAAAACCAACATCGAAAAAGACAATCCGCATAAAAGGGTTCCCATGATAATCACCTGAGCTGATGTCATTTTTCGTTCGGCGAGATGCACCAATAACATTTCCAACGCAAAAACCACGATACCACTATAGGCCAGTAACATTCCAATATCGGCCTCTGTTAATTTGTGGATTTCTTTGTAGAACAACGGCAACGTACTGAGCAACTGAAAGAAGCAAATCGCATATAACGCTGTAAGTATATTAAACAAAATAAATTGCTTGTCTTTATAAGGTGAAATTTCCTTTTCGGTAGCGCTCGTTTCTTTTCTGAGTACGTTTTCATTACCTTTTCGGTTTCGGAAATAAAAGAAAAACAAGACTCCTGCGACAATAGCACCGACAGCATTTCCGTAGAAAAGCCAGTTATAAGAAATAAGTGCCAACAAACCGCCCAATGCCGGTCCAATGGAAAATCCCAGATTAATCGCCATCCGGTTTAACGAAAAAGCACGGGTAATATTTTCCGGTTTGGCATAATAGGCCACCGAAACAGAGTTTGCCGGACGGAAGGAATCGGTAATCACACTCAGAATAAAAATTCCAACGGCCAGGGTCTCCACTGTTTTAAAAAAAGGCAATATACAAAACATTGGAACCGACAACAACAAACTGGCTGTCTGCACTTTAAAATGTCCGATTTTGTCTGTTAGCCAACCACCCAACCACGATCCGGTGACAGCTCCTAATCCGAAACAACTCAACACCGTTCCGGCTTCTTTCATTGAAAAATGCAAGGCCTGCGTCATATAAATTCCCAGAAAAGGTAATACCATGGCGCCACTTCTGTTGATAAAAATCACCAAAGCCAGCATCCATGCCGGACGCGACAATCCCCGGTACGAATCCAGATAGATCGTTAAAAATCGTTTCATTTTGTTGACAGGAAATAGAATGTTATAAAGAGTTACTAAAAGTACTACATTTCAATCAGACTGCACATCACTATTCTCTAATTTATTATTAGTCTACCTTTATAAAGAGAAAAAGAGTTTGGTACATCTTTAAAATAAAGCTATTTTTGTCCTAGTATAACTTTTACATAAAAAATGAAGCCTAACACTCAACAATTAAACGACTTAACAATTCAGGTTAGAAGAGATATCCTTCGTATGGTTCATGCTGTAAATTCAGGCCACCCTGGAGGTTCACTAGGATGTACGGAATTCCTTGTAACCCTATACCAACACCTTATGGACCGCAAAGAAGGTTTTGATATGGATGGTATCGGAGAAGATCTATTCTTCCTTTCTAACGGACATATTTCACCGGTATTTTACAGCGTACTGGCACGAAGCGGTTATTTTCCGGTATCGGAACTGGCTACTTTCCGTCTTATCAATTCCCGTTTACAGGGACACCCGACTACACATGAAGGACTACCGGGTATTCGCGTAGCCTCCGGATCGTTAGGACAGGGAATGTCGGTAGCGATTGGTGCTGCCTTAACCAAAAAATTAAACGGAGACAATCATATTGTTTACAGTTTACACGGTGACGGTGAATTACAGGAAGGTCAGATCTGGGAAGCTGCAATGTATGCTTCTGCTAAAAAAGTAGACAACTATATTGCTACAGTCGACCTTAACGGAAAACAAATTGACGGTACTACGGAAGAAGTTTTATCATTGGGTGATTTGAATGCAAAGTTCACCGCTTTTGGATGGGATGTTATGGAAATTAAAGACGGAAATAACATCGAAGCGATCATTTCGGGAATGACAGAAGCCAAATCGAGAACCGGAAAAGGAAAACCGGTTTGTGTATTACTACACACCGAAATGGGTAACGGCGTTGATTTTATGATGCATACGCACGCTTGGCACGGAAAAGCGCCTAACGATGCACAATTGGAAAGCGCACTGGCACAAAACCCGGCAACTTTAGGCGATTATTAAGCCGCCGTTCCGTTACAACCTTATTTAATTTAAAGTCGACAATGAAAAAATATACCAACACAGGAAATAAAGATACCCGTTCCGGATTCGGAGCAGGATTAACCGAATTAGGACAAAAGAATGAAAATGTAGTGGCTCTTTGCGCCGATTTGATCGGTTCGTTAAAGATGGATGATTTTAAAAAGAACCATCCGGAGCGTTTTTTCCAGATCGGAATTGCCGAGGCAAACATGATTGGAATCGCAGCAGGAATGACTATTGGTGGCAAGATTCCATTCACCGGAACTTTCGCCAACTTCTCTACCGGACGTGTTTACGATCAGATTCGCCAATCGGTTGCCTATTCGGATAAAAACGTAAAAATCTGTGCATCGCACGCTGGTTTAACGTTAGGAGAAGACGGTGCTACACACCAGATTTTAGAAGATATCGGTTTGATGAAAATGTTACCGGGAATGACCGTGATCAACACTTGCGATTACAACCAGACCAAAGCAGCCACTTTAGCCATTGCCGATCATCACGGTCCGGTATATTTGCGTTTTGGCCGTCCGTCTGTTCCAAACTTCACACCGGAAAATGGAACTTTCGAAATTGGAAAAGCGGTTTTACTAAACGAAGGTACTGACGTAACCATTATCGCTACCGGACATCTGGTATGGGAAGCATTGGTAGCTGCCGAAGCTTTGGAAGCAAAAGGAATCAGTGCAGAAGTAATCAATATTCACACTATTAAACCATTGGACGAAGAAGCAATTCTAAAGTCGGTTGCTAAAACCGGATGTGTCGTAACAGCCGAAGAGCACAACATGCTTGGTGGTTTAGGCGAAAGCGTTGCCCGTACCCTATCATTACACCACCCGACGCCACAAGAATACGTTGCTGTTCAGGACAGTTTTGGCGAAAGCGGAACTCCGGATCAGTTAATGGAAAAATACAAACTCAACAACGAAGCAATTACTGCCGCTGCTGAAAAAGTGGTAAAAAGAAAATAATTATTTACTTATCAGGCATAAAAAAACCTCCGCTTTGCGGAGGTTTTTTTATAGTTTTTAATTTTGAGAACCTTTACAAGCAGGATCCAGATGTAGTTTCTTTCCACTACCAGATGTACAAAGCGGAATTTGATCGAAAGTATACTGCGCTCCGGTTGTTGAACCCGGTATACGGATTTCATCTTTAGTTAAAACCCCATCGTTATCATCATCGATATCAAAAACATCGGCTACACCATCACCATCCGTATCGATCAAGGCACCATTTGCATCAAAACCGTATTCGTAACGCGACAAGACACCGTCACCATCCTGATCCAAAAATTGGATATCGTATAATTTAAACGAAAATATCAAAGGTGAATATTCTGGAATACTTCCCACATAACTGGCGTAATACCCTAAACCGGAAGGCAAAAACACCACACCGGCTCCGTAATCTTTATAACCTAAAGTTCCATCCGGATTTTCAGTAACAGTTCCTCTTTTAAACTCCGGGAAGATATATTCCCAACCTTTAATAGCTCCTAAAAGACTAATTTCGGTTGCATTTGGCGCATAATCAAACTGAGCATCTGTGAGCAGCAACCCTTTATAAGACGTATAGACCTTATCAATACCACAAGGCGCGTCTCCAACTCCTGCAGCCAGTTTCAGATAATATACCTTATATTCGATATTATGCAGTTTTACAATTTTAGTTTGCAAAGGATAGGTTGTCTGATCCCAGATAGAAACCTGCGAACCACCGTCCGGTATAGCCGTAATGGTTGTATTAGTCACATCACCATTGGCATTATGATCTACCTCGATATAATGCGTTTTCAAATAATTTTCAATAGCTACGATATCTGAAGCAAATTGTTGGCCGTAATCGCGGAGTTCAACAGTAGCAGCACCTTTATCATCACAGGCAAAAAGAGTTGCCATTAACAATGCACTTCCCACTATCTTAAAGAATCTATTCATTATTACTAAAATTTAACGGTGCAAGATACAATTTTCCTTTATTTTTGTTTTAATATTAACATCGAATTTTGAATTTTCATATGAGAGTGGATAAATATTTGTGGTGTGTCCGCTACTACAAAACGCGAAACATTGCTACTGAGGCATGTAAGAAAGGACATATCACCGTAAATGGGCAGGCTGCCAAACCCTCACGGGAAGTTTTTCCTACCGATAAAATCACCTTACGCAGAGACCAGATCAACTATATTTTAACTGTTTTGGATATTCCTGACAATCGGGTTGGTGCCAAACTGGTTGACATTTACCGTAAAGATGAGACCCCGGCAGAAGCTTTTGAGCATCTGGAATTACTACGACTCTCCAAAGAACACTACAGAGCCAAAGGCACCGGAAGACCTACCAAAAAAGACCGCCGGGACATTGACGATTATACCGACGAACCTTCTATTGATTTTGAAGATGACAACATTTAACAAAGACTACTGGGAAAACCGTTACCAAAACGACGAAGCACCCTGGGACACCGGTTCGGTGACTGCTCCGATGAAAGCGTATATTGATCAAATAACAGATAAAAACCTGAAGATCTTAATTCCGGGTGCCGGCAATGCCCATGAGCTGGATTATCTTTTTTCGCAGGGTTTTCACAATGTATATGTAATTGATCTGGCACCGACACCATTAGAGAACATTAAATTACGAAATCCGGATTTCCCGGATAATCAATTAATTCAAGGTGATTTTTTTGAGTTAAAGCACACTTTTGATCTCGTATTGGAACAAACTTTTTTCTGTGCATTGTCGCCGGAATTACGTCCGCAATACGCAGTCAAAATGCATAACATTCTAAATCCGGGTGGTAAAATAGCCGGTTTATTGTTTGACTTTCCGTTAACCGAAGCCGGACCTCCATTTGGCGGAAGCGAAACCGAATACCGCAAGCTATTTTCGGATACTTTTACGATTAAAACACTGGAAAGAGCACACAATTCGATAAAACCAAGACAGGATCGGGAACTGTTTTTTATCTTTGAAAAAAAATAACACAACAACAACGCAACAACCATGAAGAATATCATTCTGACACAACAGGAAATTAATCATAAAACCAAGCGAATCGCATATCAGATCTACGAAACCTTTGCCGATGAACAAGAGGTTGTTTTGGCCGGAATTGCAGCCAACGGTTATATTTTTGCACAGAAAATAGCCCGCGAACTAAAAGAGATTTCCGATCTTAACATCGTACTGTGCGAGGTTAAAATAAATAAAACACAACCACAGGAAACCATACAGACTTCGTTAACTCCGGAAGAATATGCCAACAAAAATCTGGTATTGATCGACGATGTCCTAAACTCCGGCACTACTTTGATCTACGGCGTAAAGCATTTCCTTGACGTACCATTAAAGAAATTCAAAACCGCGGTACTGGTAGATCGAAATCATAAAAAATACCCGGTAAAAGCCGATTTTAAAGGATTATCCTTATCTACTTCCCTGTTGGAACACATACAGGTGGTTTTCGAAGAGTCGGAAGAATATGCTTATTTAAGCTAAAAGCCCTTTTATCTCATTTACAATAGCGTCAGGATTTTTACCATCGACCGATACGATATGTTTGGCCTGATGGTAAAAATAACTCCTGTCGAAAAGGTGCTTTGCAACAAACTCCTCCACTTCTTCATCATTTAATCCGGCTAATAACGGTCGGTTGTGGCGTTCATTTTCCAAACGCGCCAGCAGCTCTTTTATGGAAGCTTTCAAATAAACCGATATAATTCCATCCAATTGTAAAAACTCGTGATTGTTGGCATAACAGGGAGCACCACCGCCAAGGCTTAATATATAATTATCGTTTTCAGCGATAAACGATTTCAGTTTTTCGTGTTCCAGTTTACGAAATTTGATTTCTCCGGATTCAGAAAATAATTCCGGAATGGTTTTTTGCGTTGCTTCTTCAATAATTTGATCCAGATCGAAGGCCGGAATCGAAGTCTTTTGCGACAATAATTTCCCAATTGTAGACTTTCCCGATCCCATATAACCTATAAGAATAATTTTATGCATATTAATAAATGTCTCGTTAACAGAAACTTAAAAATTGACTTTAAAAAAAACACAAATTTAAACCAAAAAAGTCTTGGATAATAAAAAATAGGCCTTATATTTGCACCCGCAATCAGGAAATGATTACAGACTCGGTAGCTCAGCTGGTAGAGCACATCACTTTTAATGATGGGGTCCTGGGTTCGAATCCCAGCCGGGTCACAAAATGACCTGAAATTTATTTCTTGAAAGCACAGACTCGGTAGCTCAGCTGGTAGAGCACATCACTTTTAATGATGGGGTCCTGGGTTCGAATCCCAGCCGGGTCACAAAATGAAAGTCAAACAATAGTTTGACTTTTTTCTTTTATGGCCACGTGGAGAAATTGGTAGACTCGCCATCTTGAGGGGGTGGTGTCGCAAGACGTATGGGTTCGAATCCCATCGTGGTCACCAAATGGTACAAATGTGGATCAACTACATCTGTACCATTTTTTTTACTCCTTAATTCTTCGTTGATCAACAAAATAAAATTCAAAACTTCATTTATCCTGGTGATCGGAAAAGCAAAACCGTCAAACGTGACTTTTTCAGGGTAAACAAAATGCCAGTTTTTCTTTTTTCTACCTCACATACATTAACAATAATCATCAAATAACTCTATTTCCAACCGGAAATTTCTTATATTTATACTCAAGAAATCGGGACAGTTAAACCACTACAGTTTGGCGTTTATTTTAAAAACAACACAAAGATCCCCATAAATTTACAATGAAAACACTCAAAGAAAATTACCCGTTGCTTAGTTTTATTGTTGGCTTTTTAGTTTGGTTAGTAGCTACGCTGTTATTTCGGATTGCCGGACAGCATTTTTTTATAGTTGACAATACACTAGTCATGATCATGTTATACATTATCCTAATACCTGCTTTAGGCTTCGTTGCAACCACGGTTTTTAACATCTGCAAATTAGACCACCTCGAAAGCATAAAATCAGCAGCCATTATGGTATTACCGGGTATGCTACTGGATACTGTTTGTGTAGAGTTTTTTGAAAAACTATTCCCTAACATGCCCGAAATCTACAGTAAAACGTTTGCTTCCTGGCTTATGTTTGCCTACGCTATCGTTTTAATTTTCGGACTTCTGAGAAAGAAACTGACAAATAAAAACGAATTCTAAATGAATGGTCTTTAATCTGGTTTCTCAAATTCCAATCCGGTTTATTTGACTGTAAAATATGAATAAAACAATCCAAAAACAGGAATTCGCTGGATTATTTTTTGATCCGACCAACCAAAATAGAGTGTATTTTTAGTACTTACAAATACTTTTTCATGCTTTAGAAGTACCGGAATTGATAAATGCCCAAAAAAATAGCACTTCTAAAAACCTGTAGTTCTTTCATATTGAAATAATTAAATTAACATCCGTTATTTTTTCAAAAATTAACATCAAAAAAAATCGGTTTTATTAGTTCATCCAAATAAAAATCCCTTTCTTTGCACCCGTTAAAACAACAAAAGACAGCTACTTTTTCACAAGCTATCGAACGTTGCAATTCAGTAGGAAATTTTTCCTGTTTCACTGATCAAAAAAGAAACAAAACAGATATTATACAATAGACTCGGTAGCTCAGCTGGTAGAGCACATCACTTTTAATGATGGGGTCCTGGGTTCGAATCCCAGCCGGGTCACGCTGAATCCCAGCGGGATCACAGATTGTCAGAAAAAGCACACGAAAGTGTGCTTTTTTCGTTTAAATACCCCTCGAAAAAAGCCCTTCTGCTAATAAGTAAACCAAGTTAAACCAAATCGATTTATAAAAAATGGTTACCTTTTTGGTTACCCATTTTATATTTTAAATTGGGTAACCATTTTTTGAACTTTTCTAATGTGCTGTTGAGAGAAACTCAATTTGTTTTTGGCTCTGCCACAAAAAAATAATTGATAACTTAAATGTGAAGGAAGATGAAAAACTTTCAATTCTATTTTGGATTTTCAATACAAAAGCAACCAAAAAGGATGGCAGTACTCATCTTTATGCAAGAGTAGCTGTCGATGGCTTAACCTAGGAGAATGTGCGAACAAAAAGTAGAGAGAAAATTAAGCTACCTTTTATACATAGTTAATTTTTGCGACATTCTTTCATCAACTT
Organism: Flavobacterium supellecticarium; assembly: GCF_004801375.1. Classification (GTDB taxonomy): domain Bacteria; phylum Bacteroidota; class Bacteroidia; order Flavobacteriales; family Flavobacteriaceae; genus Flavobacterium; species Flavobacterium supellecticarium. The sequence goes on from NZ_SSNZ01000004.1 coordinate 24,279, forward strand.
AATTTAAGATTTTGCTCTTATCTCTAACTCCACGCTAAGTTAGCATACCGCCACTTTCCAAATATCTTTCCGTGTGGTAACTTTAGAAGAATTTCGGGAGAAAAATTATACAAGCTGCATTTTTGTTTTTTATTAAATTGCTAAAAAATAATCAATGCAAACTACCTCTAATTCTCTCTTTCATTTCACATATCATATAGACATATTGTCTAAAATCCTTCAAACAAAGTTCTATGGAAGCTATTGCAAAGAGCACTTTGAATGTAAGAGTTCCAAAGAAGAAATTTTAAGTTACACGATATACGTGCCTAAGATATCTTTCTGCGATATTCCAGAAGAAACCATAAATAAATACACAAGCTATGGGAAATATTGTATTGGTTTAAGCAAAGAATGGGCAAGAAGAAACCGATTAAACCCAGTTTTATATATAGAAAAAAACTCAATGATTGCCGAAAGCTTTATCCGAGCATTCAAAGGAACTCCTTTGGGAGTAGGTTTCGTGAACAGAACTGCTTCTGAGCTTGCGGAACTGTATAGACTGACTGAGTCTTCCCCAGATCGCCAAGCAATACTTGACGGGATAGACCATCTACTTACTCAAACAGAGGCGATGGAAAGAATAGTCACATTCAGTCAATATTCGCCATTTTATATTAAATCATATGAGGATGATCTCCCAAGAAAAGACGGTGTGATTAAGGATTATAGATTTTATGATGAGCGTGAATGGTGCTATGTTCCTGAAAGCCTCCAAACTTCCAATGGCCTATACAAAAATGAACAGCAGTACAATGAATGGAGACAACAGAATGAAAACAAACCTCTTATAGAAGAGGTTAGCCTTGATTTTGATTTTAGCGATATTACCCACTTAATTGTAGAAAAGAAAGAGGATATCAAAACCTTAGCAAAAGAAATCGAAATAATGCCTGCTCATAAAATCACTAGCGAACAAAAGGAGTTACTTATCAAAAAAATAACTTTATTTGAAAATTTAAAATAATATAATTTAATCTTTTCTCGAACAATCAATTAATCGCAATTTACTTTAAATATTGAGGGCAGTGAAAACCACATATCCTTCGGATTAATCCCTTTATGTGCTCATGTATTCCGTCAACACTCGTAAATTGAATTAAAATGCCAATGAAAAATGGAGCATAGAGCAACTTTAAAAGAAATCGCAAAAGTCTTCGGTAAATTGGGTACCATTGGATTTGGGGGCCCGGCAGCACATATTGCGATGATGCGCGAAGAAGCCGTAGTAAAACGAAAATGGATGAGCGAACAACATTTTTTGGATTTACTGGGGGCTACTAATCTCATTCCAGGCCCGAACAGTACGGAAATGGCAATCCATATCGGATATGATAAAGGTGGCTGGAAAGGCTTGGTTATAGCCGGCTTATGTTTTATTTTACCCGCTGTTCTGATAACTGGTATATTTGCCTATTTATATAGTATATATTGTCAGTTACCAGAAGTCCAACCTTTTATCTATGGCATCAAACCTGCTATCATAGCCATAATTTTATCTTCAATTTACCCATTGGCAAAACAGTCAGTGAAATCGATAAATTTAGTTCTGATCGGCATTACAGTTCTGTTAGCGGCAGTGTTTGGGATCAATGAGATCTATTTAATGTTTGCGGCGGGTTTGTTTGCACTTGGATTGCACACCGTTAAGAACAGGAAAAAAAGAACTTTGCACAACTTCGTTCCCATTGCTCTTTTTCAAATTACACAGACAACATTATGGAAAGCTACCAATACTCAACTTTTTTGGACATTCCTTAAAATTGGTTCCATCATATATGGCAGCGGATATGTTCTATTTGCTTTTTTAGATACCGAGCTGGTCGCAGCAGGTCTGCTCACAAGGCAACAGCTATTGGATGCCATAGCCGTAGGACAATTTACACCTGGACCTGTTTTTTCTTCGGTAACATTTATTGGATTTCAAATCAATGGAATTTCGGGAGCTTTTGTTTCAACGTTAGCTATCTTCCTCCCCTCTTTTGTCCTTGTGGGACTCATTAATCCATTGATAAAAAGGTTAAGAAATTATAAAGGATTATCGGCATTCTTAGATGCTGTAAACGTAGCTTCCGTAGCAATGATTTTAGCCGTATGTTATCAAATGGGCAAAGAAACAATTATCGATTGGCGATCAATTACCATAGCGCTTATCAGTATTGTTATCGTCTTTAAATTTAAGAAGATCAACAGTGCGTTTATTGTATTAAGTGGTGCTCTGTTAGGCTTTTTACTGCTCCAGTTCTAATATTAGACCCATAAACCTCAAATCTCTTACTTAATATCCTTTTCTCAATTTAAATTCATAGGATTTATTTTGTATTTTTAATCAGTAAGAATCAGGCATTAAGTAAATTCAAAAAACCGGACTGAATACTTTAAATCTAATTTGTCAGATACTAGAAGGATATTTTGGCTTACACTTTAAGGTGACAGTTAAAAATACTAATTCATTTTTTAACCGAAACTTATGATAACAATCGATAACTATCTTGACAATCATTACATCCACCGCAGTAACTGGTTAAGAGCCGCCGTATTGGGCGCTAATGATGGGATCATATCTATCTCCAGTCTGGCCATAGGTGTGGCTGCCGCAAGTTCGACCAGAGAACCAATTGTTTTAGCTACAGTAGCGGGACTTGTTGCGGGGGCTCTTTCTATGGCAGCGGGAGAATATGTTTCCGTAAGTTCCCAAACCGATACCGAAAAGGCAGACATAGAAAGGGAAAAAAAGGAGCTTTCTGAAATGCCCGATGTGGAACTGCAAATTCTTGCAAAGATATACGAAAGGCGCGGCTTAAAGCAGGAGACCGCTATGCAGGTGGCCATCGAGCTTACGGCAAAGGATGCCTTAGGCACACATATCAGGGATGAACTGGGAATAAATGAGATTAGCCAAGCAAAACCAATCCAAGCCGCCCTGGCCTCCGGAGCATCCTTTACAGTAGGAGGCGTTCTACCTTTGTTGGTCATTCTTTTTGCCCCGGTTAAAGGAATGGAGTATTGGCTATACGGATTTACGATAATTTTTCTAATCATCTTAGGGGCTACCGCGGCTAAGACCGGGGGATCTAGTGTGGTAAGAGCGATTGTTCGCATCACGGTCTGGGGAACGATCGCAATGGTGCTCTCAGCATTTGTAGGATATCTTTTCGGAGTAAATATTTAAACTAAAACACTAATTACATGAATGGAGCACATTGGCATTTAATGGTAAACCATCTACCATTAATATTTCCTCTCGTAGGATTGATTGTCCTGATCACAGCTTTGATTTCAAGATCTGAATCCGTTAGACGTACGGCTTATCTGATTTTCATTTTGGGATCGTTGGCTGCAGTTATAGCAATGGCAACCGGAGATGGGGCCGAAGAAATTGCTAAAAGATTAGCTGGAGTTACACACACGTATATTGAAAGGCATGAAGAGACAGCAGAGACCTTTGCATTACTATCATATATTTTAGGGGGGGCTTCCCTGATAGGGCTTTGGGCAAGTTTTAAGCAAAAAAGTTTTTCCAATATTGTTTCCTTTGTGACCTTAGTCTTTTCTATGATTGTATTGATCTTTGCCAAACAAACCGGAACTACTGGAGGCGAGATAAGACATGATGAAATACGGAGCGAATCTTCTCGCTGATCGACAAAAACATCAAACTAAGCAGCGTTTGATAATACTCGACAGGTTCAAAAATATCTCGCAAAAGGATGTCTTTATAAACAAACAAAAACACCCGCTACCTTTGATACTATTGAGAAACAGGACTACGACCCCGAAATTAAAGACCTGTCTATCCTCTTCTATCTTCAGAATATAGAAAGCGTAGAGATGGCTTCATTCCAAATTTTGCAAATGACCGCTGTAAAGCTCAAAAATAAACAAATTGGAGAACTGTTAAGGGAAAATTATGAGCTATTAAAAAGCAACAGAACCCAGCTATTACTGGTCGCAACCAAATATATAACTGCTGTCACCAAGTGATACTGAAAGAAAATACAATTATTGACCACGTTATAGTTTCCCAAAAAGATGTCTCAAGCTCAGTTATAAGGTTGTGTCCATAATTAGCTGGCTATAAAAATTATATGTTCTGATTAGCTCAGTCAAAAAACTAAAATTCACTATTAATAGTGATTGTTTCATTTTTCCAACTCTCATAATTTTACCTTCAAATAACCAAATTATGGAAGCGACTGCAAAAAGCATAGGAAAATTATTAGTTGTCATTCTGATTACAGTTTTCGGAATGGAGGCAAAAGCCCAAAATCATGTAAGAGGTGCCTCAAATTGTATTTTACATGATGCCTATCTGAAAGAAACCAGCAAAACAAAAAACGCAGTTTCCTGTGTAGACTGTTATTGCAAAGTCTGTGGGGACAAAAAGAATAAAGAAAAAGAAGCCAAAAGAAAAGCCGAAGAACTGGCAAACGAGAAAAAAAACTCCACGCCACAAAAAAATGTACCCGTAAAAACCAACTCAAAGACAAAGGACAACGCAGTCATTTTGGTTGCACCAACACCAAAAGTGTCCAATACGGATAATACAGAAACTAAAAAGAAAATAGAACCCAAAAAAGAGACCAAAATAGTCAGTAAGAAATCGAAAACCATTGACAAAGAGAAAATTGAGACCTTACTGAATGAAATAGGCAAGGTATATGCTGACAGTAAAAATTTTAAACACAAGAATAACTATTATTGCAAGTTTGCTTTCTCAGGAACAAAAGTAACGATCACCAGAACTGATATGGGAGGTTCAAGAGATTTTACCTTTAAACATACATTTGATCTGGCAGATATCAAATCTATATCCCATATCAATAATGGACTCGTATCTATCAAAGTAGACAATGTAGCCTACGAATCTGGTTATTACCACTATAAAGAAGGAGAAAAAGAGCTAAAAACAGCAGACTGGGAAATTGACCGGGGATTTCCCATCACCTACGCAAATTATGGATTCGGAAACGTTAATTATAACGACGGAAACGATAAAGTCTTCAATCTGTTAAGACAGGCTGCATTGGAAGCTGGTGCAACATTGGAAGAAAAAAAATAAACATTTAATATTTCTGTGGTACATCAGGTTCGGATGTTGTCGAGAAACGAAAATAAGAGCGCGACAATACCAAATGTTTGGAAAAGCGCTGATTAATGCGAGATTATTGGCATTTTTAATATAAAAACATACGATGAGGGCAATCACACTAGTTATGGTTCTTTTTCAAACGACTTTTGCTTTTTCGCAAACAAAGAAGATCGTAAACCTACTGAACAAAGAACTCGCGAAAGAAATCCATCATCAAAAAGATGCAAATTATTGTGGCGATAAGTTCGATATAGTACACCATTTTAGCGTAAAGGACAGCTTGTTCAGGATGATTGTCATTAAAACCAACCCTGTTACCTACCAACCCGAAGAAGACCGGATCGTTCAAACCAACACAAAAATCCTAAGCATAGAAATCCGAAAGAAAAACAATTATGACAATAGTTTCTATACCGAAAAACAAGAAATCGATTTGCACAGGATAAAAGCAATTGCTAAGGATATCCATATTATGTTTGAAACGGAAGAAAATGCGGTAACGATTACAAGTATGGCACAGAATGGAGAAAAAAAAATCCGAAAAAGCGATCTGTTTTTCCTATACCTATCGGCAGAAAAACACAACGAATATTTAGCCGATGAAATCGTAAAGCTTTTCAAAAAAGCGGCCTATCCCATCGAAAAAGGATCTTGGCATGATTAAGCTGAAAAACGTAATTGATTGACCTCTGTCAAAAAAACACTTTTCATAACACCATAAAATTTGGACAGGACCCCTATAAGTAAAATTGGAAGAAAAGCCTACTTAGATGGGAGGAATAGCATTAAAACGACAATAAAAAGACTGACAATGCATAAGTTAATACTCTTATTTCTACTGATTTCGTTACAGGCCAATGCGCAGAGAGCGGGACTAGACAGTTTATCTATGGTACGGAATTATCTGATGGAAATCAGAAATGCCGTAAACTCTAAAGAACTGCCCAAACATAAACTGGAAAAATTAGACCGCTTAATAAAATCTGCGACCAGCCAAAAAGCTATTTTCAACAGAAACATCACAAAAGTTATAGGAGTTGCACTAGAAGCAGAACAACTGATGTCTACTCTAAATTTCATTTTACAATCCATGGTTCTGTATCGATCGGATATTAAAAGTAATCACGAAAGCCAAGCCGAAACTGTATTCCTTAACAAGAACATTCCCGTTTTGGTATACAAAATTGATTTCTATTCCAAAAGGGCAAAGATAAGGTTGGAAGAAAACACCCATTAAGAATGGAAAGACGCTTCATGGACCAAAATAAAACCATTACAGAATTTCAGGAAGAAGTTTGGGTAAAATGTCCTTCGTGCGGCAAAAGGGCCATTGCCATTGCTAATTACGGATTGAAAAAATCCCGTCTCTCCTGTCCCAACTGTAGTTATCACAAAGAACTTGTTACCCAGGTCGAATCTTTTGGCACGATGGGAAATCTGATAATGGCGGCTAACCAATATTTCGATGCAGAACTATGGTTGCAGCATCCTTTTAAGAACGATATTTTCTTTGCCTACAACGACAAACACCTATACTATCTGGAAAATTATATTTCCGCCAAATTAAGGGAACATAAAGAGCGCTCGCACTTTACACTTTTGGAAAGACTTCCGAAATTCTACCACGAAGGCAAAAACCGTAAAGCGCTTCTAAAAATTATCGAAAGGTTGAAAACTCGTTTTTGATTACCCCAAAACATCCCGATATAAAAATTAAGACCCAACAAAAGCTGGAGGTACTCCCCTACCTTTTTGTCCCGAAAATCTAAGACACAATTCAGAAATATATCATTCAATTTCACATTCTAATGCAGGAGAATTACAGCCAGCTTTCCAAAACAGCTTTTGAGCCGAGTTCTGCGAGCGAACTGCAACCCGATTTGGAGAAAATATTTTTACGGTGGGAGTTTACTGTATGTACCGAAAGACACAAAATATCTGCTATTATAGGTGTACTTTTACCCGCAAGTACAAGTTTAAGTACTTCTTTTTCCCTTCTGGAGAATAACTCTTTACTTGATACTAAAAAGGGCGCATTAATAGAAACATTAAAAAAAGAAGGTTCATCTTCCAGACCTATAAAGGAAAGTTTGGGTATGGATTCGCTTGGCAGCAGATGACTAATGTCTGTATGAATCCCCAGTGATCTAAGTAGATTATTATCTAAGTCAAATTCTATGATGGCCAGTTGATGTAGGATCCTTATATAATGATCATCCTTGTTCTTTATTCGGAAATCATACTGTACCTTATATTTTGTGATTTTATCCGGAGGTAACTCCCTGAAAAAATAATGCAATTTTTTTTCGAATTCGATAAAATAAGGTTGGTCGTCGGGATGTATCTTTGACAAAAAATCATTGGCTTTTATACTCTGTTCATAACCCAATACTTTATTGATATGGGGACTGACATATTCAAACTCGCCATCTCTCACGTGGAAGATAAAGTAGTAATAATCACCCGGCTGAAAAAGGTTTAGAAGCTTCTTATGAATTTCTATTTGGAAATCGAGAGGTTTATATGAGCCGTGTTTGGCAATCTCTTTCCAAACTTGCCTGGCCTTATCATAAAAAATAATATCATTATTTTTCATAGTCTCGCTTTTTTCAAAAATACAAAAAAACTCAAAACAAACACTACCATAAGTGATTGTTTGAGTTTGAGTTTGAGTTTTACTTTAACTGAAATCTAAACCACTAGACTATATATAAATCATAGGCATAAATTCTGTCAATGCCTCCGTTAGCTGATGCTTTCTTTTAGGTCATTAGCCATTTTTTTAATGAATCCTTCCTTGTCCTTTTTTACCTCGCTCAACATTGCTTTTCTGTCCTCGGGCAAATCATAATATTTTTCTGCCCATAGGTTTATTTCAACCATTAAAGGCAGTAGGTCTATTCCCTTTTGTGTAAGTTGGTATAAAACTTTTGCCTTACTTCCCGGATGATCAGATTTGGTAATGATTCCGTTCTCTTCCAGCGTTTGTAATCGGGACGCTAAAATATTGGTAGCAATTTTTTCTCCTGATTTTAAAAAATCGCCATAGGTGCATTGTTTTGCAAACATTAAATCCCTCACAATTAACAGCGACCACTTATCTCCCCATACCTCAAGGGAACTACTAATAGGACAATCCGATCTTTTTTTACTATCTGCCATAAATAATTTTTAAAATTACTTGCAAAACGCAAGTTGTTTTATATCTTTGCACTTGCATAATGCAAGCAAAATTACAAACTTTTTAAAACAAAAAAAATGAAAACAACAGGAAATACAATTTTTATCAGTGGCGGTAGTGCAGGAATAGGTCTGGAAATCGCCAAAAAATTTAACGCAGCAGGCAATAAAGTCATCATTAACGGACGTAATGCAGAACGACTTGAAAAAGCGCTTAAAATGCTTGATAATGCAATTGCCATCCAAGGGGATTTATCAGTAGAAGCAGATAGAATCCGCATCGCGGAAGATTTAAAAAACAATCATCCAGAGGTCAATATCATCGTAAACAATGCCGGTGCAGCATTTGGTTATTTATTGAGCGAAACTACCAACGCACACGAAAAAGCTGCAATTGAGATGAATACAAATTATTTGGCAATCATCCATTTTACAGAATTAATGCTACCACATCTCTTGCAAAAAGAATCGGCTGCAATTGCCAATGTTTCCTCAATTGCGGTGTTTGGTAGTCACAAATTTTTACCGACTTACGGTGCTACCAAAGCGGCACTTCATTCGTATACAGTCGCCTTAAGAATGACGTATGAAGAGCGAAAAAATCTACAGGTATACGAAATCTATCCGCCTTTGGTAAATACAGAGTTCTCAGCAGAAATAGGTGGTGCAAACGGTATTCCACCTTCTGAAGTAGCTGATGAATTTTTCGCTGCACTTGAAAACAATCAATTTGACGTACCCGTTGGCGAAACGAAAAAGTATGCAGCGGCAGTGGCAGAAGCCATATCAAAAATTTCATAAATCGATTAGTATAGAACCTGATTATGGATTTGAAAAATAAAACGATCTTGATTACCGGCGGGGGGGCCGGTATTGGGTTGGAAGCCGCCAGACAGTTTTTACAGGCAGGCGCAAAGGTCGTCATCACAGGAAGAAATCAGCGTAAGCTGGACGATGCGGTAAAGCTTTACCCGACACTTGTGGCAATACAAAGTGATGCGTCTAAGGAAGATGATGCCAACAGTTTGTTCAAAAAAATAGAAGAACTGGGCGGCATAGATATTTTGTACCATAATGCTGGTGTAGGTGTACCGCCATCCAATCTGGGCCTCCCTAAAAATGACCATTTAGAAGGTGCCATGTACGAAATGGAAGTAAACTACTTTGGTGTAATACGGTTGAACAATCTATTCATGGATATGCTGAAATCCAGAAAGGAAGCTGCGATTATCCATACTACTTCCATTCTCAGTATCGTCCCGTCTGCCATTGAGGCTACCTATTCTTCTTCTAAAACAGCATTGGCATTTTATGTGCAGTCGTTACGTAAACACCTGCAGGTTATTGATAGCAAATTGAAGATATTTGAACTGCTTCCCCCCTTGGTTGATACAGATATGGTAGCCGATCGGGACGATAAAAAAATCAGCCCCGCTCAGTTGATAAATGGCTTAATTAAAGGTTTGGAGAACGATATCTATACGATTAGAATTGGTGACAGCAAGACCATTTACTTTTTGAACCGTTTTCTTCCGAAGGTGGCCTACAACATCATCAATTCAAAAAAGCACAACAAGAAATTAGTCAATTAATTTTAATCTATATGAAAGCATACAGTATCTCCAAATATAGTAAAGACGATAAAATGCAACTGGTTGATATACCCGAACCGAATATTGGGGAAAATGAAGTTTTGGTAGCTATTCATGCCACTGCCATCAACCAGCTGGACAACAAACTGAAGGAGGGCGAGTTTAAATTGTTGTTGCCCTATAAATTTCCTTTGATTTTGGGCCACGATTTTGCCGGAGTGGTAACAAAGGTTGGGCAAAAAGTCAATCGTTTTAAAGTGGGTGATGAAGTATTTGCCCGTCCCGCCGATTTTCATATTGGCACATTTGCCGAATACATTGCTGTCAATGAAAACGATCTGGCTTTGAAGCCTAAAAACATTTCAATGGAAGAGGCCGCATCTATTCCCTTGGTGGCTTTAACGGCGTGGCAGGCTTTTGTAGATAAAGCGCAACTTAAAAAAGGGCAAAAGGTATTTATACAGGCAGGTTCCGGCGGTGTAGGTACGATTGCCATTCAATTGGCAAAACATTGGGGTGCCACCGTGGCGACGACCGCAAGTGCCAATAATTTTGAATTGCTCAAAAGCTTGGGAGCCGATGTAGTTATTGATTACAAAACGCAGGATTTTGAAACCATTCTGAAAGATTACGATCTGGTACTGAACAGCCAGGACGAAAAAACGCTTTCAAAATCGTTACGCATTTTAAAAAGAGCTGGAAAAGTGGTATCGATTTCAGGACCGCCAGATGCAGCTTTTGGCAAAGAGTTAGGCTTATCTTGGTTTATGAAAATGGTCATTTCATTTTTAAACAGAAAAGTAAGGAAACAGGCCAAAAAACTAGATGTTGATTACTCGTTTCTTTTTATGAAAGCCAATGGCAAACAATTATCAGCAATTGCAGATTTGATTGAAACGGGTGTGATAAGTCCGGTTATTGATAAAGTTTTCCAATTTGAAGAAATGAATGAGGCGATGGAGTACGTTTCAAGTGGCAGGGCAAAAGGAAAAGTTGTGGTAAAGGTTAGGTAATTGCAGTTATTTGAAATAGCAATAGTTCCTATAAAGTAGGAACTATAACGGCTGTGAATTGACAGAACAGGGACTTATCAAAGTAGATGCACTCCAGAAAACAACAGTGGATAACATATTCGCCTGCGGGGACAATACGAACCCTTTACGTGCGGTACCATATGCTGTATCAACAGGCAAACAACACAGGTGTATTTTTAAACAATGCTCTGGTAGAAGAAGATTTTTTAAAATAGCAACACCGGAATTAACTGAACACTTTTCGAATATCTTCCATTTTACTATACTTTTTTTGATAGATTAAATAAAAAATATTTATCTTTGCTACTAAGATATTTAGAAAATGAGCAAAAATAACCAAGAAGATTTAATAGCACAATTCGGTTCAGCGAGCAGACAATATTCCGATGCTTCTATATTTATGCACGAGGCGATAGCCCGGAAAGCAGGGCTTTCCGGTGCAGACCATAAATACCTTGGGCTTATACTTCGGCATAAATCCATCACAGCGGGGGAAATTTCGAAACTGACAGGCCTAAGTACGGGTGCGGTAACGGGATTAATAGATCGCTTGGAGAAAAAGAAACTTCTTAAAAGACAGTTTACCAGCGAAGACAGGAGAAAAGTAATCATTGTGCCTAATGTGGAGAATAGCATAAAACTATTAAAACCTTTTTTCGATGGACTGCAAGAGAAAACAAGTGCCTTGCTTTCTACTTTTTCGGACGAACAGGTGCTGACCATAGAACGCTATTTTATAGCAGCCACCGCCATAATGAACGAAACAACGAAAAACTTAAACAAAAAATAGCATGGAAAGCTTAACCACCAATTATGTAACGAGAGCCGAGATATGGCTCTGTATTACAACGCTGCTTTATTTTCTGATGAACGGTGCCCAAATTTTTGAAACACTGGTTTTTGCACCTAAATGGATGGCATCCCCTCCTGATAGCTTTAAGCTTTTATTGGACGGAAAAGGAACAAGCCTTAAAATCTTTTGGATTGTGCTCCACTCCCTGCACGAGATTACATTTGTACTTGCCATTATTTTCTGCTGGAAGATTGAACCGGTAAGAAACTGGCTGTTGATCTTATTTGCCTTACATTTTGCGGTTAGGGTATGGACACTTTCGTATTTCGCCCCCAATATTATCGATTTTCAGAAAATAGCAGAAACCCCTTCACTTGCACAAGACCTGATTAGACGTACTTCGTTATGGCAAACGTTGAATTACGTTAGGGTTGCCATTTTTGTTGCCATATCTTTCGGACTGATACCTTTATCTATTAAAGTATTTCGCCTATATTCATAAAATGGAATTTTGTTAGTAATAATGTCAACTATCGAAAACATCAGAAAATATTTTAACGAATTTGTATCGATAAGTGATGCAGACTGGGATGTATTTTCTTCTAAACTATCCAGAGTCGAATTTCCAAAAAAATCACTCATACTTGAGATAGGAAAAAGAGAAAGATTCCTTTCATTTATAGAAAAAGGGATAATCAGGTTTAATATTCCCAAGCCTGACCATGATTTCACCTTCGCTTTTGCTTTTGAAAATACATTTGTCAGCGGATATGATGCTTTTCTTACACAAACACCTTCCCTCTATAATATAGAAGCTATAACAGACTGTGTGTTATGGCAGATCACCTATGAAGATCTGGAGGCCGTTTACAACAACACATCAATTGGAGACCGCATTGGAAGAAAAGTAGCTGAAGGACTATACCTTAGAAAAATGAAAAGAGAAATGTCCCTGCTGGAAGATACTGCGAAGAAAAGATATCTGGATTTAATGAACGAGCAGCCCCTTCTCATACAATATATACCACAAAAATATCTGGCGTCCTATATTGGGATAAGGCCACAATCCCTTAGCAGGATAAGAAAGACAATTTAGTTAACATTTGTTCATTGATTGCCACTTGCAGCGGTTGTAACTTTGCAAGAAAAAAAAATGAAACCACTGTTTGTATTGATCGGAGTTTTCGTATTCTCGCTTATCGGCACAAAAATTTTCAACTCGGAAGTTGACCATAGGCTATCTGGCAAAATCGCCCTATCTGCTATGCTGCTGTTTACTTCACTAGGCCATTTCATGTTTACCCAGGGAATGTCGAAGATGCTGCCAGATTTTATACCTTTTAAAATTGCGCTGGTTTACTTGACGGGATTTATTGAGATAGCTGCCGCCATCGGTATATTCATACCTACCCTTAGGCACATGACGGGAATACTCCTAATTGTTTTCTTTATCCTGATTTTACCCACAAATATTCTTGCAGCAATAAAACATCTTAATTATGAAACCGGGAATTTTGATGGTAAGGGAATAGCCTATTTATGGTTTCGTGTTCCTTTTCAGGTATTGTTGATCTGTTGGACATATTTTTTTATTGTTAAGTAAATCATGAAATCACCCGTATATAATTTGTCTATTACTTCGACACTCCTAAGCAAAAACGTGCTTTTCGACGACATAACGTGATCCCAGCCCGGTCACAAAAAAAGTCAAACCACCGTTTGACTTTTTTCTTTTATACCTTCTTCAATAAAGCAATAGGCTTGTTCGCCTTTGTGATGTTTATGGGCTACGGATTGGGAAGTCTGGTATTTAGTCTCATCACAAACTTAGGGCTAAATAAAAGCTTCAAACAGTTCGGACTGATAGCAGCCCTGGGTGCTGTGCTGTCTGTTTTTGTTTTTAAAAATGAAAAATAATTCTGAAAACTTCGAAAACAAACGGAATTTATCCTCTTCAAGCACCAAACGAATAGCACGAAAAAACATGACGAAAATCACCTCGCTGCTCGCTTCCTTTCACTACATTTGGTTTATCACATTTTAAAAGCATTATCATGAAAGGAAAAACAGACAAGATACCTGCAAAATTGTGCTATGAACATGTTGGTGGTAAGCTTGGAAGCCTACTCCTGAAACAATTTGTTGCCAATGGCTGGCTGACTAAGGAAACACCCGGAGACAAGAACTTCTATGTTACCGAAAAGGGAATTATTGAATTCGAAAAAATTGGTATTGACTTATCACAAATAAACTCCTGATGCTCTGATTTGTCTGGATAATTCCGATAATTTTTTCCAGCTTTTAGCTTCAATGGTTCGGCGCCCGATCGTTTATTTTTCCGTTTCAATTTTTCTTATTACAAAATCCATTTGCCTGTCAAAGCCCGTTTTTAAATCAGCTGCCTGAAGCGGTATTTCGGCGTCAGGTTTTATGCCTTTGGCGTCATTTCTAAAATTTGGAGTTTTCATTTTGTACTGAAAAGTGGGTATCCATACCAATGTTTTGGAATAAGGCAAAACAAATGCACGACCACCAGCATTACTATAATTACTCCCTTGTGAATATTCGCCATAAAATTTTCCTATTTTATATTCCCGCAATAAGGCTAATAAATGCCCCGTGGTGGAAAAACAACCACCATTTATCAGAACACTAATCTGTCCTTTGTAAAAATTCGGTTTATTGGCCTTTACCATGATACTGACGCGGAACTATCTGGAGCGTAAAGCCTAAATATTTCCTTCCTCTTCACAGACAAAAAGGGGCTGTCTCAAAAAGGAATCAGCCCCTTTACAATTTTTGAATATAACTTTCGTAGCCGCTTCTTTCGAGAACTTCCGTTGCTTTTAAGCTATAAATATCGCGCCAGGAATTGGCACCGTGTTTTTCCACATATTTTGAGACAATCCGGAAACCCAACCAATAATTCAGCGTTTTGGGCGCGTCGGGAAATAATTTTAACGTATCGTTTCGCAACAGTGGATTATTTCCTGAGGTATCGGAAAAATACAGTTTTACTTTGGTAAAGATTTCTTTTTCGTGCTTTAAAAACCAATCCCAGTTGGCTTTAGTCATATTTTCGACCGCCTCATATTCAGTTATTTTTTTATCGAAAAAAACATAGGTAAAATAACACGCAAAACCTTCATCTATTGTCTGACTTAAAGCTGAATCACCGTCGGTATCATTCCCTCTAAATTTTTCATAGACCAGATGATTTAATTCGTGAGGCAATCCTTTTTCGACAGCATACTGTACATCGAGCGTTTTATTGTTCAATTCAAAAGCAAATTGTCGGGCATTACAACCACCAAAACCAATACCCGTAATGGGCGTAAAAAGAATACTGATTCGTGCTTTGGGTCTATACGGAACCAGTTGTTCAAACTTTACTAAATTGTCCCGAAGTGTTTTATCCATATCCATTTTCAGGATTTCCGAAACCCGATGGTCCATAAAGGCTTTATTGTCCCTATACAAGGTTTTATTCCATTGGATCATACCTGCTGGCGTATTAAATTTTGACGCATTTTCGTCTCCAAAAATTGCCCCATAACAATCATCCCATAACGCTTGATGCGGTTGATACACCTTTTCGACAATCCTTACACTGTCGTATGGGACATTTCGATGGGCTAAAATCTGATTTTTAAAAAGATTCAAAATGGTTATTTCTCCTACACTGACACTATCCGGAACGCTTTCGAGTTTTCTATAGACTTCGGCTTCTTTATCGACAAAAACAGCAGGTACTTTAGGCGAACACGATGTGAGTATCGAAGTGATCAGGGTGGAAACAATAATTTTTTTCATGGCATAAAAAGGATTCAAAATCAATACAAGTGCTATCCGGGGCAAAAATAAACAGATTCCCGCTATGATTATATAAGGGCTATAAATAGACTATTGGTCGCTAAATGCTGAAAAAACGGAACCTGTTTGGCATCCTCTTTTAATCCCGGTTCCTATTCGAATGTCTTTTTTTAAAGAAATCAAATAATCCATTTTCAGGATCGTTTTTTAGGATTTATCCCGTTGGTAAACCCGTATTTTTTCATGTTCAAATCCAATAATATCGGCTATGGCCATAAATGTAGCAATTTCAAACGTCTTCGTACTCGAATCGGTCGGATGCCAGGAACCATCAACAACTTGATAACTGAAACCATAACTGCTAAACGGAGCCATCCCCTTTGGGATGTTCATAATGCTTTTTAGAGTCGATAAAATCGCATCCATATATTCTATCGGGATTTTGTTTTCCGGAACATCCCAGACAAAAGTACCTGAATCTTTTACCATCCGGATATGAACAACTGCATACTTTTCGGAGGCTCTTTTTATACAATTCCCAATTCCCAGATATTCATTTTGCGTAAAAAGGAACGCTTTAAAAGCCTCCCGAATCTCTTCATACGGAAGATGCTCGGATTTTGCGTTATGAATCAACAATCTCATTTTGACAGGTTTATATCATTTTGTATTTCTTTTTTTAGTCGTCTCTATATTCATTCCCTTTAAAATCCAGCCAGCCTTTTTCTCCATTTGCGCGTTCATAACGGGCAAAATAACCCTGGAAATCCGCTATTTTTTTATATCGGAATTCCTTTTGTATCGGATAAAGTAAGAACAAATCGTTCTTTTTTATTTCGTAGAAAGGCGCTTTATAGACTATGGATTGTACCTTTTGATATCCGGTAAATGGTTTGTCATCTTCGAAATATTGATTTTTATTTTCCAGTTTCAAAAAGTAATGCAGGTAATTGATTCCAAATGTCCCGTCTTTCCTTAAAAAAGTAACGATAACATCGTCGAATGGTACATGCATACTAATCCTTCCTTTTTGATAAGGTCTATTATAAATGCTAAAATCGACACTGCTTTTTACCGTATCCTTCATTTTGTTTTTTAAACAGATTTCCAGAATTTCACTCGTATTTTGCAACGAAATACTATCCGAAACCGTGTATTGATCCTCGTGAGCAATATGATCCAGATTACGCATTTTTAGCGTAAAATTATCATTCCTTTTAGTTATGACTAATTCATAGAAATATTCCTTTGTTGTGGGTTCATAAACAAGATGAAACGGATAATTAAATTTTGTTTTTAGTTCCTGTCCGGTCCTGTCGATCGTTTTAAGCGTATTGTTTTCGATCATCTGTATACTCCACGGATTGAAATTTACCGCTTTGAGCGGGTCCTGATTTAGTTTTTTTAAAGCCAAATTATATAAATCCATCGTTTTTCCGGTATACCCTATTATCGACGTCCCCCTCAAATCAATCGCATCATAATTTTTAGAAATCAATATTTCATTAAAACGATTTTTCAACTGTACCTTTTTATTAGGTAACGTATCGATTCTAAAATAGTTTTTGTTCAATTCGGCAAAAGCATTCTGAGAAAATGCATAAATCTCATCTTTGGTCAAAGCCATTTTTTCAACTTTTAATTCGAGAACAGACGGATCATGAAGCCCGAAGAGTTGGATTTTATTCGGAGTGGGAATCAGATATAACGTTACGTTATCGTAGGTATAGAGTATTCGTTTTTGATCAAACTGAATAAAAATACACGGTAACCATTCTTTTAAATAGGTGTTTACCGTATGATTCTCCTGTTTAATGGCAAAAATCGCAAAATACCCCGGATTGAATTGGCGGAATTTACGGATCTCATAAGATGTCATATTCGTGTCATCTTCCGTATACGTGAATTGCAATTCCTGAAGTTTTTTAAAATCGTAACGGCCATCTATTTGATCATACGAAATGGAATTTTCTTGTTTGGATAAAGCTTCGGCTTCATTCTTTTTTATAGGTTTTAAAACCGACTTCATTATTTCCTGCTTTCCTTCAAAATCGACTTCAATTTCTAACGTATAATAGCGCGATCCCTTTTTGATCACGATTCCTTTAGCCGGACTGATACAATACAATTGGCCTTCAGTAACGGTATAGGTTTGCTGACCAACAGAAAATTGGCACCATAGCATTACGATAATACACAGTATACTTTTTTTCATCTTATTTCAAATCCCAATGGTTAGCATTTAGAACAAAGTCCATTACTTGTAATTCTCCATTGGTATTAAAGTTAGTAATCGCAATTTCGACTTTATCTTTTCCCATCGCCTTATATTGCACTTCATAAACCTGCTTTTCGCTCATTTTTTCCTGTTCAAAATTGACAATGCTCGATCTAAAACAGCCACAACCTTCCGGGCCGGTTGAACTTCTTCCGGTAACAATCGTCATTCCATTATCCTGATAAACAGCTAGAAAACTTTTCTCTTGATCAAAATAATATTGCGACTTGACTCCATATTCAAAAGCATCCATCTTTTCACTGAATCGCGATCGGGGATATATTTGGCTTCCACAAATAAGTGAAGGATTGTAAACAATCAAAAAAAGAGTATCCTTGATTGTGCCCATTTTTGCAACTTCCTTTACGATGGACGCTGTTAATCCCTTTTCATTCACAATACGTTTTGGTTTTGGGATGTAAAAATCCGTTTTGATAAAAACAAAATACGCCGTGATTAGAATCACAATAACGAGAAGAGAAAAGACTGTTATTTTTGCTTTTTTCATTATAATTTTTACAAAAAAGTAATAAATAGACTACTCTAAATGACAAATCTATACAAAAAAACATCCCTTTTCACAATAGCATTTATTAAAATTGAAGATTAAGTTTTTACTGTATAAAGAGTTCTACATAAAGCAATAGCAAGCTGTGTACTGCTCATTCAAAATGCACTGCAAAAAATCATGGGCAATACACCTAAAGATTAGCGGAAACACAAATTTATGGAAGACTAACGTCGGTACGGAATCGTCCAGATCAAATCGACCGCCAAATAATGCACTCCAGATTTCGCGGCATGATATCCTTTGATCAAATTATTTACATAACCGATGTCCATCGAAAGTGGTGTTCTAGGAATCTGAAGCAGATAATACACCCCCAATCGTGCTTCTTTATACGCCAACTTCGACCATTTTTTATCGCCTCCGTTATAACGGCTCACCGCAAAAAGTCCTTCAGCACTTAAAGCCAATGCTTGCTTTGTTTTTGTAGGCAAAGTATAGGTTAGTTGTGTTTTTAATCGGGTGCGGAACTGAAAATTTTCGTCTGCCTTGCTAAAATCAGCGGTGTAAAATTTCCGGAATTCCTGTCGGGCGGTATTTTTCCATTTCCATTGATCACCCAAACGCAAGGTATAGGCATAACGCCCGTAAACCCGGAATTCCTGTTCGATGCCTTCAAAACGATAGGGCGCTTTGGTTTCGTAGTTATCCTGTCTGCGGTAGCTCACCGCATAACTATACTGCTGATTTGGCGCAAAGTTGCGGTAAACTTCGTGGTTGAAAACCAAAATCGCCTGGTTTTCCAATAATCTGGAATGATCCGGATCGCTCTTTCGTCCCAGCCCGAAATAAGTCATTGTTTCTTTTTTTCCGACGGAATCCAGCTTGCGTTTTATACCAACCGCCGACCAGAAAGCCCTTTTTGTTTTCCCCAATCCGGGCGGACTTAATTGTGCCTGGATCGTATGAAGCGATCCCATATTGAATGCAAAAAACAGGAAAAGTGTTTTTGTTATGGTTGTTTGTATGCGCATTATAAAAAGCGTTTGAAATTTGAGGTGTATTCGTTACAGCAGCAATACTACGATGCAAAACTGTAGTGATTCTGGAATACCGTTCTCAAAAGCAACTTCTTTTTATACTGCTATTTTGAGCTATAGCAAAACGATTTATTTAAAACTGTAGTTCAATGCCAATCCGGCTTTACTATCGATATACGTCGGACTAAAACACAGTCGGTTTTCTTTTTTAAATTCAAACGTCAACGGATTAAAATAGTAAGTAATAACCGCTGTAGCCATACCTAATCCGGCACCTGCCGTTATATCGCTCAACCAATGGCGGTTGTTGAGTATGCGCAGCGTTCCGGTAGTAGTTGCCACCAAAAAACCGGCACTGGCAAACCAGATATTACTATTTCTGTATTCTAAAAATTGTAACGTCGCACAGGTAAAAGCAGCTGCGGTATGTCCGGACGGGAATGCATTACAAGCGGAATTATCAGGTCTTAAATCGCCTATATTATTTTTTAACGGCAAAGCAATGGCTGTTAGCAACAATTTTGACACCAACAAATTGGAGAGCATACGGGCATTGCTATGCTCCGATTTAAATCCGATATAATTGCCTCCAAAGGTCAACGCCACCGAACTGTACTGAAAATAATCGTCGAATGAAGTTTGAAACGATCCGAAATTTCGATCTCTAAACTCCTTTACATCGTTATTAATTCCGGAATGTCGGAGCAAGGTACCGCCAATAATCAACGCCGATGGAATAATGAGTTGTTTGTACGAAAAACAATCTTTTTTTACCACGGTATCGGATTTTGTCAACATAATGGGTTTTACCAGAGTATCGGATACTGTTTCCGAAAAGCCTGAAACAGGAAGGCACAGTACCGCTATCATACAGTACAGTAAATTGTGAATTTTTGTCATTAGAATGTCATTTTAAGGCCTAAGGTTTGAAAGCCATAGCGGTGGTAGTTACCGGTGATCCGGAGATCGTATTTTTTTTGAAGGTTAGCCTGTCCGTTTTTTTTGCGGTCAACAAAACGGTTTCGGGCAATATTTTTACCGCTAAAATAGCCGATTAGTAGCGCCAAAGGATAGTCGGATATCCAGTGTACTTCACTTTGAACCATTTGAAAACTCAAAAGTCCAATGGCCGAATAACCAACCGGTTTTAGCCATTTCACTTCGGGATAATTTGTGGTAATCACTGTAAAAGCCGACATAATAGTGGCCAGGTGACCGGACGGAAAAGCATCGTAAGTAGGCGTATTTTCGCCATAGGCCGTAAAAGAAGGAAACGGATTCCAATCGCCGCCCGGATTACCATTTTCACGAGCGATAAAAGGGCTTTCTCTACCGGTAGTTCGTTTGAGTACCTGAATATAAAATCCCGATAGTGCCATACTTTCGAGCATACCCGAAGCAGTGGCATAGGCGCGGTAATCGTTTGTAAAAAGCGCATGCGTCATAAAACCGGCCGACAGTAACAATACCGTAGTTCCGTTACCAACCAGATAAAAAGCCGCACCGGTATTCTGAGGAATGTTACTCAGCGGCCCCAAACTCCCGTATTTATTATCGGGCGACAATCCCAATTGATTCGCAAATCTTCGGGATTCATCGATTATATCCTGATCAAATGGAACCATAACTGCCGTAGCCGCCAAAGCGCCACCTAAATACCAAGCGTGATCATCAGCTATAAAATCCCTGTTGGTATCTTTAAAATCGTGCCAGAGATTGGTTATTGGTTCGTGCCATTTGGGCTGATAGTAAATTCTCTCGGTATTCGCATCGATAGTATAGGTTTGCGTTTTTCTATTTTCAAAACGTTTGTTAAGTATGGATAGTGAATCCGATTGCGAAAAAACGCATCCGGAGAAAAATAAAAGTAAAGGGATAAACCTATTCATTGTTGTTTGTAAAAGTGTGCCAAAAGTATAGTAATAAAATTCATGCCAAAATTTTACTACAAAATAAAAATTCATAAAAATGTTAAATTTTATTACAAAAATACATTTTATATCATTATTTTAAATTAACGTTAGGTTTTCATTACTATTTTAAAAAATTACTAAACGATACTCGTTAAAAAGTCTTAAAGCAGTATAAAAAACCCTTGATTCTATCTCACATTTTACTAACTTTCGCAGTATCAAAGCATTTCAAAAAATCCAGTACACTATTACTATTAAAAAAATGTTGTACCATTCCTTTCCGTTCTTTCTATCCTGCGGAATGGATTCTTCCTCCTTTACCAACTTCATTCAAATAGCCCAAACCATCTTTACACATACACCATAACTTATGGCAACTGCTTCCAAAATCCCGAATCCAATCCCCACCTCTAATTGTTTTTAACTCCTGTATTGACAACTCCTTAAAATTTTCCATTTCTATTTTTTTAAAGCTGCATTAGTGCTAACCCAACAAAAACCAGATTATATAATGCATGATAAATAATTACATTTAAAAATATGTTTGAAGACAACCGAACATAGGTTAATACTGTTCCCAGTATCATTTGAGGAAAAAACTGAATTACCAATGCATATACCGGAAGTTCCTGGAGTGAGGCTACAGTATAATTAGAACTATGTGAAATTGCAAAAATTAAAACATAGCTTACAAGAAAAATTTTAGGGAGTATTTTCTTATTTGAAAAACGAAATACAATAAAAGCCAAAACGTTTAACAGAATCATCAAAACGAGTAAATACGAATTAAAATTCGCGACAAAAGCAAAAACAACTCCAAATAGGAGTCCTAAATAAGAGTAGTTACTTTTTACTAACGTATATCGAAAAGCAATTTCCTCTACTATGGGAGCCAAAACAGTTACTACAAACAGTAATTCCAATGGCGACTCCAAATAAGCCATAAGACGATCTGAATGGACACAATCAATATTAAAATAACGTATAGCCAATTCTATAACTACAATAAAGGAAATATGAATGCAAAAAATCGCAATAAATAGCGCTCTTTTTTTATTTACAATCACATTCAACTGCATTCCAACCTTCAACGAACCGATCTGCAGCATCTGCAAGCGCTATAAAAACACCGGCTCTTTCTGCCCATTTATACAATTTACTCCAAGGTATTCGGCCTCCTTCTATACGTTTCATTTCCAAATCACTAAGTACAACCCCATTTAGTTTTTCTAATTTCATTTCCTCCCTTTTTATTATTACAAAAATAGATCATGCTACTAAAAATAAGGAGCTTACTCCTTGTACAAGACGAAACGTTCCAAGGTCATTTTTTTATCATCAACGTATTTTCATTTGATCAAACTTTATTCAGGCGATTTATTATAATTGATAATTTGCTACTTTTAAACCTGTATCCTAACACCGAACAAAAGCCATGGACAAGGATTTCCAGTACCAATTCCGAGAACCGGAACCTGCACTTGCCGATTATATCGAAAGCATCGGGATGTTTTTCAATCCATCCGATCAGGAAAAAGAAGTCGTTGTCATGCCTGATGGCCGGGTTGATCTGTTTTTTTCGCAAACGGGAACCGGAACCATCCAGACGTTACTCCTCGGACTGGAGACCTATCCTGAACAAAGGAGCGTTCCGCCACAAACCCGTACTTTTGTAATTAGCTTTAAACCTTTGGGTGCTGAATATATCCTACAGCAATCTATAGCGTCATTACTAAATACCGCCGCAAATGTTCCGGATGATTTTTGGGATTTCAACACCGATGATTTACGCGATTTCGAGACTTTCCATAAAAAAGCGACTCAGAAAATAACCGAGCGTTTACCCCAAAAAACAGATATCCGGAAACACCAGCTTTTTGAACTTATCTATACTTCCAAAGGCGAAATGAGTGTCGCGGAACTTTCGGAAAAAACGGCATGGAACAGTCGGCAGATTAACCGTTATTTTAACCGGCAATTCGGGCTTTCGCTAAAAGCCTTTTGTACTATTTTTCGCTTCCGAGCCTCTCTGGAACATATCGCTCAGGGTAAATTATTTCCGGAATTAAACTTTACCGATCAGAATCATTTTATAAAGGAAATCAAAAAATTTTCGGGCGTTGTTCCAAGTGAACTGTCCAAAAATCAAAACGACCGATTTATACTAGTATCCGTTTTAAAACAGCGATAGCTTTGTATCCACATTAAATGTAGGATATGAAACTAGCACATAAACAAATCGCCATTATAGGTGGTGGCCCCGGAGGACTAACATTAGCCCGACTTTTACAGCTTCAGGGCGCAAGCGTAACCGTATACGAACGCGATTATAACCGGGAAGCCCGTTTACAGGGTTCCCCTTTAGATTTACACGAAGGATCGGGTCTTGCGGCCGTATACAAAGCCGGTTTATTCGAAGCCTTTAAACAGAATTTCCGTCCCGGAGCGGACAAAAAGCTGATCCTGAACGAAAAGGCCGAAATCGCCTATAGTGATCACGATGCCAAACCGGAAGAAAACTTTGGTCATGCTCATTTCCGACCGGAGATCGACCGCGGTCCGCTGCGTAACATGCTTTTGGATTCGTTACAACCGGGAACCGTGATCTGGAATCGTCATTTTATCCGAATGGAAAAACAACACGAAGGTTGGCTATTGTATTTTAACAATGGCGCGACTGCCTATGCCGATCTTGTTGTTGCCGGCGATGGAGCCAATTCGAAAATACGTCCGTACCTTACGGATATCAAGGCTTTTTACTCCGGTATTACCATGGTGGAATTTACGATTCCAAATGCCGAAAAAGCGGTTCCGACTATACATGCTTTACTAAATGATGGCAAAATCATGGCTTTTGGAAAAGAAAAATGCCTGTTAATGGGGATGAAAGGCAATGGTGAATTAACCTTTTACGCCAGTCTTAAAGTTCCGGAAAACTGGGCAACCACCAACGGTTTGGATTATTCCGACACCCAACAATTATTGGACTGGTATAAAACGGAATATGTGGGATGGGACTCCAAATGGAACGAACTGTTTGCAAGTCCTGCTACGGTTATCCCGCGTCCTATTTATTGTATGCCTTTGGATCAGACCTGGGAAGCGCAATCCAATCTGACGCTTCTTGGCGATGCGGCTCATGTCATGCCACCTTTTGCCGGTGAAGGTGCCAATATGGCGATGCTCGATGCGCTGGAATTAAGCGAATGCCTGACTTCAAATGCATACAACAGCATACAGGAAGCCATAGCCGCCTACGAAACCAATATGCGAAAAAGAGCCGCCAAAGCCGCTCAGGAATCCCTAGAAAATGGCGAACGCATGCATTCCGACAAGGCATTAACCACTATGTTGGAACTATTTAATAGTCATTAATGTTTGGAAAAGTAAAAACAGGACAAATTTGGACTTTAGCCGGTTTGTTCTGCTTTTACTGCATGCACCTATTGAATAATTTATTGCATAAAACTTTAATACCTTATATTTATATAAATTAAAATTCAAGGCATATGAGCATTTTCAAAAATATCGTATCTGAATGGATTAAAAGAAAAAAAAACTCTGACATTAAAAAAGTTACAGTAACTTCTTCCGGTGCTTTTTATATGAAAAGCGAGGATTTATTTAATGATGATGCAGAAGCTTTAGCCTTATTAGATAAATTGGATAAATCTGTAAAAAACTATAAAAGTGTCAATAAAAATACTTTTCACATTCTGATTAATGCCACATCTCGATTTAATCATTTTACCCTTAATTGCAGGATATATATTCCTTTGTACCTTTAATTTAACCAAATACTATAATATTAGATTTGACAAACAACGTTTAATTTTTAACTCTCTTAGAGAAATCAGGCATTATCATACCCGTGAATGAAATTCTGATTGTTTCAAAATTGGATAGTGACCTCTTTGGTCGCTTTAACAATTGGAAAATGACAAAAACAATCTTACTTTATCTCAAAATTATATAAAGGTTTCGAAAGCTTTTTTAAAGAACTGTTTCGATAAAGTCCGATATTTACAAACGCAATAAAAAAACTACTCAAATGGATAATTCAAGAGTATACAAAATGGCATTTGCGAGTGTATATCCGCATTATATCCAGAAAGCGGAGAGAAAAGGGCGTACAAAAGACGAAGTCGACACAATTATATTCTGGCTTACCGGATATGATCTGCAAAGTTTACAACAGCTTCTCGACAACAAAACCGATTTTGAAACCTTCTTTGCACAAGCCCCGCTTTTAAATCCGAATGTTTCCAAAATTACCGGCGTGATCTGTGGTTACCGTGTCGAAACTATTGAAGATCCGCTGATGCAGAAAGTTCGTTATCTCGACAAACTAATTGACGAGCTCGCCAAAGGAAAAGCAATGGAGAAAATTTTACGAAACTAAGACACCGCTATTAAATACTGTTTTTAACCATAGTGCCCAGTTTTTTTAAATCGTTTTCAACGCGATCGGTCCATTCCATCGCATAATTGAGGCGCATACAATTGTTATACTGATTGTATTGGGAAAACATTCTTCCCGGTGCAAAATTCATTTTTTGCTTTAAAGCCTGTTCGTACAAATCTTCCGTACAAATCCGTTTGTCCAGTTCCAGCCAAAGCATAAAACCGCCTTTTGGCTGCGAAATTTTGGTGTTATCCGGAAAATACGTTTCAACCGCACGCTGAATCTGTAAATAATTGGCATACAATTTTTGTCGGAAGGTTCTCAAATGATGATCATATCTTCCGTGTTCCAAAAAATGAGCGATAACATCCGGAAACAATGACGGAGAACAAACCGTTTGCCCTATTTTCTGGCGGATAATTTTATCTTTAAACTATCCTGGTGCTACCCATCCAACCCGATAACCCGGTGCCATCGACTTGGAAACCGAGCCACACCACATTACCAATCCGGCTTCATCGTAGTATTTACAAGGCTTGGGACGTTCGGCTCCGAAAAAGAGGTTGCCATAAATATCATCCTCAATCAGTGGCACATTATAATGAGTGATCAATCGAACCAGTTCTTTTTTATTTTCATCCGGCATCTGAAATCCCATCGGATTATTAAAATTCGTCACAAAACAACAGGCGGCTACCTGTGGCAGGATTTCTTTTAACGCATCGAGATCGACACCCAAAACCGGATGTGTTGGTACTTCGATCGCCCGTAAGCCCAAAAGCTGAATCGCCCGAAGCACTCCAAAATAGGCCGGCGTTTCAATCGCCACGGCATCGTCTGGTTTGGTAACCGCCATCAGTCCATTATAAATTGCGTTGATCGCACCGGAAGTAATCACCAGATCCTCTTCTGTAATTTTGCCTTCCAGGACCAATGCCCATTTTGCAATTTCCCGGCGCAAATGCTCACTTCCCTGAACGGGTTCGTAGGATGTCGCGCTATCATCCCGGTCTTTTACTGCTTTGATAATTGCCTTGTTTAGTTTTGCCAACGGGAGAAAGTTTTTCCCCGGAATCCCCAAAGCAAACTGAGTTACATCCTCATTGGCTATCGTTCCGAAAACTTTGTCGACTAAATCCTGAGCAGTTTCTTTCTTTTCCGTAGCTTTAATTCGGGTAACACTCGGTAATGCCAGTTTTCGCTGTGACGTCTGACTCACAAAGTAGCCCGATTTGGGTCTTGGTTCGATCAATGAATGACTTTCCAACTCCAGATAGGCCAGTTTAACGGTATTAATGCTCACATTATACAGCTTTTGCGCACTTCGGATCGACGGTAATTTATCCCCTTGTTGTAAGGTTTCACTTTGGATCTGCTCGGCTATGGTTCTCGCTATTTTCTGGTATAACGCTTCTGTTTTCATCGGACTACTTTTCACAAATGTATTGTTAAACGCTTTAATTGCAGCTATAATCCAACCAATTTAAAAGACATAAAATCCCCGATTGTAAGGAATCGACATCTTTAAAAGCGGCTTTTTTTTCCAAAAATTCCATAGCAGCCTGCTTTTCCCATTCGGTTTGTATTACCGAATTTTCGGAAGATTTCTGATATATTTTATATCCTATCGCTCCATTTTCATTTACGATCAGACTGGCAAAAGCAATAGGACTGGTATTATTTTTCAGTTGCAAAAACGGAATTCCGAACGACGTCCCAACCGACATATCCTTTGGCCGGTTGTTCCATTCATTAAAGAAATCTTTTAATTGTCTAATATCCGTGGCATATACTTCCGTTATACTCCACGCTGCTTTGTCGGTTACAATACGGTTCATAGCATTTGATTTATACGACAAAGCTATAAAGGCGCTACCAATAGTTACAGATACAGAAAAACTTATTTTTACAGACACAGATAGTCTGCAGCCGTTTGTTTTAGACAACTACTACTTTTGGCGCTTAGTATTCGCGACAATTAATCCGGTCACATTAGTATAGCATTCCGGTGGAATAGCATGTCCCATTCCTTCTATCAACTCAAGTTTGGCATCCGGAATAGAACGGGCTAAATCCCTTGCACATTCCGGATGAAAAATCGGATCTTCCGTACCGTGAATAATTTGTGTGGGTACCATTATTTTGTTTAAAATCGCTTCCTGATAACTCCACGAACCCATGGCCAGCAATTGTCTTAACACACTATTTCCGGGTATGGAACGTTTTAATTCGGCTTCAATCATCTTGCGTTCCTGTTCTTCATCCAATGAAAAAGCTGATCCTGCAATACGCTTTGCAAAAGTCAGTGCATTCGTAATATAGGCCTCGCGATCTACAGATGCATCGACCACCGGTTTTGTCATCATAGCCATAACATCCGGTGCGACCGGTGGCAAATTCGGATTTAAAGATGTTGCCATAATGATGGTTAACGACCGTACTCTTTCCGGATAATTGGCGCCTAGCAATTGCCCGATAATGCCGCCCATCGAACGCCCAACAATATGTGTCTTATCGATTTTCAGATGATCCAATAAGGCAATCACATCGGCTGCCATATCGTTTAACGAATACGGAGGGCCAACCCTTTTCACTTTTTCAAACGCTTTTTCAAGATCACCTTCATAATCATTTTTAGAATCGGGTTTATAAACGGAAGCGCCCGAATCCCGGTTATCCAAACGGATTACCTGAAACCCCTTTTGAACCAATAACTGGCAAAAAGCCTCGTCCCAACGAATTAACTGACTACCCAGACCGGGAATCAACACGATACTTTCCGGATTATTTTCGCCTAAAACCGTGTAGCACAATTCGACATTATGTATTGAAATTGTATTCATATTAGTATAACCTTTTCTATCATTTTATTTTTTAGCTAAAACCCGATTACAGATTTCCGCCGAGTTCGGCCAGCAACTCCGTCATCAACTGAATGGATTTCCCTTTTTTGGCCGGTAGTAAAGTTGTAGCGATATCTTCGGCGGTTACTTTTGCTTCTTCGAATAGTTTTTCACCATTTTCAGTAATCACGACATAACTCACCCGCGCATCGCGTTCGTTGACTTCCCGTCCCACCAGTCCGATTTTTTCCAGCGGAGCCAGCAAACGGGTTACACCGGAAGCTGTTAATCCGATTCTTTCGGCCAGATCAATTCGGCGCATCCTTTGTCCGGGCGCATTATATAATACATAAAGTATCATAAAATCGCTAAACCCGATACCATGAACACTCAGCGAATCGAATTTTCGGGATACGATCGATTGCACTTTAGCCATGTTAAGTAAGAAGTTCAAATCTTTATTTATCATTGAAATATATTTGAGTTATCAAGTGTTATTTTTTTACAAATGTAGTTTATTTTTAGGAATTCCCATTTTATTTATTACGATCCCGATTTATATCCGAAAATAAAGTAAACTCCTTAAAAAAATAGGGGAATTATCGTTTAAAATGATGTTTTTTTTAGCATGCCAATCAAAAATTAAAAGCTCAAAATTATCTCACAAGTAAGTGACATAAAACTGATTACCCACTAAAAAGAAACCATTGTTAAAGTTTTTTTCCTACTATTTAAAACACAACAAAGTATCATAACTCGACAAAAAAGAAAATAATTGGCACAACTTTAAAAATCCGTATTACAATTTTTAGAAAAAAAATCTTATAATTTTTCACAAAAACACATGCAACAAAAATTACAAATAATTAACAAACAAGAACTTACATAATAAATTTTATTTATTCTAAATTAATTTGTCTATTCCGAGCTTGCCTTTTAATTTTGTATTAAAATTTAATCAATCTAAATAAAAGATAGAATGAACAGACAAATCCTAGTGTTATTATGGAGTCTATTTTCTCTGGTAACATTTGCTCAAAACAAAGGAACTATAAAAGGGGTTGTTCAAAATGAATCCGGAGTAGCACTCCCAAATGCCAGTATAAGCGTACTGAAAACCTCGATCGGAACGTCGACCAATTACGAAGGTCAGTACACCATTACCAATCTGAATTACGGCACCTATACCCTACGCGTCACCATGGTAGGTTATAAAAGAACCGAAACCAGGATTACCCTAAACGCAGCACAAAGCACACTACCCAACATCATTCTAAAAGAAGCTGTAAACGAATTGGACGATGTTGTGATCAACGAGAAAAAAATAAACAAATTCACGAAACGAAGCAGTACAACCGTATCGAAAATGCCGTTAAAAGATATTGAAAACCCACAGGTTTATGTATCCATTCCGGCAGAATTATTAAAAGAACAGGTTGTGACCAACTTTAACGATGCGCTAAAAAATGCAACCGGTATCACCCGTTTATGGGAATCGACCGGGCGTGGTGGCGACGGTGCCGAATATTTTTCCATGCGTGGTTTTTCGGTACAACCAACCATGTTAAACGGTTTACCGTATATCAACAATGGTAAAATTGATTTTTCAAATATCGAAAGTATTGAAGTGATCAAAGGGCCATCCGGAACGTTATACGGAAGCAGCCTGATTTCCTATGGTGGTTTGATCAATGTCGTAACCAAAAAACCATACGAAACCTTTGGAGGTGAATTGTCCTATCAGGCGGGAACCTACGGACTTAACCGTGTAACCGCCGATATCAACACCCCACTGGGTAAAAACAACGATGTCTTTTTACGTGTTAATGCCGCTTACCAAAACGGAGACACTTTCCAGGATTCCGGTTATAGCAAATCGTTTTTTATCGCACCATCGTTAACCTATAAAGCATCCGATCGCTTAACATTTATGATCAATACAGAATTTTTAAATTCGGAAGGATCCTATGCCCCGATGTTGTTCTTAAATAGAAACTCCCCTCTTCCGTTTACCGACATTAAACTGTTTGACAAAAATTATAAAAATTCATTTACGTCAAACGCACTATCCATTAGCAATCCAAGCTTTAGTTTACAAGCGCAAATGCTCTATAAACTATCGGATTCATGGACTTCACAAACAGCTATTTCCAGAAGTACAGCCAAATCGGACGGTTATTATTCCTATTTATACAGCAGTGGAACAGACGATTCGTTTACCCGCTATATTACCAAAGCAAATGCACAAACCAATAGTACCGATATCCAGCAAAACTTTATTGGCGATTTTAAAATTGCCGGTTTACGCAACCGTATGGTCGTAGGTTTGGATTATTACAATGGTATTCAAAAAGATAACGGTGCCGGATGGGCCGCTTTGGGTGTGGTAACCTTATCCAATAGCCTGGATACCGGAAACCTGACCCAATTGGCTGCCGATACCGCTTTGGCAACTACCGACTTTACACGATCGAATGCCGAAACTGAAACGTATGCCGCTTATATTTCGGATGTGATCAATATTACACCTGCATTATCGGCTATGGGAAGTTTGCGCGTGGATCATTTTATAGGAGAAGTAGGAGACGAAAAGAAAGGACAAACCGCTTTTTCACCGAAATTCGGTTTAGTATACCAACCGATTCAGGACAAATTATCCGTTTTTGCCAATTATATGAACGGATTTAAAAACGTATTACCGCAAGCTATCACTAACTCAGTAACGAATGAGCGCGAAGGCTACCGTACTTTTGATCCGGAAAAAGCAAACCAGTATGAGTTTGGTGTTAAATCCAGCTTTTTCAACAACAAACTAAGTGCTACGGTAAGTTATTACAACATTACGGTAAGCAATATCGTCATGAATGTGGGTAATGGTCCGGCAACCTATACACAAGGAGGCGAAATCAAAAGTAAAGGTCTTGAAGTGAGCGTAGTAGCCAATCCGGCAGAAGGATTAAACATTATTGCCGGTTTTAGCACCAACAATGCCGAAGTAACAAAAGACCTTGAAACATCAGGATATTTAGGATTGCGCCCGGAAAGTGCCGGTCCGGAAACACTGGTAAATCTTTGGGCTAATTATACGTTTACCGAAGGTAGTATTAAAGGATTTGGTTTTGGTTTTGGTGGAAATTATGCCAGTGATCAAAAAACATTAAACCGTTCGAATATCGGAACTTTTGTCCTTCCTAGCTATACGGTAATTAATACGGCTTTATCCTATACTGCCGACCGATTCAATATCATTTTGAAAATGAATAATATTTCGAATGAAAAATATTATTCCGGATGGTCAACCGTTAGTCCGCAAACATTGCGTTCGATTACGGCTGGATTAACCTATAAATTTTAATTGATTTTAGTTAGTTATACAGGGTATTTTTAAAATGCCATACCCTATAACCTGCCAGATTTTTGATTTGGCAGGTTTCCCATAAACAGAGCTACTCTTGAGTCGGCTCCTTTCTATTTTAACCGTTAAACTCGTATGTTATGAGAAATCTGTTTTTAATTTTTACACTTTTTATTCTGGGTGCTACCAAAAGCTTTGCCCATTTTATGTGGATCGAAACCAATGCAAAAGGAAAAATCAACACGCCGCAGGAAGTTCGGGTTTATTTTGGCGAATACGGACATGATGTTCGCGAAAAAGTAGGCAGTGATACTTTTAATAAGATGAAACATTTCACACTTTGGGCAATCGCGCCAAACGGTGAAAAAACAAAACTGGACGTAACACCGTCGGATCTTTTCTACAAGGCTTCCTTTACGCCAAAAACCAACGGAACTTATACGTTTATTCTGGATAACGATAAAATCGAGGTTATTGATTTTACCAAATACAATTTCGGAATTTTTAAAACCCATTATCATGCTACAGCCAAAACAACCGTTGGAAATGGTTTAGCGGATAGTGTTTCTCAAAATCCATCGGGTTTATCGATAGCCGACATTTCTAAAAAAGCAGGTGAAGTAACGCTAAAAATCACCTATAAAAATGAACCGTTTGCGGAAAAGGAAATCGATTTGTTTATCCCGGATCAATGGTCCCGAAAAATCAAAACCGACAAAAACGGAACGCTAACGTTTAAAACGCCGTTTAAAACGCAATATGTAGTGGAAGCTACTCAAAAAGAAGAAACTCCCGGAAATTATGATGGAAAAGACTATCAGTTTATCTGGCATAGTGCTGTTTATACCTTACCAAACTAATTGCTAAAAACGTTTTCCGGGATGACTAAAAAGAAGAAGAAAAGAGACTTTAAATATTGGATTGGAAAAATGCATTTGTGGCTGGGACTGGCTTCTGGCATCATTGTACTTTTTCTTTCCGTAACCGGCTGCATTTTTGTATTTAACGAAGAAATTTCCAATTGGCTTCGGAAAGATGTACTATATGTAACCGAAAAAGCCGAAAAAACACTTCCGGTTAGTCAGCTATGGGAAACGACTCAACAGCAACTTGGAGAACGTATTAAAGATGCCTCCATTGTTGTCTATAACAATCCGGATAAAGCCTGGACCTTTCGCAGTTATAAACGAAAAGACAAGCCCGATTCGATTTTTCATTTCGGGAATATCGAATATTACCAGACGGTTTATGTGAATCCGTATACCGGGAAGGTTTTGGGTGTTTATGATGAAACCACCGACTTTTTCAATATTGTAAAAATGCTCCACTGGAGCTTGCTGTTGGAAACAGAAATCGGACAACCCATTATCGGTTGGGGTACTTTTACTTTTGTAATCATGCTGATTACCGGTATCATTTTATGGTGGCCCAAAAACAAAGCTGCTCGCAAACAGCGGGTTTGGTTTCAGTGGAAAGCCACCACACAATGGAAACGTAAAAATTACGATCTGCACAATATTCTGGGTTTTTATATTGCTTCAATCGCGATTATCATTGCCTTTACCGGAATGGTATGGGCTTTTACCTGGTTTCAGGCGATCGTTTATGTTGCCGGTTCGGGAACGACCACGCCTCCTGATGTTAAAACCGAAAAATCGATCGTAACAAAACCGGGAACAATTTCAGCATTGGATACGACACTGCAAATCTGTCGGGAAAAATACCCCTCGGCAAGCGCCTATAATTATGGAAAACCAGCCGGTGCAACAGATGTGATCAACGTATATGTA
This sequence comes from Flavobacterium supellecticarium, assembly GCF_004801375.1. Classification (GTDB taxonomy): domain Bacteria; phylum Bacteroidota; class Bacteroidia; order Flavobacteriales; family Flavobacteriaceae; genus Flavobacterium; species Flavobacterium supellecticarium. The sequence goes on from NZ_SSNZ01000004.1 coordinate 57,954, forward strand.
CAACAAGTAGACGGTGCGTATTATATCAATCACAATTTACAAGTTGATCAGTATACCGGTAAACTGTTATCACAACGGGATCACAGTGCTAAAAATTTTGGAGAGAAACTGATCACCGCCAACTATGATATTCACGTAGGGGCAATTCTGGGAATTCCCGGAAAAATACTGGCTTTTATAGCCTGCTTTATTTGCGGTATGCTCCCGGTAACCGGATTTTTAATCTGGTATGGACGAAATTTTAAAAAGAAATAAAAAATGCCCCAAATAGTGTCTAACTTTTTGGGGCATGTTCATAACGGGCTTTTTATATTTTTAAGGTTTCCCCATTAACTGTTGTAATGGTTTTAACTGTTCCATATCGATGTTTCCTTTTTTCATCAATCCGAATAAGGCCATTACATCGTTTGGATTCATATTGTCACCGATGATGCGCGCTACGGCAAATCCGTTTTCGCTCTTACATCCGTACAATACAAACTCACTGATATGATCGGTATCGCCCACAAAATAAATCGCAGCACCATCTTTTCCATTTCCGGCTTTTACCAATTCCTGATACGTCGGATCTTTCAAAATTTCCTTTACTTTACTGCGTTCCACATCAAATTCCTGTTGGTTTTTACCATCGGCTTTAAAGGCCAGAACATTCATTTTTTTAAAGGATTCCAACGCTTTTTTCTCTTCTGTCGAAAGTGCCACTTTATCCACATTGATAATGCTCGGAGAAATATCAACCGCTAAAAATTCTTTATTATCCGAATTTTCTACAAAATATTTCTGTAAACTCGGTTTGGTTTCACAACCGGTCAGTGCTAATGAAAGTACGACCAATAAGGCTCCTATTCTTTTCATACTATCCGTATTAATGTTAAAAAAACCTGTTCACCAAAGATGAACAGGAATTCTGATTTATATTATTTCTGTGATGCTTTTTTTAAGGATTCACCGCCCGGAAGTTTCATTTTTTCGGTTAAGGCTGAAATTTCATCCAAATCGAAGTTACCGGTTAACGACATCAATACGGTTTCATTTCCTTTTCCGCTTCCGCCTTCGATATACATTAACAGCTCTTTAATCTGACTGCTGGTTGCTCCTGATTTTACGTAGATTTTTACGTTTTTACCGTTATCATTAACCCGCATCAGCTCTTCCAACGGATTCGCTTTTAAATAGGCCGTCACACTGCTTTTCATTTCCGAAGCGGGTTTGGCACTACTGGTTGTATAGACTTTCAGGTTGTCCAGTTTTTTTAGTAAGTTAATGTACACCTGCGTTTGTTTGTCGGAGGCATCCATTTTCACTTTACTCATCATTTCGAACATTTTCTTATTGACCACTACAGACGTGACATCGTCCTGATCGGCAAATTTTTCAAAAGGCGATTGTGCAAATACCATACTTGGCATGATAATTAAAGCGATCGCTACTACTATTTTTTTAACTATTGTTTTCATACTGTTTTTTGTTACTTGTTGTTTTTATTTAAAAATTGTTTTGGTGGTTTTTTCGTATTCTTTCATGTACCCCATACCTTTTACGCCGAGATTAACATTTTGCGACACCATTTCGAGTGCTTTTTGCGTTTCTTTATAAGCCACTTCCGGGTTTTCAAATGATCCGAGGTCCTGTTCCTGAGGTTTTTGGTTCAGGAAGGTGAAAAGTCCAAACAAAAGCGCGACGCTCGCAGCTACAGAAATCCACGCTACATAGTTACGTTTTCTGGGTTTTAGTGGAACTGTTTTTGTAAACTGTTCGTCTTTTGCCTGGGCGAAATAGCCAAACATTGCGCGATACTGCTCGTGATGTGGCGCCACATCGGGCTGCATAAAGTAGTTTTTCAACTCTTTTTCTTCGGCAATACTGGTTTCACCTGAAAAGTATTTTTCGATTAACCTATCCATTGAATTGAATTCCATAATTGTGTTTTTTAACCAATTGTTCTCTTATTATTTTTCTTGCTCTCGATAATGCTACCCGGACTGCTGTTTCATTCATGTCCATAATTTTAGCGATTTCCGAGAATTCATATTCTTCCACATCTCGTAACTGGAGAATTAACCGTTGTTGTTCCGGAAGGTCTTCCATTATTTTTTCGACCCAATTCCAGCTATCTTTATCTTCCAGTTGCCTTTGAGCACTTGCCGTACCATCGGAATAGTTATTGTGAACAATTTGCAAATTGGTTGCTCTTTTCGATTTTAGCTGATCCAGACAATAATTTTTAGTCATCGTCATTGCAAAAGCCTCTACACTATTATAATTCGACAGTACGTGGTTATTTTTCCATAATTTCACCAAAACTTCCTGAGTCGCATCTTCCGCTTCTTCAGTACTCACAAGCAAACGTTTCGCCATCCGGAACAGTTTGTCTTTAAAAGGAGAAATTACTTTGATGAACTCCTGTTGATTCATAATTTGGGGTTGGTTAGTTTTGGTTTATACAATCAAGACGAACGGTTACACACTTTGTTACATCCGTTTTTTAAATTTATAAAAAAAATAAAAAAAGCAGGAAGAAATCGAATATTTCAACCTGCTTTTGTTATCAAAAAAAAATAGTATTACTAGCGTACAATCAGCTTTTTAACTTCTTTATACGACTCCGATTCTAACGAAATTAAATAGGTTCCTGATATTAAATCGGATACGGAGATTTGTTTATGATCTCCTTTATTTAGTTGTTTTACCCTACGTCCGTATAGATCGTAAATCACAATTGTTGTTTCTTTTTCAGAACGAATGTTTACGATTCCGCTGGTCGGATTCGGATAAACAGAAAAGAATTCTGAGGTAAAATCTTTTGTTCTCAATGTAGCCTGATTGATTACACCTACTGCATCAAGGTCAAAACCACCGGAACCAAACGGTGTTGGATACGGATCGTTCACTATATTTCCGAAACTGTCACGGGTGGCATACTGTGGATCTATTGTTCCTACCACGTCAATTACTTTAACATGTGTAATTCGCTCTTTATTTAACAACGGATTATCCGGGATATCCGACAAATCGAATGGCGTACCAAAATTAGCTCTGTATTTTCCTGCCAGATTATTGATATAACGACAATCAATATTTCCGAATCCATTTACCTGTGTACTGGTTGGTGTTTCGCTATGCGCCGGGAAACGGAAGAAATTAACCCCATCCGAACTCACTTCCACAAAAGCCAATTCTAAAAACGTATCGGAAAAACTATTTTCAAAAACGGCAAAATCAAATCCCGGTCCGTTGGCAATTGGTGTTGCAAATGTCAATATAGCATTACCGCCATCACCCAAACTTACAATTCCACTACCGTCAGCAGCGCCTGTAGCCAATTCTGCGGAACCAATAGTTGCCAATGGTCCGTTTGGATTAATGATATCCTGAGGTCCGCGAACCACTGTAGCCGCAGTAGCCCATGCCACAAACTGAGAACTTCCGGCCGCAATTGCCGTTGATCCTTCCTGTCCCGCCGGTGGCGCATAGGATTGTGCATTACTAATTGTTGTTAACCCCAGCGAGGCGATAAGTAGTATTTTTTTCATTGTTTTGTATTTATTTTTAATTTTCGATGCAATGCACCTAAAAAATAAGCTACCTAATAGAGGTAGCCTACTTTTAATTTTCACATTTAATTATTGAGATAGAACCCATTTGTCCCTATTCCTGTCTCTTTTTGTACCAATACAGTTCCGGTAGCACTAAAAACGGTAACCTGACTTCTGGCTACAAAACCTTTGGCATCCGAAACATAAATTCGTCCGTTGATTGCCGCAAAGCCATAGAATGTCGAAAAGTCGTTATCCGCTACTGTAAAAATTGGCGTTTCACTTACTATCGACGCATTCAATCCTACGCGGTATACCCCATTACCTTTGGTAAAATAAACCACTTCTCCATCGATATCCATATTACGGGCGTTTGCCAGAGAAACCGGAAACGTAGTCGTTCCGACAATCTGATTATTCGTCGTATTAATTGCATACAATTTCGTTTCGGTTGTATTTCCGCATAACGCATACAATTGCGTTCCTTTGGCTTCGATAGAATTTAGCCCTTCTACTACTGTTAACGTGGTACTAATGGTATTCGTTGCGGCATCAATCACCGTGATTTCATTTCCGCTTCCGTAGGCCGCATTCTGAAGGTAAACTTTTCCGTTAACAGCCACTACTTTTTCAACCGTTTTATTTACCGGAATCGTAGCTAATTTTGCAAACGTTTCCGTATCGTATACCGTAACATTTTTTGAAACGGCATTGGTCACATAGAGTTTACCATTTAATGCAGCTGCATATCGCGGCTGACTCAATCCGTCGGTAATGGATCCCAAAGAAACGAACGTATGACGGTTGACTATTTCAATTTTATTAGAATTATTGATCAAAATAAAAGCCTTATCGTCATAAAGTGTCATGCTCTGCGCTACATCGCCTAAAATTTTACCCGGATTAACCGCTGGAAAAATACTCTCCTGGAAATCCTGAAAATCGTTCGACAGGAACGATACCGAAGCATTCGGTGTCATAAAATTTCCTTCGTTCAGCATAAAAACACCATTATCATAAGCTTCTAAAGGTGTCTCTATAACAATATCTTCACTTTTACTACAAGAAGCAAAAGCGAAATATAAAAGGAGCAGTGTTAGTATGCTGCTCCATTTTATGCTATTCCATTTCATACGAGTTACTATTAATTATTGAAATAGAAACCGTTTGGCATTACTCCTACAGTGTACGTTCTCTGAAGTGTTCCGGCTACGTCATAAACAGTTACTTTTCCGTTTGCCACATAATCGATCGCGTCACCTACATAGAATTTACTGTTTTGAGCAGCAAAGGCATAAACAGTAGTTGCTGTTGCAGTGAAAACCGGTGTTGTTGGTAAAGCCGCAGCGCCAAGGTCTTTTTTATACACGCCTTTACCTTTCATAAAGTAAATGCTTCCTGCTTCGATATCCATCAAGCTTGGGTGTTCACCCGCAGCAAAAGTAAACGACTGTGCTATTGCATTGCTTCCTAAGTCTACTTTTACCAATTTAGCACTTGTTTCGGTACCCGACCAAGCCGGTTTTCCGGAACATAGTACATATAATTCATTGTTGTTGATTTCGATAACAGACGGCACATCACCTACAGTAATCGTAGTCTGCACTACATCAGAACTATTGATCAACGAAATTTTATCATTAAAACTATAGCCTCCTTTATGTGCTACATATAAAGCGTTATTATAGGCTACGATTTGCTCCGGCCCTTCCGCTACAGCGATATTCCCTGTAATCTGATTGGTTGTAAGGTTTAGGATTGCCACATAATCATCGGTAGCTACTCCGGCATCACCCCAGTTGGTTATATATCCTTTTCCATTAGCAAAAGCAATATATCTTGGGTTTTGTAATCCGGTTTGGATGGTTGCCACACTTTCGAAAGTATAACGGTTCACCACCTCAACTTTGTTACTTCCGTTTAAAACGATATAAGCCAGATCACCGTTAAATCCAATGCTTTGTGCTGTATTCCCCAAAACTTTTGTTGGGTTAACGGTATTGAAAATACTATTTTGGAATAAGGTTGGGAATTCAGATGAGATATAACTTATTTCTGCATTCGGGGAACCGAAATTTCCTTCGTTCACTACCAGGACACCTTTTTCGTAGGCTCCTTTAGATACGGCAGCCGGTGCTTCTTTGTAAACGATTTCCTCATCGGTACAAGAGGCAAAAAATACAGCTGTTAAAAGGCCTAAACCAAGTAATTTGTTGATTTTCATTTGTTTTAAAAAATTAAAGTTAGGGTTACATTATAGTTTCTGCCAGGCATTAAACGACTGGCCACACTTTCATATTTTTCGTTAGTAAGGTTTCGAACCTGCGCGCCAAGACGGTAGGTGTTTTTCTTTCCGATACGATAATCGATTCCAAAATTGGACACCAGATAGTCTTTTACCATATATTTTGGATCGTTGTCTGATAAGGTAAATACCTCGCCATTATATAATGCCTGATAATAGGCACCAAAATTTTTAAAGGCATACGATACCGCTCCGGTCAGTTTATGATAGGGTACATAAATAAGCTGTTTATTCGTATTTTCATCTTCCGACACCGTATAGGCATAGGTTCCTTTTACGCCCAACTCATGCGATCCGATTTTATGAGTGTAATCCAATAAAACTTCCGCTCCGTACGATTGTACTCTGTCGGTGTTTACCGGCGCCCAATAGCCTTCACTCGTAGGAAGCCAACGCAACATGTCTTTTATTTTCATATAATAAGCGGTAGCCGTCAGACGCAATCCGCCAAAGCTAAACTCCTGTCCTAAGTCGGCCTGATAGGCACTTTCCGGTCGAAGATTCAGGTTTCCGCCCGGTTTCCAATAGAGGTCATTAAAGGTCGGTATACGGAAATTATGGGAACCGTTTAGTTTTACTTTATACCAGTTGGTAACGGCACAGGTCGCTCCGGCCGAAAACAAAAACGGACTTTGATAGGCATCGGTAATTTCTTTTCGTCCGCTTACTTCGTAGGTAAACGCATCGGATACCTTATGTTTAAACAGTACTACTCCGGAACCTATTTTGCGTTTGGCTTCACCAATCCCTTCACCTTCTCCATCGTTGATCGTATAATCGATAATGGCGTTCAGTTTTATGTTTTCGGTGATGGCATATACCACATCGTATTTCGCGATAAAGGTCTGCACTTCCCCAAACGAAAAGTTATCACTTTGAATATTGTCGTAATATTGATAGCGTTCTTTTAGAAAAGCCGCTTTTACATTCGATGTAAATTGCCCTGCGCTATTGGTCCACACCAACAAATTCCGACTGTTGGTATTGCGGTATTTGGTTCGGATCGCATTTTCGGAAGTAATCGAAAAATGCCGTTCATCTTCGTAAAACTGACTGTATAATTTCAGGCTGTTTTTATCGTTGATCTTATAACCGATATTGGCATTGACCGTCGCATTATAGTATTCCCCATTGGTATTTTTTTCATCCGATCCGACAAAAGGATAATCGTTATCCGAACTGTTCCGACTAAAACTGATTTGCGTATTCCACTTTTTAGTTCCGGCATTCAGACGGTACTGTGTATTGATCGTATTAAAACTACCATAACCCAGATACAATTCATTCTGAAAGGCTTCACGGAAGCGGAAATCGGTATTTAAGTGAACCGTTCCTCCGATGGCACCACTTCCGTAGACCACACTTCCCCCACCCGATTTTACCGAAATGGAATTAAAATCGCGCGTAGTAACCGTATTAAAATCCGTCTGACCCAATAGCTGGGAATTGATATTGATTCCGTTCCACAACACGGCCGTTTGTTGCGCAGTAGTTCCTCTAAATGAAGCCGACGACACCATTCCGTATCCGTTTTCTTTAAAATAGATCACGGAATTATAATTTAAAAGCGAGGTTAAAGCCGGCTGATTTTGCTGAATAATCGAATCGTTTAGTTTTAAAACCGTTTGCGACACGTTATTATCGCGTAGCTGAACGTCCGACACGATCACTTCGTTCAGGTTAATAGTATCATTCTGGGCCAATAGCAACTGGCTCAAAAACAGCAATGCGAAAAGTAGTTTTAATCTCATAGTCTTAACAAGCCTTTTTTCCCGAAAGCTTTTAATTATTATTTACTATGGCAGGTCTCCTGGCTTGCGTCCTGTGGTTCACCTTCCCATAACGATACGTTACAGTGGTCGAAGCATAACAACAGGCATTCTCCGTTTTTACGGAAGAACAAAGCTCACAGTTGCGGGTACAGCTCAAGATTACATCTTTTATATTCGGACGACACTTGATTCCCTTTTAATATACTCAGCGAAAGGCTTAAGTATAACCATAATACATTGCAAAGATAGTCGTAAGATTGAAATTATCTAATCCTTAAACCTTTTTTTTGCACATCTCACAAAAATACATCGAAAATAAATTTATTTTTGCAGAAACCGCAACCGTCATCATTATGAAAAAAACAGCGCTTTTAGCTTTGCTTTCTTTGGGATTACTAACCGCTACCAGTTGTAAAAAAGACACACAAACTTCCGAAAAAGCAGTTGTTACCGGAACCAACAGCATTCAATATGCCAAAGGACTTTCTCTTCAACATTACGATGGATACAGCGTGGTAAAAGTGACGAATCCGTGGCCGGATGCAAAAGAAGGCTTTACCTATATTTTACAGGAAAAAGGCGGAATTATTCCGGACAGTCTTCTAAAATACACCACTATATCAGTCCCGGTACAATCGGTTGTAGTAACCTCAACCACCCATATCCCGGCATTGGAATTATTAGGAGTGGAAGACAAACTGGTTGGTTTCCCGAATACGGATTATATTTCTTCCGAAAAAACCCGGGCGCGTATCGATGCAAAAAAAGTAAAAGAAGTCGGTAAAAACGAAAGTCTGAATACCGAAGTGATGATCGACCTCGATCCGGGTGTTGTCGTTGGATTTAGTATCGACAGTAATAACAAAACCTATTCCGCACTGGAAAAAGCCGGTTTAAAAGTCGTTTATAACGGCGACTGGACCGAACAAACTCCATTGGGAAAAGCCGAATGGATTAAACTAATCGGTGCTTTATTCGGAAAAAACGAAGAAGCCGAAACCCTGTTTAATAAGATCAAAAAAGACTATACCGAAGCACAGGCCATTGCCAAAAACGCCACAAAACAACCCAGCGTATTTAGCGGTGCGATGTATCAGGATACCTGGTATTTACCGCAAGGCGACAGTTGGGCGGCCGTTTTCCTAAAAGATGCCAATGCCAATTATTTATGGAAAGATTCCAAAGGAACCGGAAGTGCTTCCGTTTCCTTTGAAGCCGTTTTTGACAAGGCACAGAATGCCGATTTCTGGATTGCGCCGGGCGATTATTCATCGATTAAAGAATTATTGGATGCCAATCCACATTATGCACAATTCAACGCACTAAAAAACAAACAAGTCTATTCGTTTGCTTTAAAAAGAGGTCCAAAAGGTGGTTTTATGTACTTTGAACTGGCACCAACCCGTCCGGATCTGGTTTTAAAAGACATGATCCGTATTGTACATCCGGAATTACTACCGGATTATCAATTGTATTTTTTCCAAAAATTAAACTAATTTGACCGCGACCAACCGCCATAAACTGCTATTCGGATTACTGGGAATTACCCTGATCGCACTTTTTCTGATCAATATCGGAACGGGTTCTGTTTCCGTACCTTTAAAGGAAATCCTGAACAGCCTGACCGGTAATGAAGTCAGCAAAAAATCGTGGGAATACATTATCCTGAATTACCGTCTGCCTAAAGCCTTTACCGCTATATTGGCCGGAATGGGCTTATCGATTAGCGGTTTACTAATGCAGACCTTATTCCGCAATCCGCTGGCCGGACCTTATGTTCTCGGATTAAGTTCCGGAGCGAGTCTGGGTGTTGCTTTTGTAATTTTGGGCGCCGGGGTCTTACCGGTATTTTTACGCGATCTGCTGATTTCCTCCTACGGAATCGTAATTGCTTCTACATTGGGTAGCTTTTTGGTTTTAATGGCCGTTCTGTTTGTATCGCGCCAATTACGGGATACGATGGCAATACTGATCGTCGGTTTGATGTTTGGAAACTTTGCCTCAGCCATTGTAGGCGTATTAACCTATTTCAGCACCGCCGAACAATTACAAAAATTCACATTCTGGTCGTTGGGAAGCCTCGGTAACCTGTCGTGGACTTCGATCACGATACTTTTTACCACCGTGTTTATCGGTATGCTGTTAAGCCTTATCAGTATCAAACCCTTAAATGCGTTGCTTTTAGGCGAAAATTATGCCCGTAGCCTTGGGATCAACTTTGGAAGAATCCGTTTTATCATTATCATCGCTACGAGTTTACTGGCCGGAAGCATTACCGCTTTTGCCGGACCGATAGCCTTTGTCGGATTAGCTGTACCGCATATGGCCAAACTATTGTTCCAAACCAGTAATCATGCGATATTATTCTGGGCGACTTTGGCATTGGGCGCAGCGATTATGCTTTTATGTGATACGCTTTCGCAAATGCCGGGTAGTGAAATGACCTTACCGATAAACGCCATCACTTCACTGATCGGTGCTCCGGTGATAATCTGGTTATTACTCCGAAAACGCAAAATGATCAACTAATGGAAACCGTACAAAACAATATCCTGACAACTTCGGGTTTGACCATTGGTTACAAAACCAAAAAAGCGACCACTATCATCGCCGAACAACTGCAATTGGAATTACCTTTGGGTAAACTCATCACGCTAATCGGTAGTAATGGTATTGGAAAATCGACCTTATTACGTACGCTTACCGGGATTCAGAAACCATTGGAAGGAACCGTTTTACTAAACGATAAAAATATTAGTACCTACGAACCACTTGAACTGGCGCAACATTTAAGCCTGGTACTTACCGAAAAATTACCACCGAGTAACCTTAGTGTTTTCGAACTGGTAGCCCTTGGTCGGCAACCGTATACCAACTGGCTTGGGACACTTTCGGACGAAGACATCGCTCAGGTTAAAAAAGCTTTGGAACTCACTCAGATCACACATCTGTCCGATAAAAGACATTATGAGATTAGCGACGGACAATTACAAAAAGTACTCGTAGCCCGCGCACTGGCTCAGGATACGCCACTGATCATTCTGGATGAACCGACTACACATCTGGATCTTTTACATAAAGTGACCTTGTTTCAACTTTTAAAGCGACTGGCACACGAAACCGGAAAATGCATTTTGTTTTCCACTCACGATATCGACCTGGCCATACAACTTAGCGATGAAATGATTGTGATGTTACCGGGAACCGTTTTACAGGATACGCCTTGTAACCTGATTGCGAATCAGATATTTGATCAGCTTTTTAAAGACGAAAACATTGTATTCGACAGCGAAAAAGGAAAATTTATCATTCGCTAAATTCAATTTGGTTTTGTAATTTTAACAGAACTAAAAAACGTGACATGAACTGGAAAACCCCAACTACTGCTCTGATATTAATGCTAACCAGCAGCATTGCTCAGGCACAGCTCAAAACAGTCGATTATTCCGATGGTAAGCAAGCCCTTCAGGGTTTGATGGCTACTCCTAAAAAATCAAAAGCCAATAAGCCGGGTGTATTGATTTTACCTGCCTGGATGGGTATTGATGCCAACGCAAAAGAAAGTGCTCAGGAATTGGAAAAACTGGGTTACCACGCTTTTATAGCCGATATTTATGGCGTGGGCAATAAACCGGAAAATACAAAACAGGCTGGAGAACGCGCCGGATTTTACAAAAAGAATCCTTTGGAATATCAAAAACGTATCCGATTGGCCATAGACGAACTGGTTAAACAGGGTGCCAATCCGAAAGAACTGGCCGTAATAGGCTATTGTTTTGGCGGAACCGGAGCCATTGAAGCCGCACGGGCCAATTTTCCGGTAAAAGGTATTGTCTCTTTTCACGGTGGATTAGCAAAAGAACCGAACGAAAAAACCGGATTGATCCAACCAAAAGTACTGATCCTTCACGGCGCCGACGATCCGTATGTACCGGAAAGCGATATTAAAAACTTCCAGCAGGAAATGCGCGATGCCAAAGCCGACTGGCAGATGGTGTATTACGCCAATTCCGTTCATGGTTTTACGCATAAAGATGCCGGAAGCGACAATAGTAAAGGTGTCGCTTATAACGAAAAAGCAGCCAAACGTTCCTGGAAAGCCATGCTTGACTTTTTTGATGAGATTTTTAAATAAAGTATAGAAATAAAAAAAACAGTCAGGTTTTAGAAAACTGACTGGTTATAATTAATACGAAGACCTGTCAGGCTTTGGAAACCGGACAGGTCTTTTTTATAGAATGCTCAAGGTTTTATTATCCCTTTTGTTCGTAATCGTAGTTTACCATCCAGTGGATTCCGAATTTATCGGTAAACATTCCGAATAAAGCACCCCAGAATGTTTTTTCCAAAGGCATGGTTACTTTTCCTCCGGCTGAAAGACCTTCGAAAATACGTTTTGCATCCGCTTCCGAATCAGCATTGATAGAGATCGAAATATTATCACCGGCCGTAACAGCATGTCCGCCGCAACCTTCTGCAGAATCACTTCCCATTAAAATTGTTCCACCAATTGGAAGGCTTACGTGCATGATTTTTTCTTGTTCCGATTCCGGCATGGGCTGCTCGGAAGGCATATCTTTAAACTTTCCTTTGTACTGGAATTCACCGCCAAATACCGATTGGTAAAAATCAAAGGCCGCCTCACAGGTACCGTTGAATGTTAAATAAGGATTTACATTTGCCATAATTTTGCTGTTTTTTGTTTGTTTTGTTTGGAATCTCAAATGTAGCCAATATCCGAATCCGACACGTAAACCGTTTGTTATTTTTCAAAGTGATCAGGCTATACTTTTTTCACTAAAAAGCACGCTATTATAGTGTTTCCGGAAGTTCAAAATGGTCTACTTCGCGTACTGCTCCGGATTCGAGATTTTGTAGTGTTATAGTTCCAATTCGCACGCGAACGAGACGTAACGTTGGAAAGCCTACAGCCGCTGTCATTTTTCGTACCTGACGGAATTTCCCTTCGGTTAACGTTATCGAAACCCAACTGGTTGGTCCGTGTCGTTCGTCTCGGATTCTTCGTCCCTCTCCTATAAAATCCGGTAATTCGGTAATACGCCTGGCTTCGCATTTTTTTGTGGTATAGCGTGTTCCTTTTACTCCGATTTCGACACCGTTTTGTATAGCTTCAACAGCTTCAGACGTAATGATTCCGTCTACCTGAGCATAGTATTCTTTGGCTACGGTTTTGCTACGCACCCGTTCACTCATCATACCGTCGGTTGTGAGGAACAGTAATCCTTCCGAATCTTCATCCAGTCGGCCGATAGCCATCGTTCCTTCCGGAAAAGCATAAAGTTCACCCAGTAGTTTTTTATGTCGTTTCTTTTCATAAATAAACTGACTCAGATAGCCATGCGGTTTGTGGATCAGAAAATGATAGTGTGCCATAACAGTGGTATTTGCGGCAAAAATACACTTTTTTAATCGTATCGATTAGCCGGAAACCGTTAACTGCGTTTTCTTTTCGCGCGCCAATACCGAGGTGTAATAACTGCACAGCAGGTCGTATAATATCATTTCACACTGACGATTATTGGAATCAAACAAACGATTCATCATCATATGAATATGACTCCCCAACACATCGTCCAAACGTTCCGGTTCCAGCTGTTCCCGTATTGTATTGGCCACTGTCAAAATAGCACGATTTCTTTCCTGAAGCAATGCTTTTAGGTCGTTTGAATCGGGATCGCTTTTCATAAAACGATCGATTTCATTTTTATGATTCCGGTATTTGGTACTCAGGTCTTTTTTGGTCGCCGCATTTACCTGAAATTCCTTAAAAAATCCTACTCTAAGATGTTCGACCAGATTTTTTCGTGCTTCCCTATCATAACCGAACACGTCCAGAAACGAATCGATAGCCACCATTCCAACCATCCATCTTTCATTATCATTATCGGTAAGCTCTAATACGGTAAGTAGTTTGACAATACATTCGCTATCGTAAAAAAAGAGCGTTTCGGTTTCTTCCATTACCATTTCTCCGTAACGATTCAATTCCCGTTCGTAGGTCTCGGTTTGGATTTTCCAGATCGTATGCTGCTCCGATAAACGGCGAAAGGTAGCCTGAAAAGCGAGAATTACCATTCCGATATGTTCCGGTTCCGTCAGATGCAATCGCAGTCGCAAGTGATGTTCCGGATCGGCATAACGGATAAAAAACCATTTATCAATTAATCCGTCGCGTAACAAACCGGTTACCACCGTGTATAAATGGTTGTACAAAACCGAATCGGTTGTTGCAAAACCGGTATAAATCTTATAATACAGCCATTCTTCCCCTATAAGAAAAGACGTTTTGACATTGTTTTCCATTTGGTTCCTTTTTAAGATCGGGTTTTAAAAAAAGAAAAAATAAACTCATTAGCGAAATACTCCGTTTCGTTTCCGCCTACCAGCGTCGCATCGGTTCCCAGAAATTCTTCCAGCTCGAACACGCTTTTTTTCGCAACAGCCGAAACCAACATCTGAAAGGACGTCAGGTTTTCCAGATTTAATAATAACTTATTATCCCCTTCAACCAAAAAGACATATTGCGGAATCTTTCGTTCGTCCCGCCATTGGGTAACGTCCGCCAAACCGGAGATCGTATCGATAGTCTTTAGTTTTTCAAATTCGTTGCCCAATACTTTCCATTTGGCTTTCGACAGGATAACATTTTCGTATTCCACTCGTGGCAGAAAATTCGATTCGTCGCGGTGAACGCCCCAATTCAAATACAAACCGCCTCTTTTACCCTGTGCCTGTAAATCGCATAAAAAATGATAGACCGGCAAGGAATTGTGACTGTAATTATGCGCATTGGTGAGTCGCGGTAAAACCTCTTTATTGTGCTTTCGGGAGCGCACTACAATCCGACCGCTTTTTACCGAAACGTATAAATCGGTTATCGGAAGCTGATTTTCCGTGGGTTTACCCGAAGTCGCCAGATACGGAATCTCGAATTGTCTGAAATCCGGTCGCATCAATACATTTCCCACCCTGTTTTCGGGTAAATGAATGATTTCTGATACCAATTTATCCGGATTGAGTTCTTCTTCCGCCCGGATAATAGTGCGCGCATGTTTGTCCATTTCCGGATCACCCAAACAAAAACGCCCCATCAGATTGGCAGCGCCCGATCCGCCTACGGATCGAATCACCAACTGCTCCTCTTTTTCGCCTTTTACAACCTCTGCCACTACCGAAAATGTATCCGGAAGGTCATCCCAACCTGCTTCGGTTCCTTTTAAATCGGCTTCCTCAATCCGGATCACAGCACTTTTATTTTCCCGTGCTTCCTGCATTTTCCGGTATAAAATACTATCAAGTGCCGTCCAGCGCACTTCTTTTCGTTTTTGCGTTCCAACATTCGGCACACGGATATTATGCAACAGCGTGTTGATTCCTCCTTTGTAATTATTAACCGGATAACCAATACCCAATTCATTATCCAATACCAACGATAACGGAACCTCCCGGTCTTCGTAACGTTGCCGGAACTTTTCCATGAATTGTTGTAACTGCTGATTTTCGTTTTTGGGCGTTATCCGATTTAATACGGTTATCGCCTTTTTTAGCGGAACTGTTACTTCCTGCGCCAATACATTCCGACTGGCGTTCAGGAACATATCGGTTTGAAAAATAAACTTTTCATCAAAAGGGATTTCAAACCGGCGTAGTGTTTCGATCAGATCGTGATAGCGTTCCGGATCATTCCCTAAAGTATGATCAAGTGCGTCTATTTTTGCAGCAACTTCTTCCAATAGCGACACCAGTGTTTCCGCTCCTTTTATTTTTTTAAGAATGTTAAGCGTTTGTCCTATAAATTCCGTTCCGGAAACGGAAAGTTCCATTTCACTCACCAATATCTGATTATCGATTAGCTCGTCAATAAATTCAGTTGCTTCCGCTTCGGTAATTTCATCGGAAACCAATGCCTCTGCCAACACCGATTTTAAAACACCCGTTTGTGCCTGTTTCAGACAATCCCGAATATAATCCGAACCTTCAATCTCGATCAGATGATGGATACGATTTCCGTTTTTATACAGACATTCCACATAACGGATATGATCACCAATAAAATAAAGACTGGAATTCGGATAATATCGCAGTTGTTCCCGGATCGACGGATTGGTTGTAAACGATTGATTTAATGCGCCAACAAAATTCATATCCAAACGGGTATGTCGTTTATTTTGGGTATAATCGGCATTCCGGATAGCATTTTCTTCAGCGAAAGTTCCTAATCCACAACCGGCAAAAAGCCCAAAAGGAGTCGATCGGGAAGCCATTCGGGTTAGGTATTTCAGAAAAGAGAGACGGATTTTCTGTATTTCTTTTGGATCCTTACTGTTTCCGGATACCCATTTTTCTATTTCGCGATATAAAACCGGCGAAGCCAGGAAAACGGCTTCTTTTACAACCGGATTTTCAAATTGTTTTTTTATGTTTTCGTCGGATACCTCTTTTCCCGCTGTCAGTTTCAAAAAATGATCAACCGGTAGCAAAGGCATTCTTAAGACGTAGTTATCAAAGTTTAGATAGGGCAATTTTTGTTCCATGTTTATGGTGTTGAATCGTTACAAACTAAGGAATACCGCTTTGTCTACCAAAGGCGCTCCCATTGGAGAAAGCGTTGCCAGATAGGCCGCTGCAACTCCCGAAAGACCTTCGAGCAACGAACTATCGTTTTCTTTGCGTTCGCCTCCATCATAAAGGCAATATCCTATTTCGGAATCGGCACCGGTTTTATAATCATAGGTTTTTTGCAACCAATAGTCCGCGGTTTCCCGGAACGCTATTTCGCCGGTACGATCATAACTGTTTTTAAACAACAATGCCAATCCGGCCGTTCCGTGACACAATCCGGCGTCGTGGTGCATTGTTTCAGCGACCAACCTCCGACCGGCTACCTGTTTTAATTTTGTCATTGTTTCTTCCTGTAAAGCATCGTCCTGTAAGACATCCGCTAATAATAAATGCGTGTGCAAAATCCCAAGATCACCATAACACCAGGCCACTCTTGATGTTTCCGGTTTTGTCGTCCCGTTTCGATAATCATCTTCTAACAACATCGTCGGATAATATGATTTTATCACACCTAATTCCTGTGTATTGTGGCGGTAAAAATTCAGACTTTCTTCCAACAATTCTTTACAGGTATCTGTTTGGATATTATGTTTGAGACATTTGCCTAAAAAGTATTGGATTCCGGCATTTCCGTGTGCCAGACCAAAATCAATCTTATAGGCTTTTGTTTTAAAAAAATCGAACGTACTCCAATAACAGCGATTTTCTTCTCTTTTGGCCGTTATATTCAGGCGGTCGATAACTTTTTCGGCATATGTTGACGCTCCTTTTTCTAAAAAATAAAGCGCCATTCCCATCGCGCCATGCAGGATATCCACATGATCCATTTCCAGATTGTCATTCAGATGCTCTGCAATAATTTCGTCAATTTCTTCGATGATATCTTTATAATCAGCTATATCGATATGCTTTTCTTTTGCCAATTGGTACAAGAGAAACCCATATCCCGCCAAACCGCCACTAAAAGACGGATAAAAAGCTTCACTTTCCGAAAGTAGGGTATATACTTTATCAATATATTTTCTGAGAATGACAGGATCTACAAGTTCCGGAAATTGTTTCCGGATAGCTGTCAGTGTGAGAATGATCCCGGGTAATCCGGTATGTAATGCGATTTGGGCGACTTTATTATCACGAAAAAGCAGTGTTTCGTTTTGCAAATACGCCGCTATTGTATTCAGTTCCTTATAACTATCAAAATTCATAAACAAAAGTAGGTTCAAGGTCATTTTTAAATGCAAAACCGTTGAAGAACCGGTATTCTCCAACGGTTTAAATAGCACAATTTTACACTATTGCATATTACAATGCATTTATACAATTATAAATGCGATGGTGTGCAATCGCTATTTATGCTACGATGCTCTTTTTACATCTCCTCCCAAGTATAGGTAGGGCAATAGTGATGTGTGACACATTCGATTTGTATACTCACACAATCCATTCTTGTTACTTTAATCCCACAAGGCTCCGGATCAGTCCATTTCACTTCCGTTGCGAAGCTGGCACATGTTTCGTTTGTTCCACCACCCTGGATGTTTGCTTTTTCCTTATCCGTTAAAACGGAAACTACTTTCTTTTTTAAATTTAATCGTTTCATTATATAATAAATTTGATTGGTTGCGGTATATGAAATGGTATTTACCTTTTTAAAAACGTTATTTTCCGTTTAGTAAAAACCTAAAAAACAATGCATTTTGAACCATAAAAATTTTTAACAAATCGCATTTGATATTATTAAAAATCTTGTTTTTTTCAAATTTAAGAAGTTAAAAAACAGGTTCTTATTCGTTTTAAGGGTAATTTTACCCGTTTTTTATAGGATAATATTTATTTTTCATATTTTTAAGATCTAAAAAAAGAGTAATTAAATGAATCGGACTGTAGGAGCAAAAATTCGCCATTTGAGAAAAACACGTGGTTATTCACAAGAAGAAGTTGCCGAAAAACTTAATATCTCCCAATCGGCTTATGCCCGTATCGAAAACGGAGAAAGTCAGTCGTGGGCTTCGCATATTGAACAGCTAAGTACGATCTTTGAAGTTAAGCCTAAAAGTTTCTTGTCCAAGCAAAAAGAAAGCCCATCAACTAAAAAGCAGAAAGACAAGTTACTGTTTCGGGATAGTCTTCTGGCATTGAACGAAGTCTACCAAAAATTAATTGATCAATACGAAAAACGTTTACAGGAAAAAGATGAATTGATCACCTTGTTAAAAAGAGAAAAAGACCATTTATAGCCTTAACGAAAAAGAATATTGATTATCTGGAAGCCTTTATAGGTAGTATCTCACTAACTGTGTAAGTATAAAAATAATGGGGTTTTAAAACCCCATCATTTTTATGTTTAATTTTAAATGTTACACAGTCTTATGAAAAAAGAAGATTTATTATCAGAAGAGTTTTTAAAACAGTTCAAAACAGGTGAAGACTTAAATGGTTTTCTTGCCCAACTACAAAAACGTGGTTTAGAAGCCATCTTGAATGGTGAGTTAGATGCTCATTTAGGTTACGATAAACACGAAAAATCAACGACATCCAATTCTAGGAACGGTTATTCCAACAAAAAGGTTAAAACCTCATTTGGAGAATCAGAACTTCAGGTTCCCAGAGACAGAGAAGCTTCTTTCAATCCCATGATAATCCCTAAAAGGCAAAGTATGGCTGACGGATTGGAAAATGTCATCATATCACTTTATGCAAAAGGAATGAGTGTTAGCGATATTGAAGAGCAGATAAGAGAAGTTTATAATTTTGATGTATCTACCTCTACTATATCCAGGATTACAGAATCGGTATCCAATGATATTATTGCTTGGCAAAACCGTCCATTAGATCCCGTTTACTTAATTGTTTGGATGGATGGGATTGTGTTTAAAGTTCGAGAAAGTTCCAAAGTTATTAATAAGACTATCTATTTAGCTGTAGGCCTGAACAAGGATGGTAAAAAGGAAGTTTTAGGAATGTGGCTGGGTAAGAATGAAAGCGCCAGCTTTTGGTTAGGTGTATTGACTGATCTAAAAGCCAGAGGCGTTGAAGACATCCTCATTACAGCTACCGACAATTTAAACGGATTTACTCAAACCATTAAAAACGTATTCCCGGAATCTCAAACACAAATCTGTGTTGTTCATCAAATTAGAAACTCAGCCCGTTATGTAGTCTGGAAAGATAAAAAGGAGTTTTCTAAAGATATGAAACAGGTTTATGATACGCCAACCAAACAAGCTGCAAAAGGAGCTTTGGAAGATTTTGCCAGCAAATGGAATCATAAATATCCTTATGCGGTTAAATCCTGGGAAGAAAACTGGGAGGAACTTACCGTCTTTTTTGACTTCCCAATTGAAATCAGAAAAATCATTTACACCACAAATCTAATTGAAAATCTTAATGGGAAAATTAGAAAATATACCAAAAACAAATTGTCATTCCCTACGGATGACGCCGTTTTAAAATCCGTATATTTGGCTTTAAGGGAAGCAACCAAAAAATGGTCAATGCCAATCCAAAATTGGGGATTAATTCTCAACCAGTTCTTAACTATATTTGAAAAAAGGGTTCAACTTTAAATAAAAAGTCAAACCCTGTTATTTTTTAACTTACACACTTTTTGGGATAGCGTCCTTTTAATTCCAATAGAATACCCCTCCGACAAGTGTAACCTTATCGGAAGCGGATTCTAAAAGATTTTTTTCTACGACAACTATCGCATCATAATTACTGTTTGATAATTTTTTCTCTGACAATACTTCCGTCAGCATATTGGATAACAACCATATACACTCCGTCCGGCTGTCCTGTCAGATTAAACTGATTTGAACCTGTTTCTACGATCAGAGCACCATTGGTATCATATATCTGCACTGTTTTCAACTCTTTTTCGGCATTAACCGAAAATAAGCCATTGGACGGACTTGGAAAAATAGCTACAACTTGTTTCCTTTCCAGAACCTCATCTGTTCCCAACGATTTAACAACAAAAGATCCTAGTTCTTCTACTGAAATTCCTGTCGGATCACAAGGGTATTTTCCATTAACAAGATAGGCCTTATATTTTCCCACTTCCGGTATTCTGATATCCCACTTTCCTTTGCCTTTTAACGGTTTGGAAAATTTTCGCCATTCGGCATCCAGAACAGGAACTAATCGATCCTGGTTTATTCCATCAACCAATAGAATATCATGAGGATCTTTAAGAATCACTATCCTATAGTAATCTTTCACATCATCTGAAACCGGAAAATTTTCATAAGTCAACTCAATCGATTCATCGCCTCTAAACTCTTCACGATTAATCTTTACACTATAACCTGCCGTTTGTGCATCGGCATAAAATGCTGTAAAAACTCCTAACAAGAATAAAATTGTTTTCATCATATATTTATTTAAAATTGTTTTTATTCAATCGTATAAAGCACAATATTTCTCAGCTTTTATTTAAAACAAAGCCCCTTTTTTAGTGACATTGTATACCTATGAAAATCGAATACAAAATGATCCATCTGTTTGGGAGAATTTCTGAACAATATAATAATAATAAAACAGTAAATTTCTGATCATATTATTAATCAATAACAAAGTCTGTTTTATGACTTATATTGTCTTATTATCACCTCTAAATCACTCCGGCATAGCAGCTTCTTTTAACACTTATGGATTTCCGTACTTTTATACTTCATTTCCTTTATTATATTTGAAACCACAACCGGTATTTCTATAAGGCCTATCGTCAGATTGTCTGATGATCTGCTCCTATCAATCGGTATTTTTTAGCATTTCTAAAAAACAAATAGCTACTTTTACAGAACCATTACATAACAAAACAAACGATGTTACAAACACTAGTTTTACTCGCCGTATTTATTTTAGCACTGGCTATCGGAATCTATCTTGGAAAAGCCTTATTCAGCGCGCGTTCACAATCGGAAAAATCGGGATTGGAAGAGCGCATTAACGGTCTGTTAGCACAACAGGAGCAACTCAAACAACAGTTTTTACAGGAACGCGGTCAGTTTGAGCGACAACTGGTAGCAGTTCAGACCGAAAAGGAAAACATTCGTAACGAAAAAGAAGCACTGGCCATACAGCTTTCCAAAAAAGAAGTCGACTTTGAAAACCTTTGGGAACGCAACAAAGAACAGAAAGAGGAAGTAAACCAGTTACAGGAAAAATTCACCAAAGAATTCGAAAATCTGGCTAATAAAATCCTGGAAGAAAAAACCAATAAGTTTACCGAACAAAACAAAGAAAACTTAAAAAACATACTATCGCCATTACAGGAGCGTATTCATTTATTTGAAAAGAAAGTTGAAGACACCCATAAAGAGAGTATCGACTATCACGCTGCTTTACGCCAGCAAATTCTAAATCTGCGGGAAACAAACGAACAGATGAGCAAAGAAACGCTAAACCTGACCAAAGCATTGAAAGGCGACAGCAAAATGCAAGGAAACTGGGGCGAGTTGATTTTGGAAAAAGTACTGGAAAAATCAGGATTGGAAAAAGGGCGCGAATATGAAGTACAGCAAAGTTTTGTAACCGAAGAAGGTAGTCGCGTACAACCAGACGTTGTGATCAATCTACCGGATGGTAAAAAAATGATTGTGGATTCCAAAGTATCCCTTACGGCTTACGAACGTTATGTAAACGAAGACGATGAAACAACCCAAACTCAGTATCTGAAAGAGCACGTTAACTCAATAAAACGTCATGTTGAGCAACTGGGTAGTAAAAACTATCACGATCTGTATCAGATGGAAAGTCCGGATTTTGTATTGCTATTTATCCCGATGGAACCTGCTTTTGCGATCGCTTTAAATGAAGATGCTACCTTATACAATAAAGCTTTTGAAAAGAATATTGTAATCGTAACGCCATCGACCTTATTAGCGACTTTGCGTACCATCGACAGTATGTGGGCGAATCAGAAGCAACAGGAAAACGCTTATGAAATTGCACGTCAGGCTGGTGCTTTATACGACAAATTCGAGGGCTTTGTAAACGATCTGATCAAGATTGGTAAAAAAATGGACGAAGCCAAAACGGAATACCAAGGCGCTATGAACAAGCTTGTAGACGGAAAAGGGAATTTGATCACCAGTGTTGAAAAATTAAAAAAGATGGGAGCCAAAGCCAAAAAGGCATTACCCGAAAGCATCTTAAACCGTGCTAACAACAACGACTTAACCGAATAAAAATGAGTACCGAACCTAAAAAAATCAGCTCTTCGCGAATCAGCATTTCCGAACTAATGTTGCCATCGCATTCCAATTTTAGCGGAAAAATACACGGTGGCTATATTCTATCCTTAATGGATCAGATTGCTTTTGCCTGTGCTTCGAAATATTCGGGTCGCTATTGCGTAACCGCATCGGTTGATACAGTTGATTTTTTAAATCCTATAGAAGTAGGCGAATTGGTAACTTTAAAAGCTTGCGTCAATTATGTAGGCCGGAGTTCTATGGTGGTTGGCATCCGGGTTGTATCGCAAAACATTCAAACCGGAAAAATCAAACACAGCAATTCGTCTTATTTTACGATGGTCGCCAAAGATGATCAAGGAAATACTGTAAGTGTACCAAAACCCATTTTAAACACCCTTGATGAAGTTCGACGTTTTTACGACTCCATCCGACGCATTCAATCTAAAAAAGAGCATCAGGAACACATCAGCCGATTTGATCATACTTCGCAGGAAGCTTTAGACAAATTATCCGATTATGGTGTAACACTGGCCTTATAACAAAAAGAAAAGCGTTTTGCTTTTCTTTTTTCTATGTTTTAATTAATTTCTTACAGGTTTGCGTTCCATCGTTATGTATTACAGTTCCAAAATAAACTCCCTCAGGAAAAACAGACAGATCGATTATATCCGTCGCACTCTTCAACACCAATTGGCCACTTAAATTATAAACCAAAACAACAGCAATCTCTTTCGGGGTCTTTATTCGAAAAATACCATTTGATGGATTTGAAAAAACGTTGTACCAACAGTATAAGCATCCAATTCCGGCATCCCTAATTTCACTTCCTCACCTTCAATACTATACGCTGTAGCAGAAACACCACCATAACCCCATTCCGCATCACCGCTTTGCCATACCAGTGTATCAAATCCGCCACCATCACCATCGTACCAATACCAAATTTTATCTTCCGGCAAACCATCGGTAGCCACCACCGGAGCAAAAGCCAGCCAATAATAATTATTTTTTGCTTCCAGAACTAATTCTTTACCGGCTAGAGCCAAATCAACTGAAACAATAATTTTCTCATCCTCAATCCTTTTTAACAATCCAGGATTGGTATCATCCAGATAAAAATGAGCCAAAGAAGTTCCCGAAAACGGAATTTTAAACCTATCGTCATAAAGACCTTTATCAAAAACAAACACATGCACTCCTTGTATCAGGGAAATATCTCCGGGAGCCGTTTTACCCATTTGTCCTACAAAATTAAATCGGGTGATTTTACTGTTATGTCCAATATAAAAATTATCAGCCAGGATTTTCTTTTGGGTATTCGTAACTGTTGAAATATTATCAACAAAACGATACGGCTTAGTAGCAGGACGGTCTAAAAACGTCGAAACCAGCACTTCCCCTTCTTGTGCCTTCAAAAGCGTAATCGCAAACAGCATGCAAAAAAACAATAACCGACATCTTGTTGTTTTCATTTTATTTTAGATTTTAATTAATTTTTCACAAACCTGTGTACCATCATTACAAGTCACAGTCAATAAATAAATCCCTTTAGGAGAAGACGACAAATCGATAATTTCCGATGAGTCCTTCAACACTATCTCCCCACTTCCATTATAAACCCTAACGCCAACAATCTCTTTCTCTTTTGGTGTCGCAATTTTAAAGATATCGCAAGACGGATTGGGATATACCGTTATTACAGCTGTTTGCATATCTAATTCAGAAATTCCTAATACCACTTCTTTACCTTCGATACTAAAAGCCATCGACCTCGGACTTCCCCCTCTAACAGGGCCCCATTCTGTATCACCATTATTCCATTTTCTAACATAATAACTAGCACCATCTCCTTCATACCAATACCAGACGCTATCAGCAGGCAAACCATCGGTAGTAATAACCGGAGCAAACGCTATCCAATAAGAACCTGATTCCAAAATCAGTTCTTTTCCAGCCAGATCCAAATCAACCGAAATAATAATTTTCTCTTTCTCAACTTTTTTTAATAAACCTGCGTTGGCATTATCCAAATAAAAATGCGCCAAAGAAGTTCCTGAAAACGGAATTTTTTCATGTTTCCCATCGACCTTCTCAAATATATCCTTAAAAATAAATACATGTACTCCTTTAATCTGCGACATATCCCCTGGCGCAATTAAACCAATTTGTCCCACAAAATTAAACCGGCTAATCTTACTCCTTTTACTCAAAAAATAATTATCCGTCAGTACTCTTTTTTGAGTATTACTAACTGTTGAGATACTTGCGGCAAAATCATCTAATTTTTTCACATCATCTAAAGTTGAAAATATTACCTTTTCCTGAGCATTTAATAAATTAACCACAAACAAACTACAACAAAGTGCTACCCAATTTTTCACTTTTTTTATTTTCATTTTATTTTATGTTTTAATTAATTTTTCACGAACCTGTGTACCATCATTACAAGTCATAGTCAAAAAATAAATTCCTTTAGGAGAAGCCGACAAATCAACAGTTTCCGACTGGCTCTGCAACACCAATTGTCCGTTTCCATTATACACCACAACAGAAACAATCTCTTTTGGTGTACTAATTTTAAAAACATCATACGAAGGATTAGGATACACCTTTGCAGTAACGGTTTGTATATCCGATTTTGAAATTCCCAACGTTACTTTTTTACCTTCAATACTAAAAGCTACGGATCCGGAACCTGTTGATGACCAACCGCCATTGTCCCATACTACTGCTTCGTTGCCGAAATCGGTTCCCGGAAACCAGCTCCATACTTTATCGGGTGACATTCCCTCTGTAGCAATTATCGGCGCAAAGGCAATTCCATATGTTCCCGCTTCAAGTATCATATCAAATCCGAGCGATTTTATATCGATACCAATTATAACCTGATCTCCTTGCTGTATTATTTTTAATCCCGGAGCATACTCCCGTATCAGCTCAAAATAATTCAAACTGCTTGCTTCAGATAATGGCTGACCAGTAGTAAACGCTCTAAGAATATACAACCGTACTCCTTTAATTAATGCTATGTTTTCGGGCGTTGCTTTTCCGAGTTGCCCAACAAAATTAAATTGAGTGATCTGACTCTTTTTTGACAATTTAAAATCATCCATTATAATCAATTCCTTTGTATTCGTAATTGTTGAAAGGTTTGGTGCGAGAGGCACAGGTTTTCTAACCTCATCCAACGTTGAAAACAACACTTCTTGTCCCAGACTTGGCAACCCACACAGCATCGTTAAACCATAAAACAACACCGGCAGGCATTTTTTCAGTTTTATTTTTCTTCTCATATTCAAAATATTTAATACGTTCATCAACTAAATTACACAAACTTAGTAGCAACGGCGAAGACAATTCAACATGCAAAACAGACAAATAACTCTATTTTATCATTGCTCAAAATAGTGGACAAAAAGCGAATACCTCTTTAAGTCATATTATTATTCCATAACACTATTGGAGCCAATATGAGCAAACCGGACAAAAAACAAACATCCCATAAACAAATCACTACAACAGATTAATAATAAATATTTTTAACAAAAAAAATAATATTCTTTAAAATTATTGTTAATTAAAAATCAATTAGCTAATTCTATTATATTTGTTATACAAAACATAAACATTTGAGTAACAATCACATGAAAAAAAACTACTTTTTACGCACACTACTACTAGCACTAGCACCTTTTGCACTACTTTCCTGTCAATCCGATAACAGTGAATACACAGAAGTTACCCCATCCACTCCAACCGGCACACCTGTTTCGGTTAATCTGGCTCAGATTCCCTATCCCAAACTTTCGGACTACCATTTTTTTACCGGTACTCTAAAAAACAACACCCCAAACGATCGGGTATTACCCTATGAAATTGCCAGCGGGCTTTTTACCGATTATGCGCATAAAAAACGTTTTGTATGGATGCCGGAAAACACCAAAGCTGTATATAACGGCGATGGAAAAGTAGTAACCTTCCCGATTGGGACAGTTTTGATCAAAACTTTTTATTACGATAATGTTCAACCGGAAAATAAAACACAGATCATTGAAACCCGATTAATGATCAAAAAAGGTGTCGATAGTGACGGTGTCGATCAGTGGGTTTTCGCCAATTATATCTGGAACGACTCACAAACAGAAGCCGTCCTTGACATGAACGGCAGTTACCGTTCGCTAACCTGGACGGAAAACGGTCAGACCAAGTCAACCAATTACCGAATTCCTTCATCAGTAGAATGCCTTACCTGTCATAAAAAAGATGAAAAAGCGATTCCGATAGGACCTAAACCGCAAAACCTCAACATTGTTTACAACTATACCGATGGTGCTAAAAATCAGTTAACAAAATGGATGGAACGCGGAATGCTTCAATCCGGTTATCCGGCCAACATTACCAGTACCATCAACTGGCAAGACACTTCGAAACCACTGGAACTACGTGTACGTTCCTATCTCGATATCAATTGTGCACACTGTCATTCTGAAAACAGTCATTGCGATTACCGTCCGATGCGTTTTGCCTTTAGTGAAACCTCGAATCCGGTCAATCTGGGGATTTGTGTCGAGCCACAGGAATTTATCGACAATGATCTGACACATATTGTAAGCCGCGGTAAGTTTCAGCGTTCAATGCTACACTTCCGATTACAATCGACCGACGAGGCCAATCGTATGCCGTTACTAGGCCGTACCATGGCACACGAAGAAGCCGTACAGATGATCGAACAATGGATTAGTTCGCTCAATCCAACCTGCCCTTAACCTCTAAATCTAATATAATAACCAAAAAACCAAAACGACATGAAAAAAATTACCTTATTGCTTTTATTGTTGGGATATGTAAACCTACATGCCCAAACCACTTGTAATAATGCCCAGACAATCGGTCCCGGGCAATATTCCGTACCGTTTATTTCCGGTACCAACCTCCCTTCTATACAATGTTTACCGGGAAATCCGATTTTTGGTACAGCCTGTGAATGGTATTCCTATACTCCTACCGCTAATTATTCGGTAACGGTAACCACCGATTTACCGGGCAGCGTAGGTCGTGACACCCGTATTAACGTTTATAAAGGCACCTGTAATTCGATGATTTGTGTAACCAGTGATGATGATAGCGGTAGCGCGAATACCTCAACCGTTGTTTTCGAAGCGGTACAAGGCAACACTTATTTCATTGTTTTTGATAACAGATGGGACAGTATCGGTTTTGATTTTCTCTTATCACAAGCAACACCGGGAACCAATTTAATCAGTTTTTCACAAATGCCCCAACCGCTTACCGGTTTTACCTATAAAAATTGTGTAGTCGACATGAACGGTGACTATCTTGACGATATTGTAGGCGTGGGTAATAACCAAATGCGCATTTTATATCAGTCCTCAAACGGAAGTTTTACCGGCACCACTTTTCCGTTAACCGGAGCGAACAATCAACCGTCATGGAGTATCGCAGCCGGTGACCTGGATAAAAACGGGTATAACGACCTGATTTTCGGAGGCGGAAGCGGTGCTTCGTTTATTAAGGCCAATACCAATGGTACTGCTTATACCGCTCAGTCTTTTTCACAATATATATTCTGTCAGCGAACCAATTTTGTAGACATCAACAACGACGGAAATCTGGATATTTTTGTTTGTCATGACGTTAATCCAAACGTATATTTTATGAACGACGGCAACAGCAACCTGACCTATCATCAGGGAGGACTTGGTGATCATCCACAAGGTGGAAACTACGGTTCCATCTGGATTGATTATGATAATGATGGCGATCAGGATTTATTTATTGCCAAATGCCGTGGCGGAAATATTTCTGCCAGTCTTAACGAATTACACCGCAACGATGGAAATGGTGTTTTTACCAATGTAAGTGTACAAGCCGGCTTATCCGACCCAATTCAAACCTGGTCATCGGCCTGGGGCGATTTCGACAATGACGGCGATATGGACGTTTTTATAGGTGCCAGTTCCAATACAAACGGTATGCACAAACTGATGCGCAATAATGGTGACGGAACTTTCACCGATGTTACGGCCGGTTCCGGAATCCAGTCACTAACCAATTTAGGACAGGAAAATGTAGCGCACGATTTTAATAACGATGGCTATATTGATATTTTCGGCCCCGGTAACACAATCCTGTTTAACAACGGCAACATGACCTTTACGCGTCAGCCGTTAGGAGGTATCACCAACGGACCTATCGGAGATTTAAACAACGACGGTTTCCTTGACATCCAAAACGGAGACAATGTTTTCCTAAATAATGCCAACTCCAACAAGTGGTTAAAACTTTCCTTAAAAGGAATCCAAAGTAATGCAAACGGAATCGGAGCCAGAGTCGAAATCAGCGGACCATGGGGTAAACAGATTCGCGATGTTCGTAGCGGTGACGGTTTTAGAAACATGAGTTCTTTAAATGTACATTTCGGACTGGGAACGGCCACACAAATTACTCAGGTGGTGATCAAATGGCCTTCAGGAATTGTAGACACCTATAGCAATGTCAATCCCAACCAACATCTTGTAGTTATAGAAGGAAACACACTGCTTAGCACCGGAGATCACAGCAAAGACTCTTTTGTGGTTTATCCAAATCCATCGCATGATTTTATCAAAATACAGCTGGACGCAACAGGTGCTACTGCCGACAAAGCGATTTTCTATGATATCACAGGACGTATTGCCCTAACAACGGCTATCGAATCCAATCAGATTGATGTTCGTACTTTAGCAAAAGGAACCTATATCCTATCTATTGAAAGCAATACCGGAGAAAAACACAGTACAAAATTCATCAAGAATTAAAAAATAAGGGCTGTTCAACAACAGCCCTTTTCTTTATTGGAAGCCTGTCGGAAATTATAACCGACAGGTTTTTACTTTTAAAATACCCGAACCAGGTTAAATCCAAAAGATATCTCGCCTTTCCCCCAGTCGCCTGTAGTTTGTCCGAGAAAACCTGCTTCATTCATTGCTCTGGAATTGGTAAAATGCATTTGAAAAACGTGTCCCCCGGTTTCCAGATCGACACCAACCGATAGCGGATTCGTAAACACGGAATTTTTAGCCCGGTTAAGATGTGCGGCATAATCGACATTAACCGACCAGCGTTTGGTTAGCTTATAACGTCCACCCATCCCCAAAGCAAACTGATCGTTCGATTGCGGATTAGGTGTGATCACATTATTATTTTCATCCAATATATCCCGGATCGTATTTTCATGGAAATAGGTTGGTGCTAATTCCAGCGAAAGCCGTTCGGTAAACTTTCTGGAAATCAATAATTGCGTCACATAACTCAATCGGTTATCAAATTTCAGGTTTGGGAAATCTTCTTTTTTCATTTCAGTATTGATTGCCAAACTGTTAAATCCGACCAACGTTACCGGGAATCCTTCTTTTTCCTGTGCCATTAACCGATATTTCAGCGCCATTTCGTAGGTTTTCTGAAAACCACTACGGGAAACATGAGCCGTTAGCCAATTGGTAACTCCATAAGAAAACTTGATTTGCGTATTGGCATCATCCATTCCGAAAAAATCTTCAAACCCATGTTTGACATATCCAAAACGGTGCGCCACTATAAAATAGAAATCGCCTTTTGCGGCCAGTTTTGTCGATTCAAGGTTCACGATTTTTAAGGATTTAAATACCGATTCCACCCGGTTATCTGTTTTTACCGTGTCGATTTCCGACAACAGGTCATTTTGAGCCGACGCGCAAAAAGGAAGCAAGAGTAAAGAGAGTAAACTTTTTTTCATATAAGGTGTTTAATTGGATTCGTTATTTAATTGAATATCGTCATTGGAAATCGGTTACCCTTATTTCACTACGGTACATTGGTCCATTTTAAGTTCGCCCAGTAAATCGTCATAACCAATAAACCGGCCTTTCACTTTGATGTTGGACAAAACCATCAACTCTCCGTTTTTGATTTTATCTTTTAACACAGCAAATAGTTTTTCATCAATGATAACCGAATTGGCCTCCAGATCAACACTACTGATTTTACCATAGACTTCTATTGTTTTATCCAGATATTTCTGATTGGCTTTGGCCTCATCGACTTTAAATTCATCAAAAATAGAATTGGCCGTTACGAGATAACTCTCTTTTTCCGAGGCAATATCGCGATGCCCTTTGTACAGATAGGAATAACCGGCAAAGCCCAGCAATACCACCACAATCAAAATTAACACTATTCGTTTTCTTTTCATAAATTTTCAATTTAATAAATGTAAAATTAACGATAATTCATTTTATAAATTAAATTTTAATCATAACTTTAACCATATAATAAAGTAAAATGAAAAAAAGCTACCTATTCACCCTTTCACTCGGTTTATTAGTACTGACCGGTTGTACGAACGATACCGATTCCGACCTTATCGATAACAGTAGTACTACCGAACCGGTTACCTATACCAACACTGTAAAAAGCATTATTACCAACAACTGTATCTCGTGTCACGGAACGGTACCGTCCAACGGAGCACCAATGTCGTTAACCACGTATGCCGATGTAAAAAACGCGGTTTTAAACCGAGGACTGATTGACAGAATATCCCGGTCACAGGGAGCAGATGGCATGATGCCATTGGGTGGCACGCGTTTACCGCAAAGTACAATCAACAAAATAATCGAATGGAACACTAACGGTCTTGTCGAATAATAACCCCTTGAATCATGAAACGTATCCTATACCTTCTCGCCATGCTCTGTACTTTTACAGGGCTACAGGCACAAAATAAAAAGGTCACCAAAACCGGAGAAATCAGCTTTGAAGCATCGGTTCCCGCTTTTGAAGAAGTAAAGGCCAAAAGCCGTAATGCCACATTTGTACTCAACACCGATACGGGTGAAATCGCCAGTTTGGTACTGGTTAAAAGTTTTCGCTTTAAAATTGCTTTAATGGAAGAACATTTCAATGAAAATTATATTGAGAGTGATCGTTATCCGAAAGCAACCTTCAAAGGAAAAATAGATGATTTTAAAATGAGTTCCCTAACAGATGCGGCCAAAGACTATACCCTACGTGGTAAACTCGAAGTACATGGCAAAACAAAAGATGTTGTTATTCCGGCTAAAATCAAAAAAGTGGGCGACGACATTGTCATCCACGCTGATTTTAATGTTACAGTAGACGATTTTGCTATTGCCATTCCGAGTGTAGTTAGCAAAAAAGTTTCTAAAAATGTAGCTGTCAGCTTTGACTGCACGCTAAAATAAATTTCCGACGAAAATCATAAAAAAAGCTCCCATAAAGGGAGCTTTTTTACAATTACTTTTTCTTCTTTTTTGCTTTCGCTTTCTTTTCTTTTTTACCTTCAGACAGTTCGATTTTTTCTTTTAATCGTTTTTCCGTATCCGAAATATAATAATGTAAATCCGAATTATAGGCGTTAAACTTTACTTCTTTCAGCACTTCTTTCGCAGCTGTAAAAGCTCTTTTTCGTTCCAACAGGCTCACTTTTTTTAAAAGGATTTCAGCTTTATTACAACCTTTAATGGTTAGTGCAAAATCGATTAATTTTTCAGCCTGATCAAAATCTTCGTTTTGCAAGAGCGTATCAATAAAATACGGATACACTTCCAAAGCATGCAGATTTTCGGCCAATGCCTGTTCGAAATAGGTTTTCGCCCCTTCATAATCGTAAAGTTGTTCGGCATGAAGCCTGCCTAAAAGGCAGAGTGCCATGGTATTTTTGGCGTCATACGACAAAGCGTACCCCAATGATTCTACGGTTTCTTCCAGATAAGACGGATAGGCATCCATAGCCTGAAACAAAAACTTATCTAATTTATCTGTTTTCATTCGATGTCGTTTTTCAAGTTATTCTTTAGTTGTTGTCGTGTGGCACTATAATTTTTCACCACGTTTTGTTTTTTAAAATCGGTTCCACTGAACACGCGTTTGGGATTTCCTCTTACAATATTCAGTTGGTTTTCCCATTTCTTATCGACCTCCTTTTTTAGTAATGCTAATGTTGCTTCTTCCAGCTTTCGAACAAGACGTTCGGTTGCTGTTTTTTTATTCTGATGTTGCGAACGGCTATCCATCGCCACTACGCTGATTCCCGTTGGAATATGCGTAGCCCGAACAGCCGAGCTGACTTTATTCACATTTTGTCCGCCGGCCCCGGAACTTCGCATCGCCTGATACTTTATAGCTACATACGAAATTTTCGGTACGGCAGATTGTACTATTTCAAAAATTCCGATAAACCAGTTTTTCCGTTTGTGCATTTTTCGAAACTGACTGGTTCCAATCCATTGTATCGTTCCGATCCAGGAATCGACAAAAACTGCACTATCCTTTCCTTTAACAATAAGCGTTGCTGTAGCCACCGTTCCGTTTTCCTGTCCCGGTTCCCTATGTAGTATCTGTACTTCGAGTCCTTCCGATCGCGCCTCTTCCATTATTCTTTTAAGCACCTGAGCTACAACCCAGGTGCATTCTTCCGGACCTCTTCCGGATGTTATTTGTATGATTTTTTCCATTCTTTAATCACTTTTAATAGCTTATCCCGGTTACGGGCATCTTTTACAAACTTCGGAAGACTCGCCACCAGTGTTTTTCCACCGTTATACTGACTGTTTCGCTCCCGCAAACCTGCAGCGATATACGCTTCCAAATAATCAATATGTGCTTCATTATATGCCCAGAACACATTCCCCCTTACAGTTTTCTGATACCATAATTCGGTATTAAAACACCATTCTCTGGCATTATTCCCATCTGTTTTAAAATACAACTGTACTTCGGTAATTCTCGGTACAAATTCTTTTATCTGGTTACAACTCTTGCACTTTACTTTTATTTTTTGCGGTTTCTCATTCAAAAGCTGCGACTCGTATTTTACTTTTTCAACATTGTTACAACAATACTGATTTACGGTTGCTTTATATTTGATCATCGCACTTTCTTCCAGATAGAGATAACAACCCGGGCATTTTAAAATCCCAATCGGATAACGCTCGTATTGATCCTTTTCGGAAAACACTCTTTTAATAGTCGCTTTTGCCCCGCATTGCGGACATTTTACCTGAAATTCATTGGCAAAATGGTGACTTCTTTTATTTTCGTCCTGAAATCGTTTCATCATTATTCTTATTTATCCATTCGCACAATTTTAGGCGTAAACGTCCCTAAAACGGTAACCAGTTCCTGTTGATTCGCCATCACTTTAGTAATATCCTTATAGGCCATTGGTGCTTCATCGATATTACCGCCAATCAGGTTTACTTCGTGCTTTTTAAGTTCTTTTTTGATGTCACTCTGCGTAAACATCGTTTTACATTTAGCTCTTGAAAACACTCTTCCGGCACCATGTGACGCCGAATTTAGACTTTCCGGATTTCCCTTCCCCATCACGATATACCCCGGAGCGGTCATCGAACCGGGAATAATCCCCAATTGTCCTTCGGCTGCCGGAGTCGCCCCTTTGCGATGTACAATGCATTCTCGTCCGTGATGTACCTCTTTCCACGCAAAATTGTGATGGTTCTCAATGGTCACAACCACTCTTTTTCCCAATATCTTCGCAATACGCCGGTGAATATCCTCATGACACGCCTTAGCATAATCGCCGGCCAGATTCATCGCCATCCAGTATTCCTGGCCGTCATGCGTATTCAGATCCAGCCACGCCAACTGTTGCACATTTTTAGGCAACGGACATTGTTTTGTCGCCAGATAGGTATATTGCTTGGCGATATTGGCGCCCAATCCGCGTGATCCGCTATGCGATAACACCGCAAAATATTCGCCGGGCACCAATTTCCATTCTGCTAACGGCGCATCGATTTTCACAATTCCGAATTCCACAAAATGGTTTCCGCCACCGGACGTTCCCAGTTGCTTATAGGCCTTGTCCAGTAAGCCTTTTACAAATGGGATATCCTTAAACTCCGGTCGGTAAAAAATTTCATGATCGGCTTTGATCTGATGCGTTTCATACATTCCGAATTTGGTATGCTCGGCCAAAATGGCTTCCAATTGTTGGTCCCTTCCTTTTAGAAAAGAAGCCGGTAAATCGAAAATCGACAAACTCATCCGACAACCAATATCAACACCCACACCATAGGGAATCACCGCATTTTCGGTAGCCAGTACGCCACCAATCGGCAAGCCATAACCGGAATGCGCATCCGGCATCAAAGCGCCTGCTACGGAAATGGGCAACTTTAGCGCATCGTACAACTGGAACTTTGCCTGCTGATCAATTTCATTTTCACCAAAAATTGAAAACGGCGCACGAGTGGTGTTGAGTTGTTGCATTCGCACCTGAACCGGATTGAGCAATCCTTCGGCCACTTTTCCCCAGGTACCGTGATTTTTGAATTTTTCCGGAAACAGCAATACTTCTTTTGCTTCCGTTAAAATACCTTCTTTTTTCTCTCTTTTTCTATATCTGTTAATTTGCCCCAAGGCAATATTGATGCTATTATTTTTAGGAAAGCCTAATTTGATCAGGTCCTTCCCGGATAATTTATTTCCCATTGTTTGATGCTTTGATTTTTTTTGGAACGCAAAACAACGTGCTCAGTAATCCAAATGGGTCACTGATTTATTTTGCAAAACATTTTATCCGTATTCGGATAAATTAAAGGGCTAAACCGGGAACTTTAAAGTAAAAAGTATACAAAAAAGCCCGAAACTTGTTGTCTTCGGGCATTGTTATCTTGGAAAGTAATTTTCTAGGACTGAACAAAACCACGAAGAGCAGCTACACCACATTTTGGTGTCAGACTGATAGCAGATGATTGTAATACAAACATTTTTCTTCGTTTTTAAAAGGTTATTATTTTTTCACATTGCAAATTTTGTAAAATGTTTTTGACATTTCCTAATATTTCAATCTATTTTTAATTTTAAAATTCAAAAACACTCATTTTCAAGACGATAATTCAGTTTTTTGGATAAAAATCACCCGAAACAAACCATT
This sequence comes from Flavobacterium supellecticarium, assembly GCF_004801375.1. Lineage (GTDB taxonomy): Bacteria > Bacteroidota > Bacteroidia > Flavobacteriales > Flavobacteriaceae > Flavobacterium > Flavobacterium supellecticarium. The sequence goes on from NZ_SSNZ01000004.1 coordinate 93,311, forward strand.
AGCAAAGCCTCCATCGGTTGACATTAAAAAAAATTAACAATAACTTGGGAGATTCGAAAGCGATTATATCTACCTTTATTTTTCAAAAAAAACATACATATATAATTATATCCTATTATGCCAACTGACTGTATCAGCTATCAAGAATCCAATTATTTTTCCCGCTTAATTGTCGATTATTTAGATAAAAAAACAGAAACACAGTCCTTATACCATCGTTTTCCCACCCTGGAAAATTTCGGAAGTCAAATTGACGAAAAAGCGGCACATTTTAGTACGACTCACAGAAATACACTGGTAACCGTTTTGGAAAAACAGTATGCCTCGACAGCTGCTTCAGAAGCGACACTTCAAAATATCGCCCTGTTAAAAAACGGGAACACTTTTACCGTAACCACCGGACACCAGTTGAATCTTTTTACAGGACCTTTATATTTCTTATATAAAATTGTATCAGCCATCAATCTGGCTAACGAATTAAAAGCCGCTTATCCGACAAATCATTTCGTACCGGTATATTGGATGGCGACAGAAGATCACGATTTTGAAGAGATCAATTATTTTAATTTCAGAAATAAAAAAATAAAATGGAACCGAAACAGTTCGGGTCCGGTCGGACGTCTTTCGACCGAAGGACTGGATAGTGTTTTTGATGTTTTTTCGAAAGAACTTGGCATTGGCAATAACGCCGAATATTTACGTCAGTTATTTAAAAATTCCTATCTGAAACATTCGAATCTGGCTGATGCGACGCGTTTTCTGGCCAATGAATTGTTTCGGGAACAAGGATTAGTGATCATCGACGGTGATTCTGAAGCGTTAAAACGGGAATTCATTCCGTATGTAAAACGGGAATTGCTCGAACAAGTTGCTTTCCATAAAGTAACGGAAACGTCGGCTTTATTAAAAACCTACAACATACAGGTTAATCCAAGAGAAATCAACCTTTTTTATATTGAGGACGGATTGCGGGAACGTATCGTTTTCGAAAACGGTGGCTACATCGTCAACGGAACTTCACGTCGGTTTACCACCGAAGAGATTCTGGATGAACTGGAACGTTACCCCGAAAAATTCAGTCCCAATGTGATCATGCGTCCATTATATCAGGAAGTAATTTTACCCAATCTGGCCTATATTGGCGGTGGAGGCGAATTAGCCTACTGGTTGGAATTAAAATCCTTTTTTGAAGCTTCGAAAGTTCCTTTTCCGATGTTGGTATTGCGAAATTCTGTCGTTCTGGCGACGCCTAAACAGGCACACAAAGCAGACCAATTAGGACTAACCTGGGCCGATTTGTTTCAAAAGCAACACGACCTGATCGATGCTAAAACCAAAGCCCTTTCAGCCTTTACGCTGGACTTTTCGGAACAGAAAACCCATTTGGAACAACAATTTTCCAAATTGCGAGAAATGGCTGCCCAAACCGATGCTTCTTTTATAGGTGCGGTAGCTGCTCAGGAAAAGAAACAGCTAAAAGGATTGGACAACCTTGAAAAACGATTGTTAAAAGCCGAAAAACGCAACCATCAGGAACAATTGAGCCGTATTATAGCACTACAAAATGAATTGTTTCCCAACCTGAGCCTTCAGGAACGAACGGCAAATTTTTCGGAATTTTATCTCGAACACGGCTCGAATTTACTCACCGAATTATACTGCGAGCTAAAGCCGCTAACGCAGGATTTTTCGGTATTGATTGTATAAAAAAATCACAATTCTGCGATACCAATAAAATTTCACTAAAAAAGATAGCGTATTATTCAGCTTAAAAATGCTATTTTTGCGAAAAATTTAAACAAAACAAAATGGCAACGAATAGAACATTCACTATGATTAAGCCTGATGCTGTTGAAAAAGGACACATCGGAGGAATTATTAACATGATTACTGAAGCTGGTTTCAGAATCGTATCGATGAAATTAACACAATTAACAGTAGCGGATGCTCAAAAATTCTACGCTGTTCACAGTGAAAGACCATTCTATGGAGAATTGGTAGAATTCATGTCAAGAGGTCCTATTGTAGCTGCAATCCTTGAAAAAGACAACGCAGTAGAAGCTTTCCGTACTTTAATCGGAGCTACAAACCCTGCTGATGCTGCAGAAGGAACTATCCGTAAAAAATATGCAACTTCTATCGGGGAGAATGCTGTTCACGGATCTGACAGTGATGAGAATGCTGCTATCGAAAGCGCTTTCCACTTTGCAGGAAGAGAAGAATTCTAATAATATATATATTATTTTCGAAAAGCCGTTCCGTTTGGAGCGGCTTTTTTTGTACCTGTACCTTTCCTTTTTCGGTATTTCTATCTGATTTTAAAAACGCGTAATTATACGCTATTATAGGTTTTACCAAGCCACTAACTTTACAAAACGCCTTAAACACAAATCTAATTCGACACAAATTGCAAATTTAACGTCAGAAAAAAATTGCAATTTGACTCTAATTTAACATAAGGCAATTCAACAAAAACAGCATATAAATACGAACCAAATCTAAAACAAACATGAAACGACTACTACCCCTTAAGACCATTTCATTTGGTATTCTGGTTGCACTAACGGCTACCAGTCTGGCCATTTCCTGCAAGAAAAACACCACTCCGGACGCCGGATTATTAGGTGCCGCTCCCATTATTAAACCGCAGGAATTCCCGGACGACTTAAACTTGCCGGGTTTTAAATTTCCACAGGACTCTACCACAATTTACGGTTGGCTTAACAAACAGGATTCGGCCAGTATCGCCCAACATGCCTGGGGTATCTGGGCTGGTTTAACCTCCAAATCCGGTCAGGTTTTTAACGGTGATTCGCTATTGGTATTTGAAACCTGGATGAGCGTAAAAGAACTGGCGCAAATGGCCGCCGACGGGAACAAAGAAGGCGGATGCTTTCAAATCAAAAAAGAACGCAGTGCTCTGGAAGTGCCCAAACAGTTAATCCACGGGCAATTATTTGGTAAACGAAATGCGGTACTTGATACGGTTTCTAATGTTTTCGAAACAGTTTCCTACAATCCTGCGGCAGCCTGTTATTCGACACAAAATCTTATTTTCAACCAATCGACACTCAATAAATACCAGGTTAAAGACGGTATCGGTAACATTCCTCCATTTCCATCAGCCGGTATTACCACCAAACCTACTTATTTTGCCGGTGGTGCTGATGCAAACGGTTTTATCCGCGTACCGGTATGGCCAGGCGATCCAAAACCAGCTAAAGCATTTGGTTATAAAGACTGGCAAACCTACGTTTATGTAGACACCAACAACAAACAGGATAAAAACAAAACCATCGTACCGGTTACCGGTTCCAATCCGACACCTGCTCAAATTGCAGCAGCGAGTTGTAATCTAAACGAATTTATCAACGATCAGGTCGATGCGAGAATGGCTGCCTATCTGAACGCCAACCAGAAAAACAACAAACGCAAATACAAAGCCGGCGATTATATCCTATTGGTAGCAATGCACGTTGGAACCAAAGAAATCAGCAACTGGACCTGGCAAACCTATTTCTGGAGCTATAACCGCGACAATCCATTTTTCCCAAGTTCGGCTTTCAATGCTAAATTACGTCCGAGCATCATCAAAGGTGCGGCGGCCAATTATGCTGTATCAACCTCCTATGCCATGGTATGGCCCAACCAGCCCATTACCGGCGGAACCAACAAAGGCGTACGAAGCATCATCTCGTTCAACCCGTATCTGGAAGGTTCTTTTGGTCCAAACGTATTTACCGGTAGCAACAACCAGTTAAATCCAAATTACCAATATGGTGTACAAACCAACTGTATGAGCTGTCATGCTCTGGCATCGGTTACAGGAAGCGTCTACACTGCTGATCAATATATCGATATGAAAGACATGAGTCGTTTCCGCAATCAAACATTATTAGATTTTGCCTGGTCAATTCAGAGCAATATCAATGCTAATAAATAATCATATAGTAATCCCTAAATCGCTATACTATGATACATGATCACGAGCATATTCACCACGGATGCACCCATTGTGGTTGTAATAATCCGGTTTTAAAGATTCTGGAAAAAGAACTTTCTTCTTCGGAGATTATCACAAAATTATCGGAGAATAAAACCCCATTTACCGCTCATACGGAAGAATCGGTATTGTTTCACGGTGGTATAATCCGTCCTTTAATTGGCGGAAAAACACATACAGTAGAAGCTATCGGTTTCCACAAAGGGAAAGTCGTAGCTTCCGGTTCCCTGCTACACGTTACAGAGGCTATGATCAAAACGGGGCATCTTTTTAAAACCCGTAAACTGGACAAAGGTCACACCTTACTTCCGGGACTAATCGAACCACACGTTCATTTGGTACCCTCTGCTATATTGGGAAGCTGGTTGGATTTGAGCCCTTATAACGGTCAGTTTTTAAAGGATGGCTACAATATCCAATGGTTAAAAAAGCAGCTGGACGACTATCAAAAAGACCCTAAAAACAAAGAAAAACTGGATCAAAATAATTATTGGATTTTAGGTTGCAATCTTGATCCGGCCTTTATGCCTTTTGAAAAAAGTCAAACGCCGGGAACCTTAAACAAATTGGTTACGTTCGATTATCAATTTCTGGATAACATCGTACCGGATTATCCGGTATTTATCATGAGTGCCTCGATGCATACGGCCTATGTAAACTCGTTGACACTCCGTATTATTTTCGATCTTAATAAAAGTATACGCGATCAATACAAGACCTTCGAAAATTATCAGCAAACCACAAACGGACAATTACAGGAAACCGAAGAAATCGGACCGGCTTTAAAATGTATGCCGATTCGCCAGGTAGCTGAATTTGCTCTCGGTTCATTTAAACATTTAGAAGAATTGTTTGACACCGCTGTTCAACGTGGCGTTACGTTTATGTATGATGCCGGAATGACATCCGTACAAGAGCTTATCTTAAAATTATATCTGGATTTCCATCAAAAGAAAGTCCGTATTGGCGTAGCCCAAACCTGTTTAACATTGGATGATGCTAAAAAACTACCGACTTTTACGCCGATAAAAGAGTATAAAGATCTATATTCGGGTAGTGTTAAAATCATTTCCGACGGTTCGAATCAGGGATTAACCGGTTATCAGTCGAAACCGTATTGTTGCTATCCGGCCGACAATCTTGGGGTGTTTAATTTCCCGGAAGACAAAGACCATCCGCATCCGGATGAGCCGACGCAAACCTATCTTGACATTGTAAAAACGGTTGTAGCAGAAAAAGAATGGCCTTTAATGATCCACGCTAATGGAGATTTGGCTGTCAAATTTGCAATCGAAGTGTACGATGCCGCTTTTAAAGCCAAAAAAGTAGCAGACCGTCGTCATCGTATCGAGCACTGTTCTATTTTGGAACAGTCACAGATCCAGCAAATGAAAGATCTTGGTATCGTTCCGAGTTTCCTGATTGGACATGTAGGTTACTATGGTTATCCATTTAAGGAGGCCATCTTTGAAGAAAAAGTAGAAAAACTGGATTTGTGTCGTTCATCACTTGACGCCGGATTACGTATCTCCTTGCATACCGATTATTCGGTAAGTCCGATCGGACCGTTACGTATGATGGAACAAGCCATTACGCGTATGATGGAAGCCGCACCAGACGATTATCCGGACAAAGTATTAAACGAAAAAGAATGCCTTACTCCGGAACAGGCTTTACTTTCGGTAACCTATGATGCCGCATGGCAATGTCATGCCGAGCAGTGGACCGGTTCGTTACAGGATGGTTATTTCGCCGATTTCGTGATTCTGGAACAGGATCCGCTAACGATGAAAACGTACTATAAAGAACTGCGTAAGGTTCCGGTTCTGGAAACCTGGAAAGGTGGCGTACAAGTATATCAAAACACGGATATTGTCGTTCCCGAAACGGTATAACAATTTTAAAAAATGGAAAAGCAGGACTCTCATCCTGCTTTTTTATGTTTTATTGATTCTATTTTCTTTTTTTTCAACTCGAAAGACATATATAGTAACAATACAAGATGTATCATAAAAAGATAATAACCATATTTTATCTGATTGATATCTTCTAAAATTCCACTAAAATATAGTAGCAAAAATAACCCTACCGATAAAACAATATTGATCAATCCGAAAATAACCGATAGTGAATATCGCTCTTTAAACAACGAAAACGCTTGCATTCCGCAAAGCAATATCACCATTGTAAAGAAACTGTATTCAAGACGAAAACGACTCGTAACAGTATTAGTACTAAAAAAACTCATTTCATAACCATTGTAGGTCAATTCGCTTTTCTTTTTTAAAAAGGCTTCAATGGCTTGTTCTTTTAGCAGAAACAATTCATCGGACGACAAATGATGTTCCTTGTTTTCATTGATATTGATTCCTTGTTCAGACAATAAAGGAACCGTCTCCAAAGCAGGTCCTCCTTTTAAAAGTCTATTGTGAATAATATTCTTATCGGAGCAGGTTTGAAAAAAGGGTAACATAAGTAATACAAAACTCAACAATGAGATTTTTTTCGCAAGTGCCTTCATTATTTATTATTGTCCAAAAAGTTTAAACATACACACAATCAAGATTTAAACGACACCATTACCGCAACACTATATCCTTAACCAGATCCCGGCGCAATTCTTCGTTGATCATCTTAACGATCTTTTCTTTTCCATAGCTTAATTCTTCGCGTAATACAGCAGATGACAAGGCCACATAAAGCGTAGTACCTTTTAGCATGATTTCCGTCGTATAATTATTCACACCGTTACCCATCAGGTTTTTCCAGGCATCACGAACGTCGATTTTGTCCATTCCGGCTTGTAATTTATGATCCTGAATAAACTGCTTCAGTACATCGGATATCGGAGATTCTTCATTAAATCGTTTTGCCATGCTTTTATTTTATAGAAAATGAAGTCGCTTTTTTGTAGTGGTATTCCATATCGTGCTCGTTTTTAAGCACCAATTCTTCATCAGTTATCTTGATCAATTCTTCCTTCCATTTGGCGTAGGCCGTAGTATACTTCAGGTAAACATGGTCGTCTTGTTTGATCACAGCCACTTTTTCGTCCAGTTCGCTCACCAGATAGGTTCCATCCAGTTGCGGCATTACTTTTTTACGAAAACCTTTGTTGTCTTTGATTTCAAAATAATCGATAGTCGGATTGATCGAATACTCTTTACTACTTCCGTCGGGCATAATGGCTTTTTCAATTTCCCAATATCCGTTGATTTTGGCTAGCGCCGCATCATCGATTTTTTTATGACAAGCCGTAAAAGTAAGGCTTAACAGTACTACCGCAATTATTTTTTTCATGGCACAAACATTTTTACAAATTTACCTTTTAAAACGGGACAAACGAAACTTTAGAACAAAAAAACCAGTAGCTTTAAACCATTTAACAAACGCATAGTCCAAATAGAAATACGATCCCTTATGAAACGAATATTCCTCTCGTTAATAACCCTTTTAGCAATAGCCAGTTGCAGTTCCGAAAACGAAACTTCCAGCGGTTCCACTCCGGTAACACCTACGGAAAGCATGTATTTTCCACCGATTAGTTCCGGGACCACCACCTGGGAAACCCGCAGTATTTCCGATTTAGGCTGGAACAACAGTGCCGTACAACCTTTACTGGATTATCTGGAGCAAAAACACAGTAAGTCCTTTATCATCCTTGTAAATGGCAGGATTGTTATGGAAAATTATTTTAACGGTCATACCGCCAATAGTTATTGGTATTGGGCCAGTGCCGGAAAAACCTTAACCTCGACAATGACCGGGATTGCGCAACAGGAAGGCCTTCTCAACATCAACAACAAAGTTTCCGATTATCTTGGTAACGGATGGACGAGCGCTCCTTTAGCGAAGGAAAATTTGATCAAGTGTAAAAACCTATTGACGATGACTTCCGGGCTGGATGATGCCAGTAACGGCGATTGTGTCACACCAGCCTGTTTGACCTATCTGGCCGATGCCGGCTCCCGATGGGCATACGATAACGTTTATGTTAAACTTCAGGATGTAGTCGCTACTGTAGCACAAACGTCATTCTCTAATTATTTTAATAGTCGGCTACGGGATAAAATCGGAATGAATGGTATATGGACCAATACCTCCGACGGTTTAAGCGTTTATTCGAGTAATTCCAGAAGTATGGCGCGTTTCGGGTTGCTAATCCTAAACAAAGGAAAATGGGATAACCAGCAAATTCTAAACGAAAGCTACTGGAATGAAGCCACAACTACCTCGCAGAATATCAATCTGGCCTATGGTTATTTATGGTGGTTGAACGGAAAAACGAGTTATCATTTACCACAAAGTCAATATCAGTTTTCCGGTAGTATAATCCCTTCGGCACCATCGGATATGTATATGGCATTGGGTAAGAATGATCAGAAAATCTATATTATACCGAGTAAGAAAATGGTGATCATTCGTATGGGCGATGCCGCCGATAGCAGCAATATGGCTTTATCGGATTTTGACGAAGTACTCTGGCAAAAAATAAAGGCGTTATATGAATAACGCCTTTATTTTTATTTTTGTCTCGTCCTGAAATAAGTTGACACTAAATCGACTTTATTATGAAAGACAAAGAAAGCAAGGCTATTAAGCGTAGTCAAAAGGATTATAACATGGCTTTTAAATTAGCTGTAATTACCCGAGTTGAACAAGGTGAAATGACTTATAGGCAGGCTCAATCTATTTATGGAATCCAGGGAAGAAGTACTGTTTTGGTTTGGCTTCGAAAATATGGTAACTTAGATTGGAGTAAACCAAATCTGTTATTTATGTCTAAATCTAAAGAAACCCCGGCTCAAATTATTAAACGATTAGAGAAAGAACTGGCCGATGAGAAACTTCGAAATAAGATTCTCAATACGATGATCGACATTTCTGATAGTCAGTACGGGACTCAGATCCGAAAAAAGTTTTCTCCCAAACCATCTTCCGACTCCGGGAAGGAGCAGGAATAAGTTTGTCCAAAAGTTGCCGATTGTTTGGGATGAGTAGACAAGCTATATATCAGGAACAAAAAAGAATCTTCCATCGGGAATCTACCTTACTCAAAGTAAAGCATCTGGTTCTTTCTTTGCGATTGGAAATGCCACGTATAGGAACACGTAAACTATATTACCTACTTTCGAAGCAATTTGATCAACAGGGTGTAAAGATAGGTCGTGATGCTTTATTTGATTATCTAAGAAGGGAGAAGTTACTTGTTAAACCAATGAAGAGTTACACTAAAACCACCTATTCTAAACATTGGCTACACAAGTACGAAAATCTTTTGAAAGAATGTGAAATTAACCGTCCCGAACAGGTATACGTTAGTGATATTACTTATATCAAATCACATCAGAAAACGCATTATCTATCTTTAGTTACTGATGCTTATAGTAGAAAAATAATGGGATACAAACTCAGTGATGATATGAGTTCTGAAAATGTGGTACAGGCATTAAAAATGGCTGTACAGAATAGAAAATCAACATTACCACTGATACATCACTCCGATAGAGGATTACAATATTGTTCTAAAATTTATCAGGAAGTATTAGCTAAAAACGGTATTACGCCCTCTATGACCGACGGATATGATTGTTATCAGAATGCCTTAGCTGAGAAAATAAACGGAATTTTAAAAAACGAATTTTTGATTTATAAATGTAAAGACGGACAAACATTAGAAAAACTCATAAAAACAGCAATACAAACCTATAATAATAAAAGACCACATTTGAGTCTGAAAATGAAAACACCTAACTTTATACATCAAAAAAACCAGCCAGAAAACCTGACTGGTTAATATATTTTTATTCTAAAATATGTCAACCTATTTTAGGACGACTCATTTTTATTGAAGTACCTGATAATTGCTACCATCAGCAATACAAAACTTGTTAATCGCAATGCCAGAAAAATACCGGGAAACGGTTTTTCTAAAAAGATAGCCAGAATTCCCAAAACAACACTTATGATCACCATTTTTAACGGTGACAGGTTTTTAAAAAAAGCGATTAGGTAGTTCATTAGCTTTTATTTAAAAAAGGAATCTACAAATTCAAATTTATTGAAGACCTGAAGATCTTCGATGCCTTCTCCTACTCCGATATATTTTACCGGAATCTGGAACTGGTCGGAAATTCCAATCACCACACCACCTTTAGCCGTGCCGTCAAGTTTGGTCACTGCCAGACAGGAAACTTCTGTAGCTGCTGTAAACTGTTTGGCTTGCTCGAATGCATTTTGTCCGGTCGAACCATCCAACACCAATAATACGTCGTGTGGCGCATCTTCCTGTACTTTTTGCATGACGCGTTTTACTTTTGTAAGCTCATTCATTAAACCAACTTTATTGTGTAAACGGCCCGCTGTATCGATGATCACTACGTCAGCACCTTGAGAAACCGCCGATTGTAAGGTATCAAAAGCTACCGATGCCGGATCGCTTCCCATTTGTTGTCTAACGATAGGCACCCCAACACGGTCGGCCCAGATTTGAAGCTGGTCAATAGCTGCTGCACGAAATGTATCCGCTGCACCTAATACCACTTTATGTCCGGCTTTTTTAAACTGATAGGCCAGTTTACCGATAGTTGTTGTTTTTCCAACACCATTCACACCCACCACCATGATGACATACGGTTTTTTGTTGACCGGGATTTCAAATTCACTGGCTTCACCGGAATTGGTTTCCGATAACAGTCCTGCGATTTCTTCGCGTAGAATACCATTTAATTCGTCCGTGCCAAGATATTTGTCCCGTGATACACGGGCTTCAATTCTTTCGATAATTTTCAGGGTTGTATTCACCCCAACATCAGACGAAACCAGGATTTCTTCCAGGTTATCCAAAACCTCATCATCTACTTTTGATTTTCCGGCTACGGCTTTGGTCAGTTTAGAAAAGAACGATGTTTTCGTTTTTTCCAATCCTTTATCCAGGGTTTCTTTTTTCTCTGATGAAAATATTTTTTTAAAGAAATTCATTCGGTTATTTTACAATTAAATTACGATTCAGAAACGTAAATCAGATCGTTCTGAAAAAACGATCCTTCTTACAATTCTTACGACAAATATAAAAATAAAAAAGCTACTTCCATACGAAAGTAGCTTTTCTATAAATTGTATACTGGAATTATTTCTTTTTTAAGAATTCATCCACTTCTTCAGGAGACATTACAGACTCAACGAAAGTATAAGCACCTGTTTTAGGTGATTTTACCATCTTGATAGCCTTAGTTAATCTTTTTGAAGCTGTTTGTAAAGTTGCTACGGTTTTCTTTGCCATGACTTACGATTATTTAATTTCTTTATGAACAGTTACTCTCTTCAAAATTGGATTGAACTTTTTAATCTCTAATCTGTCTGGAGTATTTTTTTTGTTTTTAGTAGTAATGTATCTTGAAGTTCCTGGAACACCAGAAGTCTTATGCTCAGTACATTCTAAAATTACCTGAATTCTATTACCTTTCTTTGCCATCTTGATCTATATTATTTAGGTGGGATTATTTTACAAATCCGTTAGCTTTGGCTTGTTTCAAAACCGCAGCAATACCATTTTTATTAATTGTTTTTAAAGCAGCAGTAGATACTCGTAAAGTAACCCATCTGTCTTCTTCAGGAATGTAGAAACGTTTCTTAACTAAGTTAACGCTAAATTTTCTTTTGGTTTTATTCATAGCGTGAGAAACATTGTTTCCTACCATCGCTCTCTTACCTGTAAGTTCACAAACTCTTGACATTATACTTATCTTTATATTCGTTATTCAAAATCAGGGTGCAAAGTAACAAAAAAGAAACCTATTTCACAAACTATTTTGATTAGTTTTTTAAAATTTCTTTATAAATTTTTTCCAGAGCTTTGTTTACCGCCCTGTGTATAACCTTTTCGCGCGGTTGACCAAAGTTAAATTCTTCACTACAAATCCCTTCAGGAGTAGCAATCGCAATAAAAACCGTACCGACACCGGCATCAGAATCTCCTTTGGCCGGACCGGCATTTCCTGTAGTTGCAATCGCATAATCCACACCGAGTATTTTTTGCACACGGGATGCCATTTCTTCGGCCACTTCGGTACTTACAACCGAGTGCTTTTCAATAATCTCCGGTGGAATTCCCAGCAGGTTTATTTTAGTTTCGGTTGCATAGCTTACAATACTGCCTTTAAAATAGGCCGACGAACCCGGAACCGATGTAATCGTTGCCGCTACACTTCCCCCGGTACAACTTTCGGCTGTCCCGATAGTTAGTCCTTTTTCCGTTAGCAATTGTCCCAATACAACCTCCAACGTTTCCTCGTCGTCATAACCGACAATATCGTTTTTGATGATCAATTCGAGTTTTTCTACCTGAATTTTAATTTCCCGATGCAATACAAACTCATCGATCCCCATAGCCGAAAGACGCAGACGAACCCGTCCCGGACTTGGCAGATAGGCCAGTTTAATAAATTCCGGAAGTGCATTTTCCCAGCTTTCGATTCGTTCCGCCAGAAGACTCTCCCCAACGCCGTAGGTAAGAATTGTTTTATGAACGATATACGGCCTGTCGAAACGGGTGATCAACCTTGGAATCACTTCGTTTTCCATCAGGTATTTCATTTCATACGGAACGCCCGGTAGCGATATAAAAACGGTTCCGTTACGTTCCATCCACATTCCGGGTGCGGTTCCGACTTTATTAAAAAGCACAGTACTTTTGGACGGTACCAACGCCTGATCTTTATTGATCTGTGAAGCCGGTCGGTTAAACGCTTTTTCGATTATTTCCACCACATGAGCCAATACTGCTTCATTGACCACCAATTCGTCTTCGAAATAGTCACAAAGTGTCTTTTTGGTAATATCGTCTTTGGTTGGTCCTAAACCACCAGTAATAATCACCACATCGACTTTACTTTCCTGTTCCGAAAGCGTATCCAGAATATGCTGTCGATCGTCAGAAACGGATTGCATTTCATGCACTTTAATTCCGATTTTTTCGAGTGTTTTGGCAATAAAGGACGAATTGGTATCCACAATCTGACCGATAAGGATTTCGTCTCCGATGGTAATAATACTGGCTTTCATTTTTTTTAACTGTAAAAGAACAAAGGCAAACCATTTCGTTCTGGTTTGCCTTTTTCCGGACGATGCCTATAGATTATAGTCTTTTTTAATTTCTTTTAAAGTATTCTCAACATGTTCTTTTAAACTTTTGAATACTTCTTTTATTTCTTTCTTTTTTCCTTGTGATTTGGTCCACTCCATGATATGGAGGTTTTCGTCATAAGCCAGATCCATTCCCATCAGATCAAGCGTTGGCTTTATCTTATGGGAAGCACTGTAGGTTTTGTCAAAGTCTTTTTCTTCGATTCCTTCTTTTATGAGTCGGATTTCATTAGGAATTTCCGACACAAACAGTTGGATAATTTGTTGCGCAAACTCGGCATCATTATCCGAAATCTCGTAAACTTTAGATAAGTTATAATGTATTGCCATTATTTTACCTGTATTCTAAACAATTGTTTTCCTTCTATAAATCCTTCCAGCACATCATTCGGATTCACCTTAGCCACACCGGCCGGTGTACCTGTAAAAATAACATCCCCGGTTTTAAGTGTAAAATATTGGGATACATACGCAATCAATTCATCGATTTTCCAAAGCATATGACTTGTATTTCCCTTTTGCACCGTCTGACCGTTACTGGCTAATTCAAATGTAATATTTTCCAGTGAATTAAATTCAGTTTTTGATAAAAATTCACCGATAACCGCCGAGCCATCGAATGCTTTTGCTTTTTCCCACGGCAGTCCCTTTTCTTTTAACCGGGATTGCACATCGCGTGCCGTAAAATCAATTCCAAGTCCGATTTCGTCATAATATTTATGTGCGAATTTTGGTTCGATATACTTTCCGACTTTACTAATTTTTACAAGAATCTCCACTTCGTGATGTACATCATTTGAAAATTCAGGGATTACAAACGGGAATTGTTTTGGTAAAATGGCGGTATCCGGTTTTAGGAAAATCACCGGTTCGTCCGGGCGTTCATTTTGCAATTCTGCGATATGCTCGGTATAGTTTCTGCCAATACAGATAATCTTCATAAGTAGCGCTGCGTAGGTTTAACTTAATTTATTATTGAGTTTTCTCAACTTAATCCCGGTCAGTACTTTTTTGGTATACAACGGGAAATCGGCATTTTGAATCCAACCAAAATAACCCGGTTCTTTATCGAATACCTCATCGACCAACACCCCTTTGTGCTTTCCGAAGGTAAAGATTTCCTGTCCTTCTGCATTTAATGCGATAAAACCGGCAAAATCAACTGATTTTTTACGGGTTGTAAACTCCGAAAGTGTTTTCATATCGTTTTCCAATTCCGGATAGCGATCCAATTGCGCTTTTAAAATCTCGTACGTTGCCATCGTATCGGCTTCTGCGCTATGCGCATTATCCAATGTCTGACCGCAATAGAATTTATAGGCTGCGCTTAACGTCCGCTCTTCCATTTTATGAAAAATCGTTTGTACATCGACTGAAACTCTGTTTTTCATATCAAAATCTACTTCGGCGCGAAGCAATTCTTCTGCCAACAATGGAATATCAAAACGATCGGAATTAAAACCGGCCAGATCAGAATCCTTGATCATATTGTGAATCTGTGTCGACAACTGTTTAAACGTAGGTTCATTAGCTACTTTTTCATCCGAAATTCCGTGAATCGCAGTCGAATGCGGCGGAATAGGCATTTCCGGATTTACCAGCCAGGTTTTACTTTCTTTATTTCCGTTCGGATATACTTTAAATATCGATATTTCCACTATTCGGTCTTTTGCCACATCAATTCCAGTCGTCTCAAGGTCAAAAAAGCAAATAGGTCTGTTTAATTTAAGTTCCATTTTATTGATTTGAATAGCTACAAATATAACGGTTTTGGAATGACACCAAAAGTATTATAACAAAAAAGACCGGCTCCAAATAAATTTTTCCGGTCATTTATTTTACGCTTCGAACCTACGCAAGTTGGTCGTTTTGATATAAATTGTATCGCCTTATTTCTTTATTAATTTTTAAAATACTCCACTCCATTTTCACCCAGCAATCCTTTTTTACCGGCTTCGGTTGTCACTTCAAACAAACCAAATTGCCAATGCTTATTTACCGGAATGGCATTTAAGATTTTGATTTCCTTATATTTTGGTTTAATGGGCTTATAAATTGAATTTAAAACGAATAGCCCCTTTTTAGTATTCTTTTCAAGAATACAAATACCATCCCATCGTTCTTTTATAGCATCATATTCATAGTCCAACAGCACTTTGCCGGTTTCATCTATTACCCCATCTGACCGTTCTTTTTCATCAGAAATGTAGCATACCCATGATTCGATCGAAACATTTCGATTTTATCGTCACTTTTAAAAATGATTTTACCTTTATCCATAGCATACACCCCATATCCCTCCTTCATTTTTATAATGATCATATTATCTGAAACACTCACTATTTCACCATAAGTATTTTCTATTCTTTTATAATTATTTTGCTTTGCCTCCCGCTCACTTTCAGTCGTATGAATCGAACGAATAACAGGTGCGTTATACCACTCCGGTAGTTCCTTCGCAACAACCCTGTCATCGGTAAAATCGACTCCTTTTCCCTCCCAATAACTTTTTTCATCTTTGGCTATCCAGTAAAATTTGTCGTTATTTTCATCTTTATTTTGTTCCCAAGGCCAATCTATAACGCTATATTCAATTGGTATAACCCATTTTCCTTTTGAGTTGATCAATCCTTTTTTAGTCCCTTTTCTCACTTGATAACTTTCATTGGAAACAGACGAGACCTCATCATATTCAACAGGAATAAAAACATTAAAATCCCTGATAACTCCCATCTTATTATTCTTATACGCAAAAATATCATTTGAAAACCGGGATATACTTACTGAATCCAGATTTGCTTCCGCAAGCAGCTTTTTTTTACATTGATCAATAATTGAAATTTTTCCATTTTTTTTAATCACATATTTACCTTTAAAATCCGGTGGCGTTATCACAAAATCCACCATACCGACTGTAAAGGGTTTTACCTTTACCGCTCCCAAAGTATCACAAAGCCCCCAAAGATTGCCATCCCGATACGGCAACAACAATTCGTTCTTTTTCGTATTCTGAGAAAAGACAGCAGTAACACTCAATAAAAAAAGCAGATAAATTATTTTCATAAATAATAAAATTAGGTCCGCGAAATTACTGAAATATCAAATATGTTCTTAAAACCCTCAAACAGCAATTTTCATTCAATACATTCAAGAACCGATTCCTGTTTCATATTACCCATTTTTGCTATCCAAATAGTTCCCAATTACCCAAATCCGGGCTAAAAACCATAAAAAAAGCCCCGAAACTAAATTTCAGGGCTCTTATCTTATATTTTATCGCCATAGAAACAGGACGCTTTGACTAACCTTCGTCACGTCACTTTTCGCTTAATTTTTGAAATATTCTACTCCATTTTCACCCAGCAATCCTTTTTTACCATTCATTGTTGTCACTTCAAACATACCGAACTGCCAACTATCACTCACCGGAATGGCCTCTAAGATTTTGATTTCCTTATATTTTGGTTTAACGGGTTTATAAATTGAATTCAAAACAAATAGTCCTTTTTTATCCCCCTTTTTAAGAATACAAACATTTCCCCATCCCCTTTCAATAGCATCATATTCGTAATCCAGCAACACCTTGCCGGTTTCGTCTACCAACCCCATTTGTCCATTCTTTTTCATCAGGAAGGTCGTATATCCATTGTTCAACCCGCAAGCTTCGATAATATCGTCACCGGTCAAAATGATTTTATCCTGATCCACACTATATACACCATACCCTGTGCTCATTTTTACAATATACATATCGATAACGGCCGTATTAGTATTGATCGAATACGAAACTACTTCGCCGTATTTTTCCCCTATTCTTTTACTTCTGTTTTCTTCTTCCTCTGTTATCTGTATTTTCATTCCAATAACAGGTGGACTATACCATTCCGGTGTCTCTTCAACCAGAACTTTAGTGTCGGTAAAATTAACCTCTTCACCCTCGCCATCGCTATTTTCATTTTTAGCTATCCAGTAAAATTTGCTGCTATTTTCATCGCTATTTTCTGACCAGGACTCATATATAGTAGTATACGCAATAGGGATAATCAACTTTCCCTTCGAGTTAACTAATCCTTTTTTACCTTTCTTTTCAACGGTAAAACTTTCATTTTCAGCAAACTCCACATCATCATATTGAACAGGTATTAGCATTTTAAAATTCCGGAGAAGTCCTTTCTTATTATTTTTATACATGACAACAACCTTTGAAAAAAGATACATTTGTACCGAATCCAAATTCGTTTCAACCAGTAGTTTTTTCTGATGCTGATCAATAATTGAAATTTTTCCGTTTTTTTTAATAACATACCTCCCTTTAAAGCTCGGTGGTGTTGTTACAAAATCCGTCATCATACCGGTTGTAAAGGGCTTTACTTTCACCTTACCCAACGTATCGCAAAGCCCCCAAAGATTGCCATCCCGATACGGCACCAACAACTCGTTCTTTTTAGCATTCTGAGAAAAGGCAGTAGTAACACTCAATAAAAAAAGCAAATAAATTTTTTTCATAAATAATAAAATTAGGCCGATAAAACTACTGAAATATCTGACACAAATATAATATTAAAACCATTCTAATATCATTTTTTTTATCCAATTCACACCAAAACCGATTCCTGTTTTATACCTCACTTTTTTGCTCTCCGAATCGTTCTCAATTCCCTAAATCCGAGCAAAAAACAATAAAAAAGCCCCGAATAAATTTCGGGGCTTCTACTATAATTGGTTTTATTAAATATCTCTGTTGATATCCCATGCTTCCAGGTAATCGGCAACGCGTTTTACGAAGCTACCTCCTAACGCACCATCTACTACACGGTGGTCATAACTGTGTGACAAGAACATTTTCTGACGGATTCCGATAAAATCACCTGCCGGAGTTTCAATAACCGCCGGTACTTTTCGGATTGCACCCAATGCCAAGATACCTACTTGTGGCTGGTTAATGATTGGTGTACCGAAAACACTTCCAAAAGTTCCCACATTCGTTACCGTATAGGTTCCGCCTTGTGTATCGTCTGGTTTTAATTTACCTGCTTTTGCACGGTTTCCTAAATCGTTTACCGCTTTCGCCATTCCAACCAGATTTAACTGATCGGCATTTTTGATCACCGGAACAATAAGATTTCCATTTGGCAAGGCTGCAGCCATACCTAAGTTAATATTTTTCTTTTTGATGATATAGTCACCTTCTACCGAAATGTTCATTCCGGGGAAGTCACGTAACGCTTTAGCTACCGCTTCCATAAAGATTGGTGTAAACGTTAATTTTTCACCTTCCCGTTTTTCGAAAGCATTTTTAACTTTATCTCTCCATTTTACGATATTGGTTACATCCACTTCGATAAACGATTGTACGTGAGCCGAAGTTTGTTTGGACTGAACCATATAACCGGAGATCAGTTTACGCATTCTATCCATTTCAACGATTTCGTCGCCACCATTTACAGAAACCGGAACTGCTTTTGTTGCCGTTGCTACCGGTTGCGGAGCCGCTGCTTTAGGCGCTTCTACCGCTACAGGAGCCGCTACTGGTTGACTACCTCTGTTTTTAACATACTCGAGGATATCGTTTTTCGTAACGCGTCCGTCTTTTCCGGTACCGTTGATTGCTTCCAATTCAGCAACCGATACGCCTTCTTCTTTAGCGATATTTTTCACTAATGGTGAGAAAAACTTATCCGATCCGGAAAAATCAGCAGGAGCCGAAACTGCAGCCGCTACTTCCACGGTTTTCGCTACTTCAGCCACAACAGCAGGAGTTGCTTCCGCTTTTGGAGCTGCTACCGCACCACCTTCTGTTTCGATAATGGCTATTGTCTGACCAACTTTTACCACATCGTCTACATTAAAAAGGATTTCCGTTAATGTCCCGGAAACCTCCGATGGCACTTCACTATCTACCTTATCCGTAGCGATTTCCAAAACCGCTTCATCTGCTTCGATAGTCTCACCTACGTTTTTCAACCAGTTGGTTATCGTTGCCTCAGCAACACTTTCTCCCATTTTGGGCAGTTTTAATTCAAACCTTGCCATATCTTTAAACTAAAGTTGTTTTTCTTTATTTGCTTTGCAAAATTAGTATTTATTTCGATTTATTATTTCACAAAACGCAATTATTATTTAATTTTTACGACCTCACCCCGATCGTTACTACTGTCACTTCCGATCCAGAACACACTACCTTCCGGGATGATTCTATAGCGGAACTTTGCTGCTTTATTGCGTTCTAAAAAAGCAATAATTTCACGGAAACTAAAACTGTTATTATCCAATAGAACTTCAATTTGTTTCCCTTTTAAATCCGATTGCGAAAATAACGCATTTTCATTAATATTTTTATTCCAATAAAGCTTTTTTTGTAACTGCTTTGCTATTTTTTCCTTTAGCTCCATATCGTTAGAAAACAAGTAATAGGCTTCCGTTTCCATCGGTTTTTTTGCACCGGTCTGCTTTTTTTTAAACAATGCAAAAGCAAACGTTCCAATTTCCATAAATACGGTAAAGAAAAACGAGGCTTTAAAATGTTTCCGGTAAAAAAACTGCATCGCTTCCCGGAAACGCTTCATATAGGTGCCGTCTTTTACGGTGCTTTCTCCTTTATAATGAATCACCGTGGTTTCGTTAAAATAGTAATTGGACTTCCCTGTTTTCAGTACCAGATACGACAAATCAATATCATCGGAATACATAAAACAATTTTCATCAAATCCGCCAACTTCGAGATACAGTTCGCGTTTCAACACCATAAAAGCTCCGACAAGAATTGCCACCTTACCGGTCTGATTTTCATCCAGATGCTGTGCATAATACTGATTAAACAATCGTGTTTTCGGAAAAAATTTATACAGACTTGTAATTTTGGTAAAAGCCACCCAGGGTGTTGGTACGCCTCGTTTGGATTCTGGCAGAAAATTTCCGGTACCATCGATCAATTTACAACCGATAATCCCCGAATCGGTTTGTTTTTGTGCAAAAGCAAGCACTTTTTCAAACGTATCTTCGGCCACTACTGTATCCGGATTCAGGATACAAACATATTCTCCTTTTGCCTGAGCAACACCTATATTATTCCCTTTCGGAAATCCCAGATTCTCCTGATTTGCAATAAGCATAACCTCCGGAAAACGTTCGCGCATCATTGCACAACTATCATCCGCGGAAGCATTATCCACAACAATAATTTCAGCCTCAATATTTTGCAATGCTTTTTGTACACTCAAAACGCATTGTTCCAAAAAATAGCGGACGTTGTAATTCAGAATAATAACCGATAACTGCATGCTACAAATATAAACAGTAAAAGTTCAAAATGATCCGGTATAGCTATCCGGGAATATTTTTTTAACGTTTGCGTACCGCCACTCCATAAAAAACTTCCGAAGAATATACCTCAGGTTTTACATCGGTAAACAACAACCCTTTTTCTCTGGTTTGGTATACTTTTTTAATTCCGATAATCGCATCGGCGCACTTACTTTGCGCGCCTTTTTTCAATTTAATGATCAATTCTTTCTGTGATGTATCTATAGCCCCTTCCACCTGAATGAGTCCGATTTTCACATAGTCAAAATCAATTTTCTCACCTTCGAAAAACAAATCCACTTGTTCCGGCGGTGTTGTACAGGCTTCAATTGTCTCCGTTAATGGCGTAAATGTCTCACCTACATAGGTTCCGTAACTACACGAATGCAGTAGTAGCGATCCGCTTATAATGACAAAAAAATTCATCAATCGTAACTTCATTATTCTTTTTCTTTAAAAACGAGTCCAAAAGTAGTTCTTTTCTTATTTTATCATTCTAAAAATTTCACAAATCGAAAATTATAAATAAAGCTTACTTTTGCAAAAAAGTATTGTCGTGAATTACCTATCAGTAGAAAATATTTCCAAGTCGTTTGGAGAACGTGTTTTATTTGAAAACCTTTCCTTTGGAATCAACAAAGACCAGAAAATTGCTTTTGTGGCCAAAAACGGAACCGGAAAGACTTCAATCTTAAAAATCATTACCGGTGAAGACACGCCCGACAGCGGTCAGATCGTAATGCGGAAAGAAATCAAGATGGCTTTCTTATCACAGGAACCGAGTTTACAACAGGAACTAACGATTGAAGAAAGCATTTTCGCTTCTGACAATGAGATACTAAAGGTAATTGAACAATACGAAAAGGCACTTGAAAACCCGGAAGATGAGGAATCCTACCAGAAAGCTTTTGAAAAAATGGAGCTGCACAATGCCTGGGATTTTGAAACCCAGTATAAGCAAATCCTGTTTAAGCTAAAACTGGAAGACCTAAAACTTAAAGTCAAAAACCTTTCCGGAGGGCAAAAAAAACGTTTGGCACTTGCCATTATTCTGATCAACAAACCCGATTTATTGATTCTGGATGAGCCAACCAACCATTTGGATCTGGAAATGATCGAATGGCTTGAAAATTATTTTGCCAAAGAAAACATAACCCTGTTTATGGTCACACACGACCGTTTCTTTTTGGAACGCGTTTGTAACGAAATCATCGAACTGGACAACGGAAAATTATACCAATACAAAGGTAACTACTCCTATTATCTGGCGAAAAAAGAGGAACGAATTGCCTCCGAAAATGCCAGCATTGACAAAGCACAAAATCTTTTTGTAAAAGAACTCGACTGGATGCGTCGTCAACCCAAAGCCCGTACCACCAAATCCAAATCGAGAATCGACGACTTCTATTTGATCAAAGAAAAAGCCCAAAGCCGCCGTAAGGAAAACCAGGTCGAACTGGAAATCAATATGGAACGTATGGGAAGCAAGATTATCGAACTCCATAAAGTTTCCAAAAAATTCAACGACCGTGTGATTCTGGATGGTTTTGACTATACGTTTAACCGCGGAGAGCGCATCGGAATTATTGGGAAAAACGGAACCGGTAAATCGACTTTTTTAAACATACTAACCCAAACCATTCAACCGGACAACGGAAAAGTGGTTATTGGCGAAACGATAAAAGTGGGCTATTACACCCAAAGCGGTATCAATCCGAAACCGGAACAAAAGGTTATCGACATCATTAAAGAATACGGCGAATACATTCCACTAACCAAAGGGCGTACTATTTCGGCCGGACAATTACTGGAACGTTTCCTGTTTGACCGTAAAAAACAACACGATTACGTTGAAAAACTAAGTGGTGGCGAACTAAAACGTTTGTATTTATGTACCGTTTTAATTCAGAATCCAAACTTCCTGATTCTGGATGAACCTACAAACGATTTGGATATCGTAACACTAAACGTACTCGAAAACTTCCTGTTGGATTATCCGGGCTGTTTACTGGTGGTTTCGCACGACCGTTACTTTATGGACAAAATCGTGGATCACTTGTTTGTATTCCGCGGTCAGGGTGTGATCGAAGATTTCCCCGGAAACTATTCTGATTTCCGATCGTACGAAGATAGTGCCGAACCGGAAAAGGAAGAAGTCAAAGAAAAAGTCAACTGGAAACAAAACCAGGTAAAACAAGGATTATCCTTTAATGAGCAGAAAGAATTTCAGAAAGTAGAACGCGAAATCAAAGATCTGGAATACAAAAAAGCGGAAATCGAAAAACTTTTTTCTGACGGCAAAGTAGCCGACAATGACATTTCGGCAAAAGCCACCGAATTACAGCAAATCATCACGCAACTGGAGGAAAAAGAAGAACGCTGGTTTGAATTGAGCGCTAAAATGGAATCTTAAACCGCAATCCATGATCACATATCCAATTAAAGCCTATCTAAAATTCTTATGGCATTCCAAAAACCAGCATGGTGTCCATTCGCCTTTTGTGTTTCGTCTGGTTACCAAATGTTTTTACGATAAAAAAAGCAAACCGGAATATGCCACATTAGGGAATTACAGAAAAGCGCTTTTACAAAATACTTCCACGATTTCGGTAACCGATTTCGGAGCCGGATCCCGGGTTTTTAAATCCAACAACCGATCCGTTGCCCATATTGCGAAAAATGCCGGGATTTCAAAAAAAAGAGCCCGTTTGTTGTTCCGGTTAGTCCGTTATTTCCAACCGGAAAACATTTTAGAGATCGGCACTTCGCTCGGATTGGCCACTGCTTCGCTGGCTTCAGGAAACTCCAAAGCCAACATTACCACTATAGAAGGTTGTCCCGAAACGGCTCGTATCGCCCGCGAAAACATGACTACATTCGGGTATAACAACATCGATTCTGTTGTTTCCGAATTTCAGGCGTATCTGAATACCAGCACCAATCAGAATACAACCTACGATCTGATTTATTTTGACGGCAACCATCAAAAAGAAGCCACGCTACGGTATTTCGACACCTTACTTCCCACAATAACCAATGACACGCTTTGGATCTTCGACGACATCCATTGGTCGGCCGATATGGAAGAAGCCTGGCAAAAAATCAAAGAACATCCGCAGGTAACCGTTACAATCGACACCTTTCAATGGGGATTAGTTTTTTTCCGACGCGAACAGGAAAAAGAACATTTCATCATACGCGTTTGATCATTTCCTGTAACATTTCTAAAGTTTAGTGCACTTATAGGGTATTAAAAAAACCTTTTTAGTATTTTTAAAAACGAAAATCAACCATCGATATAAAGGCAATGGCTAAACCAATCATAGAAATAAAAGAAATTACGAGAGATTTCCCTTTGGGTAACGAAACCGTATATGTATTAAAAGGAATCGATTTAACGATCAACAAAGGGGAATATGTAGCCTTAATGGGGCCTTCCGGTTCCGGAAAATCTACCCTGATGAATATTTTAGGATGTTTAGACACCCCTACTGCCGGCGAATATATCCTAAACGGAAAAGACGTTAGCAAAATGGACGACGATGAACTGGCCGGAATCCGAAATAAAGAAATCGGATTCGTTTTCCAGACGTTTAACCTGTTACCGCGTACCACCGCATTAGACAATGTTGCCCTTCCAATGGTCTATGCCGGTTATTCCAAAAGTGAACGTATCGAACGGGCCACCGAAGTACTCAACCAGGTAGGTCTGGGCGATCGTATGGATCACAAACCAAACCAATTATCGGGTGGACAACGCCAGCGTGTAGCCGTAGCCCGCGCTCTGGTTAACCGTCCTTCAATTATTCTTGCCGATGAACCAACCGGTAACCTCGACAGTAAGACTTCCATAGAAATCATGAATCTTTTTAACGAGATCCATGCCAATGGAAATACCGTTATTCTGGTAACACACGAAGAAGATATCGCCGAACACGCACACCGCATCATCCGTTTGCGCGATGGTGTTATCGAAAGCGACAATAAAAACAAATAACCCCAACCCTGTTTCACAACCGTGAGCAAATAATTGCAGTATTATGAAAGTATATACCAAAACCGGCGACAAAGGAACCACTGCCCTTTTTGGCGGAACCCGCGTCCCGAAACACCATATCCGTATTGAAAGCTACGGAACCGTAGACGAATTAAATTCTCATATCGGACTAATCCGCGATCAGGAAATGAATACACTCTATAAAAATGTATTAATTGAAGTACAGGATCGGCTGTTTACATTGGGTGCTATCCTGGCCACGCCGCCGGAAAAAGAAGTTTTAAAAAACGGCCAGCAGCGACTAAACATCAATCGCATTTCGCCGGAAGACATTGCCTATCTCGAAAATGAGATCGACCAGATGGATACAAGCTTACCGCCAATGACACATTTCGTATTGCCCGGAGGCCACACCACCGTGTCATATTGTCATATTGCACGCTGTGTTTGTCGTCGTGCCGAGCGTTTAGCGACACATTTACATGAACTGGAACCTGTCGACCCATTGGTTTTAACCTATTTGAACCGACTTTCTGACTACCTTTTTGTCTTGGCACGAAAGTTGTCATTTGACCTGCAAGCCGATGAAGTAAAGTGGATTCCACGGAAATCGTAAATCGGTCGTTTGGAATTGCACCAGCGAATAGCTCCGGAAATCCGGCAAAAACAGCTTATTTGACCGGATTTCAGACACACGTTCTTAACTTTTTTTAAAATAAACAAAATTTTACTTGACTATTTCAGTAGAAAATTTATTTTTGCATAAAACTATAAATCGATAACAAGATGTATTGGACATTAGAATTAGCATCCTATTTGAGCGATGCGCCGTGGCCAGCCACAAAAGACGAACTTATCGACTACGCTATTAGAACTGGTGCGCCATTGGAAGTGGTTGAAAACCTGCAATCGATAGAAGACGAAGGAGAGATTTATGAATCCATGGAAGAGATTTGGCCCGATTATCCAACCGACGAAGATTATCTTTGGAACGAGGATGAATACTAAAAAATAAAAAGCAATGAAAAGTCTCCTTATGAGGCTTTTTTTTTGCTTAAATTTGCACACTTTTATTAGAAAACTAAAAATTATGAGTTTCATAAACAGCATATTAAAAGCTTTTGTAGGAGACAAGTCTCAAAAAGACGTAAAAGCAATCCAACCCCTTATCAATAAAATCAAGTCATTTGAAGGGCCACTAGCGGCATTATCAAATGATGAGTTACGGGAGAAAACAGTCTATTTTAAAGACATCATCAAAAAAGCCCGCGCTGAAAAAGACGCGAAAATTGAGGCTTTAAAACAGGAAGTTGAACAAACGGAAGATATTGATAAAAGAGAAGATCTATACGCTTCGATTGATGCTATAGAAAAAGAAGCTTACGACCTTACTGAGAAAGCCTTATTGGACATTCTACCGGAAGCCTTTGCTGTTGTAAAAGAAACCGCACGTCGTTTTAAAGAAAACACACATATCACGGTAACCGCTACTCCAAAAGACCGCGAGTTATCGGCTACCAAACCGTATATCGTAATTGAAGGCGATAATTCCGTTTGGGCCAATTCCTGGAATGCTGCCGGAAAAGAAATTACCTGGGATATGATCCACTACGACGTACAGTTGATTGGTGGTGTGGTATTACACCAGGGGAAAATTGCCGAAATGCAAACGGGTGAAGGTAAAACATTAGTAGCAACCTTACCAATTTACCTGAATGCCTTAACCGGAAACGGTGTACATCTGGTAACGGTGAACGACTACCTTGCCAAACGTGATAGCTCGTGGAAAGCACCTTTATTCGAATTCCACGGATTAACGGTTGACTGTATCGACAATCACCAGCCCAATACAGAAGGACGTAGAAAAGCATACGAAGCCGACATTACTTACGGTACGAATAACGAATTTGGTTTTGACTACCTAAGAGATAACATGGCACATTCGCCGGCAGAACTGGTACAACGCAAACACAATTATGCGATTGTCGATGAGGTGGATTCCGTTTTAGTGGATGACGCCCGTACGCCGTTGATCATTTCCGGTCCGGTTCCACAAGGTGACCGTCACGAATTCAACGAATTAAAACCGAAAGTAGAAAATCTATACAATCTTCAGCGTCAATTGGCAAACGGATTCCTGACCGAAGCGAAACGTTTGCTAAAAGAAGGAAACACCAAAGACGGAGGATTCCAGTTATTACGCGCACACCGTGCCTTACCTAAAAACAAAGCTTTAATTAAATTCCTGAGTGAAGAAGGTGTAAAACAAATTCTTCAGAAAACGGAAAACCACTATATGGCCGACAACAACCGTGAGATGCCAAAAGTGGACGAAGCTTTGTACTTTGTAATCGAAGAAAAAAACAACCAGGTAGAATTGACCGATAACGGTATCAAATTCCTATCCAAAGATACGGATGATACGTTTTTTATCTTACCGGATATCGGAACCGAAATCGCCGCAATCGAAAAACAACATCTTTCAAAAGAAGAAGAAGCTGAAGCCAAAGAAAGATTATTCCAGGACTTCGGAGTAAAAAGCGAGCGTATTCACACGTTAACACAGCTTTTAAAAGCCTATACGTTATTCGAAAAAGATACGGAGTACGTTATCATGGATAACAAAATCCTTATCGTCGACGAGCAAACTGGTCGTATCATGGACGGACGTCGTTATTCCGATGGTTTACACCAGGCGATCGAAGCCAAAGAAAACGTAAAAATTGAAGCAGCTACACAAACCTTTGCTACAATTACGTTACAGAACTACTTCAGAATGTACAGCAAATTATCGGGTATGACCGGTACTGCGGTTACTGAAGCTGGTGAGTTCTGGGAAATTTACAAATTGGACGTAGTGGAAATTCCAACCAACAGAGGAATTGCCCGAAAAGATAAAGAAGATTTAATCTACAGAACGGTACGTGAAAAATTCAACGCCGTGATCGAAGATGTTGTTCAGTTATCCGAAGCCGGAAGACCGGTATTAATCGGTACAACATCGGTAGAAATCTCCGAGTTATTAAGCCGAATGTTAAAAATGCGTGGTGTAAATCACAACGTATTGAACGCGAAATTACACAAACAGGAAGCACAAATCGTTGCCGAAGCCGGTAAACCGGGCGTGGTAACCATCGCAACCAACATGGCCGGTCGTGGAACCGACATTAAATTAACAGACGAAGTAAAAGCAGCCGGAGGTTTAGCGATCATCGGTACCGAGCGTCACGATTCCCGTCGTGTTGACCGTCAGTTACGAGGTCGTGCCGGACGTCAGGGAGATCCGGGAAGTTCCCAGTTCTATGTATCATTGGAAGACAACCTGATGCGTTTGTTCGGATCGGAACGAGTAGCCAAAATTATGGACCGTATGGGGCTAAAAGAAGGCGAAGTGATCCAACACTCAATGATGACCAAATCGATCGAAAGAGCACAGAAAAAAGTAGAAGAAAACAACTTCGGTGTTCGTAAACGTTTGTTGGAATATGACGACGTAATGAACGCACAACGTGAGGTAGTTTACAAACGTAGAAAACACGCGCTACACGGAGAACGTCTAAAAGTGGATTTAGCCAATATGATGTACGACGTTTGCGAATTGGTAGTAGAACACAACAAACCATCCGGAGATTTTAAAAACTTCGAATTCGAATTGATTCGTTATTTCGCTATCAGTGGTGCGGTTTCAGAAAGTGATTTCACTCGTTTATCCGATCGTGAATTAGTTGGAAAATTATACAAAGCTGTATTACAACACTACACGGAAAAATCCGAAAGAAGTGCCAAAGAAGCTTTCCCGGTAATTAAAAACGTATTCGAAAACAACAACGGACAATTCGAGCGTATCGTGGTTCCGTTTACAGACGGTATCAAATCGTTAAATGTTTTCACCGACTTACAAAAAGCCTACGAAACAGAAGGAAAATCTTTACTGGCTGATTTCGAAAAGAACATTACGCTGGCAATCGTAGACGAAGCCTGGAAAAAACATTTACGTAAAATGGACGAATTAAAACAATCCGTTCAGTTAGCCGTACACGAACAAAAAGATCCGTTGCTTATCTATAAATTCGAAGCATTCAACCTGTTTAAAAACATGTTGGACAACGTAAACAAAGAAGTGATTTCGTTCTTATTTAAAGGGGATCTTCCATCACAAAACCCGAACAACATTCACGAAGCAGAAGAAGTTCCGGTACAACAGGAAGAATACACCATTTCAAAAGAAGAGGTATTAAACTCGGAAGAAATTGCCGAGCGTAACCACCAGGCTGCGATGCAACAACAAGCACAACAGCAACCGGTAACGGAAACAATCGTACGCGATGCTCCGAAGATTAACCGTAACGACAACGTGACGATCAAACACGTAATGTCCGGTAAATCCGAAACCATGAAATTTAAAAAAGCCGAAGCATTATTAGCATCAGGCGAATGGGTTATCGTTAACGAATAACATAATCCTCACAAATACTAAAAATCCCGCTGTAAAACAGCGGGATTTTTATTTTTATAATAGGCTTAACATCTTTTTTCTATTTTTTTCTTATCTTTTTTCCGATATAAAAATTATTTCTAATCCTTTAAATTATTAGTATGGAGTTATACTATTCTTTTTCTATTTTACTCGTTTTAGCCTCATTTTTCGCCTATTTAAACCTTCGTTTTTTAAAACTTCCCTCGACTATTGGAGTAATGATCATCGCAATGATCACTTCGATTATTCTGGTTGTTTTCGGACACATTTTTCCGGATACCCTAACCCGGTTTTCCAAACTCATCGCCGAATTTGACTTTACCGAAGTCCTGATGGGTGCCATGTTAAACTTCCTGCTTTTTGCCGGCGCGATCCATATTAACATGCTGGATCTGAAAGAACAACGCTGGCCCATCATCGTCTTTTCAACATTAAGCGTTATTTTATCCACTCTGATCGTCGGTGTATTACTTTATAATATCTTACCCTTACTATCAATAGAAGTCCCGTTTATTTACTGTTTACTCTTCGGAGCACTTATCTCACCGACCGATCCTATTGCCGTATTGGGAATCCTGAAAAATGCTAATGTACCCAAATCGCTTGAAACCAAAGTTGCCGGTGAATCGTTGTTTAACGATGGTGTAGCAGTAGTGGTTTTTGCCGTAATCCTGCAATTGGCGCAAGGTCGCAACATCGATTTATCCTTTAGCCATATTTCCTGGTTGATCATCAAAGAAGCGCTGGGCGGATTCCTGTTAGGAATGGTATTAGGTATTACCGCGTCGAAAGCGATGCGTAAAATCGATGATTATAAAGTGTCCGTTTTAATTACATTATCCGTTGTTATGGGTGGTTATCTGATCGCTCATGCGATGCATATTTCCGGTCCGTTAACCATGGTGGCTGCCGGTCTTATCATTGGAAACTATGGTAAAAAAACCGCCATGTCTCCCATTACCAAAGATTATCTGAACAAATTCTGGGAACTGATCGATGAAATTATGAACGCCATTCTGTTCCTGTTTATCGGATTTGAATTGCTTTTGATTCCGGATATTTTGGGCTACTGGCAAATCGGTTTAATCTGTATACTGTTGGTATTATTCTCCCGTTTCCTTTCCATCTGGATTCCGACACTGGTGATTCCTTTTAAAGAAAAATTCAACCGCGGAACGATTAAAATCCTCGTTTGGGGTGGTTTACGTGGTGGTGTTTCAATTGCTTTGGCCTTATCAATCGAAGAAGGGCCACACAAACAAATGCTTCTTGCGATTACCTATTTTGTGGTAGTATTTTCGATTGTCGTACAAGGTTTAAGCATCGGAAAACTGGCCAATAAGGTATTACCAAAAGAGGCATAAATTTCCAATCTTTTCACACACCTGACAAACTTTTAAAACCTGTCTGATGTGTAAACTAAAAAGGCTGCTTTGATGATCAAAGCAGCCTTTTTTATAAAGATAAGCCAAAACATCTAAACAAACAGACAAAAAAGAATCTAAAAATCACCGTATGATCTTATATGTTAAATTTATAACACAATTTTAAATCATATGAAACAATTTTTATTCTTATTTTCTCTTTTAACCGGCTATTTGTCAATAGCACAAGTAAATATATATATCAACTATGTGGATGGTAAAATCAATTATGAGCCTGTTGAAAAATCAATTCAAACCGACACGAGTATCAATTTACATTATAAAGGTTTTCCTTCGCTGGCAAAAAAAGCTCACTTTTGGTTTATAATTATGCCATCCAAAGAAACATATACTGATTCTGATTTTTCGGATAAGAAAAATAGCATCAAATCAACCAACTATATTTATAAAGGAGGTGTTTTTACACATACTATTAACCGAGAAGGTAATTATAAAATTCTATTGGTAAAAGGCTCAAAATCAGAACATCCTAAATGGTGGCCACTGGGTACTTTTACAGTGACAAAGCAATTATCCATAGAAGATGGCTTTGAAAATCAAAAAACAATAGATCTCTATCCGAATCCTTCCGATGGTGTGTTTACCATCACGCCAAACGATTCTATTTCCGAAATTCAAATACTGGATCAATATGGTCGATCTATCTTAAAAACGCCCTCAGCCACATTCGATCTGACAAACTATCCCGGTGGTATTTATTATGTCGGCATCTATAATACGGATGGCACACAGATTAAAAGAAAAATCATTAAAAAATAAAAAATTATAAAGTATCCGTTTTCACACCTGACAGGTTTTTGAAACCTGTCAGGTGTGATCGATAAAAATAACAAAGCTGTCTTAAATAAGACAGCTTTGTTATTATAGCGTATCCGGAAATATTTTCCCCGGATTAAGAATGTTGTTCGGGTCAAATAGTGTTTTAATACCTTTCATCAGCAGCAGCTGTTTGTCGCTAAAAGCAATATCCATATAGTTTTTCTGTACGTAACCAATACCGTGTTCACCGGAAAGTGTTCCTTTTAAAGCAACCGTCAGCTCAAAAATTTCACGGATTCCTTTTGGCACTTCCGTTTTCCAGTTTTCGTCCGTCATAGCACCTTTGATGATATTCACATGTAAATTACCATCGCCGGCATGACCATAACAAACCGACTGAAAACCATATTTCGCTCCAATTATTTTGATTCCCTCCAAAAGTCGTGGTAATTCATAACGCGGTACAACGGTATCTTCTTCTTTGTAAACCGAATTCGCTTTTACCGCTTCGGCTACACCCCTTCTCATTTTCCATAATGCATTTTTCTGATCGTCGGAATCGGCAAAAAGGATTTCATCAATTTCAAACGATTCCAATACCTGCATGATTTTTTCGGCTTCGGCAAACAAAATATCCGGATAATTTCCATCGACTTCAATTAGTAAATGCGCTTCGATCGTTTCTTTTACCGGAACATTAATGCCATCGATAAACCGCAACGTCCAGTCAATCGCGTCACGCTCCATAAATTCGAGTGCACTCGGTACAATTCCCGCGCGAAAAATGGCCGATACCGCTTCGCAAGCTTCACCCGCTTTAAAAAACGGTACGAGCATCAATACATTATGATGATTTTTCGGTAGTAATTTCAACACTATTTTGGTAATGATTCCCAACGTACCTTCGCTCCCAACCAGCAATTGTGTCAGGTTATATCCTGTGGAATTTTTCAGTGTATTCGCTCCCGTCCAGATAATCTCACCGGTAGGCAACACCACTTCCAGATTCAGAACGTAATCTTTGGTCACTCCATATTTTACAGCACGGGCGCCACCGGCATTTTCGGCAACATTTCCACCGATAAAACAACTGCCGCGACTACTGGGATCGACCGGATAAAACAAACCTTTCTCCAGTACCGTATCCTGTAAAATCTGCGTAATAACAGCCGGTTCGGTGATTACCTGTAGATTTTTTTCATCAATTTCCAGAATCCGGTTTAATCGTTCGGTCGAAAGCGCAATGCCACCATGGATACTTAAAGCACCACCGCTTAAACCTGTACGCCCACCAATAGGAACCACCGGAATTGTATATTCATTCGCCAAAATAACTATAGCCGAAATTTCAGCAGCCGAAGCCGGTTTTACCACCACCTGAGGTGGAAATACCAGATCTTCCGTTTCATCATGTCCATAACTATTTCGGGTTTCTTCGTCGGTAAAAACATAAGAAACACCTACAATTCCCTGAAGCTTCGCTATAATTTCCGGATTCATATCGCTAAATTTTAAGTGAAAGTACTATTTCTTCTTAATATTCGGAAGGAAATACGCAATAAGTCCGATCAAAGGCAGAAAAGCGCAAATATGATACACAAACGTGATACTCGTATGATCGGCCAGATAACCCAACAACGCCGATCCCAGACCGCCCATTCCAAAGGCAAAACCATAGAATAATCCGGAAACCATTCCGAGTTTTTTAGGTAATAATTCCTGTGCATATACTAAGATTGCAGGGAAAGCCGACGATAGGATCACACCAATGATCATCGATAAGGCACCGGTCCAGAATAAATCGGCAAATGGCAATAACAATGTAAACGGTGCCACACCCAAAACCGAAAACCAGATTACATATTTACGTCCGAACTTATCCCCTAATGGCCCGCCTAAAAGTGTTCCGGCCGCCACCGACATCAGAAACAAAAACAAGTGAAACTGTGCATCCTGAACCGATACGTGGAATTTGTCCATCAGGTAAAATGTAAAATAACTTGACATACTCGCTGTATAGAAAAACTTGGAAAAGATCAGCAACAACAGGATCGCGATCGAAAGATTTACTTTTCCTTTTGAAAGGCTGTGCAGGATTTCCGGTTCTGTCTTTTTTGATTTTCGCAGGCTCAGGTGATCGCGATACCAAAATGCAATTCTACTCAATACCATCATCGCTATGATTGCAAAAATCAGGAACCACAAAATATACTGTTGTGAGTTGGGCACTACAAATAATGCGACCAATAAAGGTCCTATTGCCGTTCCGGCATTTCCACCGATCTGGAAAATCGATTGTGCCAATCCTCTTTTGCCGCCCGAAGCCAGATACGAAACCCGGGACGATTCCGGATGAAAAATGGACGATCCGATTCCAACCAAAATCACAGCTAACAAGATCATATAAAAACTGGTTGCATACGAAAGGGCAATAATCCCTACAGACGTAAACAACATTCCGTATAATTGCGAAAAGGGTTTTGGATATTTGTCGGTATAAAATCCAACAAACGGTTGTAAAATAGAAGCCGCCATCTGATACGAAAAAGTGATCAATCCGATCTGTGTAAAGGACAACTGAAAATTATCTTTTAATATCGGATAAACAGCCGGGATAACCGCCTGCAATAAATCGTTTAATAAATGCGCAAAACTTATCGAAAACAGGATCGAATACGCGGTTTTTTGCAACAGTTCCTGTGACGGGTTTGCTTCTAAAGCAATTTCATTGGTTTTCATGGTATTCTATAACTTTTTAGTAGCAACCGGTACCGGTATGGGCGCCGGGTTAATTTTTCCTTTTTTAGTATTGATATTCAAACGCAGAATAATGACAAAAGCCACTATCCCGGCAGTAGCCATTCCGCCCACCATTGGAAACAAGGTTTCATCGTGTAATGCACTTACAATTGCCGATAAAATCGCCCCGCAAACCATCTGCAAAAATCCAATTAATGCCGAAGCACTACCTGCATTTTCAGAAAACGGTGCCAAGGCCATTGCCGTACTGTTCGGTACTAATATTCCGAGGCAAAACAGGAACGTAAACAAATGCAAAATCAGGATTACGGGTGTAAACAATTGCAGTTGTAATAATGTGATCAACGACAAAGCCACAATAAATAAGGTTCCTCCGGACAGCGTAATAATTTGCAACGACGTTAATCGGTTTAACAACAAACGATTTAACTGGCTTCCTGCGATAAAACCCATCGCATTGATTCCGAAAACCCAGCCATACTGCGCTTCCGTTAATCCGAAATACTTCATAAACGCAAACGGTGATCCGCTGATATAGGCAAACATTCCTGCCATGGCCGCACTACCGGCAAAAGCGTAGAATAAAAAGGTCTTTTCAAAAAACACAGCTTTATAGTCACGGATACTATTGTTAAAATTAAGTGGCTCCGCAGTTTTTTCTTTTATACTCTCCGGCAGAAAAAAATACACCGCCAGGGTCAACAACAATCCGATTATCGCCAGCACATAAAAAATAGACCGCCAGTCGGAAACCGATACCACCCAACCACCGATAGAGGGCGCCAGAATCGGAGCCACACCTACGATTAACATCAGAATAGAAAATATTTTAGCAATCTCCGAAACCGGAAACAAATCGCGTACTACGGCCCTACTCACAACCATACCGACGCATCCGCCCAGTGCTAAAACAACCCGCATAGTGATCAACCAGTAAATCGAAGGGGAAAATGCACAACCGATCGAAGCCACGATAAACAATAACAACCCCAATAATAAAGGTTTCTTTCGTCCGAATTTATCAATAATCGGTCCGTAGAAAAGCTGGCCGATGCTAATTCCTATAAAATAACTGGTAAGCGACAGGGTAACCTGTGCGATATCCGTATGCAGTCCTTTCGCTATGGCCGGAAATGCAGGCAGGTACATATCGATACTGAAAGGAGCCAGAGCCGATAAACCTGCGAGGATAAAAAGGAGGGTATATTTTTGTTTAAACGTCATTATATTCGCAGTATCAAGGTGCAAATTTCGACAATCCGCGCCAATAATTTTTCTTAAAAAAAAGCCAAAATATTTTTT
Source organism: Flavobacterium supellecticarium (assembly GCF_004801375.1). Classification (GTDB taxonomy): domain Bacteria; phylum Bacteroidota; class Bacteroidia; order Flavobacteriales; family Flavobacteriaceae; genus Flavobacterium; species Flavobacterium supellecticarium. The sequence goes on from NZ_SSNZ01000004.1 coordinate 128,500, forward strand.
CTTTAAAAGAAGCGGCATACATTTGTAATACATTTTATTACAGTTATGATTACCGGTAAGTTTGCCATCACCACACATATACTAACGCTCTTAGCAAAATTCCCAGACGAATACATGGCTTCGGACTATATCGCCGGCAGCCTGAACATTCATCCGGTGTTGGTTCGCAAAGAAATTGCCAACCTTAAAAAACACCATTTGGTCGAAAGCAAAGAGGGAAAAAATGGCGGAACGAAGCTGATCAAACCAGCTGCGATGATCTCAATGGAAGCAATATTTAACATGACTTTCGAAAAGATGAGCTTTGGTTTCTCGAAAAACGATCCAAACCCGGAATGTCCGGTTGGCAAACAAATCAATAATAATCTGACTGCTTTATATGACGACATCAACATAGCGATTGTCAATAAATTGAAGTCCATCTCGCTTGAAGAATTCAGTGAGCAGTTCTGATATTTTTTTACTCAAAACTGTAACAAATTTTATTATATATAGAAATATGAAAATAGCCATTATCGGAGCCACAGGATTTGTAGGTTCTACCCTTTTAGATGAAATTAGCAACCGCAACCACCAGGTTACCGCTATTGCCCGAAATCCGAACACAACAACCCATACTAATGTAAACTGGGTAAAAGCCGACATTTTTAATGTTTCGGAACTTGCCAACGTATTAGCCGGTCATGACGTAGTGATCAGCGCTTATAATTCCGGATGGACCAACCCAAATATTTACGATGATTTTATCAACGGTTCCAAAGCCATTCAGGAAGCCGTAAAACAATCGGGTGTAAAACGTTATATCGTGATTGGTGGCGCCGGAAGTTTATTTGTGGCTCCTGGTTTACAAGCTGTAGACACTCCGGATTTCCCAAAAGAATACCATGCCGGAGCTTCTGCCGCACGTGACTACCTAAACTTTTTAAAAGACGAAAAAGAACTGGATTGGGCCTTTTTTAGTCCGGCATTCGAAATGCATCCCGGTATTACCACCGGAAGAACCGGTAACTATCGTTTAGGTTTGGACAACCCGGTATTTGATAACAATCAGCGTAGTATCTTATCAGTTCAGGATTTGGCCGTAGTTATTGCCGATGAAACCGAAAACCCAAAACACCATCAGGTACGCTTTACAGCCGCTTACTAATTTTCCTTCTAATTTAACTCAGGGTGCACAATATTCAATTCGACTTGAAGATTGTGCACTTTTTCTTTAATTTTACAGTTTAAAACTATCCAGTGGCACACAAGAAATCGCATCCTACGGCTTTACATGAAAAAGACGGTATTGAACAACCGGAAATTGTCAGTTCGGACTCAGTAGCCCAAATCCGGCAATACCGCCGTCAACAACCGACATCGGAACAACTGATTGCCGGGATTTTGAGCGGAGACAAAATTGCATTGAGTCGTGCCATCACTTTAATTGAAAGCACGAGTACCACCCATCTGGAAAAAGCCAATGAAATTATCAAAGCCTGTTTACCGTATGCCAATAAATCGGTACGCGTTGGGATAACCGGTGTACCCGGAGTTGGAAAAAGTACCTTTATCGAAGCTTTTGGAAAATACCTGACCGGATTAGGTAAAAAAGTGGCCGTATTGGCTGTCGATCCGAGTAGTTCAATTTCTCATGGCAGTATTTTGGGTGATAAAACCCGAATGGAAGAATTGGTAAAAGACGAAAATGCCTATATCCGACCGTCGGCATCAGGAGAAAGTCTTGGCGGTGTAGCGCGTAAAACCCGTGAAACGATCATTCTTTGCGAAGCCTGCGGATTTGACACCATCCTAATTGAAACCGTTGGCGTTGGTCAGAGTGAAACGGCGGTACACAGTATGGTCGATTTCTTTCTGTTGTTAAATCTGGCCGGAGCCGGAGACGAACTACAAGGAATCAAACGTGGAATCATGGAAATGGCCGATGCGATTGTGATCAACAAAGCGGACGGCGACAACATCAAGCGCGCCCGACTGGCGAAAACCGAGTACAACCGGGCCTTACATTTATTTCCGATGAAAAACTCCGGATGGTCTCCTAAAGTAACCACCTGTAGTGCTTTAACGCAGGAAGGCATTCCGGATGTTTGGAACACCATTGAAGAATACTTTACACTCACCCGAGAAAACGGTTATTTTCATCAAAAACGAAAAGAACAAAACCAATATTGGTTATTGGAGACAATTAATGAACAGTTAAAACAGAATTTCTATAACCATCCCGACATTCAGATCTTACTGGAGGAAAACAAAAAAGCGGTGCAAAACAATGAAATATCACCGTTTGCAGCCGCTAAATTATTACTTGACAACTATTTTAAATAGGCTTACTCTTCGTAACGCTCCATCTCACGGTCGTAAAACTCACCTGCAAGTTGGATTAATTTTTCCATTTCGGCCTCCATATCTTCCTCATCCTCATCGTCCAGTTCTTCCAAAAACTCAATCGAGTCATCTTTAAGGTTGATCAAGAAACGAGGGTATTCCAGGTGGATAATAAAAATATCATCCGGAAAATCGGTGTTATCGGCCAGTACAAATTTTGGTAATTCCATATGGTTCTTATTTAATTCTCTTAATTAATAATTTTGGTAACTGCTTTAGCATCATCCAGAAGCAATTTTCGCGTCAGACGGCTAAAGCGAATATACAAAAATATTGCTGCAGTGGTTAATCCGGCTAATAATCCGATCCAGATTCCTTCGCCTCCCAATTTGGTATACAAGCCCAGATAAATCGAAATTGGAAATCCGATTACCCAATAGGCAACAAAAGTAATATACATCGGGATTTTCACATCCTGAATACCACGTAAAGCTCCTAAAACTGCTACCTGTACTCCATCCGAAATCTGGAAAACTGCCGCTACAATTAGTAAACGGGAAGCGATATGGATTACTTCAGCAGTATCGGCTATATGGGCGGCACTATTCGCATTGACAAAAAGTGCTGGTAATATCTGATGCAAACCTACAAACAATAAAGCAAAAATCGTCTCAATGATAATTGCCAACAGGAAAATGGAACGCGCCACTACCTGCAATTTTTTATAATCCTGCATTCCTTTGTAATTTCCAACGCGCACCATCCCGGCCACACTTAGTCCGGAAGCAAACATAAAGGTAAACGAAGCCATACTCAATGCGATCTGATTGGCCGCCTGACTGGTTGTTCCCAGTCGGCCGGAAAGCCATACGGCACCGGTAAACAAAGCTACTTCGAAAAACATCTGCATCGAAGACGGTAAGCCCAACGCAATAATTTTTTTACTCATCGATTTTTTGATCGCTGCTAAACGGAATCCTTCAAAATAGGGTTTAAACTTTTCTTTTGTTTTTAGGGCATAATGCATATAGATCAGCATTACAAAACGGGACGATACGGTACCTATAGCTGCCCCGACAATTCCCATTTTGGGGAAAATCCAGATTCCATAGATCAGAAAATAATTAATGATCAGGTGAACTATATTACAAATCACCGTAGCCCACATGGCATATTTGGTTTCCGACTTTCCATCGGCAAACTGTTTATACCCCTGAAAAATGATAAGCGGAATCAACGAAAAAGCGACAATATCCAGAAATGGTCTTGCCATTTCCACCACTTCTTCCGGTTGTCCCATAAAACGAATAATCGGTTTTGAAAAATAGATCAGCGCAAACAATGAAATTCCCAATATCGTACACAATACCAGTCCGTGATGGAAAACACTTCTCCCCTTTTCGAGGCTCTTTTCACCATCGGCTTCTGCGATCAAAGGCGTTATAGCCGTAGAAAAACCTACGCCCAGCGACATGGCAATAAATACAAAACTATTCCCAAGGGAAACGGCCGCCAATTCGGTTGGTCCGAGCTTACCCACCATAATATTATCCACGATAGCCACCAGGGTATGCCCCAGCATCCCCAAAATAATCGGGTAGGCCAATCGCAGGTTATAACCAAACTCTTTTGTGTATACCGAGAATCTCATTTTACTCCATTTTCCGGCAAAGGTAAGAACTTGCCACGCCATAGTACCATTAAAAATAGTAATTTTCAGTCCAGCCAAAAAAAGAATACAAAATATTAAAAATCAATATTTTACACTGTTTTAATACGCTATTTCATATTAAATTAACATAAAATTAAGTTTTAAAAAATAACAAAATGGCCTGATTGTTGTTAAAATCCATATTGTTAAACATAAAACGTATTAAATATGAAAAATGTTAAAAGGCTTTTAGGACTGACTGCGATAGCTTCAGCACTATTCTTCTCGACAGATTCCCAGGCTCAGACACAGGGATATGAAAAAGGATGGCGTGTAGGGTTCGGACTAAACGGAGGGATTCCGATAAACAGTTCGTACGACTTCAGTTTAGGAGCAGATGCGCGATTGCAATACGATTTAACGCAAAAAACGTCATTGGCCGCCACAACAGGGTATACCCATTTGTTCAGCAAGGAAGCAGACGGTGGTTTTATTCCGGCCAAACTGGGTTTTAAATCCTTTTTAGGAAACCAGATTTATGTTTTGGGTGAAGTCGGTGCCGGTATTGGAGTCAAAGACGGTATGGGAACTTCCTTCCTTTGGGCACCCGGGATTGGTATTGCAACCAAAAACATCGACATTAGCCTGCGCTATGAAGATTACAACCATTTTAATACCGGACAGGTGTCACTCCGCCTGGCCTACGGCTTTAAATTATAACAGGAAAATGGTGATATTTTTTTAGCATTAATTCGAAAAATGTTCGTAAAATATCACTACCTTTATAAGTGAATTCTCTGGATAATCAACAACTTATAAATCACTTCTAATGAAAAAAGTAATTCTAGCCGTAGTTTGTATCGCTTTTGCGATGACCTCGTGTAAAAAAGAAAACAAAGCCGATAGTGACGGAGCAAACACTGAAAAAAGCAGCACGTCACTGGCAAAAAGTAGTGAAAATGTATTGGATTGGGACGGAACTTATAAAGGTGTAACCCCTTGTGCCGATTGTGAAGGTATCGAAACCACCGTTACCCTTAACCGGGATAAAACGTATGTGATGACGACCAAATACCAGGGCAAAGGGAACGACATCCTCCAGGTAACAGGATCCTTCAGCTGGAGTGATGATGGCAGTACAGTAGAACTGGAAAATATAAAAGATGGCCCGAACAAGTTTTTGGTAGGCGCCAATCAGTTGATCATGCTGGACATGGAAGGAAAAAAAATAACCGGGGCACTTGCAAAGAAATATGTTTTAAACAAAGAGATGAATGTCCCAGAAAATTAAACGAATATGAAAAAAGTAACTTTATCATTACTAACCCTGGCTTTAGTTTCCATAGGCTGTAACACTGCTAAAAAAACAACCGCAACCGCTTCCCTCGAAGGAACCAAATGGAAATTGGTTGAATTAAACGGAAAACCGGTTTCACAAACCCAAATGGGTAAGGATGTTTACCTGCAGTTGGACGCAAAAGACCATCGCATTTCAGGGTTTAGTGGTTGTAATGGTTTTGGCGGTACCTATACCCTTAAAGAAGGAAGCCGTATCGAACTTTCACAATTAATGGGTACACTGATGGCTTGTCCGGATCTGGACACCGAAACCGCTTTTTTAGAAGTACTTCGCACTGTGGATAATTACAACCACAACGGTAAAACATTACAACTAAATAAAGCCCGAATGGCGCCACTGGCAAAATTTGAAGCTGCAAAATAAAAAAAACGCCTCCGGGCGTTTTTTTTGTACTTACTCCTTTTGTAAGGCATCGCGATAAGATACGATATGCTTTTTAATTTCCGGATCCAATTCCGGCTCTTTAATGTCCGTATATTTTTCCAGCTCGTCTAATATTGTTTTTGCTACGATATAACGACACGTCTCTTTATTATCAGCCGGAACCACATACCAGGGCGCATGTTTTTTGGATGTATTATTAATCGCTTCTTCATAATACTGCTGGTATTCGTCCCATCTAGCCCGCTCTTTTAAATCCCCGGGTGAAAATTTCCAGTTGTGCTCCTCTTTGTCCAAACGTCGTAACAAGCGCTGACGCTGCTCTTCCTTACTCAAATGCAGAAAAAACTTTAAAACAATGGTACCATTTTGGACAATATGCTTTTCAAAATTATTGATCTGCTCGTACCGCTTTTGCCAGAAATCGGCCGGTATATCGGCTACCGATTCGATTCCGGGTAAATTCTCATTCAGTATATATTCCGGATGTACACGAGTGACCAGTACATTTTCGTATTGCGTACGATTAAAAACGGAGAACTTTCCTTTTTCCGGTAACGCCATATAATGCCGCCATAAATAATCGTGTTCCAGTTCGGACGAATTGGGTGTTTTAAAACTATGCACTACCACGCCACGGGAATTAAATTCCTTAAAAACTTCCCGAATCAGACTATCTTTTCCGGCGGTATCCATTCCCTGCAAACAAATCAGTACGCCATAGCGATTGTGTGCATACATTTTGTCCTGAAGTTTGCTCAGTTTTTCTCTGGTTTTTTCCAATGCTTTGGATTTCTTTTTTTCGGAAGTATCTATATTTAAAGCAGTCGGTAAATCAGATAATTTAATGCTACTGTCCACTCTAAAATCATCGCACTTAATAGTTTTCATACGCCTGGGGAATTAGATGTTTCTATAAAAATAAGAATATTTTGACGCATTCGGAAGAATTTTCCGTGGCTTTTTCCGCAACTTTCAAAAATAATGCGGTACTTTGATAGTACTAATTAAGCGCATCATCATGAATCGACTTACTTTGGAATTATTATTTCAGATCATCGGCGTCGGATCGGCTTCCGGGCTTATTTTCGACCATTCCGTTTTGAATATAATCAGCGATAACAGCTCCTATTTATACGAATACGAAACCAAATCGGCGAATCTTAAACGCCATCCGTTATTGGAAAACCCGGCTGAAAACATCGCCAAAAAAATCAAACCCGATTTTGAAGCGATTACTTCGTATGCCGACACCTTATATCTTTTCGGATCAGGGTCTACAGTAAACCGAAACAAAATGGTAAAAGTAAATGCAAAGACCAAAAAAGTTGTATCAGTGGTTGATATTTCCGACTTATATGCAGCCATGCAAACCTTTGCCGGGCTTAGTTCCGAAAATTTTAATATCGAAGGCGTGGCCTATAATGGCAAAAGCTGGTACTTTTTTAACAGAGGCAATGGTACAACCGGAAAAAATATTGTTTTTACGATAGAAGGTAAAAACCTGGTGGATGATTTTAATATTATTTTCAGCGAATTAAAACTACCGAAAATCAAAGGGGTGCGTACCGGTTTTACCGATGCGACATTGGTTCAGGACAAGCTTTATTTTTTGGCCGCGGCCGAAGACACCAATTCGACCTATAACGACGGAGCGGTTTTAGGAAGTGTAATCGGGCGGATCGACATCGAAAAAATGAAAATTGATTTTACCCGAACGATAACGGACACTCATAAATTTGAAGGACTTACCTTGTATGCTGATTCTGAAGCGGAAATTTCCTTTTTACTATGCGAAGACAATGATACCGAAAAACTCCAAGCCGATATCTATCGTTTGCGCTTAAAAAAATAAACATTTTTCTTTAATTAAATCGTTACACTATTCCAATACCCGTTGTTGTCTACGGATATTTTTTTTTGTAATCTGCTAACAGTATAAACAAAAATTAATATTGGAATACAGTTATTTACAAAAATAATTCTTACATTTATAAGGAACTCTTTCTGATAAAAATTTGTTAATCCCAACAAAAAGCAGTGTCATCCGCACTGGAGTTCCTATTTTTGTAGTTGCTTAAACAACCATTGTTATGGAAACCATTTTTACTACGGAGAATCTATATAACTTACTATCGGGTCGCATTCCGTCGGCCTTCAATCGCGCTTTATTAAACCAGTTTAAAGCCAATGGCATCAACTTAACCAAAGAACAATGGTCCATTTTGGCTGTTTTATGGAAAAAAGATGGTTGCTCCCAACAAGTGCTGGCCGACGAAACCTATCGTGACAAACCCAGCATCACCCGTTTAATTGATCATTTGGAAAAAGAAGGCTTAGCCGAACGTCGTCCGGATAAAAAAGACCGACGTCTGAACCTGATTTTCCTAACCGAACAAGGTCGGTCGTTGGAAGAAGGCGCTATGAAAGTCGTTGATCAGACCGTTAACTCAGCCGTACGCGATATCGATCCGGAAGTTATTCAATTGGTAAGAGACACTTTTATTCGGATTTATAATAACCTGGAAACAAAAAAATAAAATGAAAAAACACGTACTACTCTCTTTGATTTCACTCTTTTGTCTGGCGGAAGGCTATTCGCAGATAGCGGTTTCGGCTTCACTGGACGATGCGATACAAAAAGCATTGGCAAAGAGCAGTTCGGTAAAAAACAAAGAACTGGAAATCGAAAAACTAAATCTGCAAAAAAAGAGTATCTGGAATAAATACATCCCAACGGTAGAAGCTACGGCGATGTATCTATATTTCGACAACCGGATGACCATCGATTTACCTACGGTTACGGTTGCCAATTATCCGTTATTGGATGGTAAGACTTCCTTTGACAACTACGGGAATATTTTTCATGGCGGTGTTATGGCCAAAACGGTACTCTTCAGCGGACTTCAGATACCAAACGGTGCGAAAGCGATCGAACAAAAAGCGATCGGAACCGCCTACTTAACCGAATCGGAAAAAGACGGTATCGTAAAAGATGTGATTAACACTTTTGATCAGCTGGCACTTCTGGACGAAGTCGAACGCCTGATCAACGACAGTGAGAAACGTCTAAATGCTGAGACTTTACGCGTAACAAAAGCTATTGAACAAGGATTGGCTATCCCGTATGACCGGGATAAAATAAAACTGGCGACACTGGAACTTTCGTCCAAAAAAATCGAAATGGAAGGAAAACGCAAAGTCGTACTCAAAAAAATAAGTTACCTGACCGGTTATTCAAATGAAGAAATCAAAAACGTACAGTACCAACTGGCTCCGTATTTAATCAGTCAAAATCTGACAACTGATAACAAACAGGAAATCAAAGCACTGGAATCATTTAAATCGGCTTATCACTATGCATTGAAAAAAGAAAAAGGAACCTTCCTGCCAACTTTAGGTGCTTTTGGAGGCGTTACCTATTCCAGTTTATTTGATGCGAATGCGACCACACCGCCACTTCCGATATTCGGTCAACCGCTAAATTTAGGCTTGAACGAACTTACCATTAGTCAGAACTGGATTATTGGTGCGGCTTTAAAATGGGAAATTTTTAGTGGTTTTGAACGCAAACACAAAGTTCACGAAGCGAAAATCAACATCGAACAGGTTCAAAATCAGATTGACGACACCAAAGAAAAACTACAGTTGTTACTGGAAAACAATTATGCCAATTATAACGTGTTGAATCAGAAAACGGAAATCGCCGATCAACAGGAAAAAGTAGCCCGTAACAATTTGAATCTGGCGATCAAACAATACAAAGAAGGACTGATCAATATTTCCGAACGACTGGAAGCCGAAAACGATATGTATAAAGCCGCATTAAACAAAGTCAGTACATTAATCGAACAACGTCTGTCGGCCATCGAAACCGTGATCGCAACCGGCGAACTTACCAATTATTTATCCAAATAAAACCAGCATTATGAAACATACACTTACGCTACTAGCCTCAGTTTCCTTACTTATTGGATGTAATAAGCCCGAAAACGACAAAAAGATACAAGGGAAGGTCGAAAAAGAACAGATTGCCGTTGTGAGCAAAGTTCCGGGTAAGCTTGTCAAAATATTTGTCAAAGAAGGCGACCTGGTTCATAAAGGCGATACGTTGGCCATACTGGATATCCCGGAAGTTGACGCTAAAAAAAGTCAGGCCGAAGGTGCCGTTATTTCGGCCAAAGCACAATACAATATGGCCGTTAAAGGCGCGACAGATAACCAGATCAAACAATTGGAAGCCAAGCAAAAAGCCCTGAAAGAACAATATGATTTTGCCCAAAAATCCATTCGTAGATTGAGCAATATGCTAAAAGACTCACTGGTTTCCCAACAAACCTATGACGAAGCTTTTGCCAAATACCAGGGCGCACAATCCCAATATATAGCCGTACAAGCCGAACTGGACGATGCCAAAAAAGGGGCACGAATCGAACAACAAACCATGGCTCTAGGACAACAGGATCGTGCTTTGGGTGCACTCAAAGAAGTAGAAACCGCCGATAAAGAGCGGTATGTCATCGCACCACAGGATATGAGTATCGAGACAATCACATTGAGTGTAGGTGAATTGGCATTACCCGGTTATACCTTGTTTAACGGTTATGTTGACAATTCGTTGTATTTCCGATTTACACTACCGGAAAGCCAATTGGATAAAGTCAAAAAAGGACAGGAATTATCCGTTTATGTACCGTATAAAAAGCAGGATTTTAAAGGCAAAGTGACCACGATCAAACAATTGGGAGCCTACGGAAACATTGCAACCGCCTACCCGGATTATGAAATGCAGGAAAGTTTGTTTGAGATCAAAATAACGCCTATCGACACCAATGCATCCAAAGACCTGATCACCAAAACCACAGTCACTTTAGCACTATAAGCCTATGGAAAATTTCGGATCACTGATAAAAAGAGAATTTCGGTTTTTCTGGCAGAACAAAGTCCTCCGTTTATTATTTATCGGAGCACCATTGCTCTATGGTATCTTGCTGGGTTATGTATACGGCAAAGGAAAAGTAACCGATTTACCCATCGTAGTTGTAGACGAAGATCGCAGTGAAATGAGCGCCAAGGCGATCCAGATGTTTCAGGACAACGAAGTACTGAACATCGCCGCAACCTTATATGATCAGAACAATTTATCGCAGATTGCAATCGATAAAGAAGCCACCTGTGTAGTATTGATTCCCAAAGGTTTTGAAAAAAAGGTACTCACCAAAAAGTATCCTGAGATCGTCACGATTGTCAATACTTCCAACGTACTAACGGCCAATTATGCTTCAACCGCTTTACAGGTTTGCCTCGGAACCCTGAAAGCCGGCGTACAAATCGAAACGCTGCGCAAACAAGGTACACCGGAAAATCTGGTTATGACACAATACGAGCCGTTCCGAACCACCTTTATCAAAAAATACAACCGCAGTACCAACTATATGTATTTCTTATGGCCAGGTGTTTTGGCTACGGTTTTACAACAGGTTTTATTATTGGGACTCGCCTTATCGTTTGCATCGGAATATGAAAACGAAACGTTTAAAGAATTGGTACAAAAATGCCCATCGCTATTAAAACTGATCACGATAAAAATTGTTCCGTATCTGATTATGAGTTTTGGTTTATGGATTTTATACTGGTTGTTTACCCTATGGTTCCGTATTCCGTTTTTCGATAATTTAGGACCGCTGACATTTGTAGCCGGTATTTTTGTGATTGCGGTTTGTTTTATCGGTATTTTGGTCAGTATCCTGATTCCGAACCAGCTTAAAGCCACCGAAATCCTAATGGTCATTGCGACACCAAGTTTTATTTTGAGTGGCTTTACATGGCCGTTAAGTCAGATGCCATTTTGGGTACAATGTGTCGCCGATGTCATTCCGCTAACGCATTTCTTAAAAGCTTTTCGTATTCTGATTATCGAGAATGGTGATTTATCCCAAACGGTAAGTGCGATCCGGAATATGATACTAATTGCCGTAATCTGCGGAATTGCTTCGTATGTGGCATTGTATTTTAAACGCAAAGCCGTACTTAAAGAAGAATAACTTTAAATGTTACAGCTGACAGGTTTTGAAAACAATTGGTTCTTATAGCAAAACACCTGACAGGTTTTGGAAACCTGTCAGGTGTAATCAACGCAATAAAAAAGAGCGGCTCTACACCGCTCTTTCTTTTTTATTTTTCAATTTCCCTAAGGTTTTCCATTTTCTTAAATTCCAGGAATCCTTTGATATCTTCGAAATGCTCCCGTACACGTTTGTTTCCAAACTCAAATACTTTGGTTGCCAATCCGTCCAAAAAGTCCCTGTCGTGCGACACCAGAATCAACGTACCGTCGAAATCTTTTAAGGCATCCTTAATGATATCTTTGGTTTTCATATCCAGGTGGTTTGTTGGCTCATCCAGAATCAATACGTTAACCGGCTCCAATAATAACTTGATCATTGCCAAACGTGTTTTTTCTCCTCCGGATAATACTTTTACTTTTTTCGTGGTATTATCACCGCTAAACATAAAAGCCCCTAATAAATCTTTGATTTTGGTACGGATATCGCCTACCGCGATATGATCGATTGTTTCAAAAACCGTTAGATTCTCATCTAATAAAGACGCCTGATTCTGAGCAAAATACCCCACTTTTACATTGTGTCCCACTTCCAGTTTTCCTTCGAAATCGATCTCCTTCATAATCGCTTTGATCATCGTCGATTTTCCTTCTCCGTTCTTTCCGACAAAGGCTACTTTCTGTCCGCGTTCGATCACCATACTGGCATTTTTAAACACCACATGATCACCATACGATTTTGAAAGCTCTTCCACTACAACCGGATATTGCCCCGAACGTGGCGACGGTGGGAATTTCAGGCGTAATGCCGAAGTATCCACTTCATCCACTTCAACCAGTTCCAGTTTTTCAAGCATTTTTACCCGCGACTGTACCTGTAAGGTTTTGGAATAGGTACCTTTAAAACGATCGATAAACTCCTGCGTTTCGGCAATCATTTTTTGTTGTTCATCGTAGGCCTTTTGCTGGTGAATTCGTCGGTCTTTACGCAATTCCAGATAATCGGAATATTTAGCTTTATAATCGTAAATACGTCCCATCGTTACTTCGATTGTACGATTCGTGATATTGTCGACAAAAGCACGGTCGTGGGAAATGACCATTACCGCTTTAGCCGAATTGATCAAGAAATCTTCCAACCATTGAATACTTTCAATATCCATGTGGTTGGTTGGCTCATCCAACAGAATTAAATCCGGTTTTTGTAATAATATTTTAGCCAGTTCGATTCGCATACGCCATCCACCACTAAATTCGGATGTCGGGCGGTTAAAATCTTCACGAACAAACCCCAGTCCTTTTAATACTTTTTCAACTTCCGCTTCGTAATTAACTTCTTCGATCGAATAAAATTTTTCGCTTAATTCCGAAACCCTTTCGATCAGCTTCATATAATCATCACTTTCGTAATCGGTACGAACGGTCAGTTGCTCATTCAGATCATCGATTTCGGTTTTCATTGCAAAAATCGCGGCAAATGCTTTTGAGGTTTCTTCAAAAACTGTCGCATCATCCTTTGTTAGCAAATGCTGTGGCAAATAGGCTATCACGGCTTCTTTTGGTGCCGATATCGCTCCGGTAGACGGTTTATTTACACCTGCAATAATCTTTAACAAAGTCGATTTACCCGCTCCGTTTTTCCCCATTAAGGCGATTTTGTCATTTTCATTGATGGCGAAAGTCACATCACTAAATAATGTTGTACCTCCAAACTGCACCGAAATATCGTTAACTGTAATCATGTTATGGTTGTATGCCTTTTAATTTTAAGGCGCAAAGATAGTTTTTTATTAGACAGTTCCTGTGGAATTTACCGTAAGTTTTTGGAAATAAAAAAACCGGTAACTACCGGCTTTTTATCAGTTTAGATATATAGATTTTCGTCTTCGGCTTCTTCTCCGTATTCTTCCAAACCGAATAAATACGGTTCGATCATGGTCTTGTCGGCCAATGCTTCGACACGTTCCGTCAAGGCATGTGCAAAAAACACCCGTTGCGTTTTTTCGATACTATTCGACAATCGCAAAATTATCGCATCCTGACGCAAACGGAATATTTCGTCGGCATCATCTACGATAAATAACTTTACCGTGTTAATGTTAAATCCGGCCGAAGAAAACATCGCGTTTATTTTATGGGGTGTCCCAACCAAAATATCCACGCCCAATGAAATCTGGTTTTTATCGTAATCGATATCCCCTTTGTCGTGCGCTCCAAAAACGCGAAGGTTATGGTAATTTCCGAGTTTACGGAACAAATCGACCATTTTCAACACTTCTTCTTTGTCTTTCACGATAACCATCGCCCGTGTGGATTCTCCTTCTGCTTTTTCCAGTTTCTGAATTACGGTATATACAATTGTTGTGGATTTCCCACCATTATCCGGCATGATCACCACTGCATCGGCACCACTTTTCAACGTTCCGAAACACTCCTTCTGGATTTCGTTAGGCTCGGTAATACCGTTTTCTACCAAAGCCTGCGCCAGTTTTTCGTCTATTTTTTTTAATTTCATATGATAATCCCTAAAAAAGAACCGGTTTCCCTGTTCTTTTATATTATTTACTTGCAAACATTTTTACGTCATTTTCAGAAATCTCAGCGCCTCCCAATATGATCAATCGTTCGATTACATTTCGAAGTTCCCGGATATTCCCGGTCCAATCGTATTCCTGTAATAGTTTAATCGCCTGAGCCGAAAACTTTTTACAGGTACTTCCCTGTTCGGAGGCTATTTTTTCGGCGAAATGTGTCACCAATAACGGAATATCTTCACGTCGATCGTTTAATGCCGGTACCTTGATCAAAATAACCGCCAAACGATGGTATAAATCTTCACGGAAACGTCCCTCTTCAATTTCCTTTTTCAGATCTTTATTGGTGGCGGCTACAACACGTACATCCACTTTGATATCTTTATCCGCGCCAACTCTTGTGATCATATTTTCCTGTAACGCCCGTAATACTTTAGCCTGAGCCGACAAACTCATATCTCCGATCTCATCCAGGAAGATTGTTCCTTTATCGGCTGCTTCAAACTTTCCGGCGCGATCTTTAACCGCCGATGTAAAAGCGCCTTTAACATGACCAAACAATTCACTTTCGATCAATTCCGACGGAATGGCGGCACAATTCACTTCGATTAGCGGTGCAGTTGAACGCTCGCTTTTTTCGTGTAACTGATGCGCCACAAGTTCCTTACCGGTTCCGTTTGGTCCGGTGATCAATACTCTGGCTTCAGTAGGCGCAACTTTATCGATCATGTCTTTAATCTGATTAATTGCATCGCTATTTCCGACCATTTCATAATTTTTACTGACTTTTTTCTTCAGTATTTTATTTTCGATTACGAGTTTTTTACGATCCAAAGCATTGCGAACCGTATTTAATAAACGGTTTAAATCGGGTGGTTTGGAGATATAATCGAAAGCGCCCAAACGCATGGTATTTACAGCCGTTTCCAAATCGCCATGACCGGAGATCATCACCATTGGGATTTCGGGTTTTATTTTTTTTACGGCTTCCAGTACTTCTTCTCCATCCATTTTCGGCATTTTAATATCGCACAGTACCAGATCGTAATCTTCATTTTTGATTTTTTCCAATCCCTGTAATCCATCTTCCGCTTCTTCTACTTTGTAAGTATCGTTTTCTTCTGAAAGTATTTTGGACAAGACTCTTCTGATGGCTGCTTCGTCTTCTATGATTAGTATTTTGGGCATTATCGACCGTATTTGAAAGTTATCGTTTGCTAAAATAACAAAAAGCAAAACAAAGTTTGTGAAGTTTATGCTAAACTCCTGTTCCAAAAAAACAATTTAGCGGTTCAGGATTGTAATTTCCCGTTGCGGGAATGGTATGCTAATATTATGTTGTCGGAAAACAGCATCAATTTTAAATCGGATTTCACTTTGGATCTTAGGACTTTTCATGCCATCGCTAACCGAAAAACTCACGGCAAAATCCAGAGACGAATCGCCAAAATCCTGAAAAAGGACGGTAATTCCTTCATCAACCACTACCCCTTCCGTTTCCCGAACACAGTCTTCCAGTAATTTTTTAACCAGTTGCACATCGCTGCCATAGGCTACACCAACAGTTACCTGTTCGCGGTTCGTACTGTTATTTTGTGTCCAGTTAAAAAGCGTTTCACTCATAAACTGATGGTTCGGAATAATCATAACCCTGTCGTTACGGGTTACAGCCCGGGTGGTACGCAAACGGATTTCGGTTACTTTTCCGACTTTTCCATCCACTTCGATAACATCGCCCACATGTAACGACTGATCCAATATCATCAAAATTCCGGAAATAATATCCTGAAAAAAGGTTTGTAACGCCAGCCCGATTCCAACAAAAAGTGCTGCAGAAGCGGTTAGAAAGACGTTCATATTGACACCGGAAGCATGCAGCGTGAACATCACCACAAATATGTAGGCGATATACTTAAAAAATTGAAATACGCCTACAAATTTATTTTTATCCTGCTCCGGTATTTTTTTAATAATGATTCTGAAGATAATCCGTAGCACAATACCGGTGAACATAAAAGCGAAAATCAAGACCAGCAGATCGAACACCGAAAAATCGATGCTTTTGGTGTCGATCAACCTAAATCCCAATATATTCTTTATATGTTCCAGCATCGTATTTGCTAATATTTAAGCCATTTGTATAATTCTTTCCAGGTTGGTTTTTTACCGTACATCAGAATTCCTACTCTATAAATTTTGGAAGCAAACCAAACTACCAGTAAAAAGGTTCCGAATAATAGGGTAATCGAAATGACCAATTGCCACCATGGCACACCAAACGGAATCCGCATTAACATTACGATTGGCGCGGTTAACGGTATAATCGAAAACACGGTAGCCACGGTTCCATGCGGATCGTTCATCACCGTAAAGAATCCTACATAAACCCCTAACATCATCGGCATAATAATTGGTAAAAGGAACTGCTGCGAATCCGTTTCACTGTCGACGGCAGCACCGATAGCCGCATATAGCGAGCTATATAAAAAGTAGCCCCCGATAAAATAGATCACAAAACAACTGATCAATGTACCCAAAGGCAGGTTTAATATTTCTTTGATATAGGATTGCATGGTTCCGCCCATTTCCTGTTGCGCTGCATTAATCATTTCCGGATTGATCGAAGCCTGCGCTCCGGTCTGTACTCCAAAAAAGGAAGCAACTCCAATCAATAATGTGATACCCACTATTGCCCAAATCGTAAACTGTAGAAGTCCCGCCAATGAGTTTCCGATAATTTTACCGAGCATCAACTGGAATGGTTTTACCGACGAAATGATAATTTCTATAATACGGTTGGTTTTTTCTTCGATTACACTGCGCATTACAAAGTTACCATAAATAATGATAAACATCATGATCAGGTAGCCAAAGGCCGAACCAATTACGATTTTGATCTCGTTAAGTCCTTTAATGCTATCCTCACCCGAAAATTTTGTCAGGTGAATGCTGGCATTGGTTTTGGCTTTTTCGATTTTATCATAATCAAACCCCAGTTCTTTCAGATTGTTCTGTGTTAACTGATGATCAATTACTTCTTCCATACTCATGATAAAATCCATACTTGGACTGTCGTCTGAGATATATTCAACCTTAGTCAGCAATTCTTTTGGGTTGTTTACTTTCGGAATGTAGATCAATCCTTCATAACTTTTACTGGCCGTATCTTTTGCGACCTGTAGTGGCATTGCCGACAAATCGACATAGATCGTTTTTTTGGTGTCCTTGAAATCGTTTTTAAAGATTCCGGATTCGTCATGTATCGCTACTTTTTTGACTTCTGCATTGTTCATATTGACCAAATAGCCAATCAGGAATGACATTCCCACGATTAGCAACGGACTCAGGAACGTCATCACGATAAATGATTTATTACGCACCTTGGCGATAAATTCTCTCTTTATGATTAGGGATAAAACGCTCATTATTTACGGCTTACAGTTTGAATAAAAATATCGTTTACACTTGGTATTTTTTCCACGAAATGGGTTACCTGTCCATTTTGGGTTAAAATGTTCAACAACGCATTCGGCGTTCCGTTTCCGAGTTGTACTTCGAGTTTTAACTCGTCGTTAAGTGACTTAAAATTGGTTTGCTCGAGCGTAAATTGCTGCGTCAGTTCGTACATCAGCCGTTCGATATTATCGGATAAAATCCCTACTTCGAAAGCATTGGTACGGTGTTCTTTTTTCACGTCGATCAGTTTTCCTTCGATCAGTTTGTTAGATTTATGAATCAGCGCAATATCGTCGCACATTTCTTCCACACTTTCCATACGGTGCGTTGAAAAAATAATGGTGGATCCTTTTTTCTTTAATTCGAGGATTTCGTCTTTGATAATATTGGCATTCACCGGGTCAAAACCGGAGAAAGGCTCATCAAAAATCAATAATTTTGGTTGGTGCAATACCGTTACCACAAACTGAATTTTCTGCGCCATACCTTTGGAAAGCTCCTGGATTTTTTTGTTCCACCATCCCTGGATTTCCAGTTTTTCGAACCAATATTGCAATTGTTTTTTAGCTTCCGCTTTCGAAAGTCCTTTTAACTGTGCCAGGTATAACGCCTGCTCGCCCACTTTCATGGTTTTATACAAGCCTCTTTCTTCGGGCATATAACCGATATGTTGTACGTGGTGTGGTGCTAATTTTTCACCGTCGAGAATTACTTCGCCGCTATCGGGCATCGTAATCTGATTAATAATCCGGATCAGGGATGTTTTTCCGGCACCATTCGGGCCTAACAGTCCGTATATACTTCCTTTGGGAACTTTTAAAGAAACGCTGTTTAAAGCCGTATAATCACCATATTGCTTGACAACGTTTTTAACCTCTAAGATTGAACTCATTTGATTGACTATAGATTTCTGTAAAAGTAAAAAATAGTTACCAAATAGGATTAATTCTTATAAAAAAACCCACCCCTGATTTTCGCAAGGATGGGAAAAATTGCTATGAAAAAGAAATTCACCAGCCTTAGCTAGTGAATTTCAAAAGTATAACTTTTATAATCATTATGAAAACATGTCCTTAACTTTTTCAAAAAATGATTTATCCGATTTTTCCGGTTTCGGGACAAAGTGTTCGTCTTCCAACATTTTCTCAAAAAACTGTTTCTGTTCTTTGTTCAGTGTTTTCGGTGTCCATACATTAACATGTACCAGTAAATCACCACTACCGTAATTGTTCAGACTTGGGATTCCTTTACCTTTTAATCGCAGAATTTTACCGGATTGTATTCCTTCTTCCAGTTTGATACGTACTTTTCCGTTTACGGTATCGATATCTTTTGAGGTTCCCAAAGCGGCTTCCGGGAAACTGATATACAAATCGTAGTGCAGGTTTTCGCCTTCACGCTTTAATTTTTCGTGCTCCACCTCTTCGATAGCCACGATCAAATCGCCCGGAACGCTGTTTCCACCTGGTGCGTCGTTTCCTTTTCCGGCTACTTTTAACTGCATACCGTCTACTACTCCTGCCGGAATTTTGATCGATACTGTTTCGTCTTCCATGATCATTCCCTGTGCATCGGCATTAGACGGTTTGCCATCGATAATTTGTCCGCTACCACTACAGGTATGACAGGGAGAAGAGGTTTGCATTCGGCCCAGAATCGTATTGGTCACTTTAGTCACCTGACCCGAACCGTTACAGGTTGGACAGGTTTTATAGGTTACCCCTTGCGCCTGAACTTTACGTTTCACTTTGACTTTTTTCTCAACGCCGTTTGCGATTTCTTCCAGTGTTAATTTCACTTTGATACGCAGGTTACTCCCTTTCATACGACGTTGTCCGCCACCGCCACCGAATCCGCCGCTAAAACCGCCGAATCCGCCACCGAAAGCGCTTCCGAAAATATCCCCGAACTGACTAAATATGTCGTCCATATTCATATGTCCGCCACCGCCAAAACCGCCTGCACCGTCGAAAGCTGCATGACCATATTGATCGTAACGTGCTTTTTTGTCAGGATCACTTAGTACTTCATACGCTTCGGCAGCGAGTTTGAATTTTTCTTCGGCTTCTTTATCGCCCGGATTTTTATCAGGATGATATTCGATCGCTTTTTTTCGGTACGCTTTTTTAATTTGCTCCGGAGAAGCGCTTTTATCAATACCTAATATTTCGTAAAAATCTTTTTTCATAAACCAAATTATTCCAATTGAAATACTCCGAAGTCACTAAAAATGCCTCCGGAGTTTCTGTTTTTTAAGCTTTATTGTCCTACCACTACTTTTGGAAAACGGATAATTTTGTCGCCAAGTTTGTATCCTTTTTCGATAACATC
Source organism: Flavobacterium supellecticarium (assembly GCF_004801375.1). GTDB lineage: Bacteria > Bacteroidota > Bacteroidia > Flavobacteriales > Flavobacteriaceae > Flavobacterium > Flavobacterium supellecticarium. The sequence goes on from NZ_SSNZ01000004.1 coordinate 148,602, forward strand.
CACAATTTTCCCTTTTAATTCTTCCGACGGTGCCGGAATCAGGGTAATGGCTTCTGCATAATCCGCATCAAAAGCATCACCTGCTTTAAGTTCTACTTCTTCAAGACCTTTCGACACTAATGTCGATTTTAACTTATCATAAATCAGCGTCACTCCTTTTGTCAGGTTTTCGTCACCAAGGTTTTTTGCGATTTCCGGCAAAGCTCTGTCAAAATCGTCCAATACCGGCAACATTGCCTGTAAAACTTCCTGATTGGCTGTTTTAAACAGATCCAATCGTTCTTTAGAAGTTCGTTTTTTATAATTTTCAAACTCCGCAAACAATCGTAGGAATTTGTCTTTTTCTTTCGCTATTTCTTCCTGCAATTGTTCTTCAACAGTAAGTTCCGGTTGTGGAATCCCCTGATTTTCTGCTACATTTTCACCTTGTGCTGTTTCTTTTTCTATGTTTTCAGTATTTTCCTGGCTCATATTTTTAAATATTTTCTTGAACATTTTTCAGTTTATATCGCTAATTTGGGTTGCAAAAGTATTGCCAAATATTTAAAAATGTCAATTTGTCACCCAACTATTTTTTAAAAACCGTTATTAACTGCAAAAAAGACAAGGTTTTACCGGCCTTTCAAAGGTCATTTACCTCCAAAAAAAGCACAATAAAAATGGCTTTTTAGTGCGATTCGTAATAGAAATTTAATATAATTTTAAGAATTTATTCGTTTCGTTTCGATAGATTTGTGGAAACTAAAAATTTATTTTTATGAAAAAAGGCATTTTAAGTTTATTTGTTTTAGCGACTTTGTCACTGGCTTCCTGCAAAAAAGAAACAACCAATGAAGCAGAGATTAAAGAAACGGTAGAAGCTCCTGTTACGTCAAACGAAGCCGTAAAGTTTAATGTCGATGCCAAAGCATCTTCCATCAACTGGGTAGGTAGCAAACCAACCGGAAAACATACCGGAACGATCAACATTAAAAATGGTGAACTATATGCCAAAGATGGTGTTATTGAAACCGGAAAGGTTTTTATCGACATGACATCAATTGCCGTAACCGATTTAAAAGGTGACGAAAAAACAAGTTTGGAAGGTCATTTAAAAGGTCTTGGAAAAGAAAGCGATGTGGATCATTTCTTTAACACCAAAAAATATCCGGAAGCGGTATTTGAAATTACCAAAGTAACCGAAGAAGCCGGAAAGAAAATGGTTGAAGGTAACCTGACGTTAAAAGACATCACGAAAAGTGTGAAATTCCCGGCCTCTATTACTGCCGATGCCAACGGTATCAGCATCGAAAGTGAGCCTTTTACAATAAATCGAACATTATGGAATGTAAATTATGGATCCAAATCTGTATTTGACAATTTAGGAGACAAATTTATCAATGACGATATCGAATTAAAAGTTAGCGTAAAAGCAACAAAATAATTATTACTTCATCTTACAATTATGCTACGGAGTGCTGAATATTTTCAGCACTTTTTTTATGGTCGTAACAGATTATCCAATGCTTTATCAAGGAATTTGTATTTAAACTGAAATCCATTATCCAGCGCTTTTTGCGCACTCACCTTCTGACTTTCGAACAACAATATATGCATATCGCCCAAAATGAGCTTCATCATAAAACGAGGTGCATTTGGCAGAATCACCTCTTTATTTACCGCGTCGGCGATTGCTTTTATCATTTCCTGACTCGTTACCGGATTGGGCGCAACGGCATTAAAAACACCATTCCAGTTGTTTTCCATTGCAAAATAAATCATATCGGCCAGATCGTGAATATGAATCCAGGACTGAAATTGTTTACCGGAACCAAAACCGGCCGCCATTCCCATTTTAATTGGTTTGAGCATTTCCATTAAAACGCCACCCTGATTGGACAGCACCAATCCAAAACGGAGTTTGCATACATTTATATTGAGTCGACGGAATTGATCGACAGCATCCTCCCATTTAAGCACAACATTCCCAAGAAACGTATCGCTTACTTCTTTCGATTCTTCACTATATAGCACGGTTTGGCTATCCGGATAAATTCCGATAGCGGAAGCACTGATAATTTGTCGGACCTGATTTGGGTTTTCTTTGAGTACTTTATACAAAAGATTGGACGACAAAATCCGGCTTTCAATAATTTCTTCTTTATAGGCCGAAGTCCATCGTTTTGAAATGGAAGCACCTGCCAGATGTACGATTACATCCACTCCCAACAAGCAGTTTTCATCTATAATACCCTGTTCCGGATTCCAGAAAAACCCGTGGTAACAGGATTCTTTTTCAATTTTCTTCCGGGAAGTAGTGAGATAATGAATCGCAATACCATTTTGCAACAGCAACGCAACCAATTCCTTACCTACTAAACCGGTAGCTCCTGTAATTAATACTTTCATACACCCTTTCTTTTTCAAAAACACCGACAACAATAAAGCTTACACTCTTTTCATTTTCAGCATTTTATTACAAATTTAAACGCTATATCGGGAATATAAAAGTTATTTAAGTTAGGTTTAACGTAGTAAAATCAACCTTAAAAGATTACTTAATCCGTACACTCCATTCAAACTCCATTTCCGATACCTGATCTCCTTTTTCGTCTCTTCCGATTGATTTCATCCAAAAAGTTTGTCCTTCGCCGGTTGCAATGGTATTTTTAATTGCCGCTTCGATCAGATGACCATCGTTGCAAACAAACGTAATTCGGCCTCGTGCTTTTTTTGAAAAATTACCTTTATTATTCGCAACAAGCATCGAAATCTTTTTTCCGCTAAGCTGAATCTGGTACATCACCAAAGCACCGGTAGTCAATTCGGCTGCCATTGCCTGAACGGCAAAATACATCGAATTAAACGGATTTTGATTGAACCAGCGATGCTTGACCGTTACTTCACAGGAAACTTCCGATATCTTTCGCACACGTACACCACTCCAAAAAGCCGATGGTAATTTAAAGAACAAGAAGGTGTTTAGTTTTGAAGGTGTAAATTTCATAAAGCCTTATTTTTCTATAAAAATACAAAAAATACTATGCGCTCATATAAAAATTTAAAAGTTACCTTACCCCCTTTTTTACAACCCCCTTTTTTTTTCAAAAATTAATCCATCGTCTTTAGTTCCCACAAAAATGTATTATATAATGACATCCTTTAGAAACAAGACATGTACAATTTCAATACACTATTGAAAAACAAAACAAACAAATAAGACTATTCCATTTTGTCTTATATATGAGCTGAGTTTTCCCTTTTTAATACAAAACCCTTATTCTACTATACTTAACGAGTAGATAATGCGATTTCTCCGATTTTACAATTGTTAAAAAAAAGTTAAATTAATGTACTATGTAATACAAGATACCATCCTTTAGATATATATTTGCATAAGAAAATAATAGCTAATCAATAGTATTATAAAAACGAGAATCAATCATCAATCAAAAAACAATAGTAGTATGAACGCAACAACTAACGAAAAGAACACCGCGACGATCATGCATCTAAGCACCTTAAGTCAGTATTTTATTCCATTTGGGAATTATTTTTTCCCGATATTAATCTGGGCTTTTAAAAAAGACAAATCCGAATTTGTGGATTACAATGGTAAACAAACCCTTAATTTCCAATTAAGCATGTTGTTATACTCTCTAATCCTATTATTACTATCGGTACCGATATTGTTGTATACGATTTTTAAAAACATTTCATTCAGCAACTTTGACGGTAGCGACCTGATTATCCGCGAAATGTCGACAGCCAATGTTTCCGGAATCGTAATTGTAGCCGCAATTGCCGCACTGCTATTCTGCTTTTTAAAAGTAATGGAATTTTTCCTGGTTATTTATGCCGCGGTAAAAAGCAGTAACGGACAGAAATACCATTATCCGTTAAGCATCAACTTTTTAAGATAAAAAAATCAATCATCAATCACATCATCAATCATCAATCAAAAAATGAACAGTTTAATCACAAAAAAGAAATTCTATGAACATTGAGAACACTAAAGCTCAGATGCGCAAAGGAATTCTGGAATTCTGCATCCTCTCCGTGATCAAGGAAAAAGATGCCTATACATCCGAAATTCTGGACACCCTAAAAAACGCAAAACTACTCGTTGTGGAAGGTACCGTATACCCCTTGTTGACCCGGTTAAAAAACGACGGATTATTAAACTACCGTTGGGAAGAATCGACCTCCGGGCCACCGAGAAAATACTATAGCCTAACCGAAGAAGGACACGAATTTTTAAAAGAATTAAATAGTACCTGGACAGAACTATCTGATGCAGTAACCATTATAACCAGCCAAAACCAATAGCCATGAACAAAACAGTAAGTATAAATTTAGGAGGTTTTTTCTTTCATATAGATGAAGACGCCTTTCAGAAATTGAACCGATACTTCGATGCAATCAAGCGCTCCTTATCCCCAGATGGCCGGGACGAAATTATGAATGACATCGAAAGTAGAATTGCAGAACTTTTATCGGAGAAACTTTCGAGCGACAAACAAGTAGTAAGTCTAAACGAGATCGATCAGGTTATCGCCGTAATGGGCCAGCCGGAAGATTACCGACTGGAAGACGATGCAGATACTCCGAAACAAACCTATACAACCTATACCACAAACGGTTCCAAAAAATTATACCGTGACAAAGAAAAGGGAATGCTTGGTGGTGTCGCCGCTGGTTTCGGGCACTATATCGGACTGGATCCGCTTTGGTTACGAATTATTCTGATCTTATTAACATTAGCCGGATTTGGAGCCGGAATTGTAGCCTATATCATTTTATGGATCCTGGTTCCGGAAGCAAAATCAACAGCCGAGAAACTGGAAATGACCGGAGAACCGATCACGATATCGAATATCGAAAAGAAGGTTCGTGAAGGCTTTGGGGAAATTACCGACAAGATCAATAATCTTGATCATCAAAAAATAGCCGATGAAGCCAAAAGTGGTGCTACAAAAGTCGCTACCACTATAGAGGATGTTTTCCTGGTAATTTTTAAAGTATTTGCCAAAGTAATCGGCGCTATAATCGTGATCTTTTCCTTAATGGGATTAATCGGAATTGTGGTCACCTCCTTTATGATGATTTTTACCGCAGCGATTCCAAACTCTCCTTTCTTTGACTTTATGAATGCGTTTAACTATACCGATATGCCGATGTGGTTATTGGGTCTGCTAACCTTTTTAAGTATTGGAATCCCATTATTTTTCTTCTTCCTGTTAGGATTAAAAATTCTGGTAAACAACCTGCGATCTATTGGAAATGTAGCGAAATTCACCTTATTGGGAATCTGGATTATTTCATTGATCATGTTGATCTATTTAGGAATCCGTCAGGCGACAGAAGTTGGTTTTGAAGGCAAAGTAGTCGAAAAAAAGAATATTGATTTAACCGTTAATGACACCTTACATATTAAGATGCGTTTTAATGATTATTTCTCCAAAACAGCCGATAGCGACACCGAATTCCGATTTGCGCAGGATTCGGCACAAAACGAGGTCATTTATTCCAACAATATTGAAGTCCATATACTAAGAACGTCGGAAGCACCTTATGTTCAAATCGAAAAAGTAGCCGGAGGACATTCGTTATCCGATGCGCGTAAAAGAGCTGAAAAAATCAAATACAACTTTGAAATTAAAAACAGTACCTTATTCTTAGACAACTATTTACTGACTGGTATTGCGAATAAATACCGTAACCAAAAAGTTAAAGTATACCTATATCTTCCGGAAGGTACCATTATCCATCCGGGTGAAAATGTAGACGATTACCTGGAAAACAATTATTCGAATTATTACCTGCAGAGTGGCAATGATCAATACCACTACCGTGTTGAAAAAGAAGAATTAAAATGTCTGGACTGCCCAATAGATGAAAATGAAGAATGGAACGAAGATGACGCCGACAGTACCAATACTACAACAACCGTAACCATTAACGGTAAAGGGGTTCAGATTAAAGAAAATTCGAAAAAAGAAGTAACCAAAAGTGTTGAAGGTGTTGAATTGCGAAAAGATAAAATTATCATCAACACCAAATAAATGAATTGCGGTAAAGTCGGCCAATTCGAACGTCGGCTTTACCGTTTCAAAAAGAGCATCAACCAACCCTCAAAAACGAATATTATGATCAAATTAGCTGTTCATTTTGCAAAAGTAGTGATTGCCGCTGCGGCAGCATTACTATTCGGTTCCTGCAACAATATCAACATGCCTAACTTTCAAAAAGTTGACGGTGACGGGCATGTAACCACTCAAACGCGAAATATTACATCAAACTTTACCGCTATTTCGGCTTCCCGCGGCTTGGAAGTTATTTTGGTACAAGCACCGGAAACTAAAATAACCGTTAAAGCCGATAGCAATTTACAAAACCACATCAAAACCGAAATCGTTGAAGGGGAATTGCGAATTACTTCCGATGTAAACATCCGAAATGCGGAATCGAAAACCGTATATGTAGCCCTTCCCAAACTCGATTCTTTTCAGGCCTCAAGTGGTGTAAGTGTGAGCAGTTCCAATGTGCTACGCAACAATACGATTGCATTTTCATCCAGTAGTGGTAGTAGTATCGACGTAAAAGTAAATGCCGAAACTATTAGTTGTGAAAGCAGTAGCAGTAGCGAAATAAAAATTAAAGGAAAAGCAAACCGCCTGGAAACGGATTCTTCCAGTGGAAGTAGCATCGTTGCGGACAAGCTTACCGTAAAAGATGCCACCGCAGATGCCTCAAGTGGCAGTAGTATTGTACTCAATGCTATGCAAAGTCTTACTGCTGAAGCAAGCAGTGGCAGTTCGGTTTCCTATATCGGAAGTCCAAGCCTTTTAAAAAAGAAAGTCTCATCCGGTGGTAGTGTGTCACCTTACTAATAAATCAGAAGCATCGCCATCGCGGTGCTTTTTTTTAGGATTAATTTAAGGCAATCAACTGTGGAAATAGCCGGCGCGCAGCTATTTTTTACCTAAATTTGCGTTTCAAATTCAAATAGTTCATGAAAAAAACGATTTTATTATTTGCCCTATTGCTTACAGCAACGCTTACATTTGCTCAGAAAAAAGAAAAACTAAAAGGTTCTAAAATTGTAACCGTTACGCAGAAAGATGTTGAAAAATTTGAAAGTCTGGAATTTGAAGATAATCTTGAAGTATTTCTGGTAAAAGGAGACAAACAGGCACTGGAAATTGAAGCCGACGACAACCTTCACGAATCCATCAAAGCCGAAATGTACGGCAGTACCCTGCGTGTTTACACCGACAAAGACATTTCGAATGCCAAAAAACTAAGCGTTCGTGTTACCTATACCAACGATTTAAAAATGATTTCGGCTAAAAATGAAACCAAACTAAACGCTTTGGCCGATTTACAATTGGATAACATCACGGTAAAAAATTTCGATTATTCGAAATCCTATTTGAATGTAAAATCATCTTCTTTTACAATTTTGCTTAACGACAAAAGTAAAGCCGAATTAAACGTAAAAGCCGAATTCGCCGCTTTTGAGTTAAGTAAAAATGCTGATTTAAAGGTTTTAGTTGCCGCTGCAGAGTCTAAAATTGACTTATATCAGAAATCCACCGCAACGATCGAAGGTGATTCCGGTATTTCTAAAATCCGATTGGATAATAATGCGACCTTAAACGCGAAGAAATTTTCGGTAACCGATATGGAACTGATCACCGAATCGTATACCACGTGTACGGTAAATGCACTTAAAACGATTAGCATCTTTGCCACCGGAAAATCCGAAATTCAGTTATTCGGAGCACCAAAAGTCGACATGAAGAATTTTGCCGATAACGCGACCTTATATAAGAAACAACAATAAATAAAAAAGCTCCTCTAACGAGGAGCTTTTTTTATATCGAAAAGTGAGCGTTGCTTACTCTTTTGAAGCCAAATATCTTTCGGCATCCAAAGCTGCCATACATCCTGTCCCGGCTGCTGTAATCGCCTGACGGTATACATGATCGGCTGCATCACCGGCTACAAAAACACCCGGTACATTGGTTTTAGACGTTCCCGGTTCGTTGATGATATATCCGGTTTCATCCAGTTGGATATACTCTTTAAAAATATCGGTATTCGGTTGGTGACCAATTGCTACGAAGAATCCGGTAACCGGAATTTCTCGTAGTTCTCCGGTAGTTCTGTTTTTCACACGAACCGCCGTAACCACTTGTCCGTCGCCAATTACCTCATCGGTTTCGGTGTTTAACAGGATTTCGATGTTTTCGGTTTTACGAACACGATCTTCCATGATACGAGACGCACGGAATTTTTCGCTACGCACCAACATTGTCACTTTACGACACAATTTAGACAAGTAATGTGCTTCTTCACAGGCACTATCACCGGCTCCTACGATAATCACATCCTGATTGCGGTAGAAAAATCCGTCGCAAACCGCACAAGCCGAAACACCACCTCCTAATTGCAGGTATTTTTGTTCGGATGGTAATCCTAAATATTTAGCAGAAGCACCGGTACTGATAATTACCGTCTCACAATGGATTTCTTTGGTATCGTTGATCCAAACTTTATGTACCGGTCCGGAAAAGTCCACTTTTGTAGCCCATCCGTCTCTAACATCGGTACCAAAACGTTTGGCTTGGTCCTGTAACTGTACCATCATTTCCGGTCCGGTTACACCATCCGGATAGCCCGGAAAGTTTTCCACTTCGTTGGTTGTTGTTAATTGTCCGCCCGGTTGTGTTCCCTGGTATAGCACCGGATTCATGTTTGCTCTGGCTGCGTAAATCGCTGCAGTATAGCCCGCAGGTCCCGAACCAATAATCAAACATTTTACTTTTTCAATGGTATCTGACATAATTCTGTTTTTATTTTTTTAGCGATAGCAAATGTAAGCCTTAATTAAAAAAGATGTACACAAAATAGATCAGTTTTAACTATGCCAAAATAAAAATGATTTATTTTTTAAAAAGGTTTTGCAATTTAAAATTAAGTTCTATATTTGCACCCACAATAACAGACCGCACGGGGTGTAGCGTAGCCCGGTCATCGCGCCTGGTTTGGGACCAGGAGGTCGCAGGTTCGAATCCTGCCACCCCGACAGAAAGCTCTAACGAAAGTTAGGGCTTTTTTTGTATTATAGTTTTCTAAATGGTGAACGGTTATCGCGTCCCGATTGCAATCGGGAAGATCGCAGGTTCGAATCCTGTCACCACGACAGAAAGCTCTAACGAAAGTTAGGGCTTTTTTTGTATTATAGTTTTCTAACTGGTGAACGGTTATCGCGTCCCGATTGCAATCGGGAAGATCGCAGGTTCGAATCCTGTCACCACGACAGAAAGCTCTAACGAAAGTTAGGGCTTTTTTTGTACTATAGTTTTTCTAACAGGTGAACGGTTATCGCGTCCCGATTGCGATCGGGAAGATCGCAGGTTCGAATCCTGTCACCACGACAGAAAGCTCTAACGAAAGTTAGGGCTTTTTTTGTATTATAGTTTTTCTAACAGGTGAACGGTTATCGCGTCCCGATTGCAATCGGGAAGATCGCAGGTTCGAACCCTGCCACACCGATAGAAAGCTCTAACGAAAGTTAGGGCTTTTTTGTATTATAATTTTTCTAACAGGTGAACGGTTATCGCGTCCCGATTGCGATCGGGAAGATCGCAGGTTCAAATCCTGCCACCCCGACAGAAAGCTCTAACGAAAGTTAGGGCTTTTTTTGTATTATAGTTTTTCTAACAGGTGAACGGTTATCGCGTCCCGATTGCAATCGGGAAGATCGCAGGTTCGAACCCTGCCACCCCGACAGAAAGCTCTAACGAAAGTTAGGGCTTTTTTTGTTTTTGGACTTTATATATTTTACTATCCTATAGAATTTAATATTTTCATTAATAAATATTTTTCTATTTTTATATCTTATTTCAAGGAATAGCCATGATGAGTTTCGTAAAAAAGAGGTTATCTGAAATACCTTAAAAATCCGTAAATGAATACGACACAGAAAGGAAATGATTTTGAGAATAGAGTATTTTTTTTAATAAATGACTTATTAGAAAAAGATGAGTTTACAGTACCTGGAAAACGAAGCCGTATTCATCAGAAAAAAGGATACTATTCAGAAAATAGAAAAAATGAAATCATAACCGATATCTCAATAGAAACTTTTCTTCCTGGCGCTACTGAATATTCAATATTGAATATTATTGAATGTAAATTCTTAAATAAGAATGTCGCAATTGATGATATTGAAGAATTTGATTCAAAGCTTAACCAAATAGGGAGACATAATTCTAAAGGTTTTATAGTTTCAAATAAAGGCTTTGCTAAAACTACAATTAATTTCGCAAAATCACTAAAGATTGGTTTACTCAAAATCAAAAGCAATAACGAATTTGAATGGATTAACTATCGCAAAAAGTATGAGACAATTGATTTTGAAAATGATGAAACTGAACCTTTTTTAGCAAAAGTCGGAAACAAGATATGCAATAACATTGCTGATTTTTTACTTGCAATTAAGGCAATCGACTTTTACAATCAGAAAGATAAATTTTTAACTGTAAAATTTTTGACTGCTGATTATATTAAATCTATAGCTGACAGAATACTAAAATATGATGTCACAAACTATGGTGTACTTGATACTAAAAAGTTGATACAATTTATCAATGAAAAATATTTGATTGAAATTCAATTTGAAAGACTTTATCCAATTATGGGAAAAGTTGAATTTGATCCATTAAAAATAGTCATTGATACCACACTAGATGAGCACAGACAGAGATTTACATTATGTCATGAAATCGGACATTTAGTTTTACATAAAAAAATATTTGAAAATAAAATTAAAAAAAAGGAAGACAGTGAATACACATTGTCACTGAACAATACAATCACAGATTTAATTACACGTAGAATTGAGATTCAGGCTAATATTTTTGCTAGCTATTTATTATTACCATCTGAACACTTTCAACTCGAAGTTTTTAAGTTTTTTATTAAAAACAAAATTTCTAAAAATTACATTCACTTAGACAAACAACCCATTAATCAATTATTGGCTACCCAGTTAATTTCTGAAATGAGTAATAAATTTAACGCATCACAAGAAGCTGTTAGATTACGACTAATCGACACTAATTTACTAAAAGACACAACAAGGTTTTCTTATAGAAGTTTATTAGAACACTCTAAAATCTAGGTTCTCTAACAAACAGCGTATTTAATAAATCGCAAATTGTTGATGATTGAACTTTTTCAAAACTAAGAAAGCTTCTTTTAGTTGAGAGAATTCTACTCCTAGTTTCCGCTGCTCCTCAAATGCATGTAACGTTAGTTACAATATTAACAATACGTTGTTAACAAGCTGCATTCAAAAAACAATCACTTGATTTTCAAAATATCCTATCTTTGAGTTTTAATAAAAAATGATAGAGTATTTTTTAAAAAATAAAGAATGGATTTTTTCTGGAGCAGGAATTTTTGCACTAGGACTAATAATTCAATACTTCAACCGAAAGAAACATTATACTGATAACAATTCACAGCAAAACCATTTAAAAGCAGAAAAAATCAACTTTTCTCAAACTATTGTAAACAATTCTTCGATAGGAAAAACTGAAACTAAGAGTTCAATTAAAAAAGTTTCAAACCCAATGCTAAAAAAAATAAAAGAAGAATATTTCAGTGAGAAAAATATAAAACGTAATTACTTAATAACCAAACTTGCAAAAGCAAGAAATGAAAACTCTATCGTAGAAATACGAACCATTACTGACGCTGCAGAAGAAGCTTATGGCTGGAAGCATAGTGATACTGTAGCTGAACTAGAAAAACTTGAAGAAGAAGGATTAATATGGTTTCAACTCAAAGATAATGAAATGCTTTCTCCTTATACAAGAATAAGACTTACAGAAAAATATTTTTCAATCATTGATTAAAAAACACTTTAACTAATAGTGGTCTAACGCAATAATTTGTTTCATTTTCTTTCTTTAAATTTTACATATCCTTAAAAACCTAATTCTCAAAACTGCTTTGAAAAAGATTTTAATCCTTATTGCACTTTTGTCTTTCGGTTTTGTCTTTGGTCAAAATGAAGTTACGACAAACAACCCGACAGTCGTTTTTCCGGAGATCCATGATTATGTAAATGATTATGATGATATCTTATCCCTTTCGCAGGAAGTAACCCTTAAAGCCTATGCAAAAGAACTGGAAAAGCAAAACAATATTGGAATCATAATCGTAACCGTTCCTTCCATTTCGCCGTATACCGACATCTATGATTACTCATTAGACCTGGCTAAACAGACAACATTTGGTTGCATTGTCATTGTCGTTTGCAAAAATATGCGCGCCCTTCAGATACAAAACTGTGATGCCATCGTATCCAAACTGACCGATGAAGAAACGAAATCCATTATTGATCATTATATTATACCCGAATTAAAAAAGGGGAATTATTTTACCGGATTGGAAAATGGAATTCGTGAAATAAAGAAAGAATTACAATAAAGTCCTATTCGATGCTAAAAAAACGATATAGAAAAGCACAATTTATAGTCGAGCTCATTTTACTTACGATAATCTTTTCCTTATGCATTTTAATAGGATTCGAAAGCCAAAACCTCGATTTAAAGGAAGCTGACAAAATTACCAGTATTGTAGCAGACCGGGGAATTGATTCCGAACGCGGAATTAAAGGAAAAACAGCCAAAATATTCTATATTAAACTTAAAAATCTCGATCAAAGGCTTACCGTATTTAGGACGTTTCGAAACTATGACACGTTTGTTCAAAAAATAAACATCGGAGATACGGTAACGGTATATTATTACAGCCGCATATATCCGAAAAAAAATATTGATTTTACGCTGCTACAGCTCGAACGAAACAGGATTATTTTAATTCCCAAGTCCAAATATGAAAATAAAGAAAGTCTTGGGATTTATGTCGGCATTGGAGGACTCATCGGGACCTTTTTGTTTTTTATCTATAACCGAAAAAAGCACTTTAGATCCCGAAAAAATCCGGCTACTATTCGTTTAACCAAAGACCAACCGGTTTGATTGTTTAAGCATTTATTCATACCATCTCATAACTATATTCATATGAAACTAAGTATAGGTCTCGGACTCCTATTGCTATCATTAGGCTCCTGCTCCAACAAACAAAATACAGCGATAACTACCAACCAAAAAAACAACTTTATCAAAGAACAAGACACCTTGTATACACTTACAATTGATGCGAGTGGAAACACCGTTGCAATTACCGCTCCTGACCGGAATTTTGAACTTCCCGATAGTACGGCTCAACTTTTTCCTTATAAACTAGCGGACTTTAATAACGATAAAAAAGAAGATGTGCTGGTTTATATGGGCGCCTGTGGAACGGGAGGTTGTATGTATGGTTTATTTTTAAAGCAATATGCGGATCGGTACCAATTAGCATTTATGGACTATCTGAAAAATCCGGAATTCGAAAAAGACAAAAATGGTCAATTACTTATTAATTCGTACGAAGAAGCGGAAGCCTTTAACCCATCTAAGCTACACGTATCCGTTTTTAAATTTGATCCAAAAACATATTCCTATATACCAGACACAACCTATGTCTATCAAAACAATTCGTATTAATACCAGAACAAACCCTTAATTACCAGTAAGACCGCTATTATAGCTTGTTCGAAAAGGATACGAAACACATCATAAAAGCAAATCCGGTAAAATCATTTTTTTTCGATCCATAATGCCAAACCTCATCATACTAAATCCGGTTGCAAACCGTTTACTAACCATAACCTAACCACAAAATATTTATCATGAAAAGAAAATTTTTAAACATCCTTGCTTTATCTTCGATACTCACCCTAATCGGTTTTTTAATGGATGGCGATGCAAAAGAACCTAGTATGCTACTCCGATTTACAGAATTTTTCGGAATGGTGGGCATTATTTTTTTATTGGTTTCGACATTCTATTTTGGCTCCGGATTGGTCTATAAAACGATTCGAAAAGCATAATACGCTCATACAAAAACAGCCTTAAAGCAATTGCTTTAAGACTGTTTTTCAATTTGTCATATTTGTTATTACAACTCCTTCACCAGTTTTTCAACGGCACGTCTAAAGTTGCGAACCGCTATCGGGAGTTTTTCGGTTGCGATTACATAGTCGTCGATGCTAATCGTCTTCTCAAATTCCGGATTCCCGAATGCCAGAACCAGTTTATCCTCATTTTTATTTCCGGTGCTATAAAAACTGTCCCAATCAGCGGTTAGCAACTCCTGCGGAACAGTATTGATCAACTCTTTAGCTTTATTCCATTTCTCCAACGAAAGCGGCTTTCCTTTAAAAACATAACCTTCCGGTTTAAACCGTTCCGAATGCCATACTTCCCGGGTATCGGCCCATAATCCGGTATCGGTTACTTTGTAGATGGTATAGGAACCCCGGTAATCGCCACTTTTAAAAATACCGAAGATGAGGTAATCCGTATGGATTCCAACAGCATCAGTACCGCTTTCAATCGTATATTTTTTAGATGCTCTCTGAAAAACTTCTTTTAACAACTGTCGGATAACAGTTAGATGTCCCAACAAAACAATTGGAACGATTACGGTTGGCAACCAGCTAAACGGAAAATTTAAAATCGCAATATTCGGTTGATCAAATGCTAGTTTTTGTATCGGTGAGGGTGTAGAAAGTACGGCGCAAATCACAATATTCAGCAAAAGCCCCAGGCTTACAAAATTCCAGATTAGAATAGCACGTCTGCTGATTTTTGGTTTTGTAAACCCAAAATATCCAACAATCGGAGCTGTAAACCCGGCCAGAATATCAAAATTTATTCCGCTAAACGTCATGAGCTCCGGAATTGTTTTGTTCACAAAAAGCCAATATAGAACAATTTCAACCGGGATTCGAATCGTATTCAAATAGGTTAAACGCTCCAGCGATAAGCTATCGATAAATTGCCGTCCTTTTACCGTGGCAAATAATAACACGATACTCAATAACATCGGAAAAATCCCAAACAACATAATTTTAGGAGGAAAAGAATCGGTATCCGTATTATAGATATCATACCGAGTCAAAACAGCCTGAACAAACATCCATAGAAACAAACTCAATACAATCCATTTTCCCTTTTTACGCGTCGCTTCCGAACACTGCATTGTCCAGCCAAAAAGCAATATCGTGATTACCGTAGTAAGACCGAATGTTAGCGGAATATATTGTGCTAAATGCTCCATAAAATCATTTTTAGGTGCCGATTTTAAAATTTGAAAGTTAGCTTTTATTTTTTACATCTTACATCTTACAGGTTTTAAAAACCTTCAGGTATTGTTAACTGCGTTGGTATTTCTTCCGTGTAGTATCGATAGTGATCGTCAATTTATTTTTTTCCTGTAAAATTTTAATTCTTTTTCCCTGTTTAAAACCGAGTGCTTCGAGCCACTTTCCTTCCAGTCGGATTTCCGGAATCGCCACTACGCCATAGCGTCGATCCTGAAACTTACGATAAATTTTTAATCTTCTATACTTCTTCATTGTCATATAATTATATGACAAATATAAATAAAAAATTGAAGTGTCATATTTCTATATGACACTTTTTTCAACAAATTAATTGAACTTTGACACATGACACGAGATATCTTAAAAAAGAAAATCGGCCAGCGAATCATAGAATTACGCGAAAATAAAGGTTGGAGCCAAGCCGACTTGGCACGTGCTTGCAAAAAAGATAGACAAACTATTGAAAAACTTGAAAATGGGAAAGTCAATCCTACGCTTTATACTTTATTGGAAATCGCTAACGCTTTGGAAGTTTCCTTATCAAAATTAGTTAACATCCACTAACACAACTTTTAGAAATATACAGTTGATCCTAGAATTCAGATGCCTAAAAAAAGCCGCTAATCGCGGCCTTCTTCGTTAAAGTCTTTCACAATGCTTACAAAGTGGTTTCCCTCCGGTTCCCTCTCTTCGGTTTTCTTTTTCGATGTTGTTCCCTTCTGTACAGCTGGTATTGTTGTGATGTACATCACGATGAATACTGTGAAATGCTGTTGTTTTAGCCATAATAATACAATTTAAAATTACTATCGCGAAAGGTAACTCATCCTATTTTCAATCCCTTACGGAAAACCACAAACACATATATAAATAACACCTGACAGGTTTTAAAAACCTGTCAGGTGTTGAAGACGCCGAAAGTTTCGATTAGGTATTAATGTGTTTGCTTAACTCTCCATAAAACTAATCCGGGTATTATACATTCCTTTTAAAAAACGTCCGTTCGAAAAAACCGGTTGCCAACGCGGCATTTTTTGGATAATTTTAATGGCCGTTTCATTAAACGTTTCATTATCGCTTTTGATCACTTTTATGTTTTCAACAGCTCCATTTTTATCGATATCCCATTTTAACAGTATACTGGCCGAACTATCCCAATCGCCACTACTCGCATTCGCCAGAAATCTTCGCAAGACCGATTCACCTCCATAGTACATCGTTTTTATCTCCAGAACACTAAAAAAAGCCTCCTGACTTTTGTCATCCAATGCTTTTCCGTTTTCCTGTACCACTTTTCGTTTGTCATTTTCGACTATTATTTTAACCGGAACCGGCTTGGAATCCACATAAAAATTATATTTCCCGGGATCGGTTTTATCCTGTGAAACGATTCGCTGTTCATTCCGGTAATAGTCGACATTGGATACGAAGGCATCGTTTTCCATTTTCATCACGATCGTAATTCCGTTGTCTTTGTCAAACAATTTCCAGACACCCTGTTTCTTACCGTCCTTATCGATACGGTTAATCGTTTCGCCTTCGAATTTGATTTCACTTTGTCCTAATGCGCTGACTGAAATCAGCAGGCATAGTGCCATTGCTTTTAATTTTGTGCTCATTTATTTATTAATTTATCATACTCTATTCCCTTGAAAGCATTCTAAAAAACAGACTTAGCTATTAAATACAAGCGATGTGGTAAAATTCACCCGTACAAACCGTCCGTGCTGAATACCGGGTTGCCAACGCGGCATACTTTGGATAATCCGAACAGCTTCTTCATTTAAAGCACTATTCTCACTTTCCATTACTTTTACATCGTTAACGATTCCATCATTATCGATTGTCCACATTAACTTTACTTTACCCGAATATCGTAAAGTACTCTTTTTTACAGCATTTTCGATAAAACTAACCATCCCCTGCTTCCCCCCGTAAAATATTGGGCGCAACTCCTGAACACCAAAAAAAACTTTTCGCCTCTTCTCATCGAGAACTTCTCCATTATCCTTTACTACTTCAGTTAGCTTATTCCCTTTATCTACTATCGTTACCGGACTCCCTTTTAAATCTTCGTAAAAGGTATACCCTTTCGTTTCTGTGTTATAGGTAAGCACTAAATAATCTTTAAAATAGTACTCGATAGTAGACACAAAAACATCGTCTTTGGTTTTACCGACGATTTTAATACCTCTTTCTGTATCGAACAATTTCCAGACCCCCTGTTTCTTTCCGTCTTTATCCAAATGGTTAATGGTTTCCCCTTCATAATTAACAGCACTTTGCGCAAAAGCCCCCATTCCAACCAGTACACACACGGTTAGCATTTTTAATTTATTGATCATAAAAATTAGACTATAGTTCTTGATAAAGATTGATTTCACTTTGTTCCAACCATTCCGTTGCTTTTTGCTGAAAATCCAAAAAGTGTGCGGTTTGCGTATGCGCATCAATCGCTTCTTTACTCTCCCAAGTCTCATAAAAAAGAAACTCCAACGGATTATTCGCGGAAATATGCAATCGGTATTCTTTGCATCCAACTTCCTGTAACGATTCTTTTACCAATTCCTGCAATGTCGTCAAAACCATTTCCCGGTATTCCGCTTTCGCCCTAAGTGTGGCCACTATAGTGATCATATATCTTACTATTTAATTTTCTCACAAACATCGGATATTTTTCTTAAAAATTTAGAACATCAACCCTCTTTATTCTTTATTCTACCCAACACCAACCACCAGTCGTTTTCCGGCATCGATCGTTTTGTTCCAATAGTTATGAATTTCGGCTAAGGGTGCTACTTCGGTGGCAATCTGTAATTTTCCGGCCGCTGCGAGTTGAAACGCCTCCGGCAATACTTCTTCTATATATAATTTCATTTCATGTTCGGAAAGACTCCCGATACCCGATCCGAGAATTTCGATCGCCGTACTGCGCAATACATCCGAACGCAATACAATTTCCTCGCCCGAAATGCTACCCACCGTTACGATCTTAACCGGATGCGTATAACCGCCTTTCCCTTTAAATGCCTGTAACAACAACTCCACCGAATGCCCCCAGATATAATCGATCACAATATCAATCGGACTTTGCAGCTGAATTGCTTTTAGTTTTTCGATGATAATCGAATCCTCATCTTGCAACGACACGATTTCGTCGGCACCCAAAGTCAGTAGTTTTTCCAGTGAAACGGCATTTCTACCGGTTACGATTACCTTCGACGCTCCATACTGTTTTGCCAACTGTACCGCTACTTGTCCTGTGACACCCGTTGCGCCATTAATCAACACAACAGCACCCTGACGGATTTTAGCGCGAAACACCAAGGCCATCGCCGATCCGATTACCGCATTCGGCAAAGCCGCCGCCGTAGCCACATCAATATTCGGAGGAAGTACCAGGTATTTGTCTTTGTGGATCAATGCTTTTTCAGCCAGCATTCCGGTAATTCCCTGTGCATAAACCAAGGTTCCATCGACCAGCGTTCCCACGCCGTCAAAACCAACTACAGTGGGTAATTCCGTATAACTGGCATAATGTTTTCCACTGGCACGAAGTTTGTCCAGGTTCTTTACCGATGCAGCTTTGACATCGATTACAATTTCATTCTCGTTTTTGGGTTGTGGATCGGCAAATTCGGCATAAACCGGAACCGTTCCCAATTGGGTTAAGACAGCTGCTTTCATATTTTTTTTTAGGCAAAATTCCAGCAACCAACTGTAGTAAAACGATAACAATTGTTAAGATCGTTATTTTGTCTTAGCGACTTTATTCCGGATACGACTCAGCGAAACGGCCGTAATTCCGAGATACGTTGCAATATAATGCTGTGGCACCCGTTGGAAAATATCCGGGTTCTTTTGTAAAAGATTACGATAGCGTTCTTCGGGTTTATCCCGTAAAAACGACAACAAATGTTTCGAATAATAGATAAACCGCTTTAGAATATAGTGATCAAACCAGGCTTTAAATTCGGCATCCTCTTCCCATAACTGCTCAAAACGTTCTTTTTCGAGCACATAAAGGACGCTTTTTTCAAGGCTTTCCAGATAAAAATCACTCGGCTGATTGGTAAGCACACTTTCCAGCGAAGCCACCAGACTTCCTTCGAAAAAAAACTGATTCGTAATTTCCTTTCCATTACTATTCATCCACAAACGCAGGCAACCTTCCTTTATAAAATAAATACGGCGTGCTTTTTCGCCTTCTTCCAGTAAAGTCACCCGGGCATCGACCGAAATCAATTCGAGTTGGTACTTTTCGGCCAGGTAAAGCATCATCTTTCCCGCTGTTTTATCGTCCTGAATTGCTATCGCCATACTAGTGCAGTTCCTGAAGTTTTAAAATAAAGTAATTTAAGTCCGATACAATTTATACCGGGTCTGAATAATCCTCAAACAGCATAAAACTAAAAAAAATAAACCCTACTTCCTATTAATTATTATTTTTGCGGTGATAAAAACAACAAAACTATTTATGCTTATAATTGGTATTGCCGGAGGAACTGGCAGTGGAAAAACGACAGTAGTCCATCAGATTATGAATGAATTACCCGAAACCGAAGTAGGGATTATTTCACAGGACTCCTACTATAAGGCCACCCACAACCTGAGCTTTGATGAGCGTGCGCTTATCAACTTTGATCATCCCAGAGCAATTGACTTTGAATTATTGGTAAGCCATCTAAAAGACTTAAAAGACGGTAAAACCATCGAACAACCGGTATACTCGTTTGTAACCCATAACAGAACCGACGACACCATCGTGACACATCCGCGTAAAGTAATGATTGTAGAAGGAATTTTAATCCTGACCAATCCGGAATTGCGTGATATGTTTGATGTAAAAATCTTTGTTCATGCCGATTCCGACGAGCGTTTGATCCGTCGTTTAAAACGGGACATCGCCGAACGTGGTCGTGATATGGAAGAAGTATTAAACCGCTACCAGTCGACATTAAAACCGATGCACGAACAATTTATCGAGCCATCGAAAGCCTATGCCGACATTATCATCCCGAACGACAAGTACAATACGGTTGCTATCGACGTGGTGCGTGCGGTGATCAACCAAAGAATATCATAATTTATCATTACCTTTATAAGCCATGAAAAAAGCATTCGAAAAAATAGTTACCCAGTACCCTTTCCTGAAAATATTCGGGAACCGCTATGTATTGGTGAGCCTTTTTTTTGCGATCTGGATGCTGTTTCTGGACAACTACTCTTATCTGGAACACCGCGTTCTGGACAAGGAAATAAACGAACTCGAAGACAATAAAAAATACTATCAGGACGAGATTAAAAAAGACAGCGAAAACATCAAAAAGCTGAAAAATCCGGATCAGATTGAAAAGTATGCCCGTGAAAAATATTATATGAAACGGGACAAAGAAGATATTTATATCATCGAGTTTGAAGAAGATGTGCCCGAAGAGGACACAAAATCACTTTAATTTTGCATTATGAGCAACAAACTGTTTACAGATTTTGAGGCGGTATCGTCCAAACAATGGAAAACACAGATTCAATACGAATTAAAAGGAGCCGATTACAACGAAACCCTGGTTTGGGAAAGCCCCGAAGGGATTAAAGTACGCCCGTTTTATCATATTGACGAAGCTGCGGAGCCTTTAACTATTCCGACCGAGGTATCCGGATTTAAAATCGTACAGAATATTTTTGTGCACGATCTGGAAAAATCGATTGCCCGCGCTAAGGAAACCCTATCCCGCGGTGCCGAAAGTTTGCGTTTTACATTGGAAAATGAAAAAGTCGATATCGAAAAACTATTGACGTCCCTTCCGTTGGAAACCACTCCGGTATATCTGAATTTTCATTTTCTGGATCTTCCGTTTATCGAGAAGATCAATAGTATCGCTAAAAAGCACAATGCTACGATTTACCTGCATGTGGATCCGATCGGGCAACTGGCTCAGGACGGTAATTGGCATACCAACCTCGACACCGATTTTAATACGTTAAACGATATTGCGTTAAAATGCACCAACCTGAATTTTCTGAGTATCAACAGTAGTTTGTATCAGAATGCCGGAGCCAATATCGTACAACAGCTGGCCTATACGCTTTCGCATGTAAACGAATATTTTAACAGAATGGTTACGATCGGTTCGCCGGTAACAATTCAGGTAGCCGTAGGAACCAACTACTTTTTCGAGATTGCCAAACTACGCGCCCTTCGCCTGTTATTTACTACGCTGGCAAAAGAATACGACCACAAACACGAGTGCCATATTATAGCCGTACCGACAAAACGCAATAAAACCCTTTACGATTATAACGTCAACATGCTTCGAACCACCACCGAATGTATGAGTGCCATTTTGGGTGGTGCCAATTCGGTTTCGAACCTGGCCTATGATGCGATTTATCATAAAGACAATGAGTTTGGCGATCGTATTTCGAGAAATCAATTATTGGTTTTAAAACACGAAAGCTATTTTGATCTGGTAAACAACCCGTCAGACGGTGCGTATTATATTGAATCCCTTACGAATCAGTTAGCCGAAAAAGCCCTTACCCTATTTAAGGATATTGAAGCCAACGGTGGTTTTATCACCCAATTAATCGAAGGTACCATTCAACGAAAAATTGGAGAAAGCGCCAAAAAAGAACAGGAATTGTTCGACAATGGTAAAGAAATCCTATTGGGAACCAACAAATACCCGAACAAAGAAGACCGTATGAGCCATGATCTGGAACTGTATCCGTTTGTAAAGGTAAACCCGCGCAAAACGTTAATCACGCCAATCATCGAAAAACGACTGGCCGAAAAACTGGAACAGGAACGATTGGAAACCGAAAAATAATATGTTTACCGGGCGTATCAGCATCATAATAGCAGCTTTGAAATGAGAAAAAATATTCAACATATAACTTTAGACAATTCCAGAACGCAGGCGGAAACCGTTAATGTGGCGACCACTGTCAACGCCGAAGGAATTGAAATCAAACAAACCTATTCCGAAGCCGATCTTCAGGATCTGGAACATTTGCACTTCGGAGCTGGATTTGCACCCAACCTACGTGGCCCATACGCGACCATGTATGTGCGCCGTCCCTGGACGATCCGTCAGTATGCCGGGTTTTCGACCGCCGAAGAAAGTAATGCTTTCTACCGTCGAAACCTTGCCGCAGGACAAAAAGGACTTTCCGTTGCTTTTGACTTGGCCACGCACCGCGGTTACGACAGTGATCACGAACGTGTAGTAGGCGACGTCGGAAAAGCCGGTGTAGCAATTGACAGCGTAGAGGATATGAAAATCCTTTTCGATCAGATTCCGCTAAACGAAATGTCCGTTTCGATGACGATGAACGGAGCTGTATTGCCTATTATGGCCTTTTATATCGTAGCCGCCGAAGAACAGGGTGTCGAAGCAAAGCTATTATCCGGAACGATTCAGAACGACATTTTAAAAGAATTCATGGTGCGGAATACCTATATCTATCCGCCAACGCCATCGATGAAAATCATAGCCGACATCTTTGACTATACCAGTAAAAAGATGCCGAAATTCAACTCGATTTCCATTTCCGGATACCATATGCAGGAAGCCGGAGCTACAGCCGATATCGAGTTGGCCTATACCCTTGCCGACGGTTTGGAATACATCCGTACCGGATTGGCTGCCGGAATGAAAATTGACGAATTCGCACCGCGTTTATCGTTTTTCTGGGCCATTGGAATGAACCATTTTATGGAAATCGCCAAAATGCGGGCCGGACGAATGCTTTGGGCCAAACTCCTAAAACAATTCGATCCGAAGGATGATAAATCCCTTGCCCTGCGAACCCACTGTCAGACTTCCGGATGGAGTTTAACCGAGCAGGATCCGTTTAATAACGTAGCGCGTACGGCTATTGAAGCTGCTGCTGCTGCTTTCGGAGGAACACAATCACTACATACCAATGCATTGGATGAGGCAATTGCTTTACCAACCGATTTCTCGGCACGTATCGCTCGTAACACTCAGATTTTCCTTCAGGAAGAAACCAAAATATGTAAAACAGTCGACCCATGGGCCGGTAGTTATTATGTTGAAAGTCTGACGCATGAAATCGCACAAAAAGCGTGGGCGTTAATCGAAGAAGTAGAAGAATTGGGCGGTATGACAAAAGCCATCGAAGCCGGAATTCCAAAACTGCGTATCGAAGAAGCCGCTGCACGTAAGCAGGCGCGTATCGACAGCGGACAGGACATTATTGTGGGTGTCAACAAATACCGACTTGAAAAAGAGGATCCGTTACATATTTTAGAAGTCGACAATCAAACCGTTCGAAAACAACAGATCGAACGATTGGATCATATTAAAGCAACCCGTAATTCCGAAAAAGTACAGGAATGTTTAGCCAGACTAACCGAATGTGCCAGAACCGGACAGGGGAACTTATTGGAATTAGCCGTAGATGCTGCGCGAAACAGAGCCACTTTAGGCGAAATCAGCGATGCACTCGAATCGGTTTTCGGAAGATATAAAGCACAAATCAAATCCTTTAGTGGTGTGTACAGTAAAGAAATTAAAAACGACGAAAGTTTTGAAAAAGCCAAGCAATTAGCCGACGCTTTTGCAAAATCCGAAGGCCGTCGTCCGCGTATTATGATCGCCAAAATGGGTCAGGACGGACACGATCGTGGTGCCAAAGTAGTAGCCACCGGTTATGCTGATGTTGGTTTTGACGTCGACATTGGACCATTATTTCAAACGCCAGCCGAAGCTGCAAAACAGGCTGTCGAAAACGACGTGCATATTTTAGGGGTATCCTCACTGGCAGCCGGTCATAAAACACTGGTTCCACAGGTGATTGAAGAACTTAAAAAATACGGACGGGAAGATATTATGGTGATCGTGGGTGGTGTTATCCCGGCACAGGATTATCAGTATTTATTCGACAGTGGCGCTGTAGCCGTTTTCGGACCCGGAACAAAAATCAGCGAAGCCGCCATTAAGATCCTTGAGATCCTGATGGATGCCTAAATAGTCAAAGCCAACCTTAGGGTTGGCTTTTTTTGTATATTGTATAGCATTACACCTGACAGGTTTCCAAAACCTGTCAGGTGTCTAATCTTCTACGCCATGAAAACATTACTTCCACTTGAACACAGCAAATATTACCACATTTACAATCGCGGTATCAATAGTTGCACTTTATTTCGGAAACATGAAAATTATGAATCCTTCCTGAAATTATATGCACATTATATTGATCCGATAGCCGAAACTTTTGCCTAGTGTCTCCTTCGGAATCATTTCCATTTTATTGTTCGGATCAAAAACACTACTGAAAATATATTCTTAAACCCTATTTTACCTTCACAGGCATTTTCCAATTTCTTTAATGCCTATACCAAAGCGTATAACAAAAGTCAAAACAGGCTTGGTGCTTTGTTTGAACGTCCTTTTAAAAGAAAGGAAATCAATACAATCGATTACTTTCTAGACAGTGTTGTTTATGTACACAACAATTCAATCCATCATAATTTATGCAAGCATCCGGCGACCTATCTTTGGAGTTCGTACAAAACCATTTTATCTGCTAAAAAAACAAAACTAAAACGAGAAATGGTTCTCGAATTTTTCGGAGGAATTGAAAATTTTAAATATATTCATCAACTGAAATTAACAACACCTGACAGGTTTTAAAAACCTGTCAGGTGTGACAACAACAACAA
This sequence comes from Flavobacterium supellecticarium, assembly GCF_004801375.1. Lineage (GTDB taxonomy): Bacteria > Bacteroidota > Bacteroidia > Flavobacteriales > Flavobacteriaceae > Flavobacterium > Flavobacterium supellecticarium. The sequence goes on from NZ_SSNZ01000004.1 coordinate 173,570, forward strand.
CAACATGTCAAAACTCCCTCATATCGGTACCAGTATTTTTACGGTAATGTCGCAAATGGCCAACGAACACCAAGCCATCAACCTGTCGCAAGGCTTTCCAAATTTCCCTGTTGACGAACGACTAACCGCCATCACCGCTAAACTAGCCTATGAAAATGTACATCAATACACTCCTATGGCCGGTCATAGCGGCTTACTGGACAAAATAACCCGATTGACATTGGCATCCTATAACCGAAACCTCAACCCGGTAACCGATATGGTCGTTACCGCCGGTGCGACCGAAGCCATTTTTGCTACCATTCAGGCATTGGTCAACAAAAACGAAGAAGTGATCATTCTGGATCCCAGCTACGATTGTTACGAAGCACCGATACTCCTTAGTAACGCCCTACCCGTTCGCGTGGCTTTAAACGACGACTATACGCCCAACTGGGAAGCCATAGCAACCCGAATGAACGCTAAAACCAGAATGTTGATCATCAACAATCCACATAACCCAACGGGCAAAATCTGGTCGGAAGCCGACTTTATACAACTGGAAAAACTGCTGGATTTATATCCCGACGTTATTTTACTTTCGGATGAGGTTTATGAATACATCACCTACGAACAACCGCATATTTCGGTTAACACCCGAATCAAGCTCCGCGATAAAAGTGTGATCATTTCTTCATTTGGAAAATCACTACACATCACCGGCTGGAAAATCGGATATGCTATCGCTCCGGAATACCTGATGCGGGAAATCAAAAAAGTACATCAATTCCTTGTTTTTAGCGTCAATAGCTTGTCACAGGTAGCCATCAGCGAATACCTCGACATTGTTGATTTTAACGAAATCGCCACAATGTACCGTCAAAAAAGGGATTATTTCCGGGAGTTAATGGCAAAAACCCCATTTGAATTATTACCCTGCGAAGGCTCCTATTTTCAAGTGGCTTCCTATGCTTCGTTCTCCAAACAAAACGATATCGATTTTAGTAAAGAATTGATCACCCGATATGGTGTGGCTACGATTCCGATTTCAACTTTTTATGCCGACGGAAAAGATCTGAAACTGGTTCGCTTTTGTTTCGCCAAAGACAACAACACGCTGGAACAGGCGACATTGCGATTGCAAAAAGTAGCATTCTAAATCATTTTAACAGATTATTAGGGCTACAATCTTATTAATTCGATAATTTTGAACAAGATTTTATTCCGATGAAAAAGTTTTTGGTAAGCCTTTTAATGCTGCTGTACTTAATTCCTGCTGTAGGAGTTAACCTTTCTGCGCATTTTTGTGGCCAGGAACTTGCTTCGGTCAATCATGCTGTAACCGACGCAGACAAATGTCTTTGCGGTGTACAGCCGATGAAAAAAAGCTGTTGTGAAGACAAACAACTGCAATTTAAAATCGACGATAATCAGCAGAAAACCGAATTATTATCGCCAAAATTCAGTAACCCGTTTCACATTCAATTTACGATTCCCGTTATACTGGAACTTGCCTTTACCTATCAAAGTACCGAAAACCGGAATCATTCTTTCTACAATCCACCGGAACCTTATTATAAGCAGGACATTTACCTGCTGAACAACGTATTGCGAATTTGATTTTTAGAATTTAACCGACAGTACCGGCCATTTGCGCCGGTTGTATGCATTACACCAAATTCATTAATTCAAAAATTTCAATACCATGAAAACGATCCAAAATATATTTCTGGCACTGGTTACTACGTTCTTTTTTACCGGATGCGACGCTCAAATTAAAAATCCGAAAACCGAAACCGTTAAAGTCTACGGTAATTGCGGTATGTGTAAACGTACCATCGAAAAGGCTGCTAACGAAAGAGGCATTGTCAAAGCCAACTGGAACATTGACAGCGATATGCTTACCGTTACCTATGATCAGACCAAAACCAATACCGATGCCATCTTAAAAAAAGTCGCCTATGCCGGATACGACAGTGATCTTTTCCGCGCACCGAACGAAGCCTATAAAAACCTTCCGGAATGTTGCCAGTACGACCGACCGGTAAAAGCAATGGCGGTAGCGAACAACCATTCCGAACATCAAGGGCACAACATGGCCGATATGTCACAAAACAACGACGTTTTGAGTGTGGTTTATACCCATTATTTTGCGGTTAAAGATGCCCTTATAAAATCCGATGGCAAAACAGCCGCTACACAGGCAGCCGGATTAGTTAAAGCCATTACTGCTGTTCCGATGGACAAATTAAAACCCGCACAACATACGATCTGGATGAAAATTCTAAACGAGTTGAAAACAGATGCGGAACATATTGCCGAAACCAACGATGTAAAACACCAGCGGGATCATTTTGCTTCCCTTTCCGAAAACTTGTACACACTAGCAAAATCGGCTACAAATGGCAATACGATTTACTATCAGAAATGCCCGATGTATAACGATGGAAAAGGTGCTTTTTGGTTAAGTCAGGAAAACACTATCAAAAATCCCTATTACGGTTCCGCGATGCTAACGTGCGGCAGTACGGTTGAAACCTTAAAACCGTAATCCGATGAAAGGCCTGTTATCACTTTTTATAGTACTTTTTACGGCAAACAGTTGGTCACAAAATGTCAAAGAATACGATTTGTATGTTTCCGATACGATCGTAAACTATACCGGTAAAAAAGTAAACGGTATTGCGATAAACGGTAGTATTCCGGCGCCAACCCTTCATTTTACCGAAGGCGATACCGCTGTGATCCGCGTACACAACAAAATGCACCACGAAACCTCCATTCACTGGCATGGCTTACTATTACCCAATGAACAGGATGGTGTTCCGTATCTGACCACGGCACCTATTAAAGGGATGAGTACGCATACGTATAAATTTCCGATCAAACAAAGCGGAACCTATTGGTACCATTCGCATACGATGCTACAGGAACAAAACGGAATGTATGGCGCTTTTATCATCCATAAAAAAGAAGAAGTCCCAATGCCCGAATATACCATGTTGCTAAGCGACTGGACCGATGCCAATCCACATGAAATTGAACGTTCCTTACACAAAGCCAACGATTGGTATGCCATTAAAAAAGGAGCGACTCAAAACTATGCTGAAGCCATTGGTAAAGGACATTTTAAGACCAAACTGACCAATGAATGGAAACGCATGCATGCAATGGATGTGAGCGATGTGTATTACGAACGCTTTTTTGTAAATGGAAAAACCGAAGACCAGGCTCCGCAATTTAAACCCGGTGAAAAAGTACGCGTACGTGTGATCAATGGTAGTGCTTCAACCTATTTCTGGATCAATTATGCCGGTGGAAAAATAGACGTGGTCGCCAGTGACGGTATGGACGTACAACCCGTTCCGGTGGATCGCTTTATTGTGGGTGTCTCCGAAACCTACGACATCATTGTGACGATTCCCGAAAAAGGCAACGCTTTTGAATTGGTCGCCACAGCTGAGGATCGTACCGGTCAGGCGTCGTTATGGTTGGGAAGCGGTTTAAAGCAATTACAACAACCTTTACCGAAATTAAAGTATTTCGAAGGTATGAAAATGATGAACGACATGATGACCGTCGGCGGCAATATGAAAGACATGGGCATGAACATGAGTCTACAACAGATGGATATGAATGCCGTGATGTATCCTGAAATAACCGGAAAAGAACAACCTAAAAAGTCCACTGCCATGCCCGAAATGTCAAAACACGACCACGGGCAAGACAGCAACACCAATCCGGATATTGTCACGTTGCATTATGCTATGCTAAAATCACCGGTAAAAACAAATCTACCGGATGGTCCGGTTCGAACCCTGCATTTTGAACTAACCGGAAATATGAATCGTTATGTGTGGACCCTAAACAACAAAACGATATCCGAATCCGATAAAGTGATGATCAAGAAAGGAGAAAACATCCGGATTGTGATCACCAATAATTCGATGATGCGCCATCCGATGCACTTACACGGGCATTTTTTCAGAATCCTAAACGGACAAGGCGATTATGCGCCGCTTAAAAACGTACTCGACATCATGCCGATGGAAACCGATACGATCGAATTTCACGCTTCAGAAGAATATGGTGACTGGTATTTCCATTGTCATATTCTGTATCATATGATGGCCGGAATGGGACGCATCTTTACCTATGAAAATTCACCTCCAAATCCGCAACTACCCGATCCGAAAAAAGCCTTAAAAATGGTTTATAATGACGACCGTCGTTATTATTTTTCTGCGGAAGTAGGCCTGGAAAGCAACGGTAGTGACGGAGAAATGCGACTGGAAAACACCCGTAACTTTTTTGATGTAGAATGGCGTTTGGGACTGGATAAAAAATCCGGTTATGAAACCGAAGCCCATTTTGGACGTTATCTGGACAAAAATCAATATTTATCGGTCTATACCGGATTTGATTTTCGTTATCACAATAGTCTGGAACGAAGTAAAAATCTCTTCGGACAAATGAGTACGCAAGACCAACGCGCCGTGGCTTGTATTGGGATTATCTATCAACTTCCGTGGCTGGTCAATGCCGATATGCGACTGGATCACGAAGGAAAAGCCCGACTACAGTTTACCCGTAAAGACATCCCGGTAACGGAACGTCTCCGTTTATGGGGTTCCTGGAACACCGACTTTGAGTATAGTGTTGGTTCACGGTATATTTTGACTAAATACTGGTCGTTATCGGCCCATTACGACAGCGATATGGGATTGGGCGGTGGCCTCGTTCTAACGTATTAAAAAAAACGGATTGTAAATTACAATCCGCTTTTTTAACCAATTGAGTTTGTCCTATTCCAGAAACATTATTACTATGCACGCATAATATTATTTTTTAGTATATTTACCATTACAAAAAACATAACCTATGAATTTTACTGCAAAAATGCTTCGCGATAACGCACTGGAAGATAAAGTAATTGTCGTTACCGGTGGCGGAAGTGGTCTTGGAAAAGCCATGACCCGATATTTTCTGGAACTGGGCGCTAAAGTAGCCATTACTTCCCGTGATCTGGACAAATTGCAAACTACGGCAACGGAACTGGAACAGGAAACCGGAGGTAAATGTCTGGCTGTAGCCTGTGATGTCCGGCATTATGAGCAGGTAGAAAACATGCTACAGGCTGTTTTAAAAGCATTTGGTAAAGTAGACGTTTTACTCAACAATGCTGCCGGGAACTTTATCTCCCCAACCGAACGCCTTTCGGCCAATGCTTTCGATACGATAATCGATATCGTACTAAAAGGTTCCAAAAACTGCACGCTGGCTTTTGGAAAACATTGGATCGACACCAAACAAACCAATACCAACATTCTAAATATTGTTACCACCTATGCCTGGACCGGATCGGCTTATGTAGTTCCGTCGGCTACAGCTAAAGCCGGTGTATTGGCCATGACACGCAGTCTTGCGGTAGAATGGGCCAAATATGGTATTCGTACCAACGCGATCGCACCAGGACCATTCCCTACCAAAGGTGCCTGGGACCGACTATTACCCGGTGATTTAAAAGACAAATTCGATTTAGCCAAAAAAGTCCCTTTAAAGCGCGTAGGTGACCATCAGGAACTGGCTAATCTGGCCGCTTATCTGGTATCCGATTTTTCAGCCTATGTCAACGGTGAAGTGATCACGATTGACGGTGGCGAATGGTTGCAAGGCGCCGGACAGTTTAACCTGCTGGAAGCCATTCCAAAAGAAATGTGGGACATGCTGGAAGCCATGATCAAACAAAAAGGCAACAAATAAAAATATAGAAAGCCGTTCCATCAGTTGGAACGGCTTTTTCGTTTACAGATACTTTTGGTAGATCGTATAAAGAATACTCAAATCATGTTCGCTTAGTTCAGCGGACTCCTCATTTTCCTGAATATAGTGAATTTTAAACGCTTTGATGGCCGCATCAAGATTGGTTACATCATAACCAATAACCTTAAGCGCAATTTTCGGCTCAAAACCGGCTGGCGGTGTGACCAGTTCTTCTTCTGTGTACCAGTAACCAAATCCTTTCTCGGCAATGCTTTTCCATGGAAAATGATGCGGATCCACTTTTCGCGTAGGCGCCAGATCGGCATGTGCAATAAAATTAGCCTGTGGAATATTGTAGGTACTTTTCAGATAATCCAATAACTGAATTAATGTTGCAATTTGTACCTCCGGCCAGGGATCGGTCGTACCATTGTTATCCAATTCAATCCCAATCGAGGACGAATTTAGGTCAGTATCATTTCCCCATTTTCCCACTCCGGCATGATAGGCTCTAAAATAATCATTCGCCATTTGCACGATACTTCCATCCCGTCCAACAATATAATGCGCGCTTACTTCTCGTTTTAAAGACAAAAATGTCCGGATTGTTTGTGCGACCGAATCCTGAGCAGTATGATGCAGTACCACATAGTTCGGTTTTCGAATTCCAAAATTTATGGTCCCAATCCACATTTTACGATCCGTTGTATCAACCGCTTTCAATCCCTGCTTTTCAGGCGGTACCTGTCTGTAAACACCGGCATAACCGCGAGCTTGTTTTTTATAGGACGGACCATCCCCATAATATTTGCTTCCCGAACAGGAAAATAATACCAACGAAAGCAATATGTTTCCTATTAAAAGTGATACTCTCCTAGACATCCGTTTTTACATTTATGTTCACTAATTTTATCAGGATTTAAAATCCGATCTCACAATTTACAAAAATTCACACAAATAAAACAAATTGTTATAAAATCAACTTAAAACAAAAACAACAATCCAAGACGGATTAAAATTGTAAAACAAAAATCCAAAAAACGTTCTCCGTAAATGTCAGATAAATACCGTCGAACGGAACAACAGCCATACCGGGAACTTTATTACATTGTTAACAAATAAGATTTTCATAAACCATAATAAATTGTATTTTTACGGTTCAAAATTTTTAGAGACAGATGGGTAAAATCATTGCTATAGCCAATCAAAAGGGAGGCGTTGGAAAAACTACAACTTCAGTAAATTTAGCTGCCGCATTAGGCGTATTGGAAAAAAAAGTTTTATTGATTGATGCTGATCCACAGGCAAATGCCAGTTCCGGATTAGGTATTGATGTTGAAAGCGTAGAAATAGGAACCTACCAGATATTAGAGCATAGTAATACCCCGGACGAAGCTACTTTGGATTGTACAGCACCTAACGTATCGTTAATTCCGGCTCATATTGATCTGGTAGCGATCGAAATTGAGTTAGTCGACAAAGAAAACCGTGAGTATATGCTAAAACAGGCATTGGAAAGCACTAAGGAAAAGTACGACTATATCATCATCGATTGCGCACCGTCATTAGGTTTGTTAACGCTTAATGCCTTAACAGCTGCTGATTCGGTAGTCATTCCGATCCAATGCGAATATTTTGCGTTGGAAGGTTTAGGCAAATTACTGAATACGATTAAAAGCGTTCAGAAAATCCACAACCCGCAACTGGATATCGAAGGATTGTTATTAACGATGTACGATTCCCGTTTGCGTCTTTCCAATCAGGTAGTAGAAGAAGTACAAAAACATTTTAACGATATGGTATTCGAAACGGTTATCCAGCGTAATGTTAAGTTAAGTGAAGCACCGAGTTTCGGAGAAAGCATCATTAACTATGACGCGACCAGTAAAGGAGCAACCAACTATATCCATTTAGCAGAAGAAATAATCAAAAAAAACAGTAACTAGTTTTTATGACAAAAGCAATAAAAAAACAAGCATTAGGAAGAGGCTTATCCGCATTATTAAAAGACCCGGAAAACGATATTAAATCCGTGGAAGACAAAAATGCCGATAAGGTTGTTGGGAATATTATTGAGCTTGAAATAGATGCTATTGAAATAAACCCGTTCCAGCCGCGTACCAATTTCAATGAAGAATCGCTACAGGAATTGGCCACTTCTATCCGTGAGCTAGGTGTGATCCAACCGATTACGGTTCGAAAAATGGAATTCAACAAATACCAGCTGATTTCCGGAGAACGTCGTTTGCGCGCTTCCAAATTAGTTGGCTTAACGGCAATACCGGCTTATATCCGTTTGGCAAACGATAACGATTCGCTGGTGATGGCTTTGGTGGAAAACATCCAACGTCATGACTTGGATCCGATCGAGATTGCCTTATCGTACCAACGTCTGATTGACGAAATCCAGTTAACACAGGAACAGATGAGTGACCGCGTGGGTAAAAAACGATCAACGATTGCGAACTACCTGCGTTTGTTAAAACTGGATCCGATTATTCAAACGGGAATCCGCGACGGTTTTATCACGATGGGACACGGACGTGCGATCATCAATGTAGAAGATCTGGACGTTCAAACCGACATTTACCAGAAAATCGTAAGTCAGAACCTATCGGTACGGGAAACGGAAGCTTTGGTAAAAGCCTATCACGAAAGTTTAAAACCGGCTCCGGCTAAAGCACCAAAAGGAAACACTTTTACAGTAGCCGAAGAAAATAAAAAGGCGATTACCGAATTTTTCGGAGCCAAAGTTGATGTAAAGGTAGCCGGAAACGGTAAAGGAAAAATCACCATACCTTTTCATTCCGAAGAAGATTTTAAACGAATTATTAAGCTAATAGAAGGTTAGTGGGTCGCTTTTCCTCCATACTGATTTTGACCTTGCTTTTAATCGGTCCGTTTGTTTTTTCACAAAATAAAAAAGACGACGCGCTGCTAAAAGTAAAAGACACGGTCAAAGCTGTTCGTATTAATCCCCTTGCACCATCGAAAGCCGCCTTTTATTCGGCCGTAGTACCGGGATTGGGTCAGATTTACAATAAAAAATACTGGAAGGTTCCCTTAGTCTATATCGGACTGGGAACCGGTTTGTATTTCTACAACAGCAATAACAACAAATACCACGACTTCCGTAACGAATACAAAAAGCGTCTGAACGGTACGGCCGATCCGAACGATCCGTATTTTGGCGGACTGGATAACAACCGACTGATCGAAGCGCAAAAATTCTATCAGCGAAACCGGGATCTTTCCATTCTGGTAACGGTTGGGATTTATATTCTGAATATTGTGGATGCCAACGTAGACGCACACTTAATGCAATTTAACGTAAACGACAACCTGTCGATCCGTCCCGATATTTATCAGAATAATCTGGACTACAAACAAAATCTTGGACTAACGTTAAATTATCATTTTTAAAGCATACTGATCAATGAAAATAGCACTTTTAGGATATGGCAAAATGGGAAAAGTGATCGAACGCATCGCATTGGAACGCGGACACGAAATTGTGCTCCGAAAAACCAGTAGCGATAACTACGACGGCCTTGAAAACGCCGATGTTGCCATCGATTTTAGCGTACCGTCAAGTGCTGTACGTAACATTTCCACTTGTTTTGATACCAATATACCGGTAGTATCCGGAACCACAGGATGGTTGGAACAGTATGAGGCTGTTGTTCGCGAATGTCGCGAAAAAGACGGGGCCTTTTTGTATGGATCGAACTTCAGTTTAGGGGTAAACCTGTTCTTTGAACTCAACAATTATCTGGCAAAAATGATGGCCAACCTAAAGGAGTATAACGTAACGATGGAAGAAATCCACCATACACAAAAACTGGATGCTCCCAGCGGAACGGCTATTTCATTAGCCAAAGGCATCATCGAAAATTCGGCTTATACGGATTGGACGATGGAAACGGCAAAAGCCAATGAAATCCATATCGAGGCCAAACGTATCGAAAATGTGCCTGGCACGCATACGGTAACCTATAACTCTGAAGTCGATTTTATCGAAATCAAACACGTGGCTCATAGTCGTGAAGGATTTGCCTTAGGCGCAGTCGTTGCTGCCGAGTGGATCGTTGGCAAAAAAGGAATCCACACTATGAAAGACGTATTAAACCTGATGTAATAATATAAAAAAACAAATATGACACTAATCCAATGGTTTATATTTTTCCTTGTAATACAAATCGTTCATTACGTAGGAACCTGGAAATTATATGAAAAAGCCGGACGTAAATCCTGGGAAGCTGCAATTCCGGTTTACAACGCAATCGTGCTGATGAAAATCATCGACCGTCCGCGTTGGTGGACAATCCTTCTTTTTATCCCGATTGTCAATCTGATTATGTTCCCGGTGATTTGGGTGGAAATCTTACGCGCTTTTGGAAAAAAATCGACTGCCGATACTATTTTAGGTGTCGTAACTTTAGGGCTATATATTTATTATATTAATTACACACAAGACGTAACGTATATTCCGAATAAAAACCATGTAAAGACAGACAACACCTTAAGTTCGCTGTTATTTGCTATTGTGGTAGCTACATTAGTCCACACCTATGTGATGCAGCCGTATACGATTCCATCATCATCCCTGGAAAAATCGCTATTAATTGGTGACTTCCTTTTTGTGAGTAAATTCCATTACGGAGCCCGTACGCCACAAACAGCTGTCGCTTTACCAATGGTGCACGACTCTATTCCATTGATTAAAGCAAAATCCTATTTAAACTGGCCACAGATTCCAACGTTTCGTTTTCCGGGAATCCAGAAAATCGAGCGCAACGATATCGTTGTGTTTAACTGGCCGGTAGATACCGTTAAAACGATGTTTGGAGACAATTCCGGACAATATACTTACAAACCCGTAGACAAAAAAACCAATTATGTAAAACGTTGTGTGGGTATTCCGGGTGACAGTCTTTCGATTAAAGACGGTGTGGTTATGATCAATAATAAACCGCTTGCACTACACGATCGTCAAAAATTACAGTTTTCGTATGATGTGGTCACCGATGGCAATCGTTTCGACTACAATTACCTGATACACGATTTAAAATTAAACCCGAATGAAATTGGTGCAATATCAGAGACTCAATTTCTATTCCAGTGTCTTACCGATGAAACAGCCAACCGTTTACGCAACAACCCAATCGTAAAATCGGTTACTAAAAAACTGACTACAGCAGGCGAAGCGGATATTTTCACAGGACATCCGGGTTGGAACCGTGATAACCTCGGTCCGATTTATATCCCTGGGAAAGGACAGACAGTTGCTTTGAACAAAGAATCGCTTCCGTATTACAAACAAATCATTACCGAGTACGAACATAACGATTTAAAAGTAACCGGCGACGAAATTCGCATCAATGGTAAAGTGGTCAATTCCTACACCTTTCAACAGGACTATTACTGGATGATGGGAGACAACCGTCACAACTCGCAGGACAGCCGTTATTGGGGTTATGTACCGTTTGAAAACGTAGTTGGAAAACCAGTATTTATCTGGATGAGTTTAGACCAAAATGTACCTTGGGCTAAAGCGATCGATAAGATCCGTTGGGAACGTTTGTTCACCACAGTGGGTGGAAGCGGTGAACCGGTATCCTATTTCAAATACTTTGTTATCGTATTGGCAGCCTGGTTCGGATATGATTTCTACAGAAAAAGAAAAGCAAAAAGAAATTCGTAATTCAAAATCGCGATAAAACGGTTTACCCTGTAAACCACCTGAAATGAGAAGTAAGATTAAGCCGGTTAGCGATAACCGCTGATTTTACTTCTCTTTCTTCATAAAAAAACAAGCCTATGAACATTTTACTACATCCGACCTACTTCCCTTCTATCAGCCATTTTGCTGCTATGGCAAAGGCGGATACGATTACTTTTGAAACAGAAGACAATTTCCAGAAACAGACCAACCGTAACCGGATGTATATCTACAGTCCAAACGGAATACAACTGTTAAACATTCCGGTAAAACATACTAAAGAAGTACATCAGAAATTTAAAGATGTTAAGATTGAAAATGCCTTTAACTGGCAGAAACAACACTTTAAATCACTTGAAGCAGCCTACAGAACATCGCCTTTCTTTGAATATTTTGAAGATGACATCCGTCCGGTTTTTGAAAAGCAACATACCTTTATGATGGATCTTAATTTTCAGATCATGGAAATCGTAACGGATTGTCTGGGAATGGATTTTAAATATGCCAAAACGGACGAATATTTCCACGAAATAACCGACAAAACGGATTTTAGAAATCTGGTTAACGGAAAAAAAGACACGGCTGTTTTCGAGCCCTACACTCAGGTTTTTGAAGAAAAACACGGTTTTATAAACAACCTTAGTATACTCGACCTGTTATTTAACGAAGGGCGTTATGCCATGGAATACCTAAAAAATCAGTCGCTTTAAAGGCGACTATTTTTTTGCTTTTTCGGTTCGGTATCGGATGTAACCGGATGTTGTGGTGCTTCATCGCGTAATGTCAACCGGGTCGTGATCGGAAAATGATCCGAATTAATAAAACTATCGTGGTTTACAAAGTTTTTCACCTCGATACGTTTGTCAACAAAAACATAGTCAATACGAGCCGGATAATAGTCATAATCATAGGTCTTTCCAAACCCTTTACCGGCTTCTTCAAACGCATCTTTCATGTTGCCCTTAATATTGCGGTATACATACGAAAAAGCACTGTTATTCAAGTCACCACAGATAATTAACGGGAAATGACATTCCGCTTTATGTTGTTTGATCAACTCAGACTGCATTTGCTGAATCGCAAAGGCTTCACTGATCCGTCTGAAAATCTTTTTAGATTTCACCTCATCGATTTTCTCATGAATATCGGGACTTATCTTGATCGACTGCAAATGCATACTATATACGCGAAGCGTGTCTCTACCCTTTTTGATATCGGCAAAAATTACGTTATTATTCGAATTTGGAAATTTAATGTTCCCACCGTTTACAATCGGAAACTTTGAAAAAATAGCCTGACCGGTTTTTACCTTGTCGCCCTGCATATAAATAAACTGATGTTTATAGCCTTCAAAGTGTACCGGCTGCGTATTCGAATATTCCTGCAAACATAAAATATCCGGATTCTGTGACAATACAAACGCTTCGATCTTATCGATTACATTATCCTGTTTGATCCATTCGAACACGTTAAACAGTCGTACATTATAACTCATCACAACAAAATCATCCTCTTCGGCGATCAGATCTTTGGATGAGAATTTATAGAATTTATTAAAAAATGTAATTCCGATCAGAAATACGCATAGTGAAAGTAGTACCTGTTTTTTAAACTGGATCAACCAGTAAAACAAAAACAACAAATTCAGGATCAGCATCAGCGGCAAAACCAATGTCAATACCGATAAAAACGGGAATAATTTGGGTGCGAGAAACGGCAATACATAGGCGATAAAGCTCAATACAGTGAGTACTATATTGAAAAAGAAAACTATTTTATTAAACCATGACAAATTTTTCATACTTCGCCGTTATCCGCTTATTATTTCGAAACCGGATTATTTCCCTACTTTAAAGAGGAACTCCTTTTCTTCTTTTGTGAGACTATCATAACCGGATTTACTGATTTTATCCAGAATATCGTCGATTTTTTTTTGTGTCATATCCTTATCAGCTGTCGTTACAGTGCTGGTTTGGGGTTGTTTTTTGGTATTCCGGTGTACCGTTTTAAAAGGTGTTGTTTTTTTCGGACGGAATAAACCAAAAATATAATCTAAAAAAGTCGAAATTCCTTTGGTCAAATCGGTACCATTCTGTAGCATTTTAATATATAAATAACCAAAAAAAGCACCGCCCAAATGCGCAATATGTCCCCCGGTATTGTTTAACGGAATCTGAATCAGATCCAGCAAAACCAATGCCAGTGCCAGATGCCACATTTTCACATTTCCGATCAGCAACAATCGGATTTCCGAAAACGGCGTATAGGTTGCCGCACCTACCAGAATCGCCATGATCGCTCCGGAAGCACCAACAAGTATTGTATTATTCTGAAAAATAAAATCGGTCGCTACAAACAACAGTCCGGCAAAAATCGCGCCTAAAAGATACAATCCAAACAATTGTTTTTGGGTAAAATAGGTCGTAAACAAACGGCTGGCAAAATTCAGCACGATCATATTAAATAACAGATGAAAAAAATCGGCATGCAGAAAAGCATACGTCAATAAAGTCCAGGGCCGCGTTATCATGGTCATCACATCCGATGACAAACTCGTCCAGACCAGTATCACACTAAAAAGATCCGGAGCAAATGCTTTCAGAAGAAAAAACGGAATGGCAATTCCCACGTTCCAGAAAATCAGCTTTTGCGCGATTCCTCCCAGTCGGTATTGCATTTTAAAATCATCCAGTATATTCATTCTATTCTTTCTTTTTTGTGGTTTTTATACTACTAATTTAGGCTTTATTTTTGGAACCGTTAGCGATCCCAACGATTATTGTTGAATTGATTTTTTTTCCAGAACCACATCATCAGAAAACCAACAATTGCACCTCCAATATGAGCAAAATGCGCAATACCACTAGGTCCGCCAAAAATAGAACGGCCACTCATTCCGAGATACAAATCGACTAACAACAAGCCCGGAACAAAGTATTTTGCTTTAATCGGAACCGGGATAAACATCAATGCCAGTTCGGCATTCGGGAACATAAAGGCAAAAGCCACCAAAAGCCCGTAAATAGCACCGGAAGCGCCAACAGCAGGCGCCGCAAAAGCAGAACCAAATTCAGTAACTTTATCCATTCCTCCCAAAACGGCACTCCAGTTTGGATTTATCTTCCCTTCCGATAACAACTGTACTACTTCCGATTGGGACACTCCATTTTCGATTAAACTATTTAATCCATCGTGGTACAAATAATAATTCACGCCACTATGCAGTAAAGCTGCACCCAATCCGCAGGAAATATAGAAAAACAGGAATTTTTTCCCGCCCCAGAAATGCTCCAGTGTCGATCCAAACGAATACAACGCAAACATATTAAAGAAAATATGCATCCATCCGCCATGCATAAACATATGCGTTAGCGGTTGCCAGAATTGGAAATTCGGATTTTCAAAATACCATAACGCCAAATAGTTAAAAGCCGCCGGAACAAACATAGTTCCCAGGAAAAAGATAACGTTAATAATAATTAACTGTTTTACGGTTTCGGTGATATTCATCATAGTGCAAATCGTTTATCAATGTCTTCCACCCGCATTGTGATGAAAGTCGGTTTAAGGAAAGGGGAAACATTTGGTTCTTTACAGGCAAACAAGGTATTGACCATCGTTTCCTGTTCGTGTTCGGTTAAATAAGTACCGGTTTTTACCGCCAGACTTCGCGCCATGGATTTTGCAATCCGGTCACACTGACTAAAACTGTTTTCCGGTAATTCGCCCTGCAAATCTCCGATAAGTTCTTCCAGTAAAATCGCTACCTCGCTTTCAGCCACATTTACCGGTAATCCGGAAATGGTTACCCGATCGTCATGAAATGCCTCAAAAACAAAACCGGTGCTTTCCAGCGATGGTTTTAATTCGGTAATAATGGCTAGTTCCGCTTTGGAAAAATACAATTCCAACGGAAACAGCAATTGCTGACTCGAAGCCTGATGTACCGTTATATTCGTCAGAAACTGCTCGTATAAAATACGTTGGTGTGCACGTCGCTGATCAACAATTAACATCCCGGATTTAATCGGGCTGACAATATATTTTTTATGAATCTGATAGGTGCGGTTATTCGATACCTCATCGATGGTATGCTCATCAAAAAGCGAACCGGTCACTTCCTCGCTTTCCAGCTGGATTTCTCCGATTTCCACCTCTTCAGTCGCCTGTTTCAGTCCTACATACAGACTTTCCCAATTCTGACCGGATGTTTCTTTTTTATAACCACCTGCAGAGAAAGAGGGATTCGAACCCGCGGACCTTGTCCCGGAAGTCATATTTCCTGAAAAAGAAGCCGAAAAATTGGTAACCGGTTTCGTGTCTTCTTCCAAAAACGGATTAAAATTGGCGTCCACCTGAATCAATGGTGTTTCTGCGTCTTTACCGGTATAATCATAGGGCGTATCCAAAGTCGCATCCCTTTCAAAATCGAGTACCGGTGCTACATTAAACTGTCCGAGGCTATGTTTTATAGACGAACGCAAAATGGCATAAAGCGCCTGTTCGTCATCAAATTTAATTTCTGTTTTTGTCGGATGGATATTGATATCAATCGTATGCGGCGGTAAATCCAGATACAGGAAATAACTTGGTTGACAACCGTCTTTTAACAAGCCTTCGTAGGCCGCCATAACCGCGTGATGCAGATAGGGACTTTTAATAAACCGATCGTTAACAAAGAAAAACTGTTCACCACGGCTTTTTTTAGCAAACTCCGGTTTTCCTACAAACCCCTGAATTTCGACAATCTCGGTACTTTCTTTAACCGGAACCAGTTTTTCGTTGGTCTTCCCGCCAAATACATTTACGATCCGTTGTCGGAAATTCGAAGCCGGCAGGTTAAACATTTCACTTCCGTTGTGAAACAGTACAAAATGAATATTGGCATGCGCCAACGCCACCCGTTCGAACTCATCAATCACATGGCGAAACTCTACCGTATCCGATTTCAGAAAATTTCGGCGCGCCGGAATATTAAAAAAGAGGTTTTTTACCGAAAAAGACGTTCCTTTTGGCAATACGGCCACTTCCTGCGATACAAACTTACTTCCTTCAATCACAATATGCGTTCCCAGTTCTTCCTGATCCTGTTTGGTTTTCATCTCCACATGAGCAATTGCCGCAATCGAAGCCAAAGCTTCCCCGCGAAACCCTTTGGTATGAAGTGAAAACAAATCTTCCGCATGACGAATCTTGGACGTTGCATGACGCTCAAAACACAAACGCGCATCGGTAACACTCATTCCCTTACCGTTATCGATTACCTGAATAAGTGTTTTACCCGCATCTTTCACGATTAATTTAATTTCTGTTGCACCGGCATCCACCGCGTTTTCTATCAATTCCTTGACAACGGAGGCAGGACGCTGCACCACCTCACCCGCGGCAATCTGATTGGCAACATGATCGGGAAGTAATTGGATAATACTCGACATTCGTATGTTTTGAAGCTGTTTAGATTAAAAAAGGGTTTTCCTTCTGAACCACCAAATTTAAAGAAAATGACAGACATTTAACGAATGAAGCCTCTCAATTTTTTGTTAATGGTCAACCCTCTAAAAACAAAGAACCTGTAACGCAAAACATTACAGGTTCTAATTATATAACTTGATTTTTTTATGCTTTTTTCCGAAGATCTGCCATTTTGATGGCAGCGATAGCCGCTTCGGTTCCTTTATTCCCATGAACGCCACCACTTCTGTCGATAGATTGTTGTTCGTTATTATCGGTTAACACGCAGAAAATCACCGGCACATCGGTTTGCACGTTCAGGTCTTTGATTCCCTGTGTTACCCCTTCGCAAACAAATTCAAAGTGCATGGTTTCCCCTTTTATTACGCATCCGATTACAATAACCACATCTACGTTTTGGGTTTCAATCATTTTTTTGGCACCGTAAATCAGTTCGAAACTACCGGGCACATTCCAACGAACCAGATTACTTTCCAAAGCGCCACAATCCAGTAAAGCGGCTTCGGCACCGGAATACAATCCTTCTGTTACTTTATCGTTCCATTCCGAAACCACAATCCCAAACCGAAAATCTTTCGCGTTTGGGATTGTGTTTTTATCGTAATTGGATAAATTTTTATTAGCTGTCGCCATATTATTCGGTCATTGCGATCAACGCATCGATATTAGCACCTTCTGCAGAACCTTCGTATTTTTCTTTAATTTGGGTAAAGAATTTGGCTGCATCCGCTTTTTTATTCAATGCCAACGCAACTTGTCCGGCTTTAAATAAAAATCGTGGTGTTGTATATTCGTTATCATTTGCTTCAGCCGCTTTTTTATAGTACGTTAAAGCATCTTCTTTTTTGTCAAGTTCTGAAAAAGCATCTCCGATACCTCCTAAAGCTAAGGCTTTAAGCATCATATCATCGGAAGAAAACTGCTCCAACTGCTGAACCGCTTCTTTGTATTTTGCCGTATTCAGGTACGCCATACCTGCATAATAATGCGCTAAGTTAGCCGCTTTTGTTCCGGAATAGTTATCTACGATTCCAAGGAATCCTAATTTACCTTCACCACCTTTTAATGATAAGGCGAAAAGTGAATCAGCAGCCTGTCCTTCTACAGCTTGTTGGAAATATTGTTGCGCCTGGAACATTTCATTTGCAGCATCGTCCTCTTTTGGTTCTACTACAAATTTATCATACAAAAGATAACCTGCCGTTGCAATAGCAATAGCACCTACAAATCCGAAAATATATTTCTGATTTCTAGCCACCCATTCTTCCGTTTTGGAAGCACCTTCGTCCAATTTATTAAAAACTCCGGCAGTAGTACTTCCTTTTTCGTCGATTTCTACTGCTTGCTCAAATTCATTTTCAACAGCTTCTTCTTGCGGTTTCGGGGCTTTGTATCCTCTTTTGTTATATGTTGCCATTTATTTTAAATTTATTGAGCTGCAAAAATATACTTTTTATTGAAACTTAAAAGCCCTTTTTATCGATATTTTTCAATAATTTGCACCCGCTTTTAAAAAAAACTGACATAAATATCAGCATTAACCACTTTCCTATCCGTGTATTTAAAGACGCTTTCACTGTTTAATTATAAGAATATTGCCGAAGCTACTTATGATTTTGATGCCAAAATCAACTGCTTTGTCGGCAAAAACGGTATTGGTAAAACCAATATACTGGATGCTATCTACCATTTGGCCTACGGGAAAAGTTATTTTAATCCGTTGGCGGTTCAGAACATCCGACATGGAGAGGAGTTTTTTGTGATTGAAGGTCAGTTTGAAAAAGACCAACGTACGGAGCAAATTGTCTGTAGTTTAAAAAAAGGACAAAAAAAAGTATTAAAACGCAACGGCAAACCTTATGATAAATTTTCGGATCATATCGGTTTTATCCCGTTGGTTATTATTTCCCCGTCGGATCAAGACCTTATTATAGAAGGTAGCGAAACCCGCCGTAAATTTATCGACAGCGTGATTTCGCAATCCGACAGTTTGTATTTACAACAACTGATCCAATACCAGCGCATACTGACACAACGCAACGCCTTGTTAAAATACTTTGCGCTAAACCATACGTTCGACAAAGATACTCTTGCCGTATATAATGAGCAACTTGCCGTAATTGGGCAGCAGGTATTTGAAAAGCGACAGTACTTTATCAGCGAATTCATTCCTATTTTCAATCGTTATCATCAGTTGATCACCAATTCCTCCGAAACGGTACAGATTGTTTACGAAAGTCAGCTTTTTGAAAAAGACATGTTAACGCTTTTTGACGAATTTTTATCAAAAGACCGCGCCTTGCAATACACCAGTGTTGGCGTTCATAAAGACGACCTTTCGTTTGAGATTGATCATTTTCCGATTAAAAAATTTGGTTCCCAAGGACAACAGAAATCTTTTTTAATTGCCCTAAAACTGGCGCAGTTTGAATTTATCAAAAAACTAAACGGTACCGCTCCGATACTCCTTTTTGACGATATATTTGACAAACTGGACGAAAGTCGGGTACATAAAATTGTCGAGATGGTTAACGATGAAACATTCGGACAACTCTTTATTTCCGACACCCATCCGGAACGTACCGAAGCTATTGTCAAGTCGACTTTACAGAGTTACACCCTTTTCCAACTGTAAAAAAAGTAACTTTTCGTTTCTATATTTACGAAAAACAACTCCTCGGCCTCTTTTTTTACAACAAACCTCACATTTGTTTGGATTTTAATTAAATATTCGTGATATTTATTTTTTGATCCCCAATCTATTAAATAAAAACCAGGACTTTCCTAAATTTACAGCCCCAAATACCACTACCTGCCTTTCTTTTTAATGCTGTTCAAACATAGTAACTGACTCATAAAAGATAGCTGATGAAGATTCCTTTACAAAAGCGAAAAAAAGTACACATTGCCCTTTTTATTTCCATCCTCATCATCCAATTGCTTTTTTTCTGGATGTGGTACCAACAAAACAACGAATACAACACCTTATCCGAATCGGTTCAGAATGCCAGCAAACCCAATGAGGCGGTTTATTTCTCCAATCAGGCGACACGAAGTTTTCTAAACGCCCAAAATGCGTTTAACGACTACCTTCTCAGTTATAAAAAAACCTCTTTAAACCAATACGAACACTCCATTCGGGAGATGACCGTTTATCTGGACAGCCTGGATCGGCTTTCGGCTGTAAACAAAGATTTTTTCAAGGTAATCAAATCGAAAGAAACCACCGAAAAACAAATCTATCATATCCGCAAGCAACTGGATTCGCTGATGCGAAAAGGAGTCATTTCCTTAATGGGCAGTGATTCGCTTCCGTCTAACTTCAACATTCGGAAATTCAATTATGCCAAGACACTGAATTCGATCAGCTACGACACGATACTTACGTCCGACAAAGACCGTAAGAACGGTTTTTTTGCCCGGATCGGAAAAGCTATTTCCGGAAAAAACGACATTATGAAAGAGCGCCTTCAGGTACGTATTAAAATGGTATATGGTAATACCGAAAAAGTTGGCTCGTTTGAAGACCAACTTAAAAACACCTTCAGCACCATTGATCACTACTATACCCAGGAATTTAAAAAACTAAACCGCACCTATAACAACCTTCGAAAAAAGGATCGGGAATTATTGGAAATCAACAAAACCATACTACGCAACAGTCAGGAGATATTACAGGTCTACTCGGATTCGGCTCAGGAGCTCGACAAATTAAAATACGCAACAGCACTCAAAAACATCGAAAAACAGCGCACCCTGATTCTGGCATTACTTCCAATCATGGTTATCATCACCATAATTTTATTGTTCTATACGCAGTTTGCGTATATCTACGAAAAGAGCCTGTTGGACGCCAAGACCGAAGCCGAAAAAAATCTGGAATTCAAAAACCGTATCATTGGCATGCTAAGTCACGAAATGCGGGCACCGCTTCATATTATCTCGAACTTTTCGAAACGGCTAAAATCGGCTACGCTACCGGAAACCGCACTTCCTACCGTCAATTCGTTAATTTTTACTTCCAATTCACTACAGATTACCGTCAATCAGATTCTCGACTTTTTTAAAAACAAAAGCAGCAAACTGGTCGTATACAATTCCAACTTTAACCTGAAAAACGAAATCCTATCGGTATTGGAATCGCTACGTTCGTTGGCAGAAATCAAAAAAATCGACCTCAATCATACGATTGACTCAAAACTGGACACTATAGTCTGGGCGGATAATGTAAAAATACACCAGCTTTTTTATAATATTATCGGAAATGCCATCAAGTTTACCGACCAGGGAAGTATAACCGTAACGGCCGGTTTATCGGATCAAGGCACGCAATACCTTTTGGAAGTTACGATTAAAGACACCGGAGCCGGTATTCCGCCTGAAGACCTGGAAAACATATTTGATCAACATTATCAGAGTAAATTCCATTCCGAACAGATCAAGCTTGGTGCCGGGCTTGGCTTAAACCTATGTAAAGAAATTGTCGATCTTTTTGGCGGCACGATCACTGTAAAAAGCGTTCTACAAAAAGGCACCGAAGTTCGTTTTTCACTACTCTTAAACAAATCCCGCGATGTCAAAACAAGTTTGGAGCAACTATTGGAAATCAACCGTAAAAAACCACTTGCCATAGCCATCATAGACGATGACGCCATCACGTTGGCCAGTCTTAAAAAGATGATCAATAATACCAATGCTAAAGTCAGCACTTTTACGACACCTTCCGAGTTGCAAAACCATCTTAGTAATAACACCACAGATTTGGTGATTACCGACTTACAATTGGGAACGTTTTCCGGTATTCAACTCGCGCGGGAAATACAAAAAATGCACGCGATACCGATTATAGCCGTTACCGGTGACGACTATTGGGCGCAGGACAAAACACCCGACGATTCTCCGTTGGAAACCGTTATTCTTAAACCCGTAAACAAAGAAGAACTTTATGCTAAAATTTTAAAAACGGTAAGTTGATCCCCATTGTTTTTCACAAATTATGACGGCGAAAAGAAACAGAATTCAAAATGGTTTACCTATTTTTACACCATCAATAAAGCATATTCATTCATGATCATTTCTTCAGACTTTTCGCTTCAAAAATACAATACATTCGGAATTGATGCTAAGGCCAAAACTTTTGTTTCGGTTACAAACGAAACAGAACTGGCGGAAATTTTACAAAAGCACCATTCGGAAAAACCTTTTATTTTGGGCGGTGGCAGTAATATGTTACTCACTAAAGATATCGACCGACTGGTAATCCATGTTAATTTAAAAGGAAAAAGCATTCTTGAAGAAAACGACGATTATGCATTGGTACAGGCAGAAGCCGGTGAAAACTGGCATGAATTTGTACTTTGGTCTATTGATCACCAACTTGGCGGACTGGAAAACCTGTCGTTGATTCCCGGAAATGTCGGTACTACTCCAATTCAAAATATCGGTGCTTACGGTGTGGAAATCAAAGACACCTTTGTCTCTTGTCGGGCGATGAATATTGCAACACAGGAAATTGTAACTTTCGACAAAGCGCAATGCCAGTTTGGCTACCGCGAAAGCATCTTTAAAAATCAGGAAAAGGATCGCTTTGTAATCCTGTCGGTTACTTTTCAACTAACCCGAAACCATCATAAAATCAACACCTCTTATGGTGCGATCGAAGCCGAACTAACGCGACATAACATTACCCATCCAACGATTAAAGATGTGAGTAATGCGGTGATCACCATCCGTCAGAGTAAACTTCCGGATCCAAAAGAACTTGGAAACAGTGGTAGTTTCTTTAAAAACCCTGTCATTCCTAAAGCGGATTACGACAAAATACAAAGTCAGTATCCTGATATGCCGCATTATACGGTTTCCGAAACGGAAGTCAAAGTACCGGCGGGATGGCTAATCGAACAAGCCGGTTTTAAAGGCAAACGATTTGGCGATGCCGGAATACACCAACACCAGGCTTTGGTATTGGTAAACTACGGAAATGCTACCGGAGCGGAAATTCTGGCAGTATCAAAAAACATCCAGAAAACCATTTTGGAAAAATTCGGAATTGCGATAGAAGCCGAAGTCAACATCATCTAAAATGTATATCGAGGAGCAATATCAGAACAACGATCCCAAAGCGATCCGCGATTTTATCCAGCAGAACAGCTTTGGGATATTGATCAACCAAACCGAAGGAAAACCATGGGGTACACATATTCCATTGGAACTGGAGTATAATCCGGAAGGCAAAGAAGTTCTTTACGGCCATATTGCCAAAGCCAATCCGCAATCGGCAGCCCTACAAAACGGCGCTACCGTATTGGCGATTTTCAACGGACCACACCATTATATTTCCTCTTCCTGGTATGATCATGAAAATGTTCCGACATGGAATTATATTGCGGTACATATATATGGTACCATTCGCCTTATTGAAGGTGACGAACTTTTATTTTCCTTAAAAAAGCTCGTCGACAAATACGAAGCCACTTCCGAAAATCCAACAAAAATCGAAAACCTGTCCGCTAAAACCATGCGTCAGGTAAACGGTATTACTGCATTTGAGATTAGCATTGATCAAATTCAGGCGGTTCATAAACTCTCTCAAAACCGCGACGACAAGAACCATTCGGCTATTATCGAAAAGCTGGAAAACCAAAACCGTCCGAATGCCATTAGCATTGCCCGGGAAATGCGAAAAAACCGAAAATAAGCCGCGACGAATTTGTTAAATTCCAATTGGGATTTAACATTTGATTCGTACCTTTGTCGCTTCATTAATCATCATGATGAATTGCATATGTTAACAATTCTACTCTATCTTTTTATCGGAATTATTGCCATCCAGATTTTCTATTATTTGATCGTTTTCGGCAAATTTGCATTTGCACCGGCACAAAAAATCACCTCAAAACGCATTCCGGTTTCGGTAATTGTATGTGCTAAAAATGAAGCTGAAAACGTGGCTAAATACATCCCGCTTTTAGCCGATCAGAATTATCCCGACTATGAGATTGTATTAATTGACGATGCTTCCAGCGACGATACTTTGGAGATTTTTGAAGCGTTTGAGAAACAATATTCCAACATCCGACTGGTAAAAGTTCAGAATAACGAAGCCTTTTGGGGAAATAAAAAATTTGCCCTCACACTTGGAATCAAAGCGGCCCGAAAAGAATATTTACTTTTTACAGATGCTGATTGTTATCCGACTTCCAAGGATTGGATTACCCAAATGACCTCTCAGTTTACCTTACATAAAACCATCATTTTAGGATATGGTGCTTACGAAAAAATTAAAGGATCCTTTTTAAATAAGATTATCCGTTTTGAAACACTTTTAACGGCGGTTCAGTATTTTTCGTGGGCCAAAATGGGCAAACCCTATATGGGAGTGGGCCGAAATCTGGCTTATAAAAGAGAAGAATTTTTCAAAGTAAACGGTTTTATGGATCATATGAAAGTACGCTCCGGCGATGATGATCTGTTTATCAATCAGGCGGCAAACCGCAAAAATACAGCGATTTGTTACAGTCCGGAAAGCTTTACCATTTCGGCTCCCAAAACAAGCTACAAAACCTGGTTCCAGCAAAAACGACGTCATGTTTCGACAGCGTCCTATTACAAAAGCTTTGATAAATTCCAATTGGGACTTTTCTTTTTCTCACAACTTTCCTTTTTTATACTGGCCATTTTATTACTGGCCTTCCAATTTCAATGGATGATTGTAGCCGGATTAATCGTTGTCCGTTATATTTTCACCTGGATCACGTTGGGTTATGCTTCGGGTAAATTGCATGAAAAAGATGTGATGTATTGGTTTCCGATTATCGAATTAATCCTTATCTTCACACAACTAAACGTGTATTTTACCAACTCTTTCTCAAAACCGGTACATTGGAAATAAATTCGGAAATAATTCAAAAGAATATTGAAAAAGCAAAAGCCGGCGATCAGGTAGCTTTTACGTTTTTACTGGATTTTTTCTGGAATGAGATCTACGGATTTATGTTAAAACGTACGGAAAACGAAACCGATACGGAAGACATCGCCATCGAAACGTTTGCCAAAGCTTTTGATAAAATCACCTCCTATAATCCTGAATTCGGATTTAATACCTGGTTGATTGCCATTGCCAAAAATGTACATATCGACATGCTGCGCAAAAAGAAATCGGCTTTATTTTTAGGTACCATCGACGAAGAAAATCAACAGGCCTATAATGTAATCGACTCCACTCCTACTATTGAAGATGAGATTATTAAAGAGCAAAATCTGGCGCGGTTATTACAATACATTAAAGAATTAAAACCCGCTTATCAGGAAGTCATTCAATTGCGGTATTTCCAGGAGATGACCTATCAGGAAATAGCCGATCAGTTGGAAGAACCGTTGAACAATGTAAAAATCAAATTGCTCCGGGCGAAAAAACTACTGGCGGAAATCATTCAGCAGAAAAAATAATTTTAATTTTCGCAACCCAACCTCTAAAAAAACTTAAAATTCATTTACGAAATATCAAATAAGAAAAATATTTCTCACTTTATTAACATTTGAAATACTAATACTACAACAAATAACGTTATACAGGTATATACCACTATATTCTAACCTTAAACTACGTTATCATGTCTAAATTAAACATCTACGAAACCAAATGGATCGATTTGGTTTTTGAAGGCCGTAACAAAGCGTACGGCGCCTATCAATTACGAGCCGAAAATCCAAAAACAACACTAAAAGCTTTGTGTGCTGGTGTTTTACTATTGAGTTCTGCTATTGCCGTTCCGATTATTGTGAATTCACTTAACAGTAGAAACGATATGGCGGATAACATTCCAAAAATATTCAACGATCCCATTGTTATTGTGGATCTTACACCAATACAACCAAAAAAAATAGAGGAACCGAAATTGGAAACAACACCTTCCGATCCGGTAAAAAAAATAAAATATGTTGGGTTTACACCGGTTGCCAAAAATCAGGCGACTCAGGAAGTTCCCACCAATGAGGAGTTAAAAAATGCCGCTATCAGTACTGAAAACAGTGAAGGAACCAGAACCACCACCAGTCTTAGTGTTGCTTCACAGCCAACCGGGAATGGAAACGGAACCGGAACGGAGGGTACAAACACGATCAACTCCACCTACGAGCTGGAAGCCTTACCACAATATCCGGGCGGAATCGACGCTTTTTTAGCCACCATTGGCAAACGTTTTAAAACGCCCGAAATGGACGAATTAAAAACCTTTAAAGTAATGGTGTATTTCGTCATCGAAAAAGACGGTAGCTTATCCAATATCCGGGTAACACGAGATCCGGGATATGGTTTGGGTAAAGAAGCTATTCGGGTGTTAAATTCCATGACTACCAAATGGACACCGGGCTACCGAAACGGTCAGCCGGCACGAACCGCTTATAATCTTCCGATAACCGTGAATGTTAATTAAGAAGTAAGAGAAAAGAGAAAAGATGCTATATGTAAAAGCCTGTCCGATATACATCGGACAGGCTTTATTGTATTGTTTTACTGTAGGTAACGATATTTTTATACGACTTCTTTTTTAGAATCCAGTGAAAACTTCAGAAATACAAATCCGATAATTCCGGCCACCAGTGACGAAATCAGGATGGCAATTTTGGAAATCGTAATATCTTCAGCCTGCGATTTAAACGCCAGTAAGGTTATAAATATCGACATCGTAAAACCGATACCAGCGAGAAAACCGGTTGCCAGTATTTGTTTCCATTTTAAATCGTCCGGTAGTTTACAAATCCCGACAGCTACTACCGCAAAACTGAATAAAAATATTCCCAGTGGTTTTCCGATTACCAATCCCAGGAAAATCCCGATACTGTTTTCGTGTACCAATCCTTCCACCCAATCGTTTCCGATTACAATGGCCGTATTGGCCAAAGCAAACAACGGCAGTATAAAAAACGCTACCGGTTTATGTAAAGCATGTTGCATTTTATAGGAAATTGTTTTTTTACCGCCATCACCAAAAGGCACCACAAAAGCCAGTAACACACCGGTTATTGTGGCGTGAATTCCGGAATTGAGCATAAAATACCACATCAACACACCTCCTAAAAGATACGGAAACGGATTATTCACTTTTAAACGATTAAAGACAAACAGCACCGCCATGATACCCAATGCAATTCCTAAATTCAGCAATGATAAATGATCGGTATAAAAAATAGCGATTACCAAAATGGCGCCCAAATCGTCGATTACAGCTAAGGCCGTCAGAAATACTTTTAGCGACAACGGCACCCGACTCCCCAACAGCGACAATACCCCTAACGCAAAAGCAATATCGGTAGCCATTGGAATTCCGGCACCCGCCTGTGTTGGCGTACCGTGATTAAAAATCATATAAATCGCCGCAGGAACCACCATACCGCCCATAGCGGCAAAAATGGGTAACATTGCATTTTTGATATTCGAAAGTTCTCCTTTGTATATTTCCCGTTCCAACTCCAGTCCGATCAGAAAAAAGAAGATCGTCATCAAACCATCATTTATCCAATGTTCAAACGAATGTGATCCCAATTCGAAATGCCAGATACTCTGATAAAATTCCTGTAATCCGGAATTGGCCAGTAGTAGCGAAATCAGGGTACAAAAGATCAAAACAATCCCGGAAGATTTTTCGTTATCAAAAAACTCGGTAAACAATTTGGTAGTTTTCATCATGCTTAGAATAAATTAAACGGCTTTTTATCGATAATTACAAAGATACAATTTTTAAAATAAAGCCATTTTCGGACAATTTCCTGATCGGTATTGTCTATTAAAAATGCGTTAAACGGACTATTACAAATAAACAACATTACGTATCTTTGCACTTCAAAATTATCAGTAATGGAAACTGTTTTAGACACGAATATCCTTCCGACCGGAAAACCAAAATGGTTACGCGTAAAGCTACCGACCGGAAAAAAATATACCGAATTAAGAGGCCTGGTAGACAAATACAAGTTAAATACAATTTGTACATCGGGAAGTTGTCCGAACATGGGTGAATGTTGGGGAGAAGGAACCGCAACTTTTATGATACTGGGGAATACCTGTACGCGTTCATGCGGATTTTGTGGTGTAAAAACCGGGCGTCCGGAAACGGTTGACTGGGACGAACCGGAAAAAGTCGCGCGTTCGATCAAATTAATGAATATTAAACACGCAGTAATTACCAGCGTAGATCGTGACGATATTAAAGATGGTGGTTCCATTATCTGGAAAGAAACCGTAAAAGCCATCCGTAGAATGAACCCGGAAACTACTTTAGAGACCCTTATCCCGGATTTTCAGGGTATGGAACGTAATATCGATCGTATTGTAGAAGCCAATCCGGAAGTGGTATCTCACAATATGGAAACCGTTCGCCGTCTGACCCGTGAGGTTCGGATTCAGGCGAAATACGATCGTAGCCTTGCCGTACTGAAATATTTAAAAGATCAGGGCATCCGTCGTACCAAATCCGGTATTATGTTAGGTTTGGGCGAAACGGAAGAAGAAGTTATTCAGACAATGAAAGACTTACGCGAGGCGAATGTAGACATTGTAACCATCGGGCAATACCTGCAACCGAGTAAAAAACATTTACCGGTAAAAGAATTTATCACACCGGAACAATTTGCCAAATATGAGACCATCGGTAAAGAACTTGGATTCCGCCATGTAGAAAGCGGTGCTTTGGTACGTTCGTCCTACCATGCTCAAAAACACATTTTATAAATACGGTCAACCCACAATATACGGACACTCAATGAATCCAAAAATTAAAATTGCCATTAATGGTTTTGGCAGAATCGGGCGTAATCTGTTCCGATTATTGTTAAACCATCCTGCCATAGAAGTCGTAGCGATTAACGATATTGCCGACAACAGGACGATGGCACATTTGATCAAATATGACAGTATACATGGCGTACTTCCCAATACGGTTACGTTTGATGAAACGTCCATTAGTATCGATGGCAAAGCTTTTCCATTTTTCCACGAAAAAGAAATTTCGAAATTAAACTGGAAACCGCTGGATGTGGATATTGTGGTAGAAGCTACCGGAAAATTCAAAACCTATCCGTTGGCCGAAGCGCATATTACGTCGGGCGCCAAAAAGGTGATTCTTTCGGCTCCGGCTGAAGACGATACCATCAAAACTGTAGTATTGGGTGTAAACGACTTTATTCTGGACGGTACCGAACGTATTATTTCCAATGCCAGCTGTACGACGAACAACGCTGCCCCGATGATCAAGGTGATTCAGGAATTATGTGGAATCGAACAAGCCTATATTACGACAGTACACTCCTATACGACCGATCAGAGTCTGCATGACCAACCGCACAAAGACTTGCGAAGAGCCCGAGGCGCGGCACAATCGATCGTACCTACTACGACCGGTGCGGCAAAAGCTTTAACTAAAATTTTCCCGGAACTGGATGGAAAAATGGGTGGTTGTGGTATACGCGTACCGGTTCCCGATGGTTCGCTAACCGACATTACCTTTAACGTAAAACGTCAGGTAAGCATCGAAGAAATCAACGAAGCATTCCGAAAAGCATCCGAAACCACTTTAAAAGGTACATTATCGTATACCGAAGATCCTATCGTTTCGGTAGACATTATTGGTAATCCGACCTCCTGTTTATTTGATGCACAGCTAACTTCGGTAATCGATAAAATGGTAAAAGTAGTAGGCTGGTATGACAATGAAATTGGTTATTCATCCCGAATAATAGATTTGATCACACATACATATGCCAAATAATTAACTATATTTATACGGATTTTTTAAACAAAGAAATGAAGTATATCCTGCTTTTATTATTTTTTATAGGAATTCCCTGTTTTTCTCAGGAAAAAAACACCCCAATAAAAGTTGATAGCATTACCTATTATCTGGAGTTGTCTAATTTTCATAAAAACAATTACACCTATAATAAGGCATTAGAATTTGGTAAAAAAGCGGTTAATTATGCCACCCGAAACAATCTGGAAAAAGGTCTGGCCGACACCTATCTGGCCATTGGTGGCATTTACTATCAGTTAAAAAAGACGGATGACGCAATCGAAAACTTTATTCGAAGTCTGGCAATTTACAACAATTTAAAACCATCGTCCAACATTGCATTTTGTTATTACAACCTGGGATTGTGCTATCTGGACAAAAACAGTTTTGCGATTGCAGAAAATTATTTTGACAAAGCCATTTCCATTTACGAACAAATACAAATTCCCGACGCAATTGAGTTGATCAACCTGCAAAAAGGAATCATTTATAAAAAAAAGGGGAATATCAACCTGGCCACTGCCCTGTTCAAAAACATCATTTCCAAAAACAATATCGACAATCTTTTTGAAACAAAAGCTGAAGCCTATTATCAGCTGGCGGAAATCAACGAGCGGAACAACCCTAAAAAAGCCATCGATTATCTGGAAAAAGCCAATGCACTCACCAGCAATAATAATATTTCCCAAAAGCTGAAAATCATTCGCAAAATCAGTACGCTTTACAATAAAACCAACAGTGTCAACCAGTCCTTCTATTACCTGAAACGTTATGTTCATCTGAAAGATTCCCTTTCGGCAATTAACAACGACAGTATCGGTGAAGCCGCATTCGAACGCTATATTGCCAACGAGCAGCTGAAAACCATAGAAAAAATGGACAAGGAAAACAAGGAACAGGAAAAATCGATTAAGTTTTCCAAGTTAATCAGTATTCTAAGTATTGCGCTGATTTCCATTTTATCATTACTCAGTCTTTCGCTTTATAAAAACAACATCATCCGGAAGAAAACCAACCAGCTTTTAAAAGAGAAAAATCTGGAACTGGAAGTTCAGAAAGAACGTGCCGAGCGAGCCTCCAAAGCACGTTCCGAATTCCTGTCGACCGTGAGTCATGAGTTGCGCACGCCATTGAATGCGATCAACGGAATTACGCATATTCTATTGGAAGACAAACCAAAGGAAAGTCAGCTGACCTACCTGAATTCCTTGAAATTTTCCGGAAACTACCTGTCAACTTTTATCAACGATATCCTCGAAATCAACCGGGTAGAATCGAATGCTCTGGAAGTAGAACATATTAATTTTAACATCCGGGAATTGTTCCAGAACATCATGGATTCGTTTGTCGAGATCGCCAACAACAACAATGTCATTTGCCGACTTAACATCGAAGAAACCGTTCCGAGCTTCCTGATTGGTGATCCAACCAAGCTCTCACAAATATTGATCAACCTTATAAACAACTCGCTGAAGTTTACCAAAGACGGCGATGTTTGGGTTAATGTATTTCAAACGGGTAAAGACGGCAACTGTGTCGATCTGCATTTTGAAATTATCGATACGGGAATTGGAATCTTAAAAGAAAAACAGGAAACTATTTTCGACAGTTTTACACAAGGTTCGGTAGAGATTAACCGTAAATACGGCGGAACCGGATTAGGACTATCCATTGTTCGACGACTGGTTGAAATATTAGGCGGAAAAATTCACCTGGAAAGCGAACTGGACAAAGGTGCCAAATTCTATTTTGACCTGGCGTTCCCTATTGGCGAAGAAATTAAAGTGGAAAAGAAAACCGGATTGGGCTATGATGAACAATGGCTAATTGGCAGAAAAATCCTTTTGGTTGAAGACAACAAAATCAATCAGATGATCACTAAAAAAATGCTTGAACGTAAACAGATGGTTTGTACGATCATCGAAAACGGAGAAGACGCGATTGAACATTTGGAAAAACACCGAAACGAATACGATCTGGTATTAATGGATGTACATCTTCCGGGTATTAACGGAACGATTGCCACCGAAGAAATTCGCAAGTTCGATATGCAAACCCCGATCATTGCCTTAACAGCTATTTCACTCGATGAAAATCGCGAAATGCTACTTTCATATGGTATGAATGAGGTGATCACAAAACCCTTCGATCCGGAAAAGTTTTACGAGATTATTGCGACCACCATCATTTCAAGAAACGGCAATTAATAGGCCGTTATCAGATTTTGGATTAGATTTCGAACATGCGGTTCAGCTGCCTGCGCTGCTTCCAACACTTCATCATGTGTAATGGTATCGATACTGTGTTCATCGCCCATATCGGTAATTACCGAAATGCCAAAACACTCCATATTCATATGCCGTGCCACGATCACTTCCGGTACTGTTGACATTCCAACACAATCGCCGCCAACGGTTTTTACCATACGGTATTCGGCCAGTGTTTCGAAAGTTGGCCCTTGTAAGCCAAGATACACACCGTCCAGCACTTCAATTTCTAAAGTTGCGGCCAGTTCTTTTGCTTTGGCGATCATCTTACGGCTATACGGTTCGCTCATATTTACAAAACGCGGTCCGAAACGCTCGTCATTTTTTCCGCGCAGCGGATGTTCCGGCATCATATTGATATGATCTTTAATAATCACGATCGATCCTACTTTATAGTCCGGATTAACACCACCCGAAGCATTCGAAACGATTAATTTTTCCACTCCTAAATATTTCATCACACGAACCGGAAAGGTTACCTCTTTCATCGAATAACCTTCGTAAAAGTGAAAACGGCCTTGCATGGCTACCACTTTTTTAGTTCCGATAGTTCCGAAAACCAAAGCACCTTTATGCCCCTGAACGGTCGATACCGGAAAATTTGGAATCTCGTTATACGGTAAGATAAATTCAATTGTAATATCATTAGTGAATCCTCCCAGGCCGGAGCCTAAAATCACACCATATTCCGGAGTAAAATTTGTTTTTTCTTTAATGTAACTAACTGTTTCTTGTACTTGCTCCCACATAATCTAAAATAGTTTTATCAAAATCGTTTTCATTATTTAAAAATGCGCTAACGATGGGCAGGTAAAACAATTGCTCCGATGGCAATTTCCCTTCCAGTCGCACATAATCTTTTTCTGTTGTAATAATTTTTCTGGTTCCGGCTTTTTCCAGAATCGCAGCAATATCCTTGTCCGTAAAATGATGATGATCCGGAAAGGTCATACAATTGGACGCCTTTACTTTTAGGTGATCAAAAAAGGGTTGGGGTTTTGCAATTCCGGCTACCAGAAACAGGTTTTCCGGATCCAGGTCGGTAACTTTTAATATTGTTCTTTCCGAATAGACACTGTCGTCGTATTTAATATAGGTAAAAAACAACTGTTGGCAGGACTTGAGTTTTAGTCGTCCTTTTATTTCATTTTGCTGAATCTGTGTTAACGATGGTGGACATTTGGTTACCACAATAATCGCAGCACGCGCTACACCATCCCGGCTTTCCCTTAAATTTCCGGCCGGCAGGATCAGATCATCAATATACAAATCGTTATAGGCGGTTAGCAAGATATAAAATCCGGCTTTTACTTTACGGTGTTGGTAGGCATCATCCAGCAAAATCACTTCCGGTTTTACCAATTCCAGTAATTGCGTAATTCCGTTGGTTCGATTGGCATCAACCGCTACGTTTATATTCGGAAACTTTTTATAAAACTGATACGGTTCGTCTCCCAATATTTCCGCAGTAGCTGTGGTATCGGCCAAAACAAAACCTTCCGATTTACGTTTATAACCTCTGCTCAAAGTAGCTACTTTATAGGTACCGGACAACAATCGGATCAAATATTCGATTTGTGGTGTTTTACCGGTTCCACCAACACTAAGATTTCCAACGGCAATTACAGGTGTATTGAAAAAACTGGATTTTAGTATGTCTTTGTCATACAAAAAATTACGAACCCCGGTAACGCATCCGTAAAGGATGGAAAAAGGAAAAAGTATTTTTCGCAAAAAATTCATAGTACGAAAGTAGCTATTTTTTATCTTTGAAAATAACTTTTACCGTAAAGTTTAGCCGGTTTGGGCTTAAAACTAACGGTTCCATCCGCAAAATAAAACCGTTCTGATGAAAATAAAAGCAATACTCGACGTACTGGAAGAAATGGCGCCACTGGCCTATGCCGAAGACTTTGACAATGTGGGCTTACTCGTTGGCGATACCAATACCACTGCAACCGGTGTACTCGTTTGCCACGACGCACTGGAAAATGTAATCGACGAAGCCATCCGACGCGAATGCAATCTTATTGTTTGCTTCCATCCGATTTTATTTTCGGGTCTGAAAAAGATTACCGGAAAAAATTATGTCGAGCGTTCTGTTTTAAAAGCTATCAAAAATGATATTGCAATCTATGCCGTTCATACTGCGCTGGACAACCATCAGCAAGGCGTAAATAAAATCTTTTGTGATGCACTCGGACTTACCAACACCCGTGTATTGATTCCAAAAGCTAATTTTATCCAAAAACTGGTTACCTATACGATTCCGGAAAACGCGACAACACTTCGCAACGCGCTTTTTGAAGCCGGAGCCGGAAAGATTGGAAATTACGAAGACTGTGGTTTTACGTCACAGGGAATGGGTTCTTATATGGGTAACGAAAACAGCAATCCGGAAATCGGTGAGCGTTTTGAATTTGTAGAAGCAACCGAGATCAAAATCGAGGTAACCTTTGAAAAACACCTTCAGAGCAAAATTTTAAAAGCCTTATTCCAAAACCACGTTTACGAAGAAGTTGCCTATGAAATTTATGCGTTGCAAAATGCACATCAGAACATTGGCCTGGGAATGACCGGCAAACTGGAAAATCCGATGGATGAATCCGAATTCCTGCAACTGGTAAAAGACAAAATGCAAGCCGACGGTATCCGACATAGCGCCTTTACCGGTAAAAAAATACAAAAAGTAGCGGTATTGGGCGGATCGGGAAGTTTTGCGATTGGAAATGCTATTTCGGCTCAGGCAGATGCTTTTATCACAGCTGATTTGAAATATCATCAGTTTTATGAAGCCGAAAACAAGCTACTTTTAGCCGATATTGGGCATTTTGAAAGTGAAAGGTATACAAAAAACTATATAGTTGATTATCTTACGAAAAAAATTCCTAATTTTGCAATCATTTTATCGGAAGAAAATACAAATCCAGTTAAGTACTTTTAAAATATGGCAAACATCAAAGAACTAAGTGTAGAAGAGAAGTTACGAGCACTTTATGACTTACAGTTAATCGATTCACGCATTGATGAAATTAGAAATGTAAGAGGTGAATTACCTCTTGAAGTGGAAGATTTAGAAGATGAAGTAGCTGGATTAAGCACTCGTTTAGAGAAATTGAAAGCAGATTTAGAGACTATCGAAGAGCAAATCAAAGAAAAAAAGAATGCTATCGACGGTCATAAAGAATCGATTAAAAAATATACCGAACAACAAAAGAATGTTCGTAACAACCGTGAATTTAACTCTTTAACAAAAGAAGTTGAATTTCAGGAATTGGAAATCCAATTAGCGGAAAAACACATCCGTGAGATGAAAGCATCTATCGAGCACAAAAAAGAAGTGATCTCGCAAACAAAAGAAAAATTAGAAGGCAGACAATCGCACTTAAAACACAAAAAAGCGGAATTGGAAGACATCATGTCTGAAACCGAAAAAGAAGAAAACTTCTTATTGGAAAAATCAGCTGAATTTCAGGAGCAGATTGAAGAACGCTTATTAAATGCTTACAACAGAATTCGTACCAGTGTTCGTAACGGATTAGCAGTTGTTTCTATTGAAAGAGGAGCTTCTGCAGGATCTTTCTTTACAATCCCGCCACAAACGCAAATGGAGATCGCTTCCCGTAAAAAAATCATCACTGATGAGCACAGTGGAAGAATCTTAGTTGACAGCGCATTAGCAGACGAAGAAAAAGAGAAAATGCAACAATTATTCTCTAAAATATAAGTAATTTAAAGCCTCCAACCGGAGGCTTTTTTTATGAAACTGTTTGACAAAATATCCTATTTTATACTAACCAAATCCATTGGATTGTATATTAATCTTATGGGCTTTTTATTCCCCGAAAAAGCCACAAAACTGGCGTATCGCTTTTTTACAGAACCCAGGGATGGAAAACTCGACGCTACTAAAATCCCAAAAATACTGAGTGAAGCACATCCGGAAACGGTCGCTTTTGGTCAGCATCAGATTCAAACCTATACCTGGAAAGGAAATGATCATCGTATTTTATTAGTCCATGGTTGGGAAAGTAACGCCGCCCGATGGGAACGCTTTATCGGATGGCTTAAAAAATCGGGAAGCACTATTATTGCACTCGACGGTCCGGCTCAGGGATTATCCAGCGGAACCGAATTCAACATTCCCGAATATGCGCGCTTTGTAGACGCTATCATGCAGAAATTCAGCCCTACATCCATCATTGGCCATTCTATGGGTGGTGCAACCTGTATTTATTACCAGTATACCTATCAGAATCCGTTATTGGAAAAAATGGTCATTTTAGGTGCCCCAAGTGAATTTATGATTGTACTGAACAATTATAAAAAAACACTAAGTCTGAATAAAAAAGTATCCCGTCTTCTGGAAAAACGAATCATGGAGCGTTTTAATATCGATCCAAACGAATTTTCAGGCAAACGTTTTGTCTCCGGACTTAACCTTAAAGGCCTGATAGCTCATGACGAAGACGATACTATTGTTTCCTATAACGAAGGAAAACAGATCGCGGAAGCCTGGAAAACAGCCGAGTTTATCTCAACAAAAGGACTGGGCCACAGTCTGCACGACGATCAGCTTTACCAACGCATCTATCATTTTCTTTTTGAAGCCGATTAATCAATTCAGCGGCTATAAATTGTCATTCCTTATTATTTAGCGTATTTTTGCCAGATGGAAGAAAATTTAAAACGACTCAACAAATTCTTATCCGAAACCGGATTTTGCTCCCGTAGAGAAGCCGACAGGCTAATCGACGAAGGAAGAGTCACCATTAACGGAATAGTCCCGGAAATGGGCACTAAAGTCACTCTTGATGATGAAGTAAGAGTCGATGGTAAATTGGTTCGTGAAAAGACTGAAAAACCGGTATATCTGGCTTTTTATAAGCCGGTAGGTATTGAATGTACGACCAACCAATCGGTTCGCAATAACATTGTCGATTATATTAATTATCCGAAACGTATCTTCCCGATCGGACGTCTGGATAAAGCCAGTGAAGGTTTGATTTTTATGACCGATGATGGCGATATTGTAAACAAAATCCTTCGTGCCCGTAACAATCACGAAAAAGAATATATCGTAACTGTAAACAAACCCATAACCGATCGTTTTATACAACGTATGGGTAATGGAATTCCTATTTTAGATACGGTTACCAAAAAATGTAAGGTGGAACAAATCAGTAAATTTGTATTCCGGATAATCCTTACGCAGGGGCTGAACCGACAAATCAGACGAATGTGCGAATATCTTGATTATGAAGTAACCGCTTTAAAGCGTATCCGTATCATTAATATTACCCTTGATATTCCGGTAGGCCGATATCGCGACCTAACTGACGGTGAAATCAAAACCCTTAACGAACTGATTGCCCCTTCCAGCAAAACCGAAGAAGCTAGTTTACCCAAAGCAAAAGTGCAACAATCGACCACTCCTTCAAAGAGATCATTTAGTCCAAATAAAGGTGGTAGTAACAATCGAAATACTTCTTACAATAGAAATAAAAACAAATAACGTATTAAAAATAATCACTAAACCGGAGTTGTCTCCGGTTTTTTTATGTTTTGTTTGGAACACCTGCTACACCTGACAGGTTTTGTAAACCTGTCAGGTGTGACATCTATGGTCAGGAAAAAACAAAACCCCGGGAATCCGGGGTT
>NZ_SSNZ01000005.1 GCF_004801375.1 Flavobacterium supellecticarium
TGATGGCATGGAAGAACAAAAGGGATGGTCGGATTTGGGACTCGGATGGGACATTTTCGGCAAACCGACTTACGACGATTCCAAAGTCAAATCCGGAAAATATTCGCTAAAAATTCATAATCCAACCGACTCGGAGTTAACCTTACATTCCGATCACTGGATTCCGATTGATAACCCGCATGGCGCTTCCTATACGTTTTCCGGATGGGTATATAGTGACGGACCTTCTTCTCAGATTTTTCTGTTTATGAATTCCGAGACTGAAACCGGGTATTATACCCTCGTGGCCGACAAATATACCGAGGTGACCCACCAATGGGTGTATCTGGAACGAACCGTATATGTCCCGGCTCATATCAAAAAACTAAACATCCGGGTCGATAATAACGGTGGTGGAAATGTTTGGTTTGACGATATCCGAATCCGGAAAACCAGCAATCCCAAAACCGATTTGAGGCAGTTGGATGTGTCCTACGACCTTTTTAAAAAACCAATCTCCATTACCGAAACCGGAGTGGAAAAAGTAGCCTTTTCCTATACATCCGATCATTTTCGAAATGTCCTGTATTACGGTGGATTGGAAAATCCGGAACAACAACCTTTCCGTAAAGATTATGCCGCCGACGGGGCGGTGGAGATTACCACGAACCAGCAAACAGGCCAGTCCACCTTTGTGTTTTTTGTAGGTGGTGATGCCTATACTGCTCCGGTTGTTTTTAAAGACTATGGAACCACAAGCGAGTACCTTTACCTGCATCGGGATTATCAGGGAACGATAGTCGCGATTTCCGATCAAAGTGGAAATTTTGTCGAAAAACGCCTTTTCGATCCCTGGGGGAAACTGATAAAAGTTCAGGATGAGCAAAATCACAATCTGGCCGGGCTCACACTA
Organism: Flavobacterium supellecticarium; assembly: GCF_004801375.1. Lineage (GTDB taxonomy): Bacteria > Bacteroidota > Bacteroidia > Flavobacteriales > Flavobacteriaceae > Flavobacterium > Flavobacterium supellecticarium. The sequence goes on from NZ_SSNZ01000005.1 coordinate 893, forward strand.
CTCGATCGCGGCTATACCGGACACGAACATATACAAGGTATCGGGATTATCAATATGAACGGACGGATATACGATCCGAAACTCCATCGCTTTCTCTCGCCCGATAATTACGTACAGGATCCCTATAACACTCAAAACTATAACCGTTATGGGTATTGTTGGAATAATCCGCTAAAATATACCGATCCCAGTGGTGAGTTTATATTTACAGCACTTGCTTGTATTATTCCCGGAGGTCAGGTATTCTTACCGTGGGCAATTGGTGCTGATATTGGTATGTGGAGCGGCGGAAGTATTGCCAACGGAACAACAAACCCATTTAAGTGGAATTACAGTTCCGGAAAAACCTGGAGTTATATGACAGCCGGAGCAGTTGTTGGCGGTTTGTCAGGGGGGACCGGCTCGGCAATAGCGGGTTCTGGCATACCTATGGCGAATACTGCCGCCATAGCAAGTGCTTCGCTTATTAATTCATTAGGAACGCATATTTATACCGGTGGACAGTCTCCTGTTTCTATAAGTTTTGGTGTTGCTTCTTATGATTTTACAAATGGTACTTTGGGGTATCTCGGTAAAAAAGGTAATTCTTTTATAGAAAATTTAGGCTATGGATTTGGGGCTTTGGCTAACCTAGCTGATATAAATCAAATTATTAATAGCACTCATTCAGAATTATATACAGATGATACAGATTTTATATCCCATAGTGCAATTAGAGATAAAAATACCAAAGACATTTTAATGTCTTATGGACCAAATGACACAAAGGTTCCAAGAACTAGACTAGGATTTGCATTGAAATTACGAAAAAGTACTTCCGATTATATTCTACATGACAACACTCCACTTACGGTTGACATTACAGTAAATAAATACTCGGTTAATTTAGTAAGATGGTTAGGAAAAATTTTACCCTATCAAGGTGCTACAATCAATTGTGTAAATATGTCATCATTATCACTATGGCTAAATGGAATACCAAACATTGGTATTCACCCATATCTATTACATGCTACAACTTGGGCATATTCTGTAGGAATAAGACCCGATTTATTCACATATTACTTTAATCAATAATTAAAATGAATAATTTATTAATAATATTTATGTTTTTTTTTTCGTGTGAAAAAGAATCCAATTTAAAACCTTTACAGGAAGATGTTTATGTATATGAAGCTTCACCAAAGATATATGGGCAGTCGATTATTGGCTTTGTTATTGTTCAAGATAATGTAGTTAAACAAATACTTAACTATAAAATATATTTTTCAGATAAAAAGGGAATAATAAAAATCAATAAAAAAGATTATCCCTCTAACCATACTTATACATACAAAAAAGATGGTAAAGGGAATATTATTATAGAGGGGCTAAATATTCAAGCTTATACAAGTGAATCGTATGTTAAACATAAATTTAATAAGGATAAACTATATAAAGCTATTCATCCTAATTTTTTAACTAGTTCTAATCAACAAAAAATGAAAATACTGAACGAGTATTAAGCTTAGCAGGAGCACCTGCCTTGGGACTCCATCCTTATATTCTTCACGGACAAATGTATTTACGAAGTCTTGGTGTTAGTCCATTTTATATTCTTATTACTATTCTTATCATTAAAGCTATGCTAAAAATACAACTATTTTTATTGCTTCTTTTAAACTTAAATACGCAAAAGCAACCTATTAAACATATATATATTGGAAAAAGTTTTTCATGGACTATTTATTACGATAATCAAAAGCTACCTAAAGTAGTCGAAATTGCTAATATTAAATTCGGTTATTTAGATTATTTTGATAATCACAATAATAGTAAAAGAGGAAAACTATACAATAAAAACGGAGAAATTTATTATAAAAATAAAGCTTTAAATATTGACATAAAGCTTAAACAAAAAAAGTATACTCTTAAAATCGACCGACAAAGGCAAAAATTATTTGAAATAAATGCTTTTAATGAAATCTCAAAATTGAAAGACTCCTTAAAAGTACAAGAATATAAATTTGACTGGAATGTTAAAAGTGATTATCTATATTATAGAGATAATCTTTTTATATCAAAAGATTATGAACCTGATTATATTAAAAAATTTTATAAAAGCTTAAATAATTAAAATATTTTCTCTTTCTTGATAATTATAGAATTCATATAACACCCAAAATTATAACCGCTATGGCTATTGCTTAAACAACCCTTTGAAGTATACGGATGAAAGTGGGGAGCTATTTGGTATCGATGATCTTATTGCCGGGACTATCGGTGGTATTATTAATCTGACCGTTAACATTGTTGAAGGGAATATTGACGGTAATTTCTGGGAAGTCGTAGGAAAAGGGAGTGCTGCTTTTGGATCCGGTTTTGCAGCAGGAGCCCTGGCAACATATGGCCCTGCAGGTTGGGCGGCCGGAGGTGCTATTATAGGAAGCACCAATGCCTGGTTATCCGGTTCGGATCCGGTTCAGGGCGCTATTATGGGAGGTGTTACAGGCCTTATCGGTGGTACTATTGGTCAATATATTGGAAAAGGTCTTACTGTTATGATCGGTTCCGCCAATATAAGCAGTCCGGTTTTAAATGGCTTTTTAGGCGGTGGTTTTGGCGGTGGAACGACAGGAGCTATTTTAAATTTTTCCATATCTTTAGCTTCCGGTTCCAGTTTTGATGATGCTCTTAAACAATCGGGAAATGGTTTTGTTTCGGGTTTTATTACCGGAAGTGTTGCCGGAGCTGGGGGTGCTTATGCCAATGCCAAAACTCAGGGGTTAAATCCTTGGACAGGGAAAGCGGTTGCCGCTAAGGGGGGAACTGGAGGAGTAAATCGTATTTATTCTGCACGTGAATTGCTAAGAAGGACAGCCGAACCCGGGCCTTTCCATAATTTCCCTGAATCATTCAACCAAACAATTTTTTCACAAGGCACTAAGACTATCACTCCAAATTTCTTTAGAGTAGGTAAGCCTGGTTTAAGCAATACTGGTATTATGTATGAACTCCCTGGTACAATTAATGGTACTAATGGAGTATTTCAAATTGGTGTTAGACCCTCTGTTTCGGGGAATACAGAATTGATAATGCACAGATTCTTTAAACCATATTAAAACTTATTATCATGAATATTGATAAAACTTTAGATCACAAATATGATATTCAAATTCTTGAAGAATTAAAACAAGAATGTGAAATTTATTATTATCCCGGTGCATCAACCCAAAGCGGTAAGGACGGAGTAATTGTTCAAGTTAACCCGGAACAAGGGAAAACATGGATTGGAATATTTGCTTTTGGAAATGTAAGTAAGGATGGGTTTTCAGGAGTTTACACAACCCCACATACTAATAAATTATGCGTTGTCTCAAATGGAGCAGGATATATAGTTTCTTCTGATAATCCTAAAGATTGGGAAGAAATAAAATCTATCCCAATAATTGATGCCCGAATAAGTAAAGCACAAGAGCTTATAATATTCGCTGACTACACAGAGTTGATTGCTTACAATGATCGTGGCGTTAAATGGAAGACAAAGCGACTTTCTTGGGATAACTTAAAAATCATTGAATTATCTAATAGTTATATTAAAGGAGAGTATTATGATATAAGAAGTGAAGCAAATGAGTTTTTTGAAGTGGATCTTGTTTCGGGAGCAAGTAAAGGAGGAGTAGAATAAAAATATGCTCGGAATAGATCAAATAAAAAATTGGCTGATAAGGACATTTATTGTTATTATCAGCTTTTTGTATTTTATAATATTTTCCATTTCTGTTTCAGCAAATTCGATCAATTACGACTATGAGTATCGTAGCTATTCTTCTGTCTCATCCTGAAAAAAGTTAATTAAATATATATCAACATCGGACAAATAGAAACAAAACGAGCACATCTAATCTTATAAAAGGCAATCGAAAAATATAAACCCTTAATTTTAAATAACCTTACAGGATGAATTAATTTCGGCTTAGTATACTGTAACAAACCGGAAATGGGTTTGTTTCGGGTTTTATTACCGGAAGTGTTGCTGGAGCTGGAGGTGCTTATGAAACCGAACTGATAGCAAGCAGACTGTCGCTCAAACCAAACGACAGTAACTTTTAACGTCCCTTTTTGTTTCCCTAACGACCAAAATCGTAATTTTACACCATGTATGCTTTGGTCGATTGTAACAACTTTTACGCCTCCTGCGAGCGCGTATTCCAACCGCAATACGTGGGTAAACCCGTCGTGATTTTATCCAATAACGACGGTTGTATTATCTCGCGCAGTGAAGAAGCCAAAGCTTTGGGTATTCCGATGGGCGCTCCGGAATTTCAGGTACGGGATCAACTCAAACAACTCGGCATTAAAGTGTTTTCGTCCAATTATGCGCTCTATGGCGACTTGAGCGGACGCGTGATGAATATCCTCCGACAATTTACACCGCATGTCGAAGAATACAGTATCGATGAGGCTTTTTTGAATTTCGACGGTATGGCAATAGCCGATTACCACGATTACGGAATACAGATCAAAAAACGAGTGCAAAAGTGGCTGAGTATCCCAATATGCGTCGGCATGGCGCCTACCAAAGCACTGTCCAAAGTAGCCAATAAAATTGCTAAAAAATTTCAGGAACGTACCGGTGGTGTCTATGTAATCGACAACGAGGAAAAACGCATTAAAGCCCTAAAGTGGACCAAAATTGAGGATGTTTGGGGTATCGGTTATCGTTTGATCAAAAAAGTAAAAGCACAACGGATCTTTACGGCCTATGATTTTACCTTGCCGGAACACGAAGCCTGGATCCGTAGGGAAATGGGGGTTGTTGGTCTGCGACTTCGAAGCGAGTTACTCGGAATTCCCGTGCTTGAACTCGAAACGCAACAGGATTCGAAAAAGAGTATCGCCATTACCCGTAGTTTCGAAAAAAAGCTATCCGATTATCGGGAAATACGGGAACGAATTGCCACTTTTGCGTCCGTTTGTGCCGAAAAACTGCGCAAACAAAAATCCTGCTGTTATAGCGTGGTGGTGCTTTTGGTAAAAGACAAACACCAAACACCCTCAAAACGACACTATTTTAGCCTGATGGAAAACCTGCCGTTTGCCAGCAATTCGAATATCACGATTAGCAATATGGCTATCGGCTTACTCGAAAAGTTATACGAACCCAATGCGGTGTATTTAAAAGCCGGTGTAATCGTAACCCAGTTGATGCCGCAGGATCAAAAACAATTGCATTTGTTTGACGAGGAAAATCCGAAACATCAGAAATTGATGGAGGTCATGGACAATTATCATCGAAAAACGGGCGATCGAAAAATCCGATTGGGAAATCAGGATTTACAACGTACCTGGAAAATGAAACAAAAACATCTGTCACCCAACTATACAACCAACATTAAAGACATACTGGAAATACAATGCCGCTAGACAAAACTCCCCTGAAATTTTTTATGCCCGAAGGCGATGCTTCGGTGGAACTGCCTTTTATTGCCGATGGTATCAAAGCGGGATTTCCCTCGCCTGCCGCCGATTTCGACGGTACTAAAATCAGTCTGGATAAAGTGGTTGTTAAAAATCAGGAGGCTACTTTTTATGCCCGGGCTAAAGGAAATTCAATGACCGGTGCCGGTATCGACGATGGCGATATTCTGGTGATCGACCGTAGTCTGGAACCCAAAAATAATAAAATTGCCGTTTGTTATATTGATGGGGAATTTACCGTAAAACGGATTAAAATCGAAAAGGATTGTATCTACCTCATCCCGGAAAATACCGATTATAATCCGATAAAAGTAACCGAAGAAAATGATTTGATCATCTGGGGAATCGTTACCTATGTATTGAAGAGTGTTTAGTTTTTACACAACTCATCCAAATAGGTATTGAGGTCCAACTGGAAAAGCGTTCCTTCTACCAGATCTTTAATTTGATAGACTTCTTTTCGCGTTACCGCAAGATCCAGGGCTTCAAATGGCGTTTTTAATAAAAATTTATGGCAACGACTACGCATTTCACAGTCCGAACAACAAGTACTTTGACACGATAAATCGATCAGTTCCGAAAATTCCTGTATCTGCTCGCGAGTCAGGTAAAATCCGGTTTCTTTAAATACCAACTGTACCTTATGACGTAAGGTTTGCTGGTCTTTAATCCAGAAAAATGCTACTCCGAAATCATTATGATAAAGTTGTTCTATCTGTTGCATCACCTTTAATTTTAAACAAATATAGCAAATTATTTATATTCATTCTAAATAAAGTAATTTTATTTTCAGGATAGCCTACCCTTATACCGGGGACCTACCAATATAAGGGCATTCCAAAAAACCATTTTTATTAAGGCTATCCGTAATTATTTTTGAAACACTTCAGCCAGTATTTCGAAAGATCGTAATTTGGCCTTATGATCAAAAATCTGTGAAATGGCCATGATCTCGTCGACTTTTGTAGCCTCTATAAATGCTGCAAAATGTTGTTGTAAAGTGGTCTTGTTCCCCACAAATGTAAAGGCCGTCATTTGCATCACCGCTTCCATAACATCGGCCGTCCAGACATCATCCATATCGTCCACCGGCGGCATTAACGGTCGGCGTGTGTTGGTGATGATTCCGGTAAAAGCCTGATAAAGCGAAGTAGCTAAATAATTGGCTTCATCATCATTATCCGCGGCAACCACATTCACACAAGCCAGAATATAGGGTTCCGCCAAATACTCCGATGGAATAAAATAGTGTCGGTACAATTCGATCGCACGGTAAAATTGCGCCGGTGCAAAATGAGCCGCAAAAGCATAGGGTAATCCTAATTTTCCAGCCAGGATAGCGCTTTCCATACTGGAGCCTAAAATCCATAACGGGATATCAATCCCTTCGCCCGGAAAAGCTCTGACTTTTGCCGTACTGTTTTCGGCACTTAAATAGCGTTGTAATTCCTGTATATGTGCTTCAAAATCGTAATTCAGGTCGTAGTTGTTTTTGCGTAAGGCCATCGCAGTCGCACCATCGGTTCCGGGTGCGCGTCCCAATCCGAGGTCGATCCGTCCGGGATATAAAGTGCTTAGTGTTCCGAATTGCTCTGCTACGGCAAGTGGCGAATGGTTGGGTAACATAATACCTCCGGAGCCAATGCGTAGGGTTTGGGTATGTTCGGCGATATTGCCAATCAGAACAGAAGTCGCCGAACTCGCGACATGTTGCATATTGTGATGTTCGGATAACCAAAAACGCGAATAGCCTAAAGCTTCCACTTTTTGAGCCAGTTCCCGGCATTTTCGGAAGGTGTCAGAATAGGTGTCACCCTGAGAAACTACCGCTAAATCCAGTATAGAATAGTGAACTCCGTGTAACGGATTTTCAGTTGAAATCATTTCTTGTTTTTTATAAAAACTAAAAGTAGAGAAATACTTTCTTCAGAAAACCCAACAAACTGTTAATTAAGATACTTTAATATCCCGTAAGCGAAGTTGTACACTTACAGTGCCATTCCATTCGTTTTCATCGATTGAAAAAACCGCATCGAAGTGTTTTTGATTTTGAGTAAGTCCGATTTTTTTAGCCAGACCAAAACCAATCGCTGCATATCCTTTCCCCTCAGGTTGTTGTTTAACAAATAATCGCAAATGTTCTTCATCCTGACCAATTGCTTTACCATAACCGCTATCCGTTAAATGGCGCGCGATAAAAACCGGTGTCATGTTTTCCGGACCAAACGGCTCAAATTGTTTTAGGATACGGATAAGTTTATCGTCGATATCCGAAAAATCGATTTCGGCATCGATACTGATTTCCGGTACTCGTAAATCAGGCGTAATCGTATTGGCTACAACTTCTTCAAATTGCTGTTTAAACGATTCAAAATCGCTTTCTTTTAGCGTTAATCCGGCCGCATACATATGCCCGCCGAATTGTTCCAGATAATCAGAACAGGCTTCTAAGGCATTATAAACATCGAAATCTTTAACCGATCGCGCCGAAGCCGCCAGTTTATCGCCGCTTTTGGTAAAAACCAGCGTCGGACGATAATACACTTCCGTCAATCGGGAAGCTACAATTCCGATAACACCTTTATGCCAGTCTTCCTGATAGACAACCGTTGTATATCGTTCCTGTTCGCCATTCGTTTCAATCTGTTTTAAGGCTTCTTTGGTGATCTGTTTGTCCAGATCTTTTCGGTCGGCATTAAAAGTTTCAATCTGACTGGCAAATTCCTCCGCCTGTTTCTGATTAAATTCGGTCAATAAAGCTACCGCATGGTTACCGTGTTTAATCCTTCCGGCCGCATTGATTCGTGGTGCGATGATAAAAACTACATCGGTGATCGTTAATTCCTGTTTTTTGACATTTTTAATCAGTGCTTTAATCCCCGGACGTGGATTCTTATTGATCACTTCCAATCCGAATTTCGCCAAAACCCGGTTTTCTCCGGTAATCGGAACAATATCCGCTGCTATAGCCGTCGCTACCAAATCTAAATATGGGATTAGATCCAGTAAACTTTGTCCGCGATTGGCCGACAAGGCTTGTATGAGTTTAAAACCGACACCGCATCCGCATAATTCCTTATACGGATAGGCGCAATCCTGTCGTTTCGGATCCAATACGGCAATGGCTTCCGGCAATTCGTCTCCCGGACGATGGTGATCACAGATAATAAAATCAATGCCCTTTTGTGTGGCATATTCGACCTTATCAATCGATTTGATACCACAATCCAGTGCGATGATCAATGTGAATCCGTTGTCTTCTGCAAAATCAATTCCCTGAAACGAAACACCATACCCTTCCGCATACCGGTCGGGAATATAGGTGGCTACATTCGGATAATAGCTTCTAAGGTAGGAACTCATCAGTGCCACTGCCGTAGTACCGTCGACATCATAATCGCCAAATACCAAAATGTTTTCTCCGGCTGTTATGGCGGTTTCGATACGCGCCACGGCTTTATCCATATCCTGCATCAGGTACGGATCGTGTAAATGTTCGAACGCCGGTCGGAAAAAAGCGCGCGCTTCCTCAAAGGTTTCCACACCGCGTTGCACCAATAAAGTAGCAATTAATGGCGTCACGCCCAGTTCGGCAGCCAGTTGCCTGGTTTTATGGGGATTCGGATTGGGTTTGAGTGTCCAGCGCATAGTGGTATTTTGTATGGTTTATAAATCTATCTGTGCGTTACACCTGACAGGTTTTCAAAACCTGTCAGGTGTTTGATTTTATAGGGTGTGGTAGTGTATTTTGATTTCAACTTTGGCAAACTGACGGAACATTTCCATCACACCACAGTATTTTTCCACAGAAAGGTTGACCGCTTTTTCCAGTTTTTTCGGTTCGAGGTTATTCCCGTAAAAATGGTAGTCCACCCGAACCGTATGGTAGGTTTTCGGATGTTCTTCGGTTAATTCGCCTTCCGTTTCGATGGTAAAATCAGCAACATCCAGTTTCATTTTTTCGATAAGCGAAGCCACATCCAATCCGGTACAACCGGCCAATGCCGACAACATCAATGCTTTCGGACGCAGTCCTTTTCCCTCGCCTCCGTTTTCCGGTCCGGCATCAATCGTCATTAAATCACCACTGGGATTTGTCGATTCAAATTGCATTTTTCCTAACCATTTGGTACGTACCTGATGTGTCATATCGCTTCGTTTTTATCTTTTTTCGTTTCTTTTTCCGTGATTTTTCCGCCTACAATCACTACAATTTCTCCTTTTGGCGGTTTGGCTTCAAAGTGTTGTAATACTTCTTCGGCGGTTCCGCGTACGGTTTCTTCGTGTAATTTGGACAATTCCCGCGATACCGAAACCGGTCGGTCGGCACCAAAATACTGTACAAATTCGGCTAATGTTTTGACCAGTTTATGCGGCGAAACATATAAAATCATCGTACGGGTTTCTTCCGCTAATGCAAGATAACGCGTCTGACGGCCTTTTTTATCCGGCAAAAAGCCTTCGAATATAAATTTGTCATTGGGCAATCCGCTATTGACCAAAGCCGGAACAAAAGCCGTAGCTCCGGGTAAACATTCCACTTCGATTTTGTTTTCCACACAAGCACGGGTCAGTAAAAAGCCCGGATCGGAAATGGCCGGTGTTCCTGCATCCGAAATCAACGCAATCGTTTCCCCGGATTGTAATCTTCGGATAATATACTCAACCGTTTTGTGTTCGTTATGCATATGATGACTTTGCATCGGTGTGGCGATCTCGAAATGTTTGAGCAGTTTTCCGCTGTTACGGGTATCTTCCGCCAAAATCAAGTCGACTTCCTTTAAGATACGGATCGCCCGGAAAGTCATGTCTTCCAGATTTCCGATTGGCGTTGGGACCAAATATAATTTAGACATAGCGTAAAATTTAAACACCAATCGGCACAAACCGCAGTTTATACCGATTGGTGTAATGAATGGGTTTCGTGATTATGAAAATCGCTTCTCAACGATCTCCATAAAGCGTGTTTCGTATTCTTCTTTTCCTTCCCAGTTGTTGTAATCCGGTTTTACCAGGTCTTCGATAAAATTCTGGGCATCCTGATAATTGTCAAAACTGTTTAATTGCGACAATACGCGATTCAAATCTTCTCCGCTTCCGCCAAAAAGATTTTTTTCAAAAGCGATACGGTCATTTAATCCCAACGAGATCGATTTCCCCATAGCATCGGTTTTACGACTATAGGCATCTTTTTCCGCATCAATCGACATTGATTGTGTCTCCACTTTGGTTTCGAATACCGGTTCGAAAGTGATATCGGCTACTTTTTCTACCTCAGCCGGTACATCTTCTACTTTTACAAACTCCGGTTCTTTATAGGTGTGCTGACCCAACAAATCTTCCAGTGTGATTTGTTGCGCTTCTTTTTTCGGTTCTTCTTTTACCGGTTCAAAAACAGGTTCCTCCGCTACTTCCGGGAAAGCAGCTTTTTCTTCTTCAATCAGCGGTTCTTCTTCATCCAGATCACTTTCGTCAATATCGATCTGGCCTACGACTACTTTTTCCGCTTCCGCTACAACCGGCTCTTCCGGTTCCTCCTTTTGTTCCGGTTCTGACACCACTTCTTCAATAGCAGTATTTTCTTCTTCCGAAACAGACGCTTCTGTAATTACGGCTTCCAACGTTTCTTCCGGCGTAGCAATCGTTTCCGCCTCCGGTTCTTTTTCGGGCACAACCGGTTCTTCTTTTTTCGGTTCTTCGATAACGGCTACGGTTTCCGGTTCCTTATTTTCAAAAGTTTCCTCCAGTTTTTCTTCCAGTTCCGGCAGACCGATCGTTGGCTTCGCTTCTTCAAAATTTTCTTCATAAAAACGCAATACGGATAAGATTTCATACAACTTTTGCGTTTCCTGGTGTAACTGAATTACTTCCGATTTGTTTTTTAATTTTAAAATGCGATGCGCAATACTAATCAACTCGGCCTCTAACTTTTTCTTCATAACTTTTGCTTTTATATGGAGTAAAACGATGGTTATTTTAATAAATTTGTTTCCATTACAAAAGTAACAGAAAAAAACGCTGTTTACAGCTTGAAAAGTACAAAATGTTTCTCGAAAATACGGTAAATCATAAAGAACAATTTGGGTGGATTGAAGTCATATGTGGCTCTATGTTTTCCGGTAAGACGGAAGAATTGATACGCCGTTTAAAAAGGGCTCAGTTCGCCAAACAACGCGTCGAAATCTTTAAACCGGCCATCGATACCCGTTACCACGATGAGATGGTGGTTTCGCACGATTCGAATGAAATTCGTTCCACGCCCGTTCCCGCCGCGGCGAATATCCGTATTCTGGCCGATGGCTGTGATGTGGTTGGTATTGATGAAGCCCAGTTTTTTGACGATGAGATTGTAGCGGTTTGCAACGACCTGGCCAATGCCGGTGTTCGCGTAATCGTAGCCGGTCTGGATATGGATTTTAAAGGCAATCCTTTTGGTCCGATGCCTGCATTAATGGCGACTGCCGAATATGTGACCAAAGTACACGCCGTATGTACCCGAACTGGAAATCTGGCCAATTACAGTTTCCGAAAAGCACAAAACGACAACCTTGTATTGCTTGGCGAAACCGAAGAATACGAACCACTGAGTCGCGCTGCCTATTTTACGGCTATGAAAGAAATGCAGGAAAAGGAACGAAATTCCAAAAACAAAAAAAACGACGAATAACTCCATTTCGCTTCGTGTTATAAAAACGCTAATATTAACGATTGTACGGATAATTTCCCTAATTTTATACGTAGTAAACCCGAAGCCATGGATCGTAAACTGACGCTTAAACTTGATAAAGAGGTTATCGAAAAAGCCAAAGAGTATGCTTCCCGGAACAAAAAAAGCTTGTCCCGGATCATAGAGTCCTATCTACAATCGTTAACTTCTGATGATCCCCGGGATAATTCCGAAGAAATCAAAATATCGCCCTTTGTAAAAGAGCTTTCACAGCCAACTGCTATACCGGAAGATTTTGATTATAAAAAAGAACTAGGCAATCACTATTCTAAAAAGCATCAATAATGAAGACGCTTTTTATCGATACCAATATCATTATCGACCTTATCGCACAACGGGAACCGCACTACCAGAGTATCGCAAAAATTGCCACACTGGCCAAAAGCAAAAAACTTAGAATGATTGCCACTCCGCTTTCTTTTGTCAATACTTTTTATGTCCTTTCAAAACATATGGATAAAAAAAAGTTATCCGGAATTTTAACAAGGCTTCGGATCATCTGTGATGTCGCCCCGACAAATGCAAATACCGTCGACAAGGCTTTGGCTTCCGGTTTTAACGATTTTGAAGATGCTGTACAATACCATAGTGCCCTAGCTGTAAAAAGCGATATTTTTATCACCCGCAACAAAAAAGATTTCAAAAAAACCGAAATTCCTGTGATGACTGCAGCCGAATTTCTGATTTCAATTAATAAAAAATAAAGTACACCTTGAGTTTTACTATCAAAAATATAATCCCTGTCATTGCTGCCAAATGGTATGGGAATGACGACACCTGCCCTATTGACAACGTTTCTATTGACAGCCGTTCGTTACAAAACGGTTCCGGAACCTTGTTTTTTGCTTTGGTGGGGCATAATCACGACGGACATTATTATATCGAAAGCCTGATTGCCAAAGGTGTTTCCAATTTTGTCGTCCATCATATTCCGGAAAATCTTAACGGAAAGGCGAATTTTCTGGTTGTAAAAGACACGCTTGAAAGTTTACAACAATTTGCAGCGTATTACCGGAAGTTATTCAATATTCCGGTGATTGGTATTACCGGCAGTAATGGAAAAACAATCGTAAAAGAATGGCTCAACTTTTTACTAAGTCCGGAATACAACATTATCCGTAGTCCGAAAAGTTATAACTCGCAGGTAGGCGTACCGCTATCGGTTATCGGAATTAACGAAAAACACAATCTGGGTATTTTCGAAGCCGGGATTTCCACCACTAACGAAATGGAAAAACTGGAACCGATTATCAAACCGACTATCGGAATTCTGACCAATATCGGAACCGCACACGACGAAGGTTTCTCCGACCGCCGTCAGAAAATATCAGAAAAACTAAGGCTTTTCCAACATACAGAAGTCCTGATTTATCAAAAAAATGATACCATCGACTCCCTACTGGATGCAAAACTTAAAACCTTTTCCTGGAGTTTTGACGATCCAAAAGCGGATGTTGTCATTCAAAAACAAGGAAATTCACTTAATATCACATATCAAGAACATCACTTTTCGGTGACGGTACCATTTCAGGATGCTGCCTCGGTGGAAAATACCATTCATTGCTTGATGACGCTTTTGTATTTGGGCTATGCCGAATCGGTTATACAGGAACGCATTCCAAATCTGTATCCGATGGAGATGCGTTTGCAGGTTAAAAACGGAATTCATAATTGTACCATTATCGACGACAGTTACAGCTCTGATTATCAATCGTTAAAAATCGCACTGGACTTTCTCGAACAACATAAAACACATCAAAAGAAAACGGTAATTCTTTCGGATATTTTCCAAAGTGGTTTTCCAGTGGACGAACTGTATTCGAAAGTAGCCCATTTACTAACCCGCAATAAAATTGAACGGGTAATCGGTATCGGCGAAACCATTAGCCGTTATTTATCCGATTTCAAAGGTTTTATTCCATTTAAAAATACTTCCGATTTTCTGAATCAGTATAATCCGGCAGCTTTCGAAAACGAAACAATTTTAGTGAAAGGCGCACGCAATTTTCACTTTGAAGAAATCGTAACCCTTCTAGAGGAAAAAACGCACGAAACCGTATTGGAAATCAACCTGAATGCGATTAGTCATAACCTCAATTTTTATAAATCGAAATTAAAACCAGGCACTAAAGTAATGGTCATGGTAAAGGCTTTCGGATATGGAAGCGGTAGTTTTGAAATTGCCAAATTACTCGCCCATCACAAAGTGGATTATCTGGGCGTGGCTTTTGCCGACGAAGGAATCGCTTTACGCAATGCCGGTATTGACATGCCGATTATCGTAATGAATCCGGAAAACAGTGCTTTTTCGGCTATGGTGGCTTATAATCTCGAACCGGAAATTTATTCCCCGGAAGTATTAAAACGTTTTATCACCCTGGCACAACAAAAAAACCTGTCGAATTACCCGATCCATATCAAACTGGATACCGGTATGCACCGACTGGGATTTGAAGCCGGAAACCTAAACGAACTGATTGAACTGTTACAACACAATAATTTTGTTTCGGTAAAAAGTATTTTCTCCCACCTTTCGGCCAGCGACGGACCGGAGTTTAACGATTTCACCTTACATCAGATTCACACTTTTGATCAGTGGTCACAACAAATTATAACCGCGTTGCAAATCCAACCGATACGTCATATCCTAAACACCTCAGGGATCTACAATTTCCCGGAATATCAATTTGATATGGTACGCCTTGGTATTGGTTTATACGGTGTAGGGAACGACGAAAACGAGATGAAACAACTGGAAAACGTTGGCACGCTAAAAACTGTTATCCTACAAATCAAAGAGGTACCAACCGGCGACAGTGTGGGCTATAGTCGGAAATTTAGGGCCACACATCAAACCCGAACGGCAACCATTCCGATCGGATATGCCGACGGTATTCCGAGAAGTTGGGGTAATCAGAAAGGTTATGTGATGATCAAAAATCAAAAAGCACCGATTATCGGCAATATCTGTATGGACATGTTAATGGTGGACATTACCGATATTAACTGTAAAGAAGGTGATAGTGTGATCCTCTTTGGCGAGCAACCACGAGTAACCGAAATCGCTAAAACGATTGGCACCATACCATACGAAATCCTGACCAGCATTTCCCAACGGGTAAAACGCATTTTCTATAAAGAATAAAAAATACTACTAAAATTGTTAAAATTTTAATCGGTTTTAGTACTTTAGTAGTACGTAAATTTTTAATTAAAATAGTATAAGGTATGGGAATGTTATCAGAATTTAAGGAATTTGCCATGAAAGGCAACGTTGTAGATCTTGCAATCGGGGTTATCATTGGCGGTGCTTTCGGTAAAATTGTCAGTTCGTTTATCGATGATGTGATTACACCTTTATTGTTAAAACCAGCACTGGAAGCGGCTAATCTGTCCAAAATTGAAGACCTTACCATTTTGGGCGGTGTCAAGTACGGTATGTTTTTATCGGCTATTATCAATTTTGTGATCGTGGCCTTCGTGTTATTTTTATTAATCAAAGGAATTAATGCCGCGAAGAAAAAAGAAGCACCGGCTCCTGCTGCTCCAGCCGGACCAACTCAGGAAGAATTATTGGCTGAAATCCGCGATTTATTGAAAAAATAATCGTCCTACTATAGTCTAAATGAAACCGTTCCTAATCCGAACGGTTTTTTTATTTATTGTTTTTTTAACAGCTTTATTATTTACATTTGTCCTACTAAAAATTAACTATTAACACCTCTATTAAAATGAAAGTAGCCGTTGTAGGAGCCACCGGAATGGTAGGCGAAGTAATGTTACAATTACTGGCAGAAAGAAACTTCCCCGTAACCGAATTAATTCCTGTCGCTTCCGAAAAATCGGTCGGAAAACAAATTGAATTTATGGGAAAATCGTATGCCGTAGTAGGATTACAAACAGCGGTTGATCTGAAACCTGAAATTGCCATTTTTTCTGCCGGTGGACAAACATCCTTAGACTGGGCTCCAAAATTTGCAGAAGTGGGTACAACCGTTATCGACAATTCATCCGCATGGCGCATGGATCCAACCAAAAAACTGGTGGTTCCGGAGATTAACGCTTCCACATTAACCAAAGAAGACAAAATTATTGCCAATCCGAACTGTTCGACCATTCAAATGGTAATGGTATTGGCACCGTTACACCAGAAATACGGTATCAAACGCGTGGTGGTTTCGACCTATCAATCGATTACCGGAACAGGTGTTAAAGCGGTAAAACAACTGGAAAACGAATATGCCGGAATTCAGGGCGAAATGGCTTATCCGTATCCGATTCACCGTAATGCTATTCCGCAATGTGATGTTTTTGAGGAAAACGGTTATACCAAAGAAGAAATGAAACTGGTTCGCGAAACACAGAAAATCATGAACGATAAAACGATTGCCGTTACGGCTACCGCTATCCGTATTCCGGTAGTGGGCGGTCATAGCGAATCGGTAAACATTCAATTTGCGAATGATTTCGACGTGACCGAGGTTCGCACTATTTTACACCACACACCGGGTGTTGTGGTTCAGGATAATATTGACACCAAAACCTATCCGATGCCCATTTATGCGCATGGCAAAGACGATGTATTTGTAGGGCGTATCCGTCGTGACGAAAGTCAGCCAAACACCTTAAATATGTGGATTGTGGCGGATAACCTTCGAAAAGGAGCCGCAACCAACACGATTCAAATCGCTGAATATCTGGTAGCGAACAACTTAGTATAAACCCGGTTTTATCACAATATTGACCGTTTTATTTTGACAAAGCTTAAATTTTGTTAAAATAAAACGGTTTTCTTTTTTTCGTTTTCTATATTTGCAGGGAATGAAAAAGAAACTGGCGCTATTTAACCTTTCTCTAATGCTGGCGGTATTGTTTGCAATACTGTTCCAGTCGGCGCATTCATTCGAACATCTGGCAGCGGAATTTACACACGAACACTGCCATCACAAATACGATATATCCAAAACAGAATTCACGCACGCCCATCATGATTTCGATCATTGTTTTGCCTGCGAATTTACATTTAGCAGTTATCTGCCAACCGAATTCTTTTCGTTTACCTTTACCAATACCTCCAAAACCTTAACGAAACACATAACGAAAACAGAAAAACCGATCGTTTTTTCCGGTTCGTTTTTTTCGTTACGGGCTCCACCTGTATTCGCATAATTATACCAGTAGTTCCGCTTCATAATCCCTTTGGTTTTATGAACTATCGTATATTATCTGAATCAGGAAAAAATGCAACAAAAATCTTTTCTTGTTCTCTGCTTGCTATGGACTGCAATTTCCGGTTTTTCCCAGAATAAAATTTCAGGGACCATTACCAATGCCAAAAAACAGCCTTTAAACGGAGCACATATTCATATCGCAGACAAAAGTACTGCAACCAATCCCGTTGGTGTATTTGAAATTAAAAATATTCCGGCCGGTAAAAAACGTCTTATTGTATCGTATATCGGATACACCACTATCGATACCCTGCTTACAGTTGAGGACGACATGTCTATTTCATTTCGAATGCAACCGGATCTTAACGCCTTAAAAGAAGTCGTTATCAACAAAGCCGGGCAACCGCAAAGTGTCAAGAATTCCGAAAAGGTTAACCAGAACTACATTCAGGAATCCTATGCCGGATCGCTGGCCAAATCGTTGGAAAAACTTCCCGGTGTTAATGCGATGGAAATCGGAGCCGGAACCTCCAAACCGATTATCCGCGGTTTGGGTTTTAACCGGATTGCCGTAACCGAAAATGGTGTCAAACAGGAAGGCCAACAATGGGGTGCCGATCACGGCTTGGAGATCGACGCTTTTAATGCCGAAAACGTAGAAGTCGTAAAAGGCGTAGGCGCGATCGAATACGGAAGTGATGCCATGGGTGGCGTGATCAGTATTAACAACGATGCCGTTCCGGCCAAAAACAGCTTTTCCGGTCAGGCCTTAGCCATCGTCAAATCGGTTAACAATACAATTGGAACTTCCGTAGGAATCAAATATCGGAAGGATCATTTCTTTTACAAATTCAAAGGAACGGTATTGGATTTTGGCGATTATAAAGTTCCGACGGATGAAATCCTCTACCTCAACACCCGCATTCCGGTATACAATCAGCGGTTAAAAAACACAGCCGGACGGGAAACGGATTTCTTTGGACAAATTGGTTATGTGAGCGAAAAATTCAGATCCACGATAAGCATCAGTAATGTCTATTTTAAATCGGGATTCTTTCCGGGCGCACATGGCATTCCGTCGATTGCCGCCGTTCAGGACGATGGCGACGATCGCAATATCGGATTACCTTATCAACGGGTGAATCATTTTAAGATTATCAACAACAACCAGTGGAATTTCGAAAATGCACAGTTAAATGCTTCGGTTAGTTTTCAAAACAACCACCGCCAGGAATGGAGTAAATTCCATACGCATTACAGCAATCAGCAACCACCGGAAGTAAATCCGGATCTGGAATTGGATTTTAATCTGAGTACGCTGGATGCGCAGTTAAAATACAAATACATCTGGTCGACCGCGCATCAAACTACGGTAGGCGTACAGAATCAATACCAAAGCAATACGATTGACGGTTATAGTTTTCTGCTTCCAAAGTTTACGAGAAACGCTATCGGGGCTTATATGATCCATGATTATACCGCTTCGGACAAACTAAAACTCAATGCCGGTATCCGATTTGACTGGGCGAGAGTCGCTATTGACAGCTTTTTTGATCAGACACTATTCGACTACCTGACCGGAAATGGACAAAGTCAGACCATTGCGAATTTCTATGCGCAAAGAAGTCAGAATATCGACAAAAATTTCTCGAGTTTTAATGCGTCCGTAGGAATGGGCTATATGATAACTAACCATTGGAACCTGACGGCTACTCTTGGTAGTAATTTCCGTTTTCCAACCGCTATCGAGCTAAGTGCCAACGGAATTCATCACGGTGCTTTCCGACATGAAATGGGCGATGCTACGCTAAAACCCGAGCAAGGAATTTCATTCGACACCAAACTGAGTTACGCCCAAAATAGTTTTAAAATGGCTTTTAGTCCGTATGTGTACTATTTCAGTAATTATATTTTCCTAAAACCGTCCGGGCAATTTTCGATTTTACCGCACGGTGGCCAGATTTATCAGTATTCGCAATCGGAAGCCCTTTTATCCGGATTTGAAGTCAGTATCGAAAAGCGTTTCTTCGATCGGATCACAGCCGAAGTTGTACTGGAATACCTTTACAACCGCCAGATCACTTCCGATGCTTCCAAAGATTATCCGTTACCGTTTACACCGCCGGCGAATGGTTATTGGGAAATCGGTTACCAGTTTAAACCGTTAAAAGCCTTTACCAATACCGTTTTATCCGTAAACGGGCGAACCGCTTTGGAACAAAACCGAATTGCACAAAACGAGCTAATCACACCGGGTTATTCCATTTTTGGCGGCGCACTGAAAAGTGACATCAAACTAGGCAATTTCCTGGCCAATGTTCAGCTATCGGTAAACAATGCCTTTAACACCAAATATTTTAATCACAACAGTTATTACAGGGCGTTGGAAATCCCGGAAATGGGACGTAACATTCAGTTATTAATCCGTATCCCTTTTGGAAAAGCATCGCATGAATAAATACAAACAACATATTGTTATACTACTGTGCCTGATTTTTGCTTTTCCGCAAATCAATAATGCGGTCCACTATTTCTGGACGGAACATACGTTTCATTATACCGCTGAAAAAAGGGTTGTTTTTGGCGAAAAGCACCATGCCCATAATTGTGAACTGCATATTTTTAAAATACCGGCGATTACAGCGATTAGCTTTTTTAGTTTTACGCCATTTATTCCGGTATACCCCGTTGAAAAGCCATTTAGACTTATTAAAAAATACGGATCACAAACCTTATTTTCCTGTTTTTTAAGAGGTCCGCCAGCCGTTTGATTTTATCCGTTTTACAACACAACAGCGAAATCAAATAAAATCAAATACTTTTTAAAATTATATCATGAAAAATATCAAATATCTATACGCATTTGCCACTATTGCCGCTTTAAGTTTCACCTCTTGTAGTAGCGACAGCAACGACCAAGACACCGAAAAACCAGTGATTACCATTACAGAACCTGTGTTAGACGAAGGTTTTACACCCGGAACTGAAATTCATCTGGAAGGTGTTTTAACCGACAATGTGGAATTGGCATCCTATAAAGTAGAAGTTCATAGTGCGGAAGACGGGCATACCCACGGAAAAATGGCCGGTGCAGAAGCCGCGAGTTATTTCCATTATGAGCAGACTTTCCCAATTGAAGCCGGATTGCGTATTAAAGAATTTCACCACCATATTGAGATTCCGGCGTTGGATGCAAGCGGACAACCTTTTACCGACGGACATTATCATTTAGGGGTTTTCTGTCTGGACAAAGCCGGGAACCAACAACAGGTTTTTCTTGAAATCTATATTGGTGCCGACGGTGGTGATCACGGACATGATCATAAATCGATTAACTAAAAAATAACCGATTCTGCTAAAAAGTGCTGTGCTATCACAGCACTTTTTTATTTTAACGAAACTATAACAATTGATTCCTTATTTTTGTTAGAAACCAAAAACCAAGTAGATGAAAAAAACAATAACGACCATGGCTGTGGTTTGTAGTCTTACCATGATGAATGCACAAACATCCAAGGGGCCGGTAAAATTAAAATACCCAGACACCCGTAAAACCGAAACGAATGACACCTATTTCGGCACCAATGTTAAAGACCCATATCGATGGCTGGAGGACGATCGTTCTGCCGAAACTGCCGCGTGGGTAAAGGCCGAAAACGAAGTGACCTACAACTACCTGAGTCAGATTCCTTTTCGCGATGCTTTAAAAGCCCGTTTGGAAAAACTGTGGAATTATGAAAAAATAAGTGCTCCTTTTAAAGAAGGAAACTATACCTATTATACCAAAAATAACGGTCTGCAAAACCAATCGGTCATATACCGTAAAGATGCTTCCGGAAAAGAAGAAATGTTCCTGGATCCGAATACCTTCTCAAAAGACGGAACATCCTCTTTAGGTGGTCTTGATTTTTCCCGCGACGGTTCAAAAGTGGCTTATTCCATCTCGGAAGGCGGTAGTGATTGGAGAAAAGTGATCATCATGGATGCCATCACGAAAAAAATAATTGAAGACACTTTGGTTGACATTAAGTTTAGTGGTGTATCGTGGAAAGGAAACGACGGTTTCTACTATTCCAGCTACGACAAACCAACCGGAAGTGAACTATCGGCCAAAACCGATCAGCATAAATTGTATTACCACAAACTAGGGACGTCCCAAAAAGACGATAAAGTTGTTTTCGGACTGGATCAGAAAAGACGTTATGTTGGCGGATCGGTAACCGAAGATGACAAATATTTAGTGATCACAGCGGCCAATTCGACATCCGGAAACGAATTATACGTGAAGGATCTTACCAATCCGAGCAGCCCGCTTATTACTATCCTGGACAATTTTAACAGTGATAGTTATATCATGGAAAATGAAGGTGGAAAATTGTATATCATGACCAACCTGAATGCACCAAACAGACGTATCGTTACTACGGATATCAGCAATCCGAAACCGGAAAACTGGAAAGATTTTATCGCCGAAACCGAAAATGTATTGACACCAAGCATCGGAGCCGGTTATTTCTTTGCCAATTATATGAAAGATGCCGTATCGGTTGTAAAACAGTATGACTATAACGGAAAACTGATACGAGAAGTACAGCTTCCGGGCGTAGGAACGGCTTCCGGATTTGGTGGCAAAAAAGAGGTAAAAACATTGTATTTTTACTTTACCAACTATACGACACCGGGAACGATTTATTCCTACGACCCGAAAACCGGAAAATCGGAGATCTACCAAAAACCAAAAGTAGATTTTAACAGTGCGGATTATACGTCCAAACAGGTATTCTATACGTCTAAAGACGGTACTAAAATACCAATGATCATCACTTACAAAAAAGGAATCAAATTAGACGGTAAAAACCCGACAATCCTATATGGTTACGGTGGTTTTAATGCCAGTCTTACACCTGGTTTCAGTATTTCGAATGCTGTTTGGCTGGAAAGTGGCGGAATTTATGCCGTTCCAAACCTTCGCGGTGGTGGTGAATATGGTAAAAAATGGCATGATGCCGGTACCAAACTTCAAAAACAAAATGTATTTGACGATTTTATCGCAGCAGCAGAATACCTGATTGCCAATAAATATACTTCGAAAGATTTTCTTGCTATCCGCGGTGGATCGAACGGAGGATTATTAGTGGGTGCTACGATGACACAACGCCCTGACCTTATGAAGGTGGCTTTACCAGCCGTTGGTGTAATGGACATGTTGCGTTACCATACGTTTACAGCCGGTGCCGGATGGGCATACGACTATGGAACGGCAGAAGACAACAAAGAAATGTTTGATTATCTAAAAGGTTATTCGCCGGTTCACAATGTAAAAAAAGGCGTACACTACCCGGCAACTTTAATTACTACCGGTGATCATGACGACCGTGTGGTTCCGGCACACAGCTTTAAATTTGCAGCCGAATTACAGGAAAAACAAACAGGAAGCAATCCGGTTTTAATCCGTATTGATGTGAATGCAGGACACGGTGCCGGAAAATCGGTTGCCGCTTCGATTCAGGAAAGTGTCGATATTTTTGCCTTTACGCTATACAATATGGGAATTAAAAGTTTACCGAATCTGAAAAAGTAAGCGATCCATTCTCGTATACAATTCAAAAAGCGCCCGCAATTGCAGGGCGCTTTCCTTTTATAAAAATCAATTAATTAGAAAAAAATGCTTTTTTTAAAAACGGTTGTCACCGTCCAGCAGGTTCCCCAAGCCTCCTAAAAGACTTCCTTCTTCTCTGCTTTTTCCGCCAGCTTTCGGAGCCGATGCGATAATTCTGTCGGCTAAACGGCTAAACGGTAATGATTGTATATAAACCACTCCCGGTCCGCGTAGGGTTGCAAAAAACAAACCTTCACCGCCAAAAATTGAATTCTTGATACCACCGATAAATTCAATATCGTAATCAATGTCTTTTGTAAAACCGACAATACATCCGGTATCCACTTTTAATACTTCACCGGCTTGTAATTCGCGTCGCGCCAAAGTTCCTCCGGAATGCACAAAGGCCATTCCATCGCCTTCGATCTTTTGCATGATAAATCCTTCGCCTCCAAAAAGTCCGGTTCCCAGTTTACGGGAAAATTCAATCCCGATAGAAACCCCTTTGGCCGCACATAGAAAGGAATCTTTCTGACAAATAAATTTCCCCTGGTATTTCGTCAGATCGATCGCTACAATTTTTCCGGGATACGGTGAAGCAAAACAGATTTTGCTTTTACGGTTGTTCTGATTTGTATAAGCGGTCATAAAAAGACTCTCACCTGTTAGAACCCGTTTTCCGGCCGAAAGCAATTTTCCGAAAATTCCGGATTGCTGTTGCTCCGATCCGTCACCAAAAATGGTTTCCATTTTGATACCGTTATCCATCATCATAAAACTTCCCGCCTCAGCGACTACTACTTCCAGCGGATCCAGTTCTATTTCGACGTATTGCATTTCTTCACCAAAAATCTGGTAATCGATTTCATGTGCGTACATAATTGTTTGTTTTTTGATTGTTCATATTAGACGCCTCATCCTTACAATTGTTACAAAACCTTTTAGTATAATCTCCTCCAAAAACACCTAAAATACTAACATCCAAATCCCTGGCACGTAATTTTACGTAAAAAGAAGATTCCGTACTTCTACGTTAAAATACCTCATTTAAACCGCTGAAATTTGTTATCCTAATCTCAAATCTATTTCATTATGGAATCAAAATCTGGTTTATTCATCGTTTCGTACAAGATTGCTTCTCCAAACCTGGGAGCACCAACTTTCGAAGTACATTTTGCCGTAAACACACCTGCACAAACCGTTACCGGAAAAGGAGTGGTTCACAATGCTACCGTTAATCCGCCTTTTACATTGTTTACGGATTTACGTGGTGATTTTACGTATATGACGGTTATGCCAAAAAACACGCATATTTTGGTAACCGCCGAAGGATATCCTAACATTAAATTCCCTCCGCATGCCGGAATCGGACCGGTTATTTTGCCAAACACCAAACTACGAATGGTATTGGAATCGGATTGGCAGTCCGGAAAAGCGAATTTTATGTATACCGATGATAAAGGTAACTGGCACGAAGTAGTCGATGCGAACGTATCCATTATCAAAGTTGGCGAATTAGCTGCCAGCAATTAATCTCTTTTGCAAGATCAAAAAAGGCTGTTTCTAAATGAAACAGCCTTTTTATATAGTATACTTTTTTATTTTCTATTAGTATTCAAGCTTCCTGATATGGCGCATTACGCGGACAATCTTATCTTTTCGTTTGTTAATATAGGCCGACGAATTCGAAGCTTTAAATCGTCTCGGACTTGGCAAGATAGCCGCAATTCCGGCTGCTTCGTATTTGGACAGGTTTTTGGCACTCTTTCCGTACCAGAATTCCGATGCCGCTTGCGCACCGTAAATTCCATCTCCCATTTCGATACTGTTCAGGTAGACTTCCATGATGCGTTCTTTACCCCAAATGAGTTCGATCAAAACGGTAAAATAGGCCTCCAGTCCTTTGCGCAGGTAACTTCTTCCCTGCCATAAAAAAACATTTTTGGCGGTTTGTTGCGAAATGGTACTTCCTCCTTTTAGTTTCCGACCTTTCTGATTACTGCTAAATGCTTTTTGCATCGCACTAAAATCAAAACCGTTATGATCTAAAAATGTACCGTCTTCACTGGCGATAACTGCTTTTTGCAGGTTTTCGGAAATATCTTCCAACGGTACCCAATCGTGTTTGCAAACCTTTTCTTTACCATCTGTTCGGGTTTCCATAGCCCGGATTGCCATTAAAGGCGTAAACGGAACCGGTACAAATTTAAACAGGATTACAAAAAACAGGGAAATGGCAAAAAACCATAGAAACACTTTAATACAAAAGCGTGCTACTTTATTGCCAAAACTTCTTTTTTCGTCTTTTGATTTGGGTTTGGTGTTTGTTTTTGATGTCTTTTTTACCGCCATTATTCTAATAAATCTGCTAATTCCTGTCCGATCAGGCTTCCGATAGCCACTCCCATTCCGCCAAGGCGAACGCCACAAAAGACGTTTTGAGAGCGTTGTTCTACGATTGGTTTTTTATGCGTTCCCATTCCCATGATTCCGCTCCAGCGATGGGCAACCTGAAACTCCTGATTCGGCAAAATTACATTTTTTAACAATTCTTCCAAACGGTTTTGAATTTGTTCCGTCAGACCAAAAGTTGTGGTAGTTTCACCTTCAAAATCGAGGTTTCTTCCGCCACCAAAAAGAATTCTGTCGCCGATATTCCGGAAATAATAATACCCACTGTCGATATGAAACGTTCCGCGAATATCGAGATTTGGAATCGGTTCGGTAATTAAAACCTGCGCTCTGGCCGGACGAACCGCGCCATTGGTGATCGTTCCGGCAAAACCATTGGTCGCAAAAAACAGCTTTCCGGTTGTTACGACAAAATCGTTCGTATGTACCTCAACGCTGTTTCCTTTATCCAGATAACCGGTAACGGTTTGATAATTTAAGATTTGAATATCGTTTGCCACGGCTTCTTTTAACAAAGCCTGCATCATGTTTCCGGTGTCGATTTGTCCTTCAAACGGATTAAAGATCAGATAATCCTGAATACCTTTAAAGTCGAAACGGTCTACTTCTTTTGAAAAAACATCGGCTTTAAAAAGCGGTTTCAGCACTTCGTTGACAAATGGCATTTTCTGAAGACATTCGGCATAGGCCGACTCATCGTCTTTTAAAAACAACTCGTAACCGCCATACGGACGGAAATCAATCGTTTGATCACCTAATCTTTTACGAAGCAATTGCAGTCCGTGCCAACGCTTTTCGATTAATTGCACGACTTCGTCTTCGGTATGATTTTTCAGGTCGTCTATAATTTCCGACAGACTTCCAAAGCAGGCAAAACCGGCATTTTTAGTGCTCGCACCTTGTGGTAACGGCCCTTTTTCGAGTACCAGGATCTTACTTTTCGGAAATCGTTCGCGCAGGCGCAATGCCGTATGTAATCCGACAATACCACTGCCCACTACCGTATAGTCGACGTTTGAAAACCAGTTTTTAATTTCCCAGTAACTCAGACTAAGCATTAGCTTCTTCTTTCTTTGATCTTATTTTTCAGATAGTTTATCGCAAGTGGCGATGTAGAAAGGATAATAATCGCAATTACGATATATTCGATATTGGCTTTTAAATCCATATTGTGGTTGTCCAATAAATAGCGGTACAGATAGTGTCCTGAGAAAATCAGGGTAAACGACCACAGGAACGAACTCACAATGTTAAAAAACATAAATTTCTTTTTCTCCATCTGAACAATTCCTGCTACAATAGGTGCAAACGTTCGTAAGATTGGAAGGAAACGGGCAAAAATAATGGCACGTCCTCCGTGTTTTTCAAAAAACAAACGCGATTGGATCAGGTATTTTTTCTTAAACCAGAAGTTGTCTTCTTTGGCATACAGATAATGTCCGCTTTTCGCTCCAAACCAATACCCGAAAATATTCCCGATAATTCCGGAAATGGCTACAAGTGTGGCCAGCAAGGCTACATTGGCAAAATCACCATGAACAGTCATTAATTCGCGCATCAGCACTTCGCTGTAAATTCCGGAAAGGAATAATAAACTGTCTCCCGGTAAAAAGAAACCGGCGAATAAGCCTGTTTCTGCAAAAACGATAAACAATACAACGTAAATTCCAATATGGTGTCCGCCGATTTCCAGGTTAATATAAAACTCCGGATTCAACAATTCTGTCCACTTAAAGCCTTCCATAATTTTTGGGTAAATTATATATAAATATTAGTTAGTTAGTTTCATTCGCTGTTTCCCATTTGTCTACGGCTGTAGTTGCCAAAGCATTTCCAAGAACGTTGGTCATACTTCGCGCCATATCACAAAAATGGTCAATTGGTAATATTAATGCAATTCCTTCCGGCGGAATACCAAACATTGCACAGGTAGCCACCACTACAATCAGTGACGCTCTCGGCACACCGGCTACGCCTTTACTGGTTAGCATCAGTACCAGTAACATGGTTAATTGTTTTTCAATTGGCATATCAATTCCGTATACCTGTGCGATAAAAATACTCGCAAAGGTCATATACATCATACTTCCGTCCAGGTTAAACGAATAGCCTAACGGTAAGGTAAACGACACAATACGTTTCTGACAGCCAAAACGCTCCAGTTCCTCTACCAATTTCGGGAAAACCGCCTCACTACTGGTCGTTGAAAAAGCAATTAACAACGGGCTTTTGATGCGTCGCAACAATTCCCATAAACGCTTTCCTAAGATCACATAACCGACTGAGAGCAATACGACCCATAACAGCGCAATTCCGATACTAAAATCCAGCAGGTATTTGGCATATAATCCGAAAATTCCGAAACCATAGCTCGCCACAGCAGCCGCTACCGCTCCGAATACACCCAATGGCGCCACCCACATAATATAAGTTACCATTTTCAGAATCACATGCGAAACAACATCCAACATTTTGATAATCCCTTTGGCAGCCTCACCCAGAGAAGCCAGTGCAATTCCGAATAAAACCGAAAAGATTACAATCTGTAGGATTTCATTCGTCGCCATAGCTTCAAAAATACTTTTCGGAACGACATGTTTTACAAATTCTTCCAGCGAAAACGATTGTGTTTTTTCCAACAATTCCCCGGCCGAAGAAGCATCTTCCATTTTGATTGGTGTTCCTTTACCCGGTTCCAACCAGTTTACCAATACCATCCCTAATAATAACGACATCAGAGATGCTGAAATAAACCAGCCCATGGCTTTCGCTCCAACGCGTCCTACCATTTTCATATCACCCATTTTTGCAATTCCAACCACTAAGGTCGAAAACACTAATGGCGCAATGATCATCTGAACCAGGCGAATAAAGATGGTTCCCAGTAATTTTATTTTTTCGGAAAACGAGTCGATATTATCAATAGACGTAACGGATTCATTAACTGATTTATGCGTTTTTTCGAGTTTTAACGTTTTATTGGTTTTTAATACCTCCGGTACCAGATTCACTTTTTTACTACTTGCTACTACGACCATAACGTCTGCCGGCAAGGTTTTGTGAAGTTGGTTGTATTCCAGACTGTCCTTTATAACAAAAACTTTTTGATGGTGGGTCACCCCGTCACTGGTCTCAAATATCAGTTCATCGGCACCTTCTTTTGCAGGTGTATACCGGAGTGTATTTCCTTTTCCTAATGAATTGACCAAATACCCCAGGAAGACGCCCAGTACTAATGAGATGATAATTGCGATAAATAGTTTGTTGTTACTTTTCACGTGCATTCAATTTTAGTCCGTGAAAATAGGTATATTTTTCCAAACTGCCCGTTGCTATTTTCATAAAAAGCAATTTATCATCTGCTTCCGGCCTCTTTTAGCTGCTCCAAATTAGCAAAATCACAAACAAATCATTTTACGCTGACAAAAAGTTAAGATTAAGATATGGTTCACTTATGACCATCTTTAACTGATTCAAACAAAAAATGTTAAAATATATTTGTTATTCGAAAATTTTAACCTAAAAAACTCACAACCTATGAAGTGTAAATTACTTTCAATTGCTTTATTGACAATTACGAGTGTTTCCTTTGCTCAAAATGGAAATCCTTTCTGGAAAGTGTCTTCTAAAAAAAGTAGCCAAACTACTTTCGAAAAAAGAGCACCACTTCCCGTTAAAAATCTTTTTGACCTGAACCTTAACGGGCTCAAAACAGCACTTTTACAAGCACCGGACCGGTCGCTGACGTATGCCAAATCGAATGTTATCATCGCATTCCCGAATGCCGATGGCGAACTGGAGCGTTTCCGTATGACAGAAGCTTCGGTGATGACTCCCGAACTTGCCGCCCGTTATCCCGAAATAAAATCGTATGTCGGACAAGGTATTGACGACCCATCTGCCATTATTCGTATCAGTGTTTCCCCATTGGGTGTACAGGCGATGCGAACAGCTGCCGACAAACAGACCGTTTTTATCGAACCCTATTCTACCGATCTGAAAACCTATTCCGTTTTTAAACGTTCGGATAAAATAGCCGGCTTTACAAAATTTGAATGTGAAGTACTGGATCACGCCATCTCGAAAGTAGGCAATTCCGGTGAAGCACTTCGTCCAAATGCCGATGACAGTACGCTGCGCACCTATCGCCTGGCGATGTCGGTAACCGGCGAATACACCAGTTATTTCGGCGGAACCAAAGCACTCGCTCTAGCCGCAATTAACAACACCTTGACCCGCGTAAACGGTGTTTTCGAAATGGATTTCGGCGTACGAATGGTGTTAATTGCCAATACCGATGCGGTGATTTATACCAGTGCCAGTACCGATCCATACGGTAGTACAGATGCCAATTATAACTCAGAATTACAATCGACTTTAACCAGTGTTATCGGAGCGGCCAACTATGATGTAGGCCACCTGATGTCCGCCATCGGAAACAATGGAAATGCCGGTTGTATCGGATGTGTTTGTAAGTCGAATAAAGGTAGTGGATTTACCACCAGCACCGTTCCAACGGGCGATAATTTTGATATCGACTTTGTAGCCCACGAAATGGGACATCAATTTGGAGCCAATCACACCTTTACTTTTAGCAACGAAGGAACCGGTGTACAAACCGAACCGGGAAGTGGCACGACTATTATGGGATATGCCGGAATTACCGGAGCCACCGATGTACAGGCACACAGCGATCCGTTTTTCCATGCAGTGAGTATCCAACAAGTGACCAATTATATTAAGACCACAACCTGTCAGACCAATACGGCTACCGGAAATACCGTTCCTACAGCCAATGCCGGTGCCGATTATACCATTCCGAAAGGCACTCCTTTTATGTTAACCGGAACCGGAACCGATGCCAATGGCGACACATTGACCTATTGCTGGGAGCAAATGGATTCCGGAACTTCAACAACAACGTATCCGAGTGTAACCGCTACATCCGGACCTGCTTTTAAATCGTTTATACCGACTACATCCGGAGTCCGTTATTTCCCGCAGATGAGCACCGTTAAAACCGGAGCAACATCCTGGAAATGGGAAGCCGTACCAAATGTCGCCCGATCGATGAATTTCCGTTTAACGGTTCGTGATAACCGAGCCGGAGGACCTGCTAATAATAGCGATGATATGGTTGTAACTGTAAACGCTACTGCCGGACCTTTTACCGTAAGCGCACCAAATACAGCGGTATCATGGGCTGCCGGATCGACGCAAACCGTAACCTGGAACGTAGCCGGAACAACTGCCAATGGCGTAAATGCAGCTAATGTGGATATCCTTTTATCGACCGATGGCGGAAATACGTATCCGATTACCATCCTGGCCGGAACACCAAACGACGGAACGCAATCGATTACCGTACCAAACAATCCGGGGACACAAAACCGTATTATGGTAAAAGGTTCCAATCATATCTTCTTTGATATTTCGAATGTGAACTTTACCATTACCGGCGGAACCGGAGGTGATACACAAGCACCCACCGCCCCGACGAGTTTAGCCGCTTCCGGAACGACGCAGACAACGACCAACTTATCCTGGACGGCATCGACCGATAACGTAGGGGTAACCGGATATGATGTGTATCGTGGCACTACCTTATTAGGTACTGTAACAACAACCACTTATAATGTAACCGGATTAACAGCAAATACTACATATACTTTCTCGGTAAAAGCGAAAGATGCTGCCGGCAATATTTCGGCCGAAAGCAACATTGTTTCCGTAACCACCTTACCGGCAACGGCGAGCTATTGTACGTCCAAAGGAAATAGCGTGGCCGATGAATATATCGGACGTGTTCAGTTGGGCACAATTAACAATGCGTCTACCGGCGGAACCGGATATACCGATTTCACCAGTATTTCTACCAACCTGACTAAAGGCAGCGCCTATACGATCACGGTAACGCCAACCTGGACCGGAAGTACCTATTCGGAAGGTTTTGCCGTTTGGATTGACTATAATGGCGATAAAGATTTTGATGATGCCGGTGAACTAGTATGGAGCCGTGCGGCTGCCACAACAACTCCGGCTACCGGAACCTTTACCGTACCAGCCACTGCAATCACCGGAACAACAAGAATGCGTGTTTCGATGAAATACAACGGGGTTCCAACAGCCTGTGAAGCGTTCTCCTATGGTGAAGTGGAAGATTATACTGTAAACCTTCAAACCGGCGGTACGACTCCGCTCACCTATTGCACTTCCAAAGGGAACAGCGTAGCAGACGAATATATTGGACGCGTTCAGTTGGGTACAATCAACAATGCCTCTACAGGCGGAACCGGGTATTCCGATTATACCAGCATTAGTACCAATCTGGTAAAAGGTGTTTCCAATACGATTACCGTAACACCAACCTGGACCGGAACAACTTATTCTGAAGGCTTTGCTGTTTGGATTGATTACAATCAGAATGGCGATTTTACCGACAGCGGCGAACTGGTATGGAGCAGAGCGGCCTCAACCGCTACTCCGGCATCAGGTTCCTTTACAGTACCGGCCACAGCACTGAATGGCGCTACAAGAATGCGCGTTTCGATGAAATACAGCGGCATCCCAACTGCCTGCGAAGCGTTTTCCTATGGTGAAGTGGAAGATTATACCGTAAACATCACGACTTCGGCTAAAGAAAACTATGTTGGTAGAGACACTACGGTAGCCGATATTAAACTATATCCGAACCCGGCCAGTAACCTCCTAAATATTACAAATGTATCCGAAAAGGCAACGTTCCGAATCTTTAACCTGTTAGGTCAGGAGGTGCTTAACGGTTCCATCCGCAACAATAGCATCGCGATAAGCACTATCGCAACCGGAAATTATATTCTTGAAATCCAGGATAACGATACGGTTAGCAGCAAACGTTTTATCAAACAATAAGCGTTTTTGCTATCCCTTAATTAATCCTTCTAAAGCGGCCTCTTCATAGGGCCGCTTTTTACTTTATCGGCTTAACGGTCTAATCCCAATAAAATGCTTACTTTTAAGCTTTCTTTTTTTAAAATTAATTCACGAATGAAAAAACTACTTATTTTAACCCTGGGTATGATGGGACTGACAAGTACAGCACAAGAAACCCTGAATCCGGATATTCTCTGGAAACTGGGACGTCTTTCCCCTATCGGGATTTCAAAAGACGGGAAGAATATTGTTTACAAAGTAGCCACACCTTCCATTGACGAAAACAAACTGAATTCCAAATACTACATCCTTCCGGTGAATGGTGGTATTCCTACCGAGGTGCCGGACGTAAAAAATCTGGTGGCCGATAAAAATGTTTCGCCCGACGGAAAATATATCTTATCCCATAAAGAGGTCAAAGTAGCCAAAGTACTCGGAAAAGATTTTTACCCGGAATTAAAAAAATCGGAAGCTCAAATCTACGACGGACTGGATTACCGTCATTGGGATACCTGGAACGATGGAAGTCATAACCACGTTTTTTATGCCGAAAACACCGATAAAGCCCGTGCTATCGACATTATGAAAGACGAACCGTTTGACGCTCCGCAAAAACCTTTTGGCGGAGACGAAGATTATATATGGTCACACGACGGTTCCAAAATTATTTATGTGAGTAAAAAGAAAGCCGGTACCGCCTATGCCATCAGTACAAATACCGATTTATACGAATATGACATCGCATCCAAAACGACTCGCAACCTAACGGAAAACAATCCGGGATATGATACGCATCCAACTTTATCGCCTACGGGTGACCTAAGCTGGTTGCAAATGAAGCGCGACGGATATGAGGCCGACAAAAACGACATTATCGTTCGTCATAAAGGAATTGATATTAATCTAACCGCTGCATGGGACGGAACGGTAGATAGTTTCAAATGGAGTACCGATGGTAAAAAAGTATATTTTATCGCCGCTGTAGACGGAACACGTCAGTTATTTGAAGTGAACTTCCCGGGTCTGACAAAAATTGCCGTACGCGTTACTCAAATTACCAATGGCGATTTTGACGTTACCGAGTTGATTGGTTTCAATGGGAACACGGCTATTGTAACCCGTACCGATATGAATCATGCGCCGGAAATCTATGCGTATGATCTTAAGAAAAAAAGCTGGAAGCAATTAACGACCGTAAACAACGAAAGTTATGGCAAACTGACCTTAAGTAAAACCGAAAGACGGTATGTAACGACTACCGACGGTAAGAAAATGTTGGTTTGGGTGATTCTTCCTCCCAATTTCGACAAAAACAAAAAATACCCTACCCTATTATATTGTCAGGGTGGACCACAATCGGCTTTGACACAAAGTTATTCGTTCCGTTGGAATTTCTCCCTGATGGCTTCTCAGGGTTATATTATTGTAGCTCCTAACCGTCGCGGTATGCCGGGTCATGGAGTACAATGGAACGAAGCCATCAGCAAGGACTGGGGCGGACAAGTAATGGACGATTACCTATCGGCTATAGACGATGTTGCTAAAGAATCCTATGTAGATAAAACCCGATTGGGTGCTGTTGGTGCCAGCTATGGTGGCTACTCGGTATTTTACCTGGCTGGAATTCACAAAAACCGTTTTAAAACATTTATCTCCCACTGTGGTGTGTACAATCTTGAAAGTATGTACGGAACTACCGAAGAAGTATTCTTTAACAACTGGGATCACGGTGGTGCGTATTGGGAAACCAATAATCCTGTCGCTCAGAAAGCCTACAATCAATTCAATCCTATAAAACTGATCAACAACTGGAATACCCCTATCCTGATTATTCAGGGCGGAAAAGACTACCGTGTTCCAATCGGACAAGGACAGGAAGCTTTCCAGGCGGCGCAGCTAAAAGGAATCAAAAGCCGTTTTATGCTTTTCCCGGAAGAAAATCACTGGGTAACCAAACCACAAAACGCGTTGGTATGGCAACGTGAATTTTTCAAGTGGTTAAACGAAACCTTATAATAACAGAAAACCGGAGCAATGCTCCGGTTTTTTTATACCACAAAATCCCAACCGGCTATCCAAATCCATAAGGGTTATCCTTTTGTATTTTCTACATAAAAACATCATTCACAATAAATTATATATCAAAATCATACATAGTACTTTCTCAAAAATACTGCATTTGATATTTTTTTATATATTTACATCATAATGATCCGTCACGATTCTTGACCGGAACAT
The DNA here is from genome assembly GCF_004801375.1 of Flavobacterium supellecticarium. GTDB lineage: Bacteria > Bacteroidota > Bacteroidia > Flavobacteriales > Flavobacteriaceae > Flavobacterium > Flavobacterium supellecticarium. The sequence goes on from NZ_SSNZ01000005.1 coordinate 35,412, forward strand.
CACCTCATTTACCTCCCCTTTTTTTACCGGCATGATCCCTCACCGGAATATTGTTTTGCTCCAAAAGCATTTAAAACATTATATCTAAATACTAACTTAATATTTATGTCATGCGATCATGTTCTGAATCCATTTATCGTATTAAAGTTACAAATGCAGAAAAGCTGCTTACTTTATTAAAAGAAAATAGTTCCTATCTGCCTGAAAATTGTAAGGCGGTAATTTCTGAACTGGAAACAACCATTACCATTATTAAAACACAGAATACGGCCGTCCATCTAAAAAAACAACTGTATTCTGATGCAGTGGAAAATCTGAAACGAATCTTTATTAAAAGAGACGATGCCATCCGCAAACGCCTATCCGGCATAGGAGCCTTTATTAAGGAATGTTTTGGAAAAACCTCCCGCGAAGCACTCTCCATTTCAGATTCTATATCCCAGATTCGAGGCGCTAACAGAATTCACAATGTTGGCAACAGCAGTATTGAAAACAACATTAATCAGGCCTATCTTTCTTATACCTCACAGATTCAGTTGTTTTCATCCGTGATTACATCACTTGAAAACCTTAAAAACACATATACTCCCTTTGATGAAACCTTATCCATTTTGGCCTTAAAAGCGATAAAAAAAGAAGCCATCCAGGCCAATGATACCGTAATCACAATCTATTCCGAATACTTACTACTTAAAAATAGCAGGGCAAAAGCCTGTACCCGATTATCCGAACTCACTCAGGAAATCAAATCTATGGTTAAAGCGACTTCCACTATCCGGAAAACCGAATTCCGGCTAATTAAGAATTTAAAAATATAAGCCATTACAACCTCCTCCTTTTTATTTCCTATCCTTTTTTAATCGATTGCTCCCTCAAATTTCCCCTGCCAATAAATTAGCTCTGTAAGAAAATCTTTTTCACTAAGGTTACCAAAAACATAAATATGTGTTAAAATTTGGTTTCCCGTGTAACAACATCCTAATTTCGGACTCAAATTAATTGAAATCAAAAAAATTAAATTATGTACAATTTTTCTATTAAACCAGTTGTAATGGCTTCGGCTTTACTAATGGGTTTAAGTTCCGGATTCGCACAGGACAACTTAGTTAATGCGTTAAAGAATAATGCGAGTTCAAACAGTAAAGAATCATTCAAATTTACCGATGTTATCAACCTGGAAAATACGTCTATCAAAAACCAGGGTTCATCCGGAACCTGTTGGAGTTATTCGGCCAACTCGTTTATCGAGTCGGAAATGATCCGTATGGGAAAACAACCCGTTGAATTATCTCAGATTTTCTCTGCCCGTAATGCTTATGTAGAAAAAGGAAAAATGTATGTTCGCATGCATGGTGCCGTTACCTTAGGCGATGGTGGTGCTTTCCACGATGTAATGAATATGTACCGCAAATATGGTGCTGTTCCGCAAACGGTTTATACCGGATTAAATTACGGAACCGATAAAAATAAATTTGCCGAAATGAGCGGTGTAATGGAAGGTGTATTGGCCGCTGTGGTTAAAAATCCAAATGGCGAGTTAACACCAAACTGGGAAAAAGCTTATACTGCAGTTATTGATGCTTACCTAGGTCAGGTTCCGACTTCTTTCGATTATAAAGGGAAAAAATATACGCCGCAATCTTTTGCTAAAGAGGTAGTGGGTATTAACCCGGACGATTATGTGGAAATTTCTTCCCTACAGGAATATCCTTACTATTCTAAATTCACCTTATTAGTACCGGATAACTGGGCTTTCGATCAGGTATATAACGTAAAAATGGATGAGTTAACAGAAATCATCGACAATGCTTTGAAAAAAGGATATACAGTAGCCTGGGCTGGTGATGTTAGCGAAAAAGGATTCAGCTGGAAAAATGGGGTAGCCTTTATTCCTGAAAAAAACTTTGCGGATATGACTCCCGAAGAAAAAGCGGATATGTTTAACGGTCCGAAACCGGAAATGAAAATCACAGAAGAATTACGTCAGAAAGCATTTGACAATTATACAACTACCGATGATCACGGAATGCACATCGTGGGAATTTCTAAAGATCAGAACGGTAAAGAATACTATATCGTGAAAAACTCATGGGGTCTTTCCAACGATTACAAAGGCTATTTGTATATGACGAAAGATTTCGTAAAATACAAAACTACCGACATCATGGTTCACAAAGGAGCGATTCCATCGGCCATTGCTAAAAAGCTAAAATTATAATATACCTCAATTACCTTACTATCATCAATCAAAATCAAGTCCCGAAGCCATCGCTTCGGGATTTTTTTATGGCATACTATTTATATGAAAATACAGTTTATATTTATAAAAACGAATTGTTATGCTATTGAAGAAATATCTGCTGCATTTTTTATTTATTTATTTTATTTTCCACCTGTTCAGCTTCTTATTTGCACTGGTACTGAATCCTTTGGTATTCTGGTCGGCCAAAAATCTCTTTCATATTGGCTATGCATTTGAAGCCAGCGGAAGTGGAAGCGGCGATAACACCTATGCCTACATCACTACGTTCTGGAACCTCTGTCTTAGTTTGATTTTGGCGCTACCGGTAACCATGCAGCTCAGTCAGCTGCGCCATAAAAACACGTACAACACTATTCGTTACCTTTTTCAGGTAACCTTGCGCTTATATCTCGCGTTTTATATGTTGGTTTATGGATTTAGCAAAGTGTTTCCGTTTCAGTTTCCTCCTATTTTATATTTCCGACTGGCACAACCTTACGGCGAATCATCACCCATGGGACTGGCATGGACTTTTATGCAGTTTTCACCTTATTACACAGCTTTTGCCGGCCTCGCCGAAGTGATTGGAGGTCTTTTACTCTTAAATCGTAAAACGATTACATTAGGAACCGTAATCCTTACCGGAGTACTTACTAATATTGTAATGATGAATCTTTGTTATGACATTCCGGTTAAAATCAGCTCCATCCATATGTTGCTGGCAGCGTTAATACTCCTGTATTACGAACGGATCCGATTGATACGTTTTTTTATTCTCGACAAAGCCGTACCGCAAAAAGAGCACACTATCTATTTGGGCGATGCCCGCTCGGAAAAAGTATTGCACTATATCAAGACCGGTTTTAAACTACTTTTAGCTGTCGGGATATTTTCGGCTTTTCTAATCGCCTATCTGAAAATGCATCATCAGAATTCCGGCAATCCACCACTCTATGGTTTTTATGAAGTAACGGATTCGAAAAACAATTCCGGTTATTTACATTTTGTTTTTGAAACCCGCGATGGAGCAGCTATCCGCTATACCAATAACCGGGAAGTTAAGTTCACATCGACTATCGACACGGTCGCCAAATACATCGTGTTACGCGAAATAACCGATAACGACAAAACGGTTCCCAAAGCGGAGTATTTCCGTTATGAAAAAACCAAATACGGTTTGCTATTTAAAACTGCCGATTCGGTAAAAATACCGTTAAAACACAAAACCAAAGCCGATTTTCTGCTTACCGGACGTGGCTTTCACTGGATTAACGAAGAACCGTTTAACCGATAGTAATCTGATCGTATCCTAAAAAAAGAAAACAGGCTGTCTCCATTAAGTGAAACAGCCTGTTTATATTTAAAAATGAAAATTAAGCTGGATATATCCCGTTTTTCCAAATCCGGATTCCGACCAAGTGGTCCTTTTGTTTTCCAAAAAGGTAGCATTATCAACCACAATATTGTATTTAAAATACAGCATCGGCTCAATCGATATCGAAAAATTATCCACTATGTTATACTGGATACCCAGGAGCGGTGCAATACCAATAGCATAATTGTCTTTATTAACGTTTTTAAAATTGGAATAGCTACTCAATATATCGGCTCCAAAATAGAACGTCCAGTGTTTGTTTTGGCGAAACACTTTATCAGCACCTATCTTTAACCCTATTTCTGTAAATCCGCCTTCACTATCGTCTTTTTCATAACTTGCTCCGGCTCGAAGTGCATATTTTTTATTTAATGCATAACGGTATTCGAGATTATAAGCATTCTTATCGGATGAAAAAGCAGAATTAATAAAGTTCGAAATCCCTATTCCCAATCGGCTTCTAAATTGCACCGTATCAACTGTTTTTAATGGTTCGCTTTGCGAAAAACAGCATAGCGAACCCAGTAATACAAATAACAATATCGTATTTCTCAGGATCATTAATTCAGGTAATTTTCAAAGATCGCTCTGATTTTTGTTTCAAAATCGCCTACATAAACATCCACATTCTCACGGGTGCCGTCTGCATAAACAATATAAATCTTTGTAGTACCGTTAACCTCGTCATAAATCAGGTTACCAATCTTGGCATTATTATAATACACTTCGGCATTTGTATTGTTGTTGATTTGAGCCGGAGTTGGGTTTTCATAAGCCGTAATTGCTTCAATATTGGCCGCATAAACAATTTTCAGATCACCCACCGATACTGTTCCATTTGCCGTTTTCACATCACTGATTGATGTAATATTCCCATAATCCGAATGTTTTAATTTCACATTAGTAACAATCGAATTGGTACATCCCTGTGGCGTAGCGGAATTATAATTTAACTGAAAATCCACAGCCGAATTTCTTCTCCATGAAAAATTATGCGTGTACGGAGCCGTATAAATTACTATATCAGCATTGGTAGGCATACTAAAGTTTGTGTTTACATTAAAAGTAATGTTGGATGCATTTAACGAAAACACCAAATTGTTATCTCTTTTTAATGTGAAATTCACCAACGTCGGTAACCAATATGTTTCGGAAGTATAAGAAACCGAAGTATCATTGTATGCATTCAGGCTAAATTCCGCATCATTTCCGGAATGGTTTTGACGCGATGGAAATTTTAACGTAATAATATTAGATGCCGCTTGTTTGGTCCAGCTTTGCGATGTGGAATTCCATACATATACACCAGCTCTATTGGCAAATTGCAGTTTGTTATTTAAGAACACTTCACCATATTGTTCTTCAAATTTGCTGGATAAGTTTTTGATCCAGGAATCATTATAATCCTGATTTCCCGAATTAAACAATGAGTATAGTATAAAATTCGAAAGTTCTCCATCGTCAAGCGTATTCAAACAGTTATAAAAACTATTAAACGTGTTGGTAATGTTTTGCTTTGCATCGGCTACCGATTCCGGTGTGGAAGCAGACGCATCTGAAGAAGAGTCAGACGAACACGAATACAGGATGGCAGCAAAAACTGTCAATCCTAAAAGTAATTTTTTAAATTTCATAAGGTTTGTTTTTGTGTGCCAAATATAAAGTATCTGAAAGCATAAAAACAAAAAAATCTCACTGTTATGTGAGATTTTTAATTATCCTGTTTTTCAGGCCTATTCTGCCGGTTCTTTCATTACAAAACCTTCCATGAATTTTGTAGTATAGTTTCCTGCAACATAATCCGGATCGTCCATTAATTGTCTGTGGAACGGAATTGTCGTTTTGATTCCTTCGATTACGAATTCATCCAAAGCACGTTTCATTTTGTTGATAGCTTCTTCTCTTGTTTGTGCTGTAGTAATCAGCTTCGCGATCATGGAATCGTAGTTTGGCGGAATGGTATATCCGGCATACACGTGTGTATCCAGACGTACCCCGTGTCCTCCCGGTGAATGCAACGTTGTGATTCTTCCTGGTGACGGACGGAAATCGTTATATGGATCTTCGGCATTGATACGACATTCGATAGAGTGTAACTGTGGTAAATAGTTTTTACCTGAAATTGGCACTCCAGCCGCAACCAAAATTTGCTCACGGATCAAATCGTAATCAATTACCTGCTCCGTAATCGGGTGCTCTACCTGAATACGGGTGTTCATTTCCATAAAATAGAAATTACGGTGTTTGTCAACCAGGAACTCAACTGTACCAGCGCCTTCATATTTAATATATTCGGCCGCTTTAACCGCTGCATCTCCCATTTTCGTACGTAATTCGTCCGTCATAAATGGAGAAGGCGTTTCTTCCGTCAATTTCTGGTGACGACGTTGTACTGAACAGTCTCTTTCTGAAAGGTGACACGCTTTACCATAGGAATCTCCTACAATCTGTATTTCAATATGGCGTGGTTCTTCGATCAGTTTTTCCATGTACATTCCATCGTTTCCGAAGGCTGCACCGGCTTCCTGACGCGCACTTTCCCATGCTTTTTGTAAGTCTTCTTTTTTCCAAACTGCTCGCATCCCTTTACCACCACCACCGGCAGTAGCTTTTAACATAATAGGGTATCCGAATTCTTTGGCTAATTTTTCCGCTTGCTCATACGATTCCAATAGACCTTCTGATCCTGGAATAGTAGGAACTCCCGCTTCTTTCATGGTTGCTTTAGCCGTAGCTTTGTCACCCATTTTTTCGATCATTTCCGGTGAAGCTCCGATAAATTTAATACCGTGTTCTTCACAAATTTTGGAAAATTTAGCATTTTCCGAAAGGAATCCATATCCAGGGTGAATCGCATCTGCATTGGTAATCTCTGCAGCCGCAATAATGTTCGACATTTTCAGATAGGATAAATTACTTGGCGGAGGACCGATACAAACTGCTTCGTCAGCAAATTTAACATGTAGGCTTTCCGCATCTGCAGTCGAATATACGGCTACAGTTTTGATGCCCATTTCTCTACAGGTTCTGATTACGCGAAGCGCAATTTCTCCCCTGTTTGCGATTAATATTTTTTTAAACATCTTTTGAAATTTTAAATTCGGGTTACATTTTAAATCCTTTTAAATGCGGCATAAAAAAACCATCATTCAAAATTTAGCATTTAAAATTTCTTATGATGGGTCTACTAAAAATAACGGTTGGTCGAATTCTACTGGAGAAGCGTCGTCAACTAATACTTTAACGATTTTACCGGATACTTCCGATTCGATTTCATTAAATAATTTCATCGCTTCGATCACACAAACCACATCACCTTTATTGATAGTGCTTCCAACTTCTACGAAAGGTGCTTTATCCGGTGACGGTTTACGGTATAATGTTCCGATAATCGGTGATTTAACTACCACGTATTTGGAATCGTCATCTGCAGCCGGAGTACTTACCGGTGCTGCCGGTGCAGGTGCTGCTACTGCCTGAGGTGCTGCCGCTTGCGGAACAGCCGCTTGCATTGGAACATGTTGAACATAAGTAGTTTCTGCTGCTCCTGCTTCTGTAGTTTTAATGGTGATCTTGAAATCATCCATCTCTAATTTTACTTCAGTAGCACCAGACTTCGCTACAAATTTGATTAGGTTTTGAATTTCTCTAATATCCATCTTGTTCGGAATTTTGATTTAGTTAGTTTTTTTGTTTATTGTAGGCCCATTTTAAATAGATAGCTCCCCAAGTGAAGCCACCACCAAATGCGGCAAAAATTATATTATCTCCTTTTTTTAAAGAATCTTCGAAATCAGACAACAATAAAGGTAAAGTTGCCGAAGTGGTATTACCGTATTTCTGGATATTTACCAATACTTTTGATTCGTCTAATCCCATTCGGTTTGCAGTAGCATCAATGATACGTTTATTCGCCTGATGCGCTACCAACCAATTGACATCTTCTTTTGTAAGCTTATTACGCTCCATTATTTTCTCACTTACGTCGGCCATTCCGGAAACTGCATATTTAAAAACGGTTGTTCCATCCTGGTGTACAAAGTGTTGTTTATTTTTTACCGTTTCTTCAGAAGCCGGCAATATAGATCCTCCTGCTTCGATTTTAAGGAATTCTCTTCCTATCCCGTCGCTTCTTAAATATTCATCCTGGAAGCCTAAACCTTCGGTATTCGGTTCGAACAATACGGCACCGGCACCATCTCCAAAAATAATACAAGTCGCTCTGTCGGTATAATCAATGATAGAAGACATTTTATCCGATCCTATCAATAATACTTTTTTATAACGTCCTGATTCGATGTAAGCAGAGGCTGTAGAAAGCCCGTATAGAAAACTGGAACAAGCCGCCTGCAGATCGTAGGCAAAAGCATTTGTCGCTCCAATTTGTGTTGCGGTATATACTGCGGTAGAAGCTACCGGCATATCCGGTGTTGCTGTTGCCAACAATACCAGATCAATTTCTTTAGGATCAATTCCCGATTTTTCAATCAGGTTTTGTGCGGCTCTAATTGCCATAAAAGAAGTCCCTTGTCCTTCTTCTTTGAGAATACGTCTTTCTTTAATTCCCGTACGAGTGGTAATCCATTCATCGTTGGTATCGACCATAGTTTCCAGAACCTGATTCGACAAAACATAGTCCGGAACATAGGATCCAACCGCTGTAATGGCTGCTGTAATTTTAGTCATATGGGTTACTTTTTCTTTTTCAAATTTTAGCTGAAAAAAGTGGTGGAAATTACAAAAAAAATCCGAAACCAAGCCTTTTTTATCGCTACTTAATTCGTTTCAAAGAGTTTTTAACAAAAAAAACTCCCACATAGTGAGAGTTTTCTCTATTATTTTCTTCAATTAAGCAACAGCTTCTTGCTTATCAATTACAACCTGACCTCTGTAGTACATTTTACCTTCATGCCAGTAAGCTCTGTGATACAAATGCGCCTCTCCTGTTACAGGACATGTAGCAATTTGAGGAACCGTCGCTTTATAATGCGTTCTTCTTTTATCTCTTCTTGTTTTCGAGGTTTTTCTCTTAGGATGTGCCATCTTACTATATTATTTATCCGTTAATAGTTGTTTTAATTTGTCCCATCGGGGATCCGTATTTTCTTCTTCTTTGTGTTGTTCTTTTGGCGCTAATTCATTTAAGCGAGCAATTGCTTCCGATTGTAACGTTCCGTCTTTTACCCCGGGATGAATCCTTTTGGTTGGAACCGACAGTACAATTGCCTCATAAATATATTGCATAATGTTGATTTGATATTCGCCATGAGGTAACACCAGCAACTCATCGTTCTCATCATTAAAGCTATCACCGAATTTTACAATTAAATTCATCTTACCTTTAATCGGCAAATCAAAATCCTCGTTTGTCAGATCACAAGGCACGTTTACCGTTCCTTTGTGCTTAAAAGCGAGTTCAAGCATTGTGCTTTTTTTGTCCAGAATCACATCAACTTTGATATCGACACCATTATAGTCATCAAACTCAAAGTGCTCAAAGAACTTCTTATCTATATGATATTCAAACTGGTGCTTCCCTTGCTTTAATCCAACAAAGGGGATCAAAAATTCTTTATCAATATTCATAACAACAGTTTTGAGCGTGCAAAGATATAAAATTATTGGAATTTCAAAGGAGTTGTAAACATTTTTTTGTTTATAACTGTTTTTGTTTGGTTTTCAAAGGGTTTTTAACCAGTTCTTTATGCTCGTTCCGGTTATTATACACATCAATCGCCAGATAAACCGCTTCTTTAAACGAATTATAATCGGCTTCTCCTTTTCCGGCAATTTCATAGGCCGTTCCGTGATCGGGCGACGTTCGGATTTTGTTGAGTCCCGCCGTATAGTTCACGCCGTTTCCAAACGACAACGTCTTAAACGGAACCAATCCCTGATCGTGATAGTTTGCAATAACGGCATCGTATTTTTCATATTGGCTTAATCCGAAAAAACTATCTGCCGAAAACGGCCCGAAAACCATAATTCCTTTATCAAACATTTTTTTCAGAGCCGGTTTGATTACCGCATCATCTTCTTTTCCAATTACACCGTTATCACCACAATGTGGATTTAATCCCAAAACAGCAATCTTAGGTCGCGTAATTCCAAAATCCTGAATCAGTGTTTTATGAACCGTCTCGATTTTTTTATGAATCAGCGCTTCCGTAAGATGATTTGACACTTCGTTAACCGGAATATGATCGGTAAATAAACCGACCCGTAAACCATCCTGAACCATTAGCATCAACGCATCACCTTCCAGTTCCTGGTCCAGATAATCGGTATGCCCCGGAAAATGAAATTCTTCCGATTGTATATTGTATTTATTGATTGGCGCCGTTACCAATACATCGACCAATCCTTCCTTTAGCGCTTTTGTAGCCGCTGTAAACGACCGGACAGCATATTTTCCTACATTTTCATCGTTGACACCAAATTCAAGATTTACACCTTCCCGCCATACATTCAACACGTTGATTTTTCCAGGAACAATTTGCTCCATCTTATCAATGCCGTGAAGGTTTACATTGAGCTGTAATGTTTTCTTTATAAAGGAAAGGATTTTCACATTAGCAAAAATGACCGGCGTGCATAGCTCCAGCATACGGGTATCCTCGAACGTTTTCAATACTACCTCGCTCCCAATCCCATTTAGATCCCCTATGGAAATTCCTACAATTATATTTTCTGCTTTTTTCACCATGCCGACTAGTTATTTATTACTAATTTTGGATATGCAAATTTAGCAAAATAAATCAGTTATGTTTACAGGAATTATCGAAACTCTCGGAACCATCCGGAACATCCGAAAAGAAAACGACAATATTCATATTCAGGTCCAATCTTCCATAACCAACGAACTTAAAATTGACCAAAGTGTTTCCCATAATGGAGTCTGTCTAACCGTGGTTGCTATTGATGGCGACACCTATACAGTAACCGCCATAAAAGAGACGCTCGACAAAACCAATTTGGGCAGTTGGCAGACAGGAGATTTGATCAACCTGGAAAGGGGAATGAAACTAGGCGATCGTCTGGACGGTCATATCGTTCAGGGTCATGTGGACCAGACCGGAATCTGCAAAAGCATACAGGATGCGAACGGCAGTTTTTATTTTACTTTTGAATACGATCAGCAGTTACGCAACATCACAATCGAAAAAGGCTCCATTACCGTTAATGGTGTCAGTCTTACCGTGGTTAACTCCAAGGCAAACGAGTTTAGCGTTGCGATTATACCGTATACTATGGAACACACCAACTTTAAGAATTTTAAAGTCGGCACTTCTATTAATCTGGAATTTGATGTAATTGGAAAATACGTCAGCAGATTACACGAACTGCGACAATAAAAAAAGCGCCCGATTATTCGGACGCTTTTTTTGTATGATAGTTTTTATAATAGTAAAATGCATATAACAGCCCCACACCTAACAGTAAATAAAGACGCTCGTCTAACGGCGCTCCCGGAGGTGGCGGCGCACCATTTTCCGGCGGCGGCGGTACCGGCGCTCCAATAGCTGAGAGTGTATTTAAAATGAAATAGGAAAAGACTCCTATTTTTATAAAGCTGTTTTTCATTTGGCAAAAATAAAAAATATTCTTAACGTGAATAACAAATATTTTACAAGAAATTGTCAATCTATTTAAAATAATCGCAAATTTCACACAGAAAACAAGCCTTTGTGCCAGTAGTTCTGCAGGACACGAATGTAGCAAGTTTTTTTAACAAAACAATCTTTTTCTATAAAAAAATAGACCAATACTCCGTTTTTTCTGTTTATCTGCAAAAATCAGACTAATTGTCCCAATAAGACTTATTTATATCCCAGGAGAGCTATTATTTTACAAACGACACTTCTAGCATTAAAGTGTTTCCTTTCAAAAAAATACTACAATACCTCTATCTTCATTAACACTTCTAACACCTATTTTCTTTTTTTACGTTTTAGAGGTTATATGATCCGTTTATTCTTGCAAAAAAACCGATACAAAACGTTCGTTAAACCGGAAAGAAAGATCACTTTTTAGCCAATCTAAAAAGACAACTTTAATTTTCTACTCTGAAACTCCATAACAACTGTTTAAAAATCAGGAATAAATAATTCTCCTCGCTATTTCGTTTTCAACTTTCGAAGAAACAGTTCGGAAACCATAACCTTTGTTGTGTTTTTTGAACGCACTTCCCTACTCTCCTGCTATATAAATTGTTTCCGCTGATTTTTCGATCTAACAAATTTCAATTATGGTCAAAAAATTCACGCCGTTTCTTCTTTTATGCGCCTTATGCACCTTTATCCAGACCGTATCACAAACTCCTCCCGATGGGATACCTGTTCCGGGAATTATTCCTGTAGTGAATAAAAACACACCCGATCCGATCGACAACAACCGATTATCAAGTCAGGACAGACAATCGATAATGCCTAGTGCTCCCACCGGAAATTCTTCCGAAGCAGGTATCACCGAAGGAAATCTAACCGTTTCGCTATCCGGAGCCGCAAACTATACGATCCCTATCGAAGTTTTACCCGGTATAAAGGGTATCGTTCCCCAAATCAGTTTGTCGTACGACAGTCAAAGCGGGAATAATATCGCCGGTTATGGCTGGTCCGTTTCCGGACTCTCTTCCATTACCCGAATCCCATCCACCAAATATCATGATGGAGTCAATGATCCTGTCGACTTTAACAATTTGGATCGTTTTGCACTGGATGGCCAGCGATTATTAATTAAAAATGGAACTTCCGGTACTTATGGAGCGAATGGAACGGTATATGAAACTGAAAATTTTTCGACTACAAAAGTGACCTCTTTTGGTGTTTCTCCATTAGGTGCTACCTATGGCCCTCAGTATTTCCTGGTAGAATACCCTGACGGTTCAAAGGCGCAGTATGGCAATCACCTCGAATCGCGATCGGAACTAAAATGGTCTATCGACTATTGGGAAAACCCTCAGGGTATTCGTATCAATTATTCCTACGCCAAGTTTTTAAACATTTCCCGGATCATGAGGATAAGCTATGGTGCCATTGGTACCAATCCAGGTTGCAATACGATATATTTCCACTATAAAAAGAGAAATCGTTACGAAAATGCCTATATCGGAGGAATTCCTTTTACAGAGGCGTATATTCTAAGTTATATACAGGTACACCCAACCAATGCTTTTAATTCTCATTACAGAAAGTACACCTTAACCCACGATAGCAACTCATTAGGCTACGAAAGACTAACCCATATTACGGAATCCTCAGCATATGAAGGCACTGTTAAAAGTCGGAATCCTACGGTTGTCTCGTCCTGAAATAACGATACAAAAAAAAGCGTTATTATGGAAACACAAACCACTTATGTTAAACGTACCCAAAAAGACTACTCCTTAAGTTTAAAGATTCAGATTACAAAGGAAATTGAATCGGGAGAATTGTCGACTTATGCAGCCCAGAAGAAATATGGTATCCAGGCACGGTCCACAGTTGTGAATTGGCTCAGAAAATATGGTAACTTTGATTGGGAGAACCAAACACCATCAAATATGCCAAAGACACCAGAACAACGAATTATGGAGCTTGAAGCCAAGGTAAAACTCTTGGAAAAGCAGAAAGCCCAGCTTGAAAAACAAAACCATATTTCTGATTCTAAAGCTATTATTTTTGATATGATGATAGACCTTGCGGAAAAGGAATACAATATCGATATTCGAAAAAACTTACCTCCCGGACAATCCAATCCTTTAGTCAAAAAAGGCAGGAAAACATAAGTTTTACCTGTGGTTTGTTCGGGATAAACAGGCAGGTTTATTATCGAAGTATTAAGCGCGCTAAATTCAGAAGAACCTTGGCAGAACAGGTTGTAACACTTGTAAAAGAGCAACGTATAGCTCAACCTCGGTTAGGAACACGTAAACTGTATCATATTCTTATAACTGAACTTAAAGCATTAAAAGTAGGCCGAGATAAGTTTTTTGCTATTTTAAAAGCTAATCATTTATTGATACACCCCAAAAGGAGTTATCATCTTACCACATGGTCACACCATCGTTTTAAAAACATCCTAACTTGATAAAAGAGCTGGATATTACAAGACCGGAACAAGTGTGGGTATCAGATATCACCTATATTGGAAAACGAGAAAAGCCTTGTTATCTGAGTTTAATAACTGATGCCTATTCAAAAAAGATAATGGGATATGATGTATCTGATTCTCTCAGTACACAAGGCTGTATCAGAGCCTTAAAAATGGCTCGTAAGAATAGGATATTTAAGTCTGAATCATTGATACATCATTCTGACAGGGGAATACAATATTGTTCGGATGAGTATCAGTATTTATTAAAGAAATACAGTCTAAAATGCAGTATGACACAAAACTCAGATCCGTATGAAAACGCAGTGGCTGAAAGAATAAACGGAATATTAAAACAAGAGTTTAGAATTGATACCTATCATCTTGAACTATATTTAATGAAGAAACTCATAGCTGAGATTATTAACAAATATAACCAGATTAGACCACATTGGTCAAACTATATGCTAACACCTAATCAAATGCACTTACAAAGAAGTATTAAAATAAAAACTTATAAAACAAAAAACAGAAGTAACTCGGAAGCTACTTCTGTCTAAAAAATGTATTTTTACTACTATTAATCCTATATCGTTATTTTAGGACTAGTCACGGAGCTTTTTTTAAGCTTTTTCAGGAGTCTTGATTTTATAAAACTATAACAGTCTTTTCTAAAACATAACTTCCCGAATGATTTCTACCTTTTTTAAATCAATAATTCACACTATACTTGAATGGCATCCCTATCTTTATCATTGGTACAAAAAAGTACTATTTGGTGTAACTAACAAACCTAATTATTCAGACTAACACTAATTAATTTGATTATGAGACATCGTTTAACTTATATTTTTTTTCTATTATCAGCCATATTAATAAATATGACTTCCTGTAATTTTGCACCAGGAAGTTATCCGTACGCTGAAGAATATGATATTGACACATCTGAAAAACTTTTAATCACTGCTATAGAAAATTTCAAGAAACATCATCCGGAATTTAACATCCCAAATGCAGTCACTATAAAAGGTAATCCTACGATTTTAGAAGGTGGCCGTGGAGGAGTGGATGATTATTGGTATCATATCTATTTTTATTATCCGGACAGCAATCAGATAATTTATTCCTGGACTAGGCCAATAAATGATACCAAAACATCATTTGCATTTGTTAGTATCAATCAAGGTTTAGAAATTGGGAATTGGAAAGAAATAAACCACGACTTGAAAGGTAAAGAAAACAGTTCTGAAAAAGAAAAGTTTGAACGGTTAATTCTTGATGGTGTCAAAAAAGAACTCTCTTATTTAAAGTCAACACATAATAACTAAAAATATGTATAATAAATCACGAATTACAAATCATGTATATAATATTTTAAATCGTAAAATAAAAAGTAGTCCGTTCCATCTACATTAACAGATTAAGATTAGCGATACCATTTAACACACCAACACCTGACAGGTTTTAAAAACCTGTCAGGTGTAAATAATGATTTCACAAGACAATAACAGTCATTTCCAAGACATAACTTACCAAATAATTCTGACTCTTTTTTTAACGTCTAATTTTATTCTTCTTAATCTGCAAACGATAAAGCCCATGCGTTTCGTAACACTAGAAGACATCAAAGACGTTTTTATTAAGTTGCATCAAAGAGGGTCAAATTTCCTGTTGTCCAAACTAAAAATAACGCCCTATGCCCGAACAAAAAGCGCTTTCAATCAAGAAAAAATAGACTGTGCCAATTTTTGGATTATCCCTGAAGTCAGACGAAGATGGAATCGCTTAATTACCGGTCATTCCGATATTGGTTATGAAGCATTTCTCAGCGCGAATTATTTTCAAAACGCTAAAGAGTTCAAAGTACTGGCACTCGGTTCAGGTGATTGTAGTCATGAACTACTACTCGCAGAACTAAACCCACACTGGCAAATCGATTGTTTTGATTTCTGTGAAAAACGATTAAATAGCGCCATCAAAACCGCTAAAGACAAAAAACTAAATAATATTGCTTTCTATCTGGAAAATATTGTAACCTATAGTTTCGATTCCCAAAAATATAATGCCGTATTCTTTCATGCTTCACTACATCATTTCGACAAAATCCCGCATTTCCTAAAGCATACCGTTATACACAGTCTAAAACCAAAAGGATACTTGATCATCAATGAATATGTTGGAAAAAACAGACTTCAATATTCAAAGGAACAAATTGTGCACATCAACAAAGCACTACAGTCTATTCCGAAAGAATACCGAAAAATTCACAAAACAAGGTATTATAAAAACCATTTCTCCGGCAATGGAATCTTTAAAATGATTATTGCAGATCCTTCCGAATGTGTGGATTCAGAAAATATACTCCCTGCCATTTATACGCACTTTGATATCGTTTTAGAAAAACCATATGGCAACAATTTACTTCATAGTACCTTAAAAGATATTGCACATCATTTTATAGAAAACGACGACTTTACCGCCGATAAGCAACAGGTTTTACAAAATCTTTTTAAAATGGAGGACAACTTTCTACAATCCAATCCGAGCGATTATGTTTTTGGTATCTACCAGTTAAAAAATAAAGAGTAGGCCATTATTCGATTTCTCCATAGTAGGCCGCAACACCTTCCAAAACATCTTGTCTAAGTATAGTGCTATTCGGAAATTTAACCAGCAAACCTTCTAAACACATAACAAATTCTTTATGCTGCGCTTTGTACGATATTGCTTCAAAACGCGAGGCGATCCATCCCAGTGTGTTTAGATCAAGGTTATTGATGGCATCTATTGCCTGTGGTAAGTCCGAAAGGATCATCGTAACGATTCGATCCAGGTCATCCGGAACAGTTGGATCATTTACGTGCTTCTGTTCAATGCCATGAACAATCGAGGCAATTGCTGTTTTCATTTTTAGGTTTAATTGGATTAAAAGCAGCTACACCTGACAGGTTTTTGAAACCTGCCATGTGTAAACAATGCATAACAAAAAAAGCCCTACATTTCTGTAAGGCTTTTCTTTTTTCCGCTAGTGGTCCCACTTGGGCTCGAACCAAGGACCACCTGATTATGAGTCAGGTGCTCTAACCAACTGAGCTATAGGACCGGTTTAGAGGCTGCAATATTACTACTATTTTTCGTTTAGTGCAAACTTATTCCAAAATTTCTTGACACAGTTCTACCAGTACACCATTGGTCCCTTTAGGGTGCAAAAAGGCCACTAGTTTGTTATCAGCGCCGCGTTTTGGTGTTTCGTTTAATACCGTAAATCCTTCCGATTTTAAACGGGCGATTTCCGAAACTATGTCTTCTACATCAAAAGCAATATGGTGAATTCCTTCGCCTTTTTTCTCGATAA
Source organism: Flavobacterium supellecticarium (assembly GCF_004801375.1). Lineage (GTDB taxonomy): Bacteria > Bacteroidota > Bacteroidia > Flavobacteriales > Flavobacteriaceae > Flavobacterium > Flavobacterium supellecticarium. The sequence continues at coordinate 52,455 of NZ_SSNZ01000005.1, forward strand.
ATTTTGCAATCGGACTATCCGGAGTGGTGGCTTCCAATAATTCTATTTTATTCGGTCCGTTCCTAAAAAAAGACGTTTTCACTCCTTCACTGGCCACTTCCTCCTGTTTGTAGGCCGGCGCACCGAATAATTTTTCAAAAATAACATTGGACACTTCAAGGTCTTTTACCGCTATTCCGATATGCTCTATTTTTCTCATTGTATTACTTGCTGTTTTGTTTTTTTGGTCGTTATCTTCCGAAAACAAAGATAAAAAACTTTATCCGCCGCCAACTTTAAAACTTTACAATCCAAAAAATTGTACTTTTGCATCATGGAAACAAATAGACAAAAAAAGATAGGAACCGTTTTGCAGAAAGATCTTGTTGATATTCTGCAGGGCGAAGTGCGTAAAAACGGAATTAGCAATCTAATTATTTCCGTATCGAAAGTAAGTGTCACCACCGATTTATCTATCGCCAAAGTATACCTGAGTATTTTCCCGGCCGACAAAGGTGCGGAAATTCTAAACGCTATCCGTAGTAATACTCCATTGATCAAACACGATTTGTCACAACGTGTAAAACTACAATTGCGCAAAGTACCCAATCTGGCTTTCTATATCGATGACAGCCTTGATTATATCGAAAAAATCGACAAAGCATTAAGCGGCGACGAAAATCCGATCGAAAACCCGGAACTTCTAATCAAACGAAAAAAATCGTAATTGAATTTCCCGTTTTACATAGCCAAACGATATACCGTTAGTTTTAGCAAAAGCACCGCGATCAATATCATTACCGGTATTGCATCGCTGGGTATTATTGTTAGTGCTATGTCTTTATTTGTCGTGCTTTCGGTTTTTAGTGGCCTACGGGAATTTAGTCTTTCGTTTGCCAACGATACCGATCCCGATCTGAAAATGTTCGGAAAAACCGGCAAATCACTCACCATTAGTCCGGAACAGGAAAAACAGCTTAAAAACACCAAAAGTATCGCGCTTTTTAGTAAAGTGGTTGAGGAACGCGTCTTGTTCTATTTTAACGGTAAGGAACAGGTGGCTTATTTAAAAGGTGTGGATAGCATCTATAGAAAAATCAATCCGTTTGAAAAGAAAATTTACGGTGGTCAATGGCTAAATCCAAATACCAGTCAGGTAGTCGTTGGGTATGGCATTACCAATAAATTGTCGATGGGACTTTTCGATTACAACAACACCTTTGAAGTTTTTGTACCAAAACCCGGCAAAGGTACGATCGACAATCCGAATGACGCTTTTAACAAAGCGGTTCTGGTTCCGATTGGGATTTATGCTATCAACGAAGATCTGGACAATAAATATGTTTTTTCCGATTTAGGATTAGCGCAGGAATTATTGCAATACAAACCCAATCAGGTGACTGCTATCGAGTTTCAGCTTAAAGCCGGAGCCGATGAAAATCTGGCATTATCCGAAATCAAATCTATTTTTAAAGACTCCGTTTCAATCAAAACACGGGCACAGCTCAACGACAGTCTTTACAAGATGCTGAATACCGAAAATATTGCCGTTTACCTGATCTTTACATTAGTGATCATCGTGGCATTATTCAATCTGATCGGTGCCTTGATCATGATGATTCTGGATAAAAAAGCCAATCTGAAAACGCTTTTTAATCTCGGTGCCGAAATCAAACATCTAAGAAGCATTTTTCTACTCCAAGGTAGTTTGATCACCGTAACCGGAGGACTAATCGGTTTAGTGCTCGGTATTATTGTGGTGATCCTGCAAAAACAGTTTTCATTGATCATGGTCACGCCAACAATGGCTTATCCGGTGGTTTTCGATATTATGAATATTCTTACCGTATTACTGACGATCGTTATTTTAGGCTTTCTGGCATCGCTTATCGCCTCCAGTCGGGTGAGTAAAAAATTATTGCAATAAATTTTCTCCTGAAAAATAAATTCTATATTTGTCGCTCATTATAACTGAACGCCGATGAAAGTTTCTGCATCGTCCTAACCTATCCGGTGATAATTTAGGACACTTCGATTTATCTTCCCTTCCCTTTTTCGGGACCTTATCAATCATTAATCCTAATTATTATGACAGAAACAAATAGGCCGCAAGGCACTCTTTTAAAAATTTTCAATACCATCAAACAAGCCCTTAAAGGGGACGAAAATTTCGATTATACCAGCGGCAGTATCAAAAAGGCAGTAATCCTATTGGCCATTCCCATGGTTTTGGAAATGCTGATGGAATCCGTTTTTGCTTTGGTCGACCTATATTTTGTAGGTCATTTGGAACATAGTAGCTACGCCATTCAAACCGTAGGTTTAACCGAATCGGTGATCACGATTATCTATTCGCTTGCTATTGGAATCAGTATGGCCGCAACCGCCGTAGTGGCGCGTCGTATCGGAGAAAAAGATCCGGTTGCCGCAGCCAAAGCCGGTATGCAGGCTATTATTATTGCGGTTTTGATCAATAGTATTATCAGTATTGGCGGGTTTATTTTCGCCAAAGATATTTTATTACTGATGGGTGCTTCTCAGGAAGCCGCCGATTATGGGGTGAATTTTACCCGCATTATGATGGGTGGTAGCTTATGTATTATGTTGCTTTTCCTGATCAACGGAATTTTCCGCGGTGCCGGAAACGCAGCTATCGCGATGAAAAGTCTATGGCTCGCCAATATCTGTAACATTATTTTATGCCCAATATTGATCAATGGCTTCGGACCGATTCCGGCTTTCGGGCTTACCGGTGCTGCAATTGCCACGACTACCGGCAGAAGTATTGGCGTACTCTATCAATTGTATCATTTGTTTAACGGTCGGGGCATTTTAAAAATTATCCCTTCTTATTTTATTCCGGATTTCGAACAGATAAAAGCATTGATCAAAATCGCAGCTCCAGGTGTTTTACAGTTTGTAATCGCTTCGTGTAGCTGGATCTTTTTAGCGCAACTGGTGGCTACAACCGGCGGTGATCATGGATCGGCCGGATACCAGACAGCTTTACGGATCATGATGTTTTTTATCCTTCCGGCCTGGGGATTAAGTAATGCCGCTTCTACCCTGGTAGGGCAAAATCTTGGTGCCAAACAGGTGGAACGCGCCGAAAAATCGGTGTTGACAACCGCTAAATATAACGTAGCATTTATGGCTGTAATTACGGTTGTTACCTTTCTGTTTGCCCAGTATATTATCGGTTTTTTCACAGACGATATACTGATACAAAATATCGCAGTTGAAGCGCTACACATTATGTGTTTAGGCTATGTTTTTTATGGTATCGGAATGGTGTTGATCAACACCTTTAACGGAGCAGGTGATACCTGGACACCAACCTGGGTGAACTTTTTCGGGTTTTGGCTGTTTCAGATTCCATTGGCGTATCTGTTGGCCAAATATTATCAAATGGGGCCAACCGGGGTATTCCTTTCCGTTCCGATTGCCGAAACAGCAATTACAATCGCCAGTATCTTCCTATACCGGAGAGGCCGATGGAAACGTGTTGAAGTATAAAAAAACCTGCCAGATCGATCTGGCAGGTTTCCTATATAAAAGAGCTGTTCGAACAGCTCTTTTTTTATGTCATCTGATAATCAGCATACGCTTCTTCAATTTCTTCAAATACTTTAAACAATATCGCTCCATCATCCTGGGTAACCAATTTCTGACGGTATTCTTTAAATCCGTGGATGCCTTTAAAATAGTTGGTATAATGACGGCGCATTTCTACAATTCCAACGCGCTCTCCTTTCCATTCCATCGACCAGGTAAGGTGGTTTCGTGCCGCTTCCACTCTGTCTTTGATCGTAGGCGCTGCTAGTAATTCACCGGTTTCAAAATAATGTTTGATCTCGTTAAAAATCCACGGGTAACCAATCGCCGCACGTCCGATCATAATGCCATCCAAACCAAATCGGTTTTTGTATTCCAATGCTTTTTGTGGACTGTCGATGTCTCCGTTACCAAAAATCGGCATCGTGATTCTCGGATTGTTTTTTACCCGTTCGATATGCGTCCAGTCGGAATGTCCTTTATACATCTGTGCCCGGGTGCGCGCATGGATTGTAAGTGCCTGAACACCTACGTCCTGTAATCGTTCGGCTACCTCATCGATATTAATCGAATCGTCATCCCATCCCAAACGGGTTTTTACCGTTACCGGCAAGTGCGTACTTTTAACTACGGCTTTGGTTAAACGAACCATCAGATCAATATCTTTTAAAACGCCCGCTCCGGCGCCTTTACAAACGACCTTTTTTACCGGGCATCCGAAATTGATATCCACCAGATCCGGCTCTACGGTTTCCACGATCTTAGCCGATAATGCCATCGCCTCCTCATCACCTCCGAAAATCTGAATCCCTACCGGTCGTTCGTAATCGAAAATGTCCAGCTTTTTACGACTCTTCATCGCATCACGGATCAATCCTTCCGAAGAAATAAATTCGGAATACATCAAATCCGCGCCATGCAATTTGCACAACCTGCGGAATGGCGGATCACTCACATCTTCCATAGGTGCGAGTAATAGCGGATAATCCGGTAATTCTATATTGCCAATCTTGACCATCATCTACATTTTGCCGCAAAATTACAAATTTTAATCAATTCTTTTTCTTAACGTTACTGTAAAGCTTTTGAGTAGCCCTTCAACCGATGCCTTACTTGTCTTTTCTAAAAATTATCGAATCGACAGAAAAAAGACAGTGATTTCAATACTATCCGCTTGTAACTGACCAACTTTCAATTATATTTGCGGATTATTTCACTACCTTTATATAGAAAATCCCCATATACGGCTGATTATCTGTACAAAGGCTTATAAAGTCCTTTTGTTTTTTAACAAAGGTATGGCCGATCTGCATTCGGATTTGCCTTTAAAATTGATACAAAACGAAGATGAAGCATATTAGAAATTTCTGCATTATTGCACATATCGATCACGGGAAAAGTACCCTTGCCGATCGATTACTGGACGCTACCCAAACCGTGACCGCACGTGAGCAACAAGCTCAGTTGCTGGACAATATGGATTTGGAACGCGAACGTGGTATCACCATTAAAAGTCACGCGATTCAGATGGAGTACACCTATAAAGGAGAACAGTACATCCTGAACCTGATCGACACTCCGGGTCACGTGGATTTCTCCTATGAGGTATCCCGTTCGATCGCAGCCTGTGAAGGAGCACTTTTAATTGTGGATGCAGCACAGAGTATTCAGGCACAAACCATTTCCAATCTATACCTGGCATTGGAAAACGACCTGGAAATTATCCCTGTTCTAAATAAAATTGATTTACCAAGTGCCAATCCGGAAGAAGTGAGCGATGATATCGTGGATCTGTTAGGCTGTAAACTGGAAGATATTATCCCGGCATCCGGAAAAACCGGTCTTGGTGTCGATAAAATTCTGGAAGCCATTATTGAGCGTATTCCGGCACCTAAAGGTGATAAAGAAGAACCGCTTCAGGCTTTGATTTTTGACTCGGTTTACAACCCGTTCCGTGGAATTGAAGTTATTTTCCGTGTGATCAACGGTGAAATCCGAAAAGGTCAGAAAATTAAGTTTATGGCTACCGGTAACGAATATTTTGCCGACGAAATCGGAACGCTAAAATTAAATCAGGTTCCAAAACAGGTGGTTTCCACCGGTGACGTAGGGTATCTGATTTCCGGTATCAAAGAAGCCCGCGAAGTAAAAGTGGGTGATACCATTACCGATGCCAAAACACCAACTCAAAATATGATTCAGGGATTCGAGGATGTAAAACCAATGGTTTTCGCCGGTATTTACCCTGTTGACACCGAGGATTATGAAGAGCTTCGTAACTCCATGGAAAAACTACAGCTAAATGACGCTTCGCTGGTATTTAGCCCGGAAAGTTCGGCCGCTTTAGGTTTTGGTTTCCGTTGTGGCTTCCTGGGAATGCTTCATATGGAAATCATTCAGGAACGTCTGGAGCGTGAGTTCAACATGACTGTGATCACTACGGTACCTAACGTTTCGTATCTGGCCTATACCAAAAAAGAACCGGATACTCCGTTAATTGTAAACAACCCTTCCGATTTACCGGAGCCTTCCAAACTGGATCGTGTGGAAGAACCGTATATCAAAGCAACAATCATCACCAAATCAGATTTTGTCGGACAGGTAATGAGTCTTTGTATCGAAAAACGCGGTATCATCACCAACCAGACCTATCTAACACCAGAACGTGTGGAGTTAACTTTCGACATGCCATTGGCCGAAATCGTATTTGATTTCTACGACCGATTAAAAACGGTTTCCAAAGGATATGCCTCTTTTGACTACTCACCTATTGGAATGCGTACGTCAAATCTGGTAAAAGTGGATGTACTCTTAAATGCAAACTCTGTAGATGCTTTATCGGCTTTGATTCATGCCGACAACGCCTATAACATCGGTAAAAAAATGTGTGAAAAGCTAAAAGAGCTGATCCCGCGTCAACAATTTGACATTCCGATTCAGGCCGCTATCGGTGCCAAGATCATCGCCCGTGAAACAATTAAAGCATTGCGTAAAGACGTAACTGCAAAATGTTACGGAGGGGATATCTCCCGTAAACGTAAATTACTCGAAAAACAGAAAAAAGGTAAAAAACGTATGCGTCAGGTAGGTAATGTTGAAATCCCGCAGGAAGCATTTATGGCCGTATTAAAATTAAACGATTAGTATCAGATAAAAGACCGGATTGTACAATCCGGTCTTTTTTTATCGATTCCTCACCGCCTCCCAAAGTTTGAATTTAAAAATAACTTATTTTTTTAACAATTTAACTATATTTTCAAAACAATAAATAAATCTAACCCCTTATTTAATATAATAAAAAGCTCTTTTTAGTAACTTTACAAGATTAATGCCCCCATCATGAAAAGAGTTGTCTTATTGTTGCTGTTTTTTTCCAGCCTTACTTTTTATGCGCAGGGAATTGCTATTGACACTACATCGCAAACCGTTCCGCAATTAGTGAGCAACATTCTTTTGCAAAATTCCTGCTTTAACGAAACGAATTTCCAGTTTTCGTCTCATCGCGGTATCGGACAGTTTACCAATACCAATCCCAATTTCCCGATTCAGGAAGGCATTGTGATACGAAATGGTATCGCCAAATATACCGAAGGGCAATATACCGGGTTAAATGAAAGTTCTTTTCTTACCAACGCCGGCGATCCCGATCTACAAAATATCAGTAATGCCAGTGGACAAACACTTCCGATTCGGGATGTCGCTTATATACAGTTTGATTTTACACCTTTATCCAGTAGTTTTAGTTTTGATTTTCTATTTGCTTCCAACGAATATGGAGAATACCAATGTGGTTTCAACGATATCTTTGCTTTTCTGTTAACCGATCTTACCACCGGTGTTACCACAAACCTGGCGGTGATTCCCAATACCAATATTCCGATTTCCATAAAAACGATTCGAGACAACCAATACAATTCAGGCTGTACCTCTTCTAATCCGGGTTTATTTGGCCGTTATAATGTGAACAATCCGAGCACTTCGGCAATCAATATGCGCGGACAAACCACTTTATTAACTGCTTCGTCAACGGTTACACCTAACAATCCCTACCGGATCAAGCTAGCCATTGGCGATTATAACGACTCCAATTTTGACTCGGCTGTTTTTATCGCCGGAAAGAGTTTTACAACCCATACTAACTTAGGTTCCGATACTACTATTTGTCAGGGTGAAACCATCGTATTACAATCCGGGTTAGGACCACAATTCAATCATGTATGGACTTTTAACCATAATATTATTCCAGGTGCCACATCATCGTCCCTAAGTGTTACGCAAGCCGGACTTTATAGTGTGATCGCCACTACTACAAACGGCACCTGCCAAATGACCGACGAAATCGAAATTACCGATCTGACGATCGGCACACCACAGGATATACGGGTTTGTAATAACGGATCGACCAATTATCCTTTCAATCTAACTCAAAATAATGCCACAGTCTTAGGCTTGAATCCTGCCGATTTCGATGTTTTATATTATGCCTCTTTGGCCGATGCCAATGCCAACAATCCGATTCCGGCTTCCGACATTAATAGCTATTTAAGTACCGGTGGACAAACCATCTATATTAAGGTACGCAAACATAACGGAAACCTTATTTGCGACAATCTGACATCGTTCGACCTGATCGTTAACAACACCATTACTCCCGGACAGGCTTTAAACATGACAAAGTGCAGCAATCGCAATGGTCAGCTAAGCTTTGACCTGACCGTGGAAACACCAATAGTCCTAAACGGGCAAAGCCTTAGTGATTTTAGTATCCAATACTTTACTTCACAGAATAACGCCGACAACAACACCAACAGTATTGCCGATCCGACGGCTTTTATCGTAAATGCATCACAATCACCGGTTACCATATGGGTGCGAATGACCGATGTTAATAATCTAAATTGTTATGCGCTTACCAGTTTTACCATCACAATATTACCACTTCCATTGGTGGATGTCCATCCGGATGTTATCGAATGTAGCAGCTATGTATTACCGCCTATTACCAATGGAAATTATTTTTCGGGTTCCAGCGGATCGGGAACGCCTCTTTTCCCAGGCGATACCATTACCCAACAAGGCACCTATTATATATACAACACCGCACCCGGACCTTTGGGATGCGCCGATCAGACTACTTTTGTCGTAACACTAATTGATCAGCTAAGTTTTCCGGAAATTGGTTGCGAACAATATATCATCCGTAATGCTCCGGCAGGTAATTTTTATACCGGACCGGGCGGAACCGGAACGCTTTTACCTGTTGGAACAGTATTGACAACCGATCAGACGATTTATTTTTATGCGGTGGTCAACGGAAATGTTTGTCAGGAAAAAGTATATCATATCCGGATTTTACCCCTACCGGTTATCGATAAACCTGCCGATGTGATCACTTGTAATTCCTATATTTTACCTTCATTAGCACACGGCAATTACTATTCGCAACCTGGTGGTAGTGGCCCTCAAATACAACCCGGCACAAATATTACCACGTCTCAGGATATCTATGTTTATGCTTTTGACGGAGAATGTTCGAACGAGCATGTTTTCCGGGTGACTATCATCGATGGTCCGTCTTTTCAACCGGTAACTGCTTGTGGTGAATATACGCTACCAGCGATTGAAGTCGGTAATTATTATACCCAACCCTTAGGTGGTGGCACCCCAATTCCAGCCGGAACAGTAATCCATACATCGCAAACCGTTTATTATTATGCCCCAACAACATCCTCTCCCAATTGTACGGATTTTTTAAACTATCAAATCACCATACTTCCAAAACCTTTAGTCGACACACCTGCCGACCGAACGGAATGCGGTCAATATATTTTACCTCCATTAACGAATGGAAACTATTATACCGGAACCGGTGGAACCGGAACACAAATGAGTGCAGGGCAAATTTTGATCAACACACGAACAATCTATGTTTATGCTGTCGCTGCCAACGGTTGTACCAACGAACATACATTTACCGTAACGATCCGGCCCCTTCCTCCAATCGATAGTTTTACCGATATATATACCTGCACCTCTTTTACATTACCTCCGTTAAACAACGGACACTATTTTACAGGACCAGGCGGAACCGGAACCCAGTTAAGTCCGGGTACGGAAATTTCGACCACGCAAACGCTGTATATCTATAACAACTGGAGCGATTTTCCGCAATGTAGTAATCAAACGGTATTTACGGTAAACGCAATAGGTGTTGAAGTAAGTACGTTTGACGATGTTAAAGCCTGCGACAGTTATACGCTTCCTAATCTTACCATAGGAAATTATTACACACAACCCAATGGTCAGGGTGCTGTTATTCCGGCTGGAACCGTTTTAACCACCAGTCAGACAATATATGTATATGCCATTTCCGGGAACCGTATCAATTGTACGGACGAAGATGATTTTCTCGTTACCATTTCCACCACACCGACCCTTCCGAATTTCAACAACGTGGAACGCTGCGGTAGTTATACCTTACCGCCTCTGGCCTCGGGCAGCTATTTTAGCGGTAGTGGCGGAACGGGCACGGCCTACCAACCGGGCGACAGTATTAGCAATTCGCAAACCGTATATGTATATCTTGCTGCGTCGGATAATGCAGCTTGCTTTAGTGAAAAACAATTTCTGGTCACCATATACCCTTTATTAGATCTCAATATAGCCAACGGTAGTATTTGCGTAGACCCGATTACGCAGAATCCACTGACGACCCATACTTTCACAACCGGATTAAGCCCAGCCTTATTTACCGTAGAATGGTATCAAAACAACCAACTGATTCATACCGGACCCAACTATACCGCTACTCAGGTTGGGCAGTATACGATCAACACCATAAAACTCACTCCGGAGTCGGGTAACGATTGTAATTATAATCCAACGACTGTCACCATTGAACCATCCAGTATAGCTGTGGCTACACTTTCCGTTGGAGAACCTTTTTCTGATGACAGTTCGATTACCGTTAACATAACCGGCGGATATGGTCACTACGAATATCAACTGGACGATGGCAATCCGCAATCTTCCAATTATTTCACTAATGTTTCCGGTGGCGAGCACTGGGTAACCATTACCGATACCAAAAACAATTGCGGCAATATCCGACTAAGAGCTTTTATTCTGAAATACCCGAATTTTTTCACACCCAATGGTGATGGCTATAACGACACCTGGAATATCCGCGACCTGCGAAATCAGAAAGATGCACGGATATATATTTTCGACCGCTATGGTAAATTTCTGAAACAACTTCGACCGGATGGACCGGGTTGGGACGGAACCTATAATGGCTATCCGCTTCCGTCGACCGATTATTGGTTTAAGGTAATCTTTAAAGATAACGGAGAAGAAAAAGAATTTAAGTCCCATTTTTCGATGAAACGGTAGGTCTTTCATTTTTAAAGCCCGCCTATTTAAGCATATGCGTTTTTTTTATTTAAAAAACCTTCGCAACTTTGTACCTAATACTTTATTTCGATGATAGAAGACAAAACACCTCAAAGAACCAGTTTGTCGCAACTGGGCGAATTTGGATTAATAAGTCATCTGACCCAAAATTTCAAAATCAATCAGCCATCCACATTAACAGGGATTGGCGACGATGCGGCCGTACTGGATTTTAAGGATAAAAAAGTGGTGATTTCAACCGATTTACTGGTAGAAGGTGTTCATTTTGACCTGGCCTATATGCCTTTAAAACATTTAGGTTATAAAGCCGTTGTGGTAAATCTTTCCGACATCTGTGCGATGAATGCCAAACCGACACAAATTACAGTGTCGATTGCCGTTTCGAACCGTTTTCCTTTGGAAGCACTGGAAGAATTGTATGACGGAATTGCACTGGCTTCCAAAATATATGATGTAGATGTGATTGGTGGTGATACCACTTCGTCTCAAAAAGGATTGATTATAAGCATCACCGCTATTGGCGAGGCTAAGGAAGAAGAACTGGTTTACCGTAACGGTGCCAACGAAACCGATTTATTGGTAGTGACCGGTGATATCGGTGCCGCCTATATGGGATTACAGGTTTTAGAACGTGAAAAACAGGTTTTTCAGGTAAACCCGAATAACCAGCCCGATCTGGATGCGTATACGTATTTAATCGAGCGTCAGTTAAAACCCGAAGCCCGTAAGGATATTAAAGAGTTATTGGAGGCTTTGGATTTAAAACCGACTTCGATGATTGATGTTTCCGATGGGTTATCATCTGAGATCATTCATCTTTGTAAGAATTCCTCAAAAGGCTGTAATTTATATGAAGACAAATTGCCTTTGGATCCACAATTGATCAATGCCTGTGAAGAATTTAATGTCGATAGTACAACAATCGCGATTAATGGCGGTGAGGATTACGAATTATTGTTTACTATTAAAATGGACGATTACGACAAAATCAAAGCGAATCCGAATTTTACGGTAATTGGCCATATGACACCGGAAAGCGATGGAATTCACCTGATTACCAGAGCAAACACCAAGATTCCATTAAAAGCGAGAGGATGGAATGCTTTGAAAAATGAGTAGAAATTCTTACAAAATTAAAATAAATCCATAAAAAAAGCGTTAGTACATTACTAACGCTTGATTTTTAATGAGCTAAACCAAATCCTCTATTTGGCTGGGCTGTAGCAAGACCTTTTACAGGCTGGGCTAAAGAAGGTAATCCACTATATTTACCTTATACTGTATAAACTAACTTAATTAAGTATTTAATGACACTGTAAAAGTACTTGTTTCCCACACAAGCATTTTACGGTTTTTTTCAGTTTTTTTTACGGTTTGACTTTTTTTTGGCTTTTTTGTCCATTTTAACACTTTTAATGGCTTTCAAAACTCCTGTTTTGTCCCAAAAAGGCTACCCAAACCGTAATTTTAACCGTAAGTTAGTTCGCAACCGTAACGAAAAAAGCTTCCCGATTACGGAAAGCTTTTTCGATATAGGGTATTACATTTTCATTAACCAGTTGCGCATCGAAACTTCTTCACTAATAATTCCTCTTAATTCAGAAATTTTAACGCGATCTTGCTTCATGCTATCTCGATGACGGATCGTTACGGTTTGGTCTTCCAATGTCTGGTGATCAACCGTAATACAGAATGGTGTTCCCAAAGCATCCTGACGACGGTAACGACGCCCTACAGCATCTTTTTCGTCGTACGATACATTGAAATCCCATTTCAGATCGTCAATAATATTTCGGGCAACTTCCGGTAAACCGTCTTTTTTAACCAATGGCAAAACGGCTGCTTTGGTTGGCGCCAACACCGACGGTAATTTTAATACCGTACGTGTCGATCCGTCTTCCAATGTTTCTTCCCGTAAGGCTTTGGAGAAAACCGCCAGGAACATACGATCCAATCCAACGGATGTTTCCACTACATACGGCACATAGCTGGAATTGGTTTCATTGTCAAAATATTGTAATTTCTTTCCGGAATGCGATTCGTGTGCTTTAAGGTCGAAATCGGTTCTGGAATGAATTCCTTCTAATTCTTTAAATCCGAATGGAAAATTAAATTCGATATCCGCAGCAGCATTGGCGTAATGCGCCAGTTTTTCATGGTCGTGGAAACGGTAATTCTCTTTTCCAAGTCCTAATGAAAGATGCCATTTCAATCGGGTTTCCTTCCAGTATTCGTAATATTTCATTTCTTCGCCCGGACGAACGAAAAACTGCATTTCCATTTGTTCAAATTCACGCATACGGAAAATAAACTGACGGGCTACAATTTCATTACGGAAAGCTTTTCCGGTTTGTGCAATACCAAAAGGTATTTTCATACGTCCCGTTTTCTGAACGTTCAGGAAGTTTACAAAAATTCCCTGAGCCGTCTCCGGTCGTAGGTATAAATCCATAGCCGAATCGGCGGATGCTCCTAATTTTGTTCCGAACATCAGGTTAAACTGACGTACTTCTGTCCAGTTTTTGGATCCCGATTCCGGACAAGCGATTTCAAGCTCTTCGATCAGTGCTTTTACATCGGCCAGGTTTTCGGTTTCCAACGAACGCGCCATACGCTCCAGGATTTCTCGCTGACGGGAACGGTATTCGATCACACGGGCATTTGTAGCTACAAACTGTGCTTCATCAAAAGCATCACCAAAACGTTCGCGTGCTTTATCGATTTCTTTTTGCGCTTTCTGATTTAATTTTTCGGCATAATCCTCAATTAAAACATCAGCACGATATCTTCTTTTGGAATCTTTATTGTCAATTAACGGATCGTTAAACGCATCTACGTGGCCAGAAGCTTTCCAGGTCGTTGGGTGCATAAAAATAGCCGCGTCGATACCAACTATATTTTCGTGCATCTGAACCATGGATTTCCACCAGTATTCCCGTATATTTTTCTTTAATTCAACACCGTTCTGAGCATAGTCGTAAACTGCACTCAATCCATCATAGATTTCGCTTGAAGGGAATATAAATCCGTATTCTTTAGCATGCGAAACTACATTTTTAAATAAGTCATCTTGTTTTGCCATGTTGCAAAAATAGGAAAAAGAGATTGTATAAAACAGGGGAAATTTTAACTTTTTACACCAATCATCTAAATTGGAAATTCGCGGTTCCGATTACACGGTCCTGATGGATTATGTTTACTTCATAATCGCCACGAATCAGTTTTTTTTTATCCACATCGACAAAGGCGCAGACATCGGTGGATTTATTTTCGTAGAATACGATTCCTTTTGCTGTACAGCTTAAATCACAGTCAAATTTTTCATCCGGATGAGAACAATTGCCCAGTACCATATGTTCCGGATTTACAATCTGATAAAAGATTTCCTGATTTCCTTTCGGAACGGTTTCATTATATCCTAAGGTATAACAAATGCGGATCTGGTCTATTTTTTTGGAACGATTGGTTTCGAGGATGTCACTGTAGATAATTTTAACACCTCTTACACTAACATTGAGTGCTTTTAAGTATTTCGAAGAGGCGTCGGAAGTAGCAGAAGACGTGTCGGATTCGGCTACTGTTTTAACCGGTTTCCGTTTTTCCTTTTTAATCCTAGCGCTTAAGGGTTTATTTTTTACAACTTCTGTCTTAATATGACCGGTTCCGATTGTTTTTAAAAGGGTATTGGATGGTGTAGCAGACTTAAAAGGAGTCATTGCGGCCTTTGTGTGACCGACCAACATACTATTGACCGAATCGTACCGCTTTAAAATCTCCAAAAGTTCGTTTTTATGAAGGGAATTCTCCAGAGAAAGCTTATCTTTAAGCGTCTTATTTTCAACCGATAACCGGTATAAATTAAAAGACAGGGTGAACACTCCAATGAGCAGTACACCAACACTTACCTGAATTAATTTTGTAGCGCTTTTACGTACCATTTCTATTTAATAATCGCTAAAAGTATTCCGCCTTCCGTAATCCAAAAAAAATAATCGATGAAATGATAAAAAACTTGATAAACTTACTTTTTCCGCCAATTTGCGTTGGTTGTAATTCTGTTTTATTGCAAAATGAGAAGATTATATGCCTTAAATGCCGTCACGAACTTCCCTTCACTAACCATCCGCGCACCAACACCAATATGACTTATAAAAAGTTTTACGGACGACTTCCGTTAGTCCACGGATCTTCGCTTTTATATTATCGCAAAAATGGTATTACACAACAACTTATCCACCATTTAAAATACAAAGGTCAACAGGAAATTGGAGCTTTGCTGGCCGAATGGTACGTGTTTCGTTTTGAAGCCAATCCGGATCTACAAACCGTGACCGATATCATTCCCGTTCCGCTACACCCAAAACGGTTACGCGAACGCGGTTATAACCAACTAACCACATTTGGTCGTACTTTGGCCGACGGTTTCCATACTTTTTATAACGACCAACTCTTATACCGGAAACGGTACTCGAAAACCCAAACCCAAAAGACGCTTTTCGGGCGAACCGAAACCGATGCAGAACTCTTTGCGCTTCGCGATACCAATTACTGTCATGGAAACCATTTCCTGTTAATCGACGACGTGATAACCACGGGATCAACACTGGAAGCCTGTGGCAAACAATTGTTAAAAATACCAGGAGCCAGACTAAGTATTGCCACCATTGCCTATACCGACTCGTAATTTTACAAAGATTTTCTAAAAAGATTTTCTTTCCACTGAATATAATCGTTATTTTGTGCTGTTAAAATCACTGCTAACATGTTGAAATACCGCATCGCTTTTCTTATTGTTGTTTTTTCGCTACTACTAACCAATTGTGCCAAAAGAGGTATGGTTTCCGGTGGACCGAAAGATACTATTCCGCCGACGATTACTTTTAGTACGCCTAAGAATTTCAGCACTAATTTTACCGGTAATTTTATCAAAATCAATTTTAGTGAATATATTAAGGTAAAAGACATCAACAAGCAGTTAATTATTTCACCTCCGATGAAAAAAGCTCCGGATATCGTTCCAATGGGCTATGCCAGTAAATATATCACGATTAAAATCAAAGACACGCTACAACCGAATACCACTTACAGTTTTAATTTCGGACAAAGTATTTCCGACAATAATGAGCAAAACCCGTACTCACAGTTTAAATATGTTTTTTCGACCGGATCGTATATCGATTCTTTAAAAATTGGCGGGATCATTCGTGATGCATACGATAAAAAAGTTGACCACTTTGTTTCCGTAATGCTTTACGAAGCGGCTACTTTTACCGATTCTACCGTTTTCAAACAACAACCCCGTTATGTAACCAATACACTAGACAGTTTAAAGGTTTTTACACTGGAAAACCTAAAAGAAGGCGATTATTATCTTGTGGCACTTAAAGACAAAAACAACGATTATAAATTCAACCCTAAAGAGGATAAAATCGCGTTCTTTAAAAAACCGATACGGATTCCTAATGATACTATCTTCCGTTTGGATTTGTTTAAGGAAGAACTGGCTTTTAAAGCCGAAAAGCCGACACAGGAAACATCCAATAAACTGATCATGGGTTTTGAAGGTAAGGAAAAAGCAAAAAACACAAAGATTACGGTTTTCAAAGGTGGTGAACCGCTGACTTCGGTTATCACAAAATATCCTTCCAAAGATTCCTTAAACATTTGGTTTCCGAAAGTAAAAGCCGATTCCCTGAAGATTCATGTTAGCAATGGCGATTATACCAGGGAGTTTGTCGCAAAAATAAAAGAAATGAAGACCAAAAGCGACACCTTGTCTTTTGAAGCCAAACCAACCGGCTCAATCGGTTTTAGAGATGTTTTCACCATTACACCGTCGATACCTTTGTCTAAAATCGATACTTCAAAAATCAAACTGATCAACGTTAAAGATTCAACAGCAGCAGTACCATTCCAGCTTAAATATCTCGAATATGAAAAGAAATTGGAAATCGACTTTAAAAAAGAAGCCGATCAACGGTATAAACTAACCCTCTTACCGGGTGCTTTGACCGATTTTTACGAAACCAAAAATGATACTTTAAAGTATACGTTAGGTACGCGTAGCAATACCGATTTTGGAAATTTACGTGTCCGCCTTGAAAATGTAAAACGCTTTCCGGTTTTACTGGAAGTATTGGATAAAAACGGAAAGATACTCGCCACGGAGTATAGTGAAAAAGAGACGGTCATTGATTTCAATTTACTGGAACCAAGTACCTATACCTTACGTCTTATTTACGACGATAATAAAAACCGCAAATGGGATACCGGTAATTTCCTAAAAAAAGAACTACCGGAAGAAGTTCTCTATTTTCCAGGGGAAGTGGATGTGCGCGCCAATTGGGATGTCGATCAGGTTTTTAAAGCAGATTAAATTTATCCCGATCTCTTAGAAAGCCTAGTTTATTTCGGTTCGCCAACATTAATTCTTTATCCAGTTGTACCGAAAAGACAACTTCTTTTTCCACCGGTTCTACTAAGGCATTCCCCAAATAATCCAAAACCTGTGAATGTCCGGAATAAAAATTGTGGTTCACATCGTCGCCAATACGGTTAACACCAATCACATACGACATGTTTTCGATTGCTCTTGCTTTTAAAAGCGTATCCCAGGCCAGAATTCGTACCTGCGGCCAATTGGCAACATAAATCAGTAAGTCGTAATCGTCATTATTCCGGGAATATACCGGGAATCGCAAATCGTAGCAAATTAGCGGACAAATACGCCAGCCGAGATAGTTCACCACCAAACGTTCGGTTCCTCCGGAAGTGTAGGTTTTATGTTCTCCCGCCAAAGAAAACAAATGACGTTTGTCGTAGTGTTCGACATCGCCGTTTGGAAAGACAAAAAGCAAACGATTATAAAAATTCCCATCTTCCTTAATCACCAGACTACCCGTTATGGCGCAGTTTTTTTCCGTAGCCGTCTGTTTCATCCAGTTTACCGTTGTACCATCCATCGTTTCAGCGACTTCACCAGGATTCATCGTAAAACCAGAACTAAACATTTCCGGCAAAACAATTAGCAAGGAGTCTTCTGGTATATTCTGAATTTTAGCTGCAAAATAATTTCTGTTCACTTCCGGGTTTTCCCAAAATAGCGGTGCCTGAATGATACTGATTTTCATCTCGTGTTGTTAATTTTAGAGTTGGCGCGTTTTTATCTAATAAAAATATAAAAGTTCTTTCAAAAGAAACCGTTTCGGCCTATAATTTCGATGTAAAAAACAAAAACGCACCCAACGGAATGAAGGATGCGTTTTTGAATCGTGATTTTTTTAAAACTTATTTGATACTTGCTTTAAAGTATTCTCTGTTCATACGAGCAATATTCTCAAGCGAAATACCTTTTGGACATTCGATTTCACAGGCTCCTGTATTGGTACAGTTTCCAAATCCTTCGTGGTCCATTTGCTCTACCATGTTTAGCACACGCTCGGCTGCTTCAACTTTACCTTGTGGTAATAAGGCAAACTGGGAAACTTTGGCCGATACGAATAACATTGCAGATGAGTTTTTACAAGTCGCTACACAAGCTCCGCATCCGATACAAGTCGCCGCATCAAAAGCTCTGTCGGCATCGTGTTTTGGAATTGGAATCGCATTTGCATCCTGTGTATTTCCGGAAGTGTTTACCGAGATAAATCCACCTGCGTGCTGGATTCTGTCGAAAGCACTTCTGTCTACTACTAAATCTTTAATTACCGGGAATGCTTTGGCACGGAATGGTTCGATAAAAATCGTATCACCATCTTTGAACATACGCATGTGTAACTGACATGTTGTTACACCTCTGTCCGGTCCGTGCGCTTCTCCGTTGATATAAAGGGAACACATTCCGCAGATTCCTTCACGACAATCGTGGTCGAAAGCTACCGGTTCGTCTCCTTTTTCAACTAATCCGTCGTTTAATACGTCTAACATTTCAAGGAAAGACATATCCGGTGACACATCGCTGATTTTATAATCAACTAATTGTCCTTTATCTTGAGCGTTTTTCTGACGCCATATTTTTAACGTTAAATTCATAACTTTAAGTATTAAGTATTAAGAGGATCCCTTAACACATTACATTATTTGTAACTTCTTTGTACCAGTTTCACATTTTCGAATTTCAGCTCTTCTTTGTGTAATACGGCTTCTCTTGGATCTCCTTTGTATTCCCAGGCAGCTACGTATGCAAAGTTAACGTCATCACGTTGTGCTTCTCCTTCTTCGGTTTGATATTCTTCTCTGAAGTGTCCACCACATGATTCGTTTCGATGTAAAGCATCTTTCGCGAATAATTCTCCTAATTCAAGGAAATCGGCTACACGTAATGCTTTTTCCAGTTCCTGGTTGAATCCGTTAACATCACCCGGTACACGAACGTCTCTGTAGAATTCTTCACGGATCGCTTTGATTTCTTCCATCGCTTCTGATAATCCTTGAGCGTTACGCGCCATTCCTACTTTATCCCACATTACTTTTCCAAGTTTTCTGTGGAAGTAGTCTACGGAATGCGTTCCGTTATTTTTACTTAATCTTTCAATCTGATCTCTAACGTTTTTCTCTGCCTCGACAAACTCCGGTAAATCGGTTGAGATTTTTCCGGTACGGATATCTTTAGACAAATAATCTCCGATTGTATACGGTAATACGAAATAACCATCGGCAAGACCCTGCATTAAAGCAGATGCTCCTAATCGGTTCGCCCCGTGATCGGAGAAGTTGGCTTCACCAATAGCATAACAACCTTCGATAGTCGTCATCAGGTTATAATCTACCCAGATTCCACCCATAGTATAGTGAACCGCAGGATAGATCATCATTGGTGTTTCGTATGGATTATCGTCAACGATTTTCTCATACATCTGGAACAAGTTACCATATTTGTTGGCTACTACTTCTGTTCCTAATTTTTTAACAAGAGCTGCATCATCCGGATCAAGGTGTTTGATTTTTGCCTGCTCTTTTCCATAACGCTGGATCGCAGAGGCGAAATCAAGATAAACCGCTTCTCCTGTTTTGTTTACTCCGAAACCGGCATCACATCTTTCTTTTGCCGCACGCGATGCTACGTCACGTGGTACAAGGTTACCAAAAGATGGATAACGTCTTTCCAAATAGTAATCTCTATCTTCTTCGGCAAGATCCGTCGGTTTTAAACGACCTTCACGGATTGCCTGTGCATCTTCTAATTTTTTAGGTACCCAGATACGACCGTCATTACGCAATGACTCGGACATCAATGTTAATTTTGACTGGTGATCACCCGAAACCGGAATACAGGTTGGGTGAATTTGCGTATAACAAGGGTTTGCAAAATATGCTCCTTTTTTGTGGATTTTCCAGGCTGCCGTTACGTTACTTCCCATCGCATTTGTAGAAAGGAAGAATACGTTTCCATAACCGCCGGAAGCAATCACTACAGCGTGAGCCGAATGTCTTTCAATTTCTCCGGTAACCAGGTTACGGGCAATGATTCCTCTTGCTTTTCCATCAACGATTACAAGATCCAACATTTCGTGACGGTTATACATTTGGATTTTTCCACGTCCGATCTGACGGTTCATCGCAGAATAAGCTCCTAATAACAACTGTTGTCCTGTTTGTCCTTTTGCGTAGAACGTTCTCGATACCAAAGTTCCCCCGAAAGAACGGTTATCCAATAATCCGCCATATTCACGAGCCAAAGGCACGCCCTGAGCCACACACTGGTCAATAATATTGGCCGAAACTTCCGCTAAACGGTGTACGTTTGCTTCTCGGGCGCGGTAATCTCCACCTTTTACCGTATCATAAAATAAACGGAAAGTTGAGTCACCATCTCCCTGATAGTTTTTTGCCGCATTGATACCTCCCTGTGCCGCAATCGAGTGCGCACGACGTGGAGAATCCTGAAAACAAAATGCTTTTACGTTATATCCTAATTCTGCTAAAGTTGCTGCAGCCGAACCTCCTGCCAATCCGGTTCCAACGATAATTACATCGATGTTACGCTTATTAGCCGGGTTCACTAAGTTTATATGATCTTTATAGTCTGTCCATTTCGTCGAAATAGGACCTTGAGGTATTTTAGAATCTAATGCCATAATCTTTATCTATTATAGGATTATTTAAAGAAGTGAATATATAAAGGAATAATAGCAAATAATAACGGTACAATAATTGCAAATCCTTTTCCGAAAACTTTGATCGCCGGGGTGTATTTAGGATTGTTTGCTCCTAACGACTGAAATGCACTGTTAAATCCGTGTAGTAAGTGGAACGCTAATACCGCCATCGAAAACACGTAGAAAATTGTGAATGCCAATCCCCATTTCGGATCTTTAAAGAATTCAATTGTAATCGTATGCAAATCTTTATATCCTTCTGCAAATTTCACTTTAAGTGGTTTTGTGTAGTAGAAATCACGTCCGTCAAGAACAATATTTTCCCCATCAACACTTTGTACCGGAATAAATTTATCTTGTCCCCATCCTGAAGTCAGGTAAAAATCCTGAGTCGCTCCCGGTTGCGCTTCAACCGTAATTTTTTGTAACGGCATTGTTGTAAAGTGCATTTTTGCCCAGAAGTTCACCATGTGCGTTGCAATGAAAATCAAAATCAATGTCCCTAAAACAGCCATATTCCTAGATGCCCAGGCACTGTTTGCTCCAGCATTGTTCTTCGCATAACCAATAGGCCTTGCTTTTTTGTTTTGAATAGTTAGAAGAATACCGTCGATCGCGTGGAAAAGGATCGAAATGTAGGTAACATAAGATAGAATTTTTACCGCTGGATTGGTTGTCATAAACAATGCATATTCGTTGAACTGCAATTGTGTACCGAACAATAACTGTAGATTACCTGCTAAGTGTCCCACCAAAAACAAGCATAAAAATAAACCCGTAAGAGCCATCCAGTATTTCTTTCCAATAGATGACTTTAAAAGTGCAGATTTCGCCATAGTGTTTGATTGTAATAGTTTTTAAAAAAATCAAACAAAAATAAGGCTATTTCAAATTAACCGCAACCCTTTCAAGCTTATTTATAATGAATTTAAAGTATTTATCAGATAGCACTGAGAAAACCATATTCTCATTTTTCTATCTTATTAAATTATAGCAGAATAACTTTTGGGATTTTATTTCTGATAGGTCGGCAACAAGCCTCTTAAGCCCATATCGACCACATTTTCCCCGGCTGATGGCTCGTATTTTCCATCCACATGAACTTCTTTCCACTCGAAACTGTTGTTTACGGACAGCGAAAGCGTCACTTCTACGTCGCGGGTTTCATTTCCGGTGATCACCAAAGGCGTAGCAAATTTACCGGTTACGACACACGATTTAGGCGGAATTGGAGATGTTGCATAAAGCGGATTCGGAACCGTGGTCGCTCCGGCTTCGGTCTGACCTGAAAACGGCATTCCGTTTACACTCAAAGCCCAATAACCCTGTTCGCGGTTTCCGTTTACCGGAAAACTACTGTTTCCGATATGATGCGTGGTCAAATAGGTTTTAAAACCGACAAAACTAGCCAGCGTACCGGTATAATCGGTTCCCTGATGCAATATATTGATATCGTAGTTTTGATACGAAAGTGACGTTCGGATCCATTCGTAGCTTCCTGTTGCTACCTGACTTAAGGGTATCGACAAAAAGATTTCGTTTTCACCAACAATTTTCGACTGACTGAAATCGATTGCTTTCGCCCCTCCTGCCATTGTTTCGGGCGCATGGTACAGTATCGTACCCATACCTAAGGCCGTATTAGCATTGGGCGCCAGTTCCATATAATGCGAACTGATTGCATTAAACGACGGGGATTGTGCCGCATTTCCCTCAGCAACAGCCACAGGCTGTCCCAAATTGTTCAATCTTGGCTGTGTCGCATCAAACTTAAATCGCATCACCAAGTGTGGCTCAGCATTTTTCACATCATCATTGTCATCACACGAAAAGAATGCGATGGCAAGTAATACTACTAATATAATGCTTTTAAATTTCATAGCCTGAATTAACACAATATTACCAACAAAAATCCTGCCAAGATTTTGTTAAATCAATAGGTCTTGGTTACATCTTCATCTACAACGAGAATATAGTCGGCTTTATTGTAGTGTTCCGCCTCTAATCGTGAAATATTTTTTTGCGTAACCGTAGCAATGGTAATTATCTTACTTTCCGGGTTGGTTTTCTTTAAATACCAATAGATTCCTTCGAAATTATCGCTATGATAGGTTCCGTTATAATGAATAAATACCGCTTCCGGTTTTTGGTTTTTTTGGATAAAATAAGCCATCGTAGCATCTTTAATCGCTTGTGCTTTTGGTAAATTATCCCCTCCGTGACCGCCCATCATTTCGATCATCTTTACATAACCTGGTAATTGCGCATCATAGGCTATCGGCAACGGTGCGATCCAGGTTTTCTCTTCCGTCGTTAGGGTTTCCAAAATCTCAAGTCCTTTTTTAAAAACCATACTGGCATAACGGCGCGGCACATTGGTAGCGACAAAATGTTTATGATGTTCTTTTGCATAGTCTACCAAAGGCTTGTAATCCGTTTTATGATTGTTCCACAGCCTTGCTAAAGTATCAAAAGCTTTTTGATCAATTTCGCCACGCAGGTACTGATCCAATTGCTTCTGATTGTCAGCTTCGATCATTTCGGCACCTAATACCACGTCTTTTTTTTCACCCAGATCTTTTGTCAGTTCCAACTGCAACCAGTGTACCACCGAATTATCATGATGTTCACCAAACAAAACTACATCGGTTTTTTCAGCTGTTTTTAGCAGTTTGCTATAGGTTGACTTTTTTCCTTTTTTATCAAATAACTGATACGGCATTTTGTCCTGCGCCTGCAAAATTGTCACAAAAAACAGGAATATAAAGAGGGGTCGTATTTTTTTCATGGCAGAAAATTACCCATTATTATGAATTCTTCAAAATTTTAAATTGCCATTAACACCATTTCGACCTAAAATCTCTAAATTTGAGGTTCTATACTTAAATTTATTTCGTTATGAAATACCATCAGATTGACCGAAACCTTTTTATCAAAAACCGCAAGAAATTCACTGCGGCTATGAAACCAAACGGTATTGCTATTTTTAACTCCAACGATATCTATCCGGTAAGTGCCGACAGTACGCTTCCGTTTGCTCAACACCGCGATATTTTCTATCTGTCGGGCGTAGATCAGGAAGAAAGTATTTTAGTGCTTTTCCCGGATGCTCCGTACGAACATCAGAGAGAAATTCTTTTCCTTAGAGAAACCAACGAGCATATCGCTGTTTGGGAAGGTGAAAAACTGACTAAAGAACGCGCTTTCGAAGTGTCGGGTATCAAAACCGTATATTGGTTACAGGATTTCAAAAAAGTTTTATACGAACTGATGACCTATGCCGATACGATGTACATCAACACCAACGAACATTACCGCGCTTCTGTGGAAACCGAAACCCGTGAGGCTCGTTTTATCAAATGGTGGAAAGAAACGTATCCGGCACATAAAGTAGAAAAGAGCAATCCCATTTTACAACGCATTCGTTCGGTAAAAGAAAGCGAAGAGCTGGATTTGATCCAACAGGCTTGTAATATTACCGAAAAAGGATTCCGTCGTATTTTATCGTTTGTAAAACCAGGCGTTATGGAATATGAAGTGGAAGCCGAATTTGCACACGAATTTTTACGAAACCGTTCCAAAGGTTTTGCTTATACGCCGATTATCGCTTCAGGCAATAATGCGAATGTTTTACACTATATCGAAAACAACCAACAATGTAACGACGGCGATTTATTGTTATTGGACGTAGGTGCCGAATATGCCAACTATTCCAGCGATATGACCCGTACAATTCCGGTTTCGGGACGTTTTAACAAAAGACAACGCGAGGTTTACGACGCGGTATTACGCGTTAAAAACGAAGCTGCCAAAATGTTGGTTCCGGGTAATTTCTGGAAACAATATCATGTGGAAGTTGGTAAAATTATGACGTCTGAGTTATTGGGATTAGGTTTGCTTGACAAAGCGGATGTTCAAAACGAAAATCCGGAATGGCCGGCATATAAAAAATATTTTATGCACGGCACTTCACACCATATGGGATTAGATACGCACGATTACGGTTTACTATATGAACCAATGCAGGCAAACATGGTTTTCACGATCGAACCGGGAATTTATATTCCGGCCGAAGGATTTGGAATCCGTATTGAAGACGATGTAGTGATTCAGGCTAATGGAGAACCTTTTAATTTGATGCGCAATATTCCTATCGAGGCCGATGAAATCGAAAGCCTTATGCATTCTTAATACAATATCAAACGGATCATAAAAACGGTTTGTAGCTTTGGTTGCAAACCGTTTTTCTTTTTCGGCCGTCTCGCTTTATTCTTTATTTTTGCAGGATCAAAATCGCTTACTTTGAAGTTTACCCTTTTTAAAAACGCCAAGATTGCCTATACGGATACCGGAAAAGGAACCGCACTTGTTTTTTTGCACGGTTTCCTTGAAAATGCCGGAATGTGGGATTTTTATACGGCTGAATTTTCTAAAAAATACCGCGTTATTACCATCGATCTTTTAGGTCACGGACAATCGGAATCGATCGGATATATTCATAGTATGGAAGATATGGCCGATGCCGTTCAGACGGTTTTAAGCGAACTCCGGATTCGGAAGGCCGTTTTTATCGGGCATTCGATGGGTGGTTATGTGGCACTGGCTTTTGCCGAACTATATCCGGATCACGTAAAAGGAATGGTTCTTTTAAATTCGACTTCCAGAGCCGACAGTGACGAACGAAAACGCAACCGCGATCGGGCTATCGTTGCCGTCAAACAGAGTTATACGAATTTTATTAAAATGTCGATCGCCAATCTTTTTAGCGAAGACAACCGCGACCGACTGGCTGATGCAATTGAAACTGCCAAAACGGAAGCTTTAAAAACACCGTTACAAGGAATTATTGCCGCACTCGAAGGCATGAAAACCCGTAACGACCGGGAAGTGATTTTGCATTTTGCACCGTATCCGATTGTGCTGATTCTCGGCAAAAAAGATCCGGTTTTAAATTATCAGGATAGTCTGGAACAAATCGAAAATACCGATGTAAAACTGATCACGTTTAACGACGGCCATATGAGTCATCTGGAAAATCGGGACGAACTGGTAAGCGTGTTACGCGATTTTTTTAAAACCGTTTAATTATTTGATTTGTTCTTCGAAAGGAATTTCGGGATTCAAAATTTCGTTGATCAACATAACAAGCTGCGTTCTGAAATCGGCAAGGATTTCCGAGGTTACAATCGTTTCGTAGTCTTTTTCCACTTTTCTACCAAAAGGCATAAAGCCGCCACGCATGTTTTTAAACGATACAATTCCTACTTCCATTTCCAAACCTGCCGTTTTTTCTTCATACATAAACGCATAACAAAGCAACTGTATGATTTTGTCGTTTTTGATATCTTCGGTCAGCCCCGTCCACTCTTTTAACTGTACGTTGTTTTTTAAAACTTTTCCGGTTTTATAATCGACAATCCTGATTTTCCCGTTGCGCTGTTCGATCCGGTCGACATTTCCGGCAATTTTTACCGAAAACGGCAGCCGACTGTCTTCCAGTGTTCGTTTCAACGGCGTTTCCAAAGCGATTATTTTAACCGCGTCACCGGCTTCCAGTTGGCACTTTTCCTCTTTTAAAAAATTGTATACATTCCGCTTGGCCACTTCAAAAGCCAGAAGGTTTTTTCCTTTCGAAATTTCTCCTTCTTTATACACCAATCGGAATTGTTTTTCCACTTCCGAATCGGCCATCGCAAACAACCAATCCATATCCGTAAACGACAGGAATTTGCCAACATACGGTTTGTACAATTCTTCCAAAGTGGCGTGAATAATCGTTCCCAGTGTATTCAAAGCAATATTTTCCTCTACTTCTTCCACCTCCGAAATACGCAGAATTCGCTGGTTGTAAAATTGAATCGGATTCCGCATATAGGTCGTCAGTCCCGAAGGTGAAAATCCTTTTCCGGTTGCGATTTCTTTTAAGCGCACCATCACCCGATCCGATTTTGGTACCGACACCGGTTCGTAGGCTTTGTCCGGTAAAAAGGCATTATAAATCTGATGCGACAAGTGATGAGCCGGTTGCTTTTCGATTTCCAGTTGCGTTATAAATCGGCTTCGTTCACCTGCATCCAAACCTTCACTTTCCGTATTGTACAACAGATAGATGTTTTTGGCCCGCAACAGCAAATGATAAAAGTGATAACTATAAATCGCGTCTTTTTCTTTATACGTAGGCAATCCCAATTCGCGTTTTACATCGTACGGAATAAACGAATTCATGGTTTTTCCGGCCGGAAATTTCCCTTCATTCATAGACGTTACGATTACGGTTTCAAAATCAAGAACCCGACTTTCCAACACTCCCATGATCTGAAGTCCGGTTAACGGTTCCCCTTCGAAGGAGACTTCCGCCAGATCGATCACTTGTTTGTACACCGTATAAAGCGTACTCACCGTATCCAGTTTCGGATGCGCTTCGTGGTAGTTGATCAGCTTGTTAATGACTTTAAAAATCGAGTACAAAAAGGTCTTTGACAACTTGTCTTCTTCCTTATCGTTATTTAAAAACGATTTGATTGTCAATATGATTTGTGACAATCGATCCAATACTTGTCCGACATCATTATTATCCCATTTTTCAAACAACAACTGAAACAATGCGGAGGGTTTTTCCTGAATTTCAAAAAGCTTTTTATATGTTAAAAATGTGATGTTATTTCTGTTGATCACCTGAACCAGCGATCCGGCTTTCACATAGGGCTCCACCAACGGATGTGTGAGTATATCCAGCACTTCCTTATAATAGAAAACGTAACTTTTTTCGTTTCGCTGAACAGCATTGGTATGAAGTTTAAACAGCTTATTGATCAGGATCTGAGCCGGGTTATTTTTACTATTATACCCCATGGTAATATTGAGGCTTTCCACCGATGACGGTAAAGCATAAAGTACCGGAATCAACAAATTCTCTTCTCCTAAAACCAAAGCGACTTTGTCCAGACTTTCGGTTTCAAGCTGAATTTCTTCTATTAATTTTCCGGCTATTTTAGCTTGCCCTACGGTTTTAGGCGTTCCAATGATCCGGATATTTTTTTCCTGACTAAAATCACTTACAATCCATTCAAAAGGCTGGGTAGTATATTGTTTCCATTCTTTTTTAAATCGGCGTACAAACAAACCGGCATCGTGAAATGAATCATTTAAAAAAGCAGCGTCAATATCCCAATAGACTTTTGCCTGATCATTAAACAGTAATTGTTGTATGATTTTTTCTTCAGCCTGATTCAAAGCGTTAAAACCGGCAAAAATTAGTTTTTTAGATCCAAGCGCTTCCGAAAAATGATTAAGATTTTCTACCGCTTCCCGATAAATCAATCCCTGATAACCAATTCCTTTCCGCAATAAATGATCATACAGCGATTCGTAGTATAACGGTAAAAGCTTCCAGAATTCCAGGTAATTTTCGATCATCGTGGTTCTTTTCTCCAGATCCAACGACCAGTGTTTGATATCTTCAATATCTTTTAGATATGAAAATATATGGCTCGGTTTTAGCAGGTAGCGATCGATTTCATTAAAATCCTGTACCAGTGTTTTTGCCCAGTTGGCAAACAGTTCGAACGATTGTTGTTTTTCCGGTGGCGTTAATTCGAGGTAAACGTCATAAAACTCAAATAACAATTCGATGTTGTCACAGGTTCGTATCCCCGCAACATCCTGAATAAAATCTTCGATACTGACGATTTCCGGTGCAAATAAGGTACCCGGTAATTGTTTTTTTAAGGCCTCTATCAGGAAAATACGCGCTCTTTTGTTAGGAAGTATAATTACAATATTGGAGATAGTATCCTGATACTGATCGATAATCGCACTACTGAGTTTGTCTAAAAAGGAAAACGTTGCCATAGTATAAAAATAAAAAAACGCCCCGATAAACGGGGCGTTTTCCATATTTATTTGTGTGGGAAATTATTTGATTAATTTAACCTCAACACGTCTGTTGTTTGCTTTACCTTTAGCTGTTTTATTTGTATCGATTGGTTTAGACTCACCATATCCGATTGAAGACAATCTATCGGAGTCAATTCCGTTTTCGATTAAATAATCTTTAACAGCTTTAGCTCTGTCTTCAGATAATTTTTGGTTGAATGCATCTTTACCATCGCTATCTGTGTGTCCTTCGATGCTGAATCTAGAGTTTGGATACTCTTTTAAGATTGCAGTGATTGACTGTAACACAGGGAAAGTTTGTTTTTGGAAAGAAGCTTTACCAGAGTTGAACAAGATCGTTTTAGCGTAAGCATTTAATTTTTTGATAGTCTCGTCAGAAACTTCAGGACATCCGTTGTTAGCAACAGTTCCTTTAACATCTGGACATTTATCATCTTTATCAGCTACACCGTCACCATCTCTATCTGGCCAAGGACAACCACCGTTTTCTTTAGGACCTTTTACGTTTGGACATTTGTCTACGTTATCTGGCACACCATCACCGTCTGTATCAGGACATCCGTTGAATTGTTTTGGACCAGCTACTTCAGGACAAGCATCGTCTTTATCAGGAATTCCGTCTCCGTCTGTATCAGGACAACCCTGGAATTCTTTAGGACCAGCTACATCTGGACAAGCGTCATCTTTATCAGGAATTCCGTCTCCGTCTGTATCAGGACAACCCTGGAATTCTTTTAAACCAGGTACATCCGGACAAGCGTCATCTTTATCATAGATTCCGTCTCCGTCTGTATCTTTACCTCCAAATTTGAAAGTAATCCCTGCGAAGTGTTGCATGTGAGAAGGAACGTCTACTGACGGATCTCTTGTCTCATCAAATGAATGTTTGTAAGTTGAACGGAATGATAAACCTACGTTTTCAGAGAACCAGAACGTTAATCCTAAACCTCCGTTAACGGTTCCTGTACTAGCATCACCGAAGAATGTGTAACCTCCACCGATGTGTGCAGACGGATCAATAACTTTAGATCCGATAAGGTTCATGAAGCTATAGTTAATAACCCCATCAATTCCGTAGTAAGATAAATCTCCAGGATTCACTACATTGTAATCACCAGGAACTGTAACTCTTGGCTCAACAAACTTAGTGATTTTGTTTACCGATCCCGTTACACCAAAAGAGAAGTTATCTCCAATGTGTCTGGAAACGTTAACAAAAGATACTGATGGAATAATGTTCCAGTTGGCTTTTGCGTTAAAATACTGTGAAAACTGGTCTTCTAATTTCTTGCTAGCACTGAATCTAGTGTCTACAGCATTCGCACCAATAGTAATAGCCCAAGGGTTATTGCTATCCTGAGCCTGCGAACTTAGACCCGCAAACATCAATGCTGCTACGAATAATTTGTTTAGATGTCTCATACTTTTTTTATTTAATTACAATACGTTATAATTAGAGCAAAAGTAAGATGTAAAATATTAACTACAAAGCAATTTGTTAAAAAATTCGCTTTTTCTTACTAAAAACTTCTTACCGAATTACTTCCAATGCCTTTCCAACCTCTGTAAAAGCACTTATAGCCTTGTCTAAATGCTCTTTAGAATGGGCTGCAGATAATTGTACCCGAATTCTTGCTTTATCTTTTGGAACCACCGGAAAAAAGAAACCAATTACATAGATTCCTTTTTTAAGTAATTCATCTGCCATTACTTGCGAAAGTTTTGCATCATAAAGCATTACCGGCACAATTGCTGAGTCGCCATCGATGATATCAAATCCGGCCGCTTTCATTCCTACTTTAAAATAATTGGTATTCCACTCCAGTTTGTCGCGCAATGTAGTATCTTTTTCCAACAATTCAAAAACTTTAATCGACGCGCCCACTATAGACGGTGCCAATGAATTTGAAAACAAATACGGTCTTGAACGCTGTCTTAAAATTTCGATTATTTCTTTTTTGGCCGTTGTATAACCACCCATAGCGCCACCTAAGGCTTTCCCTAATGTTCCGGTTATAATATCCACACGCCCCATTACATTTTTAGCTTCCAACGTACCTTTTCCGGTCGCTCCGATAAATCCGGCTGCGTGACATTCGTCTACCATCACCATCGCATCGTATTTGTCAGCTAAATCGCAGATTTTATCCAATGGTGCTACCAATCCATCCATCGAAAAAACACCATCGGTTACAATCAATTTAAAGCGTCTTCCTTCTTCATTGGCTTTGATCAATTGTTGCTCCAAATCGGCCATATTATTATTTTCATAACGGTAACGGGCCGCCTTACACAAACGCACCCCATCGATGATTGAAGCGTGGTTTAAACTATCGGAAATGATAGCATCTTCCTCCCCCAACAACGGTTCAAAAACACCTCCATTGGCATCAAAAGCAGCCGCATACAGTATGGTATCTTCCGTACCATAGAAATCGGCAATTTTTCGCTCTAATGTTTTATGAATATCCTGCGTACCACAGATAAAACGAACGGACGACATTCCGAATCCGTGTGTATCCAAAGCGTCTTTTGCCGCCTGAACCACTTCCGGATGCGATGACAATCCGAGGTAGTTGTTCGCACAAAAATTCAAGACGGTTTCTCCGGTCGAAATGGTGATTTCCGCACCTTGTGACGATGTGATGATACGTTCTTTTTTAAACAATCCGTTATCCTGAATGGCATTTAATTCGTTCTCTAAATGCGCTTTAATTTTTCCGTACATGATATGCTGTTTATTCGGTTATTATTATTCCGGTTACAAATGTATCACATTTAACGTTTCCCCTATATATACCAGTGTTTTTTTCGCAACCTCATAGCCCATTTCCTGCAAGGCGAGTTCGTATTCTTCCAGCTGACGGGCGTATTTTGCCTGATGCGCTCCGGTTTTATAATCCAGTAAATAAGCCGTTTTTCCGCGTATAACCACGCGATCAGGCTTAATGGTCCGACTGTCTTTTTTAATAATACTTTGTTCGTTATAAATGGCATCGGCTTCTTCGAAAAACAGCCGTAGCTCTTCGTGGTCTACAATCGTATGCAACGTCTGTTCGACGGTTTCTTTTTGCATCCGGACAATCAATCCGGTTTCCTGCGCTTTGATCAAAGCCAGCGGAATGTCGTTTTTGGTTTTGATAAACGATAGTATTTCGTGTAGTATATTTCCGAATTCAATTGCTTTTTCCTGTGTCGTTCCCCACATCAATGCTTCCCGTTGGGCAATCTTGATGGCTTTTGGATTTAGCTTTTCGTTTACTTCTACAATTAGCTGCTGCGTATCGGTGTAACTTCCTCCTATCGACTGTCGGTTCGGTTCTCCGAATTCAAACACCATGCTATCATCATTATAAACACCTTGAAAATCGAGGTATTTAATAAAGAACGATGACATGTTATTTTGTAATTCCCCTTTACTACTGATGTTACGTCCGGTAATAATATATAATTGTTCTTCGGCACGGGTGAGCGCCACATACAAAACATTGATGTTATCCAGAATGTCCTGCTGACTTTTTTCTTCATAGACTTCGGCTGCTTTTCCACCGTATTCCGATACTTCTTTTTTAGCATCGACCAAAGCTCTGGAAATCGCAAATTCGTCTTCTTCCATTTCGAGCCACATCTTATTCCGCGGTGCCGCAGCATAGTTTTCTTCTGCAAACGGAAAGATCACCACCGGAAATTCCAATCCCTTGGATTTATGGATCGTCATGATACGAACCGCATTGTTTCCTTCAGGCGACGGAATACTAAACTTGGATCCGTTTTTATCCCAGTAATCGAGAAAATCTGCAATACCGGACTGGGTTCGCACGTCTCTTTCCAATACCAGATCCAAAAAGTACTGCACATAGGAAATGGTGCTTTTTTCTTTTATAAAAGCGGCAATTATAATTTCAACGGTTTCATAGAGCGATTTCTTCCTGCATTCATCAAATGAAATTCCGATTCCGAGTTCCCGTAACCAGTTTTCGAGGGCCGCTTCCGTTTCCTGTTGCATCCCCTGTTCAATACAATCGTGAATTGGCAACTTGTTTTGACGATGCCGCGCCACAAAATATAAAAAGGCTGCTTTGGACTCTTTGTCGTTGTTGTTTTTCAGGTAACGCAGCACGTTTAAAATCAATCGTACTTCGGTTGCATTTTCGATCAGCAAGGTTTCGGACGATAATATCTTGATTCCGTTTTCGGTAAGGTAATTTGCCAACGCGACACCTGACGATCGCTTTCGCGTGAGCAACACTATATCTTTGTAGGCATATCCTTTTGCAACGACCTCGTATATTGTTTTTAAGGTCGCTTTTAGGTATAACTGTTCTTTGTCGTTTGTTTCTTCTCCATCGTCATCGGTTACTTCCACCGTTTCGGGAATAAACGAAATATTGACATAGCCGCCTATTTTGGAATTGTTTTCCTGACGACTGTGATTGCGATACAAATCCTGATAGTCTTCGTTTGAAAACTCATCGGCCAGCATCGCAAAAAAAGCGTTGTTAAACTGAATGATTTCCGAGTAACTCCTATAATTTTTCTCCAGTCGGACGAGTTTTTTATCCGGGTTTGAAAACGGATTATGGCATTTACTCAGCGCAATAAACTGTTCTGCTTTTCCACCGCGCCAACGGTAAATGGACTGTTTTGGATCGCCTACAATCATTAGCGATCCGCGTACGCCCGACAAATCTTCACTGGCCAGTGCATTGTCGATTAGCGGAATCAGATTATGCCATTGCATTTCGGATGTATCCTGAAATTCGTCGATAAAAAAATGACGGTAGCGTTCGCCCAGACGTTCATAAATAAACGGTGCCGGCTGGTTTTGAATTTCTTTATAAATAATCGCGTTAAACTCCGAAATCGACAGTATGTTTTGTTCTTTCTGAATCCGTTCCAACTCCTGACTAATCGAGTTTAACAACGACAATGGCGTTATGTTTTTTAAGAAAGCCGTATAAAAATTCTTTTTTTCGTAATTTTTATAGACCGCATCCAAAATAGCAATCAACTCTCCGGAAATCGACTCGATTATGTCCTTATCTTTTGCTGTTTTATTAATCGCAATATCATCGATCTCCCGAAACTTTTTATGCGAACTTTTTAATTCGCCTTTTTGGATATACCCCAAATGATTGGGAAACGTTCCGCGGGAAAATGATTTAAGATCGATTCCTTTACTTTCGATCAGCGCCATGGCTTCATCCGCCTTAGCGACACTATCGGCATCAAGATGCGACACGGCTTCTTTTAGTTTAGCTTTAACCTCCAGAAACTCCCCAATCGATTTATCCTCGAAATTATGAATCTCGTTCCGGTTGTTTTCATTGAGTAATAATCGCCCTACATCCAACAATTCGCCGGTCACATCCCAACTTCTGTCGTTATCGGTTTTATCCACCGAAAAATCGACCAACAAGTTTGTCAATTCGTTTTCTTCTCCCGCTTTGGCCACTATGGCATCCACGGCTTCCATTAAAAGCGAATCGGTTTCGAGCGAAACATCAAAGGTTACCGGTAAATTCAGATCGTGTGCAAAAGCACGAATTACTTTATGAGTAAATTTATCAATCGTAGAAATATCAAAAGACGCATAATTATGGATAATATTTTTGATGATCGCTTTCGATTTGTCCTGAATTGTCGCCAGACTTAACCGCGTTTCCGCCGAAATATCCTTCATCAACTCCAAAGCTTTGTCGCTGGTATCGGGTTTTGAAAACTCCGACAAACCGTTTACAATCCGGGTTTTCATTTCCTCTACGGCTTTATTGGTAAAGGTTATGGCCAGAATTTTTTTATACGCATCATTCGAATCCGCTGTCAATAAAATTTTAAGATACTCTTTGACAAGCATATAGGTTTTTCCCGATCCGGCGGAAGCGTCATAAATTGAAAAAGCAGTTTTCTCCACAATTAAGAAATGTTTATATTGGCATTACCAATATCAGAATAGAAAATTACTATTTTTTATTCCAAAGTATAATTTATAATTTTGAATAAAATTAATACTAATCTTTAAATAAAAATACTATGGCTTTCGAATTACCAAAACTTCCATATGCCTATGACGCGTTAGAGCCTCATATTGATGCCCGTACAATGGAGATTCACCATTCTAAACATCACAATGCTTATACTACGAATTTAAACGCTGCAATCGCAGGAACGGATTTAGAAGGCAAAACCATCGAAGAAATCCTTAACGGTCTTGATTTGTCTAAAGCAGCTGTTCGTAATAACGGTGGTGGTTTTTACAATCACAATTTATTCTGGGAAGTAATGTCACCAAACGGAGGCGGATTACCGACTGGAGAATTAGCAGAGGCTATTAATGCTTCTTTTGGTTCTTTTGACGAATTTAAAGCGCAGTTTTCAAAAGCTGGTGCGACACAATTTGGTTCCGGATGGGCATGGCTATGTGTTCAGAAAGGTGGAAAACTGGATGTTTGTGGCACTCCAAATCAGGACAACCCGTTAATGCCCGGTATCGGATGTGGCGGAACTCCTATTTTAGGAATGGACGTTTGGGAACATGCCTACTATTTGCACTATCAAAACAGAAGACCGGATTATATTGAGGCGTTTTTCAATGTGATTAACTGGGCTGAAGTAGCAAAACGTTATGCAGCTGCAAAATAATCTAAAATAACAACTACAAATAGCCCCGATGGTATTACTGTCGGGGTTTTTTATTGATCATAAAATAAAAAGGTGGAATAGAATTCCACCCTTTTTGCCCCAAATCTACCATAAACTTAACCTACTAATGCTATGGTGATACAAATGTATTGTCAATGCTTTTTGCTATCAAAAAAATCAGATTATCTACTAATAAATTCGATAAAAAGCGTGTTTTTAACTACTTGTTAGTACGCGCGGGCGTCTTTACCTTCGTAAAAATTCATAAAAGCACGGTTCACTACGCGATTACCACCATTGGTTGGATAGTCACCTGTGAAATACCAATCCCCTAAATTTTTCGGACAAGCCGTGTGTAAATTCGCCACGGTCTGGAAAATGATTTTCACTTCAGCATTAACATCCGACGAAGTTAACATCTCGGCGATTTTGTCAGAAATTTCCTGATCCGTAAACGGTGCATAAATTTCTTTTACATAGTTGACCACTTCACTATCCGGGAAGTTTTCCTGCGCTTTTGATTTTTGGTACACTTCGTCTACCAAATGGTATAGATTGCGCTCTTTTAACAACTCTAATGTAGCCTGAAATGCGATTAAACCTTCCAACTTCGCCATATCAATTCCGTAACAATCCGGATAACGGATTTGCGGTGCCGAAGAGACAATTACGATTTTCTTCGGATGCAAACGATCCATCATCTTGATAATACTCTTTTTCAAGGTTGTTCCCCGTACAATACTATCATCGATGATCACTAGATTGTCGCTTGGTTTGATCACCCCATAAGTTACATCGTATACGTGCGCTACCAAATCGTCGCGGCTACTATCTTCGGTAATAAAGGTGCGGAGTTTCGCATCTTTAATCGCTACTTTTTCTGTTCGGAGTTTTACCGATAGTATATCCTGTAATTTTTCGGCTGTCAGCACTTCCTTATTCGCTAAAATATCGGAAATCTTACGTTGGTTTAAAAAATCCTGCGCGGCCTCAACCATTCCATAAAAGGAGGTTTCCGCTGTATTCGGAATATAGGAAAACACCGTATTATCGGTATCGTTTCCGATTGCTTCCAGAACCGCAGGCATGATCAATTTCCCTAATTCTTTGCGTTCCTGATAAATTTCGGCATCGCTTCCTCTTGAGAAATAAATTCTTTCGAACGAACAGGCTTTTAACGGTAAGGCTTCGCGAATTTGCTCGTCCAGTACGCGTCCGTCTTTTTTAACGATAATCGCATGTCCCGGTGTGATTTCACGGATAGCTTCAAACGGCACATTAAATACGGTTTGAATTACCGGTCTTTCGGATGCCACAACTACGATTTCGTCGTCCTGATAATAGAATGCCGGACGGATTCCAGCCGGATCACGGGTTACAAATGCATCGCCATGCCCTAAAAGTCCCGCCATAGCATATCCACCGTCCCAGTTTTTGGACGCGCGTCGTAAAATACGGGCAATGTCCAAACGTTCTGCAATTTCCGGTGACGCTTCTCTTTTACTTAGTCCTTCGTTTTTACATTGCTGGTACAAATCGGTTACTTCATCATCCAAAAAGTGTCCGATTTTTTCCATTACGGTAACCGTATCAGCCATTTCTTTCGGATGTTGTCCCAATCGAACCAAATCGTCGAACAATTCTTTAACATTGGTCATATTAAAGTTTCCGGCTACAATCAGGTTGCGATGCATCCAGTTGTTCTGACGTAAAAACGGGTGGACACTTTCGATACTGTTTTTACCAAAAGTCCCATAACGTACGTGTCCCAAAAACAATTCTCCTATATAAGGGATTTCCTGTTTTTGTAAATCCACGTTGTCATTATATTCCGGATGCGCAGTCAATTCTTCGTTAATACGCTGATTGATTTGCGCAAAAATATCCTGAATCGGCTGCGACTGATTGGAACGGATTCTGCTAATATAGCGCTCTCCCGGTTCCACATCCAGTTTAATACTTGCCAAACCGGCTCCATCCTGTCCTCTGTTATGTTGCTTCTCCATTAAGAGATACATTTTCTGTATTCCGTAGAATGCAGAACCATATTTTTCTTTATAAAAGGATAATGGTTTTTTTAATCGTAAAAGGGCAATGCCACACTCGTGTTTTATTGCGTCACTCATAGTTGTTGTGTTGTTGTTGTGTATTAATAAAAAAAGCCCCGTTTCGAGGCTTCGGATGTTTCCGTTAATCTTGTAATGCGATGTCGAACTGTGTCAACGCTTTAAACTGTTGTAGTCGGGATAGTACTTCGTGTTTTTCCAAACGCTCCATACGTTGTGTCCCGAATTCTTCTACACAGAACGAAGCTAAATTCGAACCGTATACAATTGCATTTTTCATATTGCCAAACGAAATGTTTTCGCTTTGTGCAATAAATCCTGAGAATCCTCCTGCGAAAGTATCTCCGGCTCCGGTCGGATCAAAAACTTCCTCCAGCGGTAAAGCCGGCGCAAAGAAAACGTCTTTATCATGGAACAATAACGCGCCGTGTTCTCCTTTTTTGATCACTACATATTTTGGCCCCATTGTATGGATTTTGGCAGCCGCTTTAACCAAGGAATATTCTCCTGATAACTGACGCGCTTCCTCATCGTTAATGGTAATTACATCTACTCGTTTCATTACGTCCAGTAATTCCGGTAGTGCACAATCCATCCAGAAATTCATGGTATCCAATACCACCAACTTCGGACGTGTTGTCATCTGATCCAGAACACTGCTTTGTACAATTGGGTGCAGGTTTCCTAACATAACCACATCGGCATCGGTATAATCGGCCGGTACTTTCGGTTGGAAATCCGCTAATACATTTAATTGGGTATCTAAGGTATCTCTGGAATTCAGATCGTTATGGTAGCGTCCGCTCCAAAAGAACGTTTTTCCACCTTTAACCACTTCTACTCCCGAAATATCGATGTTTTTATTTCGAAGCAAGTCCAAATACGCTTCCGGAAAATCTTCTCCTACAACCGAAACGATAGCTGATTTTATATTAAAAAATGACGCCGACAATCCGATATACGTTGCCGCTCCACCTAGAATCTTGTCAGTTTTTCCGAATGGCGTTTCAATCGCATCAAACGCAACGGTACCTACAATTAATAGTTTGTTCATAAAACGTGTTGAAAATTAGGGTGCAAATATACTTCATAAGTTTCAGAGTTGCAACGGTTCAGCCTCACAAAGTAATGGTAAAATTTCACAATACGATCGTTAATCCTGCTGCACTTTTTCGTAATAGGTATCTACCGAAAGTTTTTCCTGTTGCGAAGCCATTACCGCCAACTGGTCACAACGCTCATTTTGAGGATGATTGTTATGTCCTTTGATCCATTTGAAATCGACACGGTGTTTGCGGTATATCTTTAGAAAACGCATCCATAGATCGGGATTTTTCTTACCTTCGAAGTTTTTCTTTTCCCATCCGAATACCCATCCTTTTAAAACGGAATCGACTACATATTTGGAATCCGAAACCACCAGAACACTAGTTCCCTGGATTTTAAGTTTTTCCAGGCCCACAATTACCGCCAGCAATTCCATTCGGTTATTGGTTGTTAACCGGAATCCTTCGTAAAATTCTTTTTTATACGGTTTACCCACCCATTGCAGGATTACGCCATAACCGCCAGGGCCCGGATTTCCTTTTGCCGCACCGTCTGTATATATATGTACTTCGTGAGACTGCACCTTATGCTTTTAATAGGTTTTCGATTACTATAGGAAAATGTTCGTGTTCCAACTCCTGAACTTTTGCCGCTATGGCTTCCGGCGTGGTACAATCGGCTACCGATACGGTTGCCTGAAACACAATTCCGCCTTCATCATAATGCTCGTTTACATAATGTATCGTAATACCGGTTTCTTTTTCGCCATTTTCGAGTATGGCGCGGTGTACATTCATCCCATACATTCCTTTTCCGCCGTACTTTGGCAATAGAGCCGGGTGAATGTTAATAATTTTCCCGGGATATTGTTCGATAATCGATTCCGGAAACTTCCAAAGGAAGCCTGCCAAAACGATTAAATCGGGATCGATCGCCTTAATTTTCGCCAAAACCGTACCGTCTGAAAGCGCATTTTTGTCGAAAACGACAGTCGAAATTCCTAAATTTTGGGATTTCTCCAACACTTTTGCATCCGGTTTGTTCGAAAAAACGGCCGAAACAAGCCCTAAATTACTATTTTTAAAGTGTAAAATTATTTTTTCTGCATTGCTTCCCGAACCCGAGGCAAATATGACGATCTTTCTCATTTATCCTTTGTTTTTCAGACCGCAAAAAAAAGAATAATAAATGATATTAAACAGTTTTTGAGAGCCTTTTCAAATTAATTTTTTATTTTCGTAGCTACATTTATTAACTAAAATGTTGTTTTAAAATAAAGTTTTTTATTTTTGCCAACAAATTAAATTTTAAAATTAAAGATTATGTCAGACATTGCATCAAGAGTAAAAGCGATTATCGTAGACAAATTAGGTGTTGACGAAAACGAAGTTGTAACGGAAGCAAGCTTCACTAACGATTTAGGAGCTGATTCATTAGACACTGTTGAGCTTATTATGGAGTTCGAAAAAGAATTCGATATTCAAATTCCAGATGACCAAGCTGAAAACATTTCTACTGTTGGCCAAGCTATCTCTTACATAGAAGAAGCTAAAAAATAATAACCTCATTAATCCCATGTATTCCGGTTTTACTGTGAATACATGGGTGTTATTATTTTTCAACGGTATTTGGTTAAGAAATACAACTGATTGGCAACAATCATTAAATATACTATCAAATTGCCCATGTTTCCTTTAGTTTATAAAAGAAAACAACATGGGTATTTTTGTTTAAATTGAAACTATAAAATTGAACGTATGAAATTAAGACGAGTTGTAGTAACAGGATTAGGTGCTCTTACTCCTATTGGAAACAATATTCAGGAATACTGGAATGGTCTTATTAACGGTGTAAGCGGAGCTGCTCCAATTACTTATTTTGATGCCTCCAACTTCAAGACACAATTCGCCTGCGAATTAAAAGGTTTTAATGTTGAGAATTTCATAGATCGTAAAGAAGCTCGAAAAATGGATCGCTATGCACAATATGCAATGGTGTCATCAGAAGAAGCGGTTAACGATGCGAATTTCAATTTTGATAAATTAGACAAAGACAGAGTAGGTGTAATTTGGGGATCCGGAATTGGCGGATTGGAAACCTTCCAACAGGAAGTTATTGATTTTGCCAGAAGTAGCGGAATCCCGAAATTCAACCCGTTCTTTATCCCTAAAATGATTGCCGATATTGCCGGTGGTCATATTTCCATCAAATATGGTTTTAGAGGACCAAACTTTACTACGGTATCCGCTTGTGCTTCTTCTACTAATGCGCTTATCGATGCCTTTAACTACATCCGTTTAGGACATGCCGATGTGATGGTTACAGGAGGATCGGAAGCTGCTGTTACTATTGCCGGAATGGGAGGTTTTAACGCTATGCATGCTTTATCGACCCGAAATGATGATCCAAAAACAGCTTCCCGTCCGATGGACAAAGACCGTGAAGGTTTTGTTTTAGGTGAAGGTGCCGGTGCTTTGGTATTGGAAGAATACGATCATGCTGTTGCCCGTGGCGCCCGAATCTATTGTGAAATAGGTGGTGGTGGTATGTCGGCTGATGCACATCACATTACCGCTCCACATCCGGAAGGTTTTGGTGCGAAAAACGTAATGTTAAACTGTTTACGCGATGCCGGTTTACAACCTACCGACGTAGACGGTGTGAATATGCACGGTACATCGACACCTCTTGGTGATATTGCCGAAAGTAAAGCAATCCAACACGTATTTGGCGAACATGCCTATACGCTAAACCTGAACGCTACCAAATCGATGACCGGTCACTTGCTAGGTGCTGCCGGAGCTATCGAAGCCATAGCTTCTATTCTTTCGATCGTACACGGAATCGTTCCACCAACTATCAACCATTTTACAGACGATGAAAACATCGACAGTAAATTGAATTTTACTTTTAACCAGGCTCAGAAAAGAGACATGAAAGTGGTTATGAGCAATACGTTTGGTTTTGGTGGTCACAATGCTTGTGTACTTGTAAAAAAATTGGATCTGTAGTCTTGTAATGCGTATTATCAAAAAAATATTTTCAAATTCCCGCTCTAATGAAGACGGGATTTTTTTTGATGAAGTTTCTAAAATACTAGGGTTCAAACCCCTAAACATGATTCATTACCGCAAGGCATTTACCCATCGTTCGATGAATAAATCTGATGATGAAGGCAATCCGATGAATTATGAACGCCTGGAATTTTTAGGGGACGCCATGCTCGGATCGGTAATTGCGGCACATTTGTTCAATAAAGTTCCAACCGGCGACGAAGGTTATCTGACCAAAATGCGGTCTAAAATCGTGAGTCGCGAACATTTGAACGAACTCGGCAAAGACCTGAACCTGATCCGACATGTGGAAAGCAAAGTATCGACACAGCACTTTGGCGAAAACATCCACGGCAATTTATTTGAAGCCTTAATCGGCGCTATTTATCTGGATCGCGGCTTTACCTATTGCGAGAAATTTATCCATAAAAAAGTGATCGTTCCGTATGTGGATATTGCCAAACTCGAAGGAAAAGTAATCAGCTACAAAAGCCTGTTAATCGAATGGTGTCAGAAAGAAAAACATACCTTCCAGTACGACGTTTTCGAAGATAACGGTAACGAAGGAATCAAATATTTTGGCGTAAAACTAAAGATCGACAATAAAATCATAGCCAAAGCCAGAGCTACTTCCAAGAAAAAGGCCGAGGAAAAAGCCTCGCAACGTGCCTATTTCGCATTCCAGGAAAAAATTAACAAAAAGTAAGTGCCGTCTTTGCTAAATTATCGTTAACAACCTTACTTTCCTGTTTTTTAAATCTTTAATGTAGTATCTTTACCTCTGGATTTTTTTCAAAG
This sequence comes from Flavobacterium supellecticarium, assembly GCF_004801375.1. Lineage (GTDB taxonomy): Bacteria > Bacteroidota > Bacteroidia > Flavobacteriales > Flavobacteriaceae > Flavobacterium > Flavobacterium supellecticarium. The sequence goes on from NZ_SSNZ01000005.1 coordinate 95,001, forward strand.
AATATGGCTATTCATAAACTACTGATTAACGATTTTATCTCCGAAGATTATGAATTGATTGCAATTCATTCGACTCTGGAAGACTATCGGTTAGCCTATTTTATCAACCAGAAGCTTCCCGTTACATTCGAAAAAAGCAGCAAGGATATCGGTATTCAGGTACCGGAAGGAAAAAGTCATTTTACCCGCTTTATTTTCGACGACGAAGCACATGAATTATTCTGGAATCTGATTCCAAATAAAACAACGCTGGTTACCCGACAAACGAAAGCCACATCCCTTTTTGAGGAAACGGAATTTGATATCGCAACCAACATATATCTGTTGCCAGAGCTCAAAAAAGTGGATTATATCATAAAAATTGAAAACACAGACGATTTTTTTGACCTGGACCAATTGATTGATCAACTGTTGACAATCAAACAGATTACCACGGCCTATAAAATTGAACAAAACAAACTAAAATCGAAAAATAATTTAATTTTCTAATACCAATGCTGACAAGAAAAAAGACAAAAATCGTAGCGACACTTGGCCCTGCTTGTAGTACAAGAGAAATAATAAAAGAAATGATTGATACAGGAGTAAATGTCTTCCGAATTAATTTTTCTCACGCTGATTATACGGATGTTAAAGAACGTATCGATATTATTAGAGGACTAAACGATGAATTTGGTTATACCACTTCTATTCTTGCCGACCTGCAAGGTCCAAAACTTCGCGTCGGTGTCATGAAAGAAGACGTAGTAGTGAGTAAAGGTGATACCATTACATTTACTACTGCTGAAGATATTCTGGGAACTGCCGAAAGGGTGTATATGAATTACAAAGAGTTTCCAAAAGATGTAAATCCCGGAGAGCGTATTCTTTTGGATGACGGAAAACTGATTTTTGAAGTACTGGAAACCGATAAAAACACTGAGGTAAAAACCGTGGTCATTCAAGGTGGTCCGTTGAAATCGAAAAAAGGAGTAAACCTCCCAAACACTAAAGTTTCATTACCGGCTTTAACGGAAAAAGACATCCGCGATGCGATTTTCGCTATTGAAAATCAAGTGGACTGGATTGCCTTATCGTTTGTTAGAACACCAAAAGATCTGGAGGATCTTCAGGATTTAATTGCCAAACATTCCGATCATAAAATTCCGATTATCGCTAAAATTGAAAAACCCGAAGCGGTTGAAAATATTGATAAAATCGTTGCTTTTGCCGACGGACTAATGGTTGCCCGTGGAGATCTTGGTGTGGAAATTCCGGCTCAGGAAGTTCCGTTAATCCAGAAAAAACTGGTTCACCGTGCCAAAACAGCCCGTATTCCGGTTATTATCGCAACACAGATGATGGAAACGATGATCACCAGTTTAACACCAACCCGTGCCGAAGTAAACGACGTAGCCAACTCGGTTATGGATGGTGCCGATGCGGTAATGCTTTCCGGAGAAACTTCCGTAGGAAACTATCCGGTGCAAGTAATTGAAAAAATGACTCAGATTATCGAAAGTGTTGAAAATTCACCGCTAATCAAGGTTCCGCAAAATCCACCATTAGTTCGAACCAAACGCTATATTACTAAATCGATCTGTTACCACGCCGCTTTGATGGCTAATGATATCGATGCAAAAGCGATTTCAACACTAACCAATAGTGGTTATACGGCCTTCCAGATTTCGGCCTGGCGCCCTCATTCTCACATTTTGGTATTTACATCCAATAAAAAAATTGTGACCCAATTGGGTTTACTTTGGGGTGTTCATACGTTCTACTACGACAAATTGGTGAGCACCGATGATACCGTAGAAGACATCAACCGCATTTCAAAAGAAAAAGGATTTGTAAAAGAAGACGATATGATGATTAACCTGGCCGCCATGCCGGTAATTGATAAAGGGATGGTTAACACCCTGCGTATTTCTCAAATCAGCTAATCCACATGATTATAAAATAGTACAAACCTGTCGCAATCGGCAGGTTTTTTTTTAAAAGTCAAACCGCAATTGTACGGCAATAGTTTTTTTGATTTCCGTATTCAGGTTGTGTAACGAAATACCTAGTAAGCGTACGGAATCTTTCATTTTCTCCTGATACAGCAATTCTTTCGCCGCTTCCAGAATCAGAGCTTTATCGGCTATAAAATACGGTAGCGTTTTGCTTCGCGTTTGTAGTGTGAAATCGGAATATTTGATCTTTAACGTTACCGTTTTTCCGGCTATTTTATAAGACTTCAGTCGTTTTTCTAATTCATTTGCGATATTTTCCAGCTTTTCAACCATAAAAATTTCGGACGATAAGTTGACATTAAAAGTTCTTTCGGCGCCAACCGATTTTAACATTCGATCCGGTTTTACCGCACTATTATGAATACCTCTTACAATATTGTAATAATGGGTTCCGCTTTTTCCAAAATGTTCCTCCAGATAATCCAGCGATTTTGCTTTTAAATCTTTTCCGGTAAAAATGCCACTCTGGTACATTTTTTCGGCTGTTACTTTCCCAATACCGTAGAATTTTTTAATATCCAGTTCTTCGAGAAATTGGATTATTTCTTCAGGATTAATCGTTTTTTGTCCGTTGGGTTTGTTATAGTCACTGGCTACTTTTGCCAGGAATTTATTTACCGAAATTCCCGCTGAAGCCGTTAGTCCGATTTCCTCAAAAATACGTTTCCGGATTTCCTGCGCGATTAGCGTGGCACTCGGATTCCCTTTTTTATTCTCCGTTACGTCCAGATAGGCCTCGTCCAGCGAAAGCGGTTCTACCAGATCGGTATATTCGTAAAATATTTTCCGGATTTTTTTAGAGATTTCTTTATACCGGTCAAAGCGGGGACGAACAAAAATAAGTTCCGGACAGTTTTTGCGCGCCATATAACCACTCATCGCACTTCGAACGCCAAATTTACGGGCTTCATAACTTGCCGCTGAAACCACTCCTCTGACTTCACTTCCACCAACGGCTACCGGTTTTCCCTTTAATTCCGGATTATCCATTTGCTCTACGGAAGCATAAAACGCATCCATATCCACGTGGATAATCTTTCTGAAATTCGGGGTAGTTTCCATATCGTAAATGTAGGCATAAACCTGAAAAAAACAGACAGAATCAGGATACGGATTCTTCCTCCCGTTTGTCTTTTACCGGGATAAAAAACGATAGCGGTCGCTTTCTAAAATGAATCCAGATGGCCTTGTTTAAAAGCCGGAATTCCGAAAGCGGTATATTTCGGGAACGGAACGCTAATCCGATCGACAAACCAAAACTGATAATAAAGTTCATAAACCCAATAAGTCCGATTCCTAAAATACTCCAGCCAATCATCCATAAATCGGCTTTAAAATTCATCCCGTATAATCCTAAGGCAAAATTTCCACTCGCAAATGTAATGTGTCGAATGTCCAGATTTAACCCCAAAAAGATCCCTATCGACGCCGTACTTCCCAGGAAAACTCCAAACCAGCCGTTCGAAACGATACCGGCCCAATTGTGTTCAAACCAGTTGGCTATTTTTTTTGTTTTTTCGACACCGAAACTCATTTTCAAAAACGGATGCTCTTGAATACGGTAATACACCTGATTGTGTTTGTTTCGGTTGGAAATACTTCCGGAAATAATCCCCGACAAAAAAAGGAATACACCGGCTATGGAAGCGTGAAAAATGGCAGGTGAAAAAATCGGATTCAAATCGCCTAACAGTTTGGGCCATTTTGTTTCAGCAATATTGTAATCGAAAACCTGATCGATCGCCCAAATTCCCAATAAGGAAACCGGAAAAGCCATAACAACATTTCCAACAAATGCGATAAACTGAGATCGGAACAAACGGGCAAATAATTTGGCAAACGAACTGTGCTTATTTTCCGTTTTTCCTTGTTTTTTCATCCCTTTCTCCAATGCCTGAATGATGGTCGCAGCGGTCATTGCCGGTTGTTTGGTCGCCAATGTAAAGCCACAAAGGTAAATGGCAATAAAACCAAGCGAATAGTTTAAACTATACAGAAATGCATGCCCGAAAGCACTGGTTTCTATTTTGGAAAACAACAATTTGATGATACACAATATCCCTACGATAAAACCACCTCCCAAAGCAGCTTTAAGCATCCCGAAATACTCTTTCGGACTTTCGGTTATATAATGCTCTCCCGTTTTGGCCGTATGTTGTGTGATCTCATACGAAAGCAATTGCGTACTTTCATTGATCAGCTGACCAACGTTGTTTTTATAACAGTTAAACTTAATAAGCTGTAAGGCCAACTGAATCGTGTTGTGTTTTTTGTCTTCTTCTTTATTGACTACCAATAACGGAATCAGGATTTTCATACGGTACAATTGCTGTCGAATGCGTAACAAACTTTGGTTTACCTTAATCGAAATCCCGTATTTGGAACTGTTGGCAAAAGCTTTGTCGACATACTCTTCGCATTGTTTGTGCAGGATTAGCAGTTGCTTATACAACAAATCATCGGAAGTAATGGCATGTTGTTCTCCGGTACGTATTTTTTCGATAATTTCCTGCAACTCTTTTTCAAAAGCTGTAAACGGACTTTCAAACTGACTGTATTCCGGCACCATTTTGATCACGTCATTTTCCATCGCTCTTCCGCTCATACGCTGCGGAATCAGGTTCATCACATTGAGCAATTCGGATAATGGTGATTTTTCTTTAACCGAAACATAGATATCCCGAAACGAAAGCAGATCAAATAATCGCAATAATTCTTCCATTGGAACTTTTTTGATCCAAATACCATCTGAATTCAGATAAAAAACCTGATTCAGGATATATTGAAGGGTGTCTTTTTGCGGTTGATACGGTAGCACTTTAGCCAATAATCTTTTTTTGACTTCAAAGACAAAATCGGCATCCTGCAAAATCGCAGCGTCCGATAACATCCGACTGAATTTTCGTTCTTTAAACAACTGTGCCAGATAGCCAATCAGTAATTCGCGTTTATCCGGGTGTTCTTCGAGAAAATAAAGCAATTTTTCGATGGAAACCGTCGCTTGTTTTTGTGGTTTTTTCGGGCGGAACAAATGTACCAGATCCACTAAAAAATGTAAGCTATCTTCAGAGACATACCGCTGGTTTTCAAAATGTTTGTCAAACAGGTTTTCTATCGTTGTCTTTGATTGTAGCTTATGTCTTAAATTCATGCGCTTGTTTTTGGTAAATTATTCTGTTGCAAAATTACGATCCGGGAGCTATAATTTTCTTAACTTGCTCCTAATTTATATTAATTTCTCCAGAAAATGCAGGAAATCGAGCGAAAGTTTTTAGTCAAATCCGAGGCTTTTATTACCGAATCACACCATCAAAACAGGATTGTTCAAGGTTATCTTAATTCGGATCCGGAACGAACCGTTCGCGTTCGTATTAAAGGCGAAAAAGGTTTTCTAACCGTTAAAGGAATCGGCAATGCTTCCGGAACGACACGCCTGGAATGGGAAACGGAAATTCCGGTTTCCGATGCCGAAACGCTCCTGCCGCTCTGCGAAAAAGGTGTTATCGACAAAGTTCGTTATGAGATCCAAAAAGGAAACCACACTTTTGAGGTGGATGTTTTTTCCGGAGCCAATGAAGGACTGATTATTGCCGAAGTGGAATTGCAATCGGAAAACGAGCTCTTTGAAAAGCCGGACTGGCTCGGATCCGAGGTTACCGGCGACAAACGGTATTACAATGCTTTTTTAAGCAACAACCCTTATAAACTCTGGTAAAATGAAAACGCCGCGGTATACTTTAGTTTTTCTGCTTGCGGTTTTATCCTGTAGCAGTCCTAAGAAAACAGTCCAAACACCATCCATTCCAACCGGACTTGCCCCGGAGACTTTTAGTTATCAGGACAATGGTATCACTTATGTGATGCAAAAATATTTTCTGGTCTTACTAAAAAAAGGTCCTAACAGAACTCAATCAAAAGAGGACGCTGAGGAAATTCAGAAAAAGCATATGGAACATCTTTCCTGGTTGCATCAAAACGGAAAAATCAGCCTTGCCGGTCCTATGGACAAACACGAAACCATTTCGGGCATTCTGGTTTTTAACACACCTACATTACGCGAAGCCGACAGTCTTGCAAAATTGGATCCGGCGGTAAAATCCGGACGACTGGAAGTGGAAACTATGGGATGGTGGGCAGCAAAAGGAAGTAAACTCGAATAGTTTAATCCTGAATCACTTCAATATTTACGTTTACGAATCCACGGCCTTTTCCGTGTGTAATTTCCATAAACGCTTTTTTAGAAAGGTCAATTTCCCGTCCTCGTGAGAATGGTCCGCGATCGGTTACTTCTACGATAACGGCTTTTTTATTCGCTACATTCGTTACTTTTATTTTGGTTCCGAAAGGTAGATTTCTATGCGCAGCGGTATATTTTGAATTGTCAAATTTCCTGCCGCTTGCGGTTCTTCTTCCATTAAATCGGTCGGCATAATACGATGCATGTACATTTTTTTTATAATTCTTAAGCTTAAGACCTCCCTGAATCGTGATAGAATCTTTTTTTATCGTATCGTTCGCTTTCACTTTAGGATCTGTCTGAAAAGCAAAAACCCTTCCGGTTGTTGCACTGATTAACAAAACAGCGAGTGTAACAAATACGATGTAAACTATTACTTTTTTCATTCTATTCGTTTTTTAGATGGTGAAAGGCAAGAAATATGCCAAGTTGAAAAAGGCCCTTACGGGCCTTCATTTTATTTAAACCATAAACTCCATGGTATTCTGCTTAGTATTAAAACCAAACCTATCGCATAGAAAATGGCTATTTTTTTGAATTTATCCGTTCCGGTAGCTGCTTTTTTATGTTTCGACCAACCAATTGTGATCAATGCAATGGCAATGATATTGATTAGCGGATGCTCCAAAGAAGTTAATCGAAGCGCACTGTTACTCATTTGTCCGAATGATGCCGAACCCAGTGGTGAAACAAAATATAGGATAAAACCGAAAAGCAACTGAATATGAGAAAAGATCAATCCAAAAAGTGAAATGCTTCTGTCTTTTGGTTCAAAATCTCTTTTGGAACTCATTCCTAAAAAAGCGTTGATTACAGCGATGAATAAAGCCAATAAAGCTAAGTAAGCCAATCCGGAATGGCCTTTTTGAATAATTTCGTACATAGTTAGTTTTTTGTTTTCAAAACAAAGATAAGGAATTGAAACTAAAAAAGCCGCTTACCCTAAGTGGTAAACGGCTTTAATCATCCGATTTCGTTATTTTTAATTATAATTTAACAACTTTAAAATTAACGGTCTGGTTGTTGATTTTCATTTTGAAAAGATAGGTTCCGGTCGCATAGGCCGTCATGTCTACTTTTGTTGTCAGGTCGTTCAACTGACTGTTATACAACAATTGTCCCTGAACATTAAATACCTGAATTTCTGTTATTGCGTCTTTTGATGCAATATTTACAAAACCGTTAACCGGGTTCGGGTAATAGGAATAATCCATATACACAGCATCTTCCAATCCTAAAGAAGGCGTACAAGAGGTTGTTGCCACCCATCCTGCTTCGGTTACACCTCCGTCAGAAACGAATTTCATGGTTAAAGCACCGTCTGCAGCAGTCGATTCGATTGGTGCCGGTAACGTTAATCCGGTTAAACCAGCGCCGCCTACTAATGGCGCTTCTGTACTTGATCCGTTGTAGATATATAAGAAATCATAACCATCTTCCAGTCTGAAAGCAGTAAAGGTTAGTTTTACTTTATTGTTTGCCAGATTTGGAATAAGCGTTCTAACAAACACCTGATTGTTACCATATTGTCCAAATGTTCCTCCGGTATCGGTCAATTGAATGCCGTTACAATAATCGGCTCCGGTCAACAATATAAAATCTCTGGCCAATGATGTCATTCCAAGACCACAAACCGGACGGATTCGCACTCTGTAATACGTATTTGGCGTTAAGTTTTGCGCTGTATATGAATTTGTTCCTACCGTAGTATATTGGCCTGCTGTTCCAGAGTACGGGAACACAACTATTTGCCATGAAGTAGCACTTCCGGCATCCGACCAGGTAATCACAGCCGATGTATTTCCGGCTCCCATAGTAGAATTGATATCCATAACCGTATTAATACAGGTATTGATACAATCCGTACTTAAACAAGTTCTGGAATCAACATGATTTAAAATTGCCGCTGATGGTTGTGGTCCGAATCCATTATTAAAACTGATTCCTACACCACTCACCAAATGGCAATAACTCATGATTGTCCCTTTTACAGAAGAAGAAGGAATTGTTGGCGGACTGGTCATACAGTTGTATCCTTCCGATGTCGACCCTAAAGCAGCCGGAGCACAGTTATCAATAGCGGTATTATTCCCATTCCACACACAAGCGTGGGTATGTCTTGAACCTAGCAAGTGCCCTAATTCGTGTGTCACTACCTGAACAGTCCAGGAATACGTTGGAACGGTACTATAACTAAAATTCACATCCGAATAACAATAATTATTAGCGGTACACAGTCCTCCGATTGTTACTGCTACTCCACCTAATCCACCCGGATCGATCCCTACCAATTGTCCTACATCACCATCGAAAACAGGTCGTACTGCATTAAATTTTGCCAGATAATCACCAGAACTGTTACCTACTCCTTCATACGGATCTTCTGTTGTCCAGATGTATACCGATTTTAATGCTGTCGTAATTCCATCGTTATTATATAAGGTCTGTACATTATTAAAAACCGAAGTCATCCAGTTGGAAGTGGTGGTTGTATTACTTCCGTTTGATTGATACAGGTTATAATCGATTTCAAAATAAACCGTTACACATTTATTACTGGCCGGACTTGCTGATGGAGTTGTTGGAGCGCTTTTAAACTCTTCAACTCTATCATCCGTAGCACATTCAAAATCGTGGGTCACGTTCATTTTTTGATCTTCATAGATAATATAGTCCGTTTTGTTTCCTTTTTTGTCCAATTTACCCACTGTTAAATTGCTTAACTTTGAACTAGATGCGATTCCATTCAGTTCGCCTTTAAAAAAGTTAAAAGACACCAAGGAGTTTGAATCACCTTTTACAATACCACGGTAATAAACTCCCGGTTCGTAAATGATGTTTTTTCCTTTATCGGTATCCAGGTGAAAACCTTCGGCTAATATGTCTACCCGATAAAGTTGTAGTGTTACCGTTTCGTTATGATACGGTAGATTCAATTCGATCGCGTTGGGTTTTTTGGACACGATTTCATTGACAGCAGCTTCTTTTATAATAGCAAAAGAAGCGTCGTTTACAACTCTGGCAATTTCTTTACCTGGAGTTTTAGTCGACGCTTCTAATACTGAAAATTTTTTAAAGTCTGTGTTCTGTGAGCGTAACTCGGCGACCCTTTGGGCGACCCTGTTTTGCGAAAACACAGTCAGCCCGGTTAAAAGGGCTAAAAAAAGTGTAAATTTTTTCATTTTGCGGGGTTAGTTAGTATTTTAGTCAGTCCAAATATAAAAAATATTTAGGTTCTGAGTCACATTCCCGGCTTAACTACACAATTTTAACCTTTTAACTACAAACTTTTAAGGTCTTTAATAGCTTTGAAAGCGATATCTACTTGATCATCACTAACAATAATGGTGAATTCGTAATTTGTGGAAACCACTTCGCAAATATTCACACCTTCCCATGCCAAACGTTGAAATACGTAGTAAAACAATCCCGGTACTGAAAGGTTGTCTTTAGGTAGCTTTACCGTAATCGAAGCTAGGTTTTCGGTTTTATGAGCCCATTTTTCTTCTGCAAAGTATTTCTCTACTAAGTGGTTTAGGGAATCACTTACAATGATATTGGTTTCATTTACCCCTCGCGAAGAAGTATAGAATATATCTGTATAGTTATTAATTTCTGCGATTAAATCCGATTGACAACTCAATACTTTGGGAGTAATTGCGAAATTATAATCCGTCAATGAGGAACGTACAGTAATCTCTCCCAGATTCTTCAGAACTTTATCCAGTTTGTGGTTCATCCGGAAACCAAGTTCTTCCGATAATCGTTTCAGAGCCATTACGACTGCTCCTTGTTTAATGTTTTTCCCTAATTCCTGCTCTAATTCCGGCATCATTACTCTTGCTAAGGAGGTCAGATTAATAATACCCTGGGAGAGGCCATTGAGCAAAAAGGGTTTCGTTTTAATGTAATGTTCAACTACAGAGGAAATAGTTTTCATAATTATAGTGGGTTTTAAAAATCTCGTAAAATTACAAAAAAAACAATCTGTTAAAACTTTAACAAAAATAAATTAGAAATAATAAAATGCATCAGGATAATGCTTAATATCAAAAACAGCTCCCTGTTTGTGAATAGCAATTATATCAAAACGGACGTCACATTCGATGTCCCTTAGGATTACATATTCGTTAACAGCTTTCACTAAAAGCTGAATTTTCTTCGATTTCACAAATTCTTGTGGTAATCCATACTCTAATTTAGAACGAGTTTTAACTTCTACAACTACTAAAGTTGTACCTTTTTTTGCAATTATGTCAATCTCGGCTTTACAAAATATCCAGTTTCGTTCTAGAATTTCGTATCCGTTCTGTATCAAAAATGCTACTGCACGCGATTCTCCTTCTTTTCCAAGTTCATTATGACGTGCCATTTTTTATTTTATTGGAATTCTAACACAACTTTATCGTCGGTTATTTCAAAATTAACCGTAGCACCCAAAATTAGTGCCCGATTATCTTTAACATGTCCGGCCGGAAAGTAAAAACATACCGGAATATTATATTCTTTTGCGATGGAAGTGATAATACCTACCTCATTTTGCCCAAAAGGAATTTCGTTATCATGCATATCTGTCATTCCTCCTACTACAAGTCCTTTTAGTCCGTCAAAATAACCATTTCTTTTTAAATTATACAGCATTCGATCTATATGATATAAATATTCGTCCAGATCTTCTATAAATAATATCTTATCTTTTGTATCAATTGAGGATTTGGATCCTAACAAACTGTATAATATAGACAGGTTACCTCCTACTAATTGCCCCGTTGCTTTTCCCTTAATTTCATATCCTTTTGCCGAAACCTCATATCGGATTTTCTCTCCAAATAGTGCTTTTCGTAGCGTTTCTTTTGAAATTTCTTCCGTTCGTGGCACCGTAAACGGCATGATACTATGCAGGGTTGCCACTTTCATAGTATGAACATGACTATGCAAAACGGTAACATCACTAAATCCAATGATCCATTTTGGATGTTTTTTAAACTTTGTAAAATCCAAACCGTCTATAATGCGAACCGTTCCATAACCTCCACGTGCACACCATATTGCTTTGATGTTATCATCGTCCAGCATTTGCTGAAAATCATCGATACGCTCGCGATCCGTACCACCCAACTGGCAACTATCCAATCCTATCGTACGTCCTAATTTGACTTCCAATCCCCACGATTTTAAGAGTTCAATGGCGGGTTGTGCATCTTCTGGAAAAAATTTTCTTGCGGTACAAACAATGGCTACGGTATCACCTTTCTTTAAATAGGATGGAATTTTCATTTTTCGTTGTGAATATAAATCGGTCGTTGTAAAAATTAACACTAAAATCAAGAATGATCTCAAAAATACGGCTTTCGGATGGAGGCGGTTTGTTTTCATTTGAAATCGTTTCTAACAAATTTAGCATTTTTAAAACAATCCGATAAACATCCGTTAAAGGATTTGTCAACGCTTTTTTGCACAATTTGAATGAAAAAAACATTCAAATTCGTGGCTAATAGCCTATTTTTGCATTTCATCTTGAAAATACATTCAAAATCTAATCTTTTTTTTATGATACAAAATCCTAAAAGATATACCATTACAGCTGCTTTACCGTATACGAACGGTCCGATTCATATTGGCCATTTAGCCGGAGTATATGTACCGGCTGATATCTATGCGCGTTTTTTACGTCAGCAAGGTAAAGATGTAGCTTTTATTTGTGGGAGTGACGAACATGGTGTTGCCATTTCGATGAAAGCGAAAAAAGAAGGCATTACACCTCAGGAAGTTATCGATAAATATAACGGGATTATTAAACAATCTTTTGCTGATTTCGGAATCTCTTTTGACAATTATTCCAGAACTTCAGCCAAAATACACCACGATACCGCTTCTGATTTTTTCAGAAAATTATACGACAACGGTAAATTCATCGAAGAGGTTACCGAACAATTATACGACGAAAAAGCCCAACAATTCCTGGCCGATCGTTTTGTGACCGGAACTTGTCCAAAATGTGGTAATGAAGAGGCATACGGCGATCAATGTGAAAAATGTGGTACGTCGTTAAATGCAACCGATTTAATCAATCCAAAATCGACCATAACCGGGACAAAACCGATCTTAAAATCAACCAAACACTGGTTCCTGCCATTAGATCAATACGACACTTTTTTAAGAGAGTGGATTCTGGAAGGTCATAAAAACGACTGGAAACCGAATGTTTTCGGACAGGTAAAATCATGGCTGGACGACGGTTTAAAACCGCGTGCCGTTACGCGTGATCTGGACTGGGGAATTCCGGTTCCGGTTGAAGGTGCCGAAGGAAAAGTACTATATGTATGGTTTGACGCGCCTATCGGTTATATTTCGTCTACAAAAGAATGGGCCGAAAGAGAAGGAAAAGACTGGGAACCGTACTGGAAAGACCAGGATACCAAACTGGTACATTTTATCGGAAAAGACAATATCGTTTTCCACTGTGTGATTTTCCCGGCGATGTTAAAAGCCGAAGGAAGTTATATTCTACCGGACAATGTTCCGGCCAATGAGTTCCTGAATCTGGAAGGTAACAAACTGTCGACATCCAAAAACTGGGCGGTATGGTTACACGAATACCTTATCGATTTCCCGGAAAAACAGGACGTATTGCGTTATGCTTTAACCTCCAATGCTCCGGAAACCAAAGACAATGATTTTACCTGGAAAGATTTTCAGGCACGTAATAATAATGAACTGGTTGCTATTTTCGGAAACTTTATCAACCGTGTAGTGGTATTAAGCAACAAATATTACGACGGTATCATTCCGCAGCCTAACGAACTGACCGAAGCGGACGAAGCGGCTTTAACCGAATTAAAAGCCTATCCGGCAGTTATTTCGAGTTCAATCGAGCGTTACCGTTTCCGCGAAGCTTTAGGTGAATTGATGAATGTAGCGCGTTTAGGGAACAAATACCTGGCCGATGAAGAACCGTGGAAAATTGTAAAAGAAAATCCGGAAAGAGTAAAAACGCAAATGTATGTAGCCTTACAGATTGCTGCAGCATTGAGCGTTTTAGCCGAACCGTTCCTTCCGTTTACCGCTCAGAAATTAAAATCAATTTTAAAAATTGACAATGCTTTCGGATGGAATGATATCGCTCAAAATTCCGATTTAATACCGGCAGGTCATCAGATCGGACAAGCGGAACTGCTATTCGCTAAAATTGAGGATGAAGAAATTCAAAAACAAATCGACCGACTAGAGGCTACAAAAGTGGCCAATAAAGCCGAAAATCAAGTGGTAACACCACAAAAAGAAGTGGCTACTTTTGATGATTTTGCCAAATTGGATTTACGCGTAGGAACCATTGTTTCTGCCGAAAAAATGCCAAAAGCAAATAAATTACTGGTGCTTAAAGTCGACACCGGACTTGATGTTCGTACCATCGTTTCGGGAATTGCCGAGCATTTTACACCGGAAGCTATTATCGGCAAAAAAGTAACCGTTTTAGCCAATCTGGCGCCAAGAGCTTTACGCGGTGTGGAAAGCGAAGGAATGATTCTGATGACGGAAAATGCCGAAGGTAAACTGGTTTTTGTAAACCCGGATGCCGATGGCGTTAAAAACGGAGCGACTATTAATTAAGATTACAAATACAAAAATAAAATGGCACTAAAAGTTATAGCCTTTGATGCAGATGATACCCTTTGGGTAAATGAGCCTTATTTTGAAGAAACCGAAAAAAAATTCTGCGGATTGATGGAAGATTATCTGTCACACCAGGGATTATCACAGGAGTTATTCAAAATTGAAATACAAAATTTACCGGCCTATGGTTACGGTATCAAAGGCTATATTCTTTCGATGATTGAAGCGGCCTTAAAAATTTCAAATAATACCATCGATGTCGCCATCATTGGCCGTATTATCGAGCTGGGAAAAGAGTTGCTGGAAAAACCAATCGAATTACTCGATGGCGTTGAAGAAACACTGGAAACTTTAAAAGGAAAATACCGCTTGGTCGTCGCTACTAAAGGCGATCTAAAAGACCAACATCGCAAATTACACGATTCCGGACTCGGGGCTTATTTTCACCATATTGAAGTAATGTCCGATAAACAGCCTTTGGATTACCAAAAACTGGTAAGCCGTTTGGATCTAAAACCGGAGGAGTTTTTTATGATTGGAAATTCATTAAAATCGGATGTATTACCGGTATTGGAAATTGGTGGTCATGCCGTACACGTGCCGTTCCACACCACCTGGGCGCACGAACGTATCGATCATAAAGTGGAACATCCCAACTTTAGAACCATTGAAAAATTAACCGATATCCTACCACTTTTAGTATCGTGAAACAAAAATTAGACCTGACCACCTGGAGCAGAAAAGAACACTTCGAATTTTTTAAAAATTTTGAAGAGCCTTTTTTCGGCCTTATCGCAACGGTTGACTGTACCAAAGCCTACGATAACGCCAAGGAAGCCGGTGTGCCGTTTTTTATTTATTACCTGTACAAAACGCTGGTCGCGGTAAATGCTGTCGAAGCTTTTCGCTACCGGATTCAGGATAATGAAGTGGTTATTTACGATCGTATCGATGCTTCTTCGACGATCTTGCGGGAAGATCATTCTTTTGGTTTTTCGCTGATCGAGTTTGACCACAATATTCAAAATTTTAAAGCCATGGCTCAAAACGAAATCGAAAGGGTACGACAAACGCCGGGACTTTTTACCCGAAGTTTTGAAATGGACAACCTGATTCATTTTTCTTCTATTCCTTGGGTGAATTTTACCTCGTTGTCACATGCGAGAAGTTTTACATTCCCCGATAGTTGTCCGAAAATTTCCTTTGGTAAAATGACGCTTATCGGAGCCAAAAGAGAAATGCCGGTTTCCGTACACGTACATCATGGATTGGCCGACGGTTATCATGTAGGCCTGTTTTTTGAAGAATTACAAAAACAACTGGATCAGAAATGAGAAAAATTGCCGCTTTTATCATCTTAAAATGTAACGATGAGTTGCTTTTACTAAAACGCTTTAAAGAACCCTTTAAAGGCTATTACGTACCTGTTGGCGGCAAGCTCGATCCTAACGAAACACCTTTGGATGCCGCAATACGCGAAACATTTGAAGAAACCGGTATTCGTCCGGAACATTTTACTTATATGGGAACGCTTTTCGAGGTTTCGCCCGTGGAATACAACTGGCTTACTTTTGTCTATTTGGCCGAAATTCCATACCAACCGGCACCTGAATGTAACGAAGGAATATTGGAATGGATTCATAAAGATAATCTGAAAAATATCCTGACACCGGAAACGGATCTGCATATTTACGAAAAGGCTTTTAACCAACAGCCTTTCGCCTATAGTGCCCGTTATGATGCGGAACGCAACTTATTGGAATTGATCGACGAATTAAATCCGTAATAAACGGTATGTTCCCGATTGCCTTCCATCCGATTTACAAACATCCGCTACCGGAAGGCCATCGCTTTCCGATGATCAAATACGAATTACTACCACAACAACTGGTACATGAAGGTATTGTTTCCGACAATGCTTTTTTTGAACCGGATATGCCGGATATGCAACCAATATTGGCTGTACATCAAAAAGAATATGTAACCGATTTGATCCGATTAACACTGGATCCGAGAGCGGTTCGCAAAATAGGGTTTCCATTATCGGCCGAATTGGTCGAACGGGAATTACGAATTGTACAAGGTTCCATAACCGGTGCCAAAAAAGCATTACAAACCGGAATTGCCTTTAATATCGCAGGCGGAACACACCATGCCTATGCCGATCATGGCGAAGCTTTTTGTCTGTTAAATGATCAGGCTATAGCGGCACAGTATTTACTGGACCAAAAGTTGGCTAAAAAAATTCTGATTGTAGATCTTGACGTACATCAGGGAAACGGAACCGCAGCGATTTTCGAACACAATCGTTCCGTTTTTACCTTTTCGATGCACGGTCAGTCCAACTATCCTTTTAAAAAAGAACGTTCCGATCTGGACATCGCACTGCCAGACCATACGGCCGACGATGCGTATTTATCGCTATTAAATCAGACGTTGCCACAACTCATTGTCTCAGAACGCCCTGATTTTATCTTTTACCTTAGCGGTGTCGACATATTGTCTTCCGATAAACTCGGAAAACTCGCCTGTTCGCTGGAAGCCTGTAAAAAGCGGGATGAAATCGTATTTTCACATTGCCATAGCGCGGGAATACCGGTTCAATGTAGTATGGGCGGCGGCTATTCGCCGGATATCCGAACGATTATCCAGGCCCATACCAATACCTACCGGGTAGCTTCCTATATTTATAGCTAATTCGTTTAAAGCAATAAAATCTCGTTTACGACAATCTCTGTCGAATATCGTTTATGTCCCTCTTTGTCTTCCCAGGTTCGGTGAACCAGCTTGCCTTCTAAAACAACCTCTTTTCCCTTTTCTACAAATTTCTCAACAATGTCGGCTAGCTTCCCCCAGGCTTTTACAACATGCCATTGCGTGTCAGTAACTTTTTCACCTTTTTCATTGTAATACACTTCGTTCGTAGCAACCGACAATTTTGCCAGTTTTCTACCTTCTTCCAATGTCTTAATTTCCGGATCACTTCCTACGTTTCCGATCAATTGCACTCGGTTTCTCAATGTGTTCATGGCTCATAATTTTAATAGGTTAACTTTTAATTCGGGGAAAAGGGAGTATAGGGTTATTTGTTTTTTACAAATTTCTGATATTCTTTTAGTTGTTGTGCTGCATCTTCAATTCCCAACACATAAATCCCGGCGGCCAGTTTGGATACCTCAATTCCTTTTTCGCCAATAGTAGCTCCTGTTACCTTAAAAATCTGTCTTCCGTTTAAGTCATATACCGCGATTTGTGCCTGATCGGATAATTGTTCCTTGTTTTTAATAAACAATCGTTCGCTGGCCGGATTGGGATATACTGCAAAATGGGCTGTTCCAAACTCGGCAAGCCCTAAAGCCGATTCTCCGGTTTTGGCAATATAAATCGATTGCTTGTTGTTGGTTTCTATCGCCAGATTATTTAATTGTATGTCTACAGAAGCCGTCGAAATAATCGTAAAATTATCCGGATCGGAATCCAGTACTTTCAAATTTGAGGATCCATTTGCAGGAGCGGGATAAATCTCACAGGCCTGAATATTTCCTTGTGTATTATATTTAGCTATGAAGTTGAAAAAATTATTATCAATCGTATAGGTAAAATCCGGGGAAAGATTGACATATCGGTAAAAATTTCCGCCTACATAAATATTATCCTGTGCATCGATATACAATCTCGAAAACTTCGACGAGGAACTCGCATTGGTTCCCGGTGCCTGATCGGTTGATATTCCCGCTTTTCTAGCCCATATCAGGTTTCCGGCAGTACCGTGTTTTACCATATAACCGCCGTAATTTCCTGGAAACTGTAAAATGGTTCCATCAAAATTTATTGTCGAATTATAGGCCATCCCTACCAAATATACGTTGTTTGCTGAATCTACCGCCAGATTAAACGCCTTGGTGTCGGAACTTGACCCAACGGTAGCTGTTTTTGCCCAGACCACCGCTCCGGTATTATCATAGCGCACATAAAATAATCCTGCGTTCGAAGCCGAACTGCGGTTTAACGTAATATTTCCAAAGGTTACCGAACGCGACAGAAAATCGCCCGCTACATAAACATTCCCGTTATTGTCGACAACCATAGCTTTCATCTGTGCTCCGATTCGGTCGGACATATTCGAACTGGTCGTACCGGTATAACGCGAAGACGAAGCCCAAACCAGATTGCCGGTACCGGCATCGAATTTGGCTACCAGGTTTTTATCCATACCTTGAATTGCTGGTGCATAATTCACCATCGGTAAGGTTAATCCTTCAAAAGAAAATTGATCCGACGAATAATTGGCCGCCAGATACAGGTAGTTGTTTTTATATTGCAGGTAACCACCTCCCATATACTCCGGGAATTCCTTAATCCAAACCGGATTGCCATCTAATGTAAATTTCACGATAAAGCTACGTTCTCCATAGGTATTTGTATTGACCAAAGTGGTCGTACCGATTTGCATAGTACCTCCAAAACTCCCTATAGCATAATAATGATCATTACCATCATAGGCGACAGCAGTAAATTGTTCGTACTTGCTTCCGCTAAAATGCTTTACATTTAAAAGTATACCGTTCGTATCAAATTTGGCAATATAAGCATCTCCTTTGGTTGTGGCCGACGGATCGCTGGTGTTTTGTATCGTAGTCCCCTGTATTGTTGCCGTATCGGTTCTGAAATTTCCAAGCATAATATAATTGCCGTATCGGTCAACAAAACCTTGTGGTTGGTTTTCCTGCAAGCCGCTGTTTTCGGTTACAGCACTCCAAAGCCATTGACTCTGGTTAAAATTCTGAGCTTGGACGCCACAGAAACTAATTAGAGTTGTTGTAATAAGTAGTTTTAGTTTCATATAGTAGTATTTGATTTGTTTTTAACCAAATTTATAAGAATAATATAATCTTAAAGACTTAATACTGTTAAATGTTTTTACAATACTTTAAAATAATCGCTAAACCCGCATTATTCGCAATGTTAGCACTGTGTTAAAATTATAGCACAGCACATTAAATATCTCTTTTTTGTGAAAATATCTAACTGTCCTGCTTTGCAATCGCTTGTAAAAAGATGGTATTTTTTGTAACTTTCTAAAAAATACGCCCCTATGCAACAAGCTATCAATAAAGTTGAGTTACGAAATTTACAGATCGAAGATTATAAAGAACTGAAAAATTCCATGGTGGAAGCCTATAGCGAACTAAAAGAAGCCTATTGGCAAGAAGAGCAAATCGAACGCTTACTGGAAATTTTCCCTGAAGGCCAACTTGTAATACTGGTCGACGGCAGAGTGGTTGGTTCGGCACTTTCATTAATTGTAGATAACCGGAAAGCCAGTGCGACACATACTTATGAAAAAATCACCGGAAATTATACCTTTTCCACACACGATCCTTTTGGCGATGTGTTATACGGTATCGATGTTTTTATTCATCCGGATTATCGCGGACTCCGTTTAGGCAGACGTTTGTATGATGCCCGGAAAGAAATCTGCGAAAAACTGAATTTACAATCGATCATCTTTGCCGGAAGAATTCCGCGTTATGCCGAACATGCCAAAGAGATGACACCAAAACAATATATCGAAAAAGTACGCGCCAAGGAAATCCACGATCCGGTATTGTCGTTTCAACTGAGTAATGATTTCCACGTGATCAAGGTGATGAAAAATTACCTCGAAGGCGATGTTAGCTCGCAGGAATATGCCGTGCTTTTGGAATGGAACAATATTTATTATGAAAAACATCAGCAATTGATCAACACACGAAAAAGTGTCATCCGACTAGGGTTGATTCAATGGCAGATGCGACCGCTCAACAATCTGGAAGCGCTGTTTGAACAGGCCGAGTTTTTTATTGATGCCGTTTCCGGATATGCCAGCGATTTTGCTATGTTTCCTGAGTTGTTTATCGCGCCCCTAATGGCCGATTACAATCATCTTTCAGAAGCCGATGCGATTCGGGAATTAGCGCGCTATACCGATTCGATCCGGAAAAAATTTCAGGAATTCGCGATTTCCTATAATATCAATATCATCACCGGTAGTATGCCGTTGCTGGAAAACGGGAATTTGTACAATGTCGGTTTTCTGTGTAAAAGAGACGGAACATCCGAAATGTATTCCAAAATTCATATTACACCAAACGAGGTGTTTTATTGGGGTATGAAAGGCGGTTCGCAAATCAAAACGTTTGATACCGATTGTGGAAAAATCGGTATTATGATTTGTTACGATGTGGAATTCCCGGAATTGTCCCGCTTACTGGCCGACGAAGGAATGGACATCCTATTTGTTCCCTTTCTAACGGATACGCAAAACGGATATACCCGGGTTCGCAATTGTGCGCAGGCGCGGGCTATCGAAAACGAATGTTATGTCGCCATCGCCGGTTGTGTCGGGAATCTTCCCAAAGTGAACAATATGGATATACAGTTTGCACAGGCGGCCGTTTTTACCCCTTCGGATTTTGCGTTTCCTACCAACGGAATCAAGGCCGAAGCAACACCAAATACCGAAATGACGCTAATTGTAGATGTGGATGTAGATTTATTAAAAGAATTACACGAACACGGTAGTGTCCGCACTATGAAAGACCGAAGAAAAGATTTGTATCAAATCAAAAAATTAAAATCATAAACGCACAATGGAACTCGAGCAATTAAAATATCCGATTGGAAAGTTTATCGTTCCTACGGAAATCGACAAGGATCATATCCTGGAATGGAAAACCACGATACGGGAATTGCCACAGGATCTGGAAAAGCTGGTAAAAGGCCTTTCCCAAACGGAATTAAACTGGATATACCGACCGGATGGCTGGTCGGTGAAACAGGTGGTACATCATCTGGCCGATAGTCATATGAACAGTTTTACCCGTTTTAAACTAACACTTACCGAAAATGTTCCGGCTATCCGACCATATGAAGAGCAACTTTGGGCCGCTACGCCCGATGGTAAAGACAACGATATTTCGGCCTCCTTACTTATGATCAAAGGAATACACAGTCGCTGGAGTTATCTGCTTGATCATTTATCGGAGCAGGATATGAATCTGTTGTATTTTCATCCGCAACACCAACGGTTATATTCGTTAAAAGAAGCCATCGGGCTATACCATTGGCATTCCCAACATCATTTGGCACATATCCGACAGGCGTTACAACACAAAGGGATTTTTTAATCGCGATGGAACGAATGACTGCAAAAAAAGAAGTTACTTTGTTCCGATAAAAACAAAAGCATGAAACCTTCTATTGCAATTGTCGGCTGCGGCTGGCTTGGTCTTCCATTGGCAAAAAAACTAATCCAACTCGGTTATCCGGTGAGTGGTTCAACAACCACACCCGAAAAAATAGCGGTATTGCAGGAATCACAAATCGATCCCTTTTTGATCAAATGCGGCGAGGAGCAGGTAGAAGGTAACTGGGAAGCTTTTTTTTCCGGAAAAGAAATTGTCATTATAGACATTCCGCCAAAGCTTAGAGGTGAAAACCAGGAAAATTTTGTAGCCAAAATACAAACCCTTATTTCCTGTATTGTCACAACAACCGTTACAAAAGTCATTTTTGTAAGTTCCACTTCTGTCTATTCCGATACCAATACAACGGTAACCGAATCCTCAATTCCGCAACCGGATACCGAAAGCGGAAAGCAACTTTTGGAAGCCGAAAACTACTTACTTGAGAAGCCGAATCTTCAGACGACTATTGTCCGATTTGGCGGACTGATCGGGAACGACCGGAATCCGGTAAAATTCCTCGCCGGAAAGGAAAATATCGAAAACCCCGAAGCTCCGATAAATTTTATCCATCAAACGGATTGTATCGGTATTCTTCTGGCGATAATCGAAAAAGAAATCTGGAACGAAACCTTTAATGCCGTCGCGCCTTCCCATCCTACACGGGAAGCATATTATACCCGAAAAGCATTGGAATTCGGATTACCGTTACCGCAATTCAGTCACGAAAAACCATCGTCCGGAAAAAGCATCAGTTCGGAAAAAGTACAGCATCTTTTGGAATATGAATTTCAGATTCCGGAACTATGATCTAAAAAAAGCGGTACATTTATAGCTAAAACGATCCCAAATGGATTTAACCAATATCGTTAGCCTTCGTCTCAACAATCAGTGGTTACACCAAAGCCCGGCTCTGGATATTCCAGAAATCGTATCCCGTATGGGTGCGCTACAGGCGCAGGATTTTGCCATGTCGAAATGGGCCTTAGGCATCCGAAAACCCGGTGCATTTGAAACCGAAATCGAAACCGCTTTTAATTCCGGATCGATTGTTCGCACCCATGTTATGCGTCCGACCTGGCATACGGTAGCCGCATCCGACATTTACTGGATGCTGGATTTATCCGCCAAACGAATCAAAGGTTCTGCCAAAGGTCGGTTAAAAGAACTGGAATTAACGCCTGAAGTCCTTTCCCGTTCCTATTCCATTTTGGAAAAAACACTGGCCGGAAACAACCATCACACCCGCGACGAACTGGTAAGCTTATTCGAACAAAATAGTATTGCCAACTACGACAATCGGATGTCCCATATTTTAATTCTGGCCGAACAGGACGGTCTTATCTGTAGCGGAAAAATAAAACAGGGAAAAACCACATATGCATTGTTAGAAGAATGGGTTCCGCAAAAAAGTAATATTAGCAGGGAAGAAGCGTTGGAAAAACTGGCCCGGAAATACTTTTCCAGTCATGGTCCGGCAACACTGACCGATTTTCAATGGTGGTCCGGCTTGTCTTTGTCGGAAGTCCGAAAAGCACTCAACCTGATCCAACATGATTTCCTGTCCGAAAACATCGGTTCGGAGACCTATTGGTTTTCACATACAATTACATCATCAGTTCCCGAAAACACGATTCACCTCCTACCGGCTTTCGACGAATGCATCATTAGTTACAAAGACCGTACGGCAACACTAACCGTTGATCATCATAAAAAAGCGGTAACGCGAAACGGAATCTTTCATCCGGTTATTTTGCATAACGGAAAAGCTGTTGGCATCTGGAAACGAACAATCAAAAATCAAAAAGTAACGATCGATATCCATCCTTTCGACTCTTTTACGCCTTCCTTGGTTGCGCCACTGGAAAACAAAATACACGAATTTGGCGTTTTCCTCAATAAAGAACCTCATATCCAGTATCACTCATGAAACAGAACATCACACATATCACCCTTTTGGTAAACGATTATGACGAAACCATTGCTTTTTATACGGAAAAACTTCAATTTTCGGTATTGGAAAACATATCCGGCGACGATGGCAGACGTTGGGTAACGCTTGCACCAAAGGGTTATTCCGGTAGCGCATTTGCCTTGATCAAAGCTACGACACCGGCACAACAGGAACGCGTTGGAAACCAAACCGGCGGTACGGTTTCTTTTTTTCTGAATACCGATGACATCGAACGTGATCTGGCCCATTTCCGACAACAGAATGTTTCCATCGTTCGGGATATGGTTCATGAACCTTGGGGCAAAGTGGCCATTTTTACCGATCTTTATGGTAACCTTTGGGATTTAATCGAAACGCCATGAAGTCGACCAATTATCAAAATACGTTTATTGCTGTTGCCGAAGATTGTCCGGTCTCGCAAGCGGCCATTCCGCCTATACGCGGTAGTGAAAAATCGGCTGTAAATTTACAGTTTGAAACATTGCGCGACAATCCGTATCGCTATACTTCCGATGATATTTTATTTGCGGTTTATGCGCTGAAAAATCATATTCCAAAATCCAATTACGATTCGGAACGGGAACTATTTTTCACTAAAAGTCAGGCGTGTTTGCGTTGTTCACCCTTATCCAAACGTTATGGTTGGGGAACACATCACAATGCCGAAGGTAAAGTCGCACTCTACGCTATCGATTCCGACGACTACAAAAAACTGGCGCAGGATTCCGTACTAACACAGGTTAAGGCAATGCGTTCCAAACGGAAATAATTCTCCTTTTATTTTAAGCCGGCTTATCGCCGGTTTTTTTTGTTTTTAACATTTTTTATCACAAAAAATTTATTTTTTAAATATCATCACGTTTTTACAACAACTATTTAATTAAATTTTTATATTTGATACAAATAATACCATTTACAATATTTAAAACAATACAAAATGGTACTTTTTGCCCAATATTCACACCTTTATTATTTGATACAAGCCTCATAATTTTTCGCATTTGTTTTCAGGGTATTACAGCATTCGCATAGTCACCAATAGCATATTAACACCAAAAACAATAAATTATGAAAAAAAGCTTACTCCTACTGTCGGCTTTGCTGCTTTCTTTTACAGCAATGGCGCAGGTTCCGGAAACCAGTAGTCCGGACGATCCTCCAAGTTACACCCAACCTCAGGAAAACCAGACTCCGGTGTATGAATTACAACCGACGCAGTTAAGTGCGGAAGTACAGGAATACCTCCACGGGCGTGTGGAAGGTTTTTCGGCCTATCGTTTTGATTATGGCGCCTTAAACGATTACCTGCTCAAAAATCCGTATGCACTCGAATTCATTCTGAAATCCGATGCCGGTACGACCAAATTTACCATGCAACGCCACGATATGCGCGCCCTCGATTATACCGAAGGGGTTACTCATGAAGGCGGTGAAAATCAGATTACATTCCAACGTACTGCCGAAACCGATCTCAACTATAATGTTCCAACGATAAAAGGGATTGCCGATAATAATCCCTCCATTCTGACACGTCTGGCTGTTTTTAACGACAATCTTGTCGGTTTAAAATGGAATACCGAAAGCAATGAAGTGCTCTATTATACGTCACTTCAGGATTTTATCAAATTAAACGGTGACGATTTTGTGACCGATGAAAATCCGTTATTGGTTTTTAACCTCGGAAATATCATCAGTAGGCAAAACTCCCGTTGTACGCAAATCAAGGAGTTGATTCAGGAACCGCCTGTGGCCGAAAAAGGCTTTTTCTATCAGTGTACGCCGCGATTCCTGACAATCGCTGCCGAAGGTGATAAACCCTGGTGCGATCAAAATGGAAGTAATTCGGCTTCCAATATCCTAAGCAATCTGTTTTTTGTCGAATGTGTTTACACGCATTATTTCAACATTTCTTTTATTGTAAAACACGTCAATCTTTTACCCAATAACGGTTCGCTGTACAACACCAATGATGCGACCGACTTACTGTATAAATTCCGCGATAACTGGAATGCCAACCATACCAATAAAGACCGCGATTTAGCATTGTTGTTTACCGGAAGGCGTCCGAATAGCGGAACGGTTGGTATCGCATTTACCAACTCGCTTTGCACCAGCTATTCTGCCTATGGCGTTATTGGTAAAGATCCTACACGAATTCGTATTACCGCTCATGAAATAGGCCATATTTTTGGTTCGCTGCACGATGACGAACACTACGGAACCTCATCCTGTAGTGGGAACGATATGCCTATTATGTGTATGTATACCTCAACTTATACACCGCTGTATTTTAGTCCGCATACCCGAAATATTATTCTGAATTCCATTAATAGTCATGCGTATTGCCTGAACGATTATGCCAACGTAAATAATTCAAGTGAAATCGTAAAATCCTGGACCAATAACCGAAACCTGAAATGGGTGGCAACCTGGTATATGCAGGACGGCGATTATATTCTGACCGGAAACTTTGACGGAGAAAACAATGATGAAGAGATTTTCTTTGCCAATCCCGA
Organism: Flavobacterium supellecticarium; assembly: GCF_004801375.1. Taxonomy (GTDB): domain Bacteria; phylum Bacteroidota; class Bacteroidia; order Flavobacteriales; family Flavobacteriaceae; genus Flavobacterium; species Flavobacterium supellecticarium. Next base: position 120,545 of record NZ_SSNZ01000005.1, read on the forward strand.
CAGAAATTGGGCCGGTATTATGGATTTCTCCTGCGATCAGGGAACCGACTGGTATCATCTTTGGGGGAATGGCGGAAACCGTACTTTCGGATGCTGGTATCGTAATTATGGCGATCGTTACTACTCGGGTGATTTTGACGGTGACGGAAAAGATGAAATCTTATCCCGCACCGATACCGGAAGTTGGGCACAAATTAAAGAATACCTCCCTTCGACCTGGTCGTGGAAGGAACGCTGGAGTAATAATGGCAGTAATACCCCTATCGCCTATTGGTATATGGGACCAAAAGACACCTTCCTTGTGGGTGATTTCGATGGTGACGGAAAAGACGAATTACTTTGCGTAAATCCAAACGGATGGTCGCATCTGGTAAAATTCAATTCGTCTCCAGGCGGATGGTATTCCCCGCAAACAATATGGAGTAACAACGGTTCCGGATGGATTGGCGGGTTACAGATTTCACAGATTCAACGGTATATGAAAGGTAAAATGCGTACCACTACCCGCGATGAGCTGTATGCATTTGTGAGCAATTCATCCAGTAGTTTTTCTGCCATCATGCGTTTTACCGGTAGCGGATGGACGCTCACCGGCGGACAGGGATTGGGAACCAGCTTTACCACTACCAATGTCACTCCGGCGCATTACAGCTATAAAATGATGACTGGGAATCTGGATAACGATGGCTATAGTGAATATTTGGCAATCAGCAATACCTGGATCGGAAGCTACGACTATAGTAACGGTGGTCCCGGAATGTCGTTTAACTGGAGTAACGGTGGTAGTTCCTATTATAACGACTGGTACCTGAACCAACCTTCACGTCAGTTCCTGGTAAAAGCAGCACCAACGGCTCCGGATCAGATTTTTAACATTCAATATATTAAGAGAAGTTCCGGATGGTGGTTCTGGTACCGAGAATGGTACGAAGCATCTCTGGCGTCTATGTATCGCGGCGAATTACCAAATCAGAATATGAAAGCAGCGGAACCGGAGTTGGATTTTGGAAAACCATCAATTATTTCGGTAAACGACAATATGTTGATTTATCCAAATCCGACTAAAGATATTCTGAATATCGATTTTAACAATCTGGAAGTAAAACAAGCCAATGCTTCCCTGATCGATATCACTGGTAAAACGGTACTACAACAACCGCTAACCGGCCCGAATAATGTACTATCCTTACAGGCTCTTTCCGAAGGGGTATATATTATAAAGATCGATTCGGAAAATCAACCGGTAATCACTCAGAAAATTGTGATTCAGAAAAAATAAAAACGGTAATCCGATTTATAAAAAAAGCCTCCCATTTGGGAGGCTTTTGCATTACCAGATCTTAACTCTGTCTTCTGGTTTTACATATAATTTATCGCCCGGTTTAATGCTAAATGCTTCGTAGAAAGCATCCACATTTTGCAACGGCACATAAGCACGGTACATTCCCGGTGAGTGTGGGTCGGTTTTCACCTGATTTTTAATTGCCTCGTCTCTCATTTTAGAACGCCAGATGGTCGCCCATGAAATAAAGAAACGTTGTTCCGGTGTAAATCCGTCGATTAATCCAGGGTTTCCGTTTTTCTTAAGGAATAATTGTAGTCCGTCATAAGCAGCATTAACACCACCAAGGTCACCAATGTTTTCACCTAACGTAAATTTACCATCTACGAAGGTTCCCGGTAGTGGCTCCAAAGCACTGTATTGCGCTGCCAAAGCACCTCCTAAACCGGTAAATTGTTTTAAATCTTCGTCCGTCCACCAGTTTACTAAGTTTCCATCGGCATTGTAACGCGCTCCGGAATCATCAAAACCGTGTGAAATTTCGTGTCCGATAACCGCTCCGATTCCACCGTAGTTAACCGCCTCATCCGCTTTATAATCGTAGAATGGCGGTTGTAAAATTGCAGCCGGGAATACGATTTCGTTATACGACGGATTGAAATAAGCATTTACTGTTTGCGGTGACATTCCCCAACGGGTTTTGTCTACCGGCTTTTTCAAATCGTCGATATTTTCCTGGAATCCCCAACGGGCTACGTTTTTCATGTTTTCATAGTACGCACCACCATTAGCAGGTCCTGTAATTACCAATTTGGAATAATCTTTCCATTTATCCGGATATCCGATTTTAACGGTCGACTTACGCAATTTTTGGATCGCTCCCTGTTTGGTTGCCGGTGTCATCCAAGGCAAACGGTTGATACGATTTTCGAAAGCTAAGAATACGTTTTCGATCATCGCTTTGGCTTTGGCTTTGGCCTCGGCCGGGAATTTTTCGGCTACATATAATTTACCTAAGGCTTCTCCTACTGTTCCGTTTACAACCTGTAACGCTCTTTCTTCTCTAGGACGTTGTTTGATCGCTCCTTGTAATGTTTTGCTGTAGAAATCCCAGTTTGCATTTTCAATATCAGTTGTCAATACCCCTGTCGATTTGTTGATCAATGTCCAACGTAAATACGCTTTCCAACTGTCTACATCATTTTGTTTGAAGATGTCTTCCAAAGCCGTCATATAACGCGGTTGTGATACCACTAACGAATCCAGGTTTTGTATGCCTACTCCTTCAAAATAGTTTTTCCAGTTTACCGATGGTGTCAATTTTTGTAAATCGGCTACCCGCATCGGGTTGTATGTTTTTCGTCTGTCGCGACGTTCCACACGATCCAGTCTTGGTTTGGCCATTGCTGTTTCCAATGCCAATACTTTATTCGCATCTTCTTTCGCCTGGGTTGGTCCTTCCCCTAAAAACTGCAACATACGCGCTACGTGCGCTACGTATTTTTCTCTTTTTTCTTTTGAATCGGCATCATCCGACACATAATAATCACGATCCGGTAATCCAAGACTTCCCAAACCTACATATACTACGTTACGGTTACTGTTTTTAGCATCGGCTCCTACTCCCATTCCATAGAATCCCATACCGCCTTCCGATTCCATTTCCAGTAAAAGCGCATTCAGATCCTGTACGTTTTTAACCGCATTGATTTTGGCTAATGTCGCTTTAATCGGATCAATACCTCTTTTGTCTCGGGCAATGGTATCCATAAAAGTTTTATACACATTTACCGCTTTCGCCTGATCGGAATTCGGATCCAGATTTTTGTCGGCTGCCGCTTTTTTTAAGATCGCTAATGCATCTTTATCCGTATTCTGGCGTAGTTCGTCAAAACTTCCCCAACGGGTTTTATCGCTTGGAATTTCGGTTTTGTCATACCAGGTTCCGTTTACATAACGGAAGAAATCGTCACCCGGTTTAACCGATTTGTCCATATAGCTCAAATTGATGCCCGGATGCGTCGCCTGCTTGTCGGCCGATGCGGTAGTCTGTCCTGATTTACAGGAAAACAAAACCAACGTAGCGGTTGCGCCAAGTAATACGCCTTTATTCATTTTTATTTCCATATTGTTAATTTTGGTTGCTATTTGTGTTTCGGATAACAAAAATAAGAATTCATCGCCGAATCGCTTTTTTTATTTGTTAAAATTAAACCTGCTGTGATTTAGGTAATATTTAACCCCCTAATAGCGAACTTCTTTATACTTTTGCAAAAAATTATATCATGCTTCGCTTTTTCAAAAAATACCGACTGTTTTTTATCGTTCTTTTTGTTCTTTCCGCTATTATCATTACGCTTTTTTATAACGCACTGACGCCTAAAAAACACTTGCCTATCTATTCACCGTCTATGGTTAATCCGGAATTGGTGGATACCACGATACAACACGTAGCCAACAAACATACTATTGCTGATTTTGCTTTTGTCAATCAAAACGGAAAAACGATTACTCAAAAGGATTACGAAGGGAAAATTTATGTGGCCGATTTCTTTTTTACCACTTGTCCGACTATTTGTCCGATTATGACCACTAATATGGTATGGCTTCAGGACAAAATCAAAAACAATCCTAAGGTAATGTTGTTGTCACATTCGGTAACACCTGATATCGATAGTGTACCGGTGTTAAAAAAATATGCACTGGAAAAAGGCGTGATTGACAGCAAATGGAATTTGGTTACCGGAGACAAAAAAGACATTTATTATATTGCCCGTAAATCGTATCTGGCTGTTAAAACCGGAAAGCCGGAAGAACTTTATGATATGGTACATACCGAAAATTTTGTGTTAGTCGATAGCAAACGTCGTGTCCGCGGTTTTTACGACGGAACCAAAATGGAGGATGTGCAACGACTACTGGACGACATCAACTGGTTGTCGGCTCAGGAAAAATAATCCGCTAAAGACGGATTCATAAAAAAATGTAAAAGTCCGTTTTAACATGGCGTATCCGTTTTAAATGCTTACTTTTGTAGTTCTATTTTAATTCAATCTAAATAAGGTGAAAATTACGTTAGCCCAGATAAAAAAAGGACAGAAAGCTTTGATTAACGACTTTAATGTTGACGTTATCCCTCTTAAACTACTGGAAATGGGATGTCTTCCGGGTAATACCGTAGAGTTGTTACAAGTGGCACCACTGGGTGATCCGTTATATATCAATGTTAACGACAGCCACGTAGCGATTCGCCTTGAAACCGCCAGACAAATTGAGGTTGAAATTATAAAGGAATAAGTTCATGAGTACAAGCACGTTAAAAGTAGCCTTAATAGGTAATCCGAACACCGGAAAAACATCCGTCTTTAATCAGCTAACCGGCTTAAACCAAAAAGTAGGAAACTATCCGGGTATCACGGTCGACAAAAAGCAAGGGGTTTCCAAGTTATCCCCTTCCGTTAAAGCGACTATTCTTGACCTACCGGGGACGTATAGTTTAAACGCCAGCTCACTCGACGAAAATGTCGTGATCGAGTTGTTGATGAATAAAAACGACAAGGATTTTCCCGATGTTGCCGTGGTGGTTACCGAAGTGGAAAACTTAAAACGAAACCTGCTGCTTTTTACTCAGATAAAAGATCTGGAAATTCCTACCATTTTGGTGATCAATATGTCCGACCGTATGGAACAGAAAGGAATTACGTTGGATATTCCGTATTTGGAAAAGGAATTAAAAACCAAAATTGCTTTGGTAAGTTCCCGTAAAAAAACGGGGATTGAAAATCTAAAAAACCTGATCATCAATTACAAAGAGCTTTCTACAGAACCATGTTTGAATGCTTCCGAAATCGATCCGGACTATTTTAACAACCTGCGTCATACTTTTCCAAATCAGCTGTTGTATAAATTATGGCTGGTGATTACGCAGGATGTAAACTTTGGAAACCTGCACCGCAACGAAGTTTCAATCCAATCGTTTGTTAAATCGGAGGCAGAATTAAAACGATTACAACAAAAAGAAACTATAAAACGCTATCAGTTTATCAACGATGTGCTAAAAGTGGGCTATACCGTTAACCGCGAAGCGGCAACCGATATCCGCGCCCGACTGGATCGTGTTTTAACGCATAAATTTTTTGGTTATATCATCTTTTTTGGTATTCTCCTGTTAATCTTCCAGTCGATTTTTAGCTGGTCGAGTATTCCGATGGATTTTATTGATGAAAGTTTTGCATCACTAAGTGCCTATGCTGCCGAAAATTTACCTCCCGGATTATTGACCGATTTGATTTCGGAAGGAATCATTCCCGGACTGGGCGGTATCATTATTTTTATTCCGCAAATCGCATTTCTGTTCCTGTTTATTTCCATTTTGGAAGAAAGCGGTTATATGAGTCGTGTGGTGTTCCTGATGGACAAAATCATGCGTCGCTTTGGTCTGAGTGGTAAAAGTGTGGTGCCTTTAATTTCCGGAACGGCATGTGCGATCCCGGCCATTATGGCGGCGCGTAATATCGAAAGCTGGAAGGAAAGACTGATCACCATATTGGTCACGCCTTTTACAACTTGTTCGGCACGTTTACCGGTATATGCGATCTTAATTTCATTGATCATCCCTGAAAAACACCTATTGGGTATTTTCAATTTACAAGGATTAACGTTAATGACCTTATACTTGTTGGGCTTTGGAATGGCTATTTTTTCGGCTTATATTCTGAACAAAATCCTGAAAGTAAAAGGGAAATCCTATTTTGTGATTGAAATGCCGGATTATAAAGTCCCGTTATTTAAAAACGTAGCCTTAAATGTGATCGAAAAAACCAAAGCCTTTGTTTTTGGAGCTGGTAAAATTATCCTGGCACTGTCTGTTATTTTATGGTTTCTGGGTTCTCATGGGCCTGGTGGGAACTTTAAAAATGCCGAACAAATTATCGAACAGGAATTAGCACAAAATAAAATCAGCGGTGAAAAAGAAGACTTGGTTGCTTCATATAAATTAGAAAATTCCTATATCGGAATAATCGGAAAATCGATCGAACCGGTGATCCGCCCGTTGGGATATGACTGGAAAATCGGTATCGCTGTGGTGACTTCCTTTGCCGCCCGTGAAGTTTTTGTAGGAACTTTAGCTACGATTTACAGTGTAGGGAGTCATTCCGAAGAAGAAACTACGATTAAAAACCGAATGAATGCCGAGATCAATCCGATTACCGGCGGAAAAGTATTTAATCTTGCCACCGGTGTTTCCCTATTGTTGTTCTATGCTTTTGCGATGCAGTGTATCTCAACACTGGCTATCACTAAAAAAGAGACCAATTCCTGGAAATGGCCGATGATTCAATTGGTGTTTATGAGTGGATTTGCGTATGTCGTTTCACTGGTTGCGTATCAAATTTTGCAATAATCATGATCGATTTTCAACAAATAGCAGTATATGTAATTCTGGCCGCAGCCGTACTTTTCCTGATCCGAAAATACTTCTGGAAAAAGAAAAAGAAAAATTGCGGTGGCCCGGATTGCGGGTGTAGTTAATGGTCTTTAACGACTAAAAGCGGAATGGTGATTTTGTGCCGTACCGCGTCGACCGTAGTACCCAACAACAGGTCTTTAAACCAGTTGTGTCCGTGTGCGCCCAAGACCAATATATCGAAATCATTCTCATTGACCACTTTGGCAATACTTTTTTTCGGACTTCCGAAATCCAGTATACTACTAACCTGATAACCGCGCGCTTCCAATGCTTTCTGATATTCTTCCAGATAGTAATGATCACTGGTTGTTTCATAGTCATGGGTTTCATTCCCATGTACCATAGCTCCGACCGTTTCCACGACGTGAATAATCGTATAATGTGCCGTTTTTCCGCCCAGTTGTAAAGCACTCGCAATACTCTTCTGATCTGTTTTTGAAAAATCCAGCGCAATGGCTATTTTGGAATATACGATTGGTTCATTGGATTCGCTTACTACGATTTCATTGATATGCGGAACCAGATTCGGAATCGTTCTGTTTTTTTCCACAAATGGTTTGATGATAATATAGAGTAGCAAAAAGGCTGCGAAAATGGCAATTGGCACCACAAACAACCAGATATAAATAGGATTTTCGGAAGTAGTAACCCAGGTTTCAATTTCATCGAAAACCAGTTTAGCGTTTAATGTTACGATAATCAGCGCGATAAGCCACGATGCTATTTTAGTCCATTTTCCAATGGCAAATCCCTGCATTTTTGTTTTATCACTTACAAAATGAATCAACGGTATGATGGCAAATCCCAATTGTAAACTTAAAATCACCTGACTCAACAAGAGTAATTTTCCAGTGGCCGCTTCCCCAAAATAAATGATCGCTACCAACGCCGGGACTATCGCAATTAAACGGGTAATGATCCGGCGCACCCACGGTTGAATCCGTAAATTCAGATAGCCTTCCATAACAATTTGTCCGGCTAGTGTTCCGGTTATCGTAGAACTTTGTCCGGCAGCAATCAATGCCACAGCAAATAAGATCGAAGCCCAATGCGTCCCCAGTAAGGGTTCTAATAATCGGTGTGCATCCTGAATTTCGGCCACTTCGTGCATGCCGTTTTTATAAAAAGCGGCTGCGGCTAAAATCAAAATTGCCGCATTGACAAAAAAAGCCATGTTTAACGCCAGAAACGAATCGAGAAAATTATACCGGATTGCCTGTTTGATTCCTTTTTTGCTGCGATCGAATTTCCGTGTCTGAACCAATGACGAATGCAGATAAAGATTGTGTGGCATGACTGTGGCTCCGATGATTCCGATGGCAATATATAAAGCCGTACTATCGGGTATGGAAGGGATAAGCCCTCGCGCGATTTCAGTGACATCGGGTTTTGCCAGAAACATTTCGATTAGGAATGACAAACCGATAATAGCAATCAATGCGATAATAAAGGCTTCCATTTTCCGGATTCCTTTATTCAGTAAAAACAACAGTAAAAAAGTATCCAACATCGTAATACTAACACCCCAAAGCAACGGAATATCGAATAACAATTGCAATCCGATAGCCATTCCGAGCACTTCGGCAAGGTCGCAGGCTGCAATAGCAATCTCCGCCAAAAGATACAAAACCATATTCACCGGACGGGAGTACGTATCACGCGAAGCCTGAGCCAAATCCCGCTGGCGGACAATTCCCAACCGGGCGCTAAGACTTTGTAATAGCAACGCCATAATATTGGACATCAGTAGTACCCAAATCAGTTTATAACCAAACTGACTTCCCCCTGCAATATCGGTTGCCCAGTTTCCCGGATCCATATAACCGACACTCACCATATAGGCCGGGCCAAAAAAGGCCAGGATTTTTTTCCATATCGACGTATTTTGTACTATGGCAACCGATTCGTGTACTTCTTCCAGTGAATTTGTTGTTTTTCGCGTCATAATCAGGTGGCTAGTTTCACAAAGAGATTATTCGCAATCTTATTCGATATAATCATTTCTTTTCCGTCTACAATAATCGTTAACGACATATCAAAAGTTTCCTTACCGATGATCTCAATTTTCGATCCCAATGCGATTTGCTGTTTGTCCAGGTATTGTAAAAAACTCGAAGCTGAGTCTTTTACGCCCACACATATCCCTTTTTGTCCTGTTTCCAGATCGGATAACAATTGTTTGTCTATCTTTTTGATCTCTCCTTTTGCATTCGGAATCGGATCCCCATGCGGATCTTCTGTCGGAAAGCCTAAAAAAGCATCCAGTTTATTGATCAGTTTTTCCGATTTGATATGTTCCAGTTCTTCCGCTACATCGTGTACCTCATCCCAGGTGAAATCAAGCTTTTCAACCAGAAACACCTCCCATAAACGATGCTTACGTACAATCATCTTGGCCGCCAACAAGCCTTTTTCCGTTAAGGTTACTCCCTGGTATTTTTGGTACAGGATTAGTTCTTTTTCAGCCAGTTTTTTAACCATATCGGTAACCGACGAAGCTTTACTTTCGATCATGCCGGCAATGGCGTTGGTATTAACACCTCTTGGCGAAACAACCGACAAATGGTAGATGACTTTTAAATAGTTCTCTTCTGAATGCGTCATGGTTAAATTTTATGTTTTCAAAAATACAAATTTTTTTGATTCAAAAAATATTTTTAGTTTTGTCTAAATTTTAATTTCGTTTTAATCTAAAATAATATTGTGAAAAATCTAATTCTATGCTGTCTTACCTGCCTTTTAAGTGGTTACTCCGTTTCGGCTCAAACTACAATAAAAGGGAAAGTCACTTCCGATGGCGTTCCGCTACACTATGCCAATGTGGTTATTGCCAAAACGCAACTCGGCGCTTCGACCGATGCCAACGGGCTTTTTACAATTGAAAACGTTTCGGATGGAACCTACGAAATTCAGGTAAGCTTTACCGGTTTCCGTTCGCAACGAAAAAATATAACAATTCTTAACGCGACTCCTGCAACGGTTCATTTCGATCTGAAAGAAAACCAGTCGCTGGACGAAGTCGTAGTGACCGGTACACTGAAAGCGGTGAACAGACTCGAAAGCCCTGTTCCCGTTGAAGTGTACAAACCTACTTTCTTTAAAAAGAATCCCACTTCCAATATTTTTGAGGCTTTACAAAATGTAAACGGGGTACGTCCGCAACTCAACTGTAATGTTTGCAATACCGGCGACATTCATATTAACGGCCTGGAAGGTCCGTATACTTTGGTTTTGATTGACGGAATGCCTATTGTAAGTGGCTTATCAACCGTCTATGGCTTGTCGGGTATTCCAAACTCGCTGTTGGAACGGGTAGAAGTTGTAAAAGGACCTGCGTCTTCTTTATATGGCAGTGAAGCCGTAGGCGGACTGATCAATATTATAACCAAAAGCCCGAAAAATGCACCGGTGTTTTCGGCCGATGCCTTCGGAACCAGTTGGGGCGAACTGAATACCGATTTGGGTTTTAAATCCAATATCGGAAAATCGGTTTCCTTTTTAACCGGTGTCAATTATTTTAATTACAGCAATCCTACCGACAAAAACAATGATAATTTCACCGATGTGACACTGCAGCATCGGGTTTCAGTTTTTCAGAAATGGAATTTTAACCGGAAAAGCAACAAGCTGTTTTCAATCGCCGGACGCTATTTTTACGAAGATCGTTGGGGCGGTGAGATGCAATGGGAAAAGAAATACCGCGGTGGCGACGAAGTTTACGGGGAAAGCATTTACACCAAACGCTGGGAGCTGATCGGTGCCTACGAACTACCCGTGAGTGAAAAAATGCTGCTTTCGTTTTCCTATACCGATCACGATCAGAATTCTGTTTATGGTAATTCGCCTTTTATGGCCGTTCAACGTATTGGTTTCGGACAACTTACATGGGATAAAAAGATTAAAAATCACGATTTGTTGTTCGGGACCGCGATCCGTTATCAATTGTATAACGATAATACACCGGCTACGACTACTGCTGATGAAACCTGGATTCCGAGTGTTTTTGTACAGGATGAAATTTCTTTCGCCGAAAAACACAGTATTTTATTAGGTGCCCGATACGATTACAACAGCAACCACGGTTCTATTTTCACACCGCGTTTTGCCTATAAATGGAAAGTGGACGATACCAATATTATCCGACTCAATGCCGGAACCGGATTCCGAATTGTCAATTTGTTTACCGAAGAACATGCCGCACTTACCGGTTCGCGCGATGTAATTGTGGTAGGCGATTTAAAACCCGAACGCTCGTATAACGTCAACCTGAATTATCTGAAAAAATTCTATTTCGGAGACGGCAATTTTATCGGACTTGAAACGAGCGCATGGTATACCTATTTTACCAATTCGATTATTCCGGATTACGATACCAATCCGAATCAGATCATCTATAAAAACCTGGACGGACATGCCATTACCAAAGGGATCAGTGCCAATATCGATATGGTGTTTAACAACGGTTTAAAAGTCATTCTTGGCGCAACCTATATGGATGTGAATAAAACCGAAAACGGTGTCACCACACGACAGATGCTCACGGAACGTTTTTCCGGAACCTGGGCGATTTCGTATAAAATTCCGAAATTGTATCTGGATATCGATTATACCGGAAATCTTTACGGACCGATGCGTTTACCGTTGTTAGGTCCGTTGGATCCCAGAAAAGAATATTCGCCGGTGTGGAGTATTCAAAACATACAACTGACCTACACCAGGCTAAAAAATTTCGAAATTTACGGTGGTGTTAAAAATTTACTGAACTGGACACCAAATAAAGGAAATCCGTTTATTATTGCCCGAGCCAATGATCCGTTTGATCATAACGTACAGCACGACACCAACGGAAATGTAATTGCAACACCGGATAATCCGTATGCGCTAACCTTTGATCCGAGTTATGTTTACGGACCAAACCAAGGCATTCGCGGTTTCCTTGGATTGCGCTATACTTTAAAATAATGAAGCCATTTATCCTGATACTGGTGTTTTTCTTTTGGGCTATTCCTCCGGGACGAGCCCAACTGAAAACGTATACTTTTGAAGAAGCCGAAAAACTGGCTAAGGATAATCCGAAACCGTATTTTGTTTTTATCCATACTTCCTGGTGTAAGTATTGCCAGATGATGCAAAAAACGACGCTTCAAAATACGGAAATCATTACGCTTTTAAATGATCATTTCTATTTTATTGCTTTTGATGCTGAAAGTAAGACTACTATTGTATTTCACGATAAAGCCTTCCCTTTCCAGGCTTCCGGGTATCACGAACTGGCTTACGTACTCGGACAGATGGAACGGCAACTTTCTTTCCCGGTTTCCTGTATTCTAAATCGTAACTATGAGATTGTTTTCCAAATCAATCGTTTTTTAACAACACCTGAATTAAAAGTGGTTCTGAATAAAGCTCTTCAAAATCACTAACTGACGCCAAAAACAAGCATTTTTTGCAAAAACAACAGCATAATTTTTATTTTATTTTCACACCCGATAAAACAAAACTTTTCTCAAACATACACCATAATCTTTCAATATATCCCAAAACCACCTTTCAAACCCCATTGTTGTTTGAAAAAATATGTTAAAAAAAAGGGCTTTATACAATAATAATACGTTAACTACAAATTTAAAAATCAAATACAAACACTTGAAATAATGATAGTTAGAATCATTTGAAAATATACCACACTATCTTTTTTTATGTTTTAGGAAAGCCTTAGTTTTGCATTATATTTATTGAGTCTAAATAATGTAATATGAAACTTTTATCGATTCTACTCCTTAGCCTTTTTTTCAGCCTAACCACATTAGCACAAAACGGTACATTAAAAGGAACTGTAACCGACGAAAATAACAATCTGGTAGCACATGCCAATGTTATTATCGCAGAAAGCAACCAGTCAACCATTACCGATACTTCCGGTAATTATGAATTTACCAATCTGAGCTACGGTAAATACACCCTTAAAATTACCAGTCTGTCTTATAAGACGGAAGTCATCATCGTTACCATCGATAAACCAGGTACTACGGTAAACTTCAAGTTAAAAGTGAACGAACAAATGCTGGACGAAGTGGAAGTATTTGGAAAGCGAAACAAACAACCCGAAAAACTTCAGGCTTTAACGCGATTACCGTTAAAACCAAGTGAACAAATCCAGAGTATTTCGATCATCTCCTCCAAACTAATCGAGCAACAAGGAAACCTGACGATTTCCGATGCAACCAAAAACGTACCGGGTGTATACACTTTTGCGACGTATGGCAATAAAAGAGAAAGTATGTCATCCCGTGGTTTCCGTGGCATTCCGATCCTGAAAAACGGTGTTCGTGTAAATTCCGATTTTCGTGGTGTCGGTATTTTAACCGATGCCAGTGGTATCGATAATATCCAGGTATTAAAAGGAACCGCAGCCATTACACAGGGTGTTGCAACCGATATCGGAAGTCCGGGCGGCGTGATCAATATCGTTACGAAAACACCAAAATTCCAGTCAGGCGGAGAGGTTTCACTTCGCGGTGGAAGCTGGGGCTTGTTCCGTCCTACCTTTGATGTATATGGTCCTATCGATGATAACGAAAAAATCGCATTCCGTGTGAATGGTGCCTACGAAAGAAGCGACAGCTACAGAAGTATGATTTCCAGTGAACGACTGTATTTTAACCCGTCATTACAATGGAAAGCCAACGATAAAACTACAATTACCGTAGAAATGGATTACCTTGACGATAGCCGGACTCCGGATTTAGGAACTGTTAATCTGGCCGGAAACGATATAAATGCTATTTACGATTTACCGCATGATAAATTCCTGGGCTTTAAATCCGATCGTGTTTCGACTAAAAATGCCACCTATACGATTCGCGTTGACCGAAAATTAAATGATACTTTTTCATTACGTGCGGCTTACTTTAAATCGGATCTGGCACTTGACGATACCGGAGCCAGCTTGTCACAACTGGCATCAAGCTTTAACGAGCGCAAACGTTCCATTAGCAACAGTACCCGAAAAGACGTAAACGATGTATTACAACTGGATTTAGTCGGACAAGATGTACAAACCGGTTTTGTAAAACATACGTTCCAGGCCGGTATGGATTATTCCAGCAGCAGCGTTTCGACAACCAATTCCAAATCGGTGGCCATTGACACGATCAATGTTTTCGGATCGATCCCTAATAATTACCCGACTCCAAACAGTGTATTGCCTTTTGGTAGTTCCGAAGATTCTAAAACAAGAGCATTAGGCTTATTGGTTCAGGATATGATAACGTGGAACAAATGGTTAAAAACATTTGTCGGATTGCGTTACAGCAGTGTTGAAATTACCAAATCGAGTACCGTGGGAACACAACGCAATGATGCCTGGAATCCGTTGGCAGGACTTATCATTTCCCCGACCCGAAATATTAACCTTTTTGGTTCCTATACCAATAGTTCCAATCCAAGAAGTGCCACTTTATTAAGTAAGGATGGTGAAGAACTGGGTAACGAAAGATGGGATCAGTTTGAAGCCGGTTTTAAAACCACCTGGATTAACGACCGACTTCGTTTTAACCTGACCTTATTTAAGATCAACAACAAAGACATGAATCTTCCGGTTTACGATGAAAACTGGGTAGCCACCGGTTATTATCAAAAAGGAGGTAATGACGAACGTAAAGGTATCGAAGTGGAATTATCCGGTAGAATTCTGGAAAATCTTGAAGTGATCACCGGTTACTCCTATATTGATGCCCAATACAAAGAACATACGGCGTATGTTTATAATTCATCGCCATTAAATACACCAAAGCATACTTTTAATGCCTGGGCTAACTATACGTTTACCGGAAATTTAAAAGGACTTTCACTGGGAGCCGGAGCCTACTATACCGGAAAAAGACCGATGAACGACTGGTCGGCCGGAGCGGTTACCCATGAAGGGATTGTTCCCGGGCAAAAACCGTTCGACATCGATGCCTATATGAATGTAAACGTTCAAGCCGCTTATAAATTTGACCAGCATTGGGGTGTTCGTTTGTTTATCAACAACATCTTTAACGAGATCGGTTATAATGCCTACCGAACATCGTTTATCAATCAAACCGATCCGAGAAACATTTCCGGTATGCTTACGTACCGCTTTTAGCAATACGTTACGATAAAGGTCCTTTGCGGACCTTTATTATTTTTGTCCCAAATGGATCAGAATACAATAACAAATCTTTATGAATCGGATGATTCTGAAATACGGTAAAACTTTGTAACTTTGCGTTCTAAACATCATAAAAAGAATTGTTATGTATCCAGAAGAAATGGTAAAACCAATGCGTGCTGAATTATCAGAAGTTGGTTTTCAGGAATTATATAGTGCCCAGGATGTAGAAAATGCCCTTTCGAAAGAAGGAACTACCTTGGTAGTGGTCAATTCGGTTTGCGGTTGTGCCGCTCGAAATGCACGTCCGGGAGCTCGAATGAGCCTTGATAATGGTAAAAAACCAGATCAGTTGATCACTGTTTTTGCAGGTGTCGATAAAGATGCTGTTGATGCAGCACGTCAGCACATGTTCCCATTCCCACCTTCATCGCCAAGTATGGCTTTGTTTAAAAACGGAGAATTGGTGCATATGTTGGAGCGTCACCACATTGAAGGTCGCCCGGCAGAGATGATTGCCGAAAACCTAAAAGACGCTTATAACGAATACTGTTAATTTTGTTATATAAAATAATAGAAACCACGTTAAAGCGTGGTTTTTTTATTTATTGATTATTTATCTTTGCGCGAAATAGCCACAAGTATGCAAAAAATAATTTCGTATCCGTTATCCGTTATTTACTATCTGTGTTTCGGATTATGTCTGGTGATTTTTCATCCGATCCAATGGATCTGCCTGAATGTTTTTGGCTATCAGGCGCATAAGAAGAGTGTGGATTACCTGAATTTCCTGCTAACCAAGTGTACCAATCTGCTTGGTACTACATATACCTTTGAACACCGCGAGCGCATTCCGAAAAATGTTCCGGTAATTTTTGTAGCCAATCATCAAAGTATGTATGACATCATTGGCATTATCTGGTACCTGCGTCGTTCGCATCCTAAATTCGTAAGTAAAAAAGAATTAGGGCGCGGAATTCCAAGCGTTTCATACAATTTAAGACACGGCGGATCCGTTCTTATAGATAGAAAAGATCCAAAGCAAGCCTTGCCAACTATTAAAGGTCTGGCAGAATATATTGAACAACACCACCGTTCGGCAGTAATTTTCCCGGAAGGAACCCGAAGCAAAACCGGCGCTCCGAAAAAATTCTCCGAAAACGGTTTGAAAATTTTATGTAAATATGCCCCATCAGCCTATATCGTTCCGATATCGATCAATAACTCCTGGAAAATGGCCCGTTTTGGACTTTTCCCGGTTGGATTGGGCAACCCTTTAAAATTCACTATTCACGAACCCTTTGCAGTAAAAGACTATTCCTTCGCGGAAATCATGGAAAAGACCGAAAATGCAGTGGTTCAGGGAATAAAACACTAAGATTATGTCAATAAAAAATGTACGTCTGGAAGTGATGCAATTTCTGGAAAAGAACATCGACAGTTTTGTCGAGCAATATCTGTTGCCAATAGAAAAAATATGGCAGCCAACAGATTTATTGCCCAATTCCGAAAAAGAATCCTTCCTTGATGAAGTAACCGAATTACGCGAAATCGCAAAAGAATTACCGTATGATTTTTGGGTAGTTCTGGTTGGCGATACTATTACCGAAGAAGCACTTCCCACTTACGAATCCTGGTTGATGGATGTCGAAGGTGTGTCACAACACCCGGACAACGGATGGTCCAAATGGATCCGCCAATGGACTGGTGAAGAAAACCGACACGGCGATCTTTTAAATAAATACCTGTACCTTTCCGGACGTGTAAATATGCGTGAAGTAGAAATCACCACGCAGCATTTGATCACCGATGGTTTCGATCCGGGAACCGACCGTGACCCGTATAAAAACTTTGTATTTACAAGCTTTCAGGAATTAGCAACATATGTATCGCACAACCGTGTGGCTCAGATTGCTAAAAAATTTGGTGATCACAAACTTTCCAAAATCTGTAAAATGATTGCCGGAGACGAAATGCGTCACCATCATGCCTATAGCGAGTTTGTAAACCGTATCTTTAAAGTGGATCCAAGTGAGATGATGATGGCTTTTCATTATATGATGAAGCAAAAAATCACGATGCCGGCACATCTGATCCGCGAATCAGGTGAACGAATCGGTACCGCTTTCGAACAGTTTTCAGAATCTGCACAACGTATTGGCGTGTACACTTCTATGGATTATATCGATATTCTTCAGAAACTAATTCAAAAATGGGAGATTGATAAAATTTCCGGTTTGAACGATGAAGCCGAAAAAGCCCGTGATTATTTAATGAAATTACCGGCACGAATGACACGTATCGCCGAGAGGATGGTCGTTTCTCAGGAACCGCATGTTTTTAAATGGGTACAACCGGCTATTATAAAATAATATAACCTATCAAAAATCCTTTCGCAACCGGAAGGATTTTTAAATTATACCGATGATGAGTTTAATTGACAACACTATCCTTTTTGTAAAAAAACAACTTGAAAATACCGAAGGTGGACACGATTGGTTCCATATCGAACGGGTTTACAAAAACGCCTTATTAATCGCTCAGGGTGAAAACTGCGATCTTACCGTGGTAAAACTCGGTGCACTCCTTCATGATGTGGCCGACAGTAAGTTTCACGATGGCGACGAAACGGTTGGGCCAAAAATGGCACGTGCTTTTCTGGAAAGTGAAAACACACCGGAAGAAACAATACAGCATGTGATCAACATTATTGAAAACATTTCGTTTAAAGGCGGAAATTTCGATCGCAAGTTCCATTCGAAAGAACTCGATATAGTTCAGGACGCCGACCGACTGGATGCTATTGGTGCCATCGGAATTGCCCGTGCGTTTAATTACGGTGGTTTTAAAAACAGAACCTTACACAATCCGAATATTCCGGTAAACCTCAACATGTCGAAAGAGGAGTACAAAAAAACGGAAGCGCCGACGATCAATCATTTTTACGAAAAATTATTGTTATTAAAAGATCGTATGAATACCGAAACCGGTAAAAAAATTGCACTGGAACGCCATCACTATATGGAAGGCTTTTTATCGCAGTTTTATGCCGAATGGGATGGCGAGAAATAAAAACATCTTCTCTTTTTCAATTCCATCGCTACAAACTATAGTACAATAAGCACCGGGAAACTGGTGCTTTTTCAATAATAAACCGTATTTTAGTGGTAAATCATCCCGTTATGAGTTCGAAAATTGTCAAAGAATTACCCAAATTAGTTGATGCCCAAATCATCAGTCCGGAAACGGCAAAGGCTATCGAGCACTACTACCGCAATAGTCCGGATACAAAATCGAACAGTCTGTTAACCATTTTTGGAGTCTTGGGTGCGATTCTGATCGGCCTGGGAATCATTCTGATTTTTGCACATAACTGGGACGATTTACCTAAAACCGCTAAAGTTACGCTGGCCTTTCTTCCTCTTGTGATTTGTCAGTTTTTTACCGGTTATACCATCGTAAAACAAAAAAGTACCGTCTGGAAAGAAGTCACCGGAACCTTTTTATTTTTTGCCATTGGCGCCACAATTGCCTTGATCAGTCAGATTTATAATATTCCGGGAAATCTTGGTCATTTCCTGCTTACCTGGATATTACTATCCGTTCCGGTTCTTTATATTTTAAATTCGAATAGCCTGGCGTTATTACATCTTATTTTCGCTACTTATTACGGTGTGGAAGTCGGTTATGGCAAATCCGGTTACCCCTGGTTATACCTGTTGCTTATCGTATTGTTTTTACCGCATTATTACCAGCTTTGCAAACAACACTCCAAAAGTAATATCACATCCGTTTTCCATTGGTTGCTGCCGTTTAGTAGTACCATTATGCTCGGCGCCTTTTTTAGCGGAACCTCCCGTTTGGGCTTTCTGATTTACATTTCATTATTCGGGCTGTTTTACAATATCGGTACACTTTCTTTTTTTAAAGAACACCGCCTGATCAAAAACGGCTACCTCATTTTAGGCGTCCTCGGAACCAGTATTTTATCCCTGATTCTAAGTTCAAAATGGTTTTGGCTGGAATTTTATCAGGCCAATCATTCCAATACCAGTGATCTGATACTGCTTTTGTCTCTACAGATTACCTCCCTTATCCTGATAGGGCGCTATTTTCAAAAAAAGAAAAAAGACCTCCGGCAAATCAATGGTTTCCAAGTACTATTTCTGGTTTTTGACCTGATCTTTCTATTAGGGTTAACCAATAATCTTATCGGAATGATTCTAACCAACATTGTAGTTTTACTAATGGGCGCTTTACTGATCAAAAACGGTTCCCAACTATCCGATTTTACCATACTCAATTATGGTTTGATGGTAATTGCCGTACTGATCATCTGTCGCTTTTTTGATACCAATATTTCTTTTGTCATCCGGGGTTTACTCTTTATTGCTGTCGGTGTCGGATTTTTCTATGCGAATTATATTCTAGTACAGAAAACAAAAAATAACAGGTCATGAAAACAAAACAGCTTTTACTCCTTTTTGGAATCGTTGCCCTGATACAACTCGCTGTTCCGGCTTCCATGATCTGGGATAACCAGCAAACCATCGAAAAAGGTACGGCCTATAAATTTAAAACCGCTCCGGTAGATCCGAACAATCCGTTTGTTGGAAAATATATCGCCTTACAATATACATTGGAATCCTTTCCGTCTAAAGATTCAACCTGGGAAAGTGGCGATCCTGTTTATATTTATCTGACTAAAGATACGGATGGATTTGCCGCTATTAAAAAAGCCGTTAAAGCCAAAGATAAAAACAGTATCGATGATTTTGTTGTGGCTAAAGTAAATTATGCTTTCGATGGAAACGTTCATTTTTCGTTTCCGTTTAACACCTATTATATGGAAGAAAGCAAAGCTTACGATGCAGAAGTAACTTACCGGGAGCAAGCTCGCGATACGACTTCCTATCCAACCTATGCCGTTGTTCATATAAAAGACGGCAACGCAGTATTATCTGATGTGATCATCAAAAACATGCCGATCAAAGACTATGTTCGTAAAAAATAAAAACCCTTATCAAAACTGACAAGGGCTTCTTTTCTCTTTATTCTTTTCTCTTTTTTATCTCCAATTATTTCCCCGGAAAAGCCGCTTTTCGCTTTTCAAGGAATGCTGTTGTTCCTTCTTTAAAATCTTCGGTTCCAAAACATTCTCCGAAAGCCCGGATCTCCGTATGGTACCCATTTACACCTTCTTCAAATCCCGCATTTACCGACTGAATCGCTTTTCCGATCGCTACACTGGAATTTTTAGTGATTTTGGTTGCTATATTTTTAGCCAGATCCAGTAATTCCGCTTGTGGTACCACATGGTTCACCAATCCGTAGCTTAATGCTGTTGGTGCATCAATCATTCCGGCTGTCATGATCATTTCCATAGCACGCCCTTTTCCAATTAATTGTGGTAAACGTTGGGTTCCGCCATAACCTGGAATTACACCCAAAGATACTTCCGGAAGTCCCATTTTGGCATTATCGGATGCAATACGGAAATGAGCCGACATCGCCAGTTCCAATCCTCCGCCTAATGCAAATCCGTTTACTGCGGCAATAACCGGAGTTTCCAGATTCTGAACAAAATCGAAAAGCATTTCCTGTCCCTGTGCAGCCAGTCTTCCTCCTTCTTTAATTGAAAAATTAGCAAATTCCGAAATATCCGCTCCGGCAACAAAGGCCTTGTCACCACTACCCGTGATAATGATTACTTTTATCGATCGATCTTCATTTTCTGACTTAAAAGCTTTGTGTAATTCTTCTATTGTCGCCTTATTAAGGGCGTTTAACTTCGTAGGACGGTTAATCGTGATTACCGCGATTCCGTTTTCTCTTTCAATTGAAATGTTCTCGTAGTTCATAATCTGATTTTTAGGTGTTTATGATTGGTAATGTTACCAAAAACACGGTCCCTTTTCCATCTTCGCTCTGGAAGGTAATGGTTCCGTGATAATTCTCTACAATATTCTTAATAATTCCCAATCCTAATCCCATACCACTGGTTTTAGTCGTGAATTTTGGTTCGAAAATACGATTTTTATGCTCCATACTTATGCCTACACCATTGTCTTTAACAATAATTTTAGCATTGTTGTTTTCTTTGTAAACCTTTACTTCAATTTTTGGTTCCGGCTCGGTTTCCGGAATGGCCTGTATCGCATTTTTAACCAGATTCGTAATAATACGTATTAACTGTGTACGGTCGATTTTTGTAATAATTTCTTCCTGTTCCGCTTCAAAATAAATATAGTATTCATTGAAAATCTCCAGTGCCAATCGGACAACTTTTACCACATCGAGTGTTTCATTTTGCTGTGCCGGCATCGATGCAAAATTCGAAAAAGCTGATGCTACCGAACTCATCGTATCGATTTGCTGGATTAATGTTTTTGAATAATCGTCTACTTTTTGATTGACATTCGGGTCGTTCGGATCGAACTTACGTTGAAAGCTCTGAACCGTAAGACGCATCGGTGTCAGTGGATTTTTAATTTCATGAGCCACCTGTTTGGCCATTTCACGCCAGGCTTGTTCCCGTTCACTTTGCGCCAACTTGACCGCACTTTCTTCCAATTTGTCTACCATTCCGTTATAGGCCGTAATCAGGGAAATAATCTCTTTACTACTCGAAGCTTCAATCGGGATTTTTTCGTTTTTCTTATTAAAACGAGTGTCAAAAATTCGCTCACTAATTGCCTGTAACGATTTGGTAATATAACTCGACAGGAAGTACGCCAGCATAATCGAGGTGAGCAACATAAAAAAGTAAACCTGTCCAAAACGGATCAGGAAGTTTTTTACTTCGTTTTCATAGAAGCTGGTTTCTTCCGGATACGGTAAATTCAGAATCCCCAATGGTTTGAATTTGGTGTCTTTCAGGTAACTGTAGGACGAGCGATACCGTTGCCCGTCTATTTGTTTCAAGTCGACAAAGCGTTTGCTGGTTGACGATTGTATGATTTTTAAAATGATTGGCGAAATGGGACGCGCTAAACTATCGATCGAGAAGTTCCCTTTGGACGAAATCAGCAGGTTCCCTTTCAGATCGTGGATATTGATTTCCAGTGCATGAATATTGGCCAATTCCTGGATTTTGTCTTTAAAAATTAACGGCAGATTTTCTGTTGTTAACGGATAGGTTGTCGTAGAAAGGATATAATTGATGTGCTGCGTAATCGCATCTTCTTTCCGTTCCAATCGGTCCTGATGGTAAATCCGGGCTTCTTTTCGGAACTGATAAATCGACACGGTAGCGATCAAAACCGACGCAATCAGCGTAAGACAAATCATCGAGAAAAAAATCCGGACTTGTAATGATAATTGCGTTATTTTGAAATCTTTGAACATTTATGACTGGTTTCTTTCCCGAATTCGTTTGTACAGCTTATACCCTAACATGAGCAGGATCGAAAATACAAAAATTCCGATTACACCATAAATCCAATTCAGCGCGTCTTTTAAAATAACCAAAAACACTACCGCAAACAGGATAAGCGTCGCGCCTTCGTTCCATATTCTAAAAAAAGCCGACGTATGGCGAATTTCATTGCGTTGTAATTGCAAAAAAATCTGATGGCATTTTAAATGATACCCGTACAACAGGAACACAAATCCCAATTTTACATGCATCCACGGCATCTGTAACCAGGCATTGCCCAACGTTGTAAAAAACAACATCCAAAAAGCAAAAACACTAGCCAGTATGGCCGAAGGCCAGGTAATAATATACCACAAACGGTAGGACATCAATTGATACTGTTTGATCAGTATCTCTTTTTCCGGCGACGGTTTATCTTTTGCCTCAGCATGATAAACGAATAACCGAACGATATAAAAAAGCCCCGCAAACCATGTGATTACAAAGATGAGATGCAGGGACTTTATATAATTATAATATTCTTCCATCTAAATGGCGTTATTTTTAGACCAGTCTTTAATCCAGTTGCTCATCGTGTCAACCCAATTGTCGTCGTCATTTAAACACGGTATCGCCAAAAAGTTTTCGCCACCGTGTTCTTTAAACTGATGGTTGGCTTCCATCGCAATTTCTTCCAGCGTCTCCAAACAATCGGCTACGAAAGCCGGCGTTACAACGGCCAGATTTTTAATGCCCTTTTCCGGCATTTTATTGATCTCAATATCGGTATACGGTTCCAACCATTTGTCACCGGACAAACGCGATTGAAACGTCTGACTGTATTTTTCTTTTGGGATATTTAATAGTTCCACCACCTGCCTTGTCGTTTCAAAACACTGGTGGCGGTAACAGAATTCGTGTGCCGGTGATGGCGTATTACAACAGCTTCCATCGATTTTACAATGCGATTTGGTTACATCGGTTTTACGGATATGACGCTCCGGAATACCGTGGTACGAAAACAATAAATGATCGTATGCAAAACCTTCCAGATGCTTTTTAATCGAATCGGCCAGATTCTGGATATAATCCTTTTTATTGTAAAAAGCCGGTACGATGGTAAACTTCATTTGCGGGAAATGCTTTTGGCGTAATTCTTCGGCCAATACCAAAATGGTTGTGGTCGATGCCATCGCATGTTGCGGATATAATGGAAACAACAGTACTTCTGTTACGCCTTTATCGGCCAATTCCTGTAAACCACTTAAAATGGAAGGATTTCCATAACGCATAGCCAATGCTACCGGAAGTTCCACTCTTTCCTGTACTTTTTTATGCGTACGCTTGGAAAGTACAATTAAAGGCGAACCTTCTTCCCACCATATTTTTTTATACGCTTCCGACGAACGCTCCGGGCGTTTTCTCAGGATAATCCCTCTTACCAGTAAGGCGCGTAGTAAAAAAGGTACATCGATTACATATTTATCCATTAAGAATTCATCCAGATACGGCTTTACATCTTTCGGCTCCGGACTTTCCGGCGAACCCAGGTTTACTAACAATACTCCTTTCATAGATCTTTTTTTCGCAAAATTATCGGCTTGCGAAGTATTTTATGGTTTCTATTAATCTCTTTTTTTAATACTCCTATAACTACTTTATATATTAAGAACTGATATTGATCGACATCAGGTATTTTTTGGGCGTCGTTCCGAATTTCTTTTTAAAAGCCGAAATAAAATGACTCGCCGTACTATATCCTATCTTCAATCCGACTTCATTTACATTATACGAACCGCTATCCAGCAATTTTCGCGCATATTCCATTTTATAGTCAAATAGAAAACTGTATACCGAATCACCATAAATCTGTTTGAATCCCATTTTAAGTTTTTTCAGATTTAAGCCCACCTGATCGGCCAATTCCTGTAATCCTGGTGGCTCCGCCATATTGGCCAACACAATGTCTTTGGCTTTCCGGATCTTTAATACGTTCTCTTCGTCAATCAGAAACGGACATTGTTCGGCATCGGGATCTTCGCTTCGGTTAAAAAACAAACTCAGCAATTCGTATCCTTTACCTTTATAATATAGCTTTTTAATGGACGGATTCAGGTTATAATTAAAAATCTGATTCAGTACAATCGCCATCGACGGACTGATATTTTCTTCCTTATAATATTTTTTATCCCGGTTTTCATCGCTAAGAAACGGAATATATTCGGCTTCGGACGAAAATAACGCGTGGAATTTCTGAATCGAAATCAATACCGATACCACCCACGAATGTGGTTCGATGGTTAAATGTAACGGCAATTCCTTTTGCGGATTGTAAAGCAACAGTGATTTTTCCTCAACCAGATCCAGGCCATAACTCCCCTGATTAAACAAAAACTTCGCTTTTCCCTTCAGTCCAAAATGAAACTGGATCAACCCCATACTCACCGGACGTTCAAACTTTACAACTTCATTCGTATCATTCTGAAAACGAATTAAAAAAAAGTCTTCTTCAATTTTTATGTCTTCCTGAGAACCCATAGCGGTATTTTTTCGTATATAAATAAAAACCCACGGATTTTCTTTATTTAGAATAATTCCAAATAAAAATTACGTAAGGCATTGATTTCGCTACAAATTTAAAAGATTTTGAGCAGACAATCCTATTTTAGTTTAAAATATCTCGAAGCGATACAAAAAGACCTTTGAGCGTTATTTTTATAAATCAGATAGTAATACTTTTGTTTAACTTTAGATTAAAGTGGAAAAAATGGAGAACAATACAATATCGAAGCATCCAACTTTTTATGCCGTTGGATTGAGTTACAAGAAAGCGGATGCCGAGATGAGAGGGAAATTCAGCCTTGACAATGAGGCGAAAAACAACTTACTGATTCAAGCCAAAAACGATGGCCTTGACGCCATGATCGTTACCTCTACCTGTAACCGAACCGAAATTTACGGTTATGCACAACACCCTTTTCAGTTAATAAAATTACTTTGCGAAAACAGTCAGGGTACTATCGAAGATTTTCAGAAAGTAGCCTACGTCTATAAAAACAACGAAGCCATTAACCATATGTTTCGTGTCGGAACCGGATTGGATAGTCAGATTTTAGGTGATTTCGAAATTATCAGTCAGCTGAAAAATGCTTTTATTGAATCTAAAAATCATACCTTAGTCAATAATTTTCTGGAACGTTTGATCAACGCTGTAATCCAGTCCAGCAAACGTATCAAAAATGAAACCGAGATCAGTTCCGGTGCTACTTCCGTTTCGTTTGCCGCCGTACAATATATTATGAATAATGTTCCGGACATCAGTTCGAAAAACATTTTATTGTTCGGAACCGGTAAAATAGGACGGAATACCTGTGAAAATCTGGTTAAACATACCAAAAATGATCATATCACACTGATCAACAGAACCAAAGATAAAGCGGAAAAAATTGCCGGTAAATTCAATCTGATTGTAAAAGATTATGCCGACCTGCAATTGGAAATTCAAAAAGCCGATGTGCTTGTTGTCGCTACCGGAGCACAAAATCCAACAATCGACAAAGCCATTTTAAATCTGAAAAAACCATTGTTGATTCTGGATTTATCGGTACCCAAAAATGTACACGAAAATGTAAAAGAATTATCGGATGTGACATTGGTACACATGGATCATCTTTCGCAAATGACCGATGAGACCCTGGAAAACCGCAAAAAACACATTCCGGCAGCCGAGGCCATTATCGAAGAAATAAAAGAAGAATTCTTTAACTGGACCAAAGCCCGAAAATTTGCGCCAACCATTCATGCGTTAAAAGAAAAACTCAACACGATTAAAGAAAGTGAATTGAATTTTCAACGCAAAAAATTCGATAACTTCGACGAGGAGCAGGCTGAAATTATCAGTACCCGCATTATACAGAAAATAACCACCCATTTTGCCAATCATCTGAAAGACAACAATACCATGGTCGACGAAAGTATCGAATGGATTGAAAAAATTTTCCAGATAGAAACTGCTAAAAATGAATAAAACAATACGCATTGGTACGCGCGACAGTGAGCTGGCGTTATGGCAGGCGCACACCGTGGCCAAAAAACTAAACGACTTAGGATATCCTACAGAAATTGTCGCCGTAAAATCTACAGGCGACATTATTTTGGATAAACCTTTGTATGAATTGGGCATCACCGGTATTTTTACCAAAACACTGGACATTGCTATGATCAAAGGCGAAGTAGACATTGCCGTTCATTCGATGAAAGATGTTCCAACAGCACTTCCAACCGGAATTGTTCAGGCAGCCGTTTTGGAACGCGCGAATACTGTTGACATTTTAGTCCACAAAGGAAACCTTGATTTTTTAAACGGCAACGGAATTATTGCCACCGGAAGTCTGCGTCGTAAAGCACAATGGCTTCATAAATATCCAACGCATGAAGTGGTCGATTTACGCGGAAATGTAAACACCCGCATGCAAAAATTACACGACAATAACTGGAACGGTGCTGTTTTTGCCGCAGCCGGATTGGAACGCATCAACCTAAAACCCGATACTTATATCGATTTAGACTGGATGACTCCTGCTCCTGCGCAAGGTGCAATGGTTGTTGTTGCTATGGAAAATGACACTTTTTGTCGTGAGGCTGTAGCGAAATTAAACCATACCGAAACCGAAATCTGTACGCATATCGAACGCCAATTCCTACGAGAACTGGAAGGCGGATGTACCGCTCCGATTGGTGCTTTGTCAACCGTTACCGAAAATACCATCACTTTTAAAGGAGTCTTATTTTCCCTGGACGGAACCGAAAAACACGAGATTGAAAAAGTGGTATCTTTGGACGACTACCGCGATTTAGGTCAAAAAGCGGCTCGCGAAGTCCTGGATAACGGTGGAAGTGCCCTAATGGCGGTTATCAAAAAAACATTACAAAAATAATGCCCGAACCGATTCGTATCCTCAGCACCAAAAAGCTTCTGTCCAACCAGAAGCAATACTTGCTTAATGCCGGTTT
This sequence comes from Flavobacterium supellecticarium, assembly GCF_004801375.1. GTDB lineage: Bacteria > Bacteroidota > Bacteroidia > Flavobacteriales > Flavobacteriaceae > Flavobacterium > Flavobacterium supellecticarium. The sequence goes on from NZ_SSNZ01000005.1 coordinate 147,804, forward strand.
TGCGGTAGTCGAATCGGATTTTATCAAAACGGAAGACCTGGCTTTTTCCATGCCGACTCTCCACGATTTCCTGTTATTTACCAGTCAGAATGCGGTTCACAGTGTGTTGAAACACGCCGATCTGACGACCTTACAACATAAAAACGTTTTTTGCGTTGGCCTAAAAACCAAAGCCTTACTCGAAGCAAACGGTTTCACCGTAATTACCTGTACCGGATATGCCGCCGAGTTGGCCGATTATATTACGGAGCATCATCCGCAAGCGAGTTTTACCTTTTTTAATGGTAACTTGCGTCGGGATACGCTACCGGATGCCTTGCATCAGGCCGGAATCACTTTTAACGAAGTGACCGTATATGCGACTGTATTAACTCCTCATCCGATACAAACCAAAGCCGTTGGCATCTTGTTTTTTAGTCCGTCGGGTGTTGAAAGTTATGTACAAGAAAATAGCATTACCGACGAAATATGCTTTTGCATCGGAACAACAACCGCCGAAGCATTGGAAAATCGATCACAAAACGTTATTATTGCCAATCAGCCTACCATTGAAAATACGATAATTCAATGTCTTAATTACTTTAAATCCGTACAGTCATGAATTATCTTTTAGAAAATCAGGAAACAAACCGCTTAGTATTCCGAAAACTAAACCCTTCGGATTTCGAAAACTGGCTACCGTATCATAACGATACCGAAGCCATCGAATTTTACAATAACGGAAAAGCTCCCGAAGAAGCCTGTAAACAATGGTTTGACGAACAATTTTTACGATACGAACAGCAATCCGGTGGTTTGAATGTCCTGATCGACAAAAAAAGTAAGGCCATTATCGGACAATGCGGATTGGAACCCGATGCGAACGATCCGAACAAAGTAGTACTTCGTTTTGCACTCCTTCCGAAATTCCGCGATAAAGGTTATGCCGAAGAAGCCTTGCAACTTTGCATTAAAACGGCTTTTGACACCATGAAAATCAAAGCGCTATTCGCCTATGTAAGCCCAGCTGATCAGGAACGGGAAGACATTTTCAGTGAATTGGGTATGGAATGGGAAGATACCGACATTGTAAACCACACCATTGTCAATATATTTAAAATAAAGAAATAAGCAATCGGATAGACGATTGTTCAAAACAACAGATTATGATACAGAACGATTTATTTTTAAGAGCTTTAAAAGGAGAAACCGTGGAAAGACCACCGGTATGGATGATGCGTCAGGCGGGTCGTTATTTACCGGAATTCCGGGCATTGCGCGACAAATATGATTTTTTCACTCGTTGTAAAACTCCCGAATTGGCTGCTGAAATAACCGTTCAGCCGATCCGTATTGTAAAACCCGATGCAGCGATCCTTTTTTCGGATATCCTTGTTGTTCCACAAGCAATGGGAATTGATGTAGAACTAAAAGACAATTTAGGCCCAATTATCCCAAATCCGATTCGTTCGGCTGCCGATGTGGCTAAAGTTTACAATCCGGATATTCAAGAATCGTTAGGCTATGTGATGGATGCGATCAAACTGACCAAGGAAATGCTAAACAATGAAGTACCCCTGATCGGTTTTGCTGGTTCACCGTGGACAATCTTCTGTTATGCTGTAGAAGGAAAAGGTTCGAAAAGTTTCGATACCGCCAAAGGGTTTTGCTTTTCGCAACCGGAAGCGGCGCATGCTTTATTGCAAAAGATCACCGATACTACGATTGCCTATCTGATCGAAAAAGTAAAAACCGGAGTAAATGCGGTTCAGATTTTTGATAGCTGGGGCGGAATGCTATCACCAGTAGACTATCAGGAGTTTTCATGGCGTTACATCAACCAGATTGTAGAAGCATTGGCGCCACACACCGAAGTGATTGTTTTTGGAAAAGGTTGTTGGTTTGCATTAAACGAAATGTCCAAAAGCAAGGCTTCTGCCATAGGAGTAGATTGGACGTGTTCGCCGCAAAATGCGCGTTACCTGACTGGTGGAAACATCACCTTACAAGGAAACTTTGATCCTTCGCGTTTGTTATCACCTATTCCAACCATCAAAAAAATGGTACACGAGATGATCAATGCATTCGGAAAAGACAAATACATCGTGAACCTTGGACATGGTATTTTACCGAATATTCCTGTTGATCATGCCAAAGCGTTTGTCGAAGCGGTAAAAGAATATCAAAAATAAAAAAAGTATCCCCTAATAAATTCCCCTTTCCCCCGTGACATACAAAAACATGCTTTACCTGTTGGTTTGCCTGATAACTGCGGTTACTTTCGGTCAGACCCGTATTAAAGGGAATATTGCGACGGCTTTGGCGGCCATTCCGAATTTTGGCATTGAAACCAAAATCGGTGAGAAAATGACGTTCCAATTCGATGCGACCGCTTCTTTCTGGAAATCGGTCAAAGGGAGTCCATTGGAATTCACGTTGGCTTTTGCAGAAGTCCGCTATTATACCAAAGATATTAATAAAGGTTTTTTTGTTGGTGCGCACGTTGGTGGAAGTCAGTATAAAATCCAAAAATGGGATTACCTTCATTGGGATTATTATCAGGAAGGTTTTGGGGTAATGCTCGGTGCTACTGTTGGCTATTTGTATCCGATAAATGATCATTTTAGTCTGGAATTATTTTTAGGTGGCGGGAATCACCAGGGCTTTTATAAAGGTTATAAAATAACAACGAACGAACGAATAGATGGCACTGAGAAATACAATAAAAGTGGTGAGTTTCTTCCGTATCGCGGAGGTTTAATGTTGGTTTATAAATTATAATGATGAAAGAACAATTTTACAAATACATACAAAATTTACAGGATACCATTACCGCTGCATTGGAAAAAGCCGACGGTAAGGCTGTTTTTCATCAGGATATCTGGGAACGTCCCGAAGGCGGAGGCGGCAGAACCCGTGTGATCGAAAATGGTAACGTATTCGAAAAAGGCGGCGTTAATATTTCTGCCGTTCACGGACCTCTTCCTGCGGCGATGCAAGCCTATTTTAATGTAGGTGACGTTGATTTTTTTGCCTGTGGTTTGAGTTTGGTTCTTCACCCCAAAAATCCGATGGTGCCAACGGTTCATGCGAACTGGCGTTATTTCGAAATGTATGATAAAGACGGAAACGTTATCAACCAATGGTTTGGTGGCGGACAAGATTTAACACCTTATTACCTGTTTGAAGAAGACGCCCGACACTTCCATCAGGTTTGTAAAACGGCCTGCGACAAACACAATCCAACATTTTACGATCAGTTTAAAAAACAATGTGATGCCTATTTCTGGAATGCACATCGTGAGGAGGCCAGAGGAATCGGCGGACTTTTCTTTGATCATTGCAAAGCCACCGAAACAATGACCATGGAGCAATGGTATGCTTTTGTTACCGAAGTTGGAAACAGCTTTTTGGAGGCTTATCTTCCAATTGTTGAAAAACGAAAAACGCTGGATTATACACCGGAAAACAGAATCTGGCAGGAAATCCGACGTGGCCGTTATGTGGAATTCAACCTTGTACACGACAAAGGAACCTTGTTTGGATTGAAAACCAATGGTCGTATCGAAAGTATTTTAATGAGCTTACCGCCACATGTTCAGTGGGTTTACGATCATCACCCGGAAAAAGACAGTGTTGAAGAACAGTTGCTTTCCGTTTTAAAAACACCCGTTGACTGGCTAAAATAGTTTTTTGTAACTTGCAGGCTTAAATCGATTCATGACCGATACGCTAATCATTCCCCACTAACCGATGGATTTTAGAAAACTTGTTTTCATCGGATATTGCATATTCCTGTCGACTTTTGCTTTTTCACAAAATGATTCCATTCAAGAAGTTACGCAAAAGTATGACACGCTGTATCGTGTCAATTATGCTAATAAAATGATCTGCAAACTGAATATCGATTCCGATATTAACAATCTGTATATCCGCAATGTCAAGGAAAAATCGGAAAATAAATTTATTCCGAATGAGATTTTTAAGCTCCGTTTTTCATTTGACTATCGGTTTTTAGGACTAACGGTTTCTTTTTCGCCCAGTTTCTTTCCGGGTAATAACGATAATGCCGTCAAAGGGAATACTTTAATTTTGGATTTAGGTTTTAAATTTTTCTATTCCGACCGACTTCGACAGGAGATTATCTATAAAAACGTACAGGGGTATTATTTGGTCGATCCGGATAATGATACCCTTATCGAGGCTTTCCCTCAAATGAAAGTGAATACCTATGGCGGAAAAACATTCTTTATTGTTAACCCTAATTTTTCCTATCGCGCCTACGAATCCCAAACGGAACGGCAAATGAAAAGCGTGGGTTCTTTTATTCCAAGCATTTATTATGCCTACAATACACTGGAAACCAATGCCGATAATAGCAGTAAGCTCTTTATCGATAAGATTTATTCCTATGATGTGATCGTTCAGGCCGGCTATATGTACAATCTGGTATTGGACAAAAAATGGTTTGCCACAGCCGGATTACATCCCGGAATCGGCTATAATCATTCCAAAAACTTTTATCACAACAATCAAAGCAGTCAGGAATTAGAAAAAAATTCGCAAGGTATTAATATTAACATCGATGCCAACCTCGCTTTGGGCTTTAACAACAGTAACTTCTTTTCCGGCTTCAAAGCCAATTACCGGAATTTTAACTACATCAACGAACTGAATACGGAATTTATCAGTAGCCGTATCGGATTCGATTTTTTTATCGGATATCGCTTTAAAGAATCCAAACCCATTAAAAAAGTTTTTCAAAAAATCGAAAAACAATTGGACAGACTTCCGATATAATTCGTCAAAAAACACCTTTTTATCCCTTTTTTAGGGATGCTGTTTTGCACCTCTTTTCCTTTCGAAAGGACAACTTTCCTCCTTTTTCACTGTATGCTTCCAAAAGCAGCTTCTCAAAACCAAAAATAATATAATTTATTGCAAATCAGCATTTTAAAACCTTAAAAACCAGTCATTTTTTATAAATTTCGGGTTCCTTCACTTGTGTACGCTATATATTATTCGTTGTTTTGGATCAAAACCCACACGATTATGAACACTGAATTTTTTAAGCGAAAAGGTCAGTTAAGTCCAACTCAAAACTTAATAGCGCTATGAACGACCAAAACATTTTTCCGGAGGATATTCTAAAAAGTACCGTAGAATATCATATTGCAAAACACAACAAAAAAACCAACATTATTTTCTGGGCCATTTTTGTTACCCTGTTTAGTATCATTATTGCCACTCCTTTTATCTATGTCGATTTGTATACGACAAGCCGTGGGCAAATTATTCCACAGGAGAAAAAAGCAGCCTTATATGCTCCGGCTAGCGGGCGCGTGGTCTTTTCCCGACTGGAAGAAAATAAAAAAGTACAGGTCGGTGATACCTTACTTGTAATTGATCACAAAATAATTGAAGAAAAAGGGCGCCTAAATAATGTACAAACCAGCGAGTACCGAGATTATATCACGGATCTACGTCACCTTTTAAAAAGGAATTACGGCGCACTGAAGACCGAACAATACAAAAAAGAATACCTGAAACACGAACAGGAGCTGTACAATATTGATGTTGTGATCAAAACTTCACAAGCCGAATTCGACCGTGCCGATCGTTTGTATAACAAACAAATTATTGCCAAAGCCGAATATGAAAAAACGCTGTTGGAATTAAACAAATTGAAAAATGACCGGGTAAACATCATCAAACAGGCTGAATTAGGTTGGCAAAAACAACTAACCGATTATGTACAGTCTGTTACCAATATCCACTCGAATTCCAATCAGTTACGCGAAGAAGAAAAAACATATGTCCTGATCGCTCCAATTAGCGGGGAATTACTAAACGTACAGGGAATCACTAAAGGAAGTACCGTAACACCCGGGAATGTGATTGCCGAAATCTCACCCGATAAAGATATTATCGTGGAAACCTATGTATCGCCTTCGGACATCGGATTTATCAAAGAAGGAGAAAACGTAAAATACCAGATTGATGCCTACAACTCCAATCAATGGGGATTTGCAACCGGAGAAATTATTGATGTCGGAAAAGACGTGGTTTTTATAAGCGATACTCCGGTATATAAGATCAGAAGCTCGATTGCTAAAAAAAGTTTGTATCTGAAAAACGGTTCGGAAGGAAAACTAAAAAAAGGAATGACACTAACCAGTCGTTTTTTTCTGACCAAGAGAAGTATGTTCCAGCTATTATTTGATGAAATTGAAGATTGGTTAAACCCTTATAACAGCATTAAAAATGAGTAAGATTGCTATAAAACAACACGATTTCAGTGACTGTGGCGCCACTTGTCTGGCATCAGTTGCCGAACACTATAACCTGAGTCTGCCAATCGCTCGTATCCGACAATACGCCAGTACGAGTCAAAAAGGAACTACCCTTTTGGGATTACGCGAAGCAGCTATTAAATTGGGGTTTCTTGCAAAAGGAGTAAAAGCTTCTTTCGACAGTATCAAAGACATTCCGCTTCCGGCGATTGCGCATGTGATCATTAAACATGAAGAACACGAATTTCCACATTATGTAGTGATTTACAAAGTAACCGATAAGTATATCCAGATCATGGATCCGGCTTCTGGAAAAATTGAAAGAAAATCACACGGGGAATTCAAGGAAATGTCCACCGAATATTTTCTGATCCTGATTCCGGATGAAGATATTTTTAAGGAACGAAACGAAAAAATTTCAAACCTAAAACGCATTACGTTCTTATTAAAACCACATAAATACATCCTGATTCAGGCATTTATCGGCGCGGTCATCTACACTTTACTCGGGTTTTCGATGTCTATCTACGTAGAGAAAATTACCGATTTCGTATTGGTTAGCGGTAACAAAAGTCTGTTAAACCTGATGAGTGTTATCGTTTTAGGCTGCATCCTGTTGCAATTTACGTTTGGTGCATTAAAGGATTTTTTCCTGCTTAAAACGAGCCAGCAACTGGATTCCCGCTTAATTCTGGGGTATTACAAGCATTTGTTCACCATGCCGCAAAAGTTCTTCGACACGATGCGTATCGGTGAAATCATGTCCCGGATTGGTGATGCCGTTAAAATTCGTTTGTTGATCAACGAAACAGCGCTAAGTGTATCGGTAAATATCCTGATCGTGATTTTCTCTTTTATCTTTATGTATACCTATTACTGGAAATTGGCCTTGATTGTTTCCCTGATTATTCCGGTTTATGTGATCATATATTTTATCGTCAACAATCTGAATAAAAAAGCAGAACGTCAGGTGATGGAAAAAAACGCTATGTTGGAAGCACAATTAGTCGAGTCCATTAAAAATATCGGAACGATAAAGCGGTTATCGTTGGAAGATTTCTCTAAAAATAAAACGGAATTGCGTTTTATCGATCTTCTAAAAAGTATTTACACTTCCGGTATTAACAGTATTTTTTCCAGGGTCTCAACCGAGTTTGTATCGCGCATTTTTACTGTGATTTTGTTATGGGCCGGGACGCATTATGCTATCGACGGACAAATTACCCCGGGAGAATTGTTCTCGTTCTATTCGGTAATCGGCTATTTTACAGGTCCGGCTTCGCAGTTAATCGGAACCAATGTTCAGATTCAGAATGCCATGATTGCAGCCGATCGTTTATTTGGTATCATGGATTTAGATACGGAAAAAACGGAAGCAACCATCAACCTCAACAAAAATAATCTGGGGGATATCGAATTCAAAAATGTGGATTTCTCCTATGAAATCGGAAGAAGTACCTTTAAAGAACTGAATCTGAAAATCCAAAAAGGAAAATTCACCGCAATCGTCGGAGAAAGCGGAAGCGGAAAAAGTACGATTGCTTCTCTTATTCAGAATATTTATCATCCAACCGACGGGAAGATTTCGGTAGGAAATTACGATCTGAAATATATTGCAAAAGACAGTATCAATAAATTGATCACTACCGTACCACAGAATGTGGAACTTTTTGACGGTTCGATTATCTCAAATATCGCGATTGGTGATCAAAATCCAGATATGGAACGCATTATTGAAGTGAGTAAAAAAGTAGGGGCCTACGATTTTATCGAATCGTTACCAAACGGATTTGATACCTATCTGGGGGAGTTCGGAGCCAATTTATCCGGTGGAGAACGCCAGCGTATTGCTTTCGCAAGAGCATTATACAAAGATCCGGAAGTGATCATCCTGGACGAAGCCACATCGGCTCTGGATTCGGAATCGGAACTGGTTATCAAACGTTTAATTGATGATTTATCCAAACAGGGAAAAACAATTATTGTGATCGCACATAAACTACATTCCATAAAAAATGCCGATATTATCATGGCGTTTAAAAAAGGGGAACTGATCGAAAACGGAACCCACGACGATTTACTAAACCAAAAAGGCTACTACTACAAAATGTGGCAAAACAATTTAAACTAAAAACCCAAACCAACTATAGTATGAAAAATTATTCTTTTGCTAATAAAGCTATCGTTAGAACGCCTCTTGAGCCGAAAAAAATGGATATCACCTGGGAAATGATCCAGGATGTTTTTAAAAACCCTAAAAACCGTGAGGCTTTGTTTATCGGATCTCCGAGTATTTACAAAGCGCTGGAATTATGGGAAAAAGGAGAAGCTTTCCAGGAGGAAAGCGATCTGAAAAACCTGAAAGGTTCGCTTTATAAATATACGTCCAGAATGTCAAACCGCTGTACGCCTTTCGGTATGTTTGCCCATGTTTCGGCTATCGATATGGGACCGGAAACCAAAATTGATTTCGAAAACGCAACCATCAGTCGTTTTACCAAATACGACATGTACTTTTTGGGTAGTTTTATGCCGGTGATCACCAAAGATAATGCGATCCGAAATGTCCTGAAATATTTCCCGAACAATTCTATCTATACGGTTTTCGACAAATACCGTTATGTGGAATACTATTTTAAAAAGAATGCACGACTTCATAAAATCTCGGAAGTTATGGCTACCGAATATCTGGATGTGATCCTGAAAAATGCAACGAATGGCGCCACTATTTCCGAACTCGCTCAATATCTTATTTCGGACGACATTACCGAAAAAGATGCGGTTGCCTTTATCAATACCATTATCGACAGCCAGTTTTTGGTGAGTGAACTGGAATTTACATTAACTGGTGCGGATTATTTCGAAAAACTGATCGCTATATTTAATGAGGATCGTTTTAATTTCCACGAAGCACAAGTGATCCGCGAGCTGATCGTAAACTTAAAAGAAAAAATCAGCACGCTGGATGAAAAGGTATTTAACGATCCTGAAAAATATCAGGAAATTTATAGCTTGTTGAATCAGGAACTGGACGAAGTGGACGAATCTAAATTATTCCAGGTGGACGGTTACCGAAACCTGCCGAATGCCAGTCTGAGTAATAAAGTGCTTAAAAAGCTGCGCAACGGTGTAACCGCTTTAAACAAATTGCAACCGGTACACGAAAAAGGAAACCTAAAAGAATTCAAACGTAAATTCTCGGAGCGATACGAAGAATACGAACAACCACTGATCAAGGTATTAGATCCGGATGTGGGAATCGGTTACGGAAAACAATCCGGTGCCAAAACACCATTGGTTGACGAATTAAATATTATTCCGAACTATTCGAATCAGAAACAAGTGAATCTAAGCCCGGAACGCGCTTTCTTATTCCGAAAACTGATTCAGGCAACGCAATCCGGAACCAAAACCATCGCTTTAACCGATGAGGAAATCAACCAGTTTGACGAAAAAGAACGTTTGTACCCGGATAGCTTCTCGGTTTTCTTTAATATGTTCCACGAAAACAACGAAGAGAAAATTGCCTTGTCCTATGTTAGCGGTCCTTCGGCTAATGGGCTTATCGGGCGTTTCGGTCACCTGAACGAAAATATTATGAACCTGTGTAACGAGATTTCCGAAAAAGAAAAGGCGTTACATCCGGATAAAATTATTGCCGAAATTATTCACTTACCACAAGCCAGAACGGGGAATATCCTGTACCGCGGTTTCCAGAGAGACTATGAAATTCCGTATCTGGGTAGTTCTTCTTTGGATCTTGATCATCAGATATTGGTCGACGATCTATATGTGTCGGTAAAAAACAACCGTATCATCCTGCGTTCGAAAAGACTGGGTAAAGAGGTTATTCCCCGCCTTGGAAATGCACATAACTTTAGCGCGAATGCTTTACCGATTTATCACTTCCTTTGTGATCTGCAAAATCAGGAGTCTTCCGGAATGGGTTTCTCATGGGGTGATCTTCAAAACGATTTTGACTTTCTTCCAAGGTTGTCTTATAACGATATTATCTTATCGAGAGCGACCTGGAATTTGTCTGAAAAGGACATTAAATTCATTACAGGTTTAAAAGAGGAAAACGTGATCGAATCGGTGCGTGCTTTCCAACGCGAACGTCAAATTCCGGATGTGGTTGCTTTTGTACAGGGCGATAACGAAGTGGTGGTAAACTTTGCCAACGATTTAAGCTGCAAAGTATTTGCCCTGATGTTAAAAGGGGAACGTTTTATTCAATTAAAAGAGTTCTTGTTTAAAGACGATACCGTTACCGAAAACTATTGCAATGAGTTTATTGTTTCGGCCTACCGAAATGCGGAAGTGAAAAAAGAATCCAACAACAAGCACACCGAAGTCGTATCGGCCTATAAAACCAAATCGTTTGCAGAAGGTACTCCAAATGAGATTACTGCTATTCCATCGTTCTCAATCGGTGAAGAATGGTTGTACTATAAATTCTATTGTGGTGAAAGAGCCGGTGAAGAACTTTTAAATCGCGCCATCAATCCTATTGTTGCTGAACTGGAAGCTAAAAACCTGATTCAAAAATGGTTTTTTATCCGCTATCATGACGCTTTAGGTCATCACTTACGCTTTCGCGTATTGTTAAACGACAAGCAACATTTTACGGAATGCATCAATACTATTAAAAAACACGTTCAACCGTTTGAAAAGAACAATATCATCTGGAAAACCCAAACGGATACCTATCTGAGAGAATTACAACGTTACGGTCATCTGGCGATTGCCGAAACCGAAAGTTTATTCCATTACGACAGCGAATGTACGTTGCGATTCTCCGATATGATCGAAGGCGATCAGGGTGAGAAAATCCGTTGGAAATTCTGTTTACTGTCGATGCATTTCTTATTGGAAGACCTTGGTTTTAGCCTTAAAGATCGCGTGGAAATGCTTAAAGTAGCCAAAACGAGTTTCGGAAATGAGTTTAATCGTTCCGGTTCCGGCGATCTGAACAAACAGATCAACGAGATGTTTGCCAAAAACGAACGCGATATCGAATTGTTTATGGACGAGTCGTTAACGGATGCTATGTATGCACCGATATGGGATATCTTAAAGGAACGTTCGGCTAAAAACAGTACAATTTCACAACATCTTCAGGAACTGGCACGCGAACAAAAACTGCCTACTTCTTTCGGTTCTATTGCTTTAAGCTACCTGCATATGATCTGTAACCGGGTATTTATCGCAAAACAACGCGTTCACGAAATGGTGGTTTACGATTATCTGTATCGTTATTACAGCAAACAATTGTACACCTCGAAAGCTAAAAACACCGATTCCAAACAAGTTGAAATGCTATAATTTATGAGAGCCTTAGCTGTATTAAGTCCGTCATTATATGAAAAAACAGATGCCCGAAAAAGGCATCTGTTTGCTATCGATCAACATCAGATTCCACTTGGTTTTGTAACTGCCAATCCACCGGATTTTGATACAAACGCTACCACTACCGCCAATTATGTTTTGGTTCGTAAAACCAGTTTTTCACTGAACTACCGGGATCTGGGCATTATTGAACAAGCCTGGAAAAAGGTACGCGATATGGAACAGGAAACGTTTTATCCTATCGGATCGGATTTTTGCGGTATTGTTGAAGAAGTGGGTTCAAATGTAACCACTTTACAAGTGGGCGACAAAGTAATCGGGAATAACTTCTTCCCTTATCCGGAAGATAATGCGATGCCAGGAATCCCTTCCAATCATGCCAGTAGAGAGTTTGAAATTTATCATCACGGTAAACTGATGAAAGTTCCAGACGGAATACCGGAAGAACAGGCCGGAAGCATGAGTATCGGAGCGCAAACCGCGGCAGCGATGATTCGCAAAGCGAATATAAAGGACGGTGATGTGGTTTTGGTGACTTCGGTAACTTCCAATACGTCTTTTTTCTTTTTAAACCTTCTAAAGGATAAAAACTGTACGGTATACGGGTTGTCCTATTCCGGAAAAAATACGGATACCGTAAAACGTCATTTTCCGTTTATCAAGGAAATTTTTTCTTTTAAAGACATGGCGTTCCCGGATCATTTGTATTTTGATGTGGTACTGGACGCTTTTGCCGATACCTATTTAACGGCACTATGCAGTCGTTTAAACTTCAACGCACGCTATCTTACCTGCGGCATCTATAACCAGTCGACTGAAAAAATGAAAACGGCTGAAAAAATAAATCTTACTACATTGATCGCCGATCTGATGTTCCGCAATGTGCAATTGATTGCCAACTGCCTCGGAACCGGTGAGGATCTTAAAAATGGCATTGATGGTTTTAAAAATGATACCCTGGTTATCGACCAGGTTTTTACCGACGAAAATGCCCTCACTTCATTTTTAGAAAAAACGTATAATTCGGAAGGAAACAAATTCGGGAAAGTTTCTTTTAAATATTCCTGATACGTTCCTCCTCCCTACTTCTTCAACCCCCATTAGTTGCTAATGGGGGTTTTCTTTGTTCTAAAAACCGATCCGAGATTTTGATAATACAGCAATACTATATCCTAAAAAACGTATTGCTATTGTTACTTTTATTGCTTTCTCCTGTGGTTTTTATTTTTACGTAGCTGTGGAATATCCTAGTGTCTCGTTACTGTATGATAATACTGGGCAGTAGGTTTTTTGTTATAGGTCATTTCCCAAAACCCGTGATTCAATTGCCATAAAGAACCTACTGAGAACGTTCCTCCGTTTACTTGTTGCAACTGATCCTCATGTAACATTACAATAGCTGTTTTATCGAAAACAAGCTTATTGTATGATTTATGCTTTTTCATTCTGATTATTGTATTTAAAATTATCCCTTACTCTTTTAAGGATTTTCAGGTTACTCCTGTATGGACATTACGCGCGCTGGTCCATTATACTGTAGTTATAAATGGATTCCGATCCATTTTAACCGTTTTAAGAACAGTACTGCTGATCGACTTTAAAGCCGGATCGTTTTTGTTTTAGGGGAAATGTTACAACTTGTCTGAATTATAAATAATTCATTATTTGTTTTTCTTTAAAGGGGAAGTATTTCTGTTTCATTTTATAATTTGAAACTACATTTTGCCACTTCGGGTATAGCTACCTAACGAGCATTGGGAAGGAAAATTTTTGTAGTGTTATTACTACTTTTTTTTCACGGTTACTACTTTTTAATTTGTGTGTTTTTGAAGTAGCTACTCATATTAAAAAATACTTTCGCTACACAAAAACCCATCCGTTGCTGTTTCGAAATGCCTTGATGCTATCGCTGCATCTCTCCTTCATCAACACAGCAAAGAAATGTCGATTTTTTGGTTTCCGCAAACGAACAAACCCTATTTTTATAAAAAACAGCTATATTTTAAAACCATTAAAACACTATATACCAGAACCTTAAATCAAATTATATCCTGTTTCTTTTTTTCTATTTTTCGGATATAAACAGCAGGCGAAATACCGGTTGCTTCTTTAAAATATTTCGAAAAAGAGTCCGGACTTTTATATCCGATCTCATCAGCTATCGCATTTATCGAATAAGCCCGAAGCCTTGAATTACTTTTTAATTCCGAAATGACATAATTAATTCGAAGCTCGTTAATATAATTGCTAAAGCTCTTCCCCAGTTCATTGTTTACAATTCTGGACAGGTAAGCGGTATTTGTTTTTAATTTTTTAGCAACCTTATGTAAGGTACAATCCTGTCGCAGAAAATATTTTTGTTGTTCCAGTTTTTTTAATTTCTCAAGTATGTCATTTATCCGTTCGTCCGTAATCGTAAATGTTGCCTCATCCGGAAAATTTTTTCGGCCATTGCTATTTTCAGAAATAAACAATCCGTTCTCCTGTTGTCCTTTTCTCAGTTCAAAATCATTAATCTTATTTAATAAAATCTGAAACTTTTCCTTATGCTCCTTTTCGCTTTTACTGTACCAGCAATAACAAAAAACCAAAATGATTAAGACAATAACCAACAGTATGCCCAATAAACAGAATATATATGTGGCTTCTAAAGTCGAAAAAAAAGTTGTTTTCAGAAACACCGTAAAACAAATGTTATTACTCTCAAATACTCCCATATTTAGCTTTCTTTAAGAAAACAAAAATAACCATTTGATTATCAGATACCTAAAAAACAATTCAACTTTAACAAGTAGCTTATAAACATCATTTTGTATAACATATGATATCTATTATGACTTATTTTCTATAAACTAAAATGGTTAAAAAGAAAATGAAAATAAACAACTTAAATACTTGTTTATAATGCTAAAAAAATATTTTTTAAATCGTTATAATAATCGCTCCTGACAAACAGAATCTACTCTTCTTTTATTGGCATTAAATCCAATAAAAAAGGCTATCTGTAATAGATAGCCTTTTTTACGTCTGCTGTAAAACTTATTCAGCCAGCAGGTAATAGGTTCATTACTCCTGAAGTATAAGGACACATATAAGGAGTGGTTCCACCATTCACATCGTGAAACGGATTGTCGTTTAATTTCGCTAATGCTCTTTTAGTAAAAACTAACCCGGTTTCGCTTTGTGTTTTCATAATTCTTTCGTTGTTGTCTTGAATTAGTCCAATGCTTTGTCGATTGCGATGCTCATTGTTAGGCCAATGATCACTCCTACACATACCGGAGTGGTTCCACCGTTTACATCGTTTAACTGGTTGTCGTTTAGTTCTACTAATGAACTTTTAGCGAAAGCTAATTTGTTGGAAGTTTGCGTTTTCATAATTTTTGTGTTTTTTGTTGGTTAAGGATTAGTCTAAAGCTTTGTCGATTGCGATGCTCATTGTTAGGCCAATGATCACTCCTACACATACCGGAGTGGTTCCACCGTTTACATCGTTTAATTGGTTGTCATTTAGTTCTACTAATGAACTTTTAGCGAAAGCTAATTTGTTGGAAGTTTGTGTTTTCATAATTTTTGTGTTTTTTGTTGGTTAAGGATTAGTCTAAAGCTTTGTCGATTGCAACATAAATTGAAAGGCCAATGATCACTCCTACACATACCGGAGTGGTTCCACCGTTTACATCGTTTAACTGGTTGTCGTTTAGTTCTACTAATGAACTTTTAGCGAAAGCTAATTTGTTGGAAGTTTGCGTTTTCATAATTTTTGTGTTTTTTGTTGGTTAAGGATTAGTCTAAAGCTTTGTCGATTGCGATGCTCATTGTTAGGCCAATGATCACTCCTACACATACCGGAGTGGTTCCACCGTTTACATCGTTTAATTGGTTGTCATTTAGTTCTACTAATGAACTTTTAGCGAAAGCTAATTTGTTGGAAGTTTGTGTTTTCATGTTTTTAAAGTTTTGTTGGTTAAAGATTAGTCTAAAGCTTTGTCAATTGCGACATAAATTGAAAGGCCAATGATCACTCCTACACATACCGGAGTAGTTCCACCGTTTACATCGTTTAACTGGTTGTCGTTTAGTTCTACTAATGAACTTTTAGCGAAAGCTAATTTGTTGGAAGTTTGTGTTTTCATAATTTTTGTGTTTTTTGTTGGTTAAAGATTAGTCTAAAGCTTTGTCGATTGCGATGCTCATTGTTAGCCCGATGATCACTCCTACACATACCGGAGTAGTTCCACCGTTTACATCGTTTAACTGGTTGTCGTTTAGTTCTACTAATGAACTTTTAGCAAAAGCTAATTTGTTGGAAGTTTGTGTTTTCATGTTTTTAAAGTTTTGTTGGTTAAAGATTAGTCTAAAGCTTTGTCAATTGCGATGCTCATTGTTAGGCCAATGATCACTCCTACACATACCGGAGTCGTCCCACCATTTACATCGTTTAACTGGTTGTCGTTTAGTTCTACTAATGAACTTTTAGCGAAAGCTAATTTGTTGGAAGTTTGTGTTTTCATGTTTTTAAAGTTTTGTTGGTTAAAGATTAGTCTAAAGCTTTGTCAATTGCGATGCTCATTGTTAGGCCAATGATCACTCCTACACATACCGGAGTCGTCCCACCATTTACATCGTTTAACTGGTTGTCGTTTAGTTCTACTAATGAACTTTTAGCGAAAGCTAATTTGTTGGAAGTTTGTGTTTTCATGTTTTTAAAGTTTTGTTGGTTAGAGATTAGTCTAAAGCTTTGTCAATTGCGATGCTCATTGTTAGGCCAATGATCACTCCTACACATACCGGAGTAGTTCCACCGTTTACATCGTTTAACTGGTTGTCGTTTAGTTCTACTAATGAACTTTTAGCGAAAGCTAATTTGTTGGAAGTTTGTGTTTTCATAATTTTTGTGTTTTTTGTTGGTTAAGGATTAGTCTAAAGCTTTGTCAATTGCGATGCTCATTGTTAGTCCAATGATCACTCCTACACATACCGGAGTGGTTCCACCGTTTACATCGTTTAATTGGTTGTCATTTAGTTCTACTAATGAACTTTTAGCGAAAGCTAATTTGTTGCAAGTTTGCGTTTTCATAATTTTTGTGTTTTTGTTGGTTAAGGATTAGTCTAAAGCTTTGTCAATTGCGATGCTCATTGTTAGGCCGATGATCACTCCTACACATACTGGAGTCGTTCCGCCGTTTACATCGTTTAATTGGTTGTCGTTTAGTTCTACTAATGAACTTTTAGCGAAGGCTAATTTGTTGGAAGTTTGCGTTTTCATAATTTTTGTGTTTTTTGTTGGTTAAAGATTAGTCTAAAGCTTTGTCGATTGCGATGCTCATTGTTAGTCCAATGATCACTCCTACACATACCGGAGTAGTTCCACCGTTTACATCGTTTAACTGGTTGTCGTTTAGTTCTACTAATGAACTTTTAGCGAAAGCTAATTTGTTGGTAGTTTGTGTTTTCATGTTTTTAAAGTTTTGTTGGTTAGAGATTAGTCTAAAGCTTTGTCAATTGCGACATAAATTGAAAGGCCAATGATCACTCCTACACATACCGGAGTGGTTCCACCGTTTACATCGTTTAACTGGTTGTCGTTTAGTTCTACTAATGAACTTTTAGCGAAGGCTAATTTGTTGGAAGTTTGTGTTTTCATGTTTTTAAAGTTTTGTTGGTTAGAGATTAGTCTAAAGCTTTGTCAATTGCGACATAAATTGAAAGGCCAATGATCACTCCTACACATACCGGAGTAGTTCCACCGTTTACATCGTTTAACTGGTTGTCGTTTAGTTCTACTAATGAACTTTTAGCGAAGGCTAATTTGTTGGAAGTTTGCGTTTTCATGTTTTTAAAGTTTTGTTGGTTAAAGATTAGTCTAAAGCTTTGTCGATTGCGACATAAATTGAAAGGCCAATGATCACTCCTACACATACCGGAGTGGTTCCACCGTTTACATCGTTTAATTGGTTGTCATTTAGTTCTACTAATGAACTTTTAGCGAAAGCTAATTTGTTGGAAGTTTGTGTTTTCATATTGTTTGATTTTTAAAGGTTAAGAATTAATTTACTGCTTGATCAGCCAATAAAGTAGTCGTAGAAGTAACCGTAAACAGTGTTGTTAAAATAAGAGGCGAGGTTCCACCTTTCACATCAATCATCTGACTGTTGTTTAATTCTACCAGGTCGTTTTTGGCAAAGGCCAGTTTGTTCGTGTTTTGTGTTTTCATCGTTGTTGTTTTTATCGTTAAGGCTTAATTTTTTTCCGCTTGATCAAATATTACAGAAGATGTGGCTGTAACAAGAGATGTGGATCCAACTATTGTCATCGCAATAATAGAGGTACCGGTACCACCTTGCACATGGAGCATCTGGTTACTGTTTAATTCTACCAGGTCGTTTTTGGCAAAGGCCAGTTTGTTGTGGTGTGTTGTTTTCATGGTTTTCGTTTTTGAGTATTACTTATTCCGCCATCATGGCTTCAATAACCACTATGGTTACTATGGCTAATGTTACTGTTGGTGTCGATCCGCCATTGATTTCCATTAAATGAGCATCGTTTAATTCGGTAACAGCGCTTTTGGCGAAAGCGAGTTTGTTGGTGTTTGGTGTTTTCATATTGTTGTTCTTTTTACGTTATACTTAATCCAGCATTTGCTCTACGGTATAGCCAACTGCTACGGATATAGCCACAGTGATCGCAACCGTTAATAGTGATCCTCCGTTTACATTTCTTAAATGATCATCGTTTAATTCGACGATCGCGCTTTTGGCAAAAGCCAATTTGTTGGTGTTTTGTGTTTTCATACTGTTGTTGTTTTTTAGGTTGTGAATAATCATACCGGTTCCGACGCAAGTAAACCGATGTTCACTTACCGCTGGTTTTCTCCGTTATGTCGTGTGATTTTTTCCGCTTAAAGTCCAGACGACTTTCTATTTTACTTACGACAAATCCGTCGTAATTCGTCATCGTAACGATTATGATCCGCTTTTTATGTCGTTGTAATGATCCTTGTTAAGAATCTTATTCCGAAAAAAGCAATCAATGGATCGTATCGGTTTTCCGGTTTTATTTATTGTGCTTCCAGATAAGTGGCTGCCAATATCGACACCGTTACAATAAGGGTTACTGTTATCGAACCACCATTTACAGTGTTCAATTGATCGTCATTTAATTCTACTACAGAATTTTTGGCAAAAGCCAATTTGTTGGTGTTTTGTGTTTTCATACTGTTGTTTTTTTAGGTTGTGAATAGTCATACCGGTTCCGACGCAAGTAAACCGATGTTCTCTTACCGCTGGTTTTCTCCGTTATGTCGTGTGATTTTTTCCGCTTAAAGTCCGGACGACTTTCTGTTTTACTTACGACAAATCCGTCGTTTACAATCGTTTGTACCGTAGCATACGCATCCCGAACAGGTTTCTCCGCCAACAATAGTCGATCCATCATTACCATTGATTCTGTCTGCAGGGTTTAATGCTGCTACCGAACTTTTTGCAAAAGGCTGTTTCGTGTACTGTGTTGTTTTCTTGAGATCGCCTTTTTATTCCTGAGCCACTACGGTATTCATCGTTCCCGTATAAACAATCGTATAAAAGATTGCCGAACCGGAACATACCGGGGTTGATCCGCCGTTGATATCGTGTAACTGACTGTTATTTAATTCCACTAAAGAATTTTTAGCAAAAGCAAGCTTTGTTGGTGTGTGTGTTGTTTTCATCTTTTTTTGTTTTTATATATATTTAATCCAGGTTTTTTCCTACTGTGTAACCTGCAGCTACAGATATAGCCACTACAATTGCACTAAGTAATAGAGATCCGCCATTTACATTGTTTAAATGATCATCGTTTAATTCCACGATGGCGTTTTTGGCAAAGGCCAGTTTGGTTGTGTTTTGTGTTTTCATACTGTTGTTGTTTTTAGGTTCTGAATAGCCATGCCAAGCCTGACGCAAGTAAACATTCGTTTCTTACCGCAGTTGTATCCGCTATGTATTGTGATTTTTTCCGCTTAATGTCCGGCCGACCTTGTATTTAGGCTACGGCAAATCCATCGCTTACAATTGTTTGCACCGGAAGGCATACGCATCCCGAACAGGTTTCCCCACCTACAATTGTCGATCCGCCGTTAATCGTTATGATATCTGCAGGATTTAATTCTGCTACCGAACTTTTGGCAAAAGCCAGTTTGTTATTGTGTGTTGTTTTTATAGTGCTTACGTTTAGGACTGTAGTTTCGTGATATTGCGAATCGGTCCCGGAACCAAAATACAATCACCACAAATCAATGTCGTTTGTTCGTTGATGGTGTCTCCTCCGCCGGCAATCTGGCGCATTGTGGATTGGTTTAATTCTGTAATATCACTTTTCTTAAAATGAAGCTTGTTTGGGTCTGCTTTTTTCATATTTCTTATTTTTTAGTTGTTGTCAAATTTTTCGGTAATCGTTTGTAAGGTCATCGTGATCAAAGTTGTACTCGATGGTGTCAGCGTTCCGCCGGCTATAGTAGCCATGGTTTGTTCGTTTAACTCGGTTATCGATCGCTTTTGAAACGTCAGTTGGTGGGTTGTTTCTTTTTTCATAGCTCCCGTTTTATAATAATGTCATGTCATTTTCGGTTCCCACGGTAAGAATCACCAGTGACGTTGTCCCGATAAAGGTTGTACTTCCGGTTCCTCCGGCAATCGCATTCATTTTTTGTTCGTTTAATTCAACCAGTGAATTTTTACGAAACATCAGTGCGTTATTGGTTTGCTGTTTCATGTTTCTTATTTTTTTGTTTATCCGTTTTCGTGACGATATAGCATACCGTCTGGTTATTTTCGATCCCCGAAACGACTGGCAAACAGGCAGATTTGGTCGGCGTTGCGCTGTTGCAACTTACAGTTCCCTTCTATCATCGGGTTATAAATGCCCGTTTGCTATGGTTCACGGATGATGCTGTTTTTTAATCTCCTGGCAGACATCTTTTCGATATCGCTATCGGATCCGATCAATAATGGCGCTTCTTTCTGATGAACGTTTTTTTTCGTTTTTATGAGATTACGTCGTTGCTTTTAGCGCACTACTTTATTGATAGCCGTATACATCGTTATCATTACTAATGATGTACCTCCTGCCATAGTTAATGTACCTCCGATAATGGTCGCCATTTTCGGTTCGTTTAATTCAACTAATGCTGTTTTATGGAATTCCAGCTTACTGATGGTTTTCTTTTTCATAGCTTTATTTTTTTAGTTGATCGCCATTCCGTTTTTAATGCGACTGGTAACCACTACACACTCGCCACATACGAAGGTTGTTGCTCCGCCATTTACCTGGTTCATCACTTCTAAATCCAATTCTACAACCGCATTCGATTGAAATGCAAGTTTATTTGTTGCTTGTGTTTTCATATGGTTTTACTTTTTGTTGTTAAATCGTGTTTGAATTCCGGACGTATTGTTAGTCCAGTGTATTTTCGATACGCGTGGTAATTACTACGCAGTCACCACAGATAAAGGTTGTCGCGCCGCCATTTACCTGGTTCATCACTTCTAAATCCAGTTCTGCAACCGCATTCGATTGAAATGCAAGTTTATTTGTTGCTTGTGTTTTCATATGGTTTTACTTTTTGTTGTTGTTAAATCTTCCGTGCAATGTTCCTGGAATTGTGTTGAAATTCCGGACGTATTGTTAGTCCAATGCCTTCTCGATACGGCTGGTAATTACCACGCAGTCACCACAGATAAAGGTTGTTGCGCCGCCAATTACCTGATGCATTGTTGTTACATCCAGTTCGGCAACTGCATTCGATTGGAATACCAATTTGTTTGTTACTTGTGTTTTCATACTACTGTATTTTTTCGTTTTGATTATGGATTGCTTCGTTATAGGTCATAATTATCCTGTTGCCAAACAGCTGCTACTGTTCACATTATAAATAATAGCTCTATAAAAAGAGGGGATTTACTTACTGCGCTTCGATCTGCATGATGGTTCCGATAACGGAGATACATACGCATCCAGTACAGGTTTCGCCGCCCATAATTGTACTACCGCCATTAATCGTTATCATTTCCGTAGCATTTAATTCTGCGATATCATTTTTTGCAAATAACAATCGGTTTGTTGTGTGTGTTGTTTTCATAAGGTTGTCGTTTATACCTGTGGTTTTATCATGTCTTTTAACTTATCACCGATATAGTTGATGATCGCATCCATAGAACCCCCATTTACGTTTTGTAACTGGTTGTCGTTTAGTTCTACTATTGCATTTTTTGCAAAATCAAGACGATTGTTGTGTTTTGTCGTTTTCATAAGGTTGCTTTTTGTGTTAAACATTGTTTTTTAGAAGAAAAACCGTTGCTTTTGTAGTGTTTTAACCGAATAGTACGGTTTTTCCTCTTTTGAAATTATATTAGAACTGTGCTTTAATTATTGTTCTGATTGGTCCCGGAACCGGAATACAATCACCACAGATAATGGTTGTTTGCTCTTCAACGATGGTTGTTCCACCACCTACTACGTTGCGCATTGCTGTTTGATCTAATTCTGCTACTGAACTTTTCTTAAAAGTAAGTAGGCTTTTGTTTTCTTTTTTCATGATTTAAAAATTAAGAGTTATTACAATTGGTTAAAATTTGTTTTTTACAGTGGTCAGACGCCCTTTATAGCGGTCCAGCCATCGGATTGAATTCGTTGGTATAGTGCCCTTTACTTGAGTTTACACAAAACGTGCAGCTCAATGGATTGTTTGTTAGCAGTACGTCTGTACCACCGCCACCGTTGATTCTTTTTAATTCTTCTCCGTTAAGTTCAGCCACGGAACTTTTATAGAAGAACAACATGTCAATTCTTTGATTTTTCATAATTCTCGTTTTATTTAGTTACTAGATATTCTGTTCAAAATACTTTTTGAATGCAATCTTAACCACGAGGAATCTGATCAATCGGTTATGGCTTTTTTTTAGGCTTTTTTGTAAAAATTCGGGTTACAGCCCTAAAAAATCGCTTCACCGAAGCATAAAATCGGGATTTTTGTACCGCTTCGTCATTTAATTCGACGATGGTGTGCTTTTTAAATCGCGACGGGTTGATCATTTTTTTCGTTTTAATGGTTTCTTTTAAATTTTCTGCTGCAACGCCCATTACAATGAAATCATTTCATTTCTGGAACGTCATTAATTTTTCAGTTTTCAATTGGCCTACATATGGTTTTGTTTAACCATTCGAACTGCGCAATACTGCCTGAATAAATTTGATTCATTCGGATCCGATATCTGTCGGTTCCTGAACATTGTACCCATTAAGGGCTTAAAATTTACCAACGAAAGAAGGGAGTGAGTGTGTCTTTAAAAAGGAGGGAACTTTTTGTATCAAAACTTGGCTTTAATAAATAAAAAGTTATCTTTGTAAAGATACTCCAACCTATAATTTGTTGGATTTCGTTTTGTAATTCATTCTATAAAACAGGGCCTTCCACGCTCTGTTTTATTTTTTATGCCTTTTGTGTTTTTTGAGTAGCTACTCATATTAAAAATACTTTCGCTACCTAAAAACCCATCCGTTAATGTTTTTAAAACGTTATGATCAAATCATTTCATTTCTCATTCATCAACAGGACAAAGTAAAGCTGTTTTTTTTTCTCCCACAAACAAACAATGCCTATTTTTATAAAAAAACAGGCATCTTTTAAGTTGTTATTATTTTGATTTTCAGGTAATTATAAAAAATATCATTTTATAATACACTTTCTTCTTTATGTTTCATTTCTTCTATTTTTTTGATGTAAATCGATGGTGTAATACCTGTTGCCGCCTTAAAATATTTGGTAAATGAGTCGGAACTTTTATAGCCAATCTCATCGGCAATCGAACTTACCGAGTACGCCCGTAACTTCGAATTGTTCTTTAATTCCAATATTACGTAGTTAATCCGAAGTTCATTAATATAGGTGCTAAAGCTTTTTCCAAGCTCATTATTCACAATCTTGGACAGATAGGCCGTATTGGTTTTTAATTTTTTGGCCACATTATGTAGCGTACAGTCTTGTCGGAGGAAGTATTTCTTTTCCTGAAGTTTTTCCAGTTTTTCCAATATATCATTTACCCGCTCATCTTTAATGATAAAGGTAGCATCGGTAGGCACAACATCCTGATGCGCAATCGTTTCGCTTTCTATATCAAATGTTTCAGACGATTCCAGAGGTTCTTCCAGTGGAACTTCTATTGCTCCGGATTCCGCTGTCTCAATAATGTCTTCTTCCTTGCTAATGGTTATGTTTGGAATAAGCTGACTTTCGAGGATGTCTTCTTTTGTCTTACTTTTTGTTGTCTTTTCCTGTTCTTCCAATAGCTTTTTAGCCTCAAAATCATTGATCTTCCCAATCAGGATCTCAAATTTCTCCTGGTTGACTCTTGCATTTCTCTTGCTTCGGAAGTAGAAAAAGCCTAAAAACCCGATTAACAGTAAAACAGCAACTATCAGTATGTTTTTTTGTTTTACCTCATCCGTCTTTTCCTGATCGATCTTTTCAATGTCGATTTTATGCAAATCTTCCAACGTTCCGATTTTCTTCGCTGATTTTTTGGAATTCTCATCGATAAACTTCTGATAATAAAAGTTGGATTGTCCAATGCTATCCACTGCTTTATAGTTCTCGGCCAGCAATTTGTAATAATCCGTCAGTTCCTCCGGTGCAAATTCCGATTTGTCCTGCTTGGATAATCCAGCCTTTAGTACCCGGTTCGATTCATTATACTGCTTCTGTTCGCTCCTTAAACCAGCCAAACTCAGCATTACCGTAGCTTCAATCCGTTTGTTTTTGATTTTAACCGCTTTTTGTAAGGCCTCATTCAAAACCGTTTCGGTGTCTTTGTAGTCTTTTTTCTTTAAAAAGCTCAATCCTTTTACGTTTAGGAAATAGACTTCCAGTTCTTTATCGTTTGCCGCTTTGCAATAGTCCAATCCCTTATTGATATAAATCATCGACGAATCCGGCTGGTTCATTTTCAGATAAGTCTTGGCTATTTTAAGTTCGAGAGAAGCGCGTTCTTGCTTGGAAACATCACTATTATTCAGATATTTTTTAAAAACCGCCAATGCTTCACCGTGTTTCCCGATTTCGTATTTGATATTCGCAATACTAATACTGATGCTCCGAACGCTATAGGAATCTTTTAATTTATTAGCCAGTTGAAGTGCTTCGTTGTACAATAATAAGGCCTGCTCAAAATTGTAGATCTGGTAGAGTAAACTCGCTTTGTTGATTTTAGCCCGTAAAACAAGATTCTGGTTATTCGCGCCATAGGCTTTGATAATCGCTTTGTCGCAAAAATAAAAAGCGCTATCGGTTTCCGATAACGTCATACATACATATCCTAAATAATTATAAGCGATAATCACATCGTTGTCCTCTTTTTGCTTTTCGCTAAGCGACAGGTAGCGGTGAATGTATTTTTTGGCCAGCGCCGGGTTACTGTAAATATATTTCTGAATAGAATCTTTTAACTGATTCTTTGTATCTGTTGCTAAAATCGATTGAAAACTCAATAGAAATGCACAAAGAAAAACTCTTTTTAGTAGGGAAAGCAACATATTTTAACAGGTTTTTGTATAACAAAAATAACATTTTTTTATTAAGAAAAATTTATTTATAACAAACTGATTCACAAATGTTTACAAAATTAAAAAACGGTATTTTTTTTATAAATTTAGGCATACTTCACTTTGATTATCAGGCATTTAGATCTAGTTTTGAATCAACAAATAAAAACCCACACACCATGAAAACTACAAAAAACAATTTACTTGCGTTCAAAAAAACATCAATTGTTGAACTATCAAAAAGCGACTGTTCTAAAATAAGAGGCGGAAACGATATTACCGATCCGGACCGAAGCGGAATCTACTCCTTACTGTGTCCGACCACTCACCCCACAAGACCGAATTAAAACACTGAGAGCCTCAATTGAGGCTCTTTTTTTTGCCCCTGTGTTAAACTTATTCTAATGCAATGACCGAAATCGCAAATGCCGTTTTAAATACCTAAATTTGCGACACACTAAAAACACGTTATTATGTTTCCATTACACAGAAATAGACGCCTCAGAACCAATGATGCTATCCGTTCGTTAGTTCGTGAAACCACATTAAGTCCGACTGATTTTATGTTCCCGATGTTTGTGGCAGAAGGAAAAGACGTTAGTATCGAAATTCCTTCAATGCCCGGTATCTACCGTCGTTCGCTGGATCTAACCGTTAAAGAAGTAAAAGAATTATGGAATCTGGGTATTAAAGCGGTCAATATCTATGTAAAAGTGAGCGATAACTTAAAAGACAATACCGGTAAGGAAGCCTGGAATAAAGACGGATTGATGCAACAAACGATCCGCGCGATTAAAGATGCCGTTCCGGGAATGATCGTAATGCCCGATGTAGCTCTGGATCCCTATTCCAGCTACGGACATGACGGAATTGTGGAAAACGGACAAATCTTAAACGATGCTACCGTGGATGCGCTTACCCGTATGAGTGTGAGCCATGCCGAAGCCGGTGCCGATTTTGTTGCGCCAAGCGATATGATGGACGGCCGTGTACTTGCGATTCGTAAAGCACTGGAAGAAAGTGGTTTCCACGATGTGGGAATTATGAGTTATAGTGCCAAATATGCTTCCTCTTTCTACGGCCCTTTCCGCGATGCCTTGGATAGCGCACCTGGATTTGGCGATAAAAAAACCTACCAGATGGACTATGCCAACCGTATCGAAGCCATTAAAGAAGCCTTACATGACGTGGAAGAAGGAGCCGATATCGTAATGGTAAAACCTGGAATTGCTTATCTTGACATTGTTCGGGAAATAAAAGACACCGTAAACGTTCCGGTTGCCGTATATCAGGTATCCGGAGAATATGCCATGGTAAAAGCCGCTGCCGAAAAAGGCTGGTTAGATCATGACAAAATCATGATGGAGCAGTTGCATTGCATCAAAAGAGCCGGAGCCAATATTATTTCAACTTATTTTGCGAAAGAAGCCGCTAAATTAATGCAGTAATCCCATGAAAAAGAGCATACTTATCCTGGCTTGCACAGTACTTTTAGCTGCTTGTAACAAAAAAGAAGAAAAAAAAGAAAGCCTGTATCCGGAAGTTAAAAAAACACAAGCCCAGTTAACACTGGAGTTGGGACAGGAAGTTTTCGATGGTAAAGGGATGTGCTATTCCTGTCATAAACCCGATCAGAAAGTGATTGGCCCCAGTATTGCCGAAATTGCCAAAATCTATAAAGAAAAAGGTGCCAGTATCGTTGATTTCCTAAAAGAAAAAGGAGAGCCTATTGTCGATCCGTCGCAATATTCCGTGATGAAAACCAATTTTGCCATTACCAAAAACCTTCCCGAAGAAGAATTGGTCGCTTTGGAAGCCTATATTTTGAGTCACGCAAAATAAAATAGCAAAAACCGGTTTTAAAACCGGTTTTTTTATGCAAGCTTTTGATTTGCAACCTAAAAACGAAACCGATATCTTTACGCCATGGACACTATTTTTATAAAAACACCCCTTGGAATCGCAAAAATAGAAGGCGATGCAAACGGTATTTCCGTTATATCGGTGCATCAGGACGGATTGGTTTCCGAAAGTATTCCGGAACATTTTCAGGAAGCTGTTTCCCAGCTAAACGAATATTTCGACGGACAACGAAAAGCGTTCACCTTTACACTCCATCCGAAGGGAACCGATTTCCAGCAAAAAGTGTGGCAGGCACTTTTGGAAATCCCCTACGGAAAAACCATGTCCTATCTCGAATTATCTAAAAAACTGGGCGATGTAAAAGCCATTCGGGCTGTGGCCGCTGCCAATGGTAAAAATCCGATTTGGATTGTGGTTCCCTGTCACAGGGTAATCGGTTCCGATGGTTCGCTAACTGGTTATGCCGGCGGATTATGGCGGAAACAATGGCTGTTGGAACACGAAAATCCGGTAAAACAGGAAAGCCTTTTTTAAATCCTTCCGAAACCGAAAAAAATCCGATAATTTCCTTACATTCGTAAGATACGTTACAAATTCCGTGCTTATGAAGTTTCTAAAAAAATTCCTACTGTGGTTTTTAATCCTCCTTACCGGTATCATTATCCTGATGTATATTTTCGATGTCGATTATTTACTTCGCGCAGTCAGGACTATTTATTTTAAAGGATATACCACTGCTTTTCTGGACGATTATAAGGAATTTCCAAACCGCGAAATCAAAAAAGGAACCGCGCAACCGTGGGCAATCGCCAAAGATTATAACAGCGTTCCCGCTACGGAAATACTCAACAAAACCCATAAGGAACTTCAAACCGTTGCCTATCTGATCATCAAAAATGACAGTATCTGGCACGAAAGTTATTTCGACGGTTACGGAAAAGATTCCAAATCCAATTCCTTTTCGATGGCCAAGAGTATTGTTTCGGCTTGTCTGGGTAAAGCGATCATGGACGGAAAAATTAAAAGTCTCGATCAGAAAGTGTCCGATTTCTTCCCGGAATTAAAAGGGAAATATGCCAAAGAGGTAACAGTAGGCGATTTGTCATCCATGTCATCCGGCTTAAGCTGGGACGAACATTATTATAGTCCGTTTTCCATTGTAACCCGCGCTTATTTTGACAACGATCTCAAAAAGGTCATCTTAGGACTGGAAGTAAACGAAGCGCCCGGAAAAAGCTTTAAATACCTGAGTGGTGCAACCGAATTACTCGCAATGGTTATCGAAAAAGCCACGGGTGAATACCTGTCGGATTATATGTCAAAAAATTTCTGGCAACCCATGGGTGCCGAAAACGAAGCCTTATGGCAATTGGATCATGCACCCGACGGAATTGAAAAAGCCTATTGTTGTATTGCCAGTAATGCCCGCGATTTTGCCCGTTTCGGAAAATTATACCTGCAAAACGGAAAATGGAATGAAAAACAATTGTTGGACAGTACTTTTGTAGCAAAATCGATTACACCGCGTTTTCCGGAATCGCCCGAATATGGCTATGGCTGGTGGTTGCATAATTATCTTGGTAAAAAAATGTACTATATGAGAGGCCATTTGGGACAATTCGTTATCGTAGTTCCGGAAGACAATGTTATTATTGTCCGCCTGGGTCACCTAAAAGGCCTGCAAACCGAAACCGATCCGCATAGTAACGATTTTTATGTGTATGTGGGCGAAGCCTATAAAATGCTTGAAAAAAGAAAATAACAGAATACACTATACGCCATGTTAGAAAAAATAAGATTGGAAAACATTCTTTTTCTGGATATTGAAACCGTTCCCGAAGAAGAAAATTTTAACGCCTTAGACAAAACCAAACAGGAACTGTACAGCCTGAAGACACAATACCAGCGTAAGGACGATTTTACTCCGGAAGAGTTTTACGAACGCGCCGGAATTTGGGCCGAGTTTGGAAAAATTATCTGTATATCAGTGGGTTATTTTACCTTTCGCAACGACATCCGTCATTTTAGGGTAACGTCCTTTTTTGGCGAGGAAATCAAAATACTAAAAGATTTTAGCAATTTGCTGGCAAATCATTTTAACCAGCCGCAACATATACTCTGCGGTCATAATGCTAAGGAATTCGATTTTCCGTTTATCGCCCGCCGAATGGTTATCAATGGAATATCCATTCCTCCCAAACTGAATCTTTTCGGAAAAAAACCGTGGGAAGTGCCACATCTGGATACGATGGAATTATGGAAATTTGGCGATTTTAAACATTTTACATCTTTAAAACTACTCACAAACATTCTGGGTATTCCGTCGCCAAAAGACGATATCGATGGTAGTCAGGTAGGTCATGTATATTATATCGAAAAAGATATCGACCGGATTATTCGCTATTGCGAAAAAGACGTCATTGCCGTAGCGCAGATCCTGTTGCGTTTTCGCCGGGAAGATTTACTGGTGGAAGACGAAATCGTCTTTGTTTAACTAAATTTGCACTAATGAAAGCGCCTCTTTTACAACTACAAAATGTAACGGTTTCGTTCCGCAAAGAAGGAAACTGGACACCTATTGTCAAAAACAGCCGGTTTGACCTGTATGAAAATGAAATTCTGGGCATTGTTGGCGAATCCGGATCCGGAAAATCGGTGACCTCACTGGCCATTATGGGACTTTTACCCAAAGCGATTGCGAAGGTTAGCGAAGGTGAAATTATACTGGACGGTAAAAATATCGCTGCTTTATCCGAAAAAGAATGGCAAAAATTAAAAGGGAACGATATTGCCATGATTTTTCAGGAGCCTATGAGTTCGTTAAATCCATCGCTGAAATGTGGTCCGCAAGTGGCCGAAATCCTGGCACAACATACCCATTTATCCCAAAAAGAAATCCGACAGGAAGTACTTTCACTATTTGAAAAGGTGAAATTACCCAATCCCGAGATTATTTATAACAAATACCCGCACCAGATTTCAGGCGGACAAAAACAGCGTGTGATGATCGCTATGGCGATTGCCTGTAAACCGAAAATTTTAATTGCCGACGAGCCTACTACCGCACTGGATGTAACGGTTCAAAAAGAAATCATCCAGCTTTTAAAAGAACTGCAGCAACAAACCCGGATGAGTATTATTTTTATCTCTCACGATTTGTCGCTGGTTTCCGATATTGCCAATCGCGTATTGGTGATGTATAAAGGCGAGATTGTAGAACAAGGCGAAGCACAGCAGATTTTTAAAAACCCACAACACAATTATACCAAAGCTTTAATCGCGTCGCGTCCTTCATTGGAATACCGCGCCAAACGATTGCCTACGATTCAGGATTTTTTAAACGACACCATCGACACCGCTGTTATTACCGCTGAAGACCGAGCCGAAAATCATAAAAAAATGTATGCCCAAACGCCGATTTTGGAAGTGCAGAACGTAGAAAAAGAATATTTTTCGACAGCCGGTTTGTTTGGTAAAAAAACAACCTTTAAAGCGGTCGACAATGTTAGTTTTAAAATTTATGAAGGCGAAACCTTAGGTCTTGTCGGCGAAAGCGGTTGCGGAAAATCTACGTTGGGAAATGCTATTTTACAGTTGGACAAAGCCACAGCCGGTCATATTTTCTATAAAGGGAAAGATATTACAAAGCTTTCGGCTACCGAAATCCGTACGCTCCGAAAAGAAATTCAGATTATTTTTCAGGATCCGTATTCTTCGTTAAATCCCCGGATTCCGGTTGGAAAGGCGATAATGGAACCTATGAAAGTACACGGCCTATATAAAAACGATGCCGAACGCAAACAAAAAACAATCGAATTACTGGAAAGAGTTGGTTTAGGAGAAGACTATTTTAACCGTTATCCACATGAATTTTCCGGTGGTCAACGGCAACGGATCGGAATTGCGCGTACCATTGCTTTACAACCTAAAATTATTGTTTGTGACGAATCGGTTTCGGCACTCGATATTTCCGTTCAGGCGCAGGTTCTGAATCTGCTAAATGAATTAAAAGAAAATTTTGGCTTTACCTATATTTTTATTTCACACGATCTGGCCGTCGTTAAATATATGTCGGATCAGGTGTTGGTGATGAATAAAGGAAAAATCGAAGAAATTGGCGATGCCGACGCGCTTTACGCCAATCCGCAAAAAGAATATACCAAAAAACTGATTGCCGCT
Source organism: Flavobacterium supellecticarium (assembly GCF_004801375.1). Lineage (GTDB taxonomy): Bacteria > Bacteroidota > Bacteroidia > Flavobacteriales > Flavobacteriaceae > Flavobacterium > Flavobacterium supellecticarium. The sequence goes on from NZ_SSNZ01000005.1 coordinate 179,042, forward strand.
ATCCCGAAAGGGAACTAAACGGAACTACACCTGACAGGTTTTTAAAACCTGTCAGGTGTGCTTATCAGTAGCAAAATAAAAAGCCTGTTCGAGTTCGAACAGGCTTTTTTATAAATTACGGCTTCGTATTAGTCGATTTTCATTTCCGGAATATCCCCGTCAATAATAAGATTCGCTTCCGTAGCCTTGATAATTTCTTCTACTGTAACACCCGGTGCTCTTTCCAGTAATTTGAATCCGTTTGGTGTGATTTCCATTACGGCCAACTCAGTTACTACTTTTTTCACGCATTTTACTCCGGTTAACGGTAGCGTACATTCTTTTAAGATTTTAGATTCTCCGGCTTTGTTTACGTGCATCATTGCCACAATGATATTTTCGGCCGATGCCACTAAATCCATAGCGCCACCCATTCCTTTTACCATTTTCCCGGGAATTTTCCAGTTGGCAATATTTCCGTTTTCCGATACTTCCATCGCGCCCAGAATCGTCAAATCTACGTGTTGTCCGCGGATCATTCCGAAACTTGTAGCCGAATCAAAAAAAGAAGCCCCCGCTAAAGTGGTAATCGTTTGTTTTCCTGCGTTGATCACATCGGCATCTTCTTCACCTTCAAACGGAAATGGCCCCATGCCCAAAACTCCGTTTTCACTCTGGAATTCTACGCTAATTCCCTGTGGAATATAGTTCGCTACCAAGGTTGGGATTCCAATTCCAAGGTTTACAAAATAACCGTCTTTTAACTCCTGTGCAATTCTTTTTGCAATTCCTATTTTATCTAATGCCATGATTACTGTCTTTGTCTTACTGTGCGTTGTTCGATTCTCTTTTCATATTTTTCTCCTTGGAAAATTCGTTTTACAAAAATTCCCGGAATATGAATCTGGTTCGGGTCCAATGTCCCGGCCGGTACTAATTCTTCCACCTCAGCAATTGTGATTTTCGCAGCACCCGCCATACACGAGTTAAAGTTTCGCGCCGTTCCTTTAAAGATAAGGTTTCCGGCTTCGTCTCCTTTCCAGGCTTTAACGATCGCAAAATCGGCTTTATACGCCTCTTCCATCACGTGCATTTTTCCATTAAATTCGCGTACTTCTTTTCCTTCAGCTACTTCGGTTCCGTAACCTGCCGGTGTAAAAAAGGCCGGAATTCCCGCTTGTGCTGCACGACATTTTTCGGCTAAGGTTCCCTGTGGGGTTAATTCCACTTCCAATTCGCCACTCAACATCTGACGCTCGAATTCGGCATTTTCACCTACATACGAAGATATCATTTTTTTTATCTGACGTTTTTGCAATAATAATCCCAATCCGAAATCGTCTACTCCGGCATTGTTGGAAATACATGTCAAATCTTTTACATCCATTTTCACCAACTCGGCAATACTGTTTTCCGGGATTCCGCAAAGTCCGAAACCGCCCAACATAATGGTCTGTCCGTCTTTTATATCGTGTAACGCTTCCTGCACGCTACTTACTTTTTTATTAATCATATTGTGGTTGTTTAATTTTGGTTAAAAATATAAAAAAAACGCCTTTTTAAAAAGGCGTTTTGTATTTAGAAATCAAATTCTTCTGTAGTTGGCTCTTCCACGGCGAGACTGTCGACAACTTTTTTCGGTGCCCAACAATCTACTTTAATTGAAAGATTCGCCGGTCGTTCGAATGGTTTCTGCGAAACATTCAATTTATCGTCGGCATAACATTTTTTCATAAATAATCCCCAGATTGGAAGTGCCATCGTAGCTCCCTGACCCATTTGCGTATTCTTAAAGTGCGCCGATCGGTCTTCGTTTCCAACCCAGACACCCATGGCGAGGTTCGGTACCATTCCAATAAACCATCCGTCACTATTGTTCTGACTGGTTCCTGTTTTACCGGCAATCGGGTTTAAGAACGCATACGGTAATCCGGTTACCCTTTTATAAGTTGGCCCACCCGATCCATAACGCAAACGCGCTCCCGATCCGGATTCGGTTACTCCCTCCAGCAATTTGATAATGGCATAGGATACGTCTTTACTCAATACGTCTTTTGATTCCGGTACCGATTCGTATAATACCACTCCGTTTTTATCTTCAATTTTAGTAATTACCTGTGGTTTCATATAAACACCCTGGTTGGCAAATGTACTATAGGCCGCTACCATGTCACTTACCGTGATTTCAACCGCTCCTAATGCAATCGCCGGTCGTTCCGGGATATTGGAGCTTACTCCTAATTTTTTGGTCAGGTCTACTACCGCATGTGGCCCTACTTTGTCCATCAATTTTGCCGAAACGGTATTGATTGAGTTGGCCAGTGCCGATTTTAAGGTTACCAGTCCTCTATAATTTCCACTGGAGTTTTTAGGCGTCCAGTCGGCATCAATTCCATAACGCCCTTTTGGCATGGTGAATGGTGAATCGTAAATGGAATCACATGGCGACATTTTTAATTGTTCGATAGCTGCTGCATACACAAACGGTTTGAATGTCGATCCCACCTGACGCGCTCCCTGAGCGACGTGATCGTACTGGAAATGTTTGTAGTTGATTCCTCCTACCCAAACTTTCACATATCCGGTATGTGGCTCCATGGCCATTACACCTGTTTGCAAGAAATGCTTGTAATAAATGATAGAATCTCTTGGTGTCATGATTGTATCTTTTTCCCCTTTCCAAGTGAAAATTGACATTTTGGCTTTGACATCGAATGATTTTTTGATCTGGTCTTCTGAAATCCCTTTTTCAGACATAATACGCCAACGTTCGGAATTTTTCATCGATCTTTCGATGATTTTTCGGGTTTCGTCGGATGTAATATTGATAAATGGTGCGTTTTCATTTTTCTGTTGCTGAATAAAGAATTCTTCCTGTAAGTTTGCCAAATGCTCATCTACCGCTTCCTCTGCATATTGTTGCATACGGGAATCAATAGTGGTATAAATTTTTAATCCGTCACGATAGATGTCATATTCGCCGCCACCCTCTTTTTTCGGATTCTCTTTTACCCATTTTTTCATGAATCCACGCAGGTATTCTCTGAAATATGTTGCCTTTCCTTCCACATGACTTTCTGGTGTAAACTTCAACACTATCGGCTGATTCTGGTAGTATTCTTTTTTCTCTTTGGTCAGGAAATCATTTTTCTCCATCTGGCGCAACACTACGTTTCTACGCTCTTTTACTTTTTCCATTCTTCTGATTGGATTAAAGTACCATGGATTTTTTAACATTCCTACAAACATTGCCGCTTCATCAACCGTTAAATCTTTCGGTTCTTTTCCAAAATATACTTTCGCTGCCGAACGGATTCCCACTGCTGTGTTTACGAAATCGGCTTTGTTCAGGTACATTGCAATGATTTCCTGTTTCGTATACTGACGCTCCAGTTTGGTGGCAATAATCCATTCTTTTGCTTTTTGAACAATCCTTAACGGAAGGAATTTTGACCCTTCTCCGTGGAATAACAATTTGGCCAGCTGTTGGGTAAGCGTACTCGCTCCACCGCTGCCTCCAAAACTTAAAACCGCACGAAGTGTTCCTCTGGAATCGATACCGGAATGTTCGTAAAAACGTTCGTCTTCGGTCGCGATCAATGCTTTTACCAGATGATCCGGTAAATCGGCATATTTAATAGGGGTTCTGTTTTCCAGATAAAATTTACCGATCGTTTCACCGTCTGATGAAATGATTTCGGTAGCCACATTGGAATTCGGATTTTCCAGCTCGTCGAACGACGGCATCGCTCCGAATAATCCCCATGAAGCAAAAAGGAAGAATAATATGATTCCTCCAAATGTGTAAAGAAAAAATTTCCAGAATTTCTTTACGTAAGGTGAAAAATCTTCTTTCTGATTTTTATTGTTTTGTGCCATTTTATTGAGTTATTCTGCTTTTTCAATTCTAAATCCAACTTCCGAAATACCTTGTAATTGTTCCATACCGGATACTTTCCCGGTTTCGCGAACCGCCTGCTGAATGTTTACGGTATATTTACCCACTTTTGGAAAACGGGTGTTTTCCTTATACCATAACTTGCTTTCCTTAATATCGGAAAAACCATCACCCAGAAGCGTTCCGTCTTCTTTGGCCATCTGATATTCCAATGTATCTACTTTGGTCACACCATCCGGCTGTAATAGCGATACAATCAGGAATAAGTTATTAAACGGATAACTATTGTTATTTCTTATGTTTACAAACATATTATAGTTGGTTATCGTATCGTTCTGGTCGAAAGCGAACGTCACTTTCTGGCCTTTATGCCAGGATCCGTCTATTTCCTGATATTCATCAAAAACTCTATTCTTATCGCACGACAAGAATAATACCGATAGTAATCCTACAACTAAAAAATTATTTTTTCGGAGCATTTTTTTCTTTTGAAGAATTATTTGAAGTATTGTTTGGTTTACGTTTTTTATTAGGTCGTTTCTTTTTCTTAGGTTGATCAAAACGTGTTAAACTATCTTGTCCAACTACATTCTGGAAGTTATTTTCTGCCGCTTCTTCGGTGATTTCAATAGCAAAATCTTCGATCGCAGCAACTTTCTTTTTCTGTTTGTTGATCGCGATGATTTCTTTTACCTGTTCTACTTTTAATACATGCCAGTGTGCAAAATCATTCGTATACGCAAACCACATTAAACCTTTAAAGATGTCCAGTTTCTGACAAACCGCGTCACCTTTCTCGGTATATAATTTGGTTTCCGTTTCCGGAAAATCTTTTAAAGCATCCAGATATGTATCCAATTCGTAGTTTAAACAGCATTTTAGTTTTCCGCATTGTCCGGCCAGTTTTTGCGGGTTTAATGACAATTGCTGGTAACGGGCGGCTGCAGTATTAACACTTCTGAAATCGGTTAGCCAGGTCGAACAACACAATTCGCGTCCACAAGAACCTACGCCTCCCAATCGGGCTGCTTCCTGACGGAATCCCACCTGTTTCATTTCGATACGGGTGTTAAATTCTTTTGCGAAATCTTTAATCAGTTGTCGGAAATCGACTCTGTCATTTGCCGTATAATAAAAGGTTGCTTTGGAAGCGTCTCCCTGAAATTCGATATCGGAAATTTTCATTTCCAGGTTTAATTTGATCGCAATCTCACGGGCGCGTACTTTCATCGGCTCTTCCTTATCGCGGGCTTCAATCCAGATATCAATATCCTTTTGTGTTGCTTTGCGATAAATCTTGGCTACTTCGCCCTCGGGATTCACATTTTTTTTCTTCATCTGGATTTTCACCAGTTCTCCCGTAAGGGTTACAATTCCCACATCGTGTCCCGGTGAAGCTTCGGTAGCGACAATATCACCAATACTCAGGGTTAGTTTTTCCGCATTTCTGAAAAATTCTTTTCTCCCGTTTTTAAAACGAACCTCAACACAGTTGAACGGTTCCTGGCCTCCGGGCAGGCTCATGTTGGATAACCAGTCGAAAACCGTTAGTTTATTACAACTGTCGGTACCACAGGTTCCATTATTTTTACATCCCCTAGGAGTTCCGTCTTTGGCGCTCCCAGTGGAACAGTTTGTACATGCCATATGCTTTGAATATATATAGATCGTGACCGTGTCACTACTTGTTCGTAAATTGTTTTTGTGTGTAAAGATACTATTTTTTAGCATCATTCATATACCGTTCCCGGTGACGGCCTCCAAATTATGAAAAATTTAAAAGCCTGTTACATTTTTTATAACGCAACAGGCTTTTTATAAAGCAATTCGGTCTTTAGATTTCTTTTACCGTGATGATATTTACCGGACAGGCTTTCGCGGCCAGTTCACAATTTTCGGCTATGGTATGATCGGGTGATTTTAAGGTGTGAAATCCTTTGGTGTCGACGGCTTTTAACAACACCGTTTTCCCATCTTTTTTCGACATCTGAAACTGACCCGGTGCCATTTCGACACAGTAATTACAACCGATACACTTGTTTCGTTGTAAGGTTACGATTACCATCAGGCTTCTACAATTTTATATAGTTTATCGGACAAACGGATACGGAACGGTACTTTAATGGTACAACTATCACCACGGGTAGCTTTATCGGTTGCCGTATCATTGACAAACATTTCTTCGATGATCATTTCTTGTGCTCCTGTGCTTGGTCCGGTAATCAATATCGTATCCCCTTTTTTAATATCGTAGGCTTCAATTTTAAATTCACCAATACCGGATTTTTGATAAAAATGCATGCCTTTCCCAACATATACTTTTTTCTGTGTCGCGTTCGATCCCGGATTATCACTCCATTCTCCCAATTTCTGACCCAAATAGTAACCCGACCAGAAACCGCGGTTGTAAACCGTATTCAATGCTTCCATCCATTCGGCAACTTTTTCTTTGGAATAGGTTTTGTCGTAATAGGCGTCTATCGCTTCCCGATATGTTTTGATCACCGTTGCCACATATTCCGGTGCGCGACCACGCCCTTCAATTTTTAACACCTGGATTCCGGAATCGATGACCTGATCCAGGAAATCGATCGTACATAAATCTTTAGGCGACATCATGTATTCGTTATCGATTTCGATCTCAAATCCGGATTCCTGATCGATAACCGTGTATTTTTTCCGGCAGTTTTGTTTACACGCACCGCGATTGGCCGAGGAGTTATGCGAATGCAGACTCAGATAGCATTTTCCCGATACCGCCATACATAACGCTCCATGACCGAATATTTCAATTTCAACCAAATTTCCGGATGGCCCTTTGATTTGTTCTTTTTCAATTTGTTCGGTGATTTTTTTAACCTGGCGTAAACTCAATTCGCGGGACAATACCATGGTATCGGCAAAAAGGCTGTAAAATTTTACCGTTTCGATATTGGTCACATTCAACTGTGTGGAAATATGCACTTCGATTCCCAAAGTTCGGGCCGAGGCAATTACCGCCTGATCGGAGGCAATCACTGCCGTTATATTCGCCTCTTTGGCTTTTGTCAGCAATGTTTTCACAACCGACAAATCGTGATCGTATATAATAGTATTAAGTGTCAGATAGGTTCTGACGTTTTTGGCTTCGCAACGTCGGGCGATTTCCGGCAGGTCATCGATTGTAAAATTCACCGTAGACCGGGCGCGCATGTTTAATTGTTCGACTCCAAAATACACCGAATCAGCGCCATTATCCAACGCAGCCTGAAGCGACTCAAAGTTCCCAGCGGGAGCCATGAGTTCAATTTTTCCAGAGATTGTCATCGCTATTTATTCGTTGATTTTAAACAATTTATCCGACAAACGAATGCGGAATGGCAAGGCAAAAGTCACTTTATCTCCTTTAACCGCTTTTTCCGAAGCAGCTCCGTTAACCTGCATTTTTGCTACGGTGAGTTTTTGCTCCCCGGTGGTTGGACCCACAATAAGGATAGTATCTCCAAGGTTCAATTCTCCGTTTTCGATTGTAAATTGCCCCACCTGTGCTTTCGGGTAGTAGTGTTCGCCTTTTCCGATCAACACTTTTTTTACCGCGATACGCTGACGGATTGATTTTGGTTTTTCCGCAACGGCAACAGCCAATGGTTGTTCGGCAGAAGTTTCCGATTTTTTAAATTTCAGAGCGTCCGATTTTCCTTTTTTGAAAATCATATTTCCGTTTTTGATACCGCGGCGTAACTGTACCTGTTCTGCCAGCGTCATATGTGTAATTTCCTGACATTCGGACGAACAACAGTTTTCCATAGCCGCTTTACAGTCGTCACACTGAATAAATAACAGGTGACAACCTTCGTTCGCACAATTGGTATGATTGTCGCATGGTTTTCCGCACTGATGACACTGCGAGATAATATCATCCGTAATACGTTCGCCTAAACGATGGTCAAATACGAAATTTTTACCGATAAATTTACTTTCCAGACCTTCCGCTTTTACCTGGCGTGTATATTCAATAATTCCACCTTCCAGCTGGTATACGTTTTTAAATCCTTTGTGTCTGAAAAAAGCACTCGCTTTTTCACAACGGATACCACCGGTACAGTACATCAAAAGGTTTTTATCTTCTTTATGTTCGGAAAGTTGTTCTTCTATAATTGGTAAGGATTCCCGAAACGTATCTACGTCCGGCGTAATGGCTCCAACAAAATGTCCGATTTCACTTTCGTAGTGATTTCTAAAATCTACCACAATGGTGTTCGGATCTTCCAGCATCGCATTAAACTCAGCTGCTTTCAAATGTATCCCTTTATTCGTCACATCGAAAGTACTGTCGTCCAAACCATCAGCAACGATTTTGTGACGAACCTTGATCGTTAATTTTAAAAACGAGTGATCATCATGTTCAACCGCTACATTCAAACGAATACCTTTCATAAAATCGTAGGCTTCGATAGTATCTTTGAATTCATAAAAATGATCGGCAGGAACCGACAACTGGGCATTAATCCCTTCGGTTGCTACATAAATACGTCCTAAAACACCTAATGGGTTCCAGGCTAAAAATAAATCGTCTCTGAATTTTTTCGGATCTTCGATGTGTGCATACGCATAGAAAGACAAAGTAAGTCTTTGCTGTCCCGCTTCGTCGATAAGCTGAGCTCTTTCTTCTGCGCTTAAAGTGTTATACAGTTGCATGCTATAAACGTTTAAGTGAGATATTATGTTTGGGACTCTAATTGGAAGAATCCGCGGCAAAGATACAAAAATCATTTTGGAAACAAAAAGCCCTATTTATTTTCTATCCCATTCGATTTCAGCAAGGTTACCCTTATTATATACTTTAAACATGCTATTCCGGAATAGTTTTTCCGATGTTGATAACATCCTGTTTGAAACTTAAAAAAAAGCACTATTTTTACAGAAAATAAAAGCCAATTTTTAAGACAAAGAAAGATGAGTGCAGATAAAGAAGCGAAGTTAAAAGCGTTACAATTAACGCTGGACAAACTAGATAAAACCTACGGAAAAGGTACCGTAATGAAACTTGGAGACAGCGCTGTAGAAGAAGTGGAGGCCATTCCTTCCGGTTCTCTTGGAGTTGACCTTGCTTTGGGTGTAAACGGATATCCGCGTGGTAGAATAATTGAAATTTACGGACCGGAATCGTCGGGTAAAACAACCTTAACCCTTCACGCTATTGCCGAAGCGCAAAAAGCCGGAGGTATCGCTGCTTTTATCGATGCGGAACACGCTTTCGACCGTTTTTATGCGCAAAAACTGGGTATCGATATCGACAACCTGATCATTTCACAACCGGATAACGGGGAGCAGGCTTTGGAAATTGCCGAAAACCTGATCCGTTCCGGAGCGATCGATATTGTTGTTATTGACTCGGTGGCGGCTTTAACACCTAAAAGTGAGATCGAAGGCGAAATGGGTGATTCCAAAATGGGATTACACGCACGCTTAATGTCACAGGCATTGCGAAAACTAACCGCTACGATCAGCAAAACAAACTGTACCGTTTTCTTTATTAACCAGTTGCGTGAAAAAATCGGAGTTATGTTCGGAAATCCGGAAACCACTACCGGTGGTAACGCCCTTAAATTCTACGCATCGGTTCGTTTGGACATCCGTAAATCATCACAGATTAAAGATGGTGAACACGTTATCGGTAACCGTACAAAAGTGAAAGTCGTTAAAAATAAAGTAGCACCTCCATTCCGTACTGCCGAATTCGACATTATGTATGGTGAAGGTGTTTCGAAAGTAGGTGAAATTTTAGATTTGGCCGTTGATTTCGAAATCATTAAAAAAAGCGGCTCCTGGTTTAGCTATGGCGATACCAAATTAGGTCAGGGACGCGACGCGGTAAAATCCATTATTAAAGATAATCCGGAACTGATGGATGAATTAGAGCTTAAAATCAAAGATTTAATCAAACAACAGGAAGCCTAAATAAAAAACCCGAAAAAAAATTTCGGGTTTTTTTATTTTATGACGCAACCTTTTTTATTTTCGTATATCTACCTATAAAGCAACAAAAGTAAAATACAAATGAAAAAGATATTGGCTCTGCTTTTTTCTGTTATTTTCCTTAGTGCATGCACTTCGGATTCTGAATTGAAAGACATTTCTTTCGAATTGTTACCCGTTCAGGATGTCGAATTACCAGGCACTTTTAAAGCAGGCCAACAAACGGTAATTTATCTAAAATATAAACGACCTACTAACTGCTATTCATTTAATGGCATTTATTATGAAAAAAACGGCAATACCATTACAATGGCAGTTGACGCCCTAAGACAACACCTGAGTAATTGTGAAACCGTGAACGAGAATTCTTTTGAAGTGAGCTATCCATTGTTCATTAAAACTTCAGGGGTTCATGTGCTACGATTTTGGCAAGGAAAAAATTCCCAGGGCATAGATCAGTTTTTAGTCCGGGAGATTGATGTACAAGAATAAAATGTAATTCGTTTGAGTCTCGAGCAATTAATATACGAGTGTAGAAATAACGACCGCAAAGCCCAGGAACAGCTTTACAAGCTCCTGTCCCAAAAGCTTTATGCCGTCTGTATGAAATATTCCCGTAATTATGCCGAAGCAGAAGACAATTTACAAGATGGTTTTATTTTACTGTTCAAAAAAATTGATCAGTATCAGTTTAAAGGTTCTTTTGAAGGCTGGGCCAAACGATTGATGATTAATAATATTCTTCAAAAATACCGCAATCAGGGTGTTTATGAGTTAGTGAATGATAATATTATTGATCAGAATCCAACGGTCGATTTTGATGATGAGGATGTCTCTTTGGATTATCTGATTTCCATTATTCAGGAATTACCGGATCGTTACCGGTTGGTTTTTAACCTCTATGTAATGGACGATTATTCCCACAAGGAGATTGCAGAAATGCTGAACATCACCATAGGAACCTCAAAATCAAATCTGGCACGTGCCCGAATGATTTTAAAAGAAAAAATTGAATTGCAACAACACAACCGAAAAGTAGTCCCCTCTATACAATGAGTGAAAGAAAAAATATAGATCGTCTTTTTCAGGAAAAATTCAAAGATTTTGAAGCCATTCCTCCAAAAAACGCATGGAATAACATTTTATCCGAATTGGATGGCGAAAAGAAAAAACGCAGGTTTATCGCTCCTTTCTGGCTGAAACTTTCGGGTATAGCCGCTGTTTTTCTATTGGGCTTTTTAACCGCCACCTATTTTATTTCCGGTCCCGGAACAGGCACTCTTACTCCTGCTCCAATGGTAAATTCGGGTAACGGACAAGACAATACGAATACTATCCATAAGGATAAAAACGGTAGTATTAACGATAAAAACGGCATTGTGCCCGAACCGGTGAATGCTGTCGTGACAAATGAAAACACTCTCAAAGGTAATCGTAACGCTTCCGGCTTTAATTCGGAAGCGGAAACGACCGCCCAAAAAGAACACCAGAATCACGTTCCGAAACAGTATAAAAAACAACGCCATACCCATATCGCCGCTGCTAATGGTCGTAAAAAATCCAATGCAGTATCAGCCGATAAGCTGTTTGCAGAACGAAATACCAATGAAGGCAGTTCTAAAAACAACGGGCGTTTTAAACAATTTAATTTTAAGAAAAACAATACGATTGCCAATTATATCGTAATGCCTAAAAAAGATAGTTCCGAAATCGCTACGATCGAAGAACAGGAAAATACCCTGGAAAAAGTTCAGAAAGAAAAATTCCTGGTTGCCGAAAAGAAAAAAATAAAGGACAAAGAAGCTAAAGTTTCACGCTGGTCGGTTACCGCTTTAACCACGCCTATTTTCTTTAGTTCTACTTCGAAAGGATCGCCAATTGATAATCAGTTTGCATCTAATTCGAAAGATTATGAAAATACGATGAGCTACGGCTTAGGGTTACGTTATGAATTAAATGACAAGCTTACCTTAAGAACCGGCATCAACCGACTTGCTTTCGAATACAACACCGATAATATTGTGTATTACGAAAGTTCCAATGCGCGTTCTTTACAAAATGTAAACCAAACCAAAAACAATATTCAGATTCAGAATAAAGATTATAACAATTTAGCCACAGGGCCAAACGGAGAAGTTATCGAAAAAATGAATTCCGGTTCCTTAACACAGCGAATGGGTTATATCGAAGTTCCAATGGAATTATCCTATAAATTAATCGACAAGAAATTTGGAGTCGCTTTAATCGGAGGTTTCAGTACTCTATTCCTGAATCAAAACAAGATTGACCTGGTATCGCCGGAGTTGAACACAACTATAGGAGAAGCCAACAATCTGAATAATGTACACGTAAGCAGCAATATCGGTGTAGGTGTTAAATACCGCTTCGCTAAAGCATTCGAAGCCAATTTTGAGCCTACCTTTAAATATCAACTGAACATGTTCAGTAATGATGCCGGAAATTTCAAACCGTATCTGTTTGGTTTGTACACCGGTGTCAGTTATAGATTTTAAGCTTTTAGTTAGTTAGCTTGAATTTTAGTTAAGTTGAAAAAGCACTCTTTTGGGTTAGAGTGCTTTTTTGTTTTTATACATTTCGAGTAATTCGCTCAGTATTGTTTCTCTTACTTTTTCTTTAATCTCTTTCCTATCCTCCATTGTTTTTCCTGCCGTTACGACCGGTTGGTGTATTTTGATTCGCATACATCCCGGACTTCCGCTAAAAAATGTAAAGGAAAAGCGTTCTTTTACGTCACCAAATGTCATCGGAACAATCGGAATCTGATGTTCGATCGCCAGTCGGAAAGCACCATCTTTAAATTCGTCCAACACCACATTTTCGTTATCCGGTACGCCGCCTTCCGGAAAAATACAGATACTTAATCCCTGCTCCAAACGTTTTTGCGCTCTTTTAAAGACTTCAAAACGGCTTTTGGAACTACTTCTATCCACTAAAATACAGGTACGCTTATAGAAAAATCCGAAAATCGGAATTTTAACCAGCTCTTTTTTCCCTACAAAAACAAAGGGGTTATCTTTAACCAACATCAACATTAGCATGATATCGATCATTGACGTATGATTGGCAACCAACATATAGCTCTTTCCTTTTTCCAGTTCCGCTTCCTTTTCCAACGTATAGCGGAATCCCATTCCGTAGAATATAATTTTAGCCCAGATCCGGGCCAGAATAAAAAACTGCGGATACGTTTTTTCCGATAGTATCGAAAGAAATAAAAAAGGGAATAATAAAATAATCGGCACCGTTACCAACACATAGAACCAGATTCGCCAAAGGGTCCAAAAAAGGATTTTTAGTATTTTCATTCGTCTTTTTAATTGTTTTTGATTATCAGGACCTTTTTGCCCTTTGTTTACAGTAATCAAAAGTAAGAATTCTCCAAAACTTTTTACCAAAACCGTTACCTTTGCAGAAAATTATTTAATAATGGCAAAAATCTTAACCGGTGTTCAAAGTACAGGAACACCACACTTAGGAAATTTACTCGGTGCAATTTTACCGGCTATTGAAATGGCCAATAAGCCCGAGAACGAATCTTTTCTTTTTATTGCCGACTTACATTCGGCTACACAGATAAAAGACGGGAAAACATTACGTGAAAACACCTATAGTGTTGCTGCAACCTGGCTTGCATGCGGTTTGGATATCAATAAAATTACATTTTACCGCCAGTCGGATGTACCACAAACAGCAGAACTATCCTGGTATCTGAGTTGTTTTTTTCCGTACCAGCGACTAACACTGGCCCATTCGTTTAAAGACAAAGCCGATCACCTGAGCGATGTTAATGCGGGATTATTCACCTATCCGATGTTAATGGCCGCTGATATTTTATTGTATGATGCTGAATTTGTACCGGTTGGAAAAGATCAGTTACAACACCTGGAAATCACACGCGATGTCGCTTCACGATTTAACCACCAAATGGGTGATACGTTTGTATTACCGGAAGCGAAAATCGAAGAACACATTATGATCATTCCTGGTACGGATGGTCATAAAATGAGTAAGTCCCGAAATAATTTTATCAATATTTTTCTGGATGATAAAGCATTACGCAAACAGGTTATGAGTATCGAAACGGATAGTACGCCACTGGAAGCTCCTAAAAACCCGGATACCTGTAATACTTTTGCGATCTATAAATTACTGGCAACTCCGGAAGCTACCGAAACTATGCGAGCCAATTATTTGGGTGGTAATTACGGTTACGGCCATGCCAAACAGGCGCTGTTTGAACTGATCGTGGAAAAATTCAAAAAAGAACGGGAACAGTACCATTACTACATGAATCATCTGGACGAAGTAGACGCGCTGCTGCAAAAAGGAGCCGAAAAAGCTGGCGCAATTGCCAACGGTGTCCTAAAACGCGTTCGTGAAAAATTAGGCTATTTATAAAAAACAGAGAGGAAGAATCCTCTCTGTTTTGTTTTATACTATTTCGAATAATTTTCCCGGCAACGGACGGATAACCCCTTTTAGCTCCATACGTAATAATAGCGACGATACTTTATGAACCGGAAGCGCACAGCTGCGCGCAATCAGGTCGAGCAGTTCCCTTCCATTTTGTGAGAGAAAATCGTATATCCGTTGTTCATCCGGTTCCAATTCTACAAAAAGTTGTCGCTGTACGGCTTTTTCGGTAACCTTTTCGATATTCCAGTTAAGCATATAAACCAGATCGGCAGCTTCTGTTAGTATATGCGCCCGTTGCGTTTTTAAAAGCGTATGACATCCGGCACTAAACATATCGGTAGTCCTTCCCGGAACGGCAAAAACATCCCGATTATAACCATCGGCCATATAGGCCGTAATTAACGCGCCACCTTTTTCAGCACTTTCGATCACGATGGTTGCTTCCGATATACCTGCTATAATGCGATTTCTCCGGATAAAATGTTCCCGCTCGGGTTTTGCATCACTCCAGAACTCCGTTAGAAAACCGCCATTTTCCATAATCGGATACTGAAACCGGGCATGAGCCGCCGGATATATTCGGTTTAAACCATGCGCCAATACGGCAACTGTCTGCAATTTATTATCCATCGCTTCCCTATGAGCCGTTATATCGGTTCCATAGGCAAATCCACTGATGATTACCGGATTCCACGGTGCTAAATCGGCAATTAACTTACGACAAAAGGCAATTCCATGACTGGTTATTTGTCGCGTTCCTACAATGCTGATTTTTTTTGACTGTTCCATTCGGATGTTTCCTTTTGAGAATAACAGTACCGGGCCATCATTGCAATATTTCAGGAGACACGGATAATTGTCGTCCTTAAAAAATACCGTCTGAATGTTATGTTCCCGGATAAATTGGAGTTCCCTTTCTGCAGCACTAAAAACGGCTCTATCGCGAAGCTTATTACAAAGTATTGTACCAATCCCGTCTACCGCCAACAATTCTCCCGACCGTGCATGGAATATTTTTTCGGCCATTCCAAAGTGATTAATAAGCCTTTTCGCAATTACATCCCGTATTCCCGCTACTTTTAAAAGTGCTAATGTGTAAAACAATTCTGTATCTTTCATGGCGCATAATCGAATAAAACAATTAGTAAGTTACTCCTTTAGAATCATATTTTCAAATTGTCCCTTTAAACGGGCAAATTCTGACCTCTATTCGGTCGTATTTAACCTTAATTCCGGAGACACTTCAAACAAACAACTAACAACCAATGGTTTACAACTATATTTCAATTGTTAATAAAATTTGTTGATAAAATTTGGGATTCACTATTGAATATCTAATTTTGTAGCTATGAAGATAGAAAACTACATCTCGGCTTTGTTATATCGTTATCAATGTGTTACCGTTCCTGGGTTTGGCGCATTTTTAACTGAAATCCAATCGGCACAACTGAATGGAAGTACGAACACGTTCTATCCTCCTAAAAAGTTGGTGTCTTTTAATCCGCATTTGAAAAACAACGACGGATTGTTGGCCAATCATATTTCACTGCAGGAAAACATACCGTATGAAGATGCGGTGCGTACTATCCAACACGAAGTAGGTACCTGGATTGAAAAACTACAACGTCGCGAAGCATTAGCGTTAAAAAACATCGGAGCAATAACCGTTAACACTGAGTTTAACTGGGTTTTCGAACCGGTGACTTCAGTAAATTACCTTTCGGATTCTTTCGGCCTGACTTCAGTCGTATCACCTTCCATCAAAAGAGAAGTCCTAAAAGCACAGGTTGAAGAACTGGAAGAAAAAGCACCGATTATCTTTACACCGGAAAGAAAGAAAAATTATACCTTCCTGAAATATGCTGCTGTTTTTGCCTTATCGCTAGGAGTTGGCGGTGCTACGTATAATTCGTATTACAATCAGCAAATCGAAAAAGAAAACATTCTGGTTAAAAAAAATGTACAGGAAAAAGTACAGCACGAAATTCAGCAAGCTACATTCTTTATTGAAAGTCCACTACCTCCGGTAACGTTAAACGTAAAAAACAACCAAACAAAAGTAGTCAAGCCGTACCATATTATGGCCGGTGCTTTTCGAAGTGAAGCCAATGCCGAACGTATTTTTAACGAATTGACACGTTTAGGCTACGAACCAGTTCGTCTGGAAAAAAATAATTTCGGGCTTTATCCCGTTTTATACGGCAGTTTTACGTCGTATGCTGATGCTCAGGAAAAATTACGGGAAATTCACAAACACCATAATAAAGAAGCCTGGGTGCTTATCAAAGAGCTTTAAAATTATCAAATCCTGAATTTTTCAGGATTTTTTTATGCTTCTATTGTTATCTTTGCAATAAAAAAAGATGCAAGAAAGATTTCCATCCGATTCAATCACCGTTTTGACCGATTTGGTGTTGCCTGGTGAAACCAATCCTTTAAATAATCTTTTCGGAGGTGAATTATTAGCGCGTATGGATCGTGCAGCCAGTATTACAGCCAGAAGACATTCCCGTCGCGTTTGTGTGACCGCTTCGGTAAATCACGTGGCCTTTAACCGGGCGATTCCATTGGGAAGTGTGGTTACAGTCGAAGCGAAAGTATCCCGAACTTTTAAGACATCTATGGAAATTTTTATTGATGTATGGATTGAAGATCGTGAATCGGGTATTAAAAATAAAGCTAATGAAGCCATTTATACGTTTGTTGCCGTTGATGAAACCGGACGACCTGTAGAAGTTCCGGCCATAGTACCACAAACCGAAGAAGAGAAAAAACGCTTTGAAGCCGCATTGCGCCGCAAGCAGTTAAGTCTGGTACTTGCCGGTAAAATGAAACCTCATGAAGCAACCGAATTAAAAGCCCTGTTTATGCAGGAATAAAAAAATCCCCGATTGAGAGATCGGGGATTTTTTATTTTTCACTTTTACCTTTTACACCTGACCCGTTTTGGAAACCTGTCAGGTGTGATATATCAGTTTATTTTATATTACATATTAGCCAACCAACTCTGTGGATTTAGCGTTGTAGTATTTTGCGAGATCAGGAATTTCAGAACCGCTCTACCGGATGAGTTGGTATGGATCTCACCAATACTTTGTTTGATCGATACTTTGTCTCCTTTTCCAACAAACACTTTACTTAAGTTCAGGTAAACCGTTACATAATCCCCGTGCTGAATAAATACGGCTTTGTTGTTTGCCGAAATTACCTGCACCTGAAGTACTTCTCCACCAAAAACGGCTCGGGCATTGGTTCCCGGTTCGGTACTGATTTCCACACCACTGTTGTGAACAATCAGACTTTTATGAATCGGGTGCGGTTGATCACCAAAACCTAAGGAAACAAATCCTTTTTCTACCGGCCATGGCAAACGACCTTTATTGGCTCTGAAATTATCGGCTAAGGCTTTCCCTTCGGGTGTCAGATAGAATTTTGTAGTCGATTCGGCTGCCGCTGGTGTTGCTTCAACTTTTTCTACTTTTTTACCTGCTGCTTTATTTCGCGCTGCTAATGCTGCTGCCGCTTCCCTGGCTTTTCGGTTGGCTTCGGCAATCGCTTCACGGATTAAACGCTGAATCTGTCGGTCGATCGCTTTGGATTCTTCCTGTTTTTTCTTGATGTCACCCGCCAGTTTTTTCTGGTCTTTCTGGATTACTTTCATCAATTTTTCCTGCTCTTTTTTATCTTCCTCCAGTTCACGTTTTTCCTTTTCACTTTCAACAATTAGTTTTTCCTTAACCTTTTTCTTGGTCTCCAAAACAACAGTAGCATTCTGAAGTTGCAGGGTTTTGTTTTTGATTTCCACGCCTTGCATTTTTCGGAAACTGGCATATTGCTTCATATACTGAATCCGTTTATACGCCTGCAAAAAGTTTTCGGAAGAAAGGACAAACATAATCCGGCTTTGCTCCGAACGACTCTTGTATGATTTGACAATCATCTTGGCATAATCCTCTTTTAAAACCGTTAATTCCCGACCCAGTTTATTAATCTCAAGTTGTTTTAAATAAATATCGTCTGTTAATAGCCTCGTTTGCTTTTGGGTGGTATTGATTAATTTTTCGCTTAATTTGATTTTGGTGTTCTGCTGTGATATTTGTACCAATACCGATTTCTCCTTCTTTTTTTCGGTTTGAAGGAGTTTTTGTACTTCTCGGATTTCTTTCTGGATTTGCGCTTTTCGCTCCTCTAGCTGACGTTGTTTGTCTTCCGTCTGCGACCAGGAGATTACGGATAGCAATAACAACAATATACTAAAGCGGGTTTTGTACATTTTTTATATTTTTTTCAAATTTAATCAATAATTATTTCTTCGTAGCCTTCCGGAATCGTATACGGAAAATTTAGTTTTTCGTCGAAACTAATACTGTTATAGTTCACCTCGATTTTTACCTTTGTTTTTTCATAAGCATCAATGTTCATGCTCAATGGCAATGTTGCCTTATCATAGGATTTATACGCCGGATAATTTACTTCCAGCGAACGCAACGGGTTTTGTTGCGAAACAATCTGGTCTTTTAGCAGGAAATTGGCACCTTCAAACAAAAATTCTTTGATAATGTTGTTGCCTTCTTTCGTTTTTAGCTTGTATTTTTCCCCTTCGATTGAAACGTTGTATTTTGCTTTTGTCAGATCATCGATTGCTCTTCCCAACAGTAGGTTTTGTACTTTGTTAAAATCCAGATCGGTTCCCAGCCATTTACTTAATAAACGGTAATCCCCATCAAAATATTTTCCGTCTTTGCTGTAAAAACTGACTCTTTCGGGTGTGATCAATGCTTTGGCTACCGTGATCAGTCCTAAAGCGCGAGCCGTTACCATAATGGTTTCGTCTTTTTTGATCCGGATATCACAGTTGATTGACAAGGCTGTTTTTCCATCGTCATAGCTTACCGTACTTCTGATACTGGCTGTTTGAAAATCAAGTTTATTGGCATAATGTCCCTGAATGATCTTCGAAACTTCCACTTTTTCGGATGCGCCCTGTTCGGTCACAATGTTTTGTTTGGATTTACAGGATACCAACACTATCAGGGTTAGTACGATACTTATTCGCTTCATTATTTTTTCTGTTTTAACAATTGATCGGCTTTGATAAAATAGCTTTCTTTTTTCTTTTCATCACCCAAACCGTGGTAGGCTTCCCCCATCTGAATATTCAGGTTGATTTCAAGGGCTCTGTCTTCTACAACAAAATCCATTCCTGTTTGTAATAACTCAAGGGCTTTTTTATAATTTTTTAGTTGATTTTGTGCCATGCCTGCAAAAAAGTACAACTTTGCATGCGTTGGAAATAAATCCAGATAATCCGCTACTTTTTTAGTAATCGCATCATATTGTCCGGTATCGGTGTAGGCTTGCAACAACAATTCTATCGTACCGATATCATCTTTTTTTAGCTCCAGGCTTTTTTCAAAATAAGCAATCGCATCGGCGTATTTCTTTTTTTCCAGAAAAAAGGTTCCGATTTCTTTTGATACGTTTACATTCGGATCTTCCGCGAGGTAATCGACTGCTTGTGCCAGTTCCTTTTTAAAGGAATTGGTGTTGTTAGAAAAGATCAGGAATTCGTTTAGTACCCGATGCTTGATTTTGGAATCGATTTTTTTGCTTTTTAATACCTGAAACATGGCATCGGCAGCTTTTTGTGGTTCTCTGTTATTCAGATGAAATTTAAAAAGACTTACCTGCGCCCAATCGGAAGAGGGTATTGCTTTTTCCAACTTTTTGGCCACTTCCAACGCTTTGTCTTCCTGATTGCTTTCGGAATACAAATAGATCAGTTGGATATAATTGCTTTCCTCGGTCGGATTATTTTTAATAGCTTGTTCCAGGTTTTCTTTTTCCGGTTTTCGGAATTTGGCATCACTCAGGATTTGTAGCTTATACATTTCCAGTGTTGCTGTTAATCCCGTGGTGACATCCATTTCATTGATCAGTGCTAAAGCTTTATCAAATTGTTGCGTGTACATATATAAAGACACCAAATCGTCCTGAAACTTTTTGTCGAAACTGATCAGTTTTTCCACAACCGGAATCGAACGGTTAAAGTCTTTGGTTTCGTAATACACGTCATACAAACCATTCCAGTACCAACGTTGTTTCGGATCCAGATCGATGGCTTTTTGAAACGATTTTTCGGCTTCGGCATAGTTCTTCTGAGCCAGAAAGTTTTTCCCGAGTTCGTGATGAATCACCGGGTTTTCCGGTTGGGTTTTAAGACATTTATAAAGCGCCTGAATGGCTTTATCATAATTTTCGATTCCTTTTTGTTTTAACGATTCGTAGAAGTTATTCTGGAATTCGTCGTTTTCCAAAGCAATAGCGTCCGGTTCCTGTTGTTGTGCCGATACCAATGCCGGAACACTCAGAAACCCAAGCAATGTAAAAATTATGAGCTGTCTTTTTATTTTCATCTTATTCTAAAACGGAATAATCTCCGATGCTGATACTGGTAAAATTACCATCAAACGACGCATGATTCCCGATCATCGCATTGTCTAATGTTGCATTTTTAATCGTGGCATTGGTTTGTACCAAGCTATTTTTAATAGTACTGTTATGTACAATTGTTCCTTTGCCCAACGATACGTTTGGTCCAACTGTTGCGTTAATCAGTTCGACATCATCCCCAATAAAACACGGTGGGATGATCGTTGAGTTTTCGTTTTTAATGTTCGCCGAAACCAGGTTTTCTCCGTCGTTATGTAAAAAGTTCAACATTCTGGAGTTGGTTTCCACAGTTACATTTTTATTCCCACAGTCCATCCACTCGTCAACCGTACCCGGAACGAACTTCAGTCCTTTTTGTTTCATATTTTCCAAACCGTCCGTTAACTGATATTCGCCACCTTTTACAACATTATTGTCCAATAAATATTGTAGTTCGCTGCGTAGGGTTTCACCACTTTTAAAATAATAAATACCGATGATTGCCAGATCGGAAACAAATTCTTTTGGTTTTTCCACAAAATCAACGATCTCATTTTTATCGTTTAATTGTACTACACCAAAAGCACTCGGATCATCTACCTGTTTTACCCAGATAACGCTATCGGCAGTTGTGTCTAAAGTAAAGTCGGCTCTGAAAAGCGTATCGGCGTAGGCCACCACAATTGGCCCCGACATACTTTCTTTGGCACATAGAATCGCATGTGCCGTTCCCAACGGTTCGTTCTGGTAATAAATCGTTCCTTTTGCACCTAATTTTTCAGCAATAGCGATTAATTCACCCGGCACTTTGTCGCCAAAATCTTTATGAATAATGAATGCTATTTCTTCGATTTCCTGATTTAAAACCCCGGCAATATCTTCTACCAATCGGTGAACAATAGGCTTACCGGCAATCGGGATTAACGGTTTTGGTACTGTTAAGGTATGCGGTCTAAGTCGTGATCCGCGACCGGCCATAGGGACAATTATCTTCATTTATTTTATATGTTTTTAGGGGTGATACTTTCCTAAAAGCAAGTATCATTTATATATAACGTTTTTTTTCTTTTTATCGTTTATTTCACACCGGTGCTTCCAAATCCACCTTCACCTCTTACGGTCTCCGATAGTGTTTCCACCAACTCCCATTCGGCTCTTTCGTGTTTGGCAATTACCAATTGTGCTACGCGTTCTCCGTTTTCAATAACAAACGGCTCATTGGATAAATTTACTAAAATAACACCTATCTCGCCCCGGTAATCGGCATCAACTGTTCCCGGGCTGTTTAGTACGGTGATTCCTTTTTTAAAAGCCAGTCCGCTACGAGGACGCACCTGCGCTTCATATCCGATTGGTAATTCGATAAAAAGTCCGGTTTTTACTAACGCTCTTTCCAGCGGATTTAACGTTATCGGATCGGTAATATTGGCTCTCAGATCCATTCCGGCTGAGGCTATCGTTTCATATTCGGGTAATGCGTGTTGTGATTTATTAATTATTTTTATGGTCATTGTATATTTATTTGCTTTGCGTATTATATTTTGCAATTGTTTTTAAAATTAGAAAAAATCAGGCAACTTTTTTCTTCATAATTCGTAATAAGGTATCTTTTTCGTTTCGGTAGATAAAATATCCGAAAACCAGGATCGCCAATACTCCAAAATAGTAATTGTGAAGTGCCGGAACATAAAAGGAAAGTCCGGCCAGGACTGACGAAACGATCAGATAGCCCAGGATTCTTTTTTTATCATAGGGTATCGGATAGTATTTATTTCCCATAAAATAGGAAATACTCATCATGGTTCCGTAGGCTGCCAGTGTTGCGATGGCCGATCCCATATAACTATAGGTCGGAATTAAAGCATAATTTAGCACCAAGGTAACGACAGCACCAACAATGGAAATATAAGCGCCCACTTTTGTTCGGTCGATTAATTTGTACCAAACCGATAAACTGGTGTAAATCCCTAAAAAGAAATTTGCCAGGATAATAAGCGGTACCACTTTCATTGCTTCCCAATAACTGCTGTTTGGAACCAAAACCTGTTTTAGGATATCGGCAAAAACGATAACGCCCAATAAGATCATCGAACCAAAAATAACGAAGTATTTCGTAACAACCGCATAAGTTTGCGGCGCATCTTTTTTATCGGCATGATTAAAAAAGAACGGTTCAATTCCTAAGGTATACGCCGTGCGGAACAATACCATAAAAAGGCCGAGTTTATAACAGGCCGAATAGGCTCCTACTTCTGCTTTGGCAATATTTTGCGGCAATAGTTTTCCCAACAGGATTTTATCGAAGTGCTCATTAACTCCGAATGCCAGTCCGGCAAATAATATCGGTAATCCATAATCCATCATGTTTTTCCATAGCGGGAAATTGAAATGCCATTTTAATCGGGCATAATCCGGCAGGAATACCAATAACGTCGCTAAACTCGCAATCAGATTGGCAATAAAAATATAGCCTACCTGATAATCGTGAATATAAAAACTACTGATAAATGCGTCAGGATCGGCTTTTGCTATTTTAGGAAGGAATACTAAAAAGAAAACGTTTAGTCCTACGTTAATGGTAACGTTGGCTATTTTGATCACCGCATATTTAATAGGGCGTTGGAAAGCTCTGAGTTTTGAGAACGGTATTACGACCAAAGCATCCAAAACCAGAATCCAGATGGCATAGGTTACAAACTGGGTTTCGACATCCGCCCATTCGGCCAACGTACTTCGAAATAACAATCCCATTGCCAGGAATAACATCGACGACCAGAATAACGAAATGGTAGTTGTCTCAATAACGCTTTTTTTGTTTTCCTCTTTATTGTAAAAACGGAAAAAAGCCGTTTCCATTCCATACGAAAGGATAACGTTAAAAAAGACCATCCAGGAAAGAACAATGGTTACATTCCCATAATCGCTCTTTGGCATTAGGTCCGTATGAAGGCGAACCAGTAAAAAGCTAAGCATTCGTGGCAGTACCGTTGCGACACCGTAGATAAATGTTTGCTTGAATAGGTTTTTATATAATCCCAAAATATTTGCTTATAACGAATAACGAACAAAAATAGGCATTTCTTTTTGTTTATTGATGCTCCTGTTTTTCTATTCCGATCAGTATTTTGCACTTCGTCTAAAAGAATTCTGATATAGTTTTATATTTGGTCAAAATAACTTAAAATGGAAGCACGAAACTGTTATCTTGAATTTAATTTTCCAGATGAAACCACTTTTTACGATTTAAAAGTGGTTTTTGAAAAATTCAAAGAGTCTAGAGATAATGACGCTGAGCTAGATGATCAATATTGGCTTGAGGCCTTTCCGGAATATGCAGTATCCCAATTTTGGTTTTTGGATACTGATATAAAACCACTTCATGCAACTGTAGTAAGAACGGAAAATAGCTGGCATTTTTATTCGTTAGTGGATTTACTTTATAAGAATTATGAGGTTGATTTTGTCAGTTTAAGAGTACTTAGTCCTAATATTGGAATTCTAGAATATGATCCGTATTCGTATCCCTATGGTGGAACCGGAGGCTTTATTGCGCTTTTAAAAGCGTTTACATGTATTCCTACAATTATCAATGATGGTACCGGACTTTATAAAATTGTTTTTAAAGATAACGGAACCTATGATTTAAAGGATTTAGATATTTAATCCATGAATTTACAACTCGTAGAATAAAAAAACCGGAGACAACTCCTTTTTGCTATTACTATAAAACAAAAAAACCTATCCGTTTGGATAGGGTTTTCAAAAGAAAGGCGGCGGATCGAGCAAAGCGACACGCCATACCTATAACAAAAAAAATCCCCATCAATAATGATGGGGATTCAAAAGAAAGGC
>NZ_SSNZ01000006.1 GCF_004801375.1 Flavobacterium supellecticarium
GAAAAAATTTTCTTCACTTTTCTCACTCAATACCCTTAAGAACTTCCCTGTTTTGCGGGTGGCAAAGGTAAATCACTTTTTTATTTCTCGCAAATCTTTTTTGACTTTTTTTCTAACCTTAGTCATTCCCAATCTGCCGTACTCTACATTCAATGAACTCCCTTATTGCGGCTGCAAAACTAGAACCTTTTTCCGGTTTCGCAAACTTTATCATACCTTTTTTTAAATCTTTTTCTTAACAACCTCATTACAAAGACGTAACAACACCCGTTTTTTTTGATGGTCAGGGAACCCTTGTTCTCATTATCCGGTTTTACTGGCGTTTTTGCCTTTTTTATCACTCAAAAACAAGACCTGACCCGTTACAAAAAACTGTCAACTCATCCGAAATTAGTAGCAGCATACCTATATATAAGTGCGTCTTCTGAAAAATAATATCTGATCCGTTGTAAAAAATCGATTATCCGTAAATAAAAAAACTACCATTATATGATAGATAGCACTAAATCCGAGCCGAAAATTATTTTGATCTACATACTTTATATAATAAAACACCTGACAGGTTTCAAAAACCTGTCAGGTGTAAAAGGTGTTGCATTATTTCTTTTTTAGTCGAAACGAATCGCTTTAACCGGAGAGATCTTAGTAATAATATAGGACGGAATCAGCAAAACAAGTAAACAAACGACTATCGTCCCCAGGTTTAATGCTAAAATCGGAAGTACCTCTATAACCACCGGTGCTTCGGTAACATAATAATTCTCCGGATTTAATTTTACAATTCCAAAATATTTCTGAACCAACAACAATCCAATCCCGATTCCATTCCCCCAAAGCAGTCCTCTTATAATAAGGTATAGCGCATTGTATAAAAATATTTTTCGGATCATCCAGTTATCAGCCCCAATCGATTTTAGAATCCCGATCATTTGTGTACGCTCCAAAATAAGTACCAACAAAGCCACAACCATATTAATTGTCGCCACAACCACCATCACGATTAGTATGACTACTATATTAAAGTCGAACAATTTCAGCCACTCAAATATATTATAGTATTTCTCCTGAATCGTTATACTATTATAGGTAGGTGGAATTTCAGCGTAAATCGCCTCACCCTTTTCTTTTATCTTCGAAAAATCTTCAATAAAAACTTCAAACTCGCCCACTTGATCTTTACTCCATTTATTGATACGCTGAACATGTCGGATATCACCTATTATATAAGACGCATCAAACTCCTGAAATCCGGAATTATAAATCCCGACGATTTCGAAACGGCGCAGGTTGGGTAATTTATTCCCTTCCTCTTTCATAAAAAAGGTATTAAACTTATCCCCTAACTTTAATTGCAAACGATCCGCCAGGTATTTTGAAATGATCACTTCATTATTAAGCGCCCCTTTTAAATTTGGAATCCGACCGGCAACAATATACTCTTGAAGATCATTCCATCGAAAATCCTTACCAACACCTTTAAACACGATTCCTTCGAAAGCCGTCTCCGTTCGTATAATTCCAGCTTTGGACGCTGTAGCCTGTATATGACTGATACCGTCAATATTTTTAAACTTCGGATAAAACGACTGATGAATCGAAATAGGCTCCACACTTACCTCGGACTGATTATCATCGTAGTTGGTAATAATCACATGCCCATTAAAAGCCGCGATTTTCTGGCGTATTTTTTGCTGCAATCCAACGCCGGTCGCCACGGAAACAATCATCATAACGATTCCGATGGCAATAGCCGCAATTGCAATTTTTATTATTGGTGCAGATATACTACTTTTATAGTTTTTAGTAGTAATTAGGCGTTTTGCTATAAAATATTCTAATCTCAAAACTTATGGTATCAAATTCCGTTTTCAAAAATACAGTTTTATTCTTGGTTTTAGCGATAGTATCCTGCGGAAATTCTGCGATTAAGCACAAAGACCCGAAAACCTATCCAACAAACGAGGCTACAACTGCCAATCGGCCAAAGGAACCGATTCTTACCGGAGCCGATAATTTTGAAAAATACCAGTCACTTCTTAGCGGCAAGAAAATTGGCATTGTAACCAATCCGACCAGTATTGTCAACTACGACGGCGACAAACAAAAGTTAAGTAAGCCCCATCACCTTGTTGACTTCCTATTAAAAAACAAATTGGATGTTGTAAAAATATTTGCACCGGAACACGGTTTCCGCGGAACCGCCGATGCAGGAGAATTGATCAAAGACGGAAAAGACACGCAAACCGGTTTGCCGATCATCTCCTTATATGGTAACAATAAAAAGCCAAAACCGGAACAATTAAAGCAAATTGACGTCATGGTTTTTGACCTGCAAGATGTGGGCGCCCGATTTTACACCTATATCTCCTCCTTACATTATGTGATGGAAGCCTGTGCCGAAGAAAATATTCCTTTAATTGTCCTGGATCGTCCGAACCCGAACGGTAGTATTATTGATGGTCCGATATTGGAAAAAGAATTTACCAGCTTTGTGGGCATGCATCCGATTCCGGTTTTACATGGGATGACTATTGGGGAATATGCACGAATGATCAATGGCGAAAAATGGCTAAAAAACGGGGTGCAATCTCAGTTGGAAGTTATCGCCTGTACGAACTATAAACGAACTATGCCGTATAGTTTACCGGTAAAGCCCTCACCCAACCTTCCTAATGATCAATCCATCAACCTATATGCCAGTCTTTGTTTGTTTGAAGGCACCAATGTGAGTATGGGACGCGGTACCGACAAACAATTCCAGATTTATGGTTCTCCATTTCTGCCAAAATCCGATTTTAGTTTTACGCCCGGGCCGAATTTAGGTGCTAAAGATCCTGTACACAACGGTAAAGTGTGTTATGGCGAAGACTTATCCGGTATCCCAAAAGTGACCAACCTCCAGCTAAAATGGCTGATCAAAGCCTTTAGCGAAACTTCCGATAAAAAAGTATTCTTTAACAGCTTTTTTTCCAAACTGGCCGGAACGCAGAAATTGCAACAGCAAATCGAATCCGGATTGCCCGAAACAGCCATTCGGAAATCCTGGGAAAAAGGCCTGAATTCCTTTAAAAAAATGCGCACTGCCTACCTTATATATGAAGACTAATTTTTCAGATGCTTGAAATTCCCGATTAAAAATACCATTTCCCGTCGCACTTTCTTAATTACATCGCTTATTGTGATCGTAATTACGACGGTGGCTATTTTTATTTTAAGCAATCTGATAACCCAAATCACCGAAAAATCCAATGAAGAAATTGCCCAGCGTAGTTTTCTAAAAAAATACGAAGTCTTACAACAGGAATTCGGTCGCTTGCTGGAACAAAAGAAAAACGTACAGGAAGTCCTTAAAATAAGTAATGATCAAAACATAATCAACAACCTTACGGTACTCAATGCGATTCAGTTGAGCAATCCGGTTGTATTGTGCAACTGGTTTCAGATTAACAACGGTACGATTTACACCAACGATTCTGAAAAAGGTACTTTCCAAAAGCACCTGAATCTTTTGGTTGATCCTTCTGCTAAAGAAGAAAACTCCAGTATACTTTTAAAACAGGGCGATACCTTAATATGGCGCAACTATTTTAAAATTAAAAAAGACGACGCCACGACCATCCGTTATGGTTATGATATTGATTTAAAAAAATTACATGACTATTTTGCATTAATCGACGGTAATGCGCCAAACTATGCGTTTGTTTTCGACCAAAACGGAACCTGTATCTTCCACCCGGAAGCAGAAAAAAACGGTAAAAACATTTTTGATTTTACCAGTCTGAATCCTTCGGATACGCTTATCACGAACAAATCCGGATTCAATGAAACCGTCGCTTTATCGGAATACCTGCAACTGGATGTAATCCGGTTTGTAAAGCCTTTAAAACTGGAAGGTATCAACTGGTATGTGTGTATCAACTTCCCGAAAATGATCGCCGATGAAAATGTAAACAAAGTCAAACAACATGCCTCGGCCATATATTTGATTACTACATTTATTCTGGTTTTTATCTTTTACCTTTTTAATCGTGCCAACCGAAAAGAATATCTGGAAAAAGAAGCCCTGGTTGCTGATAAAAACAAGCTGCTTCTGGAAAACGAAAAGGTTCACAAAGAAAATGCATTGATTCAGTTGCAACAACTCAAGGAACAAATCAATCCGCATTTTCTGTTCAATACGCTCAACTCCTTATATATGTTAATTGACGTTGACGCGCCAAAGGCTAAAAAATTTACTTTAAACCTGTCGAAAATATACCGTTATCTGATTGACCCGCCACAGGAAAACATTGTCCCTTTGAGCGATGAACTTTCTTTTATCGAACAATACATCTTTTTACAGATGACCCGTTTTAATCAGGAATTACAATTTTCGATTGAAATTGAGGACGATTCGGGGCTAATCAAAAACATTCCGTATTTATCGTTACAGATTTGTATTGAAAATGTAATTAAACACAATTTGGCCACCATAGAATCGCCTTTAAAATCACGCATTATTGTTAAAAAAGACGCTGTATTTATTATCAATAATTTACAAAAAAAGACCAGTACCGAACAAAGTAATAATTTTGGCTTAAAATACTTACAAAGTATCTATAATTATTATTCTAAAAAAGACTTCAAAACCTTTGAAGAAAATGGAGAATTTATTTGCATTCTACCACTAATTGAGTAAGAATAAGTCATTCACTCCCAAATTAGAGCCACTCACTCCGTTTTGTTTTTATATCGTCACAGGAACTTCTAAATTTCGAGACAATTATTTAACCAAAACTTAACATAAATGAAAAAAAAGACACTCATATCAAGCACAAAATATGTATTGGTATTGTTGTTTTTATTGAGTAATGTTACTGCATTTTCCCAGAAAAAGAAACAAAAAGAAACAAAAACAGAAACTACTAAAGACACGATTGCAAAAACCAAAGGTTATGCTGAATTACTAAAAAAAGGATCCTTGAAAAAGGGGCTTTTTAACGTTATTCAGGTAAAGACCGACATTTATTTCGAAATCCCCGACAGTTTGATGGGAAGGGAATTCCTCGTTGTAAATAAACTGTCACAGGTTCCGATGCAGGTAAATGAGGCCGGATTAAACAAAGGAATGAATTACGAAAACAAAGTAATTTCATTCTATAAAGATACTGTTGCTAAAAAGGTATGGGTAAAATCGTCACTTCCTAAAGTTTCCTCTCCGGAAACTGATGCCATTACGGCATCGGTAAAGGATAACTTTTCCGAATCAATCATTGAAGTTTTTGATATCGAAACCAAAAACAGTGATTCCACCTCGGTAGTGATCAAAGTAAACAAAGTATTCGACGGAAAACAAAAAAGCTTTAACGATGTACTAAGTAACATCGGATTTGGCGGATCGGTCAAATCGGATCTGTCGTATATCGAAGCTGTTAAAACCTTTCCGGGTAATATTGTTGTAAAATCGCAATTAACGACCTCTGTAAGTGAAGGCGGACCTGCTTTATCCGTAACTTTAGGGGTGACTAGCAATATTGTTTTGTTGGATAAAGTCCCGATGAAGCCCCGTTTCCTGGATAAGCGAATCGGGTACTTTACCGAAAAACACTGGTATTTTAATGACAACCAGCATGCGATGGTTGAGAAAGAATTAATTACGAGATGGCGATTGGAGCCGAAAAAAGAAGATGAAGCGCGTTATTTAAAAGGGGAGTTAGTAGAACCTAAAAAACCAATTGTATACTATATCGATCCGTCCACTCCAAAACAGTGGCGTCAATATATTATAGACGGTGTTCATGACTGGCAGGCCGCTTTTGAGAGAGCCGGATTTAAAAATGCCGTAATAGCCAAAGAACCAACGGAAAGCGATACGGATTTTGACATTGATGACGTTCGTTATTCTGTTATCACGTATGCGGCTTCCCCAAAAGCGAATGCCATGGGACCATCGGTTGTGGATCCTAGAAGTGGTGAGATTATTGAAGCCGACATTATCTGGTGGCACAATGTAATGACTTCATTACACAGCTGGATGCGAATTCAAACGGGACCAATTGATCCGAAAGCCAGAGGAAACAAATTCAGCGACACTCATATGGGAGAAGCAATTCGTTTTGTATCCTCCCACGAAGTGGGACACACGTTTGGCTTAAAACACAATATGGGTGCTTCGTTTGCTTTTGAAGTGGATTCATTGCGTTCGAAAGTCTTTACCGAAAAAATGGGAGGAACCGCTCCGTCGATCATGGATTATGCCCGTTACAATTATGTGGCACAACCGGAAGACGGTGTAACGGCAATCACCCCGAAAATTGGTGAATATGACAAATATGCAATTGAATGGGGGTATCGTTGGTATCCGAATGAGTCAGAGGAAAAGACAAAGCTAAGTGCTTTGATTGGCAAGCATCAGAACGATCCGATGTATTTCTACGGAGAGCAACAGGATGGTGGTGCAATTATCGATCCGCGTTCACAGTCCGAAGATTTAGGGAACGATGCAGTTAAAGCAAGCGAATATGGATTGAAAAACCTGAAACGCGTTGTAGACAATATTTTAACCTGGACGTATGAAAAGGATGCTTCCTATTATGAAACCGGAAAACTGTATATCGGAACAATCGGTCAATGGCAATTATACAACCGTCATGTTTTAAACAATATCGGAGGTGTATACCTGAACACTACCGTTCACGGTGATCACAAATCCAGTTATGTTCCGGTTTCGGCTACGATGCAACGTAAAGCAACCGATTATTTGCTTCGAAATGTGATTACAATTCCGCAATGGTTGTTTTTTAACCCGATCCTTGACAAAACCAATCCGTTAAAAGATTCTCCAGTGGGTCCCTACGAATACACACCGTACACCCTTTCGAGAGAATTACAATATGGCATACTATACGATTTGTTTAGTGACGAGCGTTTACTTCGCATGATCGAGAACGAACTTTACCAGCGAAATGGCGCAAAAGACAAATTGTTTACGGTTAGTGATCTCTTTAAACGTGTTCATCAACAGGTATTCAGTGGTACAATTCAGAACAAATCGTTGTCGATTTTGGAACGTATGACACAGAAAAATTATGTAGATGTATTGATCGTTTCGACCAATAAATTATTTGAAAAGACAGATGCTAAAAAATTAATGTTTACCAAAACGCTGAACATGCCAATGCTTTGCAATCATGTTCATGAAGACCAGATGATACGCAACATTAATCAATCATCATTAAAAAGAGTTACCGAAGTAACCTCTGAAAAGAAAGGCGAACTAAACAAGGTATTACAACTTTTAAAACTAAAGAAAAACACCGGAAATCTGGAAACCCGAAACCACTATTCGGATTTAATCAATCGAATTGAAAAAGCACTAAACAATCCTCTATAAACTAACAATTCAAAAATGAAAAGACTATTAATTTTAATGACACTCCTCCTCTCCCTTGCGGGATATTCCCAAGAGAGCAGGACGATTACAGGAAAGGTAATCGATGCACAGGACAAATTACCTATGCCTGGTGTTTCGATTTATGTAGAAAATAAATCGATAGCCACCAAAACCGGTCAAAGCGGAATTATTGAAAGTACCGGCGTGGGTACGGTAACCGACATGGACGGTAATTTTAAACTGGAAATCACCAAAGATGTAAAAAGCCTGCGCGTTAGTTTTATAGGTTATGAATCCTACCTGATCGATTTGACTTCACAAAGCCACTATACTGTTAATCTGAAGTCCGATTTGAATCAATTACAGGAAGTAGTTGTAACTGGTTACCAAAAAATTGAAAAGCGTAAGCTAACCGCTGCTTTGGTAAAAGTAGACATGGAGAATATCCAACAAGCTGGTGTAGCCAGCGTCGACCAACTTTTAATAGGTCAGGTTGCCGGTGTAGCCATAACACCAGGTAACGGAGCACCGGGAGGCGCTGCAAAAATCCGAATCAGGGGAACGGCCTCACTATCCGGTCCTCAGGATCCGCTATGGGTATTGGACGGACTTCCATTGGAAGGAAACGATGCTCCAAAATTTAATGACAAAGAGAATATTGATCAATTAAATAATTTTTCAATTGCCGGTTTAAATCCGGATGATATTAAAGACATTACCATCCTAAAAGATGCTGCCGCTACTGCCATATATGGAGCGCGTGCTGCTAACGGAGTAATTGTAATTACAACCAAAAAAGGTAGAAAAGGACGTATGGCTGTTAATTTTACTGCCAATACATTCGTAACACAAAAGCCTGATTTTTCAAAGTTAAACCTGATGGATGCCAACCAAAAGGTTGATTTCGAACTCGGTTTGGCCAGTCGTCCGGAATTAACATACCGCGATGATAAAGGTGCTATTTCACGTATTTTGAACACCAGTGGTGAGCTAGGTGCCTACCGTGCCGGTGGTTTTTCGGCACTGACACCGGCAACACAGCAGGCGATCAATGCGTTACGTGCCAACCAAACCAACTGGGGTGATTTATTATACCGTACAGCTGTGAACCAACAATATGGATTGAGCTTATCTGGTGGTGGTGAAAAATCGGATTACTATTTTTCATTAGGGTATTACGACGAAAAAGGAGCCACTATCGGAACCGGATTCGAACGTTATAACATTACCTTGAAAAACAATTATGAAGTATCGGATAAATTAAAAGTAGGCGTTGGCCTTTTCGGAACGCAGAGTAAAAACACCTCGTATATTTCCGATACAGATGCTTTTACCAACCCGGGAAATTATTCAAGAAATGCCAACCCGTATTTGTCACCATTGGATGCCGACGGTAACTATGTGTACGACAAAGATATTCAGGGTTATTCGGATCGTTATGTACCGTTTAACTTTTTGGAGGAGCGCAACAACACCTCCTATCAGTTAAAAACCAGAGCGTTAAAAGCGATTTTCGATTTGGAATACAAGGTAACCAACGATTTAAAGTTAACCTCTCAAATCGGTTTACAAATGGACAATTCCGACACCGAAAAATATGCGGGTAAGGAAACGTATTTCACCCGTAAGGAGCGCGAAAAAACCAGACGTTTTAAAAACGGAGGCTTTTATTATTTCCTTCCGGATGGTGGAATCATCCAGAATTGGGACACTGATTTTTTCCAGTATAATATCAAAACACAATTGACCTATAATAAAACACTTGGTGAGAAACACGAACTGGATCTTTTGATAGGTAACGAATTACGAAGAACATACAATACGAGTATCTATTCAAGAGGCTATGGTTACAACCGCCAAACCGGAACAACATCACAAATTCTGTTCCCGGATCAGTCAACAGCGGATGAAGCGCAGTACAAAACGTATGGTAGAAACCACAACGAAAATGCCTTTGCATCGTTTTATGCTACCGCATCCTATACCTACGACAGAAAATATACTATTTTCGGAAGTGTACGTTATGATGGTTCCGACTTATTTGGTGTAGATCCGAAATATAAATATTTACCATTATGGTCTATTTCGGGATCATGGTTGGCTTCGGAAGAAAGCTTCCTGAAAGACAATGTACCGACGATCAGCAACCTTCGTTTTAGAGGTTCTTATGGTCTACAAGGGAATATCGACAAAAACACCTCTCCGTTTGTAGTAGGAAACTACGGAAATGTGAGTATTCTTCCGGGACAAACGGAACAAACTATTGTCGTAACGAGCCCGCCAAACAGTAAATTACGTTGGGAAAAAACTGAAAACGTAAACGTTGGTTTCGATTTAGGCGTATTGAAAAACCGTATTAGTGTAGCCGCCGATCTGTATGGACGTAAGA
This sequence comes from Flavobacterium supellecticarium, assembly GCF_004801375.1. Taxonomy (GTDB): domain Bacteria; phylum Bacteroidota; class Bacteroidia; order Flavobacteriales; family Flavobacteriaceae; genus Flavobacterium; species Flavobacterium supellecticarium. Next base: position 9,762 of record NZ_SSNZ01000006.1, read on the forward strand.
GTACCGACCTTTTAGGCGTACGTGCTTTACCACTTGAAAGCGGTTTCGAATATACCAATATGAACTGGGCTCAGGTTACCAATAAAGGTTATGAGATCTCATTAACCACAAAAAATATTGACAACCAGAATTTCAAATGGACGACCAATTTCAATTTAGCACACAACAAAAGTAATATCGACCGTATCCAAGTACGTGCCAACAGTTACTTACCATCCGGTGAAGGTTACCCGGTGAATGCCGTATTTGCCTTGAAAACCGCAGGAATCGACGCTAATGGTTACCCTCAGTTTGTAGGTAGCGACGGACAAGTGGTGAGTGCTGTAGAGTTCTTCCAGTTATACGATCCGTATGCCGATATTATACCAGGTGAATTAGCGCAATCCCGTTTAACCGAGAATGCCGATAAATTCAGAAGTTTATTTTCCTATGTGGGTGATCGTGATCCAAAATATACCGGAGGTTTGATCAACACGTTTAAAATTAAAAACTTTGATGTAACGGTTTCGGCGGCATTTAACTTAAAACAAACGGTAGTAAAAACACCTCCCTACAACGGAACACAGCTTGACAGAGGTCAGAACTATACTACTGATGTCCTGAACGCCTGGTCACCAACCAATACCGGTTCGAATTTACCGGGTATCGTTGGAAAAGGAGATCCGTTTACCGACAACTCCTGGATGGCTTACCAATGGTTTTCAAGCGGTAATCCGGTGAACACGTACGCGTTATTGGATACCTGGGTGGAAGAAATGAGTTATATGCGAATCAGCAGTATCCGTTTGGGGTATTCCCTACCGAAAACGGTTACGGATAAAATGAATATTCAGAATATACGTTTTAGTGTAGAAGGAAGAAACCTATTTGTGATCAGTTCGGACTACAAAGGTTATTTCGATCCGGAAACATTTGGTAACATCTATGCACAACCTATCCCTAGATCGGTAACATTAGGGTTAAACGTAACTTTTTAAAATTAAGATCATGAAAAAACTATCAAAATATATCATTCTGGCTGTAGCGGCAATCGGAATGACAGGTTGTGATGATTATCTGGATATCAAACCGGAAGGAAAAGTAATTCCGGAAACACTTCAGGATTTCAGAGCGGTTATGACTCGTGCTTACGGCGTATACCCACAACACAAATCACTGACGACTTTACGTGGTGACGAATTGAACTTAAACGAGTTTGACGATCAGTTAACGTATATCAAAGATATTTATATCTGGAAAGATGCGAATCCCGACCCGGCTACGACAAGTTTCCAATGGGGACAATTGTATAATGCTGTTTTCTATACCAATGTTGTGATCAACGATGGTAGTTCTAAAATTCCGGCATCCGATGAAAAAAATCAACTATTAGGAGAAGCTCATGCTTTAAGAGCCCTTACCTATTTTGATCTGGTAAATCTTTTTGGCAAACCGTATAATAATACCACATCCGGTTCTGATCGCGGTGTTCCATTGGCATTACAGGTAGATTTGGAACAGGATTTTATTCCGGAAAGCGTAGCGAATGTTTACAATCAGATTTTATCGGATATTGAACAGGCAAAAGGTTTATTAAACCAGCCCACACAAGCGACCGGGTTAAACTATCGTTTTTCGAAAGCGGCTATTTATGCATTGGAAGCGCGTGTACGTTTGTACCGTAACGAATGGCAAAATGCTTTGGATGCAGCCAATACGGCACTGACCTATAAAAACCAGTTGGTTGATTTGAACACCACTGCTGTTCTTCCAAACAAATACAACACAGTTGAATCGGTTATGGCGTTGGAAGATAATTTTATCAACTCACTAAAAAATGCCTCATTTGCATCAGCCGATTTGATTGGAGCCTTTAATCAAACCGGTGATTTACGTTTCCCGTTATATTTTCAGGCATCAGGCAGTCGTTTCCGATTCCTTAAAGGTGGTGAACAAGAACAGAAATGTACCTTCAGAACGGCAGAACTTTATCTGATTAAGGCGGAAGCACTTGTAAAATCAGGTGATTTGTCACAAGCGAAAGCAACCCTACTGACATTGGCGCAGAAACGTTATACACCGGCTGCTTATACCGCATTGGAAACACAGGTTAATGCGATGGCAGCAGATGCTTTTACCAGCTTCCTGTATGAAGAAAGAAGACGGGAATTTACCGTTGAAGGTCACAGATGGTTCGACCTTCGAAGAGTAAACCAGAAACAGATTATACACCAGCTGGATGGAGAGAATTATACCCTGGTTCAAAACGATCCAAGGTATACTATTCCGTATCCGAAAAACGCACAGTTAAATAATCCGAATTTATAATTTCAAGAGGTCCCGGCAATAAACCGGGACTTTTTTTTACTTTTACATAAAAAAGTAAAAATGAAGATTGCTATTGTTGAGGATGAACACCTTGCCTCCGGTTATCTGAAAGCCATTTTAGAACGACAGGAGATCCTTTCGATATCAGACATTACCATTCTCCCCTCCGTAAAAGAGGCCATTGCTTTTTTTAAGGAAAACACCGTTGACCTTGTCTTTATGGATATCCATTTAGGCGACGGTAAAAGTCTTGACATCTTTGAGACGATTTCCATTTCCAGCCCGATCATCTTCGTTACCGCTTATGATGCCTATGCGATCAAAGTGTTTAAACATTTTACGATCGACTATCTCCTTAAACCTTTTGAAGAGGAAGAATTACTGGAAGCCCTTTCCAAATACAAAAAAATAAAAAGTGCTTTCGATATCAACCAAACCGTACAATCGTTGGCAACTATCGAAGATAAAAGTACCGATCCGTATCAAAAACGCTTTCTGGTAAATCATGGTTATCGCTTTATCTCGATCAACGATTCCGATATCAGTTCATTTATGGGCTCTGGAAAACACCTGTTTATTTTTACAACAAACGGGACAAGTTTTTTATATGATGACACGATCAAGGATATTATCGGCAAATTAAATCCGGAGTTTTTCTTTAAAGTAAACCGGAAATATATCTTACACCGTTCGGCGATTAAAGAAGTTATCCGTCATTCCAGTCAAAAAGTGGAAATTGTAGTCGATGCTACCATCAAAGACAGTGCCCCGATATTGGTTAGCAAAAACGAAATCAATGCTTTTAAAAAGTGGTTGGATCAATAAAGATGAATCCTACTCCAATTAAAGTACAACCTGAATATCCGGATTGATTTTCAGTAGTTGATTTAAAAAAGCATCTCTTTCCTCTGGTGAAATGATCACACTTTTCTTGCCCTGATATTTAATTTCGATACGATCGGTTATCGAATTGGCCGGTGCACTCAGTATACTATCGGTTTTAGATACCGAAACAATATCGGAAATCGCAATTTTTATATGTACCAAAAATCCCGATCGTACCACTAAAGTCGTATCCGTAATTGTATATTTGGTCTGACGCATCAGATATGCTATAAAAAGGCCTACCAGCAAAAGTATCAGTAAGCCGGGCCATGCTCCTTTTGAAATAAAAACTATACCGGGTATCAGCAGTGACATACTCAGTATTAATATAATTCCGGAATCTATTTTCGATCGGTAGACATTCATGTTATAAAGGTAGTTTTTTTTTCATTTCCTCCACTATAGTATAAGCAGCCGGACATATGGCCACATTTTTTAGTGTCAGATTGGCAATTTGCTGGAATTTTTTTCGATCTGTATGCGGGAATTCCCGGCACGCTTTTGGCCGGACATCATAAATCATACAATAATTCTCATGATCCAGAAATGTACAGGGCACACTTTGCAATACATAATCATTGTCTTCATCAATACGCAGGTACTTTTCGATAAACTGTTGCGGCTTTAATCGGAAGTGTTTTGCAATCCGCTCCACATCAGCCAAGGTAAACAAAGGCCCGGTCGTTTTACAGCAATTGGCGCATTTCAGACAATCCGTTTTGCGGAATTCAGCATCGTGCAAATCCTGCATCACATAGTCCAGATTTTTGGGCGGCTTCTTTTTCAGCTTATCGAAATACTTTTTGTTTTCGTTATGCTTATCTTTGGCAAGCTTAGGTAGATTTTTTATAACATTGTCCATATCGGAGATCATTCACCTGGCAAATAAACAAATAACCGTTATAAGATACAAACTAAATAATGAAAGACCTTATTGGAAAAGCCATCCTGGATTATCAGACAAAGAATGCGCCGGAAGATATTATTACCGAAACATCGCTGACAGAAGCCGACAGTATGTCTGTGGCTTATTTATTCCGCGGTTATGAGGACATGCCCGGCATTGAACAAAAAGCATTACAGTTGGCCAAAGGAAAAATATTGGATGTAGGTTGTGGCGCCGGAAGTCATAGTTTGTACTTACAGGAAAAAGGATTGGACATCACGGCAATCGACATATCTGAAAATGCGGTGGAAGCTTGTCGGTTGAGAGGTTTACAAAACGTAACGGTACAGGACGTGATGACATTATCGGATACCATCCAATACGACACTATTTTATTATTGATGAACGGTACCGGTTTATGCGGTAAACTCAATCGCGTGGCTGGTTTTTTACAAAAATTAAAGTCACTTTTAACGCCAAACGGACAAATCCTGATCGATAGTTCCGATATCATTTATATGTTTGACGAAGATGAAGATGGAGGCAAATGGATTCCATCGAACATGGAATATTATGGCGAACTGGTTTTCCAGGTGCGCTATAAAGGCCAACAAGAGGATGCTTTTGACTGGGTTTATATCGATTACAACACCTTGCAAAATGCGGCGCATGCTAATGGCTTACAATGCGAACTGGTCAAAGAAGGAGAACATTATGACTATCTCGCCCGACTGACACATCTTAAACTATAACATAAAAAAGAGCCCGGATATGGGCTCTTTCTTGTTTTATACAGGAATAAAAAATACCGTTATTATTGCATGTATTTCATCATCATACCTTGTAGTGAACTTCCCCACTCCTGACTAGCAGCCATGTTTTTCTCTGCGATTACACCAGCTTTATCAGTCATTTTTTTACCTACCGGTGTTTCATAAAATTTCAAGATTTGCTTGATATCGTCATGAGAATACTCTTCCATATATACCTTAGCGATTTTATCGTATAAAGACGGTAAAGAAGCATCAAACTCAACCAGGAAAGCAGCTTGCTTTTCTTTTGGAATCATTTTCAGGATCTGGTCTTTAGCCAATTTCATCTGACTAGCCGATCCGGTTACTTCAATTACCTTTAATACGTCTTTTTTGAAGGCCTCATTAGTCTGTGCCATACCGATTTGCGCTGCAAGTACCAAGGCAAATGTTAAAACTATTTTTTTCATCGTTTTTTAATTAATAATAGAGGATAAATATAATCCTTTTTATGGAATATTCAAATATTTATGCGTTTGCAGCGAAACCCTCCATTTTGGATTATTCATAACATAATCGACAATCAAAGGCGTCATTTCTTCCTTTTTACTCCACTCCGGTTGCAGGAATAATATAGCCTTGTCGTTTACTTTGGCTGCCTGTTCTTCGGCAAATAAAAAGTCGTGTTTATTATGAATAATCACCTTTAATTCATGCGCCTGCGCATATACATCTTCCTGAGGCAATTTTGTCTTTTTTGGAGACAAACAAATCCAATCCCAGGTTCCGGATAGCGGATAGGCTCCCGAAGTCTCAATATGAACTCTAAGATCCTGCTCTTTTAATTTCGCCGTTAACGGTTCCATATTCCAGGTTAACGGTTCTCCACCGGTAATCACAACGGTTTCGGCATATTTTTTAGCATTGGCTACAATCCGATCCGTTTCGGTTGGCGGATGCAATTCGGCATTCCAGCTTTCTTTTACATCGCACCAGTGGCATCCTACGTCACAACCGCCTATTCGGATAAAATAAGCCGCCGTTCCGGTGTGATATCCTTCCCCCTGAATGGTGTAAAATTCCTCCATTAAAGGCAACATCTCGCCTTTTTCTACCGCTAATTGAATTTCTTTTTTCAGCATTTTTTTCTAAAATAGTCTGCAAAGATACGGATTTTGCTTTTTTATCGCTGTAAAACATAAAAAGCTTATTCAGAATTAACTAAAGTTTATCAGTTGGTCAAAACACAAAATAAAAAGCCGATGAAAATTCATCGGCTTCTCTACTATACCAAACGGTTGTTATTACAATTTTTTCAACGTATCAGTAGCATATTTGTTACCTGGTTCCAATACTAATAACTCCTTAAGGTTTTCTATAGCTTTGGCTTTTTCACCATTGTTAGCATAGTAGGCTCCCACATACGTATAGGCTTCGATCAGGTTGTTTTTCGCTTTTTCCGTTTCACCTTTTTCTTTTACAATCTTAACATATTGCTCGTACGATGAAACCATTACTTTTTTAGATTCCGGCGTATCCATCACACGGTTAACTTTCGCTTTGTATAAGTGTGCATCCTGAGTTGTTGGCGAAGCTGCAATTACATTTGTAAAGGCTGCATCTGCTTTTACCAACTCGTCTTTTGGCGATGTTTTCTCATCATAATCAAAGTATAGTGCATATCCTAAATAGAAATTATCATACAGGTAGTTTTTCGATTTTTGGTTTTTAACCGCCACTTCAAAGATTTTCCCGGCTTCTCTATAGAATTTCTCTTTGAAAAGTTTTAATCCGATTTCGTTTAACTCTGTTGCGATGATCGGATCTTTTTCAACCGCTTTGTTAAGCTCTTCAATTCCCTGATCGTACATTCCTTTTTCATATTTTCCATCTGCACCTTTAGACAAAGCAATTTTAGCCAAACCTAAATACAGGTAATCTCTGGCGATAATTTTCTTCGCTTCCACTTTAGAAATATACTCATTTAAGGCTTTCACACTTTCCTGGTGGTTTCCATTTTCGTGAGCCGAGTATCCTAAATAACGTAAGATTCTAGGGTTTACCTTGTCAAGCTGTTGCATTTTTTTAGCCTCTGCTTCCAAAGCTTTGTAATCTTTAGCCAAAATCAGGAAGTCAGCGTGACGCATACGAGACTCTAACGAATAATCGGTTAAACTCATATATTTTTCGTAGTACTCCAATGCTTTTTTCACATAAGCATTATAGTTTGATGTTTCACTTGCGCCCCAGTGGTAGTACGTTTCCGCTAATTCTCTGTAAACCGGACCATAATTAGGGTTGGTTGCCACGATTTCGTTGAATGATTTTACCGCTTCCGGGAATGCTTTTGCATTTTTAGTGATAACCGCCAGTTTGATTTTAGCCATCAACAACGAATTGTCGTAGTCATAGGCATTACGATACGCACTATACGCTTCGTTGGTGTTACGTTCTCCGTAATACGCATCACCCAGACTTAAATACGCCTGTGCCGATTTCGGATCAACAACTAAAACTTTTTTCAGGTTTTCGATTGCTTTTTTATAATCGGGTCTTTCCGATTTTGTATAGGCTCTACCGATTAATAAAAATTCTTCGGTATCTTTCTTTTTAATATCTTTTGTTGCTTTGGCAAAATTGGCTTCCGCCCCAAAACCATCACCGTTATCCAGGTTAATTTCTCCTAGTCCGATGTAGTTGATTGCTCCTTTATCTTTGGCTGCGATACCTTTTTCAAAGAAGATTTTAGCCGAGTCGGTCGCTTGTTCGTTAAGATATAAATCTCCAAGATAGAAAAAGTTTCTACCATTATTTGGATCCGACGCTACTAACGATTTTAATATCTTTTTCGCTTTTTCATACTGCTCTGCATCAACTGCTTTTTTCGCCTGCTCCAAATCCTGTGCAAAAGTGGCTGTACCAATCACAGACAGTAACAAACTAAAAACTTTTACATTCTTCATTTTTATAGTCTTATTTATTATTATTTGGTTTTCTAAATTTAATTACGCACCTGAATCTCCCTTGTTGGCATGATTGCCGGTACCAATCCGGATTTCAGCATAATGCGTTGGCCTTTCTGTCCTGCAACAAAAGAGGCAAACCCCATGCCTAAACCGGTTGTTCCCTGAAAATTTAACATATATAGTTTTCGGGTAATCGGGTAATCTCCGGTTGCAATGTTGTTTTGTGTTGGTTTAAAGAACTTATTATTCTTAAGTTTATTGTTATTTACCCCTAAAACTTTAACATTTAAAACGGCATTTTGTAGTTCCCGTGGCGTTTGTAACAACCAGTTCACACCTACAACCCCAATTGCATCGGTATGGTCGGCGATATAATTGAGTAATTCTCCGTTTGATTTTAGTGAGAAAACACCATTTGCCGGCAATTCTTTTACTCCTGCAAATTCTTTTAGCGTTCGAACCGTACTGGAATTGGCATTATCAAACACCAGGTTTTTGATTTTTGTGGATTTTTTCCCCATCATCACCGACACAATTTCCTCAGTTGTAATGGTAGAATCGGCTTGCTTGGCATTTACGATAAAAGCCACGGCATCGGTTCCGATTTCGGTAATACGGGGAATAATTTGTTTGCTTCTGAAATTTTTCAATTCCAGCGAATCCAATGTTCGGGGTAAAACGACGATCTGAGATGTCTGCTGGTAAATGGATTGTAGTATTTCGGTCTCCGTTTTTTGTTCCAGCGTTAATTTGGCCCGATCGTATTCATTTTGAAAAAGTGTCGCTTCGTCATCAACAATCGGGAAGATGGTTTCTTCAACCAGAACCGTAGCTTTACCGGACACCGGAGTTTCTTCGACATTCTCGGTCGCAGCTTCTGTTTTTTTACATCCTATCTGAATCGCAAGCATGCCAATCCCGAAAAGCAATCCCAATCTAAAAATATTCTTTTTCATAAAGAAAATCAACTCAATTTCGAATAATGTTTAGATACAAAGTTAGTCCTTTTTTACAAGTACCGAAATCGAAGTTGCTAAATTAAAGTTATAATTTACTTAATTATCATCCTGTTGTAGTAGCCTTACAAAACGAATCGCAGCATAAACAATCAGTATCACGGCTAATATAACCCTATTCCTGTACGGTAGCTCCACCGGCATCGATTTCCAGATGATCAATGTTGCAGCCATAAAAAGATACAAACACAGGAAGACAAGTCCTAAAACAAACAGAAATCGCTGTTTAGGCGATTTCTGTCTAAAATTTTGATATATATTCATAGAAAATTATTATTCTCCTACCTGAATAGTAATTGGTAAGTTATACGCTACACGAACCGCTCTACCGTTCTGAACTCCCGGTTTCCACTTAGGAGCGTTTTGTAACATACGAATTGCTTCTTTACCCATTCCGTATCCCGGATCTCTAAGAACTTTAATATCGGTTAAGCTACCGTCTTTTTCTACTACGAAACCAACAATAACACGCAATACTTTCACTCCTTCGTCTACCTCCGGTGATCTAAAGTTTTTCTGAACGTATTTGTTGAATCCGGCCATACCTCCTGGGAATTCCGGCGCCACTTCTACGGCCATATATACTTTATTCGGATTATCTTCAACGATATCAGAACCTTTTGGTCCTTCTCCGGATGGTTTATCGATATTGATATCCCCGGCTTCTTTATCCCCTTTGATATTCTTTTGTCCAGGGTCGGCCGTTTCCAGGTCTTTTACCGTTGGCGGATCTTCATCACGAACCAATTTTTTATCCACAACCTTTGGTGGTGGGAATTTCACCTGATCGTTAATCGATTTTGGTGGTTCCGGTGGCGGTGGTGGTAATACCGGTTCATCTTTTGGTGGTGGTGGCAATAAAGCCGTCTCGATCACCTTGTCCAGCTTCTCCTCTTTTTTGCTACTAAGTGTATCGGAAAGATATCTTGTAACCAAAGGAGCGCTAACCGCAGAACCGAACAACAGAATTCCGATAGCCAGAGCTCTTGTTGTGGTTTTAGGGTTTTCTGAACGTAACTGATAGGCACCGTAAGCCTTGTTTCGGCCTTCGAAAACCATATCAATCCACCCTTTTTTAAATATGTTTAATCTTGACATAATTTCGTTTTTTAAAATTAGCTCAAAGGAATTAATTCATTCCTTCTTTGTCTAACATTTTAAGTTCATCCGGTGTAATATCCACAATTGCATAAGTCGGAACCGAAGTAATTGCCATTTCATCCAAAATATCCACTAAGTTTTTATAGTTGGATTTTTCTGTTGGTTTGATTACCACAATTAATCCTTTTTTCGGATCCGTTCCGTAGATCGCTTTTACTTTCTGGATCTGATCTAAAATCACCTTACGAATTCCTTCTTTTCCAAAAGCAGCTGCAGTTGGACCTTCAAGAGGCGAACCTGGCTGACCTTTAAACCATAAGATCTTATTGTCTTTTCCGATCAAAATCGTTAACGAACGATCATCAGGAACTGTTAATTCAACATTATCCTTTTTATCTGGATCTTTATCCGGCATTGCCAAATTCATTGACTGAGGTTTTGACAACGAAGTCGTTAACATAAAGAAAGTAATCAATAAGAATGCCAAATCCACCATCGCTGTCAAATCGACACCGGCGTTTTGTTTTTTACTTCTTACTTTCTTGCCTTTACCGCCGCCGTCGCCTGTATTTAATTCTGCCATTTCTACAGTTTCTTTTTAAATTAAAAATCTTCGCTTCTCAAACCGGTAACCAGGAAAAACCTGTTTACTTTTTGTTTCTGTAGAATATCGATTACCCTTTTTACGGTTGGATATTCTTCTTTCGCATCTCCTTTGATAGCAATCTTAAGCTCGGCATTGTTTAACTCTTTCGTAGCTAAACGGGCTGCAAGTAACCACTCTCTTAATTGATTGTCGGTCGAATCATACGGAATACCTGGCTGAAGACCTTCTTTATTACGCTCTTCTCCGGTTAAAGCCAATAATTGCTTTAAACCACCAACCGGTACACCAAAACCATCTACAAGTGAAAATTTCTTTTTCTCTTCGTCAGTAAAATTCACATTGTATTTTTCACCTATCTTTTCCAAAGTCAGAATTCTGATATCCTTACCTACTACACCGAAGAATACTTTTTCCTTACCTACGGTGATGGTTGCCAAATCGGAATCCGGCAATTTCGTTTGTACCGTAGAAGCAGGCGTATCTACCGGAAGTGGCTCAGGAAGCTTTGCTGTAGATGTCATTACAAAGAAAGACAAGAGTAGGAACGCCACGTCACACATCGCGGTCATGTCGATCCTAGTACTCTTCTTTTTCATTTTTGCTTTAGCCATTCTCTATTAGAATTATAATTGCAGTCAAAACAATTGACCTTTTAACTGCAACTGATTATTAAATTAACTCTTTTACTCAATTATGCGTTGTTACGCGCTTTGAAACGTCTGTAAGTTTGCGTGATTGCAAAACCAGCCTCGTCGATAGAGTAAGTTAATTTATCAATCTTAGATGTAAAGATGTTGTAAGAGATAATTGCTAAAGTAGACGTACCGATACCAGTAGCCGTGTTGATAAGTGCTTCAGAGATACCTGTTGCTAATGCCGCCTGATCCGGTGCACCTGCTGCAGCTAATCCAGAGAACGCTTTAATCATACCCGATACCGTTCCTAACAGACCCATTAACGTACCGATAGATACTAGAGTCGCGATAATTGTTAAGTTTTTCTCTAACATTGGCATTTCCAATGAAGTAGCTTCTTCGATTTCTTTTTGGATAGTCTCAGTAGCTTTTTCACTGTCAAATCCTTCTTTTTTAACCTCTTGGTATTTAGTTAAACCAGCTCTAACTACGTTAGCAACTGAACCTTTTTGTGTATCACACTCAGCGATAGCTTCTTCGATTTTACCCTGGTTGATTAACCCTTGTACATTTTTAACGAAAGCTTCAACATTTCCTTTACCAGCTGCTTTAGAGATAACGAAGAAACGCTCGATTGAAAATACTACAGTCATCAAAAACAATCCCATTAACACTGGAACGATGTACCCTCCTTTAAAAACCATTCCTAGATAGTTTCCTGGTAGTGGATGACCATTCGGATCACCGTTAACAAAGTTAGATGGATGACCCATTACGAATTTCCAAATCAAAATTCCGATTACAACACAGATTACGATAGCGAAACCTGCAAATAAACTTGATCCGTTAGAGCTAGCTCCCTTCCCAACATTTTCGTTAGATACTTTTGTCATTTTTTTTTAATTTTTAGTTTTTTGATTTTATTATAACTACCTTCTTACAAAATGAATATTTTCGCCTTATAAGATTCGCAAATTTATGTTTTTAGAGTAAATAAAAAAATAAAAAGCATTTTTTTTCGGCACGTACAACAAATTATTTAACAATGAGTATACTTTTCTTTTTAAATTCCCAAACAACTATTAACATAACTTTAAATTAATAACGCTTTATTGTTACTATTATTCTTTCAGTATTGTTATCTTTTACTGTTTTTTTATAATAAAGCCGTAATTTCATCATCATAAAGCCATAAACAGGAACAAAATGGTTTTGTATATTTGTAATAAGTCAATTTCGTAATACTATTGCTACAATCAACATGACAGCTACTAAATTTTCAGAATCCATACGTACAGGATACGACTGTAAAGGAGAACATATCATACTGGGAGGCGCCCTTTTAAACGGTGAAGCCGTTCCGGATACACTGATAAAAATCCCGTTAAAAACCATCAACCGCCACGGATTAATAGCCGGTGCTACCGGAACCGGAAAAACCAAGACCATACAGGTACTTTCCGAACAATTATCTCAAAACGGAATTCCCGTAGTAATGATGGATATCAAAGGTGACTTTAGTGGTATCGCTATGCCCGGCGAAGTAAAACCTTTTATTACCGAACGCCATGAAAAAATGGGCATTCCTTACGAAACCAAAGCGTTTCCGGTAGAATTGCTCACCTTATCCAAACAAGACGGTGTTCGTTTACGGGCAACGGTTTCCGAATTCGGGCCAGTACTATTCTCCCGCATTCTGGATTTAAACGATACCCAAAGCGGTGTGGTTTCCGTTATTTTTAAATATTGTGATGATCATCAGATACCGTTATTGGATCTGAAAGACTTTAAAAAGTTGCTGCAATATGCTACTGAGGAAGGGAAAGCCGAATTCGAAAAAGAATACGGTCGGATTTCAACGGCATCTACCGGTTCCATTTTACGAAAAATCATCGAATTGGAACAACAAGGTGCCGATATTTTCTTTGGAGAATTGTCGTTTGACATCAACGATCTGATGCGTATCGACAGCAACGGAAACGGCTATATCAATATCATCCGACTTACCGATATACAAGACAAGCCCAAACTTTTTTCTACTTTTATGCTTTGTCTGTTAGCCGAAATCTACAGTCAGATGCCGGAACAAGGCGATAGCGGGCGTCCGGAGCTTGTTATTTTTATTGACGAAGCCCACCTGATATTCGATCAGGCCAGTAAAGCCTTATTGGATCAGATCGAAACCATCGTAAAACTAATCCGTTCCAAAGGAATTGGTATTTACTTTATCACCCAAAATCCGACCGATGTTCCGAATGGTGTTTTGGCACAATTGGGTCTTAAAATACAACACGCATTACGCGCTTTTACCGCCAACGACCGTAAAGCGATTAAAATGACAGCTGAAAACTATCCGCTTTCCGAGTTTTACAAAACCGACGAAGTAATCACACAATTGGGAATTGGTGAAGCTTTGGTCACCGCATTAAACGAAAAAGGAATTCCGACACCTTTGGCCGCTTGTATGATGCGCGCACCCATGAGTCGTATGGACATTCTGACCCAAAGCGAGATAGATACGATCAACAACAATTCGAAGCTGGTTAAAAAATACCAGGAAACAATCGATCGCGAAAGCGCCTACGAAATCCTGAACAAAAAAATAGAAACCGCTCAGGAAGCCGCTGCTCAGGAACAACAACGCAAGACCGAAGCAAAAGAAACACAGCGTTCTGCTCCACAAAAAAGTTCAGCTATGAACCCTATCGTAAAAGTACTAACGAGTGCGACTTTTATACGAGGTGCTTTTGGCATCCTTTCCAAAATACTCAACAAATAACACATGAAAGGTTATCTAACTATAGGATTACTAATCCTTTCCAATATTTTTATGACACTGGCCTGGTATGGTCATTTAAAATTTAAAGAATTAAAATGGTTTGAAAATGCCGGATTGATCACTATTGTATTGATCAGTTGGGGATTGGCGCTTTTTGAATATATGTTCCAGGTTCCAGCCAATAAAATTGGGTTTCAAGGCAATGGCGGACCGTTTAGTCTGATGCAGTTAAAAGTAATTCAGGAAGTCATCACTCTTGTTATATTCGTGATTTTCTCCCTACTCTTCTTTAAAAACGAAACCTTCCGCTGGAACCATGCCGTAGGTTTTTGCTTTCTGATTCTGGCCGTATATTTTATCTTTAAAAAATAACCGATTATGAAAAAATATCAAATCCAAAACACACCGTACATAGTTCCTACGACCGACGGCAAACATATTGAGGAACACCACGGCAAAATTGCCACCGGCAATACCGAAATTTCGATTGCCCGTATGATCGCACCACCACATTGGAGTGAGCCTTTCCAAACGCCAGAATTTGACGAATACACCTATATCATTACAGGCAAAAAACAATTTATTATCGAAGGTGATACGATTGTTCTGGAGGCCGGCCAATCGATCCGGATTCAAAAAAATGCCCGGATACAATATTCCAATCCGTTTGACGAGCCTTGTGAATACCTTTCGGTTTGTTTACCGGCTTTTACGATGGAAGCGGTACATCGTGAGGAGTAATAAAGCTACACCTGAGATTGTTTTACCTTCAACACCAAACTCACTTTAGAAACACCTGACAGGTTTTAAAAACCTGCCAGGTATAACAAATAAAAAAGGGTTACTCTAGAATAAAGTAACCCTTTTTATATTACGACTGTTGTAACAGTTCTAAAATTTTCTTTTCGACTTCTTCCGTTTCCCATTGGGTTTCGATACTCGGAATTTTCATGATCTCTTCCATTATGGCATTCTGATGATTACCAATTGCCAATGCTTCCGAATACGGTCGGTAGCTAAACGTTACCCGATCGTATAACGGCAACCATTTTTCCGGATGTTTTAACGCAAACCACTTTTCGATTTTCTTTTGGAGCAGGAATTTTTCATCGGCCGTTTTCGTACTCATTTCCATAAAATTACGGTACGACAATTCGGCAATCGCATCGGCATTAGGCTTACGAATTACCTGATATTCTTTAAAAATAGTCTCCCAATCATCTCCAAACTGCTCCATCAATCCGGCTAAACAGGTAATATCTTCAAAACCGGCATTCATCCCTTGTCCGTAAAACGGTACAATAGCATGCGCCGCATCACCGATTAACGCGACTTTATCGCCATACGTCCACGGATAGCATCGCATCGTTACCAACGAACTGGTTGGGTTTTTAAAGAAATCATTAACCAACTCCGGAATTACCTGTAAGGTATCCGGGAAATATTGCTGAAAGAACCCTTCCACTGCTTCCCTGTCGTGAAGCGCTTCAAAGGAATTTTCTCCTTCAAATGGCATAAATAAAGTACAGGTAAAACTTCCGTCCATATTCGGCAAAGCGATCAACATAAAAGCGCCACGCGGCCATATGTGAAACGAATTTTTATCGAGTTTATGGGTTCCGTCCGGATTGGCGGGTATATTTAATTCTTTATAACCGGTATCCAGAAAATCCTGTGAATAATCAAAACGGTTTTGGCGTTGCATTCGGTGACGTACTCTCGAAAAGGCACCATCGGCTCCGAAAACTTTATCGTATTTCAGTTCTTCCCAGGCCCCTTTTTCAGTTTCGCCGATATGAAGTGTCGCATCAGCCAGTGTTACATCCCAGATTTTCTTTTCAAAAAAGAACTCCACGCCGACTTCTTCAGCCAGTGTAAGCATCAAACGGTTTAATCCGCCTCTTGAAATCGAATAAATACTCTCTCCGTCGATTCCGTAAGGTTGATACGCCAGCTCTTTATCTACCAGATGTATCGCTCTTTTATCCATCGGAATAGCTACTTCCCGAATACGATCTCCTATTCCTGCGCCATCCAGTGCTTTCCAACCTCTGTGTGACATCGCCAAATTGATTGATCGGCCGGAAAAGGCTATTTTCCGAACATCCGGGCTTCTATCATAAACGTGAACAACATGTCCCGCTTTTCTCAGATATATTCCCAATAATGTCCCTACCAAGCCAGAGCCAACAATGGCTATACGTTGCTGCGTTTGCATGAAATCTGTTGTAAATAATTGGCGTAAAAATACTTAATAAATAAAGAACCACAGCCGTTTTATACTGATTTTATTATAATTTTCACTTTTACCGGAAACCCAAATTCCACCCTAGCACAAAATCCTTTAAAAAACAACAAGAACCTTAATTTTTTATTAAATTTTAAACATTTCCGAATAAATAGTATTATTTTTAAAAAACAACTTAAAAACTATTTATTATGAAAGATTTAGTCTGGTTAATTGTAGTTATCTTACTACTGGGATGGCTGGTTGGTTATTTCGGTTTTCGGGAAGCTGTTGGTAGTTTCATCCATATTTTATTAATACTGGCCGTTATTGGTATTTTATACCGATTAGCGACCGGCAAAAAACTATAAAAACAAAAAATCCCCGAATGGGGATTTTTTTATCGGTTGAATTTTATTTTTTGTCCGACGTTTCGTTTTTGCGATTTAGCCAGAACACCACACATATGAAACAACATTCTTGCTCCGACATTTCCGTCCCAGTCATCATCACCCGGAGCAACTTCCACCAGGTCAAAACCAATGATTTCTTTATTGGTTTCCGCCAATCGGCTTAACAAATAAGCTGCCTGCTCAAACGAGAATCCTCCCGGTACCGGTGTTCCTGTATTTGGGCAATACCATGGATACATCCCGTCGATATCAAAGGAAATACACACTTTTTCCGGCAAGGATGCAATGATATCATCACATTGTTGCGCCCAGGTTTTCCCTTCAAACGTTTCCGCTTTCAAGTCCATATCGGTGTGTACCAATACGCGGTTTCCTTCTTTTTGAGCCACTTCCACTTCCTGTTCACAGAAATCACGGATTCCAACCTGAACAATTTTAGAAACCTGCGGAATTTGTAAGGTATTATACATAATCGAAGCATGCGAATACGTAAACCCTTCGTAGGCAATTCGCAAATCCATATGCGCATCCAAATGTAAAATACCAAAGCTTTCGTGTTGTGATGCCAACGCTTCATAGTATCCTAACGGCGTACTATGATCACCGCCAAGTAAAACCACTTTCTTACCTTGTTTCATCCAATGTAAAACACGGTCTTTCACTTCGTTTTTCAGATCTTTACACACTTTATTAATCTTATCCAGATCCGATTGTAAAGCCGGAAATGTTGCAACATCTTCACCTGCTTCCAATGCTTCGATAATCGGTTGCGCCAGACTTTTATATTTTGCGGAATTCGTCGCCCAGTGTTCCGGCGCTTCATCCATATATATTCCTAATTTCCACAATTCCGGAAACTCCTGATGTTGTAAATCCACCTGAAAAGAAGCATCTAAAATGGCATTCGGTCCTTCAGAAGTTCCCGCTCCATAGCTCACGGTAACTTCCCACGGCACCGGTACAATTATAATCTCACTTTCTTCGGCAGTAAAGGGTAATCCAAATACACTTGCATCGGCCAATCCCGGTTGTGACGGATCAAAACTTTCTATTTTTTGCTGTTTGTTCATTTTACTTTTTATAATGGTACGTTTACAACTAATGTATACAAAGATAGTAGCATTAGTAGAATTCCGAAAAAAATGTTTCCAAAAAAAGACCAGAGATTTCCGGTCTTTTTAGATTTTATAGCTATTTGCTTTTATTCAAAATTCCTTCGCGTAAAATCTGTCCGAATTCATACATATCTTCAAACGAACAATAGAACGGTACCGGAGCCAAACGGATCACATTGGGTTCCCGCCAGTCGGTTATTACGCCGTTTTTCATCAGATAATCAAAAAGCGTTCTTCCTTCGCCATGTAAAAACACCGACAACTGACACGCTCTTTGCGTCGGATCGGAAGGTGTGATTACCTCGAATTCACTTTCCACTTCTTTATCCACTTCCTGAAGAATAAACTCCAAATAAGCCGTTAGTAAATCTCTTTTTTCGATTAGCTTATCCATTCCTACTTCGGCAAACATTTCAACAGATGCCAAATACGGCGCCAACGATAGTACTGGTAAGTTACTAATTTGCCATCCATCAGCACCGCGAACCGGATCGAATTGCGGCTCCATTTTAAAACGGCGCTCTTTATTATGTCCCCACCATCCGGCAAAACGCGGCAAACTCGTATCGTTATGATGCATTTCGTGGATAAAACAACCGGAAGCATTTCCCGGTCCTGAGTTCATATATTTATAACTACACCAAGCCGCAAAATCGACATTCCAATCGTGTAATTGTAATTTGATATTTCCGGCTGCGTGCGCCAAATCCCAGCCTACATACGCGCCATATTTATGCCCCGCTTCGGTAATCGTTTTCATATCAAAAACCTGTCCGGTGTAATAATTCACACCGCCAATCAACACCAAAGCCAACTCATCACCTACCTCATCGATTTTGGCCAACACATCTTCCAGACGGATATTGTGTTCGCCTTCTCTGCGTTTGATTTCCACAATGGTATCTTTTGGATCCAAGCCATGAAAATGCACCTGACTTTGGAACATGTATTGATCACTTGGAAATGCTTTTTCTTCGCAAATGATTTTATATTTTTTAGCTGTCGGACGATAAAACGTCACCATCAACAAATGCAGATTCACTGTTAGGGTATTCATTACCGTCACCTCGCTTGGTTTGGCACCCACCACCGTACTTAAAGGCGCTGCAAAACGTTCGTGGTAATCCCACCACGGTTTGTCAGCATAAAAATGACCTTCTACCGCCAGATTTCCCCAATCGTCCATGATCTCATCCACATAGGCTTTGGTTCTTTTTGGCTGTAATCCTAAAGAATTACCGGTAAAATAAATCACCTGTTTTCCATTTACCTTCGGAAAAATAAATTCGCTTCGATACTTTGCCAATACATCTTTTTCATCCAGCTGTCTCGCAAATTCACGTGTATTTTGAAATGTCATTGTTTATTATTTTGGTTTCGCGTAAAAATAAGAAAAAATAAATTTTTGCGTTTGTTATTACAATACAGATATTTCATACATTTATAACAATTAAATATTTTTTAGTGATGAAAAACAATGTTAATTCCCTAATCATAGGAATAGCGGTTGTTCTGGCAGCGTTCCTGTTTTCCAACGCCTTTAAAAACAGAAACCAAAGCAACGACACCATTAGTGTAACCGGGCTTGGCAAAAAAGATTTTGTATCGGATCTGATTGTATGGAGCAGTTCTTTTTCCAAAAAGAATATGAACCTGAAAGAGGCTTATGCCGCACTCGACAAAGATCGCGAGATCATTAAATCGTATCTGATTTCAAAAGGAATTCCGGAAAGTAATATTGTTTTTTCGGCGGTTAACATCAATAAGGATTTCGAATACAGCTATGATAGCAACGGTAATACGCGCCAACAAATCTTCACCGGTTTTTCACTTTCCCAAAATGTACAAATCGAAAGTAAGGAAGTCGATAAAGTGGAAGGTATTTCCCGCGAGGTAACCGAATTGATCAACTCAGGCGTGGAATTGTATTCCAATCCACCGGAATATTATTACACCAAACTGGCAGAACTAAAACTAGAAATGATTGCCGAGGCGACCAAAGATGCCAATGCCCGGGCACAGAAAATCGCCGAAAATGCCGATGCCAAACTGGGCAATCTGAAAAAATCGGATATGGGTGTTTTCCAAATCATTGCACAAAACTCATCGGAAGAATACTCCTGGGGCGGTTCGTTTAATACGGCTTCTAAAAAGAAAACCGCTAATATTACCATGAAATTGGTATATCAGGTTCGATAGTTCCTATAAAGTCATAAAAAAAGCGTTCCGAGGAACGCTTTTTTTATGGTATTACCTTACAGGATTAACATCGCATCACCGTAAGAATAGAATTTGTATTTTTCTTTAACCGCCTCTTCATAGGCTTTTTTCATTAAATCGTGACCACAGAAAGCCGAGATCATCATTAATAAAGTTGATTTTGGTGTATGGAAATTGGTAATCATACAATCGGCTACGCTAAAGTCGTAAGGAGGGAAAATAAATTTATTGGTCCATCCTTCGTACGGGTTTAATGTTTTGGCCGACGAAACCGAACTTTCCATCGCACGCATGGTGGTTGTTCCAACCGCACATACTTTTTTCTTGTTCGTTTTTGCTTTGTTTACAATCTCACACGCTTCTTCGGTAATACGCAATTCTTCCGAATCCATTTTGTGTTTCGACAAATCTTCCACCTCAACTGGGTTAAAAGTTCCCAAACCTACGTGTAATGTAATTTCGGCAAAATTAATTCCTTTGATTTCCAAACGCTTCATCAAATGTTTAGAGAAGTGCAATCCAGCCGTTGGAGCCGCTACAGCACCTTCTTCTTTCGCATAGATCGTTTGGTAACGTTCCGCATCTTCCGGCGTTACGGCACGGTTGATGTATTTCGGAATTGGTGTTTCCCCTAATTCCAGCAATTTTGCTCTGAACTCCTCGTAAGAACCGTCGTAAAGGAAACGAAGTGTTCTTCCTCTGGAAGTAGTATTATCGATAACTTCCGCTACTAACGAATCGTCATCGCCGAAATATAATTTATTACCTATACGGATTTTACGAGCCGGATCTACCAATACATCCCACAAACGTTGTTCCGCATTTAATTCTCGTAACAAAAACACCTCAATTCTCGCTCCTGTTTTTTCTTTATTTCCATACAGACGAGCCGGAAAAACCTTGGTATTATTCAGCACCATTACATCACCTTCTTCAAAATAATCCAGGATATCTTTAAAAAGTTTATGCTCGATGGTCTGCGTTTTTCTGTTGACAACCATCAAACGCGCTTCGTCTCTGTTTTCGGCAGGAAACTCTGCAAGCAATTCAGCCGGCAAATTGAAATTAAAATGAGATAACTTCATTGTACAAATTTTAAATTGAGTGCAAATATACTATCGCGAGACAGGGGTTGTCAAGTGTTTTAAGTTTTATTTTTTAAAACCCTTATTTTACAGCACTTGTTCCGCTATCCGGAAACCAGTTTTACGAAGATCGTCCCAAAAACCGGGGTAGGATTTAGAAACCACTTCGGCCTCACTAATGATTAATGATGTTTTTAATGCCAATGGTGCAAAAGCCATCGCCATCCGATGATCCTGATAGGTTTGTATTACCACATCCGACTTTATTGTTTCGGATGCTTCCAAAGTCAGACTATCGTCGGTTACCGTGATCACGGCTCCGAGTTTGGTCAGTTCGTTTTGCAAAGCCACCAGACGGTCGGTTTCTTTTATTTTGAGCGTATGCAATCCGGTAAGACGACACGCTTTATGGAGTCCGAAACTGGTTACTGCTATGGTTTGCGCGATATCCGGTGTATTCTTCAAATCGAATGTCACAGCTCCTGAATGAGAAACTTCTATTTTTCGTAAGGTAACCGTATTGCCTTCAAAAATGGATTCCACACCAAAATGACGGTAAATTGCCACTAAATCGCTATCGCCCTGAAAGCTGTTTTCCTTATAACTGGACAGGGTGATTTCTGTTCCGACCTTCGCCATTGCTACTATGGAATAGTAATAGGATGCCGAACTCCAATCGCTTTCCACTGTACTTATTTGCGGTGCAATTTCTTTTTTTGGCTGAACCGTGATACGATTACCTTCAAAAGTTGTTTCAATTCCTATTTCCTGTAATAGCGACAAAGTCATTTGGATATACGGAATGGATGTTAGTTCACCTTCCAGAGTCAACTCCAAACCCTTTTCAAGACGTGGTGCGACTAAAAGCAAAGCCGAAATATACTGACTGCTTACATTCGTTTTCAGACTTACTTTCGATTCTGTCAATTTTTTTCCGGAGATTCGAATGGGCGGATAGCCTTCGTTTTTTTCGTAGGCTATAACAGCTCCCAATTGCCGTAAGGCATCAACCAAAATGGAAATGGGTCTTTCCTGCATACGCGATGATCCGGTGAGTATGATTTCACGACCTTCCTGAATTGCGAAAAAGGCAGTCAGGAAACGCATGGCCGTACCGGCATGATGAATATCAACCACGGACTCCTCCGACTGTAGCGCTTTGGTCATCATCAAACTGTCATCTGAATTGGACAGATTGTTCAATTTCAGATTCGGATACAGTGCCTGAAGCAATAACAACCGATTGGTTTCGCTTTTGGAACCTGTAATGGCAATTTGGGATTTGAGGTTTACGTCTGATAGTCGGAGTTGTAGATCCATAATTTTATAGCGCTATAAGGCGTTGTATTTATTTTAATTTTTCGTTGTTGTGATGGCGGTCGTGATCCCTTTTGGTTTTCAGATC
Source organism: Flavobacterium supellecticarium (assembly GCF_004801375.1). Classification (GTDB taxonomy): domain Bacteria; phylum Bacteroidota; class Bacteroidia; order Flavobacteriales; family Flavobacteriaceae; genus Flavobacterium; species Flavobacterium supellecticarium. Next base: position 32,161 of record NZ_SSNZ01000006.1, read on the forward strand.
CATTTTCTTATCGAACGCCGCTTGCAGATCCACACCCGTTTGGTTGGCCAGACATAAAACCACAAACACCACATCGGCCAGTTCTTCGCCCAGATCTTTGTTTTTATCACTTTCCTTTTCGGATTGCTCGCCATAACGACGTGAAATGATTCGTGCCACTTCGCCTACTTCTTCGGTTAACTGCGCCATATTGGTCAGTTCGTTAAAATAGCGAACCCCATGGTTTTTAATCCAGTTATCTACGTCCAGTTGTGCGTTTTTTAAGTCCATTTTTATGCTTTTTTAAGTATTCTTTTCTCTTTACTCTTTACTCTTTATTTTTCGTATCGATTACAATCGTCACCGGTCCGTCATTAAGCAATCGCACTTTCATATCGGCTCCGAATTGGCCGGTTTGAACCGGTTTCCCTAATTCCATTTCCATTTGTTTTACGAATGTTTCGTATAACGGTATCGCCACATCTGGTTTGGACGCTTTGATATAGGAAGGTCGGTTTCCTTTTTTGGTTTGGGCGTGTAGTGTAAACTGACTTACCACTATGATGTCTCCATTGGTATCTTTTAACGACAGGTTCATCACCTCGTTTTCATCGCCAAATATGCGAAGGTTGGCAATTTTAGCCGTTAGCCAGGCACTATCTTCCTGCGTATCAGCATCTTCGATTCCAATCAACACCAATAAACCGTTACCGATTTCGGCTACAATTTTCCCGTCGATGGTAACAGAAGCTTCCGTTACCCGTTGTATGACTGCTTTCATTCGGTATCCTGTGCTTTTCCTTCTCCGTAGATATCGGTTCGGTAGTTTTCATCTTCCCCTTCTAAAATCTGGATATAGCTTTTATAGCGCGACCAGGCGATTTCATCATTTTCCAACGCCTCTTTAACGGCACAATGCGGTTCTTCCTTATGCAGGCAATTATTAAATTTACACTGATCTTTTAAAGCAAAAAATTCCGGAAAATAATCTCCGATTTCCTGTTTTTCCATATCGACAATTCCAAAACCGCGGATACCCGGCGTATCGATAATTCGGGCGCCAAACGAAAGATCGAACATCTCGGCAAACGTCGTGGTGTGTTGTCCTTGTTGGTGTTGATCGGATATTGCTTTTGTTTTAAGGTTTAACGACGGTTCCAGCGCATTGACCAAAGTGGATTTTCCTACACCGGAATGTCCCGAAAACATAGATACCTTGTCTTTCATCATGGTCTTTAACTCGTCAATTCCTTTCCCTTCGGCTGCCGAAACACGCAGGCATTTATAACCTATATTGGAGTAGACATATTGCAGGTAAAGCTGCTCGTCGAGCGTCGCTTCATCGTAGGTGTCGATTTTATTAAAAATCAAAACCGCTTCAATACCATAGGCTTCGGCCGTAACCAGGAAACGGTCAATAAAACTCGTTGTGGTTGGCGGATTGTTAATCGTAACCAAAAGAAATACGATATCGATATTGGAAGCGATAATATGGGTTTGCTTGGACAAATTCACCGATTTGCGAACGATATAGTTTTTACGGTCGTGGATGTTGTGAATAATCCCCGCCACTTCGTCTGTGGACTGATCCAATTCAAAATCGACCACATCACCAACGGCAATAGGATTGGTACTCTTAATGCCTTTCATTCGGAATTTTCCTTTTATACGGCATTCAAAAACCTGATTGTCTTCGGTTTTAACACTGTACCAACTTCCTGTAGATTTATAAACGATTCCTGTCATACCGCAAAGATAACTATCTTATTATTACAAAAAAAGGTTGCTTTTGAGGGCAACCTTTTCTGATTTTAATTATTGTAAAACCATTCGACCTAATTTGTCCTGCGATTTTCGGGACGCATAGATCAGGAATTCCTTTTCATTTTTTCTGTAAAAAATACCCGGACGGATTACCAATTCATTTTTGATGGCTTCTTCCGGATCTTTTCTGGTGATCACACCGCTATCGCTAAACATAAAGATTGTCGGAACTGCATTGTTGTAATTCCCCAATGATTTAATCTCTTCGATATCGGTAATTCCTTTGTTCTTTTTATTATCGTTAAAAAGAATGCTCAACTGACCGTCTTTGTAAATCGGAATAGCACTTAGGTATTCTGGTCCTTTCCCCATAACGCCTAACGGAAATGACAATCCAAGTGCCACGTTAAAGTTTCCGGAACCGCCCAATCCTGCAAAAATATTAAGTGACGCCACGGTAACGGTTGCCGCCTGTTCTTTTGCTACCACATTACTCCAATCCAACGATCCGTCTGGTTTTAATGCCATCACGATCATTTCGTTTGTGGTATAAGTAATGGGTTGTACGCCTAACGGACCAATCCCTTGTCGTTGTCCTACATAAATAAAACGGTATTCTGAGATAACAATAAGTCCGCCGTCATTTTTCTCGATGATCGAGTGAATCATATATAGCGGCTTTAGATCTTTCCCTTTTTTCGCACGACGCTCACCCAATAATTTCACTTTGGTTGCATAGTCAAACTCATTAAATTTTAGGTTGTCATTGGTATTGTTGTCCAGATTAATCGTAGCGTTATAAACACCTTTAAGCTCTTTGTTTGCTTTTCCGTTGTCTCTTACGCTTGAATAAAACCCAACCAATTGTACCGTATTTTTACTGGTAGAAATCATTTTACAATTGATAATTTCTTTTCCGGTAAAGTTGATATCCACTACTTCTTTTTTATAACCGTTTTGGTTTTTAAATGCGAATACCTGGAATTTTTCTACTTTTTCCTTTTTCTTTTTATCGCGGTAGCTTTCGTTGATCACTAAAAACACATCGTCTTTTGTATTGATATCGAAATCGGAAATTGTAAACTCATAATCTTTTTGATCGTCGTTATAGCTTACCTTTTCAATATTGGAGAAAACCGTTTTTAAATTCGGATCAAACATCTTCAATTCATACTTCAAGGCATCTTCTTTTTCGTAAAGCGCCGTGTGCATGGCAAGCAACATATGCTCATCCGGCGATACTTTGAAATAAAAACCACCTCTGTCGGAACTTTTTGCCACTTCGGCCTCGAACATGGTTGTCATGTTCTTGCTTAATTTTCCATCTTCGGAATATTCAATTCCCACCAATGTAAAGATTTTGTCTTTTCTATGGTACACACTTCCAATCACATATAGCTTACCGTTTAGAATAACGATCTCTTCAAAATCGATATCCTTGTCTTTTAACTCCGGTAGCAAAATTGGTTTGTTCGAAAGCAGTTTCATGCCGCTTGCATCGAAAATCTTTAGGAAATAATCGCTTTTCCCTTTTAATCCAAGTGCATAAATCTTGTTATTGGTCTCTCCAATAATTTTAATAATTTTCCCTTTCTCTTCGGTAATTTCTTCACCATAGGTAATGGAAACATTTTCCATTTTGTATTGTGAAAAAGCCGAAAAAGTTGTCATTAAGGTTACTACAAATAGTAATAGTTTTTTCATATAAGGCTTGTTAAAAAATTTCGCGATATTACGAAATTTTATGAATCAAGCCGTTAACTATTTATTATTTTCTCCTGATGCGCGATACTCTCCTGGTGAATGGCTTTAAACATCTTAAGGATAAACTCCTCACTTAGACCACGTTCTTCACCTTCCAAGACCATTTTTCCAAGAATTTCATTCCAGCGTTTGTTTTGCAATACCGCTACGTTGCGTTCTTTTTTTAACGCACCAATACTATCGGCAATCTTCATTCGCTTACCAAGGATATTTAAAAGTTTGCTGTCGATTTCATCAATCTGCGTACGCAATCCTTCCAATCGCTGGTTGTAATCGTCGGCTTCATCGGTTATTTTACGGATTCGTAAATCTTTAAAAATCTGTTTTAAGGCCGATGGTGTCACTTGTTGTGCGGCATCGCTCCACGCATTATCCGGGTCAATATGTGTTTCGATAATCAGTCCGTCGTAATTCAGATCGAGTGCTTGTTGGGACACTTCCAAAATCATATCGCGTTTTCCGGTGATATGCGACGGATCACAAATTAGCGGCAAATCCGGGAATTTGCTTTGCAACTCAATTGGCAACTGCCACTCCGGATTGTTTCGGTATTTTGTTTTTTCGTAGGTCGAAAATCCTCTGTGGATTACGCCTAATTTTTTGATATTGGCATTGTACAAACGTTCCACTCCTCCAAGCCATAACGCCAAATCGGGATTTACCGGATTTTTAACCAGTACGATTTTGTCGGTATCTTTTAACGCATCGGCAATTTCCTGAACGGCAAACGGGTTTACAGTCGTTCTGGCCCCAATCCACAACACATCTACATCGTGCTCCAAAGCCAGTTGCACATGATCCGCATTGGCAACCTCAACAGCCAGTAACAAACCGGTTTCCGCTTTGGCGCGTTGCAACCATTTTAGTCCAATGGCGCCTACGCCTTCGAAACCACCCGGACGCGTACGCGGTTTCCAGATTCCCGCTCTGAACACACTTACATCCGAATCCTTTAATTCGTGTGCTATTTTTAATACCTGTTCTTCTGTTTCGGCACTACATGGCCCGGCAATCACCAATGGGTGACTTAAATTGAAAGCGTCCAACCATGTTCTCATTGCAGCATTATTCTCCATAACTCAATTCTTTTTTTAAATGTATTCCTTTTAAAATTTCTTTTATTCTGTTTGTTTGTTCCATTTCGGCATAAACCGAATCATAATCATCTGTTTCCAGTAAGGTTTTAAAATGATTCAGGTTTTCAATATATTCGGACAGTGATTTTAACACCATCGTCTTGTTTTGCTCAAAAATAGGCGCCCACATAGCCGGGGAACTTTTTGCCAGTCGCACGGTACTTTCGAATCCGCTACCGGCCATATCAAAAATATCCCGTTCGTTTTGCTCTTCTGCTATAACGGTTTTCCCTAACATAAAAGAACTGATGTGCGACAAATGCGAAACGTAAGCAATGTGTTTGTCGTGTGCTTTCGGATCCATATAACGGATGCGCATCTTTATTTTTTTAAACAATTGCAGCGCTTTTTCCTGAATCCCAAAAGCTGTTTTTTCAATTTCGCAAATGATATTCGTTTTTCCTTCAAATAGCCCTTCAAAGGCTGCCGACGGTCCTGAAAACTCCGTACCCGCTATCGGATGCGTGGCTATAAAATTACGCCTTTTCGGATGGTTTTCAACGACTTTACAGATTTGTTCTTTTGTAGACCCTACGTCCAGCACGACGGTATTCTCATTTATCCGATCCAGCACTTCCGGCAAAACGTCAACCGCCTTATCAACCGGTATCGCCAACACCACCCAATCGGCTTCCGACACTTGTTTCCAGTCGGCCTGACGGTCGATGATGCCGCGTTCCAATGCTTCTTTAACATGGTTTTCATCAGTATCAATCCCAAAGAAAACCGCCTGTTCGTTCTGTTTTCGAAAGTCAAGTGCCAGCGATCCGCCTATCAGACCAAGGCCAATTATAAAAACTTTTTCTTCTCCCTCCATTTATTCAAATCGTTTTAGAATTTCTTTTATTTTTTCTTCCGGAAGACATAACGAAAAACGAATGTACCCTTCTCCATTACTTCCGAAAATCGTTCCGGGTGCTATAAACAGGTTTTTATCGTATAACAATTTGTCGACAAAAGCTTCCGCTGATTTTTCTTCCGGTGGCAGTTTCGCCCAGACAAACAATCCGACGCTATTGGTATCGAACGTGCAGTTTAATTTTCGCGCCAGTTTAAAAACAAGATTCCGTCTGGTTTGATACACTTCATTTAGTTTTGCAAACCAATCCGAATCACTTTTCAAAGCGGCGATGGCTCCTTTCTGAATACCGTAAAACATTCCGCTGTCCATATTGCTCTTCACTTTTAGCACCGCCTGAATTACCTCTTTTTTCCCCATTACCATTCCTACACGCCAACCGGCCATATTAAAGGTTTTACTCAGCGAATTCAGTTCCATCGCCACCTCCATCGCTCCGGGAATACTCAAAATAGATTCCGGATTCTCGTTTAGTATAAAACTATACGGATTGTCATTTACAATCAGAATCCGGTGTTTTTTGGCAAAGGCAATCAGTTTTTCAAACAACGTCCGGTTTCCGATAGCTCCGGTTGGCATATGCGGATAACTCACCCACATGAGTTTTACCCGTGAAAGGTCTTGTTTTTCCAGGGCTTCAAAATCGGGTTCCCAGTTTCGTTCGGCAGACAAATCATAGAAAACACTTTCGGCACCCACCAGATTCGCAACCGACGCATAGGTCGGATAACCCGGATTTGGGATCAGCACACCGTCACCTTCATTTAGAAAAGCCATAGCAATGTGTAGAATTCCTTCTTTGGATCCCATTAACGGCAATATTTCCGAATCCGGATTTAGGTTTACTTTAAAATGAGTTGCATAAAAACCGGCCATCGCCTGACGGAGTTCGGGAAGCCCCTGATAACTCTGATATTGGTGCGCAGCTGGTTGCGACATGGCTTCCTGTACTGCTTCCATTACCGCAGTTGCCGGTGCCAGATCCGGACTACCAATTCCCATATTGATCACTGGTTTTCCTTTGGCTTGCAACTCCCGTACTTCCCGCAGTTTTTGCGAGAAATAGTATTCCTGAACCTGATCTAATCTTTTTGCTGTTGTAATCATACTACTCCTTTTTTATATTCTCCTAAAACCTTAAATTCTTTCGTCATTTGCTGCAAAGTAGTTCTGGCGTTTTCATAATCGGCATACTTGTCGAATGTGATATCGATAAAGAAAGAATACTGCCAGGGTTTTTCGATAATCGGCATCGACTGTATTTTGGTAAGGTTCAACCTGTACTCATTCATAACATTCAGAATTCCGGCCAGACTTCCCTGCATATCTTCCAATTCAAACTTCAACGAAACCTTATCAATATCCGGTTTCGGAATAACCGAATTTTGTGCTTTTACAATCACAAAACGGGTTTTATTACTGGTTATCGTATGGATATTTTCGGCCAATACGGAAAGTTCATACATCTCGGAAGCCACTTTACTGGCCACTGCTCCGATTCCGGAGAGTTCTTTATCGCGGATTCTTCGCGCTGTTTCGGCGGTATCAGCATCTTCCACCAGTCGGATATGCGGATAACGGCTAAAAAACTTTTTACATTGCAATAACGCCATCGGATGGGAATGTACTTCCCGGATATCTTCGATCGTTTGTCCCGGCAACGCCATCAGATTCATCCGGATATCCAGATAATGCTCCCCGATAATGTGCAGTTTATTAAAATCAATAAGTGCATAATTCGGAATAATCGATCCGGCAATCGAATTTTCCAATGCCATGATTCCCAGATTGCGATCGTCGTCGAGTACATTTTTCACCAATTCGTCGAACGACATACATTCGATAAGGTTTTTACTTTCGTTAAAGTATTCTTTCGCTACCTGATGGTGGAATGAACCTTTGATTCCCTGTATTGCAATTTTCCTTTCCATAAGCCAAAAAAAAATCCCGATGGAAAACATCGGGATTGTATTATAGTGTTATAATTCTTTCGTATACATCGATCAAATAACCATATGACAATCCCTTTCTTCTTTCCAGAAAAAATAAAAGAAATTGTTATAATAAAAAGTGTTACTTGAATTCATGGTTTTTCGCCATTGTATTTGAATGACAAAATTAGAAAAAAAATATTTTCCCCGATCCGATTTTTAAAAAATTTATGATTTTTAAAATAATCAGCATTAATTTCTTCTTATTTTTGCTCCAAATCAGGTATTAGTATGTCTATTGAAGTTTTAAAAATATCCAAGAATTACGGCGAACAAAAAGCATTGGATTCGGTTACATTTTCGATAAAAAAGGGAGAGATTGTAGGCTTCCTTGGGCCGAATGGTGCCGGAAAATCAACCTTAATGAAAATACTGACCACTTTTTTGGATGCCGATGAAGGTACGGCCACTGTTAACGGTCATGATGTTACAACAGCACCAAAAGCTGTTCAGAAATCGGTTGGCTATCTTCCGGAACACAATCCTTTATATCTGGATCTATACGTTCGCGAATACCTGGCTTTTAATGCCGATGTATATAAAGTAGCGAAATCCCGTATCGACGAAGTGATTGCGCTTACCGGATTAACACCGGAAAGTCATAAAAAGATAGGAGCACTTTCCAAAGGATACCGTCAACGTGTTGGACTGGCCACGGCTTTATTGCACGATCCGGAAGTATTGATTCTCGACGAACCTACCACAGGACTTGACCCGAATCAGTTGGTTGAGATCCGTGAGTTGATCAAAAATATCGGAAAAAACAAAACCGTTTTTCTTTCGACGCATATTATGCAGGAAGTAGAAGCGATTTGTGATCGTGTGATCATCATAAACAATGGTAAAATCGTAACCGATAAAAAACTGGATAGCCTGATGAATGAAGATAACGAACAGGTTATTGAAGTAGAATTTGACTATCAGATTGAAGCCCAATTAATCGCTACAATTCCAAACCTGCAATCGCATCGAAATGTTCACGATACCATTTGGGAACTTACTTTTACAACGGAAAAAGACATGCGTCCGGCCGTTTTTGATTTTGCACAGGAAAATGGCTTAAAAACCTTACAGCTAAATCTGAAAAACAAAAATCTGGAAGCCGTATTCCGCGAAATGACGCAGAAAAAATAATCTAATTATAGACGACATGCCCGGTATAATGCTGGGCTATTTCTACTAAAGACGGGTTGTTTTTCAGCACCACATTCCCGGTACTGTAAATATTTCCTTTTATATCCTGTTGCGGATTTACAATGATATCATTGGTACTTCGCTGAAAAACATACACCTGTTGTGCAATCAGATTTTGCCCCTCAAAACGTTCGGCACCGGAATAAAAAGCAATAGTAAGATTGGTTGCTTTTCCGGAAATACGATATAACGAAGCCTGATTATCTTCGACAACAAGATTGGTACATTCCAATTGCAAATCGAATATTCCCGAAGCCGTATCGGAATACATACCCGACCGGATGGCAAAATCATCAAAATGCAGCACTCCATTTGAGGAGATATTAAATTGGGAAGCCGAATAAATCCCTTTTAAATCCGGTACGGTGACATAGACTTTTGTGATGTTTTTATCGCGAAACCAACTGCATCCGTTGGAATTCCGCAGCAGCAATTTATCATCCGAAACCGAAACCGAAATACCCGGTAAAAGATTCGCCCCGGTTTCCACGAGTATTTTCGTTTCGCTACCTTGCTTTACAATCATTTCAATACCTTCTCCTACATCGATCCAGCTAAAATCAGGAGTTACAATTTCATTGGTGATAGTACTTCCGGAAGCCATAAAACAGTCCGGTGCTTTTTCGGAATTACAGGAGAACAGCACAAAAAGGATGATCAATAAACAAGAATAATATTTTGTCATTTGTTTCATTTTACAATCGGATTCCAAGACTACATTCGAGCGCTTCGGCTTTCGCAGCATGTGTTTTTAAACCTACTCCTGCGAAAACGTTACGGGTCATATAAAATTTGAGTCCTAATCGCTGGTAAAAGGACGCGTGTATTTTTGCGGGATCATATACATAATAGCCTAGTTGTGTTTCGAAAGTAAAGCGGTTTACAAAAAGTTCATGGCCTATAAAAAATCCGGCTCTTTTATAATCGACATTTGGATCGCTGTTTTTTTCGTAATACGCAATAGCCATATAGCGAATGTATTCTTTCAGATACAGCGACCAGAAGAAATCACCTCCGAACTGAATCGCACTTTTTTTACTGATCCGCTTATCGACATACGCCGAAAGCACATAAAACGGATACTGCCCACTTCCGATAACATCACTTTCATTAACACCACTACGAAAAACAACAGTATAGCGAAGTGGTTCGGTATAACGGGTGGTATCTTTTTCGAACGTATATTCCGGTTCCTTTTCGCTAAAATTATAATTAAGTCCAACAGTAAAAGCCATCGTATTGGTACTGGTATTTGGCGCTTTGATATTGGCATTCGAATGATGTACCAATAACAATCCGGTTTGTACTCCGAGACCTTTCCACACATTCAGTTTGTTGTAGTTCAGCATAAAATAAGTCGAGGGCATCAAGCGCGTACTATAGGCAAAATTCCGAAAGTTGGTTTCTTTATCATACGGATTCGTACTATAAGCAATTCCCTGTCCTACTCTAAACTGAAGGTTCCGTTTTAAAAAATAAAAATTATAATGTCCGTATAAACCATACAGGTCGCCTAATATTTCGTTTTTATTTCTCTGGTACTGAAACGACAGTCCGTAATCCGGGAAATTATATTCCGACTGCCAGGCGGCACTCCCATAGGTTTTGCGATTGATTCCGAGTAAGATTCCTTCCGGATGCGACGTAATAAGATGTTTTATCGCATTATTATGCGGCAATATATTCCCATAGAAGTAATTGGCTTCCACAAAATAGCGCTTCTCTTTTGCATTTTGGGAAAAAGCGAAACCATAAAAAAGCAGGAATACTAAGTATAAATAATGTCTCATTTTGTCTTTGGCAAGCAGACAAATATAGACAAATCAGAATATATCCATCATTTTCTGACACAATTCTTATCTTAGCAAGACAACAATTCCTGTTTTTACTCCCTATACATTTTATCCTCTACAAATACCGTAAATCTATACGATTTACGATTTTAAACATTAGTATTTTTCTTTTTATAAATTAAACCATGAAAAAGATACGAAAAATTTTATTCTGCTGTCTGATTAGTTGCTATACCTATGCGCAAATGAATATAGACTATTATTATACCAATAAAAATCTAAATATAAGTACAGGTCCATTTGAAACAGGCACAACTGTAACAGTAAATTATCACGATTTCCCGCTAAAGAGTTCCTCTTGGTTTTGGTTAGTTGTTATGCCTTATAGCAAATCTGCAGTTTATAATCCTCTTGCAGGAGGTGGTCGTCTGGATTACTCCGGTTATATTTATGGAAACGGCAGTTGGTCAACTACTTTTAACAATGAAGGTGAGTTCTCCATTCTTATAGCAAAAAATCCGGTCAATGTTATATTTCAAGGAGCTATATTCTTTAAAATTGTCAAAAAAAAGCTATCGTTGGACAACATCTTAACAGCAAAAGAAGCCGTCCATATTTCCCCAAACCCGACTAATGGCTTGTTCAAAATAGCAACAGCGGAAACTATTTCTGAAATACAGATTCACGATCAAATGGGAAAATGTGTCCTAAAAACAGCTTCAAATTCCATAGACATTACGGCACAGCCCAACGGAATTTACTTTGCAACCATTCAGGATAAGAATAGTAATGTCGTAAAACGAAAAATAATAAAAAAATAAAAACACCTGTAAGGTTTAAAATCTTACAGGTGTGAGCTCTTAAAATACAGTTGCTGCAATTTTCCGGATACTTTCCGAACGTCCCATCGAATAGTAATGTAAAACCGGTATTCCGGCAGCTATTAATTCCCGACTTTGGGCAATGCACCATTCGATTCCGATTTCTTTTACGGTTTCATTATCCGCTGCTTTTACCACTTCCATAATCAATTCATCAGGCAAATCCACTTTAAAACGATGTGGAATCTGATTGAGTTGCTTTTTGGTAGAAATTGGTTTTAAACCCGGGATAATCGGCACTTCGATACCTTCTTTCCGGCATTTGGCTACAAAATCGAAAAACTTACGATTATCAAAAAACATTTGGGTAATGATATAATCTGCTCCGTTTTTGATCTTTTGTTTTAGGAAATGAATATCGCTATCCAGACTCGGTGCTTCCATATGCTTTTCGGGATAACCGGCCACGCCGATACAAAAATTGGTCTTATTGGTATTTTGCAAATCTGCATCCAGATAAATCCCGTTGTTTAGGTTATTGATTTGCGTTACCAATTCGCTCGCATACTGATTTCCTTCCTTTTCGGGTTTAAAATAGATTTCGCTTTTTACCGCATCGCCTCGTAAAGCCACTACGTTATCGATTCCGAGGAAATCCATGTCAATCAGGAAATTTTCGGTATCTTCTCTGTTAAACCCACCACACAGAATATGCGGAATGGCATCGACCTGATATTTATTCTGGATCGCCGAACAGATTCCAACCGTACCCGGTCTTTTTTTTACGATCTTCTTCTCGAGCAATCCGTTTGGCAATTCTTTATATTCGTATTCCTCCCTGTGATAGGTCACATCGATAAACGGAGGTTTAAACTCCATCAGCGGTTCGATATTATCGAATATACATTGGATGTTTTGCCCTTTTAACGGCGGCAATATCTCGAAAGAAAACAATGATTTTCCCGCTGCATTTGCTATATGTTGTGTTACTTTCATTTTAAAATGTTATAATTTCCTTTTGTTAATCGGCTATATTCGGATTCAACCATTTTTCGGCATACTCATACGGTACCTTGCGACGTTGTGCATAATCGCGAACCTGATCTTCTTTTATCTTCCCCAGTCCGAAATATTTACTTTCGGGATTTCCGAAATAATAACCGGATACCGAAGACGCCGGCCACATGGCCAGACTTTCCGTTAGCTTTACTCCGATTTTGTTTTCTACGTCGAGTAATGTCCATATTGTATTTTTTTCAAGGTGATCGGGACAAGCCGGATAACCGGGTGCCGGCCGTATTCCTTTGTACTTTTCGGAAATCAGTTCGTCATTACTCAGCACCTCATCAGAAGCATATCCCCAGATTTCTTTTCGCACTTTTTCGTGCAGGAATTCGGCAAACGCTTCTGCAAATCGGTCACCCAACGCCTTGATCATAATTGAGTTATAATCGTCGTGAGCCGCTTCAAATTCAGCTGCCTTTTCATCCACTCCAAAACCGGTTGTAACACAAAAAGCGCCGATATAATCCTGTTTTTCGCTCTCTTTTGGCGCTATAAAATCGGACAAAGCAATATTAGGCGCTCCTTTTGTTTTTTGTGATTGTTGTCGTAGCGTTAAAAACGTTTCCAATATGTTTCCTTTCTCATCATACACTTCGATATCGTCGTCGTTTACCTGATTGGCCGGAAAAACCCCATAAATTCCTTTGGCTTCCAACCAGTTTTCGGTTATAAGTTGCTCTAACATTTTTTGTGCATCCTGAAACAAGATTATTGCCTGTTCTCCTACCACTTCATCTTCTAAAATATTTGGGTATTTCCCATGCAAATCCCAGGTTCTGAAAAACGGTGTCCAGTCGATATAACCGACCAGTTCTTTCAATCGAACCGTAATGGTATGTACTCCGGTTTTATACGGCTTTTGTGGTATAAACTGATCCCAATCCAATTTCAGTTTGTTGGCGCGTGCTTCGGCTATTGTCAGGAAGTTTTTATCGCGCGAACGGTTTAAAAAACCTTCCCGTAACTCGTCGTATTCCGAACGTATGGCTTTGGCATAATCCGTTTTAACATTTTGATTGATCAGATTTCCAGCTACCGTTACGGCTCGCGAAGCATCATTCACATGTACTACTGTTTCGGAATATTCCGGAGCGATCTTTACAGCCGTATGCGCACGGGACGTCGTCGCTCCACCAATCATTAGTGGAATTTTTATATTGAGCTTATCCATCTCTTTGGCCAGATACACCATTTCATCCAACGATGGTGTGATCAATCCACTCAGACCGATAATATCGACCTGTTCTTTAACTGCGATTTCGATAATTTTTTCCGGCGGAACCATCACCCCTAAATCGATGATTTCAAAGTTATTGCATCCTAAAACTACCGAGACAATATTTTTACCAATATCATGTACATCGCCTTTTACGGTTGCCATCAAAATCTTTCCGGCCGAACGGGATGCTCCGTCTTTGCCCGCTTCGATAAACGGTAACAAATAAGCCACCGCTTTTTTCATTACTCTGGCCGATTTGACCACCTGTGGCAGGAACATTTTTCCATTTCCAAACAAATCGCCTACAACATTCATTCCGGCCATCAGGTTTATTTCGATCACCTCAATCGGTTTCTGTACCATTTGGCGTGCTTCTTCCACATCAAGTTCTACAAACTCATCGATTCCTTTTACCAATGCATGTGTGAGTCGTTCCTGTACGGTTCCGTTACGCCATTCCTGATTTTGTTTTTCGATCGTTTTGGCATCGCCTTTTACATTTTCGGCAAATACCAACAGTCGCTCGGTTGCGTCATCTCTACGATCCAGCAATACGTCTTCTACATATTCCAGTAAATCCTTTGGAATTTCATCGTATACCTCCAACATCTCCGGATTTACAATCCCCATCGACATTCCGTGCTGAATGGCATGATACAGGAAAGCCGAATGCATCGCTTCACGTACCCGGTCGTTTCCGCGGAAAGAAAAAGACACATTACTCACTCCACCGCTTACATTAGTATATGGCAGGTTTTCACGAATCCATTTTGTCGCGTGGAAAAAATCAAGCGCATTGCGACGGTGTTCTTCCATTCCGGTAGCCACTGGAAAAATATTCGGATCGAAAATGATATCTTCCGCCGGAAATCCTACCTGATCAACCAAAATATCATAGGAACGCTTACAGATTTCAATCCGACGTTCATACGTGTCTGCTTGTCCGGCTTCATCGAAAGCCATCACAATCACAGCCGCACCATAGCGTTTAATCAATTTAGCATGGTGGATAAATGTCGCTTCACCTTCTTTTAGACTGATGGAATTCACGACACATTTTCCCTGTACAACTTTTAAACCGGCCTCGATGATTTCCCATTTGGAGCTATCAATCATTACCGGTACACGGGAGATATCAGGTTCCGAAGCGACAAGATTCAGGAATCGGGTCATTGCAGCTACACCATCGAGCATCCCTTCATCCATATTAATATCGACAATCTGCGCGCCACCTTCTACCTGAGCACGGGCAATATCGAGTGCTTCTTCATATTTTTCTTCTTTTATCAGGCGCAAAAATTTCCGTGACCCGGTCACATTGGTGCGTTCCCCTACATTCACGAAAATACTTTCCGGAGTGATAATCAACGGTTCTAATCCTGATAATCGCAAGTATTTTTTACAATCTGCTTCAGTCATGCTCTCTATTCTAAAATTCTGGGTTGGTAATCTTTCGCCACTTCAGCAATCAGGCGAATATGCTCCGGAGTAGTTCCACAGCAGCCGCCAATAATATTGATCAGGTTATCGTCGAGATATTCTCTTATCAAAACCTGCATTTCTTCCGGTGTCTGATCGTATTGTCCGAAAGCGTTGGGCAATCCGGCATTCGGATGCGCCGATATATTAAAAGAAGTATTGTGTGCCAGTCGTTTTAAATACGGTTTTAACTGATCGGCTCCCAAAGCACAGTTAAATCCAACACTTAGCAACGGAATATGCGAAATCGAAATCAGGAAAGCCTCAACCGTTTGTCCGGACAAGGTTCTACCGGAAGCATCCGTAATCGTACCGCTCACCATTACCGGGATATCGAGATTGCGTTCTTCTTTTACCTCATCGATTGCAAACAAAGCGGCTTTTGCATTCAATGTATCGAAAATGGTTTCAACCAGTAATATATCACTTCCGCCATCAATAAGTGCTTCGACCTGTTGTTTATAAGCAATTCGTAAATCATCGAAAGTAACTGCGCGATATCCGGGATCATTTACATCGGGCGACATACTGGCCGTACGGTTGGTTGGCCCTATAGAACCAGCTACAAAACGTGGTTTATCTGGATTTTGCGCCGTGAATGTATCGGCTACTTCACGGGCAATTTTAGCCGATTCGTAGTTGAGTTCGTACACCAGATCTTCCAGGTGATAATCGGCCATACCGATAGTAGTTCCCGAAAACGTATTGGTTTCGACAATATCGGCACCCGCGTCAAAATATTGCGCGTGGATTTCGCGAATCGCCTGTGGTTGTGTAATGGAAAGGAGATCGTTGTTTCCTTTTAGCGGATGCGGGAAATCTTTAAATCGCTCGCCTCTAAAATCTTCTTCCGAAAAGTTGTATCGCTGTAACATCGTTCCCATTGCTCCGTCAAGAATCAGGATTCTGTTTTGCAGCGCTTCATTAATCTTTGACATTTTTTAGTTTTTTTTAGTTTTAGCCAAAGTCAATATGAAAACAGCGCCTATAGCACTATAAACATATAGTCTTAGCTTTTTGCAGTTCTGAAAATCAGCGTAAAAAATGTCATCCGTAAAGAGAGAAGGAATACCAGAAAAGTATTCTTTGTTATCTATCCTGAAAACCAATTTGCATTGTTTTCGGGTAGAATGTAGCACCTTCTTTAAAGAGTAAAGGGTTGCTAAGGCTTCATCGGGTCTATTCCCTCTGCCTTTCGTGATAACATTTCAGTCTGTATAAGAACAGTGCAAAATAACGCAATTGTTTTATACCAACCAAATTTCCGTGCTTAAATTGCTACACGAGTGCTTGTTCGAGATCGGCAATGATGTCGTTTACACTTTCCAAACCGGCTGAAATCCGTACTAATCCATCGGTAATACTAACCGCCAGACGTTCCTGTTCCGTCAGTTTACTATGTGTGGTAGACGCCGGATGTGTAACGATCGTTCGGGTATCTCCTAAATTTGCCGACAAGGAACACAGTTTGATTTTGTCCAGAAACTGTCGTCCGGCAGCAATCCCTCCTTTGATTTCGAAAGCGACAATATTTCCGCCCAATCGCATTTGTTTTTTGGCGATTTCATATTGCGGATGTGACCTTAAAAAAGGATATTTTACCGTTTGTACGTTGGGATGACTTTCTAAAAAGTGCGCGATTTTCTCAGCATTTTCACAATGTTTTTCCACCCGAACCGGTAGTGTTTCCAAACTTTTTGACAAAATCCAGGCGTTAAATGGTGCTAAAGCCGGTCCCGTATTTCGTGAAAAAAGATAAATCTCCCGGATGAGTTCTTCTTTTCCAACTGTCACACCTCCCAAAACCCGACCTTGACCGTCGATTAATTTGGTTGCCGAATGGATCACCAAATCGGCTCCAAAGGCAATTGGATTCTGAAGATACGGTGTCGCAAAACAGTTATCGACAATCAGAATCAGGTTGTGTTTTTTAGCAATTTTTCCCAGATATTCCAGATCGAGAATATCCACGGCGGGATTGGTTGGCGATTCAGCAAACAGAATACGAGTGTTCGGTTGGATATAACTTTCGATTGTTTCCGGTTCGGTAATAGTAAAGTAGCTGGTTGTAATATTCCATTTTGGAAAATACTTTGTAAAAAGCGTATGGGTCGATCCGAATACACTACTGGCCGACACGATATGATCACCGGCATTTAACAGCGCAGCAAAGGTCGAATACACCGCCGCCATTCCGGTAGCAAAGGCATAACCCGACTCGGCACCTTCCATTTTGCAGATTTTCTCCACAAATTCGCTGGTGTTTGGGTTGGAAAACCGACTGTAAATATTCCTATTTTTTTCTTCGGCAAAAGAAGCCCGCATATCTTCGGCATCTTCAAAAATAAAACTGGACGTAAGGTACAATGGTACCGAATGTTCCAAATACTGACTGCGTTCTGTCTGAGTTCGAATAGCCTGCGTTTCGAATCCCAATGGTGAGTTGCTCATGATTTTGTTTGTTTTAAGATAGTTTTATTTCTTTTCCGATAATCGCAGAATATCGCCAAAGACACCTCTTGCGGTTACCGAAGCACCGGCACCGGCACCTTGAATTATAATTGGTTGATCACCGTACGAATCGGTATAGATTTCAAAAATCGAATCGGAACCTTTTAATTGTCCCAACGCTGAATTCCCCGGAACAGAGACTAATTTTACATCGAGATTACCTTTGTCCTGTTGTAAGTCGCCCGACAATTCGCCGATGTAACGCAATACATAACCCGGTTGCTGTTTTTCTTTTACCGACTGATACAATGGGTCCAGTTCGGAAATCCGGTTTAAAAATTCCGAAGCACTACCTTGCTGTAATTGTTCCGGGATCAGGTTTTGTATTTTAATTTCTTCAAACTCATTTTGCAGATCAAGTTCCCGAGCCAGGATCAGTAATTTACGCGCCACATCATTTCCACTAAGATCTTCGCGCGGATCGGGTTCGGTAAAACCTTTGTCGACCGCTTCCTTCAACACCTGACTAAACGGTCTGTTTTCGACTGAAAAATGATTAAACAAATAACTTAACGTACCGGAAAACACGCCTTTTATCTTGGTGATATTCTCCCCGGAAAGATGTAGTAATTTAATGGTGTCGATAAGTGGTAAGCCCGCGCCTACATTGGTTTCGTATAAATAATTTTTCTGATTATCGGCCAGCGTTTTACGGAGTTTTTGATAGAACGCATATCCAACGGTATTCGCTATTTTATTCGACGAGATCAGATCGAAACTTTTTTCAGCCAGCGGAATATAGTTTTCGATAAAATCGGCACTGGCGGTATTATCAATGGCAATCAGGTTTTCCAAATGGTGTTCCTCAGCATAATCGATTACGTCATCCACACTGTACACTTTTCCGTTTTGCTGGATTTCCTGTCGCCAATCGGCTGTAATTCCGTCCTTATTGAATAGTGCTTTTTTGGAATTTCCAATGGCAAAAATGTTGAGTTTGATTCCTTTTATTTTTTCAATATTCGCTGCGGAAGCCAAAACCTGATCAATCAGTGTTCCACCAACCAATCCATGTCCGAACACTGCAATATTGATTTTTTTGGCCACACCGAATATTTCTCCGTGAATCACATTTAGCGCCTTGTGGGTTTGTGCTTTTCGGACAACCAAACTCACATTTTTACCGGTTACGGTATTATTAAACAATACCGGTACAATTTTATTTCGGATTAAAGCCGTATACGGTTTATGGAACGTACTCAGATCCTGACCAATAATAGAAATCACTGCTACATCATCGTTGGCTGTGATTTTACTTACATCCTTATTATAAAAATCATTTTCAAACTCCCGTTCCAAACCTACGATTGCTTTGGTCACTTTATCGGCCGCCACTATAATTCCGATTCCCCTTTCGGATGATCCCTGTGAAATAATACTCACACTGATCTCATTATCGGCCATCACGCGGAAAATACGGGCATCGATTCCGGTTTTACCCAAGAGACCTCTCCCTTCCAGGTTGATCAATGCAACATTATCCAGTACCGAAAGTGTTTTAATTCCTTCGTTATCCGACATGGCCGTGATCAACGTTCCCTTGTTGTTATGATTAAAAGTATTCAGTACCCGAAGCGGGATATTTTTTTCGATAAGCGGTACGATGGTTTTCGCGTGTAGTATGGTCGCTCCGAAGTTGGCCAGTTCGTTGGCTTCGTTAAACGACAACCGCTCTATTTTTTTAGCGTCTTTTACCAGATCGGGATTGGCAGTATAGATACCATCCACATGGGTATAATTTTGTAGTTCTTCTGCTTCGAGGTAATTGGCAATTAAAGAGGCGGTATAATTACTTCCGTTACGGCCCAAGGTTGTGGTTTCGTTATTGACATTCGATCCGATAAACCCGGTGATAACATTAATGGTGGTGCCGTTATGTTGTTTGAAGTGATTGAGGATATTCTTTCGTGAGGTCTGTTCCAGCGGTTGTGCATTTCCGAATTTGGTATCGGTCTTGATCAGTAATCGCGTATCGGAAAAATTAGCATTGAGTCCTTTTTGTTGTAATGCTTCTGTAACGACCTTTGCAGCGATAACTTCGCCCTGAGCCAGTACGTTATCTTTAATTTTAGGGCTGTAATCTCCTAAAAGTGCTACACCTTCGAACAATTTATCGAGTAGGGAAAACTCACTGGAAAGATCGGCTGTCGAATTTCCCTGTTGCTCCTTTTTAAACGTTTCCAATTGTTTGATATAGGATTTGTTTTTTGAAGCGGCTTCCAGTATTTGTTCCAGTTCATTTGTGGCATTTCCGATAGCCGAAACCACTACTGCAATCTTCTCCTGATTTTCGACTTTGTCCTGAATAATACGGAGTACCTTATCGAAACCGCCATTATAAGCCAGCGACTTTCCTCCAAATTTTAATATTTTCATTGTATTTTTTGTTTAGCAGTTATAAATATCTTTTGTAGTAGGGTATTTAATTGTTCGAATTCAATCAGAAAAGCATCGTGCCCGTGAATGGATTGTATTTCGTGATAATAAACGTTGGTATGGACTCTTTTTAGAATTTCGTAAGTCTCCCGGTTTTGATCGACAGTAAAAAAATAATCGCTGTCTACGGCCACCAGGTGAATATGTGCTGTCGTTTCTTTTCCGAATTGCAAAAAACTACCACAATGGCTTGCTTCACCTATGGTTTTGAGTAAATGATTCATCAGTTTATAGGATGCCAGCTGAAACCTGTTTTTAAGCTTTTCACCATGATGCAATAACCAACCTTCTACCTTATATTCTTTATTGGGATCATTCTGTTCCCGGTTAAATTTTTTGTTTAGTGACAAAGGCGTACGATACAATAACATGGCATGCAATCGGGCATCATGAATTGGATTTTCGGAATTGTTCAGAATTTTATCCTGAACCAACACATTAGCAATCAGCCAGTCGGTCGCTTTCCAGTCGGTTGCAATGGGAATCAGGTTTTCAATTTGCAGTGGTTTTAGAAAGGCCATTTCCCAGGCAATTCCGCCACCAAGACTTCCGCCGATTACCGCGAACAATTTTTGAATTCCGAGGGATTCCAATCCTTCCCAAAAAATTGCAGCAATATCTTTTGTTGTAAAGTCTGTATAATTAAGAATCAGGTTATCCGGATTTCCGTCATAGCCATTGCCCGGTATATTAAAAGCGATTACGGTATAATAATCGGTATCAATAACCGCCCCGGAACCGATCAGACTTTTCCACCATCCGTTTTCACCGGTTACCTGTGAATTTCCGGTTAACGCATGGTTTACCAATACCACCGGAGCCGTTCCGACGGGTTGTCCGAAATACTGATAATACAATGGAATCCATCTTTTCACCGCGGCATTCTCCAGTCTAAAATCAAACAGATCTATTTTATGTATACTACTCATTCCTTTTTCTTTTTTTGAAACTGCCTCTAACGATTGCAGACGTGTCAGAGGCAGTAAAAACAAACAAAACAACTTAATTTTCTTTTTCCGATCGGAAGGGATCTTGTCAGATCACTTCCGATGTCGTATATTCTTTTACCAGTGTAAGTAAAACCGAAGACGTGTTGAGCAGACTATCGCGTAGCGGGCATCTTTCTTTTACGGTATCGATCCATTGTTTTAGTACTACCAGCGAGGCATCTGTAGTTGGTTTCACAACTACTTCTATACGCTTTAAACCGGGTCTGCTATTGGTATCCAGACCTGCTATTTTACTGGTTTCGAGTTCACCGGATATTTCGATCTGAAGGGCTTTCAGATCCAATTTAAGCTCTCTGGCAACGATGTGACCTACGGCATTGATACTTCCGGCAAACCCTGCGAGTAAAAACTCAACGGGACTGGGACCATTCTGGTCACCCAGAACTACATTATTACTTATTCTTACTTTGAAATTTTCTGTTTTCACAACGAATTGTTCGCTGTTTTCAACAAATCCTAATACGTTTACTATTTTGGTACTCATGATGTTACTTCTCTTTTTAATTTAACTTTTTCAAATGCCTGTCTCAGGTCGGTTTTCAAATCTTCCAGGTCTTCAAGACCTACCGACAAGCGGACTAAATCTTTGGTTACTCCCGTAGCTTCCTGCTGTTCATCGGTTAACTGTTGGTGCGTGGTACTCGTTGGATGAATAATCAGTGACTTAGAATCACCGATATTAGCCAGCAGCGAAAACAATTTTGTTTCATCGGCCACCAATCGTGCGGCATCAAAACCACCTTTTAAGCCAAAGGTTAGCACTCCGTTTTGCCCTTTTGGCAGGTATTGTTTAGCCAACTCATGATAACGACTGGATGGTAATCCCGGATAATTCACCCAGGCCACTTCTTCCTGTTGTTCCAGCCATTGTGCCAGTTCCAATGCATTTTCACTGTGTTTTTTCACCCGGATATCCAGTGTTTCTAATCCCTGAATAATCTGAAAAGCATTAAACGGACTTAAAGCGGCTCCAAAATCCCGTAGTCCTTCGATTCGTACTTTCGCGATAAAAGCGGCATTTCCTAATGCTACCTGGTATACGAGTCCGTGGTATCCGGTTGACGGTTCTGTAAATTCCGGGAACTTCCCGTTACTCCAGTCAAAATTTCCGGCATCGATAATGACACCTCCTAACGAAGTTCCGTTACCGGATATATATTTTGTTAGCGAGTGAATTACAATATTTGCCCCGTGTTCAATCGGGTTTAACAAATAGGGCGTTGCCACGGTATTGTCTACAATAAACGGTACCTTAAATTGTTGCGCCTGTTTGGAAATGGCCTTGAGATCCAGTACATCCAATTTTGGATTTCCAAGGCTTTCTGCAAAAAACGCCCGTGTATTTTCCTGAGCTGCTTTTGTAAAGTTTTCCGGATCGGAAGGATCCACAAACGTGGTGGTAATCCCCAGTCGCGGTAAGGTTACATTCAATAAATTATAGGTTCCGCCATACAGACTGTTGGAAGCCACGATATGATCGCCGGATCGCAGTAATACTAAAAGCGTTGTAGCGATTGCAGCCGTTCCGGAAGCCGTCACCACGGCTCCGATACCACCTTCCAAAGCCGCCAGGCGTTGTTCCAGTATATCATTGGTCGGGTTATTTAATCGGGTATAGATATATCCTGCTTCTGTTAATCCGAACAGATTAGCCGCGTGTTCGGCATTGTTAAATACATAGGATGTTGTCTGATAAATAGGTACGGCACGAGTTCCTGCGTTATTTTTTACGTTATGTCCTGCGTGCAATGCGTTTGTTGAAAATTTCTGAGTGCTCATGTTTTTATGAATTTAAAGTTAGATTTTGATTAAAAAAAAAGTCCTTTTGGCGCTTTACCAAAAGGACTTTACAGTTTGAACTATATAAACTAGACTAAGTCATTCGCTTTTGGCAATAGCAATGGGTTGCGTACATACAAATACACATCATTCGTTTCATCATCATTTTAATTGCTGTTGCCTTCATTTTGTTTGGATTCTTATTGTTTAATTTTTAATACTATCTAAACCTGGATTGTTGTTAAATAAAAAAAGCCCCTGCTTTTTGCAGAGGCTTTGATGCTATATTTTTAAAATGAGACTTTCAAAATTAAGCAAGAGTATCCTCTGCGGAACGTTTCCACATCATAATACACATATATCGCTTAATTGATTTCATTTTGTTATTTCTATTTGATGAAGCAAAATTGAAAACTATTTTTGGAATAACCAAACAAAAAAATAAATTTTAACATTTCATTTCTTTGTTTGCAGTTCCCTAAATACTACGTATTTAGATTCTATTAAAAAAGGCTCCTTTTTTACATCCTCGTTTTTTGTTTGATCTCCGACAGTTATTTTGCTTTTTGTTTTTTAAGATTCTTATTAACAAAAAACAAAAAAAACCCACCTGAAACAGATGGGTTTGATCCAATAATTATAGAATATCTATTTAGTTTTTCAAGAACTTCGATGTAGCTGTTCCTTCATTTGATTGTACAGAAACAAAATAAGCTCCTGCAGTTAAATCAGAAACATTGATCTGAGCCTCAGCTTGTCCTTGTACCGCTACCGATTTTACGATTCTTCCGTTTAAATCTGTAACCTGAATTCCTTTGATTTCCATTCCGTTTTTAGCCGCAATGTTTAACACATCATTAGCCGGGTTCGGGAATACAGAGAAGTTTTTAGCAAAGAAATCCTGAGTTCCTAATGGTCTGTCAACAGAGAAGGTATCAATTCCGATGATATCAGAGTTGGATCCGTTAGGACCACCATTTGTTACAAAATATCTGAAACCGATTTTTACAGCAGTTGGTCCGGTTAATCCGGTTACTGTATACGAATACTGCGTCCAGTTAGTCGGGTAAGAAGTTAAGTTTTGAGTAGGGTTGATTTCTACTAATAAGTTTGTAAAATCACCTACAGCAGTTGGTCCTGTAGATGGGTTTACAGTTGCCGCACCATTTGTACTCATACGCACTTGTAAGTTATCTGCATAAGAAGCTGTATTGGTAGCCGAATATTTCCCTAAACGGGTATAGAACGAAATAACGTCACCGTTTTGTACTGTAACAACTGGCGAAATTAACCAGTTACTAATGGTCGCACCAGACGTCAAAGTACTTGATGTACTGGTAAAGTTTACCAAAGCAAATGTATTAGGCGTTCCGTCCTGTCCGTTGGGAATTGGACACGTTTGTCCAGTTGTATAGGCCTGAGTCTGGAATGGAGTTGGGTTAACGGTTGCACTTACTACCACCGGAGTATAGCTGGCTACTGTCCATAATGTTGTAGACGCAGTAGTACTCTGATTGGTTCTTACCCAACCTGCAGTTGTTAAATCAGCGGTTGTACCATTAAAACCATAATTGTAAAGATTTTGTGCTTGTCCAAAAAGAGGAAGACAAAATAATAAAGAAAGTAATTTTTTCTTCATGTGAAAATTTTTTAAGAGTTATAATGCAACGAATGTAATAATTTAATTACATAGCCTAACAATATGGCAATTGTTAAAATCATAGTTTTCACATTTTAAATTGTTTTTGTTGTTTTTTTTTGCTTTTTTTCTTTATTTAGAACGAAGTCTTTTATAAATTTGCAAACAAAAATTTTAAGAGGAAAAATTTGAACTGATTGCAACCTCTTATCGATAGTACTATCGGTATTAAAAAAATGCTAAAGCAGTAGTCACTTCTTTACGCGTTTCCTGCACTAGTTTTTCCTCGCTTAATCATAAAAATTGAACTTATGGCTTATTTGTTTACGTCAGAATCAGTAAGTGAAGGACATCCGGATAAAATTGCTGATCAAATTTCTGATGCATTAATTGATAACTTTTTAGCTTTCGACCCTGAATCGAAAGTAGCATGCGAAACGTTAGTTACTACCGGACAGGTTATTCTTGCCGGAGAGGTAAAATCGAAAATTTACCTGGACGTACAACAAATTGCACGTGAAGTGATCAAAAAAATCGGTTATACCAAAAGTGAATATATGTTCGAAGCCAACTCTTGTGGTGTACTTTCGGCTATTCACGAACAATCACAAGACATCAATCAGGGTGTAGACCGTTCCAACAAAGAAGATCAGGGTGCTGGTGACCAGGGAATGATGTTTGGTTATGCAACCAACGAAACCGAAGATTTTATGCCGTTGGCGTTGAATCTTTCTCACAAATTATTACAGGAGCTTTCCGAATTGCGAAGAGAGAACAACGAAATCACGTATTTACGACCAGATGCGAAATCGCAGGTAACTCTGGAATATGATAATAACAACAAGCCAGTACGTATCGATGCTATTGTAATTTCGACGCAACACGATGATTTTGCTGATGAAGCAACCATGCTGGCTAAAATCAAAAACGATATTATCGCGATTTTAATTCCGCGTATCATTGCAAAAAACCCGCAATATGCACATTTATTTAACGACAAAATACAGTACCATATTAACCCTACCGGTAAATTTGTTATCGGTGGACCACATGGTGATACCGGGTTAACAGGACGAAAAATTATTGTCGATACCTATGGTGGTAAAGGCGCACACGGTGGTGGTGCTTTCTCCGGAAAAGATCCGAGTAAAGTAGACCGAAGTGCGGCTTATGCTACCCGTCATATCGCTAAAAACCTTGTTGCTGCCGGTATTGCCGATGAGATTTTGGTTCAGGTATCGTATGCTATCGGTGTCGCAAAACCAATGGGTATTTATATCAATACCTACGGAACCTCGAAAGTAAATCTTACCGATGGTGAAATCGCAAAAAAAGTAGAAAGCATTTTTGATATGCGTCCGTATTTTATCGAACAACGTTTAAAACTAAGAAATCCGATTTATAGCGAAACGGCTGCATACGGTCATATGGGAAGAACTCCGGAAACCGTAACCAAAACGTTTATTGCACCAGGTGGAAAAGAAAAAACCGTTACCGTAGAATTGTTCACATGGGAAAAATTAGACTATGTAGACGCGGTTAAAGAAGCGTTTGGTCTATAGTTGAAACATATACAAAAAAGGGCTGTCTAAAAATTAGACAGCCTTTTTTTATTGCTTACAACCGGTTTTTACCGGAATCAAAAGTCTTATAAATTGTATTTTAAACTAAAGATAATATAACGCGGCTGTACCAGATATTGCGAAAAACTACTCGATCCACCCAACTGATTAAAACTACTATCGTTTAGTGAGGTCGTATTTAATAAATTCGTTGCCGCCAGTTTGTATTCCCACTTACTATCTTTTTTCTGATACGACAAACTCGCATTCAGGAAATCGTATTCGTTATCGATTGTATTCGCTTTATTTCGGTTATGATAAAAGGTATAATCAGACGTAAACGAAAAAGCATCCAGGAAGAAATACTCCAACGTTACAGAAGGACTATCCACAAAAAACGTATCGCTATAGAAATCATTTTTCGTAAATCCGTAGCCCAATTCCAGATTCGGAAGCTTTTTAAAATTCGTAGCAAACTTCACATTGTAATTCTGAGTGTACGAATCGGTTGTTTGGATTTCCTCTACGCCATTCTGGAACACCCGGATATTGTTATTTTTGCTCCAGCTAAAATTCCCACCGATCGATGCTTTGTAATAACGTAGGAACGACCGACCGTAATTCGCATTTGCCGTAAAACTTTCGTCTGCAAAAGCCGATTGCATATTCACCGAAGACGATACCTGGTTTACACCGTCGAAAAGGGCTTTCGATTTTACAGCATCCGTTTGTTTGGTATAGGTAATGTTCGCAAAAATATTTTCGAAATTAAACATATTGTATTTAAAATAACGAAGACTGTGTACCTGAGACAACGAATTTTCCAGAGTTCTGTTTCCGCTAAACAAACTGTTATAGTTTGAAAACACATACCCTTCTGCCAGTTTATTGATATCAGTAAAATTATTTGTCAGGGAAAAATTATATGTCAGCGTTTCCGATTTTTTGATCTGGTATAAAGCGTAAAAATCCGGCAGTACACGAACAAAATTGTTTTTAAATTCCGATTGCAACTGTTCGTTAT
Organism: Flavobacterium supellecticarium; assembly: GCF_004801375.1. GTDB lineage: Bacteria > Bacteroidota > Bacteroidia > Flavobacteriales > Flavobacteriaceae > Flavobacterium > Flavobacterium supellecticarium. Next base: position 59,186 of record NZ_SSNZ01000006.1, read on the forward strand.
TCATCGTATAGCTATGCAAACTAAAACCCGGATTAAACGTAAACTTCCCGGTAATGAATTTGTAATGTAAGCCCAGGAATACATCGTTAAACGTATAATCCACATCGTTGTTGTTCTGCGGATCGTTTAGATCGTTGGTATTTCCATTGTCCAGAATCTGAAAAATATGCGAGTTAAAATGCTGGTTTGAAAAGGTATTTCCAACGGTCACATTGATATTGCTTTTCGGCGTCAGCATATAGTAATAATCGAACTTCGCATCCAGCTTATTGGTTTTTACCAAACGATTTTGTGTCAGATCATTTCGGTTTTGTCCGACCACATAACCCGGTAACTGAAACGGTTGCAATTGCAGATTGGCATTATAAAACGGATCTTCTTCCTGATACAAATGTTGCATTTCAAACGCAAAAACGTTTTTCGCGTTTAGCGTATAATAGTAATTCAGATTCTGACTAATTGAAAATGGTTTTTGTTTTTTATTGGTATAGATATCATCCAGCAAACTAGAATAAACACTATTCGCTTCTTTTTGATCCGATACTTTGATAAACGCGTCATAATCAAAATGCACTTTATCTGATGGCACATAACTGGAACTCAATTTAAACAGGCCCAGGTTTGTTTTTTGACGGGTAAGATCCTGACGTTCCTCCGTAACCGTAGCGGTAGTTCCATCCGGCAGATTATCGGTTCGCACCGTTCTCGAGTTGGTTTCAAGGTCGGTTTTACTGGCTGAAAAAATACCAAATCCGCTTAATGTCCAGGCTTTCGACGGATTATAGCTAAAATTGGCTGCGCCGAATTGCGTATCGATTTCCTTTGCCCGATTATTACGAAGTCCTAAGATCGCTAAATCGTTTGACGTCACGTTAAATGAGGTTCCACCTTTTCGCATCATGTTTTTAAAACCACCCGAAAATTTAAAATAATCCTGCATTGTTAGTGGCAATTCCCCGATATTATTCAGGTTCCCGATCACATTGACACTGTATTTCGGATTGTAATAAAACAATTTCGGATTTACAATATGGCGGTCTTCTTTATGTCCTACACCAATTCCGGCCAACATTTCCCCAAACCAGAAATTTTTCTTTCCTTCTTTCAGTTTGATATTCAGCGCTACGTTTTCTTCATTATTTTCCAGCCCTTTCAGATTGGACACTTCGTTATAATTCCGCAATACCTGAATTTTATCCAAAGCATCGGCCGGGATATTTTTGGTCGCGATTTTCGTATCGCCGTCAAAAAAATCTTTCCCTTCCACCATTACCTTTTGCACTTTTTTTCCTTCCACCTCGATCTCACCATCGGCATTCACCTCAACACCCGGAAGTTTTTTCAGGACATCGCCCAGCTTTTTTTCGGTACCGTTTTTAAACGAATCGGCATTATATACAATCGTATCGCCTTTTATCGTCACCGGCATTTCCTTAACAATCTGAACGCCCTGCAAATCGATTCCTTCGTGAAGATGTATCGTTTTACTGATATTGCCCGTTCCGGTTTTCAGATCGGCTTCATAGGCCGAATAACCTACATAACTGGCTTTAATGGTATAGTTGGCATTTGCTTTAAGCGACATTTGAAACTTTCCTGCATCGTTAGTGATCGCATAGGCATCCATCGCTTTGGTGTCTTTGTTGATCGCCATAATGTTTGCCATTTCCAACGGTGCGCCCAAGGTATCTTTGATCACGCCTTCGTAACGGATATTCTGGGAAAAAGCGGATAGCGACAATAGACAAAATAATAGGTGTAGATAGTTCTTCATTACAAGGGTTTTATTTTCTTTTGGAACATTACATCCCAATAAGACTCTGAAAATTGAATTTGGTTCAATCTTTATAGACGTTTTTTTTTATTTTTTGTTACGAAAATGACATACTATTTCATTTTCCGGTTAACCACCAATACGAATCACGGTTCGGCCTTTTTGATTTGTATTCATTTCCATATTCTCTTCCGATTTTTTCCGAAGGGTTTCGTCGTACTCTTTTTGTGTCACCTCTTTTCCTTTGGATGGTTCTTTGATCACCGCTTTCTCTTTCGGGTTTAAAACCATTTTAGAACACAATATTGTGGTATCGCCATCGTTCACTTCCAGAATCAATCCCGGCAATCCCCAATACTTATCCGGCCCCTGACTTACCGGGATATCCGGCGTATACCAGGCCGTAATACGGATTTCTTTTGGTGCGCCTTCGTCGATATTCAACACTGATTTTTTATCTTTTGGAGTAGGATCCAATGTTCTTTTCCGAATGGCTGTTGCTTTATAACAGGTATAATCGCCAATCATTTTCGTTTCCGATCCCATTTCCCATTTCCAATCTGGCAACGTATCTTTAATCAGGAATTCTTTTCCGAAGATATCATTTTCTTCCATATAGCGTTTCTCTTTTACGTTCTTATATAAAAGTCCGCCGCTACTCGAAATTCGCACCCGAACACCCGGACCGGATGCTGTCAGTGGATTATCCAGCTTTTGTTCTTCTTTATACAGTGATGTCGTTTTATCGAAATCCAGCACAAAGGTTTTCTCCATACTTTTTTTGAATTGCGCCATCAGATTTTGCTGCATTTCGGGCGTCATGCCATTCCCTTCCACTTTGATTTTCGACATATCCCGTTTCGATTCATAAGTCGCTTTCCCGCTAAAGCTTTGTTGGGCGATACTCTCTCCTTTACAAAACAAAAGGAAGAATACCATTACGGCGGTAATACTGTTTTTCATACTGTTATTTTTAGTAATTTCCTGTTACAAATGTATTTTGACGAATCTTAATCGGATTGTAATGAGTGTTAACGAGTGTTAACGCTAAAAAAGCAAACCGAACAGTTACTACTTTTGACAGATGAAATCATTTTTCCGGAACCATATTATCTATTGGATCACCTTTACGGTACTGATTACTGTTGGGATACAGATCTATTGGAATATCACGAACTACCGGACCAACAAACAGCGTTTGATCAACACGATTCAAATCGCCTTCGACAGTGGAATTGACAGCTATTACAGCGACAAAGCCAAATCGAACATCACCTCTCGTGATACGATAAACTTTGCTCCTCCTGCTGATATGCCTGCTTCTGATCCTAAAAAAGAGGTACAGGTATACCGGACCGAAATCAAACGCTATACGTCCAAAGACAAAAAAAACCGGCGGTTTATGTTTAAATACACCTCCGACGAAAACAATCCTTCCGTTTCCGAGATTAAAAACATACAGGTACTGGCTCAGAAAATCATCATTGCTGTACGTCAGGACAGTATCGATCTTCCCAAAATGGCGACGTATATCGATCGGGAATTTGTTCGCAAACAACTCGACTTTACATACGGTCTTTTATACACGCGGAACCATCGCACGGTATCCGAATACCAAAACCCTGGCGACAAAAAGTATGCTTTTACCACAACCTCCAAATCGTCATACCTGCCACAAGACAGTAAGCTGGAATTATTTTTTCCGGATATCTTTTTTAAAACCTTAAAAGAAGGTCTTGCCGGTATTCTATTGTCACTGATTTTATCGTTGTGCATTATCTTTTCTCTTTTTTACCTGTTGTATATCATCCGAAAACAAAAACAACTGGCTGTCATTAAAAACGATTTTATCAGCAATGTTTCCCACGAACTCAAAACACCAATTGCCGTCGTTACCAGTGCGCTGGAAGGGATTGAGAAATTCAATACCGACAACGAACCGGAAAAGACCAAAAAATACCTGGCCATTTCCAACCAGCATTTGACCAAGCTACATCAGATTGTAGAAAAAATACTGGAGACTTCCGTATTGGAAAGTGATCAGTTACAACTGCAAAAAGAAGTCACCGATCTTACGGAACTGATACGCCATAGTATCGAAAAAATACAAATTAACACCGAAAAAACGATACTGTTCAACCAGCCACAGCTGACGATCTTGGCTGCTGTTGACGTATTTCATTTTGAAAATGTGATCAACAATCTGATTGACAACGCGATTAAATATGGCGGCGATCGGATTACAATCGACCTGAATACAACCGACGGAAAAATAATCCTTACTGTTTGTGATACGGGTTCCGGAATTGAAAAATCGCAGCGTCAGAAGATTTTCGACAAATTTTACCGCGTTCCGAATCATAACCGCCATGACGAAAAAGGCTTTGGAATCGGTTTGTATTACGCCCGGACTATTATTGTAAAACACGGTGGTACACTGGAACTGACACCCGATATACAAACCACTTTTAAAATCACTTTGCCCTATGAATCCTAAGATCACCATATTATTAGCGGAAGACGAAGCCACACTTGGTTTGATCATCAAAGAGAGTCTGGAAACCCGTGATTTTATTGTCACCCATTGTTTAAACGGCGAAGACGCGTATCAGGCTTTTATAACCGAAAAACCGGATGCCGTGGTATTGGATATTATGATGCCGAAAAAAGATGGTTTTACATTGGCACAGGAAATTCGGAAGACCGATACAACCACGCCTCTATTGTTTTTAAGCGCTAAATCGCAGGTACAGGATGTGGTCGACGGGTTTTATTATGGCGGAAACGATTATATCAAAAAACCGTTTAGTATGGAAGAACTTATTGTTCGCATCCATGCGTTACTGGGACGGATTTCCCGTCAGAACGCCGACGACGCGAACCGTATTGGCGCCTACGATTTTAATTACAACAAGCAAACGTTATCCTACAAAGAGCAGGCCTATTTCCTTACCCATCGGGAAGCGCTGGTTTTAAAACTGCTATTGGAAAACAAAAATGAAATCCTCGACAAATCGGCTGCTTTACTACGAATCTGGGGAAAAGACGACTTTTTTAACGGTCGGAGTATGGATGTATTTATTTCAAAACTGCGCAAAAAATTAGCCTCCGACCCTTCCATTCAAATCATCAATGTAAGAGGCAGAGGCTATAAACTTATTTGCTAGCAGAAATTAACGGCCAAATCGCATTTGCTGTCCACGACCAGGACCTTGACCGCCATTCATTTCGCGCATTTCTTCCATTTTTTTCACCACGATATCGTCGTATTCTTTTTGTTTTACAACTTTCCCGTTTTTAGGTGCTTTGATTTCCACTTTCTCTTTGGCATTCATCACCACTTTTGAACAGACAATCACCGTACGACCATCGTTTACTTCCAGAATCAATCCGGGTAAACCCCAATAACTTTCCGGTCCCTGACTTACCGGGATATCCGGCGTATACCAGGCGGTTATCGTGATCTCTTTCGGCATTTCGAAATCATCCATAAAGTTGGTCGTTTTCTCTTTTTTAGGCTCTTCTTTTTTATCACCGTCTTTTTTTCGTCTGAAATTACGGAAATCCGACTGGCTCACCGGTTTTACGGCCGTGGCTTTAAAACAGTTGTAATCGCCTATTTTTCGGGTTTCTCCCTCCAGCTTCCAGTTTAATTTTGGTAACGAGTCATTGATCAAAAACTCTTTCCCCATAAACTCTTTGTCTACGGCATAGGTTTTGTCTTTAATATTTTTATAGTACGTTCCACCAGCGCCCATCATCGAGCTCATCATTCGTCCGCCAGGTCCCTGTTGTCCCGGAGCATCCAATTTTTCTTCTTCTTTATAAATTGAAGCCGATTTATCGAAATTCATCACAAAGGTTTTTTCCAGCATTTTTTTCATACGCTCCTGAATCATTTTCTGCATCTCCGGCGTAATACCATTTCCCTCCATTTTAAATTCCGGAGCCGTTGTTTTTGACTCATAAACGGCCATTCCCTGAAAATTTTGGGCCATAGCCGAGACAGCAAAACCTAAAAATGCTATCCCTGTCAGTATTGTTTTTTTCATCTTGTTGTTTTTGTTTGGCTTTTGAATAAGACTTTTAAAATCCCGTTTTGTTACACGTTATACTTAATTTTATATAAGACACTTTATATTATAAAAGGTTTATTTGTAATTTGCGGCATGATGCAGAAAATTGTCTTTTTCCTGATGCTTATCACCGGTCTTCAGCCCTATGCGCAAACAAAGGACATCCGTCCGGTATTACTTTCGTCAGCACCAACAGAAAATGTTATTTTTATTGGTAACGATCCGTTTGGCAACACTTATACGATCAAAGACAATGAATTCCGAAAAACCAACCGAAACCAACAATTTCAGTACCGAAACCTTTCGTTTGGCACCATCAAGCAAGTCGACCTTCAAAACCCATTGCAACTGGTTTTGTATTACAAGACTTTTAATGCGGTGGTTTTACTCGACAACCAGTTAAACGAAATTCAAAAAATCAATTTTTCCGAAACCAATCCGGAACTGTTTCCGCAGGCCGTGAGTCTGGCTTCGCAAAATCGTTTGTGGTTATTCGATCTGAATTCGCAAAAACTGGGATTATACGATATTTTTAAAAACACTTTCACTGCGATTTCAACGCCAATTAAAGATGCGATACAACAATACCAGTCGGATTACAACTATTTTTACTGGGTCGATGTCCGGAATAATTGCTATGCATCGACCATTTTCGGAAAAATTAGTTTCCTCGGATCCGTTCCGGCATTTGATCAACTGCAATTTATTTCACCAAAGCAGATTCTCTTTCAAAAAGACAATCGCTTGTTTCTTTATGACTTAGAAAATGCGGCTACTATAAATATAGTAGTACCCGAAAAAAGCCTTGAAAGTTTTTATTATAAAGAGCAAATTTTAGCTACTTTTACCAATAACGAAATCAGAAATTATAAAATTACTTTACCATAATGCATATAGCTGTAGCAGGAAACATTGGTGCTGGAAAAACGACATTAACCCGACTTTTGGCCAAACATTTCAAATGGGAACCGCATTTTGAAGATGTGGTTGACAATCCCTATCTGGACGATTTTTACCATCAGATGGACCGTTGGTCTTTTAATCTTCAGATTTACTTCCTGAATAGCCGTTTCCGACAAATATTACAGATTCGCGAAAGCGGAAAAAAGATTATCCAGGACAGAACGATTTATGAGGATGCCCATATTTTTGCACCCAATTTGCATGCGATGGGATTGATGACCAACCGTGACTTTAGTAACTATACGTCGCTTTTTGAGTTGATGGAAGGTTTGGTCGCGCCACCGGATTTATTAATCTATCTGCGTAGTTCGATCCCTAATCTGGTTTCTCAAATTCACAAAAGAGGTCGGGAATATGAAAACACGATTTCCATCGATTACCTGAGCCGACTTAACGAGCGTTATGAAGCCTGGATTCAGACGTATACCAAAGGAAAATTACTGATCATCGATGTAGACAATATCAACTTTGTAGACAACCCGGAAGATTTAGGAAATATCATTAACCGTATTGATGCTGAGATCAACGGATTATTTTAAAACAGATAAGGCTACCAAATGGTAGCCTTTTTATTTACTGGTCGCTTAGACCTGACAGGTTTTGGAAACCTGTCAGGTCTAAACTTCAGCCAGATTCTTTTTTAACGCTTTTACCTCATCGATAGCGGCGATTCCACTGGCATCGGTTATCGCTGAAGAATGATAAAATTTTGCATTCGTTCGCGTCGCAATTCTGAAAATATTCGTCGAGCGCAATCCGCCTCCGGGCATAATGGCAATGCGTTTTCCGGCATAGGCAACCAATTCCATCAAGGTTCGTTCGCCCTCATCCACATTAGGCTGTCCACCGGACGTAAGGATAGTCGAAAAACCACAACGCACCAAATCGTCTATAGCCTGTTCCAAATCCGGAATTTCGTCAAACGCACGGTGAAACGTACATGGCAGCGGACTTGCAAGTTGCACCAGTTCGGTATTTTCTTTAATCGCAACAGCATTCTCCTGATCCAATACACCAAAAACAAACCCTTTTACCGGAAGTGTTTTTATCCGTACAATATCGGCTTTCATCTGTTCCAATTCCTCAGGAGTATACTGAAAATCACCTCCTCTTGGACGAATCATCACATACACATCAATCTTTATCCGATTACAGGCTTCGCGAAGCATTTCAAAACCGGGTGTTGTTCCACCCAAAAGTTGGTTTTCGCACAATTCGATACGATCGGCTCCACCCTGCTCGGCAATTACTGCCGATTCCAGGTTAAAGCAAGCTATTTCCAGTTGTTTCATCCTATTTTAAAAAGTAATTGGCATCGAGTAAGTTGTTTCCGGTTTCATCGTATTTCGCATAATTAAATCCCTTTTGAATACAATAGGCACCGTGTTCGCCTTTTTTATTGAGAGCGATAAATCCGACCTGAATATCGTTTAGATTTTTATTTCTGTATTTGGTGAGTTTGATGATCCGATTTACGGCTTCTTCACAGGCTTTTTGTGGTGATTTCCCCTGTCGCATTAACTCCACCACCAAATGACAGCCCGCAATACGGATTACTTCCTCTCCGTGACCGGTGGCCGTTGCCGCGCCGATTTCATTATCGACATACAAACCCGCGCCAATAATAGGTGAATCACCTACTCTGCCGTGCATTTTATAAGCCATCCCACTGGTTGTACAGGCACCGGAAAGATTGCCGTTGCTATCCAGCGCGATCATTCCGATCGTATCATGATTTTCGATATTCACAAGTGGTTTATAGTTACTGTTTTGCAACCATTCCCGCCATTCTTTTTCGGACGTTTCCGTGAGCAGGTTTTCTTTTTTATATCCTTGTAACAATGCAAACTGAAGCGCTCCTTCGCCCACCAACATCACATGCGGTGTTTTTTCCATTACCGCCCTCGCCACCGAAATCGGATGTTTGATATGTTCCAGACAGGCAACAGATCCGATATTGGAATATTCATCCATAATACAGGCATCTAGTGTTACCCGTCCATCGCGATCCGGTCGACCGCCATAACCGACACTTCTTTCGTTAGGATCGCCTTCGGGAACGCGAACACCGGCTTCGACAGCATCGAGTGCGCGGCCTTTATTTTTTAGGACTTCCCAGGCGGCTTCATTCGCCGGAATTCCAAAACGCCAGGTCGAAAGTACGATTGGTTTGCGAATCGTACCTTTGGGAACCAAGGCCGTTTCCGAATCCTCTTTTTTTCCGAATGCATTTAACGCCACAGCCACCGAAGCAATCGCTGTTGTTTTGATAAAGTTTCTTCTGTTTGCCATATTTACGATACCGGTTATCTTTAAACAACAAAACACAAACCCGTTTCCGTTTGTGCTTATGATGCTGTTAAAGTTACAGAAAATCCATAAAAAAAACCTCATGATACATGAGGCTTTTGATTTTATAATTTAATCGAATAGCTGTCTTTTTTAGCCTGATCCAATTCCTGGAAACGTTTTGCACATTCTTCGATCATGGCTTGTGCTTCTTTCACATCGCCCCATCCCTGTACATCAACCTGTTTGTTTTCAAGATCTTTGTATACCTGGAAGAAATGCTCGATTTCTTTGATTGTATGAATATTGATATCGGAGATATCGTTTAATTTATTCATAATCGGATCGGATACCGGTACACAAACGATTTTCTCATCCGGCCCTTTATCATCTGCCATTTTAAAAACAGCGATTGGTTTTACCTCAACCAAACATCCCGGAACGGAAGGCTCCGTAAACAATACCAAAACATCAAGCGGATCACCGTCCAACGCTAACGTTTCAGGAATAAATCCGTAATCTGCCGGGTAAAACATAGCCGAATATAACATTCTGTCAAAACGGATTCTCTTTTGTTCAAAGTCGTATTCGTATTTATTTCTGCTTCCTCTTGGGATTTCGATAAATGCATCGAATGATTCAATAGTAAGTGTACTCATTTTTATACTTTTTGTTCTAAATTAAGCGACTGCAAAGGTATAATAAAATTGATTTTTCACAAGTTTAATTCCATTTAATGCATTGCTTTTGATATGCTTTAGCTTAAATTCTTACAATACGGTTAGAATTCCGGGATAAAGCCGAAACGTACACCAAAGCCCGGTGATTGTTTTCCATTAACAGCGGTAAAATCGTTTCTCCAGATAAAGTCCACCCGGAATGGCCGGAAGTTTCCGTAACCGATATTTTCAAATCCGAATCCATATTCGCTATACACTTTATCCGAAGGTGCCTGATAAGCAATAAACGAACGGTTCATATCGATATTTTTCTGAGAGATGCTACCGTAGGCAAATCGGTAAAAAATCAAACTTCTCCATTTTAGTTTTTTGAGCAACGGAATACGGTTCATGATAAGCCCGTTAAAATGATGTTCAAAATGAGCGGTCAGATAGGTATCGGTCACAAAATCGTAATAGTTTAATAAGGAGAACGAATTCGGCACTACGGAAAACGTCTGATCAGCAGTAACCGGGTTTAGCAAAGGTAACGGAACCGCATCAAATACTTTTCCGAACTCCACATTGGTTTTTAAGGTTCCGAAATTACTCAGGAAGATCGGTTTGTTAACCGAGACCTGAATTTTGTTATAATCAAAATCACCACCGAAAACGCCTTTATTTCCGCGGATGTATTTTAAGATGATCGTAGGATATAAGGTCGTTCCCAATTTCTGATCGACTCCAAAACCATAGACATAACGTCCCGGTGTAAAGATTAACGAAATATTACTGGTATAATCGGTTAGCGCACTTAAGGTCTGTCCGGTTAGCGGATCGGCATAATCGATGGAAAAATGTGTCGGATCGGCCGCTTTGATCTGTTGATGAACAGAAGAAACATTCAGATGCAGATTATTACTAAATGCGAAATCAAAATTAACCGAAGTTCGTTTTACGCGTGACAGGAAGTAATTCTCTCCACGTCCGATGATGACATTTGTATTCAGGTTTTTCGGCAATAATTCGTCGGTTTCAATTAGTTTACCGCCCAATTGCAGGTTATCGTCGAGATGGGAAGCACCCACTACGATACGCGGTTTAAAACTCAACAGATATTTGGCTTCTGCTCCGTATTTAAACTTTTTATCTTTGGTTCCATAGGCGCCATATACCATCGCACGGAAGCGATCATTATCGGATTTATAGGTTCGTAAACCGGCTCTTATTCGCAATCCTTCCACATTATTATTGGAAAGCAACTGCCATAAAAACCCAACCTGAACACCATCGAACAAGCCCATATAGCCCGACGACAATACCGTGATAATATCGGTAACACTTCGCACTTTTCTATTCGATTTTAAATCCTGGATTACCTTACGTGTTTCTTCAGTTTTGAGCTCGGAAGCCCGTAGCGATTTCCAGTATTGATCTTCTTTATCAAACTGATCACCCCGGGTCTGAACAATCTTACCGTCGTAGAACGCATCCTCTTTTGGTTGATCGAGGACATAATCGCTATAAACGAGATTCTTTTTCACATAGAATCCTTTTTCATCGTCGTTTTTTGTAAACAACGTAAAATCGCCTTCATAATAATCCCGGGTTGGCAAATACATCGTATCGTTAACCGTTTCGAAATACTTTTCGAAATACAGATTTCGCACCAGACTCAGGTTGATATTTTTATTGGTACGCATTGAAATTTCGGTCAATGCAAAGTTTTTATCGGTTACTTTAAAACTTCCTTCAAAAACCAGGTCGGCCGATTCTCTTGGAAAGAAATAAATATGGTATGTTTTTTTTCCGCCTTCAACGATACTATCTTTTAACAGGTATTCGTAAACACCATAACCACGGGTAGAAATCGGACTCACAAACGCTTTGTTCAGAATCACAATATCGTCTTCATATACATCAATCGTTGTAAAAGTATTACTGATCCGGTCGAAGATAAAGCCGCGCTGATTCAGCCCGGTATTTCGTTCGGCTTCCATATCGATTCGCTCCTTATTGAGTAGGTTATTCCCGTATACATGTTCGTTGGTTTCTTTCATGTATACCGGTACGATAAATTTATTCTGCCGGCGTTCTTCTTTTACGATTTCCGCCACGGAATCATAGCCGCTTCCTACAATTTTTCGCAGGAAAACACTGTCAAGATTACTCAATCCAAGGCTTACCGAAGAATAACGTTCGTAATCATAGGCTTTCGCCAGTTTTACACCATTTTTCTTTTTATTCGCCCAAATCCCTTGTAAGATACGATAGGCTGGATTTTCTTTTTTGGACAAGTGTTTTTTAGGTTTGTTCACAATGACTACTTCCTGTAACTCCTGTCCTATCGTCAGTTTGACTTTTAAATTTTCGGTTACTTCGTTTTTCAGGACAACCTCCTGATTAGTATACCCTACAAAAGAGGCCACCAACACTTTTTGGGTGGTATCCGAGGATAAAGTAAACTTTCCATTTTCGTTGGTTGTAACACCAATTGTAGTTCCTTTAAAATAGACACTTGCAAACGGCATTGGTTCGTTCATTTCGTCGTATACCGTACCGGTCACCTTGGTCTGTGCCTGTAGTCCAATGGAAAAGATAAAAATTAAATATAGTGCGTAAGATAATTTCCTCATAAGCAAAAAAAAAGCTTCATCTGTTTTTACAGATGAAGCTTCAAATATAAATTATATTTTCTTATTTATAGGTAACTTTCTTCACTGCTTTTACAACATCAGCAGCATTAGGCAACCATTCTTTTAAAAGCACAGGAGAATACGGTGCCGGTGTATCGGCTGTAGTAATTCTCTGAATAGGAGCATCCAAATAATCGAATGCTTTTTCCTGAACCATATAGGTAATTTCCGAAGCCACACTACCAAACGGCCATGCTTCTTCCAACACTACCAAACGATTGGTTTTTTTAACCGATTTCAGGATCGATTCGTAATCCATCGGACGAACGGTTCTTAAATCGATAATCTCACAAGAGATGCCTTCTTTAGCCAATTCATCAGCAGCGATATACGCTTCTTTGATAATTTTACCAAATGAAACAATTGTTACATCAGTTCCTTCGCGCTTAATTTCAGCTACTCCCAATGGAATAGTATATTCTCCTTCCGGCACCTCACCTTTATCTCCGTACATTTGTTCGGATTCCATAAAGATTACCGGATCGTTATCGCGGATTGCCGATTTTAATAATCCTTTAGCATCGTATGGATTGGAAGGTACTACTACTTTTAATCCCGGCGTATTGGCAAACCAGTTTTCGAAAGCCTGCGAGTGCGTTGCTGCCAATTGACCGGCAGAAGCTGTAGGACCACGGAATACGATAGGCATTGAGAATTGTCCGGCAGACATCTGGCGCATTTTTGCCGCGTTGTTGATGATTTGATCAATTCCCACCAATGAAAAGTTAAACGTCATGAATTCCACAATCGGGCGGTTACCATTCATGGCAGAACCTACCGCGATTCCGGCAAAACCTAGTTCGGCGATAGGCGTATCGATAACTCGTTTCGGACCAAATTCATCCAGCATTCCTTTGGAAGCTTTATAGGCTCCGTTATATTCGGCTACCTCTTCACCCATTAAATATATCGATTCGTCGCGACGCATTTCTTCGCTCATCGCTTCACAAATCGCTTCTCTAAACTGTATCGTTCTCATTTATTTTGTTTTTCCTTGTTATTCAATTGGCAAAAGTAAAAATTTTAAATCACTTAGCCGCGTTTCACCGACAATTATAACATTCTCTTGTTATAAAGACAAAAAAGTTTTGATTTCGCAAAAAAGCTTTTCTTTTCAGAACCTTTTTAAAATTATTAAGAATTTATCCTTTAGTTCGTTGAAAAAAAGGTATTTATTATGCATGCATAGCATTTTATTGAAATAAAATCACTACTTTCGTTGCTCAAAAATTAATCAACTTTAACTTTAATTAAAATGAAAATATTAGTTTGCATCAGTCATGTGCCTGATACTACTTCAAAAATTAACTTTGTTAATGGCGATTCAGAATTTGACACAAACGGTGTACAATTCGTAATTAACCCGAATGATGAATTTGGTTTAACCAGAGCCATTTGGTTTAAAGAGCAACAAGGAGCAAATGTAACGGTGGTGAATGTTGGCGGACCTGATGCAGAAGCGACCTTACGCAAAGCATTGGCAATTGGTGCCGATGAAGCTATTCGTGTGAACGCTGTTCCTACCGATGGTTTCTTCGTAGCAAAACAATTGGCAGAAGTGGTTAAAAACGGAAACTACGACTTGGTAATTGCCGGAAAAGAATCATTAGACTACAATGGTGGAATGGTACCTGGAATGTTGGCTGCCTTAACCGGATCGGATTTTATCAACTCTTGCATCGGCATTGAAGTAAACGGAACCAGCGTAAAAGCGGTACGTGAAATCGACGGAGGAAAAGAAACCCTTAGCGCCAACCTACCTTTAGTAGTAGGAGGACAAAAAGGTATCGTTGAAGAGAAAGACCTACGTATTCCAAACATGAGAGGAATTATGACGGCTCGTACAAAAGCGTTGACAATTTTAGAGCCAGTTGCAGCAGAGAATAACACAAAAGCTGTAAAATTCGAAAAACCAGCTCCAAAAACAGCTGTAAAATTAGTAAGCCCGGATAATCTGGACGAACTGATCAATCTTTTACATAACGAAGCAAAAGTTATCTAATTTTTCATCTTTTAATTTTAAACAACGAAAATCATGTCAATTTTAATATATGCTGAATCAGCAGAAGGAAAATTTAAAAAAGTAGCTTTCGAGTTGGCTTCTTATGCTAAGAAAGTTGCCGAGAAAATGGGAACAACGGTTACCGCTGTAACGGTAAACGCAAGCGATGTTAGCGCCCTTTCCAAATACGGAGTAGACAAAGTATTAAAAGTAAACAACGATAAACTGGCTGCGTTTAACGCAAAGGCTTATGCTGATGTGATCAAACAGGCTGCACAAAAAGAAGGAACGAAAGTAGTGGTTTTATCATCGACTACCGACAGTTTGTATTTAGCGCCATTGGTAGCGGTAGGTTTAAACGCCGGATACGCTTCCAACGTAGTAGCATTACCGGAAAGCACTTCGCCTTTCACTGTAAAAAGAAATGCCTTTTCAAACAAAGCCTTCAACATTACTGAAGTTACTACCGACGTAAAAGTAATCGGATTAGCGAAAAACTCATACGGATTGGTAGAATCGGCTTCATCAGCGACAGAAGAAGACTTCGCGCCATCATTAAACGATGCGGATTTCTCGATCAAAGTTGAAAACGTAGAAAAAGTAACTGGAAAAGTAACCATTGCCGATGCTGAGATTGTAGTTTCTGCAGGACGTGGATTAAAAGGACCTGAAAACTGGGGAATGATCGAAGATCTTGCTACAGTTTTAGGAGCAGCAACTGCTTGTTCGAAACCGGTATCCGATTTAGGATGGAGACCTCATAGCGAGCACGTAGGACAAACCGGAAAACCGGTAGCGGCCAACCTATATATCGCAATTGGTATTTCGGGAGCGATCCAGCACATTGCCGGAATCAACTCTTCAAAAGTAAAAGTAGTAATCAACCCGGATGCAGATGCACCCTTCTTTAAAGTTGCCGATTACGGAGTAGTAGGTGACGCATTCGATGTTGTACCAAAATTAGTGGAGAAATTAAAAGAATTTAAAGCACACAATTCTTAATTCCCAAACAACAGTACCAAACGGGCTTTCTAATCTAAAGATTTAGTATCTTTGTTAGTAAGCCCGTTTTTTTTTATTTTTAAAAGCGGAAATTTTAGGTTTACTTTGCAAACCTTTTACGACACCCGGAGACCTTTTAAAATCCGTAGCCTCGTAAAAAGACGGCAAAGCCAAAATACTGCCGTTCAAAAAGAATAATGTAGCAACCTCCAGATGAGCTTAGTAAAATTAACGATAAAAGGAATTTCATACAGTCAGACGCAAAACGGTGCGTACGCTTTAATTTTGAACGAGGTAGACGGTGAGCGAAAATTACCCATCGTAATTGGTGCTTTTGAAGCCCAGTCGATCGCAATCGCTTTAGAAAAAGAGATCAAACCCCCTCGTCCGTTAACCCATGATTTGTTTAAAAATTTTGCCGACCGTTTTGACATAGTTGTAAAACAGGTGATCATCCACAAACTGGTAGATGGCGTATTCTTTTCGAGCATTATTTGCGAGAGAGATCGTATTGAAGAAATTATCGATGCCCGTACTTCTGATGCCATCGCTTTGGCACTTCGTTTTAACGCTCCTATTTTTACCTATAAAAACATCCTCGACAAGGCAGGCATTTATTTAAAAGTCAGCCCGATCGATGAAAACAGTAAAAAAGAAGAAGGCGACGATCCGTTGAGCAGTCCGGAAACATTCGGATTAACCGACGACGAAACCGTTACCGGAGAAACCTACTCCCAATACAGCCTTGCCGAATTATACGATTTACTGGAAAGTGCCGTTCAGAATGAAGATTATGAAAAGGCCGCCAAAATACGCGACGAAATTTCCAAAAAAGAATCCTAATCCCAAGCACCAGCCTACCCCATCATGAGACAATATTTAGATTTAGTACAGCATGTTTTAGACAACGGAAGTCAGAAAGGCGACCGAACCGGAACCGGAACCAAAAGTATTTTCGGTTATCAGATGCGTTTTGACCTAAGCGAAGGTTTCCCATTGGTAACCACAAAAAAAGTACATCTAAAATCTATTGTTCACGAATTGCTTTGGTTTTTAAAAGGCGACACCAACATTGCTTATTTAAAAGAAAACGGCGTAAAAATCTGGGACGAATGGGCCGATGAAAATGGCGATTTAGGTCCAATTTATGGTCATCAGTGGCGTAACTGGAATGACGAAGAAATTGATCAAATAACCGAACTAATTGATACCCTGAAAAACAATCCGAACAGCCGACGTATGTTGGTTTCGGCGTGGAATCCAAGTGTATTACCAGACACCTCCAAATCGTTTGCCGAAAATGTAGCCAACCATAAAGCAGCTTTACCGCCATGTCATGCTTTTTTCCAGTTTTACGTATCCGATGGAAAATTATCCTGTCAGCTATATCAACGTAGTGCCGACGTATTCTTAGGCGTACCGTTTAACATCGCTTCTTATGCCCTATTCACCATGATGATTGCACAGGTATGTGATTTAGCACCGGGTGACTTTATTCACACGTTCGGAGACGTACACATTTACAACAACCATATCGAACAAGTTCAATTACAATTGACGCGCGAACCACATTCGTTACCAAAAATGATCCTGAATCCGGAAGTCAAAAATATTTTCGATTTTAAATTCGAGGACTTTACTCTGACCGATTACGATCCACATCCGGCCATTAAAGGAGCCGTTTCTATTTAATTTTTAAAAGAAATTACTTATCTTTATTTCCATAAAACAATTCTATATGGAAATAAACCAACACGAGCTGTATGAATATGCCAGACAACGCTTAAAACAAAAAAAGCGCCTCTACTTTCATTTCATCCTGTTTTTCCTGGGAAGCATATTCTGTATTATAGCCAATAAGCTATTGAATGTTAAACCGGAAATGGACTGGTACTTATGGGTAATCACCATATGGTTTTTTATTTTTGTACTACATTTTATCCGTGTGTTTATTACCGATAGTTTTATGAATAAAAAATGGGAACGGGCTCAGATTGACAAACTCATGTTACAACAGGAGCGCAAAATAGAGCAACTTCAAAAAGACATCGACAAAAAGAACAATACTGCACAATAACAACATGATTACGATTATCGCTGCTGCGGCAGAAAACAATGCATTGGGTAAAGACAACCAGATGATCTGGCATTTACCGGATGATTTCAAACGTTTCCGTCAATTAACAACCGGACATTATATCATTATGGGACGCAAGACCTTCGAAAGTCTGCCAAAACTACTCCCCAACCGTACCCATGTGATCATTACCCGCCAACAGGATTATCCGGTTCCCGAAGATTGTATCCGCGTTAATTCCCTGGAAGACGCGATCAAAGCCTGTCCACAAAATGAAACTATTTTTATTATCGGCGGTGGCGAAATTTACAGACAATCATTACCCCTTTCCGACACTATCGAACTAACCCGTGTTTTCACCAATCCGGAAGCCGATGCTTATTTCCCGGAAATCCATCCAAACGAATGGCAACTGGTTTCGGAAGAATTCCATCCAAAAGACGAAAAACACGCTTTTGATTTTAGTTTTCAGACTTTTACAAAAATAAAATAGCACCGTTGCTATAAGCATAAAGACACTCATTGACTTTTCAAGAGTCATTACAAAATGTGTGAAATTGCGAGATCATTCGAGAATATCGCAATTTTTATTTTCACAGACAAACCACAAAAAAAACATCCCAATGTTACCATCGGGATGTTTTATAAATAAACGATGCTATATCAAAAGTTATTCGGTTTTATTCGAGTGAAAGTTCCTGATAAAAATAAAGATTGCCACCAGTGAATATCGAAAACAGATAGAAAAAACTGCCAGAATATGTCAAACCAGATAATATGAAAATTTTATATTTATCCATTATACTATGTATCTTTTTTTCGTGTACACAACAGAAAAAAGAAAACGATGTAACTATAGAATTAAAAGAAGTATCTCTTTTTTTAACTGACTACACAGGTGAAGGTGATCTTCCACCAATACTATATTTAACTTTTAATTTTGAAAACAATTCGGATAGTTTAAGATTTTTCTCATCTAAACCCGATAAACTCACAAAAAGCAGCAAATCAACTTTACTGTTATTGGACACAATCCAAAATAAAATAACACCAGTTTATGTCGGAGATTTACCTATAATACATCCACATCAAACGACAAAACTCACCGGAGAAATAAAACTAAGAGATAACAAAGATTTTTTTCATTTGTCCGATACTTTTTTTTCTAAAAAAGACTTTGACAATGATTACACATTTCTTTCGGAGGTAGTTGAAAAGACAATAAAAAACTCCATTATCATCTACAACCAAGATGATGCGGATAGTAGTCTTTTCAAATTTTTCAACCATGAAGTTACTCCCATAGGGAATGATAAAATTTTAAAGGTTCGGATTCCGTCAACTTTAAAAATCACCAAA
Organism: Flavobacterium supellecticarium; assembly: GCF_004801375.1. Taxonomy (GTDB): domain Bacteria; phylum Bacteroidota; class Bacteroidia; order Flavobacteriales; family Flavobacteriaceae; genus Flavobacterium; species Flavobacterium supellecticarium. Next base: position 78,083 of record NZ_SSNZ01000006.1, read on the forward strand.
TATGATCAACTAAAAAACAGAGGTAAATTAGAAAATATAGACATAAAATAAAAACCATTATACCGCGAATTTAAAATCCATACCAATAACAAAGAAGCAGACTACAACCCTAAAAGTTGTAGTTTTGTTTTTATAGCGAATCCGCGACAGAAAACACCCGACAGGTCTTGAAGACCAGTCGGGTGATTCAGTAAGATACAAAAAAACATCCCGATGTAACCATCAGGATGTTTTATAAATAAACGATGCTATATCAAAAAGTTATTCGGTTTTATTCGAGTGAAAGTACCTGATAACATAAAATAAAGATTGCCACCGTTAGTAATAATCCGGAGATAAAAATAATAACATTGGCAAACCGTTGAGAATACATCTCAAAAAAGCCTTTAATACCAAATACCACAAAAGTACTAAAGACAAAAAAAACTAAAATTTCCAAAAACAAATTTAACCCAAAGAACGTTTGCGGTACCCCATATTCAGCGGGATTAAAGCTAAACCCACTGTTGATACTCTCTACTAGAATCAATGTGACGACCAGTACCAATAGCATCCATTTCAGTTCCGAAAAAAATAATTTTGACAGCATAGCTCATTCCTTTTATATACAGTAAATTTCCCAATAATAACAACACCAGACAATCGCCAAATCTTTGTATTTTTCGGCTCACTAAATTTAGTGAGCCCCGTCTCACCAAATATTGCCAATAACAAAGTGATTCTTTTCAAATACGGCACTTTTCTATTATCTTTGCTCCAAATTTCTTATAGAATGTCAAAAAATATCACGCCTTATAAAGATTCCGAACTCGGAAAAAAAGAACAAGTAACCCAAATGTTTGATACGATTTCCGGGAAGTACGACAATTTAAATCGTGTTATTTCTTTTGGTATCGATATTAAATGGCGCAATAAGGTTTTAAAAATTGTTTCCGACAAAAAGCCGCAAACCGTTTTGGATATTGCCACCGGAACCGGTGATTTAGCCATTTTGATGACTAAAACCAGTGCGACCAAGATTATTGGATTGGACATTTCGGTCGGAATGCTTGACGTTGGAAAACAAAAAATTCAACACCTCAACCTTACCGATAAGATCGAAATGGTTTTAGGCGATTCTGAAAACATTCCCTATTCCGATAATTATTTTGATGCGATCACCGTTGCCTTTGGCGTACGAAATTTTGAAACCCTGGAAAAAGGATTATCCGAAATTCTACGGGTATTAAAACCAGGTGGTGTTTTTGTGATTCTGGAAACTTCGGTGCCCACCCGCTTCCCTTTTAAACAGGGCTATCACTTTTACACAAAAAACATTTTACCGTTAATCGGAAAGCTGTTTTCGAAAGACAAAGTAGCCTATTCCTACCTATCCGAATCGGCTTCCGTTTTCCCACATGGCGAAGCGTTAAACAATATTTTGCGAAAAGTTGGGTTTATAGATGTGAAACATGCTCCACAAACATTCGGAGCGGCAACGATATATTCAGCGTCAAAAAACTAATATGAGAAAATTCATCCTTATTTCCTTATTACTTCTGTCACTAAACAGCTTTTCACAGTCGATGTTTAGTAAAAATCCGGTTATCAACCTGGAAAACTTTGACAAGCAACGCGTACACTGGGGCTATTTTTTAGGATTCAGCAGCTACGATTTTAAGTTTGATTATATCAAACCCGGCGTTGACATTGAAGTAAAAGGAACCACCGGATTTAACGTAGGTTTGGTTGGAAACTTAAGGATCATGGAACATCTGGATCTTCGTTTCGAACCCGGATTGTATTATACCCAACGGGATTTGACCTTCCACGATCCGAGTCTAACCCGACCGGTGGATCAATTACGAGAAGTAAAATCGACCTATATTCATTTCCCATTATTATTAAAATTTTCATCTCAGCGCTTTGGGAACGTACGACCATATGTAGTTGGCGGATTCTCCAAATCTTTAAACCTGGGTAGTAACCATGACGCTACAGACGATAACTACGCCTACCGTTTTCGTATGACGCGCTGGTCGACCAATTATGAATTGGGATTGGGTGTTGATTTCTATCTGGAATACTTTAAATTTTCACCATCCATCCGTGGTGTATTCGGCATTAACGACGAATTAATTCGCGACAACAACCCGAACAGTCCGTGGACTGGAAATGTGGAATCGATGAAAACCCGTGGGATTTTTATCAACTTTACCTTCCACTAAAAAGCCCTCTTTTAAATTCACTCAGGATAATAGCCGTAGCCGTGGCCACATTTAGACTTTCGGTACGTTGTAAATCCCCAAAACGCGGAATTGAAATCCGTTCTGTAGTGTGCTTTTCAATAGCTACCGAAATACCGTTGGCTTCATTACCCATAACAATAATTCCGTTTTCCGGAAGTTTTTGTTCATAAATATTAGCCCCATCCATAAACGTTCCGAAAACCGGTAATTCCGTTTGATCCAGAAATGCTTCCAGATCGGTATAGATTACATTCACCCGCGTGATCGACCCCATGGTCGCCTGAACCACCTTTGGATTATAGATATCGACCGTTTCATTCGAACATACGACATGCGAAATTCCAAACCAGTCACTCAAACGCAAAATCGTTCCGAGATTCCCCGGATCGCGGATATCGTCTAAGGCCAGAATCAATCCGGATTCGACAACCGGTTTTTCCTCCGGAATGCGAAATAACGCCAGACAGGTATTAGGCGTCGTTAACGCACTGATTTTTTTCAGCTCCGCTTCAGAAATAAGCGTTACTTTATTTTGCGGAAGCGTATCAAAAATAGCCTCAACCGAAAACAAATGGTACAGTTCAAAATTGGAATTCAGCAATTCTTGGATTACCTTTATACCTTCAGCAAAAAATAATTCATGCTGTTTTCTATATTTTTTTTGCTGTAAACTCGTTATTAGTTTGATTTGGTTTTTACTAACCATAAAAAAATGTATTTTTGACTTACTATTGTAATCGATTTGAAAAATAATTTATCAAAAATAGCACTATTTCTCTTATTAGGTGCAATTTTATATTCTTGTTCTCTTGTTAAAAGAGTACCCGAAGGACAGCATCTTTTAATCGAGAACACGGTAATGGTGGACGGTAAGAAAGAAAAAAGCGAGACGATTTTAAATCAGCTTTATCAAAAACCGAACAGTTCCATTCTGGGTTACCGCCTGCGATTACAGATGTATAACCTGGCACGAAAAAGTCCGGAAGCCGATTATCAGTTATGGCTGGAAAAGAAACCCAAACGTCATAAATTCCTAACCGACCTGTTATCCGAAAAACAAGTACAGCGATTAGGGCAATCCTTTTTTGTATCGGGAGCCAGTACGTTTCTAAAAAAAACGGGAGAAGCTCCGGTAATTATCGATTCTACGAAAGTACAGAAATCCAGAAACCGTATGTTGTCCTACTATTTCAACGCCGGTTATTTCAACAATAAAATCACGTATAAAATTGACACCTTACCCGACAAACGCGGTAAAGTGAACTACGAGGTTAAACTGGGTGCGCCTTATGTAGTCGACAGTATTACCACTTCGATTAAAACAGCCGCTTTGGATTCGTTATTTGAACGTACCAAAAACCAATCGCTGATTGTAAAAGGCAAACAATACAATTCGCAGTATTTTAGTGATGAAAGAAAACGAATTGCCACACATTTCCGCAATAACGGAGCGTATTATTTCCAGGAAACCAATATCGAATATGATGTTGATACGGTAGCAACCAACCACAAAGCCCATGTCGACATCCTGATTGACGACCGAACCGTTAAAAAAGGAGATTCCCTGATAAAGGTTCCATTTAAACTGTATACCATTAGTGAGGTTAATATTTTCACCGGAAATACCAACAACAAAAACAAACAAAAAGTAGCCGACAGTACCAGCTATAACAACTTTAACATTTACAGTTCCGACAAACTGAAGTACCGTCCGAAAGCAATAACCGACGCGATATTTATCACCAAAGGCAGTAAATTCAGCGATTTCAGAAGACAGTTAACCTCGCGTTCTTTAAGTAACCTACGCGTATTTAACTATCCGAATATCGAATATGAAGAAGACAAAAACGACACTACCGGAACCTCACTGATTGCCAACATTATCTTATCGCCACGTAAAAAATTCAACTTTAATGCTACGGCCGATTTTATGCATTCCAACATTCAGGATTTTGGTATTCTGGGAAGTGCAGCACTTTCGATTCGTAACATTTTCAGAGGCGCCGAGATTCTCGAGATTGCCTTACGCGGCAATATCGGTTCGTCTCAGGATCTTGCCAATCCGAATAATGTATTTTTTAATATTTCGGAATATGGAGCCGATGTCAAACTTTCGTTCCCACGAATCTTTTTCCCGCTAAATACCGATAAGATCATTCCGAAAAACACCCTTCCAACCACGCAGATGAGTATTGGTCTTTCGCGTCAGCAAAACATCGGTTTGGACAAAGAAAGTTTTACGGGTATTCTCAACTACAACTGGAATCCGAAACGAAACACGAATATCCGTTTCGACTTGGTCAACTTACAATACGTTCGTAACGTAAACCCGGGCAATTATTTTAGCGTATACCACTCGTCATATGACCGTTTGAATGGTTTGGCACAGGTTTACAATACCGATCCAACCAATCTGGACGAAGAAGGTAATCTTTCCATTCCTCAGGGAACCACCGGTTTTATCAACGAAGTATTAGGCGGACAAACGAGTCTTACGCCAAATGATAACGATTATTTCGCCATTCGGAGTATTGAGGAAAGAAGGTTACGTCTAACCGAGAACAACCTTATCCTTGCGACCAACGTCACGTATACCAAATCCAGTCGTACCAACATTAACGACAACGATTTTTACACCTTTAAAACCAAACTGGAATCGGCCGGGAACATCCTGAGCCTGATTTCGAAAATCGAAAACCAAGAAGCGGATATTTACGGTCGTAAAAAGTTTTTTAACGTCGAATATTCTCAATATATCAAAGGCGAAATTGACTTTATTAAAAACTGGGATTTAGGTGGCAAACAGGTTATTGCAGCACGTGCTTTTACCGGACTGGCGATTCCGTATGGAAACTCCAATTCGATTCCGTTTTCGCGAAGTTACTTTGGCGGAGGATCTAACGACAACCGGGCATGGCAGTCCTATAGTTTAGGTCCGGGGCGAAGTGGCGGTTTGAACGACTTTAACGAGGCTAACTTTAAAATTGCACTGAGTGCCGAATACCGTTTTAATATTTTTAACAAACTAAACGGTGCCTTTTTTGCCGATGCCGGAAACATCTGGAACGTTTTTGATAACGTAACCGATGAAGAAAGTGTTTTCGAAGGCTTCAAATCGTTACAGGATATTGCATTAGGTACCGGAATTGGTTTCCGCTATGATTTAAACTTCTTTGTAATCCGTTTGGATGTTGGTTTTAAGACCTACAACCCGGCCAAAGAAATGAAGGAAAGGTGGTTCCGCGATATCGTACCGAATCGTGCGGTCTTAAATATTGGAATTAATTATCCTTTCTAATTTTAGAAATTATTATTTTTGTCAAAATAAATTAAAAACAACAACACAATGGCTCATACAATAAAACCAGGTGTAGCAACCGGCGATCAAGTACAGGAAATCTTTCGATATGCAAAAGAAAAAGGCTTTGCCTTACCCGCAGTAAACGTTACGGGATCAAGCACTATCAACGGTGTTCTGGAAACTGCTGCCAAATTAAATGCCCCTGTTATTATCCAGTTTTCTAACGGAGGTGCTTCGTTTAATGCTGGAAAAGGACTTTCCAACGACGGTCAGAAATCAGCTATTTTGGGTGCTATTGCCGGAGCAAAACACATCCATACGCTGGCAGAAGCCTATGGTGCTACCGTGATTTTACACACCGACCATTGTGCTAAAAATTTATTACCGTGGATTGACGGTTTACTGGATGCCAGTGAAGAACACTTTAAGCAAACCGGAAAACCATTATTCAGTTCACATATGATCGATCTTTCCGAAGAGCCGATTGAAGAGAATCTGGAGATTTCCAAAAAATACCTGGAGCGTATGAGCAAAATGGGAATGACACTGGAAATCGAATTGGGAATCACAGGCGGTGAAGAAGATGGTGTAGACAATTCGGATGTAGACAGTTCTAAATTATATACACAACCGGAAGAAGTAGCGTATGCTTATGAGGAATTGATAAAAATCAGTCCGCGTTTTACAGTTGCCGCAGCTTTCGGAAACGTTCACGGTGTTTACAAACCGGGTAACGTAAAACTAACACCAAAAATCCTTAGAAACTCTCAGGAATACGTTCAGAATAAATTCAGCACCGGACACAACCCGGTTGATTTTGTATTCCACGGCGGATCCGGTTCGACATTAGAAGAGATCCGGGAAGCGATTTCATATGGCGTTATCAAAATGAACATTGACACCGACCTTCAGTTTGCTTTTACCGAAGGGGTTCGTGACTATATGGTATCAAAAATTGACTATTTAAGAACACAGATCGGAAATCCGGAAGGAGCCGATGTTCCGAATAAAAAACACTACGACCCAAGAAAATGGGTTCGCGAAGGAGAAATTACGTTTAACACACGTCTGGAACAGGCGTTTAAAGACCTGAATAACGTTAATACATTATAATGTAGTAACATTCAGATTAATTCAAATTTAAAACTATGGCTTGGTTTAAAAGAACAGCAAAAGGGATTCAAACCGCAACTGAAGATAAAAAAGACGTACCGAAAGGACTTTGGTACAAATCACCGACAGGAAAAATCATTGATGCTGAAGAATTAGCAAAAAATCTTTGGGTAAGTCCGGAAGACGGCTACCACGTTCGTATTGGCAGTAAAGAATATTTTGAAATTTTATTTGACAACAACGAATTTAAAGAACTGGATGCCAACATGACGTCCAAGGATCCGCTTAAATTTGTGGATACTAAAAAGTACAGCGATCGTTTAAAAGACGCTATCGACAAAACCAAATTAAAAGATGCGGTTCGTACAGCAGTAGGAAAATCCAAAGGGAAAGACCTGGTTGTTGCTTCAATGGATTTTGCGTTTATCGGAGGATCAATGGGAGCTGTTGTAGGTGAAAAAATTGCCCGTGCGATCGATTATTCCATCAAGCATAAAGTACCATTTGTAATGATTTCCAAATCGGGTGGAGCGCGTATGATGGAAGCAGCATACTCATTAATGCAGTTAGCCAAAACGTCTGCAAAACTGGCGCAATTGGCCGATGCAAAAATCCCGTATATTTCCTTGTGTACCGATCCGACAACCGGAGGAACTACAGCATCCTATGCGATGTTAGGTGATATTAACATTGCCGAGCCCGGAGCTTTGATTGGTTTTGCCGGACCACGTGTCGTAAAAGACACCACCGGAAAAGACCTTCCGGAAGGATTCCAAACATCGGAATTCGTTTTAGAACATGGTTTCCTTGACTTTATCACGCCTCGTAAAGAGTTAAAAGACAAAATCAACTTATACCTGGACTTGATTTTAAATCAACCGGTACGCTAATAAAAATCCCGACTATAAGTCGGGATTTTTATTTTATATATTTCGAACTTTCTGTTCCCATTTCCAGGCAGCGTCCAACGCTTCTTCCAGCGTTAATTGCGCTTTCCAGCCCAATATCTGGTTTGCTCTGTCGGTATTTGCATAGGCTTCGATAATATCGCCTTCGCGTCGGCCTACAATTTTATATGGTAAAGGCTTTCCACTTACCTTTTCGAACGTACGGATCACTTCCAATACCGAACTCCCTTTTCCGGTTCCAATATTAAACACCTCCACCTTACTTTCGTTTTTATGATCAATTAGTCGTTGTAGCGCCACCACATGTGCTTTAGCCAGATCAACTACATGAATATAATCGCGGATACAGGTTCCGTCAGCTGTTGGATAATCATCGCCATATACCGATAATTCCTTACGGATACCAATAGCGGTTTGCGTAATAAACGGCACCAGATTTTGCGGTACACCAACGGGGAGTTCCCCTATTTCGGCAGTTTCATGGGCTCCAATCGGATTAAAATAACGCAACAAAATCGCATTGATTCCGGAAACTTTAGCTACATCATTAATAATTTCTTCTCCAATCCTTTTTGTATTCCCATACGGAGACATTGCCGGTTGTACCGAAGCACACTCCGTGATCGGCATATTTTCGGCCTGACCGTATACGGTACACGAAGAACTGAAAATAAAATACGCTTCTTTTTTCTTTTGTAATTCCTGTAACAGGTAAACTAAAGACGCAATATTATTTTCATAATACAGCAATGGATTTTCCACACTTTCGCCCACTGCTTTTGAAGCAGCAAAATGAATAACACCAATACTATCGTTGTGTTTTTCAAAAAAAGCGGTTACAACAGCTTTATCGCGCAGATCAATCTGCTCAAATACTGGTTTCACCCCGATTATTTTTTCAATACCTGTTAAAACATCGATAGATGAATTCGACAGATTATCGACAATAACCACTTCAAACCCCTGACGGTATAATTCCACTACAGTATGGGATCCGATAAAACCTAAACCTCCGGTAACAACTACTTTCATTTATTTTTGAATATGAACACGAATATACGTGAAAAGGTTTATTTTAAAAATTCCAGAATACTATCGGTAATAAATTTAATCTGTTCGTCTTCCAATTCGGTATGCATTGGTAATGAAATCACTTCATTCACCAATTGATTCGTCACCGGGAAATCGGCTTCATTATAACGACTATCAGCATACGCTTTCTGACTGTGTAACGGAATCGGATAATAAATTGCACACGGAATACCTTTATCGATCAGGTGTTGCATTAACGCATTGCGATCAGCATTTAGAATTCGTAAGGTATACTGATGAAACACATGGCTTCCTGTATCGCCTTTTACAACCGGAGTGACAATATTGGCGTGTCCAGCAAAAGCCGCATCATATTTTTGAGCTGCCAACTGACGTGCATCGTTATACGTATCCAACCTGGGCAACTTCGCATTCAAAACCGCAGCCTGCATACTGTCTAAACGGGAATTAACCCCTACTACATCGTGATGGTAACGCACGTACATTCCGTGGTTTACGATTCCGCGTAATTTATAAGCCAGTTCGTCATCGTTGGTAAAAATGGCACCGCCATCACCATAACATCCTAAGTTTTTAGACGGGAAAAATGAGGTCGACGCCACATGTCCAATCGTCCCCACTTTCTTTTTACTACCATCAGCATATTCATAATCGGCTCCGATTGCCTGCGCATTATCTTCGATCACAAACAGATTGTGTTCCTTTGCAACCGCCATGATGGCTTCCATATTCGCCGCCTGTCCGAACATATGTACCGGAACAATCGCTTTCGTTTTTGGCGTGATCGCTTTTTTAATGGCGTCCACTGAAATATTAAACGTATCCGGATCCACATCAACCAAAACCGGAGTCAGTTGCAACAAGGCAATTACCTCAACGGTAGCGGCAAACGTAAAATCGGCTGTAATCACCTCATCACCGGGTTGCAATCCCAATCCCATCATTGCGATCTGAAGTGCATCGGTACCATTCGCACACGGAATAACGTGTTTCACGTCCAGATATTCCTCCAATGCTTTTTGGAATTGGTGTACTTGTGGCCCGTTGATAAATGTTGTTGTATCCAGTACTTCCTGGATTGACTGGTTAACCTGCTCTTTTATTTGTTCGTATTGACCCTTAAGATCAACCATTTGTATTTTTCTCATGTGCTTTCTAAATTGCTTTATAACGATTTGAAATTCCTTTTGGAAAAGGAATTAAAACAAGCAAAAATACTCATTTAATGACGTTACACCAATCAAATTAACGTAAAGAACCGTAATTTAGCGACACAAATTTTCGCCTATGTTTTTTTTATACGATTTACTGGTTCGGATAGCTGGTTTTCTGATCCGTTTTATTGCTATGGTAAGCCCTAAAATCAAGCTGTTTACTGAAGGACGGAAAAATGTTTTTACCACATTGGAATCCGCCATACATCCTACCGATAAAACCATCTGGTTCCATGCCGCGTCACTGGGCGAATACGAACAAGGACTTCCGGTAATAGAACAAATCAAAGCCAATTATCCGTCGCATAAAATTGTACTGACCTTTTTTTCTCCATCGGGTTATGAAATCCGCAAAAACAATACCGTAACCGATGTCACCGTATATTTACCGTTGGACACCCGATCGAATGCTATCCGTTTTATCAAAGCCATTCATCCCGACCTTGTATTTTTTATCAAATACGAATACTGGCCGAATTATCTGGACGTTTTAAAACAACAGCAAATCCCGACCTATCTGGTTTCCGGTATTTTCCGCGAAAAACAATCGTTTTTTAAATGGTATGGTTCGTTTTACCGAAATGCACTAAAAAGTTTCCGTTACTTTTTTGTTCAGAATGAAAAATCGAAACAGCTTTTACAAAGCATCGGATTTCACAATGTAAAAGTGAGCGGTGACACCCGATTTGACCGGGTATCGGCTATTTTGGAACGCGACAACACCCTTGATTTTATCGAAAATTTTAAAGCCGACACGACTACTATCGTAATTGGCAGTTCATGGCCAAAAGACGAAACCCTGCTTGTGGACTATATCAACCGCTGCACCGATCCGGTGAAATTTATTATTGCACCGCATAACATCAAACCTGAACAAATTCAGGAACTCCAAAAAAGCATTTCCCGGAAAACGGTTTTATTTTCCGAAAAAGATGCGATTACCAATTTAAGTGATTACGATGTTTTTATCATCAACACCATTGGTATCCTGACCAAGATCTACAGTTATGCCGACATTGCGTATGTAGGCGGTGGTTTTGGCAAACCGGGCGTTCACAATATACTGGAACCGGCCACCTTTGGCGTACCGATTGTTATTGGCCCTAATTTTTCCCATTTTGCCGAAGCCATAGCGCTGGTTAACATGGAAGGCTGTATTTCCATTTCAAACCAAAAAGAACTTGACGAAGCCTTTTCCAATCTGATTCAAAACGAAGACATCCGTTTCGAAAAAGGTCATATTTGCAGCACTTTTGTACAAATGAATCAAAATGCCACCAAGAGCATTGTAAACCATATTAAAAATGAATACACAGTTTAAATCTTTGGACCATCAGCATATTCCCGATATCATTGCGATGATGGAGGATTTCTATGCGATCGACAACTACCCTATCGATATCCCGACTACCGAATCGCTTTTTGAAACCTTTATAAACGATGAAAATCTGGGAAAAGCCTGGCTGATTTATTCAGACGATATTCTGGTAGGCTATGTGATTCTTACTTTTATTTTTAGTTTTGAATACAAAGGTCGTTATGCTTTTTTAGACGAATTGTACCTTTCTGAAAAAGCCCGCGGTAAAGGAATTGGCAAGCAAGCCATCCATTTTATCCAATCGGAAGCTCTTAAATTAAAGTTAAAAGTTCTCTACCTGGAAGTTGAAAACCATAACGAAAAGGCTCAAAAATTGTATCTTGCCCAGAATTTTACCGATCACAACCGTAAAATCATGAAATACAAAGTCGTATAACCAAAATAATCAAATAAAAACAATCCAATGAAACTTTTAAGACTACTTGTCCTATTGTTCGTTTTACCGGTTTCCGCACAACAGGGCGGAATGTGGATTCCTTCGCTTTTAAAAGGAATGAACGAAAAAGAGATGAAAACCTTAGGAATGAAAATATCGGCTGCCGATATTTATGATGTCAATAAATCCAGTTTAAAAGATGCTGTACCGCATTTTAACGGTGGTTGTACCTCAGAAGTCATTTCCTCCAAAGGTTTATTATTAACCAACCATCACTGTGGATATGGCGAAATCCAATCCCATTCAACTGTTGATCATGACTATTTGACCAACGGATTCTGGGCGATGAAACAGGAAGACGAACTACCGAACAAAGATCTGGAAGTAACTTTTATTGTAAAAATTGAAGATGTAACCAATAAAGTACTGGAAGGTGTTGCCGCACTGACAAGTGAAGCTGACAAACAAAAGAAAATTCAGGAAAACATCAACATGTTAAGCCGTACGTTACCAAAGGAATCCTGGCAGGAAAACAAAATCCGTACTTTTTATGACGGAAACCAGTATATCCTATTCCTAACGGAAACCTATACCGATGTTCGTTTGGTTGGTGCTCCGCCATCATCAATCGGGAAATTCGGATCGGATACCGACAACTGGGTTTGGCCACGCCATACCGGAGATTTTTCTTTATTCCGAATCTACGCTGATAAAAACAACCGTCCGGCTGCTTATTCTAAAGATAACGTACCCTACAAACCGAAACATTTCTTCCCGGTTTCTATAAAAGGAGTGAAAGAAAACGATTTCACCATGGTAATGGGTTACCCGGGTCGTACTCAAGAATACCTTCCGTCGTATGCCGTAGCACAAATCATCAACGATCTGAATCCTGCAAAAATCGAAGTGCGTGATGCGGCTTTAAAAGTTCAGGACGGATTTATGCGTAAAGACAACGCGATCAAAATTCAATATGCTTCCAAATATGCCAGCATTGCGAACTACTGGAAAAAATGGATCGGCGAAACCAAAGGTTTAAAAAAATCAAACGCTTTAGCGATCAAACAAAAATTTGAACAGGAATTTCAGGACAAAGTGGCGAAATCCGGAAAACAAGCCGAATATGGTAATTTGTTAGCCGACTTTAAAAAGAACTACACTGAAATCGCTCCGTATGCCTTGAGCCGTGATTATTATACGGAAGTGGTTTTACGAAATACCGAATTATTGAGCTTCGGATACCGTTTATTCCAATTGGAACAGGTTTACAATGCTAAAGGTGAACAAGCTTTTAACGATCGTAAAAACAACCTGATTGCCGGTTTTGAAGATTTATACAAAGATTTTAATGCGAATGTAGACGAAAAAGTTTTCGAACAGTTAATCGCCTTATATGCTACCAAATCGCCAAAACAGTTTTTACCCGCGAGTTTGGTAAATGCCGATACTAAAAAACTAACCGAAGAAGTATACAGCCAGTCAAAACTAACCAGCTATAACGGTTTAAAAGAATTATTGAATGGCGATGCCAAAACAGTAATCGAGCGCATCAACAAAGACAAAGGTTTCCAATTGGTAAAAACCATGGCTGATAGTTACCTGAAAAACGTAGCACCAAAGTATGACGAATTGAACCTTAAAAACATCGCGTTACAACGTACCTATATGAAAGCTATTCTGGAATTATTCCCGAATAACCGTATTTTCCCGGATGCGAACAGTACGCTACGCGTTACCTACGGAAAAGTAAAAGGCTACAGTCCGAGTGATGCGGTAATCTACGAACCGATGACCTATTTGGACGGTGTGATCGAAAAATACGTACCGGGTGATTATGAATTTGACGTACCTGCCAAATTAATCTCCTTATATAACAATAAAGATTACGGACAATATGCCGATAAAGGACGTATGCCGGTATGTTTTATCGGAACAAATCACACAACCGGTGGTAACTCCGGAAGCCCTGCATTGGATGCAGAAGGGAACCTAATCGGGTTAAATTTCGACCGTGTTTGGGAAGGAACGATGAGCGATATTCACTACGATCCAGCGATTTGCCGCAACATTATGGTCGATATTCGCTATGTTTTGTTTATAATTGACAAATATGCGGGTGCAAAACACCTTGTTGACGAGATGAAAATCGTTCAAAATAAGAAAAAATAACACATTTTTAACCCTGACGCAAAATATTAAAAAACAGTTAGTTACACCAAAAAAAACCAACAAAATAGGGCGTTTTATAAGTGAGCTGACTGTTTTTTCAAAAAAAAACATAATCCGGGAGCAAAAAATATTTTAGTAAATATTATTACGTATCAAAAATTTTATATCTTTGCTCCGAATTAATAATTAACCTTTATAATTTAGTAAGATGAAAAAAGTTGTTTTAAGCTTAGCATTAGTAGCTATGATGAGTGTTTCTTTCGTTTCTTGTAAAGAAACTAAAACTGAAGAGCCTGTAACTGAAGAAGTTGCTGCTCCTGCTGAAGAGGCTGTAGAAGCTGCTGCTACTACTGTTGATTCTGCTGCTGCTACTACTGAGGCTGCTGCTGCTCCAGCTACTGAAGCTGCTGCTCCAGCTGCTGACGCTGCTGCTCCAGCTGCTGACGCTGCAAAAAAATAATTAGAACCTTCTAAGAATTTTAAAACCTCGCAATTGCGAGGTTTTTTTATGCCGTTTTGGTAGCTTTTTGAATTTGTATATCCGGCTTATATTCTATCTTTTTACTATCGACATCACATCGTCGTGGACCACACCCTAATCGTTTGGGTCCGCAGGAAACCAAAAGGATTCCTGCTACTATAAAAACAATCCGTTTTTTCATAATCAGTCTATTTGAATATATTGTAAAGCCTTAAGTCGGTCCAGATACTCCCGACTATTGGATAGTCGTGGAATTTTGTGTTGCCCGCCCAGTTTATCCTGTTCTTTTAGCCAGTCGTAAAACAGATTGGTTCGCGCAACATTTAACACTAACGGATTCAAAGTCATATTATTATATCGTTTTGCTTCATAATCAGAGTTTACCGATTGCAGCGCTTCGTCCAGTTTTTTACGAAAAAGCTCGATATTCTCCGGCTTTCTACGGAATTCGATCATCCATTCGTGGGCTCCTTTTTCGCGACCTTTCATAAAGATTGGTGCCACGGTATAATCAATTACTTCGGAATTGGTTTCCTGACAGGCTTTAGAAATGGCTTTATCGGTATTTTCAACCATCAACTCTTCACCAAATACATTGATATGGTGTTTTGTTCTTCCCGTCACTTTAATACGATACGGGTTTAATGAGGTAAACCGCACCGTATCTCCTATCAGATAACGCCACAGTCCGGAATTGGTTGTAATCACGACCGCATAGTTTTTATTCAACTCCACTTCCGACAAGCGGATTACTTTCTGTTCCGGCGTGCCAAAAGCATCCATCGGAATAAATTCGTAGAAAATTCCGTAATCCAGCATCAACAACAGATCATTGGAATTATTCAGATCCTGAATCGCAAAAAAACCTTCAGAGGCATTATAAATTTCGTAATAGCGGAAATCCTCTTTTGGCAATAATCGTTTATACTGCTCGCGATACGGTTCAAAACTTACTCCTCCATGGAAATATACCTCAACATTAGGCCATAATTCCACCAGATTGTTTTTTCCGGTTTCTTCCAAAACCCGGTTTAGCAATACCAACATCCAGGAAGGCACTCCGGCAAAACTGGTTACATTTTCCATAACCGTCTCCTGTATGATCGCCTGAATTTTAGATTCCCATTCACTCATTAACGACACCTTATTACTCGGAGTACTACTAAATTCCGCCCAGAAAGGCATATTATCGATCAAAATTGCCGACAAATCGCCAAAAAAGGTATTATTATCTTCATACAATTGCTTACTTCCTCCCAAGCGAAGACTCTTACCTGTAAACAACTGTGAATTTTCATTATTATTCAGATACAAACACAGTAAATCTTTACTGGCTTTATAATGACAATCCTCCAAAGCTTCACTACTCACCGGGATAAACTTACTTTTGGCATTGGTTGTTCCGCTGGATTTTGCAAACCATTTGATTGGTGTATTCCAAAACACATTTTGCTCCCCTTTTCGGGTTCTTTCGATCAATGGTTCGAGTTCTTCATAGGTCGACACCGGAACGCGCTCTGTAAACGTCTTATAACTTCTGATGGACGAAAATTCATATTTCTGACCAATAATAGTAGGTTCTGCCGTACGCAACAAGCTAAACAGCAGTTCTTCCTGTACTTCATTGGGGTATTTCAGAAACAATTCCATTTGATGAATTCGTTTTTTCAGTATCCAGGAAGCAATCGAGTTAATTATTGTCAGGGCCATATTTTAGTATATTCCGGTTAAAAAGATTTGTTTTGGCATTATTCAAACCAAAGTTTGTACTTTTACATCATTACCAAAAATAAGAAAAAAACAGCAGGAAACACTCGGCTTCACTGCAAATCCTAATACTTAAACCTGAAATTTACAAAATGCAATACGACGGCGTACTGACTAAGATGCAAACGGAAATCGGGAATCCGATACAATATTACCTAGTTTTTGAAAACAGCTTTTTGAATGTCAACCAATTACTGAACAAAGAGTTGGAGATTGCTTTTCAGGGCTATCAATGTCTGAACTGCGGCAAGAAAAAAAAGATTTTCAGACAGGGATTTTGTTATGACTGCTTTATGTCGAGCGCTTCGGCCGGTGACTGGATTATGAAACCGGAACTCAGCACGGCACATCTCGACATTGAAGACCGTGATCTGGAATATGAAAAAAGAGTCCAGTTACAGCCCCATATTGTATACCTGGCCTTATCCAGCGAAGTCAAAGTAGGCGTTACCCGTAAAACCCAGGTTCCGACGCGTTGGATTGATCAGGGTGCTATAGAAGCCGTTCCGATCGTAGAAGTTCCGAATCGTTATCTGGCCGGAATCGCCGAGGTCGCACTAAAAGATCATTTTTCAGACAAAACCAACTGGCGAAAAATGTTGCAAAATGAAGTTCCTGCGGTGGATATTGTATCCGAACGTAATAAACTGGAATCGTTATTACCGGACGAAGTAAAACCGTATTTCGCACCAACACCCGAAAAGCTATACCATCTGGACTATCCGGTTCTTCAATACCCGAAGAAAGTCAACAGTCTGAGTCTGGATAAAACACCGGTTTTTAACGGACGACTAACCGGAATTAAAGGACAATACCTGATTTTCGAAGACGGTACCGTTTTTAATATCCGAACCTTCGAAGGCTACGTGGTAAAAATCACGCTGTAAAAACGATTACACACTTTCGTTATAACACCTGACAGGTTTTAAAAACCTGTCAGGTGTAAAATAAAAAGATATAAAAAAGGCTACCCAAATGGATAGCCTTCTCTTTTATTCTTCTTTTTTCTTTTTCCCAAAGAGCCCCTTTATAGCATTAGCAGCTGTATTTTTAATATCGTCTTTCGGTTTGGTTTTGGTCGTATCGGCCGTAGTTCCGGTTCCGGTATTCTTTTTGCCACCACCTAAAAGATTCTCCAATGCTCCGGTTCCCTGATTGATCAGTTTATCTTTTTGTTGTTGAATCAACTGATTCGAGATATTGGTTACCGCCTGATTTAAATCGGTAGAAACCTTAGGATTTTTAAAGCTTCCGGTTAAAACTGCATTGACCGGTATATCCTGTAATTTATTCACATCGGATGGCGACAACTTCGCTAACAACTTATTCACATCCGATCCCAGATATTTCGCCGGCACATCAAACTTCAGATTGTAATTCATCGATTGATCAAACCCGTGTTGCCCACCAACCGTCACTTTGATATCCTGATATTTGATATCAAATGGCTTTACATTTACCTTTCCATTATCGAACGACAAATGTGCTTTCAGATTATTCAGATTTAACTTATCCAAATCGATAAACTTCAGGTTTCCATCCAAAGCATTCAATAAATTCGAATTCTTTGCATTGATTGATGTCGACAATAACTGCCCTAATAAATCTCCGGAAATCGTTTTCAGAACCGGTGTCATTTCTTTGGCATCCAGATTTCCGGACAACTTGATTGTCGAATTTAGTTTTCCGTTAATCACACCAGCAATTGGCGCAATCGATTTCAACATATCCAATTGTGTAAACGATTTGGCAATATCCACCGCATTTAAGCCCAGATTCATATCAAACTTCGGCACCGCTCCTTTGGTCGACACCATACCATCTACCCCAATCTGACCGTCGAACATTGATGTTTTTACATTTTCCAGTTTTACCGCCTCATCTTTAATACTCATTTTACCAGAAACCGCTTTTAACGTCAGATTATCATACACTACCGTATTGGCTTTGGCCGTAATCGTACAATCCAAAAATGCTGGAATTTTAACCGCTTCCTTAGGTGCGGCTGTTTTCGTTTGCGTAGCTTCCGGTGCCGATGGCGTCATAAAATCCGACACCAACAACTGATTCGAACTCATATCGAAATTTCCTTTTAAGACCTGTTTTTTAAAGACAAATCCGTAGAAATTATCCAGCGTTCCGGTTACCTTAATATCCGATTTACCGGTTACCGCATCCAATTGATTCAATCGGATCTGATTTGGATTAAAGGCTACAGTAGCCTGTTTGATCTGGATCGGCTTCGCTAATTCCGGACCAGCATAATTAAACCCGGTCAGGCTGATATTTCCAGAATTTTGTATATTCTGATACTGACTTGTTTCCACCGATTTCATATCAAACTTCGTGACCACATTGGCTTTTAAGATACCCGATAGCGGTTTTTCCAGTTTTACCGGATAGGCTTTGGTCACATTTGCCAGATTGATCACTCCTTTTAATTCAGCAGCAACCAACGCATTTTGTGTAATATTTTTGATATTGGCTTTTGCATTAAACACATCCTGATCAATACGGAACGACAATTTATCCAGATTCACATAGGTATCATTCATCAATCCTGTTTCGTTTACAATATAGGTATCGATCACAATATTCTGCACCGATTTCGGTAGATCCGGATATTGGAACGATGCATTATCGGATGCAATTTCAATTTTAAATTTCGGAATCGTCGTATCCGTAAGCGCACCTTTAACCGTACCATCCACCTTAAAATCACCGGTTGTTTTTACCGTGTTCAAATTTCCGGCATAGGCTTCCGGCACCAATCCCAGGAAGTTTTTAAACGACGACGTTGGCGTTTTAAATTTCAGATCATACTCCTGACCTTTTTCCACCATTTGAATAAAACCGTCAAATTCCAGCGGCAACTGGTTGATCAGTGCTTTATTTTCCTTAAATGTATATTTTTGTTTTTCGAGATCAATTCCTAAAATCGCATCCAGGTTAAGCGATACGTTTTTCATGTACTTCACCTTGTCCATATCCAACGACAATTTAGCCGATGATTTGGTTACCAAATCCAATTTCTGAGCGGCAAAATTCCCCGTTCCTTCGTGATTCAGGCTGTCCACCACCATTTTGATTTTGGACTTCTCGTCGCTATACGTAAAACGCAGGTTTTCGATCTCGTATTTTTTCAGATTCAACGCAAACGGCTTACTGTCGGATGGCTTGTCTTCTTTCTGATCTTTTAACGCAATGTCAAAATTCCCAAGACCGTCTTTATTAAAGATGATATTCACTACACCATCTTTCGAGTAAAAACCGTCGATTTTCATCGCTTCGCCGTCTTTTTTAAACAACTCCTTGATCGACATTTTCAGGTTTACCTCGCCGGAATAGAAAAGTGTATCCCCTTCGAACGGTGCTTTATTGATCACACTGATCTTATCGATCGTAATGTTCGCATTCGGAAAGCTCTTAAATAAACTGAGATCCACATCTTCAAAAGCGACTTTGGCATCTACATTTTCATTAATGGCTTTGGCAACCAATTCCTTTATTTTGTCTTTAAACATAAACGGAACCGCCGCCAACGTGATTATCGATAACAGTAAAAAGATACCGAAACCTTTTAGGATTTTCTTTAACATAACTCGAAATATTTATCTTACGAATTTACCACAAAAATTAAACCAACTTATTTACTGATAACAGAAAATAAGTTGGTTTGTTGTAAAAAGCCTTTAAATGGCTGTATTTATTTTGTGTTCCAGGAACTATTTAACCGGATTTGTAGCATTTCTCTACAATACGGGATCTTATTGAATTACCAATTCGAATGGCATCAAGGCCTGAACACCTCGTTGCTGTTTCGCTCTTCGGATTTGTTCAATTACCTGATAACCTTCTTCTCCGATTTGTTCTTTAATCAAGGCTTCACGGCTTTGGAACATCGACACACCTCCGGTTAAACCGCGAAACATATCCTCAATTGTTTTGTTGTATTCCGGATAATCTTCCGTTTTGTATTCTGTTATCTTAGCCAATGAAGCCGCATGTTTAATAGCCTGATCCAATCCGCCCATTTTATCGACCAATCCGATTTTAACAGCGTCTCTTCCAGCCCAAACACGTCCCTGGGCGATACTATCCACCTGAGCAAATGTCATTTTTCTTCCGGCAGCCACACGACTTACAAAGGTGTTGTAGATATGTTCCACACCTTCCAACACTACATTTTTATAATTTTCATCCAACGGTTCGAAAACACTGTAACCAGATGCATTTTGGTGTGTTTTTACCTGCTCGGCATTGATTCCTATTTTTTTAGCCAATGGACTAAAGTTTGGTAAAGTTCCAAAAACTCCGATGGATCCGGTGATGGTATTCGGTTCGGCAAAAATGGTATTGGCATTACACGCGATATAATAACCACCCGAAGCGGCCAGATTCCCCATAGAAACCACTACCGGTTTTTTCTTTTTCGTCAGTTCGATTTCTCTCCAGATTAACTCCGAAGTCAGCGCGCTACCACCCGGACTGTCGATTCGTAAAACAACCGCTTTTACATTATCGTCGTTACGCGCATCCTCTAACGAACGACGCATAGAACCTTCGCCAATATAGCTTACATCCCCTTCGCCCGAAAGAATCTCACCCTGCGCATAGATAATAGCGATACGATCTTTTGTCTCATAGTCAGCATTTGTATTGGCTACGTTACGGGCATAATCCAGAATATTCACTTTATTATATTCTTCTTCTTTTTCCACTTTTAAAGCGCGACGGATACCATTATGATATTCGTCTTCATAACCGATTTTATCGATTAATTTTTTAGCTTTTGCCAATTCCGGCGTTCTGGCACCCAAATTATCGGCAATCGCATTTAGGCTATCAACCGGAATTTTACGGCTTTTGGAAATATCATCCACAACGGTAGACCAGATCGAATTCAGTAAAACGGTCATCTGTTCCCGATTCGCCGGACTCATTTCGTTTTCTAAAAACGGCTCCACAGCACTTTTATATTTCCCGTGACGGATTACTTCCATTTTCACACCGGTTTTATCCTGGAAATCTTTAAAGAATAAAATTTCTGTAGAAAGTCCTTTAAAGTCCAGTTCTCCTACCGGATTAACATATAAGGTATCGGCAACGGAATCCAGGTAATATTCCCCTTGTGAATAGGCATTCGCGTAGGCTACCACAAACTTTCCTGATTTTTTAAAATCTTCCAGTTTATCACGAACCGCTTTACGCTGTGCAATACCAATCATCGCCGTATTGTTTACGATCGAAATCCCTTTGATTTTATCATCACTCTTAGCCGCCTCAATCGCATTTAACACATCCACAACACCATTGTGTTGGGCTCTAAAATAATTAAATTCGGCAAAATTGAATTTCCCGCCGTAATCCTGTTTTACTTCCGACAAATCGAGTTCGATAACTGAATTGTCTTTTATTTTTACTTTGTTGCCATCGCCTCCAAAAAGTGCTCTGATCAGCGCAATTCCGAAAAACAACACCATAAAAAACACAAATATCCCCACTATAGTGGCCAGTACGTTTCCTATAAATTTCATTTCTTTTTCTTTTTATACAATAAGTAGGTGTTTTTCCATAATTGTTACAAAACAATTTATCAACACTTCCAACAAATATACTTTAATTCTAAAATTCTTTTAGTTATTTTGCCGTATGCGCAGTCAGAATCAAGTAGTAATATCATTAGGAAGCAACCAGGGAAACCGTATTGAAAACATTCAAAACGCCATTAACCTGATTCATAAAAACATAGGCACCGTTATTCGTATATCACGACTTTACGAAACGCCTTCGTGGGGATTTGAAAGCGATGCCTTTTATAACTGCGCACTGGTACTTCACACGCATCGTTCGGTTGAAACCGTATTGGAAAAGATTCTGGCTATCGAAAAAACACTGGGTCGTATCCGCAGCACACAGGACGGCTATCAGGCGCGTACCATTGATCTGGACATCATCAGTTGTGACGAAAGGATCATTGACAGTCCGGATTTACAGGTTCCGCATCCGCAAATGCAACACCGTTTGTTTGTACTACAACCGCTAAACGACCTGCTACTGGACTGGATTCATCCGGTTTTAAAGAAAAGCATTCCCGAACTAATCGCCATTACTTCCGACAACAGTACGTGTACCGTAGTGGGCAACCTTGCTTCGCCTATTGAAAAATTCGAACTGCAACATTTTAACTATATCGCGATAGAAGGCAACATTGGCGCCGGAAAAACAACCCTTGCCACCAAGATTTCGGAGGATTTTAATGCCAAATTAATTTTGGAAGGTTTTGCCGACAATCCGTTTCTTCCTAAATTTTATAAAGATCAGGCGCGCTATGCATTTCCATTGGAAATGTCGTTTTTGGCCGATCGTTATTTACAATTGTCCGATGACCTGGCGCAATTCGACTTATTTAAAGACTTTATTGTCGCCGACTACCATATTTTTAAATCGTTGATTTTTGCCAAAGTAACCTTAGGCGAAGATGAATTCCGGTTGTACAAAACGATGTTTGACATCATTTATAAAGAAATGCCCAAACCCGGATTATATGTGTACCTGTATCAGAACACCCCGCGCCTGTTGGAAAACATCCGCAAAAGAGGTCGTTCGTACGAACAGGAAATCCCGGCCGAATATCTGGACAAAATAAACAGAGGTTACCTGGATTATATCAAATCGCAAAGTAACCTCAACGTATTAATTATCGATGTGTCCGATTATGACTTTGTGGAAAATCAGGAAGACTACCTTCAGATTCTGGACCTAATTTCCGCGAAAATAAAAGTCTAACCTTCGAACTGCATTTTTCGGAACAGATCCCAAACCACAATTCCGGCGCTAACCGAAATATTCAATGAATGTTTGGTTCCCAATTGCGGAATTTCGATTGTTCCATCGGCAGCATCGATCGCCTGTTGCGCGACACCTTTTACTTCATTTCCAAAAACCAGGGCATATTTGGTATCTGCTTCCGGAATAAAATCCTGTAAGAATACCGAATGCTCCACCTGTTCGATTGCAAAAACCGACACCTTTTCCTTTTTCAGATTTTCGATCACTTCCACTACATCTTTTGCATATTCCCAGGCTACCGTATCGGTTGCACCTAGAGCCGTCTTATGAATTTCCTTATTCGGAGGCGTCGCCGTAATCCCGCACAGATAAATCTTTTCAATCAGGAAGGCATCCGCCGTTCTAAAAACCGATCCGATATTGTGTAAACTCCGGATATCATCCAATACAATAATAATCGGTGTTTTTTCGGCTTCCTTGAATTCGGATATATTTTTTCGTTCTAATTCGCTATTCGCTAGTTTTCTCATCTTTTTTCCAATACTAAACGGCAAAATTAATGATAAAATCCGATAGTAAACCGGCTTTATGACAAACATTAAGTTCCGATTGTCCCCTTTACTTTTTCTAAAAAATCCTTACTTTCGCTTTTTACAAAACATAAAATCGAAACGCCTTGTCAACAAAAGAAAAAACACCGAAGGAAACCCCTTTAATGAAGCAATACAATGAGATCAAGCGAAAATATCCCGATGCCTGTTTGTTGTTCCGCGTGGGCGATTTTTACGAAACTTTTGGTGATGATGCCGTTCGTGCCTCTCAAATTTTAGGTATTACCTTAACCAAACGCGGCGCCGGATCGGATTCGGAAACCGCCTTGGCCGGATTCCCGCATCACTCGTTAAACACCTATCTACCGAAACTGGTAAAAGCCGGACTACGCGTAGCCATTTGCGACCAGCTGGAAGATCCAAAAATGACGAAAACGATCGTAAAACGCGGTGTTACCGAACTGGTTACACCCGGAGTTGCTTTAAACGATGAAGTACTGCATTCCAAATCGAACAACTTTTTGGCTTCGGTTCACTTTGGCAAAAAAACATTAGGTATTTCCTTTCTGGATGTATCGACCGGGGAATTTCTGACCTCGCAGGGAAATGCCGAGTATATTGACAAGTTGCTTCAAAATTTTAGTCCGAGTGAAATTCTGGCACCCAAAAATCATAAAAATCAGTTTAAAGAAACTTTTGGCGAGCATTTTCATGCTTTCTTTCTGGAAGACTGGATTTACAAGGAAGATTATGCCTTTGAAACGCTAACCAATCATTTTCAGTCCAACTCCCTGAAAGGATTTGGCGTAGACGAACTTCCCGAAGGTTTGATTGCCTCGGGTGCGATTTTATATTACCTGTCCGAAACACAACATAACAAAATACAACATATTACTTCCATTCATCGTATAGCCGAAGACGCCTATGTTTGGATGGACCGTTTTACGATTCGCAATCTGGAATTGTACCATAGTACGAATCCAAATGCCGTGACCTTATTAGACGTCATCGACCGAACGCTATCGCCTATGGGAAGTCGTTTGCTAAAACGCTGGCTGGCACTTCCGTTAAAGGATGCCGATCGGGTAAAAGAACGGCATAATGTAGTAGCCTATTTTAAAGAAAATCAGGAGGAATTACAAAAAGTACAATACCAGATCAAACAAATCTCCGATCTGGAACGTCTGATTTCAAAAGTCGCCACCGGAAAAGTAAGTCCGCGTGAGTTGATTTACCTGTGTAATTCTCTGGATGCGATTATTCCGATTAAGACCATCGCCCAGGAAAGCAGCAACCCATCGGTCAAAAACATTGGCGAAAAACTACATTCCTGTGATGTATTACGCGAGAAAATCAAAGCCAACCTAAATCCCGATGCTCCGGTAGCGATCAACAAAGGCAACGCTATTGCAACCGGAATCCACGACGAACTGGACGAACTGCGTCGTATTGCTTTTTCCGGAAAAGAATATCTGGAAGCTTTGGAAACCCGCGAAAGCGAAAAAACCGGTATTCCGTCGTTAAAAGTATCCTTTAACAATGTATTCGGGTATTACATTGAAGTCCGAAACACCCATAAAGACAAAGTTCCGACCGAATGGATCCGTAAGCAAACCCTGGTCAATGCCGAGCGTTATATCACCGAAGAGCTAAAAGAATACGAAAGTAAGATTTTGGGCGCCGAGGAAAAGATTTACAAACTGGAACTGGAATTGTTCGAGCAACTGGTATTATGGGTATCGACCTATATCAAAGCGGTACAGGTAAACGCCAATCTGGTCGCACAACTGGACTGTTTGACTTCTTTTTCGCAATTGGCGATCGAGAATCATTATATTCAACCGACAATTGACGAAAGTTTTGAGTTGGAAATTACAAACGGTCGTCACCCGGTTATTGAAAAGCAACTTCCGATTGGTGTTCCGTATATTGCCAACGATGTTTTTCTGGACAACAAAGCCCAACAGATTATTATGATCACCGGTCCGAATATGTCCGGTAAGTCGGCTATTTTACGTCAGACAGCCTTGATTGTATTGTTAGCACAAATGGGAAGTTTTGTTCCGGCCGAAAGTGTCCGAATGGGAATTGTTGATAAGATCTTTACCCGTGTTGGCGCGTCGGATAACATTTCGATGGGCGAATCGACTTTTATGGTCGAAATGAACGAAACGGCCTCCATTCTGAACAATATTTCCGATCGAAGTCTGGTATTACTGGACGAAATTGGCCGTGGAACGAGTACGTACGACGGTATTTCGATTGCGTGGGCAATTGCGGAGTATCTTCACGAACATCCGGCAAAGCCAAAAACGCTGTTTGCCACCCATTACCACGAGTTAAACGAAATGGAAGTGATCTTTGACGGTATTCAGAATTTCAACGTTTCGGTAAAGGAATTAAAAGACAATGTCCTTTTTATTCGTAAGCTTGTAAAAGGCGGCAGTGCGCACAGTTTTGGTATCCATGTGGCCAAGATGGCCGGAATGCCACAAACGGTGATCCAGAAGGCTCAGAAATTGCTTAAAAAGCTAGAGAAGGATCATTCGAGCGAAGCCTTAGCCGGTGTGAAGTCGGATAAAGACGAAATGCAGTTGAGTATTTTTAGTCTGGACGATCCGTTATTGGAAGAAATCAAGGACGAAATTCTCAATACGGATATCAACACCTTAACCCCGGTGGAAGCGTTGATGAAGCTTAATGAGATCAAACGTATGCTGACCAAAAAATAATTCCATAATTAACCTAAAGGTTATCAATACATTAAAAAAAGATTTTATTTTTTTTCAGGAAAAGACTTGTATAATTAGATTTATGTACTAAATTTGCATCCGCAATACAGAACAAGTATAGCGACGTTCTAAGAAAAAATAAAATGCGAAAATAGCTCAGTTGGTAGAGCGCAACCTTGCCAAGGTTGAGGTCGCGGGTTCGAACCCCGTTTTTCGCTCAACTACCTTATTAATGCTCGAGTGGTGGAATTGGTAGACACGCTGGACTTAAAATCCAGTGAACAGTAATGTTCGTGCGGGTTCAAGTCCCGCCTTGAGTACGAAATGAAAATGCTTCACAAAAAAGCATTGAACGGAATGTTCAAACCCGCCCAAAAGGCGGGTTTTTTATTTGACAATCAACCAGTTACAGAGTTCAAAAATTAAAGAACTAAAAAACACTCCAAAAATCATCATTTTTATTCGAAAAACATAAATCATTGATTTACTGCATTTTACAGTGTTCAAAACTCATTCAGGTATCAAAAACACAAAATACTGAATATCAAATAGTTAATAATATTCAGCTTTCTATTTCTGTATTCGAATATTTCTGTTGTGATGGGAATTGAACTCCCCTAAAGACTCAGAATTTACACTAATAATCTGAAGACAAATGGACTAACTGCTCCGTTATAAAATTTAAGAAGTGCTCATGGTCCGCTTTCGTTGCGGTTTCTACCTCATCAACTCTTAACAATCCCCTATTCGTCAATTCGATACAATTATGAGAAAGTGCCGGACAGATTTTATAAGTTCTTAGTCGGTCGTCTTCATATTGCAAGCCATATCTAAAAACAAACTTCAAAATCATTTGCCTCGCTAGTGGCTCATCGTTTTGACACGCTATTATATCCTGAACGGTATGTATACCACTCATGTATTTTTTCATAAGCTGTAGCTGATTGGCAATATATTCCTCAGTAGCTTTAATAATATCTCTTACCCGGCTATGTTCGGCATTATATTGTTCAGACCATTTCTTGAATGTAATCTTATTAAGTGTTCCTTCAATCAAATGCTCTTCAAGTGATTCCATTTTAGCATCCAATTCCTGAAGCATTTTTTGCCTGCCTCTTATCTGTTGTTTTTCATCTTTCAACAGTTTATCAATTCTTACAGCTGCTTTCTTATTAAGAAGAATCAATTGCTCTTTTGTTAGCTTTAGATGCTCCAATACCAATCTAAACTGTTCATGGATTCTTTTTCCTGGAATATTAACCGAAATATGACTAATACACCTGTAATACAAATAGTATCTACTCTTCCCTTTGCTCCACCCTGCCGTCATATATTTTCCACAACTACACTTCAATAGTCCTTTTAAAAGATAATCTTTATCCAGCTTTAATTTTGATGGCTTTTTACGATTTCTGATTTCTTGCACAAGCCAATAATCGGCTTCGCTTACGATACGTTCGTGAAGGGCTTTTACATACTTTACCTTTCCGTCTTCATCGATCACTTTGATCAGACCAGCATATAAAGTGTTATCCAGTATTCGTGTCACTGCATTATGACCTTTAAGCGGAAAACCTTCCCGATTCATTATAGTTGTGATTTCTCTCAGCGACATACCGGATAAGTAGTACCGGAAAATTTGTTGAACGATTTCTGCTTCCTGATTATTTACAACAAGAATACCTTTACCGAGAAGATCTCTGCTATTGCTATAACCATAAGGTGCTTTATTTACAAATCGTCCTTCCAGATGCGCTCTTTTAATCCCCCGGATGGTTCTGGCACGGATATTTAAAAGTTCTGCATTTGCAGTAGCATACCGGAATGCACGGCTAATGAATACTGTTGGATCTGTCGGATCAATATCAAGTGGTTCGTCCACAGAAACAACCTTAACACCATACTGGCTCTCAAATTTCTTTATCTTCAAAAGAGCCTCGGAAAGATCTCTACTAAAACGATCGTGTTCCATAACGACCATATACTGCACCAGTCCTTTATACCGCTTTATGAATATTTCGAGTGCCTGAAAATCCAATCGGCTAAAAGTAGAACTCCGTTGGCCATTGTCTTTAAAAAGCGCGATGAGTTCCAGTCCGTATTTAGCGCAATAGGCATTTATGGCAGCTTCCTGCACATCTAAGGAGTATCTCGACTGATCCTTCGAACTTAAACGCATATACCCTATCGCTTTCATAATCAGATATCTTATCCTTACAATGTAGTGATATATGATTTGCTACGCAACTATGTCGCAATGTTTCTTATGATTAGAACATAATGTCCAATCTGAATTAACTACCTAGTTAATTAGCTTTTATATTTTAATTAATTCAATCTTAATCGAATCTAGCATTAAGCAAACATCTATTACCTATAAATTCACTCCAGCATAAATAAAAATTTCTCACCACACTACATAACATTTTAACATCATGAAATGTAAAAAACTCTTATCCTATTAAGATCTAGCAGATTAAATCCTCAAACACAATTTCC
This sequence comes from Flavobacterium supellecticarium, assembly GCF_004801375.1. GTDB lineage: Bacteria > Bacteroidota > Bacteroidia > Flavobacteriales > Flavobacteriaceae > Flavobacterium > Flavobacterium supellecticarium. The sequence continues at coordinate 106,645 of NZ_SSNZ01000006.1, forward strand.
ACACAAAAATATTCGCAAAAAAACACAATAAAACTCTTTTACAATTCTCATTTTTAACCTAATTACGGTTTTACATAATTAAAAAAACCACATTTTTAATACATTTGATTAAATAACAGTTAGTTATTGCATATATTTATTAACTTCAGACAAGCTCATTTAATTTATCTTCATGAAAATAACTTTACCCTCTCTTGAGTCAACTCTCTATCAAAAAACTGGAAGTAAAAATATTATAAGGCAACTATTAGCCTCAAAGCAATCAATACCTCTTAATATATTGCAGGAAAATCGCTTTTACTTAGTGGTAGAAGACAATGTAAATAAAATCTGTCTCACTACCAAAGAAGAATATATTCCCGAAGGAATTGAATATGCTCTTCTTACGAATGTGCTTCCAAATAAACAACGGTTTGAAGAGGATAAAATAATTATAAAAGGATGGGCGAAGCATCCTCTTTTAAAAGAGTACTCACCCAGTGAGATTACGCAATCATGGAAAAATGATTTTCTGTATAAGGAAGAGGATGTAAACGAGCCTGGATTAAGACAACCACAGATTGCTGCATTGCATATGATAATGGGGCACCTGAAACTTCCTTTAGATGCCGCAACCGTTGTAATGCCTACAGGTACAGGTAAAACGGAAACAATGTTGGCTACGCTGGTAGCTAACAGATGTGAAAAGCTTTTAGTTACGGTGCCTTCTGATTCTTTGCGAAACCAGATAGCTGGAAAGTTTTTCAATTTAGGTTTATTAAAACAATTCGCTGTTGTTGGCGAAAAGTCTTTATATCCAATTGTTGGGGTTATTAAGAATAAATTTGAAAGTACTGAAGAGGTTACTGAATTTTTAGAGAAATGCAATGTAGTAGTAAGTACAATGAGTTGGCTTACCAATCAAAATAATGAGACTCAAGAACTTTTCGCCAAAACATTCAGCCATATATTTATTGATGAAGCTCATCATGTGAAAGCGTCTTCGTGGAATGAGTTCCGGAATAAATTCGATAAAGAAAAGGTTATTCAATTTACAGCGACACCATTTAGAAATGATGGAAAGAGACTGGATGGAAAAATTATTTCCAACTTCCCTTTAAAGAAAGCACAGGAACAAGGTTATTATAAAAAGATAGAGTTTATTTCTATCCGTGAATATGAGAAAGAAAAAGCGGATCAAGAAATTGCAAAGGTGGCTGTTGAACGTTTACGTTCAGACTTAGCTGACCCAAATCCCTACAATCACATTCTTATGGCTCGTTGTGCTACGAAAGAGCGGGCAAAAGAAATTTTTAAGTTATACGAAGTTCATAAAGATCTCAATCCTGTTGTGATATATTCGGGAGTACCTAATTTTAAGGAAACTTATGATAAAATACTTCAAAAGAAAACGAGAATAATTGTTTGTGTTGATATGCTTGGTGAAGGTTTCGATTTGCCGGAATTGAAAATAGCAGCATTTCACGATATCAGAAAGAGTCTTCCCATTACATTACAGTTAGCAGGTCGTTTTACAAGAACTAAATATGATGAAGAACTTGGTGATGCCTCTTTCGTTGCCAATATTGCTGATCTCGATGTGAGAGCAGAATTAGCAGATTTGTATGCTACGGATGCAGATTGGAATGAAATTCTTTCAGATGCAAGTTCGGGACAAGTGAACGAACAAATAGAATTCAAGGATTTTATGAGTGGTTTTAAGAAATTGAACAATGCCAACATCCCTTTTCAGAATATCAGACCTAAATTAAGCACAGTTGTTTATAAGAATAAGACTAATGCTTGGAATCCAGGTAATTTTCAAAAAGGAATTCCTGGATATGACAACCTTGAATTTAAATTTCATGATATTAATAGAGAGCATAATATGCTTGTGATAGTCACAGGAAAAAGGTTTGAAGTTGATTGGGTACATGATAAACGGGAAATTTATGATATACAATGGGACATTATTATAGTTTATTGGGAAACCAAAAATAATCTTCTGTTTATAAATAGCTCGGACAATGGAAGTCTTTATACCGAATTAGCTCAAGCAATAATAGACGATAATGCCGAGCTTATCAAAGGAATAGATGTTTTTAAGACTTTTTATAATATAAAAAGAGTAAAGCTGCAAAACGTTGGATTAAGACAGTTTTTAGGCAAAAATATACGTTTTAGGATGATGGTGGGAAGTGATGTTGGAGAAGCGTTGAGCCTAGCCGAAAAACAAAGAGGAGAAAAAGCCTTTGTCATGGGTACAGGTTTTGAAGTTGGTAAACCAGTTAATATAGGAGCTTCATACAAAGGAAGGGTATGGACAAAACTCCAGGGAGATTTAAAACAGTTTAAAAATTGGTGTATAGCATTAGGAAATAAACTAGTAGATGAAAATATTGATCCAAATCAAATTCTTAGAGAAACACTTATTCCGACCCTGAGAACAAATCTTCCAAATGTATTTCCTGTATGGATAGATTGGGATACGGATATCTACCTCGATGTCGAAACTAAATATAACTTCATTATAGACGGAATAAAATATGACCTCTCCAATGTAGAATTATGCTTAGTAAATCCATCTATAGGGGGAGATTTGTTATTTTCTCTTAAATCCGAAACACAAGAAGCTGCTTTCAAGTTGGAACTGTTTGAGAAGAAAGATGGTGATGAGTCATTTGCAGATTTTAAAATAACTCAACAATCAAAAGAACCTGTAGAAGTTCAGTTTGGACGTGCTAAAATTGATGGAGTTACATTCTTTGAAAAATTCATTCCTACTGTTTGGTATGCTGACGGTTCTGCACTTACAGGAAACGAATACTATGAACTCAAACAGCAAATAGGCGTCTATCCTAAAGACGAACTTATATCCTGGAATTGGGATGGTGTGAATCTAAGAAATGAAGCACAAGGCATACAACCTAAGAAAGTTGATTCAATTCAGTACAAAGTCATTGAACAATTAAAGCAAGAAGATTTCGATATCATCTACGATGATGATTATTCCGGTGAAATTGCCGATGTTGTTACTATTAAAGCTCATAGTGATAAAATTGAAATTAAGCTCTATCACTTAAAATTTGCTTTGGATGGTGTTATCAGCAACCAGATCAAGAATTTTTATGAGGTCTGCGGACAAGCTCAAAAATCCGTGCATTGGAAACATAAATCAGGTAAGGAGTTCATTAACCACCTGCTTAGACGGGAAACTAAATCAAAAAAGGGCTTATCCTGTTCCCGACTTGAAAAAGGCAACAGAAATGATTTGATAAAACTGTTGGGAATATTAAAAAACGAAATTCCTGTAGAATATGAAATTTTGATTGTCCAACCAGGGCTCTCAAAGGCAAAGGCGTCTGATGATATTTTAACATTATTAGGTGTTACTGCTACTTACATCAAGGAGTTTGCAGATATTAATCTTAAAGTAATAACGAGTATATAAATAAGACATGACTAATCTATCTACAACATATAAGCAGAAATGGGAAGAGTTCGAGCACAAATTTATAATTCAAGAAAATAACTTAATAAAAGGCATAAATTAATATGAGTTTAAGGAGTGATATTGAAGAAATTTTTAGAAAAAATACAGGCTATGCTGAACCTGAACACGCGATAAATCAGGCTGAATCATTAAAATCTTTATCCGTTGATCTTTATACTGATTCAAAAAGGTTTGTTTATGAATTACTACAAAATGCTGATGACTCAGTAATACCAGGAGTGTCAGTAGAGGTGGGAATAAGGCTTTTTGATGATTTTTTAGTTGTAGCACATACTGGTAAACCTTTTGACAAAAGAGATTTAAGAGGCATCTGCGGTGTTAGTGACGGAACTAAAAAAAAGTCAATTGAAAAAACAGGTTATAAAGGTATAGGTTTTAAAGCTGTATTTGGACAATCAGAAAAAGTAGTTATTTATTCCAATGGAGATTATTTTAGGTTTGATTCAAATTATGCTTTCGAGTGGAATACTACATGGGGAGATAATCAACAAAATTGGGAAATAGATAATGATAGATTGTTTTATTATCCTTGGCAGATTATACCTATATATACCAAACCCGAAGAGGTTGATGAAAGAATCAAAGCCTTTATAAGTGATGGTGGGTTTACAGTAGCAACAATTATTTTATTATCAAAGGGCAAAGAGGATGTAAAAAAAGCAGTTGAAGAATTATCATCAAATGTCAATATGTTTTTATTTCTTAAAAACATACAAGAATTAGACTTTAACATAGCGACTCCAAATATTATTACGCTAAATAGAGAGCAAGATTCTACATCTGTTGAAATTAAACACAATGGAAATACTAAATTTTCATGGATAATTAGATCAGCTAAAATACAAGTTCCAACAGAAATAAGGTTAAAATTAAAAGAAGAAAAGAATATCCCAGATAAACTTTTGAATGCGACTGAAACAGAGTTAACATTTGCCGCAAAAATAGATCAAGATACTATTCAAAAGTTAAGTAGTGATGAGAGATTACTGTATTCATATCTTCCTACAGAAGAAAGAAAATATGCTTTTCCTGTCTTAGTCAATGGTAGCTTTGTGATGAGTGCAAATAGGGAAACATTACATGAAGACTCAAAATGGAATAATTGGCTCTTTGAAAATATTCCTGCTGAATTATTAAATTGGATTTCAGAATTAGTACGTGGAAAATTTGGACAGAGTGCTTATGAATTGATACCAATAAAATCATCTATCAGCAATCTTTTAACTTCGTCTTATCAAAATGGTTTATCAAGCGCACTTAATTCTATTCCTTTTATTCTCTCGAACAAAAATGAATTAATTAGAGCTAATCAAGCATTAATCGATATTACTTCAATTTCAAAAAAAGCTTTTATCACCGAAAGTGCTACAAGAGAATTTGTCATTGATAAAAATAACAGTCAAACAATTCATACAAATCCTTTTCTACCTTACACAGGATATGTCCAAATTTTGAAAAATAGTGGTGTTTCTATTTTTGATTGGGAAGATGTGCCAAAATTGTTAGAATCTAAGGCTTTCCAAAAAAGGCATTCGAGTACTAATAATATTCAGCTAATTCAATTTTTTAAACAACAGTGCGAAATAGAGAATCCGAAAAATATTAATGAAAATAGAATTAAAAATTGGTCTTTTATTCTCGATCATAAAGGGAATATTCTTCCTCCATCCAACATTTATTTTCCAACACCTGATGATGAAAATTGGAATGACCCCAATAGTGAAATTTCGTTTTTGCATGCTGATATTCAAAAATTTTTATTACAAAATGCTGAAACACGGAATTGGTTAGAAAAGATAGGCGTAACTGAGAAAACAGATCTTTCTTATCTCAGAAAAACTATCATTGCTAATGCGTCTGAATATAGTACTCTCGAAAACACATTGGGTACAATAGCGACCATTTTTAGTCTCTATACTAAAAATGAAATTGGCAAAGATGAGCTAGAGAAACTATCTGAACTCAAAATATTAACCAGTAAAGACAGTCTACTACCAGCAAGACTCTGCTATTTTTCCGACACCTATAATCCGAGGCTTAGATTACAAGCGGAACTCTCGGATGATATTTTTATTAGTGAAAGCTATTTGTCTGATAATGCTGATAAAGATGAGTGGAAGCGCTTCTTTAAAATGATGGGTGTGAAAGATGGTATAACAGCTATATCATACCCTAAAACAAGCAGTACTCAGTTGATTCAAGAATATCAATTTTTAAATGATTATTTCAAGGCAGAAGATAAATTTTTTGCACCTTTTCTATCAACATTTCAAGCAAATGAATATTCAGAATTGACAACTTTACTGTTTCTTGCCAAATCCAATCACATCAAGTTTTTAAAAATATTCTGGTCCGATGTTATTAAAAATATAAGTATTGAAGATTTTAATACCCCAGCAATTGCTTATTGGGGACAACAAGGAAAGCCTGGAAGAACTGAAGGTAATGAAGTTGAAAACTATTTAAAATGGTATATCCAAAATAATGATTGTATTCCTACTTTAATGGATACATGCAAAAAAGCAAATGATGTGTATATTAACACTGAAGATATTCTTACTGTAGCAGGAAGCTATTTGCCCATATTTTTTGAAGACGAGCTAACTCAAGATTGGAAAGCCTTTTTTAATTTCAAAACAAAGTTATTATTAGAAGATTACTTAGAAATCTTAACGAAGATAGCTTCTGATATTAAGAGCGATGGTAAAGTAAAGAAAGAGAACGGCACTCGCATTCAAGCCATATATAAAATTCTATTAGATCAATGCACTAATTGGAGTCCAGAAGATATTTCAAAAGTTGAGGAATGGGCTGGTAATGGCTATCTTCTAAGTACTAAAAATATTTTTGTTGAATGTCACAAGCTTAAATTTTTCATGGATGGTAATGAATCAATTTTTCAAGATCAATTTCCTTTTTTAGCTGTTAACGCAGAAAACAAGCAGTCCCCCTCTTTAGAATTTTTCTTAGAGTGTCTTAAAATAAAAATACTGAGAGAAGGTGATTTTGAATTGATATATTCCGAAGAAGAAACTTGTTCCAATTTGATTGATAAATTGAAGTCAATTGTTCCTTACTTCAAGACATGGATTGAAACTCAATCAAACGACCACAGTACTAGAGATTCATTAGAAAATCTTAACAATAATATTAATATGCTAAATGTTTTTCAAGCTGATGAACTCAAAATCAAATATAATGATGTTGATTTTATAAAAAATGTAAATGTACATTTTAATAACTTAGATCTTTTTGTTACAACTCCTTGGAATAGCAATAGTGTCTTATTGAAGTTGCCTGAAATCTTATGCCGACATTTTTATCTATTGGGTCACGACAAGAAATTGGACTTTTTGCTAAGATCAAGCGAGAACGAAATACAACAACATTTTACTCAAGAAAATATTGATATCCCTGAAAAAGTTAACAGTACAGATATTACACCTAATTTTGAAAACAATCACGATGACTTTCTTCAAGTAGAAGGAACAGTTGATAAACCTATTATACCTTCTAATTTCTATCATTTGTCAAAGTCTGATTTTGACTCATTAAATTATGCCAAAAGTATTATAGATAGAGCTGTAAAGAATGTTATTAAATATCTTCAAATCCTTCCAGAATATGATTGTAATGATCATTATATAATTGCAGAAAGTGTAATTGGTGGTATTAAAAAAAATGGCAATGAGATAACAGTTGTAGCAAGACCATCAGATGACGATTTCATCTTGTTATACTATACATCGGAATTTGATGTTCTTGAATATGTCGATGCTGAATTATGGTGTGAAGATGGTTTACACGCACCTAAACAGGTAACATTGGGTCAGTTACTAAAGAAAACCGGTATTAATAAAATTCCAGTGAAGAATATTCATGTTTCTCACTCAGAACTTGATGCACTACTAACCACTCCCAAGAATGATGAATTAGAATTTAATGCAGTTCCGTTTGTACCTCAAAAAATAGCTCAAATTATTTCATCATTTGCTAATACCAATGGGGGGGCATTGATTTTTGGAATTAACGAGATAAATCCGAATAACAATGAGATGGTAGGTCTAAGTAATGATTTCAGAATTGATGAAATCACTAAAAAAGCGATTTCATTACTTCAACCTATTCCACTTGTCGAATATGACTGGGTTCAGGTAGCAGATAAATCTATTTTTATGATCAAGACTACTAAATCAGAAGATGATATTTTACTTGACAACAAAAAGTACATAAGAAAGGAATCTAAATCATTTGTAGAGGAAACATCAGCCGAATCTGGCATAACTTTACATGTCCCAAGCTTTAATAAAACAATTGCAATTATTATTGGCATTGAAAACTATCTTCCCAAAAACAATATATCTCCGGTAAAATATGCAAATGCTGACTGTCAGAAATTTAAGAATGTCTTGATTAACAATTTAGGTGTAGAAGAAAGTCAAATTTATACATTCATTAATCATGAGGCTCTTAAAAGTTCTATTGAATACGATTTAAGAGGTTTGTTTTTAGAATTAAGTGAAAATGATAGATTGATTTTTTATTATGTAGGACATGGCTTTCATAATGGTATAACTAATTATTTATCAACTTACGATATGCATAAAAGTAACATACCTGGAACGGCAGTTTCATTAAGAACAGTTTTATTAGATCCATTACAAAAATCAAAATGTAAAAATGCACTTATTTTTATAGATGCCTGTGCTCAAAGTTTTCAAGATGAAAATGAGAGGAATCAAATTTCTAATATTAACGAGGAAGAGTTATTGCTTATTTCTAATGACTTTCCTCACTATGCTACGTTTTTATCATGTCAAACTGGACAAAGCTCATTTTCAAGTGACAATTTGAAAAATGGTATATGGACATATCATCTCGTGGAAGGTATAAGTGGTAATATCCCTGAAGTAATTAAAGCCAATAAATATATTACGGATAGATTACTTAGCGACTATCTTTCGACCAGTGTAGCTGCATATACAATAAAAGAACTTGGAAAACATCAAAATCCAAAAACAATACTTGATTCAAGTTATGAAAATGTTATTGCTGAGTCTAATCCCTAATTAGAAAAAGTTATTATGTAGCACTAATAAACAAAAACTGATATTAATGACTAACAAAGAGCTATACACCAAATACGACCTTCTTCTTCCTTCAAAATTTGATGGAGGCTATTTGATTATTGCTCTTTATGAAAAAATCAAAAACCGTGAAATCGAAGAATACTTCACACAAAAGGAGATCAACGAAATTTTATCGGATATAAAAGCTGAATTCAATTTAGATTCCATTCGTCCATGGAATAATATTAAAGATAATCTTTTCCACTATTTCCTAAGGAGCCATCCCGATGAGCCGTGGAAATATTACCTGACAGACTATGCTAAAAATGTAGTGGATTTAATGGTAAGCAAATTAGAAAATCCATACAAGAATCATCCGCTGAAAAAAAGTGTGCAAGACTCATTTACAATACGACATGGTGAAATCAATACTATTGAAGAGCTTGAAAGAAAATTCGGAAGAATATTTATACAAGGGTCAAAGAAAATTATTACGGATCATTTAGAGGCATTGGAAGATGAATTGCGTGAGGCATATAAAGAATTAAATGATATTCTCAGAAAAGAAGACGAACACAGTGCAACTTCTTTAGTACGAGAGTTTACTGTTGTTTTTAGAAAGTTCGGAGAAAGAGCAGAAGATATTACAGAAGCCATTATTTCCAAAGACCAATTTCTTGGTAATTTACTAAATGTTGTCGATCATTTTTATAGAAAAATGGAAGACGATGGGAAATTTGACACAGTCAATGTACAGAAAAGTAAGAGTGATTGGGAAAAAGCACAGGAAATATATACAGATATCAGGGAATTTTTCACTTCGGTTGATAGCAAAGTTTACATTATCCGCAGGCAAATCAATCACGCCAGTGAGAAATTGACGGAGTTACAGGAACAATTTTCTTCCAGAGCCTTCTTTAGATTGCAAATAAAAAAATTACACAGGACAATGTTGGAAAGTTCTCGATACACTCCTGACGGCGTAAGGTTTGGCAGTAATTTCCCACTAAAACAATTGATATATGAGCCTGTCCGAATGTTATACCCAAGATATTATGAGTTTGAGCCTCCAAAGCCCAATATCATTGTAAACGTTGAGGTTGATGAAACATATGAACGTAGTGAAAAGCAGAAAATAACGAAAGAAATCAACCGCCAGCAAATCATCAATCAATGGGTTGATAAAGCCAAAGATATTCTGGAAAGCAAAGGGCAATTGTCTATAGATGAATTGATGAATAGTATCATGGATGAAGAAAAGGATCTGTCAATTGCTTATCAGGTAGCATCTCGTATGACAGCTTATACTTCAGAGAATAACGATGTATTTATCGATGTAGAACAAAAAATCATTTCCTTGTCACAACATAACCTATCCCTATGGAAAACGAAAATTATGAAATAAGCGATTATTCTTTTCTCACAGAGGAGAGTGTTGAAAAACATTTTGCAGACATCAATATTCTGTTGTTGTCTGGCAAACATATCGACCACAAGTATTATGCAGAGTATACCGTACTGGAAAGCTATGAATCGCAGTGGAGAAATTTTTATAGTAACTTATACAGGCTTAATCTTGTTGCTGATATCTCTGATAGAAGTCGATATTATTATCTCGATTTTACGGAAAACGGGAAAGGAAAATTAAGCGATGCAAATCGTAATAAAGAGCTTACTGAATTACAAACACTTATTGGGCTGACGCTTTTGGATATGTATTATCAAAAGTATTTCGACGAGGAAAAGATTATTCACTGGAACGAGATCAAAACACAAATACTGGAGAGTGATCATCAAGAAGCATACAAAAGGATTTTGTTTAATGATATAAGGGATTCTTATGATGAAAAAGAATGGAGTACAGTAGAAAGCAAATTTGGTAAAACGATAGACAGCTTTGATAAATTAGGCTGGGTAGAAAAGCAATCGGGGAGAAATGAAGAATTAGTCTTTGAAATAAGACCTGCTATTCACCGTTTAACCAAATTGTATCAGGAGGAGCTTCAGAATTTTGAGTCATTTAGCCAACAACTTAAAAATGATGAAGTACTATGAGTTATCCAAGAATCTATTCCTTATCCACAGTTGGTATTCTGAAACACTATATACACGACTACCTTTTTCATCCGACAAGAACGGATTTTGTTGGTGCAAATGGTGTTGGAAAATCCATTATTGCCGATTTGCTCCAAATGATTTTTGTCTATGATAAAGACATTATCAAATTCGGCACTGATGGAGTAAAGAAAGAAGAACGACAAATCAATACTCTTCCCTATAAAACAAAATGTGCCTACTGTTTCTTGAATATAGAGGTAAATACTGGTAAATTTATTACCATCGGAATACAGATAAATAGCCAGAAGGGAAAACGTGTAATTCCTTTTGTAATTACAAAACAGGCAGATCTAAGCCTGAAAATAAATGAACTGGCTCTTGAAAAAGAAGAGCTTATTTTCGCTAAAGATTTATTGAAGGAAAAAGAAGCTGGAGAGAAAGAAATAGTGGACATACAGGATTTAGCAACATTCCTATATCAAAAGTATGGACTTCGATTGAATTTCTTCGGCAACAATGAAACTGTCAATAACTATTACAAGTTCCTTTATGACAAAAATGTATTACCTCTGAATCTTAGCCAGGACAAAAATCTAAAAGCTTTTGCTAAGGTCATACAATCTTTTTCAAAAGCTAAGACACTGAATTTAAGTGGAAATCAGGCTTCCAGAAACTTAAAAGAATTTCTCTTTGAAGAATCCGATGAAGATATTCTTACCAATTTTCAAAAAGAGCAATCCGAACTAGAAAAGATATTGAGAGAATATGAAAGTCTTAATAAAGACATTCAAAATTTGTCCATCAAGCAAAAAAAGTTAATCAATTTAAGACAGTCGGAACAGTCTCACAAAGTAAAATTCAAATCATTTAAAGAGGCTGAATTACAAAACGCCTTTATAGAATTAAAGCAATTAGAACAAAGAGAATCAGAAGGAAAAACACTGATAACGACCCAAGAGACTGAATTTACTGAACTAAAAACGGCTATCGAAAATCTTCCAGTAGAAGAAGAAAAAATAAAAAAGAGTTATGAGGAAGCGGATGAAAATTTTAATATGTTCAACCGTTATCAAGACTTATCTAACAGCATAGAAATGTTGGGTAAAGAAGTCGATGAACTTAAAATGCTTATCCTTCCTGAAGTAGATGATAGCTGGGCGAATGAGATTCAAAGAATTGACATTTCAAATAGAAATATTCAAGATATAAAAAACGAGATCACTTTTGCAAAACCTTATCTGGAAAAATACAAAACACTTGAAAAAATTATCCAAATCCGAAAAGAACAATCGGAGATTTTGGATGAATTAAAATCATCCTTAAAAAATGATAAGGCAACCAAAGAAAAACTATTAGAATTATTGCAGGACAATAATGAAAATGGACTTTTATACTGGTATATTAAGAATCTACCCTCGTTAGATAATGAAAAATTACAGGCCATTTTGCATTACGCAACCAAACCTATTTCTGAAGTTTCTAATCCTGACAATTTATCTCAATATATCAATCCCGATGAACTAATTAAAAATTTTGAAGCTAATCCATCTAAAGATGGTATCTGGCTTAAATTGGGTGCATTACATCAATTTATACAATTTAATCCAGATGCAACGCTATTGGGAGACAAAGCAAATCTGGAACAATCTGTACAACAGTTAATTCAAAAATTGAACACCGAAATCAGTTTCATAAATATCAAACTGGAAGCATTAGAGAATATCGTAGATGGAAAGCCTTACGATGTAAGTCTATTTAGTTATTTTTTTGATATCTCTATTGCTGTTTTTAGCAATATTGAAAAATTAAAAAATGCCGTAGCCTGTGTTTTACAGATTGATGAAAAGACCTCTCAATTGCAATCACAAAAGAAAAGAGAAGAAGAAGACCTATTGGAAATAAAAAACCGATTTAAAATTGAATATGATGAGCTGGAAGTCGTAAAAAAAGAATTATTGAGGGTTCGTAAAGAATGGAGTGATAAGAAAGACCAGTTTTATGAACAAAAAGGAGCTAAACAAAGTAAGTTCAAATCTCTTGAAATTAAAATAAAGAGCGACAAACAAGACTTGCAGATAATCATTGGTAATCTGATTAAGAAGCAAACAGAATTCACTACGCTCAATAGCGCTTATTATCAACATTTCCTAGAGAACATAACAGACTTTCCTTTAACACTTAGAAACACAGAAGAATTGGAGCAAGCTTATAATGGTTTGTGGGAAGAATATAAAACAGCATTTATTGGCATTTCGAATTTATTTGAAGAAACGAGTGATGAGAAGAATCTGGCAGTGCAATTAACGATTAAAAACCAGGATTTTTCATTCAGGGTTTTGGAAGAAGCATTATTGGGTAATAAAATCAAATCTACTGACGATATCACTACTGCTTTAGACGAAGCTAATCAAACCCGAACAACAATAGCCAATGGTATCAGGGACAATATGATTAAAATATTCAGTAAAACTACTGAGCGATACGAAAAATATGATGACCAAGTAAAAAGAATAAACGCATTCTTTGTTGATAGAAAGATTAGTGATAAGTTTTATTTCAAACTTGAATTTGACGGGAATAAAGAAATAAAGATTGATTATATCAAGCAGATAGCTTACGAGGTTCGTAATACAGCCACAAAAGGAGAGTTACAGTTTGGACAATCTATAGTGGATTTCATTGAAGATTTTTTCAGGAAACAAGCAAAAATCAAAAACAAAGTTCCGATTGATAAATTACTAAACCCCAAAACATACTTTGAACTGTCAGCTAAGCTCACAGATCAGTTTGGAACAGAAGTTCCTGGTAGTACCGGAGAAACTTATTCAGCTATTGCGTTACTGGGGATTGCAAGACTTTCTGCCGTACAAAAGGAAAAACGTAACGGTTTAAGATTTATCATTTTGGAAGAATTAGGAAGTTTGGATAATACCAATTTTAATACCTTTCCTGCTATCGCAGAGGAATTCCAATATCAGATTATAACAATGGCACCACATACATTCAATATCGGTTTGTCTGATGAATGGTATGCTCATCATTTGATTAAAGGAAAAGAGGATGATAATATCAACTATTGCCCCTCAGCTTCCTATTTTAAAACAAAGGACAACAACGAAGATTTGAATATCTATATAAACAGAATAGAAAAATGAATTGGATTGAGTTAAGAGCGTTAAATAATTTATATTCAAACGGTGACGTAAAAATAAATGATACTCTAGCGAAAAGTGGTGAAATTAATTACCTTATTAATTCTCTCAGAATACTTGAGAGAACTCATAATAAGCTTTTTGTTTTAGAGGGCTTTACAGAACTGTATGAAAAAGATTATCTGGAGAAATATCACCGCTATGAAACTTTTTTATCAGACAATGAATTATTAAAGCCCCAACTTCGCTTTGAAGAATCTGATATTCAAATATTAATTGGAATAAAAGAAGATATGGATAATGGCAATTTAGAGCCATTGCGGGAGCAGATTATAAAAAATGAAGCAACTGTTAGAATCGTATCTCTTATGTTTTTCAAAAATGAAAAGTATCTATTAGGCAAAGACGCTTTGATCAATGCTGTTAAATTACTTTTGAATATTGACGAATTAGCTGATGATAAGGATTTACAATATAAATATGTGCTTGAATGTAATAATCCCACTTGCATTGTACTTTGTGAAAACATTGATTTTTTAAAGCGTCCTACATTAGCTAGAGCTAACAATATAGAGTTATGGTATGCTGGTGGTAAAAATGTTACTAAATTGGATTATGCAGATACAAGAGGGTTGCCTATCTACTACTCTTGTGATTGGGACTATGATGGTTTGTTCATCATTTATCCTTTGGTAAAAGAAAAAATACCAAATATTGAACTACTTACGCCAAATGGTACTCCAAAAGGTATCGTAGAAACTGAACATAATAGTAAATGGGAGAACATCAAGGATAGAAATATTAATTCTCTACTAACACCTATTCAATTAGACATCATGAATGAGCTAATAAAACTCGATCAATGGATAATCGAAGAATCTAATAATTTGATTGATATGGTTAATAGATGATTATTCTTTACTTATATCTTTGAATCAACATATTGATCTCTCTTTTATAAAATCAGAAAGCATTTAACAAAAAGGTTTTTCTCTAATGAAATTTGTAATTTCATTAGAGAAAAACCAAAAAAATACTACTTAGTCTCTCAAAACCTTACTCAAAACCTTTAAAAAATCAAATAAAAGTTCAAAAGTACTCCCATCCTTGGTACAAAAGCTTCAAACTATGTTTGGAGCTTTTTTATTTTACAACGTATTAAATATCAATTGTTTACAAAATAAATCCGATTTCAAATCCTCGCTTTTTTCAAAATTGCGTTTATAGTCTATCGAACCAATCCAATAAAACATAAACAACTAAACAACAAGACATTACAACCCTAAAATCAGGTTTTTTAATCAATTTTACATTGGTTTCCCAGCATGTTGGTTGACAGGACATGAACCACTACAACAAACTGATTTACAAGCAAAAACGAAATTAAAAAATTCATTTTTACCCTCTAATGATCAACAGGGTTATTTTCTTTAGGAAAGTGACGATATTTTTAAGATTTACTAGTTATGACAAAAACATTCAAAGGGTATCCTCAGAAAACAATAATAAATCTGTAATCCAATCGATACCCTTATTCAGACAAAAATCAAGAGCGTCTCGACTCTTATTTTATAGTATAGAAGAACCTTTAGAGAATTGTTAATCTAACCGTCAATATAATATCTGATATTTGTGATTGTTTTTCCTTGCCACGTGTGAGTTTCCATTCTTTTGACTCTTCTTTTGACTTTTCAATAATTTCGAAACCTTCAAAAGGCATGTAACGACCATCATTCATGCTCTCCGGAAACACACCAAAATCATTAATTCCTCTGGATATTTCAATTTCCTGATCTAAAACATTGTTTTTTAAAGTGATGTCAAACGTTTCGTAAGGACCTACTACTCCCGGAACAGAAACACTTAGACTTTTTATTCTTAATCTATTTGATTTATTGGAATTAAAATCGTTTTTAGATAAATCAAATGAAATCTCGCCTCCTTTACTAATAAAATTTTCCCAGTCAGCAGCAGGATTTTCACTTTCAAACTTATTACGCAAAGAAATTACTTTTTCAACTTCTTTTCTTCGAACATTATTACGGAAGTAACTTTCTTTTAATTGTGTTAATGCCAGTTTAAGCGCTTCTCCCGCTAATAATCCTTTCTTTAAGCTATCCCATGAATTTTGTGGTATAAATGAATCTGTACGATCAAGTTCGTAATTATATGAATCCTGTAGTTGGTTTAAAGAACGTAGACCAATCTGATACACTGAAAAATAAAGCGATGAAAGCTTAGTAGACATCCAGGAATAGAGATCGACATTCGTAAATTTAGTCGTTAAATGGTCTAACATGGTTTGTTGTTGAACAATTCGCATTTTATGCTCCTCCAGATTATTTTTGATGATTTCCAATCTTTTTTTAGTGGCTTGTATATTGATAGCGATCTCTTCCAAATGGATCATGCTTATATTAATTTCTTTAGCTAAATCCAATGCTCTTCGTTTAGCTTCCGCCTCATCTGTGACAAGCTGTGCTTTTAATATTTTGTTATGAGCAATCATATCAGTAACATTAGCAACAGCTTCTACAGCTTCTCCAAAACGCATTCCTCCATTAGCCAATCCAAAGGTATTGGGTAACAAATGGGCTATTGCGGCTCCTGCACGAACTTTATTTGCGATTAATTGAAGGTTATGCGCTTCATGCTGCATTGTAAAAGCACTTCTTTCCTGTTCGATGATTCCTGATCCAATTAGTTTATGGTAGTAATCTAATTGTAATTGAGCTGATTTCCGGTTTGTTTGTAATGCATTTAACTGTAGTTCAATTTCCTGAATCTGCAATTCAAAATTCTGCGTAACAAATAGTTCTGCTGCCATTGTTTGGGTATGCATCAGTAGCTGGATTTCTTCGTTGTCTTTTTGCTGCAAAATAGAATAAAACTGATTTCCAAATTGGATTACGGTGTCGATGATGGATTCCGTAACGGACATCAAATCCCGGAATTGGTAAATTCTCTTTTTATCCTGTAATGACTGAAGTCCGTGATTATCTAATGAATTAGCTTTACGCAACAACTGTACACTCACCGGATCGATAACCGTTCCGTATTCAGAAGGCGTAAATCGGCTGCCATCTATATTGAGTCCATTTCTTAGATTATATAGACGCCCTTGTACTTTCTTTATTAATTCATTGATGGTATTATGGCTAGGAGTACCAAAATAGTCATTCTCTTTATTTTTTATAGATGAAAAAGAACGATCGTTTTTTGGATCTAATTTTTCATTAGCATTACATATTATAATTTCCTCGCCTAATAAATCTTCAACTTGTAAGTAAAGTTGTGTGGCATGGTTTATACTCTCCCAGGATACGATACGGTATTCATTATCGGCCCAGTCAAATAAAGTATTAACATATTGCTCAAACAACCATTTATTCAACAATTCTTTGTCTTTATCATTTTGATCAAAAAAGTATTGTAGCACATCTTTTTCCCTTTTATAAGGATTAAACACTTTTTCCAACCATTTTACAGCTTCTTCATACTGAAGATTATTACGTAAATAAGAAGCAATTAAGCAAGGAATGTAGACAAAAAATTCTTTGGCGTATAATGTATCGGTACTATTACGAATGTATTTAGTCGCATTACAAGTATTTTCTTGAGGGCTTATTTCTCCGGAGGGAGCATATGTATAAGTTTGATTGTAATTAATCTTACTTTCTGGAAAAAGTTTATTATTCAAATCTTTTTTTAAAACCTCTTCATTATAGATTGTTGCTAAGCCTTCTTTACCCACTAATTTTTTTAGAAATAGTGAAAATTTATTTCCAATGGGAATAATGTTAAAAATATGGGAGCTTTCATTAGTTATATCGTAAGCTCCTTTTTTTTCTGTACATGAATATACATTTTCGAGTTTTTTATCAACTATCAAATATGTATTTAAAGAAGAATTAAAAATAAACCCATTTATCCCTCCAATTTTTAAAAAATTTCGATAGCTAATATACTTATAGTCAATATTATTTATATACACAGAGTTGTCATCAAACACATCAAATTTTAACTCAAGAGCCGATTTATTTTCAGAGGATACTTTGCCTCTACACTCTATTGATTCGTATGAAAATAAGCTTTGATTTAATAGAAAAAAATCTTGATTATTGATGTTTCTAAATCTTGTAATCAAACCTTTTTTTCCATTTTTATCTTTTGTAAGAGGAATTAATTCATCCCATAATGCTTCAAATTTAAATTCTTTTCCGTTGTAGGAAATTTTATTGTCCACAGATATTTTTCCTCGAAACAATGGTCGATATCCATAAAAAACGGGGAAATTTGGCAAATTAATTTGACCCAAAATTTGACCCCAAAAGGCTAAATGTATTATTATTGAATCTCCTGTAAAAAACAATATGGGTTTAAAAGAAAAAGGCCTTCCCTTATTTTCAATTTCAGAAGTATTCCATTTTTTTTCATTACCCCAATTCCCATTGATATCTTGACTTACTGAGCATGTTTCTATCAAATATTTTTTTGACTCATTATTTGAATTATTGTCACTATTTGATTCAGATAATCTAGCGTAAAAAATGTAAATTCTATTAAATGCATAAATAATATTTAGTGAGTTTATGTCTGCATCTATTTGAGTATTAATTTTTTTCCACTGGGAAGTATTTAGTAATTTGGATTCAGGCCTTATTTCAGTATTTAAAAAATAAAACGTATTCTTTTCATTAGAACATTTTGCAAGTAAACACAGGTTTTTTTTATCTTTTAATTTATAATAATGAGAAGTAACAATTTCATTCATGGACAAATGCGACCATTGCTCCAAATAGTCCATCAATGACGATTTAATGACATCATCATTGACTTTATCCCCCTGAAGTTTTAATTTTAATTGTTTATATAAATCGCTTGCAGTATCCAAATTATCGATCTGAAAATACTCATTGGGATAGAGTTCTAATTTTTGCTCCGCTTGCCAGATTCTGAACTTTTCGATCTTTAGCCATTCTTCAGCAGTAATTTGACTAACTTTTTCTGAATCCACATTCTCTAATCCGGATTTCACATTCGCCATATACCACTGTACCGCATTGATAGCTTCTCTAAGCGGAGTGATTGCTATTTTATCGGATGCTTGTACATCCATCAACAAATATTCCGACAGTCGATCTGCATTAGTAATGTCATCATAATTTTCACTAAGCTTCTGAAAAACCATAGGTACCAGTATATCTCTGTCAGCCATTAATTGTTCTCCATACAGTTCTTCAGTTAACACTGAATCTAGCTTATCTAATAAAAGTTTTTCCTGCTTTTCCACCATCATACTTCTTATTACTGTAGCTGTATCCATTGCGGAGAGTTGAAGTTTGTTGTATATTTTGCGATAGACACTAACTTTATACAGAGTTTGATACAACAAACCGCGATCTGAAGATCTCGAGATTTTATACTGCCCGAATATTTCTGTGATTTCCTCCGGATTACATTTTTCTTGTTTCGCAACCTGTTGAATTAAGAGTTCTCTATTGATTTTCTCATCGGATAAACATTGGATCAAACCTGAATTATCACCAGTTGACTCATCGAGGTATTTTTGCAGATGGAGAATACCAATAAGGTAATCAAACGTGTTTTTCAAATAGATCTTACTATCCTTTTTCATCATTATATGATCCAGGAAAATAGAGACCACCTCTTTTCTAATGTTTAGGGTTTGAGCGAAAACTAATGCCGCATATGGAGACATCAAAATCTCCGCTAATTTGTTTTCAAAGAAACTGTCGAT
This sequence comes from Flavobacterium supellecticarium, assembly GCF_004801375.1. Lineage (GTDB taxonomy): Bacteria > Bacteroidota > Bacteroidia > Flavobacteriales > Flavobacteriaceae > Flavobacterium > Flavobacterium supellecticarium. The sequence continues at coordinate 126,178 of NZ_SSNZ01000006.1, forward strand.
GATTTTATTCTCTACTAATTTAAAATTCAGGTTGGAATTCTCTTGAACAAATTCATCTAAATTATTAATGAATTTTTTAACGTTAGGTTTTACAGTTTTCTTTACGAGTTCTATATCTATATCAATTCCAGCAGGAAAATAGTTTCGGATTTTATTTAGTGTAATACAAATTACAATAATAGACGCATCTAAACCACTGTTTGATAAGTATTTATTTGCGTCAAACTCACCAAATTCGTTTAAGCCAATAATTGAATTTGACAAATACCTATTTACTTCCTTTTGAAAATCAGAGAGAACTTTGTCATTTTCTAAATCTTTTGAGGCAGCAAGGTGTACGAACTCAGAAATAATTTTTACAATAATTTCTTTAAAGCGTTTCAAGAAGTTATAGATTTCATCTACAGTACGTCCAGTATGTTGAATTCTTTTAATCAGTGATGCAATCTCAAAAAGATTTGACTGCAATTGAATAAAGTTCTTCGAACCCTGAAAAGGCTTACCAGGACTATACCAGTTATATAAAGCTTCTACATTACCCGGCAAGCGATATAACTCATTCAATGAAGAGATATTTTCCAAAAAATGGAGTATGTTTTCTTCGTCTGTACTTTGGCTTTTAATATTTTTATTGGTAAAAGAAAGGTTGATGCTGGATAGTCTGTTTTTAACCAGTGATTTATTTAGAAATTCTGATTTTTTAATGTCTTCAAACACCTCTGCAATTAGGCTCAAGCGGGCGATTTTTTCTATATTTTCTTTAGAGAATTCTTTAATTTCAAGGACTTGTAAAACAGCAGTAAGTGTTGAATAGTTCCACTTTGTTGCATTGGCAAGGATCATAAAAGACCTTAGTTTTTTGAGATCTTCTTTTCCTATTTTGAGAGAAACTTCATTTTTTTGATACACTAATGAAATTTCTCCCATACCAAAATAGGATAAAAACGCTTTATTATTTATCAGGTTTGAGAGCTTTTTTTCCAAGTTTTCATTTGCATAGAAAAGCTTATTGATAGCTATGTCATCAGTATTTTCTAGCCAGTTTTCCTGATCAGTACTGCCGCTTGTAATGATTTTGACATCTTCACTGTTTAAACCCAGTCTTGAATTGACCCATTCAATGCTTTTGTACGATTCAGGATCTAATTTAGCTGTGATTTCATGCAGAGGAAGTTCTACTTTCTCTAATCTGTTTTTGATGATTTCGAATGTTCTATTATATGGGATAAAACTAATTGTTCCCGCAGCAATGTCTTGCCATATTGGATTCTCATGAGAAACTCTCTTCCAACTATTTTTATCAGGACTGCTCCAATCTGTTAGCTTATTCAGCAATACATTCACTACGCCTTCGAGGTAGTGATGCTTATTTCTATTATTATTGGCATTGATCTGAAGCAGGTTTAAATCGGGACGACGTTGAAACAATTCTAAACCTTCCTGTTCTTCTGCATGTTCTACAAAGTCCTTTTTCTGTTCATCTGAATGTTCTACAAAGTCCTTGTTTGTAGCTATATCCAACAGATAGACTAAATAGGCGCCAGGCCCGTATACGCTGTAGTCTTCAGAAATATTGTTGTATTCCTCGTTTGGGAATAGTGTTTTGTAGTTAGTTGGTGTGTTAAATACTTTTTTCATATCTTATAGTAACAAAATCTTCAATTGTTTACGCAGCAGCTTTATATAATTTTCCCATTTTAATTATTGCATCTTGTCCATCGTATCTAGAGACGCCTATCAGTACTCCCGAAAACGCTCGGTTTCCTATACTGCTCGTCTGTTCACTTTTAACAGGATTTACAGGAGCCAGCGATCTGCCATACTCTAGCACAGGTGTTGAGGCATTAATTTCGCTAACCTTACGTTCTAGATCGGTATATTCATTGCGATCTATATCACCTCTTTTTCCATCAGAAATGTGATCAAAAACCTTGTTCGTGTTATGATATATTTTATGCCTAGCAAATGCCAATGTTCCATCACTCCCGACATAATGAGTCACTTTTAATGATAATTGACTCCGATTAGGATTATTCTTTAAACCCGTTTCAATGGCTAAAGCTTCCGTATTCTGATGCGCACTTGCCGGGTGAGCACTTAAGACATCATTTGGCCCATGAAGTGACCCCGCTAAAGCATGAGATATTTCTGATTTTCTCCTTGCAGCACCTACAACGCTATGCACAAAATTCCTATCTAACCTATTGCTGGCTTCTCTTTGCTCATCAGTCCATGGTTTAGTAGACCGTTTGGTTAACGAAATTTTAATTCCGGAGGTTATTCTTTCATTTTTAGGATCTCTGTTTCCCTTCCAATGAACTCTATATAATCCTGCCTTGTTTATACTTTTAATATCATTGCCTTTTGACGATTTTACTCTGGGTGCTCCTGACCTCATTATACCTAATGAAGAAGGTTTATAAGTAAGTGATTTTACAAGCCCCCTATGATCAATATTAGCCAAAGGCTCATTTCCCACAAAACAATAGAGATTCAACCCATCTACTGTACCAGCTGGATCTGGCCGTGTCCAACGGCATATAGTGGACGAATAATACCTGTAACCGTAATAATACAAGCCGGTAGTATCATCTTTTTCCTGAGCGCTGTAACGATATTCTTTAGTACTATCTAAATTCTTGGGATTTAATAAATAGGTCGTTTCTCCAAAAGCGTTATATTCTTCATAAGATATAATTTCGCCTTGCAGATTTGTTTCTAAACCGATGGAGTGCAAATTATCGCCATGTTGGAAGCGAAATATCAGTTCACTTGTCACTCTCCTGAACAAATGTTTAATTTTTTGATATTGTAATACACAATCATTTTCACCAGCTCCTGACATGGTGATACTATATCGGATTTCTTTATCGCATTTGGTTTGGCGATAGTCTCCAAGGTATATTTTGTCTGTTTTATGAACTATTTTGCCTTTGGAATTGTATGTTTCCTTCACTTTTCTGAGGCGTGTGCCATTTCGGTAAATGTAATATTCGGCATCATCATTTGCGCCGTTTCTTTTTACCAGGATTGCGGCCGATATATTTCCTGACACATTCCATTTAAGTGCGGCGCTCCCTGAGTGAAATGTATTTAACATATAACCCGCCTGATTGTAATTTACCGTAAATACATCTTCACTTTGGGTATAATTTAAAACGCGATTGCTGTATTGGTCTATTTCATAATTGCGGGTATATGGATTCGTTTTGCTGTGACGCCTCGATTGAAGCATGTTGTTTCCTTTATCATAGCTAAAGGTTTCTGTATACATTTCAACAGGATTAGCATTGGCACTTCCAATTATTTGTTGCTTCCTTCCCCCAGATGCAGACAATCTGTACAAGGAATCATAATTATAGTGTGTAACAGGTGAAATAAGCTGATTGTCATAAAAAATTGCTTTTTCACACTTATTTTCAATGGTAGCAATCAACTCTGCCGGTGCATACCAGTAATTTTGTTCCTGTAGCGCCAGACTCTTATTATACGTTTTAATCTGCGTTAAATTAGAACTCAACAAATCATATTCGAATTTTGTATGAATACCATTGGCAAATCCAATTTTTAAGCTATGTCCGTTGGCATCAGTCTGATGCTGTAAAAGTATAGGCATTCGTTCTCCTTTTCCATTGGGAGTTACAAACGAAGCAATACAATGTCCTTGATTATCGTATTCCCATTCCACAGTCGTTTTATCAGGATGACATTGCTTAATCTTTTCGCCCACAGCATTAAACAGTGTACTACTCTTAAAAACTTCATCTTCTAATAAATGCTCTTTCAATGCAATATTGTCATTACACCAATTCGCTTCGGTTTTATACTCTTTTCTGAGCTTGTTAAGTTCTTGAACTGGATATCCGTCAAATGTATAAGCGGGTATTTCAAGTAATCCGGCAGCATCAAATTGTTGAAATAGCTTCCCAAAAAGGTTTTTATTTTTAGCATCAGGAACAGATTCCCCGTATTTAATCATAGAGACGAGTTGATCTACTTTTTCTCCATCATAATTTTCCGGCGTTTGCACATAAATGGAAACAGGTCGTTGGATTGCATCATACAACGTTGTAGTTTTGATAGCTAACCCATCCCAATGGCTTACCATAGCGCCATGAACATTTTTATAACCAAAGCTCCAACCAGCATCACAACTATACATCATTTCCAGATCGTCGCCTAAAGCATATTGATGCATAAAATTATATTGCTTATTTCCGTCGGATTGCTCCTGATTGTATTCGTTAAATCTAGCATCAGCTTGGAGAAGTACACGGCCAACACTATCGAAACGCTGCCAACTAACCAATAAATCAGGGTCTTTAGCATCAATATCTTTACTCGCTAATTTTTCAATTGACTTATCAATTAAAGGCTTAAAACCGCTATTTATATTATAGGATTTATTAGACAAAACAGTCATGATTTCACGATCTAAGCCGTCAGTAATTATTGTTGTTGGCGTATTATAAAACAGCATTGCTTTTTCTGTGGCATTTTTCTCATATTGTTCTGATTTCCAAGACCCATTTTTATAATATTCTGATTCCAAAATGGTATCATTATAATCATAGGCTTGTGTTTCCCATGCATTTAAAATATGGATCAAAGAGAAAAATCCTTTGGGTGTATCTATTCTGATTTCCCGTTGTAATAAATCGTAGGTATGTTTCGATCTCTGATTATGCCACTCCGGATTATTTTTTTCTTGATATTTCCACGAATCGGAAAATCTACTGAGATAGGTATATGCGATTTTACCACCGGCGTTGTATTGCACCGCATTTGAAACAATCCATTTACTCGTTTTTGATTCACGTTCAGTATGTAGCGTTCTTTTCTCTAATTCATGTCCGGTAGCATCATTATACACGATAGCACATCTTAAATTGTTTCCATTTGGCTGACGATGCGTTGTCCGAGTTATTGCAATCATGGATGCGGGTCGCCATGCACCTTCAATTAATTGAGGAAATTCATAAAAGGTAAAACTACCCGCCTGTTGCAAATACTTTTTTGGACTACCGATTACTTCTTCTGAAGAGGCTGGTATATGTTTCCACTCAGAAAGAGGAAGGTCTCCTTCTGTTTTAGTCTTGTCATAAGTAGCTGTAACGCTAACCCTTCCCCATCCGTCAAATAGAATTTCATTCACATTGTCGTTTATATCAATACTTCGATAAGGGCTTAGAACCCGGTAATCAATTTTCACAGCACTTTTGTGACTGATTTCAGCATTCAGCCAATTGACTTCCTTAACCTGAAAAAGTTTATAGCTATCATAGCCCATTGATTGTTCAATATATAAAGAATCATTTTTATCTACCCAATCATAAGCACTACGTATAGGGACAAAAAAGCTACCCGGATTATTATCATAATAGTTGATGACCGAATTTTTCCACCAATAACCGGATTTCCCATCCCAGATATATCCTGCTTGAATCAGTTCCCTTTCATTTATTTTCCCATTTAAAAGCTGATTAACCTGGTCATTGTCAAATGAAGCTATTGCTGTATGTTTCAATAAAACTACTTCCGATACATCCCGTTCATTAGTCCATTCTAAATCTTGCTTTGGACTACTCCAATAAATATTTTTACTCCATGCGAGTAGTCGCATTTGAACAATATATTTTTCAGGAGACCGAGAGTTCGGTATTTGATTGACAAACTCGTTGCCTAAGAACAGTGTTTTCTTTATTTCATCCAAAGTATAATATTGATCTTCGGGCAAATCAAGTCCAGATACTTCAAAGGTTTTAGTTGCCAGTTCAATCCCGATAAAATGAGGCTTCTCAATATTGACCTGATTTAAATAAAGATGTTCTTCCGCAGTACAGAACAATTGACCTTGCTCGTCGATTAAAGGTTTACGCCTAGGGTAAGTTATTGCACATGTCTTGATGGTGTTATTAAAATCATCCGTTTCCAGAATAAAGCGATGATTAACTTTAGGGTCGTCAGCTCTTTTTTCGTAGTTTATAGAAATTGTTTCATCAACGTAATATCTAAATATGGGTTGGCATACTTCAGTCGAGGGTATACTTTTGATGATCTTTAAACAGCTATTTTCTACTGTATAAGGACATGACATATCTGAAAGATCGTAAAATTCCTTCCTGATAATTTCACCAGCCAAATGAAAAAGTTCACTATTTAAATAAGTCTCTCTTATAATAGGAAGATTGGGCGCATTTTTATCGCCCTTGTAAAATTCGTTTGTTGTGCTTTGTTCTTTAAAACCTTGTCCGATATGAAACCATGTTTTTAATAAGGAAGTGCTGTCTGTTTGTGAATCAGAATTCGAAAGATATGTATCTCTTACGATCTCATTTACATTTCCAAACCCCAGAAAAAGCTTTTCATCGGGATCATAATATCCATTGCGATACGAATACGTTGAAGACCGCTCTGTCTGATTAATCTCATCAATAGTACGTATTTCACTTACTGTAATCGTTGGAAATGGAAGATTCGTATACCATTTATCGGAACTATTTTTTAGGTTAAGATAATCTTGCACAGAACTTTTGTAGGAGAAAATTGTTTTGATCCCCATATTATTATTGATCGTATGTAACAATAAGGAACTTTGAAAATTATTTTCCTCATCTGTCCTAAAATCATAGTAGTAATGCGCCATACCTGCTATACAATCAGCGTTATAAATATGAGGATGCATTTTTGAGAGTACTAAACTGGAATTCCCATTTCCTTTAAAATTCACAATTTGAACGATATCATCATCAGACCAGGTCAATCCATTTCCAAAGAAATAGTTAATCGGAATCGTAAAATTACCGGCCCCTTTATTTAAGAAAACTTTTATGTGATCGGGATATATGATAAGCATATCCGACAGACCATTACCATTGACATCAGCAAGTAACAATCGTTTACTCAGATCAATAGTATCACTTTGCAAGTCTAAATCTGGTATTGCATAAACAATCTTTTGATCAAATTTCCCATGTCCTAAATTGGGCCATACTGTAATTTTTTTATGTTGTATTTTTATACGATGCGAAAGTCCGTCTCCAAAAAAATTTGTAAATCCGTAATAAGTAGACGGTTCCTCTATATTTGTAGCTTCAACACCATTCGTATTATCGATTATTATTTCTTTAAAGTCAATTCCTTTTAGCCCAACAGATTCTCTTATATAGAGTTTTTCCGGTGTTATGATTAAATTATCCAATTTCGAGTTACCTCTTAAATCAACCAATTCAGTATATTGCGGGATGTCATTTCTGAAATTACCGGAAAACGCATGAAAACCATCCCATTCATTTGAACTATTTAATGGATAATAACCACTTTGAATACCATCATTTACAATGATCTGTAATTCTCCATTTCCCTCCAGACTCGTTATGGACATCGGCAAATCCGGATCCGAAAAACCATTTGGTGCTTTAATAGCGCTATTGGACTTTGAAAACATTCCATTCCCTAATGCTTCATGGTAATATAACGTTTCTGCATTTCTGTATAGAATCCCGGTGATTCCTTCTTTTTTCAGATCAACAAAATTTAAAGGTATCGTAATTACTTCTCCGTTAGAAAATCGGATTGGTTCAAGTGCAATCGCTAAATTGGCTTGTTCTAGTGAAGCATTAACACCAAAATCAAAAGTCTGCTTAGGAAAATTATATACGGAATAAGCGTTATCGGCATCTTGAATCAGATTTGATTCCGTTATATCGCGAAGTAAACTACAAGTATTAGCATCCTTTGGGGCTATGTATTCAAAACTAAAACACTTTGCAAAAAATGTTTTAGTTTTTTCTTCCTCAAAATGGTGTTTAATAAGTATATTTTGGATCAGATATTCCGTAGCAATTAAAAAACCAGACCGATAGTTATAAATTATATCGTCTCGTTTTTCTGGAAGTTTTTCACCTTTAAACGCAAACGATTTATCTGTTAGCGTTAAATCAAACTGACCATAATTGACTAGTATTTCATAGGCAAAGTTTTCTTTATCATTAGTAAAGTAGTTACCATATTTAATACCGATCAGGTATTTATTATTACCTGTTTCAAAGTCGGCGTAGGAATATTGAATCTTGTTTCCCTTGGCGTCATACACTTCCGAAAGCAACCATTTATATATTTTAGCAGGATCCTTTTTATCAACAATTCTACTTTCTTTTGTTTTACCATAATATGAGGTCACATTATTAGAACTGACAACTTTCCAATAAACATCTTTCCCTGTGCCAATTTTTTCAATACGTGAAAATGATATTAATTTTTGCTCTTTAAAGACTATTCTTTGTGAATCCTTTTTATCAACAAGAACTATATCTTGTCCATTCCATTGGTATTTATCAGATTCGTTATAATACGGTAGGTTTTCGTTGGTTTTTATACATATTGCAGATTCATTGAGATCAAATCCCATACCTAATAAACCATTACCATTATTCGAATTATAGATAATCGAAAAATGAAGCTCCAATTCACGACTGGTTGGTATGGTCAAAGGGAAATCGATGGAAGAGGCTCCTGTAAATAAATTTGTGGCATATTTAATATCCTGAGAGCGACTGGCTTTTCCTTCCGGTAATTTAAGGTTTGTGGTATCAATAGTATTTTTCGGCTTATTCATAATAACTATTTTATAATCTAATCATCCAGTAGAAAATCTTTAATTGATTTTCTAAAAAAGTAAAATTATTCTGTCATAATGTAAGCAATATATTTAAACCATTAGAATTTAAGCCGTAAAAATTCTAATATCAGTATAAATAGTTAATACAATTACGCATAAACACTACAAAAATGACAACTTCAATAGTTCTATAAAAGTTTATCAATCACTTTCAAGCTTTTTCCAGCAAACAACTACAACAACAAACTGATTTACAAGCAAAAATGAAATCAAAAAAATCATTTTTACCCTCTAATGATCAACAAGGTTATTTTCTTTAGGAAAACGACGATATTTTTAAGATTCGTAGGCTGAACCATTTTCTTTTCCATAAAATAGTTCTCGATAAAGACTAAATACTTTTCATCCATTACCTGGAAAGAACCTGATTCATTGTCTTGATCGTCATGTTTTGGATTTGAACTCTTGATATTAAAAACTATCCTTGTAGGCTCATTCACCATTTCATCAAACCCTTCTTTTAACAAAATCGCTTTTTCAGGCAACATATAACTAATAAGCTCTCTTTTGACATCTAACGAAGCTTCTGTATAAAAATCATACAGTTTATTCAAAACACAAAAAATCTCTTGAGAAGATCCTTTTTTAGACAGTATGGCCAACTGCTTCACTTCTTCAACACATGTTTTGATTTGTCTTTTACAATTGGATTGTATTAAGAGATAATCATCATAATCGATATCTCCTTTTACAAACAAATCATGCGCATTGACCATTTTATCCGAAAACTTCTCAACCATGGAAGCCTTTTGAACTCTTTCTGCTTCATTTTTTCGATCGGATGCAGTTTTGAAATTATCCTGAATCATTCCTACCAAAGTAGTATAGGGTTCATTAGCTTTTAGCTTCTTTAGAAATTCAACGAACTGATGGTTTACCTCATCCGCTCTTACACGGAAATTACATCCCGGATGACAATGATAATAATGATACTTTTTAGACCGTCCTTTTGAAGCACTTCCTGTTAGGTTTTTACCACATTCCGGACAAGACAAAAAGCCTCTTAATATAAGCTCTTCGCACAATACTTTTCTTTTCGATGTTTTTCGCTTACGCTTATCAATCACCATCTGAACTTTTCCAAATAGTACAGAGGAAATAAGCGGTTCATGCGCACCATCAATATCATATTCTTTTCCTGTATTCGAATCTTTCCACAATAAATCGGATTTTTTAATAATCTGAAAAAATTGCTCCTACTACATTGCAATCCTTCCGAAACAATTTGATTGTAAACATCCCCTACACTAAATATGTTTTTCGCTACTTCCTCAAAAGCTTTCTTCAACAATTTAGCCTCCGGTTCTTTCGAAGCAATATATTTCACTCCATTACTAGTCTGTCTGTTTTGATAACCCAACGGAGCTTTACCGATCCACTTCCCTTCTTGCTTTGCTTTCAATATTCCTCGCCTAACCCTTTCACTCAACCTGGCATTTTCTGCTTCTGATTCCGCAAAATGTATTGCCAATCGATATTTAGATTCCACAGTATTAAAGTCAACCGGATGATCTACTGTTTGCACACTTACACCAAGCGTTTTCAGCTTTTCAATCATCGTATACGAGTCGATAATAGTTCTACTGAAGCGATCCCAACTGGTAAACAACAGCATATCCACACCAGTCTTTTTAGTTTTAAGTAAGCTGAAAAGCTTTTTCCATTCTGGCCTATCGAAAGATTTCGCAGAACAATCTTCATAAACAGTATCGTATATTTTGACATTATTATCCCTACAATACTTCTCCAGTCTATCCAATTGGCTTCTTTGAGAATACCCTCTGGCCGCTTGCGCTCCCGTACTTACCCTGATATATAAAATTGCTGTCGGCATACAATTATGTTTTACATAATGAAACAAAAGAGAATAGCATTGCAAAAGCATACCGCTTTTACAACGTTATTGAATACTAAGAATTAATCATTTTTTTCACCCCTCAAAAGTCAAAAGGGCATAAAAACGACAGGTACTATTCGGGGATAGCGCGTTTTTTTTACAAGGATAGAATTGTAAAGATATTATTTTTTGTTCAGAGTACCTTAAACGTTTAATTTTAATATCTTAGACAAAAGACAATAATTACAAGATATTATATCTGAAAAGTAACATGAGTTTACCGTTTTCCGAAAAGCTACCTATTTCAAAATTAGCATCTGCCTTTAATAATACCTCAGCAACATACAAATTTTACTGGCTCATCGCTATCGTTGAAGCCGTAGAGGAAAATCGATTACATTTGGACAAAAAAGAACTGTTTGCCAGAATGATCAGTAACGCATGGTACACCGTAAACTACTTTCATATTTCTTTTGGACAACAGGACATTATACAACAAGCAGTAAATACAATTATCATCACAGAAAAAATTGCAATAGACACTGCAAAAAACAACATTTTAAAGCAACTTTGTGAGAGTCAAAATCCCATTACTGTAAAATCATTAAACCATTTCAACAAAAACGTACCTCATTGGTTCTTATCACCCTGGTTTTCCAAAATCAATACTGAGAATGACACTCAATATCGCAAAAGGATTTATTCCGAATCGAAAACATTTGCGAATCACTCGTTATACGCTCTTTTTGATGATCAAATAAAAATAAATCCGGAATGGGTGTCTTACATCAAACAGAATGGCAGGATACTAAAAGATTTTTGCTATTGGAATTTGTCTTTATTCCTTCAGACACGTAATCCAAACGTTCCCAACATACAAGGTAAATTGATAAAGCCTGCTGTTCGTAACTCTCTGATCAAACAACGGAAAAATTATTGGGACATTATTTTTAGCGAATTAGGCACGATTGACTGTATCTATACAAATAAAAAACTATACATCGATAAATATGCCCTGGATCATTTTGTCCCATATGCTTTCGTCACACATGATCTAATATGGAATCTTATTCCGATAGATACACAATATAATTCTTTTAAAAGCGACAAACTTCCTGAATTAGAAAAACACTATGATCGTTTTTTCAAGATTCAGAAAATAGGATTTGAAATCATTAATCACCATCATCCTAAAAACCGATTTCTTGAAGAATATGTAAGTATTTTTCCGTTAATGGACAATACGATTCATTTTGATTACACCAGACACAAGGAGATAATTCAGCCCTTAATTACAATCGCACACAATAATGGTTTTCAGTATATTTGAGATTTCCTTTTTCCCCCAACTTCTGACTATCTTTTTATCTTTTTCAACTTTACTTAAGAGTTCTTTTAGAAGGTAAGTTTTTTGAGATATTAGCTTCTTTTAAAGTCTCGCAATGATTAGAAAATTAAGTAGAAATACGTATTGCTTAAAATCATGTAATTTATTTTCTTACACAAAATTCCCCCCTCAAAAAAACTTTTTTTTAAACCTATAAATAATAAGCATTTCTATTCAAAACATCCTATAGTCCAATACAAATAGAACTATTAAACAACCCAATTATGCAAGAAATAGTCAAACCAAAATTTTTACCTAATACTCCTATTGGAGATGATCTATTCGAAGGAAAATCTCAAAACAAAATTGCAGATGTTGTTGCCTCTGTTATTCAAGATAAAAATTTTCAGATTATTGGCATAGATGGATCTTGGGGAACAGGGAAAAGTAACCTTGTTGAGATCATTAAGAAGAAACTATCCAATCATCATTTTTTCATATATGATGTTTGGGGGCATCAAGAGGACGAACAACGTAAAGCAATTTTAGTTGAACTAACTGAATATATTTCTTGCGAAAAAAGGAATCTCATTACAAACAAAACCAAATGGAAAGACAAACTAAAAAAACTTCTAGCCAAAGAAAAAGAAGTCACCACAATTAATAGACCATACCTAAGTGCCGGTTTTATCTATTCTCTTTTTTCCATTATATACATTCCTACAGTTAACACTTTCAAAAGTGACTTAACAAATTTTTTTGGAATTCAAAGCTTTTTCTGGAAACTTTTATTAGTTACTTTCCCTATATTCATTGTTATAGCTATTTATCTATACAATTTCGTTTGCTCTTGGACAAAATATGATTTTTTCGCTTCTTTCAAAATTGCATCACAAAAAACTTTTCAAGTTTACACAAATAAGCAAGAAGAAGAAACCAAAATTGAAACTATTTCTGAAAACGAACCGTCTGTAAGAGATTTTAGAAATTGGTTAAAAGAAATCGATATTGATTTGGAACAAAAAAAATTAATCCTAGTTTTTGATAATTTTGATAGACTACCCAAAAAGCACATATTAAGCATCTGGTCCTCAATTCATATTTTTTTCTCGGAAGAGAAATATAAAAACATTAAAGTTATCATCCCTTTTGACAGGCTCCATATAAAAAATGCGTTTAAAGAATTAAATTCAGGCGACAGTAGCACTGATTACGCTAATGATTATATAAATAAAACATTTGATTTGGTTTATCGAGTTTCACAGCCTATTCTATCCGATTGGAAAGATTTTTTTAAAGGAAAATGGGAAGAAGCTTTTGGAACAATCGACGAAGAGGAATATTTAAAGGTTATTCAGGCTTATGAAACTTTTAGAGAAAAAATCACACCACGAGAAATAATAGCCTGTATTAATGAGATTGTTTCTATCAAACTCTTAGACACATCAATACCCGATCGTTATATAACTATTTTTGTTTTAAATAAAGATGAAATTCTGGAATCACCTTTAAAAGCAATAAGTGACCCAACATTTTTACAAGGATTATCTCATTTATATAAAGAAGAAGAAGATTTTCAAAAATACATAACAGCACTTACCTATCAGATTAATCCAGATAGCGCTTTAGAAGTTGTATATAAAAAACAACTAAAAGACAGTATCATTAATTCAAAAGAAGAGCTATTTAAAGAAATATCAAAAACTTCGGTCTTTGACAAAATTATCGATTCTGTAATCTCAGAATTGTCGAGTTTGGATACCTTAATAGTAATTTTAGATAAATTAGATGAACATGCAAAAATTTCAAAAGTTCATCTTCAAAGTCTTTGGAATAATATTTACTACAGGACAGTCAATACTTTTGCTGATAATTTTAGCATTCTTGAATACCAGAAAGTACTAACAAAAAACATTGATATCGATAAATCAAAAATTTGCATTTCTAAAATTATTGAAAAGCTCCAAAAATACAGTCAATTTGATCCCTCTGAATTTCCAAGAATGATCAATGATTTTCAGAACTATCTAGATAAAGAAAATATTGTGATTAACATTTTTGACATTCTAAAAACTATGCCAATCAAAGATGTAGATGCAAAACATTTTATAAAATTCATTCAAGGGCAGAAGGATAACTATAAAAACTATAGAATATCAACAAACGAAAATAATCTAAATGAATTTCTATCATCTCAGGAATATCAACAACAAAATCTTGATTATTTAAAAGCTATAGCTAATGATTATAATTTAAGCGATTTCGAAGCAAACATCAAAGGCAAAATCAAAGAAAACAAAGGCGCTATAAGCACATTAAAGCCGCTTATTAATATATTAAAGATTATTTCAGGACATCCTTTAGACACAAACTTAACAGATAGTGATATCTATTCTTTATTCAACCAGACCAATAATGACGAAGACTTTTATTATGATTTAATTTGTTTACGATTATCTAAATCAAACAATTTTGATAATCATTATGCCAGATATTTTAATCAAATTTTGGACAGTAATGATATCAATCTTGCCAAGCAAATAGCTGAACGAATTGAATTTTATATTGATTTTGATGATTTTCTAATTAATGGCAAACATTTTTCAAATTCACCACTTTATAAAAATGCAACGAATTATTTGCTCACTCTTACAGATACAGAACATCTCTATATTCTTAAAGATTTATTGAACAACTTTGATGAAATTTGTAACAACTTAGATATAGCACCTGATATTTTAATCAACAAATTAAATACTTTGTTAGATGACACTCTAAAACCTGAACATATTGAAGAATTTCCGACGAGTTTATTTGACGACATCAAACAAAACGATTGCCATTTAAAACATGAGTTATTCCAATTAGCAAATACATACTATAAAAATTTAAATAAAGAACAATGGTCTAATATCTTCGAAGATTTTGAAACCGAAGAATATACTAGACTAAAGACAATAGAATTTAGTGATTGGAACAGCTACTCTTTAGAAGCTCTTAAGACAGTATTATCTACCTCTATAAAAGATAATACTTTTTCAAATATAGATGAATGGGAATATTTATTAAATAGCTTTATTAAATCTGGCTTAAGTCTTGACAATACCCTCAAAGATCTTAGAGATATTTTTTACAGCAATGCCGGATATATCTCAATTGACCTGTTTAAATTATTATTCAAACCATTTATTGATCATTCTATTTTACAAGACAATCCGAAAGAAGCATTTAGAACTTTTATAAAGGCAGATTTTTTAAACGATAGTAAAATAATACAATTGTTGACTGACAATTCTGAAAAAGTTAAAGAAATAATGCAGGCTTTAGATAATACATCTTTAGCAGATTTTAAACAAGCTATCAATGACAAAATAAATGATGACAATATAAAACTATTAGCTACAAAACTTGGAATTAAAACAAATAAAAAAAAGTAAACGTTTTCACTCTATTAAAAAAGTCCAGGATAAATTTATCCCGGACTTTTTTTAAACACCAATTTTTCGAACAAATAATAGTGATTTTTTACTTTATCACCTCGGAACTTGACAGTACATCGAACACTTCTTCCCCTCCTTCATCCTGAATATTGACCCAAAGTGACTCCATTTGTCCAAGATCGGCTTCGAATCGGTTCGAGATTTGTACCACCGTGGGTACAAAAGCTCCAAACATAGTTTGGAGCTTTTTTGTTTTATATCCCTATGTTTCTACATCTATTCCTGATAATGTAATTTCGCTTGCATATTTAAGCACAAAAAAAGTAACCTTAATGACAATATTTCATTCCGGTTACACTCTATAAAATACGACTGATTTTCAACACACTATACAACTTAAAAAACAGCTCTTATCCGGCTATGTTCAAACCAATCGATAAAGTCAAAGCCTGTCGAAAATCTTAAAAGTTGATCAACCTAAAACAATACAATTACGTTGGTTCAGCACAGGTAAAGAAATATCCCCAATAAATCTTAGCTATCATCAATAAATCTAAAGCAAAACCACTATCTGTCGATACAGCATACGATTTCTGAGCTACAATATTAAACAACAGTGCCGGAAAAGAACCAACTAGTAACAAACCCGTTCCCTGACAAGTGATAGGCGCTACCAATTACACAATAGCGCGCTCTAAAAATAATTATTTAGTTTTTTTTGAATACCGTCTTTCCTTCTTTAATCGTCTCCACTACCCGGATATCTCTTAGGTTGATCGGGTTAATAGTTAATGGATTTTGATC
The DNA here is from genome assembly GCF_004801375.1 of Flavobacterium supellecticarium. GTDB lineage: Bacteria > Bacteroidota > Bacteroidia > Flavobacteriales > Flavobacteriaceae > Flavobacterium > Flavobacterium supellecticarium. The sequence continues at coordinate 142,266 of NZ_SSNZ01000006.1, forward strand.
TAAAATTACCAGGTCTGCTAATTTCCCTTCCTTTAGAGAACCTTTTTCATTTTCTTCCTGATACTGATAAGCTGCATTAATCGTAATCGCTTTCAAAGCATCGATAACCTTAATACGTTCATCAGGACCTAAGACCATTCCTGAACGTGTTATTCGATTTACAGCAGAATAAACACCCGTGAGCAGATCAGGAGGTGTAACCGGCGAATCGTGATGAATGGTAAAAATGATTCCAGCTTCTTTTGCTGATTTCGCAGGACTTATAAACGCTGCTCTTTTTGGTCCGAAAACACTATTGTAATGCCAGTCACCCCACAAATAGACATGAGAAGAGAAATAGGATGGAATTACACCGATTGCCTTTATTTTAGCAATATGATCGGGTCTGCTGTTTTGAACATGGATTAAGGTAGCCCTTAGTTCCGGTTTGTAAACCCCTTCATCTTTTAACCTCCCTATAATCCGCAATGCCTGATCAATAGCCGCATCGCCATTAACATGAAGTTGAACGGTAATGTTTCGGTCAAAAATGGTCTTTAAATCTGCATACAAGGTTTCATCTGTAAAAATAGGATAGCCTTTATAGTCTGAAGACTCACCTTCAGGCGGAATCAGATAAGGTTCCGTTAACCAGGCTGTTTTACCTTGCGGAGAACCATCGTCGGAAAATTTAAACCCTCCAAACTTGAGCCTTTTTTCATATTTCATATAATGAGGCAAAAACGACTCCCATTCTTTTCTGTTGGCCTCAAAATCGGGAAAATAAACAATGTCTGCTTTTAGCAGTTTTTTTTCTGCCGCCTCCTTCAACAACCCCACACTATTTCCCATAGACCGTCCATCACAAATGGTCGTTTGTCCATAACTCAGCCATTCATCCTGAGCCTTTATAAAATCTTGTAATGACTGAGAAATCCCATCGGCGGAAGGTTGGGGTTTTGGCAGCATTTCAGTGAGCCTGATCAAAGCCGCGAAGCTCGCATTTTCTTCCAACTTACCATTCAAGCGATTGGTTTTGTAATCCCTACCATAATGACCACCATCCGGATCTTTTACATCTTCCGGGATATTCAACAATTTAAGCATCGCACTATTTACGACACTCGCATGACCTGATGCATGGATTACGATAATCGGATTTGTAGTACTCACCGCATCCAATTCTTCCCGGGTAGGATGCCGGTGCTCTGTCATGATGGCATCATCATAACCATTTCCTAAAAGAGGGGAAGTGGATGACATCTTGTTTTTATTGATCGCGTTTTTTAAAACATCTTGAAGATCCGGAATAGAATTTACCGTTCCATAAGGACTTGGAGAAAGATCAATAGCCTGTTCCATACCTGCTCTGGAAGTAATATGACCATGAGCATCAATAAAACCCGGTAGCAACGTTTTTCCTTCCAGGTTTATCTGTCTGGTGCTTTTACCTACAAATTCCGATGCTTTATCTTTGGTTCCGACAAAAATAATTTTCCCATTTTTAACCACTAATGCTTCCGCTTCCGGTAAAGCATCCTCCATTGTAAGAATGGATCCGCCAAAATAGATTGCTTCCCCCTCATTGTTTTTTTTGCAGCTCAGTAAACACACACACAAGAGAAGGATATACTTTGAGATACTTTTCATACGTCAATTTGATTTAGGATTATCGCTACGCTATTGATTTTCAAAAGATAATAATCCAAAATGATGTTTTTTTTGCCGGACGACACCAGAAAAGTTAAGGATACCTCTTAATAAGATGTATTAGTATCGGGCCTGGACATCCATTTATTCAAAACGAATACAGGACTATTATCATCTATTAAAGATAACCATTTTATTTTGAAGCAAATACAAAAAAAACAATGTTTATATTGCTTTGCTGCTATTTACAAAAATCATTATCAAACCTTTAATAAACCCTCTGAAGCAGCTACATCAGAGAATAGCTTAAAAACATTACAGCTGCCTTTATAAATCAGACCTGACGTTTTTACACTACTCGTTATACCTTTATACCCTATCTTTCGGGTTAAGTGATATTCTTAGATTCTGAACAAAATATACAATTATATTGACCGCAATAAATACCGTTGTAATAACTGCCGCTATATAAACACTATAATTGAGCTGATAATTAGCATATGCTATAGCGATTAAAGCCCAAACCGCTACCATTGCAAATACCGGCATGTTCCGCTTCCAGATCATCATTACATGAAGTAAAGCAGCAACTGCAAACATTAATATAGTCCAGACAGTTTCTGAAATTCCGAAACCATTCCAGCCAATTTTTTTCAGATAAGCTGCTATATTGGCAATCAAGGCTACAGAAATCCATCCGGAATAAATATAAAAAGGCACTCTGAAAAAAATGGTAGTTCCGCTATCTGACTTTTCCAAAACCTGATTTGTATTACGGATTATGAATAGAAGTGACACAAAAAGTAAAAGCATTAACAATATGGTGCTAAAAGTATATTCATACAACCAGGCCAGCACCCACAAGCAGTTTACAACACAGGAAATCACAAACCACCAACCTACTTGCAAACATATTTTTTCTTTAATCGCAGTTGCTTTAGCAAAAGGCCCACAATAAACAACAAACCCCAAAAGGCCTAAATATATAAGCCCCCAAATTGAAAATGCATAACCTGCAGGAGTGAACAGATTTTGGTATTTTGCAGAAATTGTTGCCATCGTTTGCCCGTTAAAAACCCCTGAATTGGACAAATAATTAATAACAACTGTCATTACTAATGCAATCCCATTTGCTATTTGAACTGTTTTTTTCATAACCTCTATAGTTTAAGCATTCTGTTTAATCTGATTTTTTTTAAAAAAATAAAGTACCAAAAGAAATTGTGTATAGCCATAAACGGCATCTTCAACAGGGATTGTAAGCATCCTGATTCCTAAAAATTCTTTTGGATTATAATTCACTATTGGACTTTCTATACCCGTTCCGGTTAAAATACCATTTACCGGAAAGAAACCGAGCATCAGTATCGTAAAAACCAGAGATGCCTTAGTGATCCACACTGCCCGAACTACAAAATGGAGATACAGAAGAGTCAAAATCGTTGCCACAGCCGTAACCAGTGTATACAGTTTATCGGTGTTTAACAGAGCTACTAAAGACAAAACAATAACACTCACAAATACCAGGATATTATTCAAGGCGCTCAGGCTATCCCATTTATAATATTTATCAATTGAATAATACGTAAACACGCAGGAAAAAGGAATAAAAATAAAAAAAAGCATCTCTTCCAAAGGAAGCCCGGCTATTGTAATTCCGAGTGTATAATCTGTATTGAACCACCATACATTACTGGCTGTAAAATAGATATCCCAGGCAATAAAAGGAATAGCAACAAGAATAGCTGCTTTGATAAAGGCTCCAAAGTGACGGTTAAATCCGATACGTTTATCGAAAGATGCAATAAAGCAAATAATAACCGTAAAGAATAAAATAAGTGAATAAGTATATTCCATTATTATTTTTTATTAAAATACATTTTAAAATACTTAAAAGGAACGTATAAAAACCCAAAACACTCCCCTTGTTCTTTACCAATATGCTTATGATGTTGCTTGTGAGCTCTTCTTAATGCTAAAAAATAAGGATTTTCAGTATACTTAAACAATTTCATTCGCTGATGAATAAAAATATCGTGTACAAAAAAATAAGCCATCCCATAAAGCATAATCCCTAATCCTATAAAAAAAAGGTAATTAAATCCTTGATTTGCTCCAAAATACATCATCAGTATGGTTGGCAGCGCAAAGATGACAAAGAAATAATCGTTTTTTTCCAAGACTCCGGCATTACTATGATCGTGATGATCTTTGTGTAAAAACCATAAAAAACCGTGCATAACATATTTATGTATAACCCAGGTCGCCCCTTCCATTACAATAAACGTACACATTGTTATAATAAAATTCATACTCAGGTCTTTTTTTGATTAAATACTTTTTCCAAAATCTGATACCGGTAATCAAAAATATGCTCCAGTTTCCTTCTTACAAAAACCCGATGCGCAATTCTACCTAAAAACCCCGCAGGTAACTCATAATCCACCGTATCTTTCATTAATATTCCCCGATCATTAGGGATAAACTCATGGAAATGATTCCAATATTTATAAGGGCCTTTTTCCTGGAAATCGGTAAAACTTTTATTTTTGTCAACTTGAGTTATTCTGGTTCTCCATTTTAAAGGAATATGAAAAACGGGAGACACCTTATAATCTATAATCATACCTTCGTATATTTCCTCGTTCAGAAAGTTTGACACGACAACAAAGCCCATTTCCTCTGGTGTTATTTTTGACAAATTCATCGGAGAGGAAAAAAAACTCCAGGCTGTTTCTATGTTACAACACAATTGCTGTTCCCTATATAACTGATATCTCATAAAGTATTATTTTAACAGTGTACACGTATTGTACTCTAAAATTTTTCGAATTATTTATTTTATTCCTTTCAGGCTCTTTTTTCCGCTAAATCTTAATGCCTTATATTTTCACCCTAATTTTCCTTTACTGAATTCAATAGATCTGAAAAAAAGTGATGCCATTATAAAGCAGCTACTTTATAGCGAACATAACTCTTTAAAGCTACAAAAATCTTTTGTCCGTTAGGGATACGAACTCTTGCGTTTAGTATTTCTTTAGACGATTTACGTTTTATTTTATAAAACAACGACAAATAATATTTGTAGGCCAGATACACTCCAAACCGGGATGAAACCGGCAGCATTTTAATCCCAACCAAAGCTTCCTTAAATTCCTGTTCGATTTCCATTTCAATCTGACTTTTTACCCAATCATCAAACACCTTCATATCAATATCAGGAAAATACGTTCTCCCTAAAATCTGGTAATCGTCTTTCAAATCTCTCAGGAAATTGATTTTTTGAAAAGCAGAGCCCAATTTCATGGCAAAGGGTTTTAAAGCCTCATATTGTTCTTTATTCCCTTCTGTAAACACCTGCAAACACATTAAACCGACCACTTCAGCCGAACCATAAATATATTCGTTATACAAAGCAGAATTATAATTGATCTGCTGTAAATCCATTTCCATACTATGTAGAAATTTTTCAATCAGCTCCGGATCGATTTGATACCGGTTTACCGTTTCCTGAAAAGATTGCAGAATTGGATTAAGCGAAATCTTTTCCTGTAATGCCTCAGCGGTATCCTTTTTAAGCCTGAGCAGAAGCCGCTCCTTATCATAATCATGAAAACTATCTACAATCTCATCTGCTAAACGAACATAGCCATAAATGGCATAAATCGCAGTACGAATGGACGGCTTAAGCGCCAGGATACCCAGTGAAAAGCTGGTGCTATATTTTTGAGTCGTAATTTTACAGACTGTATTGGACAGTTCATCAAATAAATGTTTCATACTGTGATTATATTAAAGCAAAAGGGCGGGACAATGTTTCGATCCCGCCCGAGATTAATTGTCTGCATTAAATTCAAAAAAACTTATGGTAAAAGCACACGGTCAATAAGGTGAATCACACCATTATCAGCCATTATATTAACCGCAGTGATGTTACTGGCTGTGGTATTTCCATTTCCTTTAACAGCTGCTCCGTTTACAAGACTCACCGTCACTTGTCCCCCATTGAGGGTTGTTAGATTCTGTCCATCAGATAAATCAGAAGAGAATGCCCGGGCAGTAACAACATGATAAGTCAGAATATTTGCAAGAACATCAGGATCAGCAGCCTCAATAGAAGCGATAGTTGGGAAACCAGCCGCTATAAATGCCTGATTGGTAGGCGCAAAAACCGTAAGAGGTCCTCCTCCCGAAAGTGCAGCCGCAACATCGGTACTCCCCTGACTGGCTCGTAAAACGGCAGCTACAAGATATGTCAAATCATTGTTAGCCTGAGCCGTAGCAACAATATTCCCGGTGGGAGGTAACAATACATGTTCGAGTGCATGTATAACACCATTACTTGCCACAATATCCGGAGCCGTTACTTTCCAACCGTTCACAAACACACCATTAGTATTCTTAGTCACATAAACTTTACCGCCTCCGGCTGTAACAACCTCAGCATTGGGTCCGGCAGGTACATTTACACTCACAATTTTAGCCGGCAGGGTATGATAAAGCAGAATATCCTGAAGTTGCTCAGAGGAAAGAGCATTAATTGTAGCACTACTGATACCGGAAGCCGCGAAAGCATTATTATCGGGTGCAAAAACCGTAAAAGGTCCGGGACCGCTTAGCGTAGTTGCCAGATTAGCTTTTACCACCGCGGATTTCAGAAGACTAAAATTTGGATTAGCCACAACGACATCCGTAATCGTACTGGTAGGACTCATAGACGTTTCAGTATCGCTGTCACAGGAAGTGAAAATAAAACCTAAAAACATAGCGACAGCAGCCATAGTTGCCAGCGAACTTTTAAAAAAATTTGTTTTCATTTTTTAAAAAATTTAGAGGGTTAATATTTAAGTCAATACAGTTCTCATTTATTGTAACGCACTTCAGCAGCGACAATTTTCCCGGAAATGATAGCAGGCGGAACCCCTGGTCCGGGAACAGTCAACTGGCCGGCATAGTGCAGGTTTTTTAATTTCTTATTTTTCATTTTGGGTTTAAGTACCGCCGTTTGTCTAAGCGTATTTGCCAAACCGTAGGCATTACCACCATAAGCATTATAATCCTTAACAAAATCACGTACACAGTAACTCCTCTTGTAAACAATCTTATCCCGAAGATTTACAGCACCGGTTTGTTTTTCAATTCTACCGAGCATTTGCAACAAATAGCGCTCCCGGATTTCCGCATCGTCATCCAACCCTATAGCCACCGGCAACAACAGAAAAAGATTTTCTTTCCCTTCGGGTGCCACGTTTGCATCCGTTTTAGAAGGACAACAACAATAAAACAAAGGATTTTCCGGCCACTTTTTTTCTTCGTAAATACAATCGATATGTGCTTCAAAGTCATTTTCAAAAAAGAGCGTATGATGCTTTAAATTTGGGATTTTCTCGTCTATACCTAAATAATAAATCAGGCTGGAAGGTGCAAAAGTTCGGTTTTCCCAGTAATCTTCATTGTAATTGCGATCAGCGATATCGAGCAGGCTTTCCATATGATGATAATCACAGGAAGCAATAACCTCATCAAAAAAATATTCCGATCCATTACTTACAATACTTTCAATTTTACCGTTTCGCGAATTAATTTTCTCGATATTTTTGTTAAAGTGAAAGTGCGCCCCCTGATTTTCGGCCACTTTTTGCATCGCCAAAACAAGCTGATAAAAACCGCCCATCGGATAGAACGTTCCCAATGCATAGCCACCATAATTCATTAAGCTATACAGAGCGGGTATATTCTGAGGCGCTGCTCCCAGAAAAATTACGGGAAACTCCATCAGCATCCGGAGTTTATCATTTTTAAAATAGCGCGATACATATGTCCGGAAATTAGTCAGCAAATCCAGTTTTAAAGCACTTCGTGCAATTTTCGGCGAAAAAAATTCCAACCAGGAATGAGCAGGTTTAGTCACAAAATCTTTCATTCCCACCGTATATTTATAACGGGCCGCTTCCATAAATTTCTCCAGATTTTCACCGGCACCCGTTTCTATCGATTCAAACAGTTTTTGGAGGTCTTCCAACTTTTCCGGCACACTTAAAACGCCATCCGAAAAAACCATATCAAACTGTGGATTCAACGAAATCAGTTGAAAAAAAGCAGCACTTTCCGTACCGAAATCTCTGAAAAAATCTTCCATCACATCCGGCATCCAATACCAGCTAGGCCCCATATCAAAAACAAAACCTTCCGGCGTCTGAAATTGGCGGGCACGGCCACCAGGTTGATCGTGTTTTTCAAAAACATGTACCTCGTGACCGGCTTTTGCTGCATAAGCTGCTGCCGACAAACCGGAAAAACCGGAACCAATTATAGCAATACGTTTTTTCATATTCACCTGTTAATTTCCTTTATAAGTAGCATAACCGAACGGACTCACCGTGATGGGCACATGGTAATGCTGATTGTCACTGATGGCAAAAACCACCTCTATCCAGGGATAAAAACTATCCCGTTGTTGTCTCTTAAAATACGGTGCTGTTTCAAAAACCAATTTATAGGTCCCCTGATGCCTGATTTCCCCGTACGGCAAAAAATCACCTACTCTGCCATTCGCATCAGTAGTTTTCCGACTCACGAGCGACCAGGTGTTATTTTCTGAAAGCTGCTCCAGTCGGATAACAACATCAGGAGCAGGCTTACCGGTGGTAATGTCCAGAATATGACTGGATAACTGGTAAAGCTCTTTTTTTTGTGCCGAAATTGCGGCACTAAAAAACAAGACTAAAACAAAGGCAAAAAATTTTTTCATGTTTGTATTTTATATATTTCAAATAGTACTACTTTACTTTCAATTGTAATTTTGGAAACAGAATGTTCTACTTGTAAATCAATTTTCACTATACAGCAAGGCTTCGGAAAGGAGCTTTTCAGGCTCAATATTTTTATCGTATATCCGTTGGTGGAAATCATGCAACTTATTCAAAAGACGAATCAACTCGAGTTTTTCTGATTCGGCCAGATCACCGGAAACAATATGGGTCGCCGCGCGAACTTTTAGCATGATCCCCTCTAATGCTTCAAGTCCTGTCGAAGTAATATTGAGAATTTTACTTCTTTTATCACTATCCGAATCGGTTTGTGAAACCCATCCTTTATTGATCAAACGATTGATGATCTGCATTCCTGTAGGCTTATCGTGTACATTTTTTTTTATCAAATCTATCTTAGTCATATTCTTACTAAACTTTAAAACAATCAGGTAGATCACATCCTCCTGCGTTGAAAATTCAGATCCATAAATAGCCGACTTAAAATAGCTTTTACCAAATCGATTCATATGAACGACCAAACTTGCTATCACACTCTCCGATGTCCTCCCTATGGCCTTTCCTTCCCAGGCTGGCTGTACCTCATTGTTTTGAGGTTTAAAAGTGTTCCCCATCCAAAGCTTGAAACCCTCCAAGTCAGGACTGTAAGCCCCGTTTTTCAGAATTTCAACTTCAAAATCTTCCATTAAACTCAGAATATCTTTAATCAAATTATAATTCATAACCCTATAATTTAGTATACAAATATACTACTTTAAATTAAAAAAGTATTTTTTAGTACCATTTTATTTAAAAATAGTATACATTTGTACTACTTATGAGTAATTACAATCAACACATAGGCGGGAATTCGTCTGAATTTAGAGTTGTATCAGTATTAAAAATGCAAAACAACACCCGGAACAATTCCCTCTAGGCTCCGACTGTTTCGGAAACAAAGACCCTCAGAAAGCATCACTGCGAAGTGATCCGGCCTAATGATTTTGGAACTAAGAACACCTAATTGTTTTACATCAATAGATTTGAGCATAGGGGTATAGGGTATTATGATTTAAAATAATGGGCTATGAAAATACTATTGACTGGCGTTACAGGATACATTGCCAAAAGATTGCTTCCCGTACTGATCGAAAATAAACACCAGGTTGTTTGTTGTGTCAGGGATACAAACCGATTCTTTTACAACAAAGATTTTGAACCCTATATTACGGTAATTGAAGTCGACTTCTTAAAAAAGGAGACTTTAACCAATATTCCCAAGGATATAGACGTAGCTTTCTATTTAATTCATTCGATGTCTACCGAACATGGTGACTTTGAAAACATGGAAAAAGTTTGCGCAAATAATTTTAAAGCAATAATTTCCGACACCACTGCCCGTCAGGTAATTTATTTGGGGGGCATCAGCAATTCCGATCATCTTTCCAAACACTTAAAATCGAGACAAAATGTTGCCTCCATCCTCGCAATGGGCAGTTATGCCCTCACAACTTTAAAAGCCGGAATAATTGTAGGCTCCGGAAGTGGATCCTTTGAAATTATCAGGGATCTGGTAGAAAAACTCCCGGTTATGGTAACCCCTAAATGGCTAAAAACAAAATGCCAGCCCATTGCCATCAGAAATGTAATCGAATTCCTTATAGGTGTAATCGGAAAACCCGAAACATACGACAAAAGCTTTGATATTGCAGGCCCTGACATTTTAACGTATAAAGAAATGCTATTGTACTATGCCCGGATCAGAGGTTTAAAAAGAAGGATACTGATTGTCCCCGTGATGACCCCGAAACTCTCCTCCTATTGGCTTTACTTTGTAACTTCCACCTCCTATCCGCTGGCGCGGAACCTTGTGAACAGCATGAAAGTGGAAGTTATTGCCCAACCGAATAACCTAAGAGAATTATTAGCTATAGAACTGCTCGACTATGATACCGCTATCCGATTAGCTTTTGAAAAAATCGAACAAAACAATGTCCTTTCCAGTTGGAAAGATGCCCAGACCAGTGCTATTTTAAATAGCGGAATGAGTACCTTATTAGAAGTTCCTGTTTTTGGATGCTTTCGTGACATTCGTACAGCAAAACTTAAAAAACCAGAAGTTGCCCTTGCCCGAATATGGGCAATTGGCGGACAAACGGGTTGGTACTACGGGAACTGGCTCTGGAAAATACGCGGATTTATGGACCAATTGGCAGGAGGCGTTGGTATGCGTCGTGGCAGAAAAAGCACCATTGATTTGTATGCCGGCGATGCTCTTGACTTTTGGCGTGTACTGGTAGCCGACAAAGAAGCAAAGCGATTGCTTCTGTATGCGGAAATGAAACTCCCCGGTGAAGCGTGGCTGGAATTTAAAATCAATGAGCAGGACCAACTTATTCAAACCGCAACTTTCCGACCGCTGGGAATTAGCGGAAGATTGTACTGGTATAGCGTTTTACCTTTTCACGGTTTTATATTCCGTGGCATGATCCAGCGCATTGCAAATCCGGACAAAATATAAACTCATAAACCCCTAAAGATGAAAAACATTGTTATCATAGGACATTCCAGCGGTATTGGAAAAGCACTCACAACGCTACTGGCAGATGATCATCGAGTTTACGGAACATTCTGTACTACATCTGAGCACATTGGTCATACGAACGTAACCACGCATTACGTAAATATTTTAGAAGAATCACCCGACTTTTCGTTCTTACCGGATACGATCGATGGCCTTGTATATTGTCCGGGTGCCATCAATATGAAACCCTTTGCAAGGATAAAAACAGAGGATTTTCTGATCGACTATCAATTACAGGTAATCGGAGCCGTTAAAGCCATTCAGGCTTGCCTGCCAGGGTTAAAAAAAAGCGCCTCACCCGCTATTGTACTCTTCAGTACGGTAGCCGTAAAAATAGGTTTTCCCTTTCATAGTATTGTGGGAACAAATAAAGGCGCCATAGAAGGCCTGACCAAATCACTGGCCGCCGAATTGGCACCAACCATCCGCGTTAATTGTATTGCTCCATCCCTTACCGAGACACCGCTTACCGGTCACTTATTAAATACACCCGAAAAAAAAGAAGCAAATGCGCAACGACATCCGTTGAAAAAAATCGGAGAAGCCAATGATATCGCTCAGGCCGCGGCATTTCTACTTGGCAACACCAGCCAATGGATAACCGGTCAGATTATCGCTGTAGACGGCGGAATCAGTACTATAAAAGCCTAAGCTTACCGCAACGAACACCGCTTAAAACAGAATGCAAAAATATGAAAGACCTAAATCTAATGATCAAAGACCGAATTATAGAAATGGCCTGGGAAGACAGAACGCCTTTTGAAGCGATAGCATATCAGTTTGGCTTTACCGAAAAACAAGTCATTGCTTTAATGCGAAAAGAATTAAAAAGGAGCAGCTTTAAATTATGGCGAAAACGAGTGAATAGCGGTGTTAGTCAAAAGCACTTACACAAAAGAAACCCGGAGATTAGTCGGTTCAAGTCTAATTTACAACGAATAATCACCAACAATAAAATTTCAAAAAAATCGTAAATAGCTTTATGATCTTACAAACTATTCCTATATCTAAAAGAGGCGGCGAGTTACAACATCTTTACGCCATAAACAAATAAAAAATCCGGGATAAACTTATCCCGGATTCTATTTTAAACACCCATCTTTCGAACAAACAATAGTGATTTTTTACTTTATCTCCCCGGAACCTGACAGTACATCGAACACCTCTTCCCCTCCTTCATTCTGAATATTGCCCCAAAGTGATTCTATTTGTCCAAGATCGACTCCAAATCGGTTCAATAATTGTACCCCACTGTGTCCTTTGCTATAAATTAGTTTACACTACTTTCCCATTCACACTGCCACCCTTAAGCACCCTCAATTCAAAAACAGCTCTAATATTTTCCAGACAAAGGATATTCACCACTACTAAATTAAAGCAGAAACCAGAATAAAAAGTGTTTTTAAATACTTTATTTGCATTTTTTAGTATTTTTACATACTAAAACATTCCTTATGAATTATCAACTTATCCAGGAGGTCCTTCAACTTGTAGAAAAGTTTGATTTAAACAATACAAATGGTGGCTATACAGAAGATATAAATGGGTTTAAAAGATGGATTTCCGATCACGAGAAGAAAGAAGACTCGTATTCAATAGAACCCAACTGGGAAGGCAAAGCAGAAGGAAGAAGTCCTGAAAGTGTGATCAGTACTTTACTGGTACACCTGAATCGATATGCCAAAACCTACTCCAGGTCCGCCATACAGGACTCAGAATTTTCGACTCAGGAAGATTTTATTTATCTGATCAATTTAAAAGCTTTTGGCGCAATGACCAAAATGGAACTTATCAAAAAAAATATTCAGGATAAGCCAACCGGAATGCAAATCATCAACCGCTTGATTAAAAATGGTTGGGTAACACAAAGTGATTCCGAAACAGATAAAAGAAGCAAGGTAATTGAAATTTCACCGGAAGGCTTACAATCATTGGATGCTCAAATGGGAAAAATACGCCTTGCAACCCAAATCGTTTCCGGAGATCTGTCTCATTCTGAAAAAATGCAATTAATACGGTTGTTAAATAAGCTGGATGATTTTCATCACCCGATTTTTTCTCAACAGATAGATAGTCATGAGCTTTTGCAAAAAGTGAATGCGACCTATTTTACAGACTAAAAAATATTGGCTATGAAAAAGAAAATCGCAATAATCGGGAGTGGAATTTCGGGTTTATCGGCTGCTTGCTACTGTGCCCAATCCGGCAATGAGGTACATGTTTTCGAAAAACAGAGTCAGCCCGGCGGGAGAGCCAGACAATTTCAAACCACCAACGGATACACCTTTGATATGGGACCAAGCTGGTATTGGATGCCAGACATTATCGAGTCGTTCTTTAATGACTTTGGTCATCGTACTTCCGATTTTTACGATCTGGTAGCTTTAAACCCTCAGTTTGAAATGATTTTCAACGATGAAAACATTAGTATTCCGAAATCCTATGAAGCGCTTAAAGCTTTATTTGAGGATATTGAAAAAGGAGCCGGAAAAAAACTGGATACATTTATGAAAGCGGCCAAATTCAAATATGAGGTCGGCATGCGTGAATTTGTAAATAAGCCCTGTCACAGTTGGCTGGAATTCATGTCTCTAAAAATCGCGGGGAGCGCTTTAAAACTGGATTTACTTACTAATTTCAGAAACTATGTAGGCCACTATTTTTCCGATCCCAAGCTCCGAACGCTGATGGAATTTCCGGTTATATTTCTCGGTGCCTCGCCAATCAAAATTCCGGCCATGTATAGCCTGATGAATTATGGCGGTTATGCCCTGGGAACCTGGTATCCGATGGGCGGTTTCTACCAATTGGTTCTCGCCATGCAAAAAGTTGCAGAAGAACAAGGCGCCTATTTTCATTTCAATCAAAATATTGATCAAATTATCGTTGAACAAGGTCAGGCCAAAGGATTAATCGTTAACGGAGAATTCCAGGCATTTGATGCCATAATAGCCTCCTGTGACTATCATCATACAGAGATATTACTGGAACCCAACATGCGCAATTACAGTGAAAAATATTGGGCCAGCCGTACCTTTGCTCCTTCCTGCCTGATTTACTATCTGGGTTTTAACGAACGGATTCCCAATTTAAAACATCATACCTTATTTTTCGAAAACGACCTGGACGAACATATAGCCAGCATTTACAATACCAAAAAATGGCCGGAAAAGCCATTATTCTATACCTGCTGTCCGTCGAAAACCGATCCATCGGTTGCACCGGAAGGCTGTGAAAACCTTTTTTTATTAATCCCTCTTGCAACAGGTCTTTCCGATTCGGAGTCCACTCGGGAGAAGTATTTAGACGAAATGTTGGAGCGTATCGAAAAACATACCGGAACGCAGCGCCTGAAGTCAAAATTAGAATATAAAAAAAGTTATTGTGTCAGCGATTTTATAAACGATTACAATGCCTATGGCGGCAATGCCTATGGATTGGCCAATACGCTAAATCAAACGGCGGTATTAAAACCATCCATTAAAAACAAGCATATCAAAAATCTGTTTTATACAGGTCAGTTAACGGTACCAGGACCGGGAGTTCCTCCTTCTATTATATCTGGTACTATCGTTGCAAAAGAAGTAAACAAACTTAAAACATCCCGGCATGAAAAAGCTATTTGATGAAGTATCCTATAAGGTCAGCAGAATTGTAACCGAAAAATACAGCACCAGTTTTTCCCTGGGCATTCTGGCTTTAAAACCCACCATCAGACCTGCGATATATGCTATTTATGGCTATGTCCGACTGGCTGATGAAATCGTTGACAGTTTCCATGATTATGACAAAACCACTTTACTGGAGCGCTTTCGAAATGAAACCAACACGGCACTTCAGGAAGGGATTTCGTTAAATCCGATATTACAATCTTTTCAGGAAACGGTAAACCGTTATAAAATCGATCCATCCTTAATCGCACAGTTTCTACATAGTATGGAAATGGACTTGTATCCGATAGATTATAATTCCGAACGCTATCAGGAATACATTTTAGGTTCCGCCGAAGTGGTCGGACTGATGTGTCTTCAGGTATTTGTGGAAGGCGACAAAGCTACTTTTGAAAAACTAAAACCCTATGCGATGCAATTAGGTTCTGCTTTTCAAAAAGTAAACTTTTTACGGGATTTAAAAGCCGACTATCAGATTTTGGGACGCACTTATTTTCCAAACATCCAAATGCATCTTTTTAGCCCGGAAATCAAACATCAGATTGAAGCTGAAATCGAATCGGAGTTTAAAGAAGCACTCATCGGGATCAAAATGCTACCGGCTTCGTCCCGATTTGGAGTCTACTTAGCCTACCGATACTACTTATCGTTGTTTACTAAAATTAAAAATACTCCGGCGGAAAAAATAATGTCCCAACGGATTCGTATTCCCAATAGCCAAAAGCTATCTCTTGCAATGCGTAGTTACGTACACTATAAAATAGCCGTTCTATGAAAGTATTACTGGTATGGCTACTCTTTTTTTCCAATCTGACGAAAGTAGCCCATAATGACCCAAACAAGGAGTTGGATTCCATACGTGTGAATTATACCAAAGCGGTATCGGATAAAAAGCTATGTAAAACCATGTTAGCGCAATTACAGGTAAAAAACGGAAATAGTGTTTATCTTGCTTATCGGGGCGCTTTTAAAACAATCTGGGCCAGTCATGCCATCAATCCGATTGTCAAGCTCAATGCTTTTAACAAAGGCAAAAAAGATATTGAAAATGCTGTAAAAGAAAGCCCTGATAATGTTGAAATCCGCTTTATCCGATTATCAATTCAGCAAAACTGTCCTTCTTTTTTAGGATACAACAACGAAATAGCGCAGGATTTGCAATTTATTCATGCCAACAAAAACAGCATAACCTCAATACCGCTCAAGAATATGATTGCTACAGTCCTTAAAAAGGAAATACGATGATACACCCATTTATAAGGAAAAACAACCATCACAGCTGTCCAAACCGCTTTTTTATGAGAAACACAATCAATCACCAGTTAACACGCTATTGTTCGAGCATTTTAACACGATGCCTTTCTGTAAAAGACGGGCATATATCCGCAACCGGTATGACCATGCACAGGAACAATTGTCTAATTAATCTTTCAAACCGATATGAATTTTAGCATCGTTCTTTTAACATTTATACTAATGGAAGGTGCCACCTGGATTATCCATAAATATGTGATGCATGGATTTCTATGGTTTTTGCATCGGGATCATCACGACCACAGCAATACAGGCGCTCTTGAAAAAAATGATTACTTTTTTGTGATTTTTGCCTTACCGGCTATTGCATTACTATATTGGGGTTCGTTGAACAATTTTGATTTCCGGTTTTATATCGGTTTCGGAATTACCTTATATGGGATTGCTTATTTTTGGGTACACGATATTTTTATTCATCAACGAATAAAAACATTACAAAAAACACAAAACCCTTATTTTCTGGCTATTCGAAGGGCACACAAACAACATCACAAACATACCGGCCAACACGATGGGGAATGTTTTGGATTTTTATGGGTTCCCTTAAAATATTTCAGAATGTATTTTAATGCTAAACAATGATAAAACCATACACGTATTTATTAATCAACTTTCTGACTGTAATTATTTGTTTTATTTTTTCATTCGACAAAAGGATACAATTCCACAAACAATTTCCTGCCTTTTTTAAAGCCAGTATATTGGTTGCCATACCGTTTATAGTATGGGACATCATTTTCACCCAAACAGGAGTCTGGTGGTTTAATAATACCTATACACTCGGGGTTCGCGTTTTCGGCTTACCAATAGAAGAATGGTTATTTTTTATCTGCATTCCGTTTTCCTGCCTCTTTACATTTTTCTGTCTGGACAAATTTTTTAACCTCAACTGGACCAGAGCCTATAACACGATCATTGTATTTATCAGCATAATTGTGTGTGCTGTAGTTGCTTTACTACACCCTGATAAAATGTATACTTTTGTTACTGCCGTCATTACGATGCTAACTTTGATTTTTTTACATTTTATAGCCCGGGTAGATTGGATCGGAAAGGCTTCTCTGGTGTTTTTTATATTAATGCTTGGCTTTTTTCCTGTTAATGGCGTATTAACCGGTACCGGACTGGAAGCGCCGATTGTGAATTACAATCCAAAAGAATTTTTAACGATACGTTTACTGACTATTCCTATTGAAGATGCCGTTTATGGTTATACACAATTTCTGTTGAATCTTTACTTTTTTAAGATGTTTCAACAGCAACAGGCTGTACAAACAAAATAGCCGACTACAAATAAGTCTAAAACTCCGACATACAAGTTTAATCGTCTAAATCCCTAAGGCTGTCTCGACGGATAGCCTTTTTTATTCTCGCGGATTGCACCCGGGGTTTAGCAAACTGACAATGTAAATCTGTACCGTCAGGAATTAACAATATGTACTTATTTGCTTTTTATGAGCCGTTCCATCCTTTCAATTATTTCTTCCTTTTCTTGTAGCATCCGTTCGTATAAAGCGATCTTTTCATCGTAGAGCGCTACTATTTTATCAATAGGGTTAAAGGTGCAACTAATGTTGTTTGCTTTATTATTCGTGATAGCACTCGGACTATCGTGAAATGTATTTCCAATAATATTCATAACGCCTTCATCGTCTAAATTTTCTATGGCCGCCACCGGAACTTTTAGTGTTTCGGCTAACAGTTCGAGAGTATCCGCCTCTATGGTTTCCCGCTGTTCCAATAGCGATATCTTTTTTTGCGTCCAGTCGTGACCCAGTTCATAAGCCAAAGCTTCCTGTTTGATTCCAAACATTTCCCGAAACCGTTTGATGTTTTTTCCCTGGTGCACTTTTTTGTCTACTGTTTCAAAATCTGACATAGTTACTATTTTTTAATGGATTATGTTAGCAATTTATATAAAGTTAGGCTTCTAAATTATTCCCGGAAAGGACAATACGGTCAAGATCGCATCCAAAATACTGTCGGCACTATATTCTAAAAATGTCTCGTCCTGAAATAACGATACAAAAAAAGCGTTATTTCAGGACGAGACACTCTCTTTAATAAAAAAGCCCTAACCATAACGTTAGGGCTTTTACTTTATTTGTTGTATGCACGGATTACAAATCCGCGCGATCGGGATTATTGACAAAAAATTTCGATATCTTCTATAACTTCATCAACAATATACTTCAAATCTTGTCTTTCAATACTCTTTAATTTTTTTAAAATTTTATTTTTATCAATTTTTCCAAAAATTCTAGCCAAATCACCGAATAAACCAATTGAGGTCTTGGAAATCCAATAATCTTCATTTTCTACATAATTCATGAGTAAATCCTGAAGCCAGTTTACATCATTAATGCCATTAACGGCACCAATTAATATTTTTGGTATTTCAACTTCACTCGAAGTCTTGAGAAGTTTTTCGATTTCACTTTTATCAAAAAACTCAAAATTTTCATATTCTATCATTTTTTTGGTAATATTTTTCCTTTAGTGTTAACCTCTTTAGCTTTAATCAATACGTTTTTCATATCCTGACTTAATTCTTTCCAAGCTCTACTATGTCCATGGAATTTACTTGGGGCATGCTCGTCAAACACATTAAATTCACCTGTTTTTCTGTCAACTCCAACACGTCTAGTTGTATTTTCTGACACTTGGTATGAATCATCTAAAACTTCTTGAGGATTCTCTGGTGCTTTATTAGCATTTCCTCTATTTATTGAGCCATGTTTAGGGTTTGGTTCATATGTCCTAGATTCTGTATTAGAGTTTTCAGAACTGCTTCCACTATTTTCACTATTGCCTTTATTATTTAAATTATTAGACATGCTAAGGAATCTAGCTCCTTGTTTTAACAAATCTATTTCGGCTGTTATTCCTACTCCTGCACCATGTAGTGCGACAAATCCTCCTGCGACAGCTCCTACTCCTGCGGTTTCTACGCCTGTAACCAAAGCCATTCCCCCACCATAAGTAATTTGCTCTCCACTTTGAACAATAGCTGCCAAATCACCTACAATTCTTCCAGCTGTATAAAGTCTTTTATCACGAATACTTTCAAATTTATTGATCGTCTCTTTATGAAATAATCTTTTTGTAGCATCGAATGCTCCAATAGTATTTGCATTTAAAATTGACTCGCCAAATCCTATTGTAAATATTAATAAATCACGACCTTTCGTTTTACCTAATGCCGCTGCTCTCAAAAAGACTTGTTGCATTTGTGCTGGCGTTGGTGATTTTTCTTTCCCTTCTAAATCAACAAAATTAATTGGGTCATTTTCAGAGAATGCATATGGAGAGTTCCAAGGATAATCCCTTGCCAACGGATCTGTAGCAAAGAACCTACCCACTCTAGGATCGTGCATTCTAAAGGTATAGTTTAATGAATTCCCTTCACCTTTAATTTCATTATCCATTTCCTGACCCTGGAATCCATAACGATAATTCGCTTTGGAACCATGACGGGCCTCCTGGAGCATTCCAAACGGATAATAATCCGAATAACTAAGAACGTCGGCGTTAAAGGCAACTAAACCGGTTTCCGGCATGTCTGGTTTTTCAAACTCCGGGATCTTTTTATCGTTGATCACCACCAGGACATTACCCAAATGATTGGATAGTTCGTAACGTTTGTCGCCAGTCAAATTTACATATTTTTTATAGGCAATCAGTCCGTTATGTGGATAATTTCCACTGGTCTTGTCTAAATAATCTGGAATTCCGTCCCCATCGGTATCAATCGCATCGGATGGATTGTGATCGCCATTCGGATCGGCGCCTTCAACAGCTTCCCAGGTCGCATAACCGTCGCCATCGTCGTCCAGATCCAGATAGTTTGGAACCCCATCACCATCGGTATCATCGTTGGCCAGGTTATTATCATTGTTTACATCTTCATAGATATCGTACAATCCATCGCCATCGGTATCCATCAAACACGGTCCTAACACGCGTACCGTACCCGGTGTAACCGTCATCGTAATATTTCCGGATGTCGACACCGGCGGATTGTTCAATCCCGCACCTACATTATTGTTAAAGTCGAATTCACGGTTTAAGGCATTTACCGGACTTCCAAAATTGTAGTTTACACCACAAATGTCGTAGGCTCCGGGCTCCAGTTTGGAATATGGTCTTTCCTGTATATACGCACCGGACGAAACCACCGGGCTTACCGTAAACGGATAAGGCGTTCCATTTAGGGTTAGTGTTCCTGTTAAACCAGTATCACTACCTAAAAGCTGTGTTATTTGTCCACTATAGTCAATTTCCATTCCTTTTTCGGTCATCTCCTGAGGCGTGATGGTCGCATTCGGAAGATTGAGCACTTTATACTCTTTTCGGAAATTCGTTCCGTTTAGGAAGACTTCCTTCGCCAATAATACCTTAGGACTAAATTTATTGTTTGCATAGTCCGCATAGAATTTAAGTCCGGTTTTGATATCGCCCTCCTTAATCTGTTGCGGCATCACATAGTTGACCACTTTTAGGTTGTAGATACTCGAATTCTGATTTGGCATTGAGAAATCTACCAACATTGGCTGACCGGCATTTGCAGCGGCTTCATTTAAAGTATGTAGTAAAATTCCGTTGTTGTAGAACTTAATTTTACCGTTTAAACGTTCCAATCGCAACACATCCCCAATTTTGAACACATCGGTTCCTGCCGGGAATGTCCCTAACAAGGTTCTGTTTACCCCGTTTTCATAGGCCATAACCTTGTTATCGATCATATAGGTATAAATCGCATAATTAATCGTTCTATATTCTGCAAGATCGGTGGCAGTAGACTGGTAGGATATCCCCAACATAATGTTGTGATTCGATTCCAGCGTTCCCCCGATGGTTCGCTCCACATAACCGTTAGCCATTAATAATTTGGCCGTTTCACCACCGGCATCCCATGCCTGAGGCGAAGTTTTTGTGATTTTCCCATTCGCATCAACACTTATATTCTGTGAAGCCGTCAATGGTGGCTTGGTAATCGCATATTGGTTTTCCTGTAGTGGTACCGCATCATAATTAACCACTTTCAGATTGTAGATACTGGTATTCTGGAAACACATCAGGAAGTCGACCACCATTGGTTTACCAGCATCCGGTCCATCCTCGGTATAAACATGCAATACTGCTCCGTTTTTATAGAATCGTATTTTACCATTCATCCGTTCAATTCGAACGACATCTCCTATAGCATAACGGTCGGCTCCCGAAGGATAATAGGCCGTAAACGGATTGTTGACACCGTCTTTATAGCCCAGTAATCTTCCATCCTGATACGAATACAGGGCATATTTAATCGTATTGACCGATGCTACACCTGTAGCTCCCGGAGTATCAGCATACGATACTCCCAGAAATACATTATAATTGGAATCCATAGTTCCGCCAATGGTTCGTTCTACATAACCATTACCGGTTAGAATATTGGCCGTTGCTCCAACAGCGTCCCACGTAGGTGCGCTGGTTTTCGTAATTTTTCCAGCCGCATCCACCGCAATATTCTGGGTGTTGTATAATTGCGGTTTGGTGATCGTTTCGTTTGCATCGATATACGGATCGTTGTATTTCACCACTTTTACATTGTAAATACTGGTATTCACATTATACATGGCAAAATCGACCAACATTGGTAATCCCGGATTGGATTCCGTTACCTCTCGTAATAGTATTCCGTTTTTGTAATACTTTATTTTTCCTTTTATTCTTTCAATTCTAATGATATCGCCAATACTATACACTTTGGCTTCGGCTGGTAATGCCGCATCCAGCGTTTTCTGGCTTCCGGTTTCGTAAATAAAAACACTATATCCCGAAGAAGCGGTATTCACAGCATAATTAATCGTAGCATAAGCTCCCAAATCGGCATTATTCTGATAGGACAATCCTAACATGGTATTGTTATTCGAATGTATCGGTGCTCTAATAGTACGCTCTACATAACCATCACCAGTTAACAACTTAGCCGTTTCGCCACCGGCATTCCATGGCGCATCTGCTGTTTTTGTGATTTTTCCAGAAACATCAACAACCACATTCTCTGCGTTCACAATCGGAGGATTGTTAATCGTTATGTTTTTACTACGGTATTTTACAACTTTTAAATCATAAATCTTCGTCTGACCTCTATACATCGCAAAGTCCACCAACATGGGTTGACCCGGTTGCGATTCTACAATTTCTCGTACCAAGGTTTCATTTCTGAAATATCGGATTTTACCTTCTTTTCTTTCGATTCGTAACTTGTCACCAATAGCGAAAACATCGCCACCTGTAGGTAATGTATAGCGTACGGAATTCTCATACGCATACAAGATACTGGATCCGAAAGTGTAGAACGAATAGTTGATCGTATTATAATGTACGTTTGGATCGGAATACGACAATCCTAACATCACATATTCATTGGATGCCAAAGTTCCTTTTATAGTTCGCTCTACATAACCGTCACCTGTTAAAAGATACGGTGTCGAACCACCAACAGTACCCCAACTATCGCCCGCTACTGTTCTGGTGATCGTTCCATCGGCTTCAATGTCTACGTTTGACATCACATTTAATGGCGGACGTACAATTGTTTTGTTATCATCAACATACGTCCCCTGACCCATCACTTCTACCTGACCGATTAACGTGGAAGGAGCCGGCGCTGTAGTTTGATCAAGTTTGAATTTCGTTTTAAAATTAAATTCATTAAAATTAGGGTTAATCCCATATAAATACGGTTCATTCCACGTCACATTCGTAGACGGTGTTAATTTTAAGGAATAAATTTTCAAATCGGATACACTCAGTACACTCGGAACGCTTGTTGTAGCGGCCATGGCACTAGCCTGAGCTGTCATCCCCAACGGTCCTCCTCCAATTTCCGGTTTTTTGTATTTATACAAGCCAACCAATTTGTCTTCCAATCCCAATCGGCTACTACCAAAAATATGGTGCTCTTTTATAGAATAATTTCGGTTATAACCATTTCGGTTTGAAATCTGGGTATCTTTATACACGGCCAATACATTCCCCTGCGCATCTCTGGCATAGTAATCGGAATTGGTAACCGGATCGCCAAAGGAACCGTCATAAACACTTTTCGAAATCCGGTTTCCTAAACCGTCATATTCAAAATAGATAATGGTTTGAACATTATTTTTAAACTTCTCTATTCTTTTGACTTTACCATCGGCACGCCAGTCAATTTTTAAACCTTCGGTTTTGTCTTCGACCAGCTGACCAATTTGATCATAGATATAATTATGTGTATTCAGGTTATTAATGTTATACACAATTCCTAAATCAGCCAATTGCTGTATCTGATCGCCCAGTTCGTTAGTCGCCAATCCGGAGAAACCTGCTTTGTCTTCCACTAAGCGAAGCTTGTTATCACCTGGTAAATAATGGTACACTAATTCATCCATTTTTCGGAAAGTCCCATTCGGATCCGGAGCGGTTCTGAGTAGTGTTTTCAGGTTTCCATTTCGATCGTACGTATAACTGGAACTATAACTTTCGTTATTCACATCAGCCACTCCAAGAGCATCCGGTTTTATAGCCGCCGATGTCATCCCGGTAATACGGTTTAACTGATCATAGGTATAGCTATTCTTCTGAACATCCAATAAAGCTTCTCTATTGGTACGAATAGCGGTGGTCATCTGTTTGATGTTTCCGTTGTACAGATTTCTAGTATTGGTCGCAATATTTCCGTTACGACTAAACATCAACGGTTTAAAACTTTGGTCGCCGGTATCATCGGTTGTAATGGCTCTATAATCACCGTCAAAATAGTTCAGTGAATAGCCAAAAGCATCTTTGTTGGTCATCAATCTTGCAGCCATTCCATCCTGTCCCATATCATTTTCCGGTGTCGTCAGATTTTCTCCGTTTACCGCTTTTAACCATCCCTGTAAGGTGTAGGCATAATCGATACCCTGTACTTTTTTGTCTCCTAACTCCACACGTGCTAACGGCCCATGTGCATAATACTGATAGTTGGCGTCATTCTCCCAGACAATACCATCCGGAGAAGTTTTAACATTCACAATACGATTATCGGCATCGTATTCGTATTTATGGATAAACTGATCGACTTTACCCGGTTGAAGGGTAACCGAATTCACATTTCCGCTGATCAGATCGTAATCGTAAACCACACGTTTAATATGAAACTCACAGTCGTTTTTCAGCGTCAAATTCGTATCGGCGATTACGTTTGGATCACAACTATAATCTTTTAAAGTAGCCAAATAGGTCAACATTTCTTTTACGTTGCCGTGTATATCGTAGTTATACAAGATCGCATTTTGATAATCCAATTCTCCATCCGGTACAAGCTCATCATAATAAAATATACCGGTAACGCGATTTCTACTCGTTTGCGGATTATAATTGGAATAGAAGAAATCGGAAGCTCTTTTTTCATCCGGATACATTTCCAGTAACGGATCCTCATTATAAACCGTTCGGGTTACTTCCATCTTCATATATCCATCATTTAATGGAAAGCCATTGGATAGCTGATGAGTAGTCGTTCCATTAATCACATAGCTACGCATTAACCTACCCTCATCAGAGATAAAAAAATGACTTCCGTATTGATCCTCCTGAGCATTACCAAGGATTTGGCCGGCTTCAATAATTCGGCCTAAACTATCATAACCCGTATAGCTAAACATCCTTACCCATGGATAAAGATTGTATTGTTTTTCATTTTGAGAGGCAATAATTCGTCCCAAATCGTCGTATGCAAAACGCGTTTCGCCACCATCCGGTGTTTTTTGCCACACCAATTGGTTTAAAGTATTATAACGGTATTGCGTTTTTAGCGTATGCTGTGGCTGTAAAGCCGTATTTTCAGGGGCAGGCGCCAATGGATCAAAGTTATTTCTATACGCATTGATCGCTGCATTTTTAGCATAGATCTCACTCGGTGTAAATCGTTTTACGCCTTCCGGAGCTACGGTTTGCGTTAAATTTCCGGCCTGATCATAATAGTATAAGGTATATTGATATTCTTTATCAAAATAGTTCATATCAAATTCCTCTTCAACCGTTGCCATTGCTTTTGTAATGTATTCTTTTATGAATTTTTTACGCAACGATTCCAGATAATTCTCATAGGCTTCCTGCTGATACGTTTCATTTAGGTTTTTGATTAAATGCTCGCAGGTACCGTCAGTGTCTACTGGTACATTCGGAGAAACGACACTCATCGTTACCGGAGGACATATCCCCGGATTGGCAGCACGATAATCCGTATTTACCCAGTTGTTCCAGTTTAAACGATCGGGGTTACTGGCATTATTGTCATAATATGTTTTATAAGCATCAACAACCCTAAAGATATTATGAACCGCATCCACGTTATACCCGTAATGCAAATAGGTATTCCCAAACTCTGCAATTGTTCTGAAATTATAGTCATACGATGACGTAACCGCCAACTGATTACAATAATATATATAGCTATCCACAAGATACTGTAAATTGCTTGTACAGAAATTATCAAACTCCCCGGCTTCAATGGTATACCCCGTAATACGCGGCCCATTGTTTGGTCCTCCGTGAAGTATAAAGTCTAAGAAATCGGCTTTTTTAGCATCACAGGCAACCGGAGTAACCGTTTGTGGAATACATACGGTACAGTCCCTGTCGTTATAATTCAAAGATGGTTTAAATCGTCCTGTTATCGCTTGAATACTTCCCGACGCATTCGTAGTATAAAGCGTAACCATTTGTATAAAAGCATTACCGGTAATCGTCATACTACTAAACGGAAACGACGTACTGAATGTAGCAAGATTTTGTATCTGATCCAGTGTAAAAATCTGTTCGTCGCCTCGCATCATAGCATAACTCCATTCCGTAACATTGTTAACACTCTTCCATGTTGTTAGGATCGGAGAATTGGTTGGTTCATTAAAAAACGTTGCCAGGTACGAATTTTTATACGCCGGTACATTCTCTAAACTAACAGGTGTTGCACTTTGCAACTGTCCTGATTGTCTTAACGCATTGATAAAAGCTACAAAAGCCTGACGGAATTGGTATTGTTTCGTACAACCATGTCCACCTGCAGCAGTTCCTAAATTCGGATCCAATACCTGTCCCTCCTGATTATTAGGATTGGTACTACAGGCTCCAATAGCAGCGCAAGTCGTTCCGTAAAGGATCACTTCTTTTGTGGCGCCATTTACTAAAATTTCCGCCACTGCTCTATAAGCAAATACCCTATTTTCCGGTACGGAAGCTATTTGATCGTAATAGAATTGTTTAATCTTCGTGATTTTCCAGGTCGTATTATAATTCGCCCAGGTATAGGTAGCAGAATCGACCTTAACTGTCGTGCCGCAAAACGGTTGCGACGGACTAGCACTAAAATTAATCGTAAGCGTATTATTGGACGTTGCTGTACTAATATTCAATGAATTTAACGGTACAATTATCGACCCTAAGGCTTTAATTAAATCGGGTGTTACATACTGTCCGGTAAAAGGTCGGCTGGACATTGCTGTAATATTCACACTGCTAAATGCCGGATCTTTAAAAAATCCATTTAAGAAATGATCAAAGTCAAAAAGTAACGGGCAATTCCCTGTTTGCGCATAATATTCGTAATCGTTTTGCGCCTGTAACTGACTTAGAACTGTCAACGGACTTACTCCGGAATCATACGCGAAATCGACCGGAATAAAACGTTTTGCTTTTTCTTTATATAAAATACCACTTGAACTTGCACAAAGTGATGGTACCGCTATACTGTTGATATAGTTAAACAAGTTGGTTTTCTGAGAGAAATTATCCGTTAGTACATTCGTAACCGAATAATTCAATACTCCACCGATACAACCGTTATAGGTTCCTTTTTCGATCGCGTAAATATTACTGAAAACGTGCTTTATTTTTGATTTTAAACCTAAATAAAGACTTCTGTATGTTTTCCAAAACTGATCTTTTTGATCTTGTGTTAAGGAAGAAATAGACGTTGGAGGGGTACACTGTACCAATGGATTGCAATAAACCATCTGCAAAGCGGCCTCATATAATTTCACGACTGTCAATGGGTCGTTATGTACCATATAATCGGAATTGATCGCTTCCTGCATAATACCGATTCGGTAACCATATAGTGTAGCACTTTCAAAACCGGTTGGCAATTGTTGAAAATACGGATCTAATGTATAAATACCGCTATTCGTTGCAAGCGTACTTCCAATTAAACCTTTAGTCACGGCATCATTAAACGTGGTTACGCTTTGCAGATAACTATCGTAAGCATCCGAATTTAATAGTGTTCCCCCGACACTTTTCGTCAGATTACAAATCGCTTTGTTATACACCAGATAATTGTATTCCGGGTGGTACGCGATTAGCGATTTTGCCCAACCGGGACCAAAGGCATCAGCGAAGTCCTCATAATTCACCAACTGTTGCGGTCGTACTCTACGAATGTTCTCACCGTTAATCGTTGCCGAAAGCACTTGTCCTGTGGATGCTGGCGTAGTCGTTCCGTTTGCATTTACTACAACATTAACAAAAGCATCATTCCCATCGATATCTTTATAAGGCGTCGTTGGATTTTTCCAATGATGTCCTGTTACGGTTCCATTCGCGTATAATTTACTGTCCGGATTAAAAACACTGATTTCAAAATCCGGGTTGGGCACCACTTGTCCGTCTGCATTCGTAATGGTTGCTTTCGTGCTTCCATATTGCCCAAAAGGACTAACATCACTCAATAAGGTTTGCTCATTAACCGTACAACTGGAATCGTAAAGTGCTTGCGGTGTACACAATTGCGCGCACTCCTGTCTTAACAATTGCCATTCTCTGAAAAAACGATTCGCAAGACCATTGGCCTGACTCTGATCGATGTTTGAATTTCCGGTAATCGTCACTATAATCGGTGGCGTAAGTGTCGATGGTAAACTAAACGTATTTACCGGAACACTGTAAAACGTACTTAACGCATTCAGGATATAATTGGATTGCGTGCCCAATGCTGCCGTACAGCTGGTACAATCCATATTACACATATCTAATAAAATGTTCGGAGAGAACTGATTCGGATTGATATAACAAGGATCATCTTTATTTTTCAGCTTATTGATATATTCCGTTGCATACGTATTGAGTTGTTCCGCATTGACTTTCAGTTCTTTTGAAAGCGCATACGAACCCGAAGCCAGCGCCTGATTAAAGTCACTTGGATTCGACTGATATGGAAAAGCTCCTCCGGAACCACCCAATTTGATTTTTTCAACATTGATCTTATCGACCTGACATTGATCTGTTAATTTGATCACCAAATCATATACAAAAGGATAGGTCGGCAGGGTACACGTTAACGGACTGGATGGTGTGAATTGCTGTGTTTGCTTTACATTATAATCAAATTCATAAGCAATATTATCACCTCCAACAGCCAGTTGTTTGGAAACAATATAACGGTCGTCGTTCCCCGGGAAATTACCGGTTGATTCCAGTCGGTTCTGACTTAACAGGTTATCGCTCATCATCCCGTGCATTGGGTTGTCGTTTGCCGCATCGGTCAATTTATCCAAATTGTCTTTCGGATCATTAGACAATCCCGTAGCAATCGTTCTTCCCTGCGGATCGATGTAACTCACCGATACCTGTCCATTCGGATCGATCACGATGTTCTTTTTATAATGCGATACATCACCAACGCTATACCCAAACAAACGGTTTAGTTCTTTATCGGTTGGAACCGTATACAAATACCGCATTTCATGTCCCGATCCTAACTGATGGTTTACCCCAACACCGCCTTTTCGGGCAATACGTCCAGTATTGTCGGGCGTATACTCTATCTGTGAAAAAGGATGATTTTCGGCATCCGGAACGTATTTCTGATTGATACTGTTGGGAAAATCGATTAGTCCATTGGCCGAATAATATCGTGCGGCACCCGATCCCGTATCCATTTTATTGACCTGTATAGTACAATTCGTCGGATCGGAACTGTCATCGTAATCAAAATCCCTAAAGGAATACGGCGTACCGCTTTGGACGGTATTGTAGTTTTTAAAATAACGAATACTATTTTCATTGGTCGGAGTTGGCAATACCTCAACAGCAGGTCTTCCCTGTGCATCGTACACCACTTCGCCAACAATTGCATTTTTATCGGTATTGATTTTGGTCACCGTTTGTCGGTTACGTAAGGATCCGTCGAAATAACTGATCACTTCTTTCTTTTTTCCGTTTTCGGCATAACTCACCTGTAATTGCCAGTTTTTACCTTTTTCGTGTTCAGATAACTGAGCAATATGCGGCCAGTCGGAAACCTTAGTTTTAGCTCCCGTTCCGGAACTCCAGTTTCCATAATACTTCCCTTTAAAAACCGTAGGATGTAAACCAACAGCTCTAACGCGATAAATTAAATACCCTTTGGCATAGAGCAATGGGATTTCATAGGAATTCGATTTGGTACTGATTCGGGTATTGTTCAATTCAAAATCACGATCGCTAAAATTGATCGTATTGGCAGGCTGATTATCGGTTGCATTGGTCGCCGCATACGAATCGACCCAGGTCCATTCCAATTCATACTCGAGTGCACCGGCCAGTTTTTGCCATTCTATTTTAATTGAACCCGGTACCATTGCTCCGGTAGCCGAATCCAACTGATTCGTTATCGTCGCCATCGGATTCGGTACCTGATCGGAAACCGTATAATAGCGTTTTACCTTTAATCCCAAATCCAAAAATATATTTTCAGGGATATAGTTCGTCGTGGTATTGTTGACCATGTCTTTGTATTCGACAGACCCCGGGATCAGGCTGATTTTGATTCCGAATCGGTTTTTAACCTGTAAAAAATTAATGTCCGTAAACAAGGTATTGATAACCGACGCGCCATGCGGACTATAGGAAACCGCCAGCGTTTCTTCTCTTGGCGTAACCGATTCGTCTATAGAACCATCCGGCATAAGCGGCGTAACCGTAAACCTTGCTTTAAATTCATACCACTGGTACGGTGCCATCGTATTGTCTACGCGTAAACGGGCATAGCAATACGGGTCTTTATTGTGCTGATTGGCCCATCCGGCTTCTGGATCCACTACCGTAGCCAACTGTGTAAAGCCGTTTAGTTGAATCGGCGCCAAAGGATAGTCCTTTTCCTCAACCTGTGCCGTAGCAAAAATGGAGAAAAAGAGAGTAATACTAATCAATAACCTGCCTAATACTGTATCCATATTATTTATAATGTTATAGCCTTATAATTTTTTAATTTACCGGTAACGATAAACTTTTTGTCTTTAATCGTGAAAAAATCCTGTTGTTTGATTTGAGGACATTTCGGATGCTTAGCGTAGCGTACTTCCAGTTTTGGGTTTTTTATTTTTGTCTTCTTATTCTTGACTGTAAACTCTTTTTCACCAACAAAATAAAATTCCTGTTTCACCAGACTGTAATCGGCTTTATTGATATAGATGATCAATCGGTCCATAGCCACCTGGGAATACTTTCCTGATTTTAGCTCACAGATATAATAGGATTTATCCTGCTTAAGTGAGTAGTCCGGAAACAATTTCAGAAACGATTGCAAGGCAATAGGCGAATTGTTGTTTTCCACTTTACCGATCTGCAGTATTTTTTCCTGATGGTTGATCATAATATTATTCGATCCAAAACTGGCAAACTCATTATCTTTAATTTGCTGGTAGTTGATCGTATTATTTTTATAGATCGTTCCGGTATAGGTCTCAATCGGTTTGGTGGCCGTAGCCGTGCTATAAAAATTATAGGTTGACTGATAACAATAACTTTTTTCGGATTTATATTTTTTTTCAACCTTATCAAACAGTTCTTCCACCGCTTTCTTTCCCTGCGAAAAAGTAGGAAGTGCCATAACGAACAGTAAATAGAATAGTAGCGTCTTTTTCATGAGCATTTAATTTTGTTTAATACTGTTACTTCTTGTTTCCTGTATGGTAAACACCCCTTTTTCGGTTTCTTTTTTAACGCGTATCAAACCGCCTTCCAGATCGTATTCGTAAAAAGTGGCGTAATTGTTTTCATCGAGTTCGGCCATCAAACGTTGGGTTTGTTCATCGTATACAAAACTTTTCATCGATCCGTTATACGGGTGAAAACGGATGTCGTCGAAATAACATTCGGTTGCGGTATTCGAACAAACCAGTTCTATTTCGAGTTTCGGAACGGTCGCAGGTTCCAAAAAAGCGATGGTCACCTCTCCGGCAATAAGCTGCCAGCCATCGATAATTTCGCCAACCGGATGTAGGGTTGCCATCAACGGTGCCGACGTATTGGTCAGGCTTATTTTAATCGATCCTGTATAGGTCAATTGTTGCGTGGGATGAATTTCTTTGATCCATCCGCTTACCACATATTTACCCGGAGTGGGTTGAAATGAATTCGTAAAGTCGGAATACTGTGCATTTAGTTTTACACTTATCAATAGCACAAAGAATAGAATATATCGTATCATCTGAATGTAATTTAAAAGTTAGTGCAAGTATCTGCTGCTATAGTATAGGTTGAACCTCCACTATTATGACAGTAAAGACGTACACAACAAGTCGTATTCCCCATACTCACCGTTAACTCTTTATAGCTTCCTAATGAGTTCGATGGAGGGGTCTGACCTGGAACTGGTAACCCACTAGGGAATGACCCCGACACACAGATATATACTATTCGATTGTTATTCGGATCTACTGTAATATTAGTAATATCTATCGGATCGGAATTAGGACCTATATAACTGGCTATTATATCGGTAGCTGTAATAGCTGCCGGGAATGTTAGCTTTACTCTTCTTATGGTTTCTCCTGAACAACTTCCTTCTGATCCTACTATTTCAAATGTATAGGCACAATTTGCCGGATCCGTACTAGGCGGCGGCGGACAAGTCTCCTGGCGAACAGAAGCCGGAGCGGTAATCATTTCCCGTACTAATTTAACCGACTGACCCGTGGCTACTTTGATACTTCTCTTTCCGGTGTGCGAATGATTTGTCGAATAGTTTGTATTAGTCCCATTAAAACTAAAATGCGGTGGATTTACACTACTTGTTCGGCGTGTTTCTTCAAAACCATCAAACCCCATTTCCGAATATTTTGAATTCGAAGCCACTGCCATCGGCAACGTATAATTATAGCCATATTGCGCGGCGCTATATCGGTTTAAAGCATCTTTATTTTCCAGTTCGGTTCCATACGGGCTGTATAAAGTGATACTACTCGCACTTTTCCAATTGGTCGTATTGGCCGTCCATAAACCATTAGCATATATATAAAACGGTACAAACTTCGCAAAGAAACCTTCATTTCTTGGATTGTTTACCGAAGTCGTTGCTGCATTTCTACTGGTTAAATAGGCATACGATTCCTGAGCTCTCCAATCGCCTTTGATGTTCCATAGGTACGGATTTACCCGTACCGCATACGGATAATTCGGATTCCCTTGTCCGTCAACAGCGCCACTTGTCGCAGGATCCGGATAATATGGTAAATTATGTTCCGATTGTGGTTTCCAGTAATCGTTATACACCACGGCACTGGCATTTAGTATTCTCGGGTTCGTACCTGACGTGCCATCATACTGTAAAACACTCTGATCCAGAAATCCGATCTGATTCCCAGCATCTGTAATCGTAATCGGATTCTTCATCAATGTTATCGATGCCATCGAAGCCGCCTGTAAGTTTCGATACCCGGAACGCATAATTTTAAACGGAATACTACTATAGGCCGAGCATTTGTTAAAATAATTCCCGTCTTTATCCATTAAAAGAATCCCGGTACTACCATTATTAGAAGCAAAACCAACCACCCAAAGTCGGTTGACAAATAATGGTGTTGATGGAACAGCGGCAAGTGCCTGCATTTCACCTTCGACAGGCTCTAATGTTGTGGCATTTTTAAGATATAACTCATCGCCCAAATGGAAATATTTTGTTACATCCTCAAAAGCACCAAGCCAGAAATACGGTTTGTCTGTTGGTGCACTTGAACCTCCTACAACAGTAGCCGTCAAATTCGGATGAATTTTTAATGCCCCTTCAATACCAATATTGGTACTCGCCAATCCCATACCGTCGTATTTCCAGTAGGCCGGATAGGTAAAGGCATAGTATTGGTCGTTATATTCGTTTGTGGTTTGCGTCAGGATTACCTCTCCGGAACTCGCATCCCACGCCAGGTTTTTGGTTGAAACGCTTGATCCCAGATCATAAGCAATTTTCTCCACCAGTATTCCGGTTTTATGAACGTGTTTTGTAGTCACAGCCGTTCGCAATAAATTTTCATTATAGGAATATTTAGGTAATATCGTCGGTACAAATCCCGGGAACAATGTGAATATAAAGGCTCCGAGATTTCCGTCGAAACCAGCTAATTCCGATTCGGAACGGCTTTCGTTAAAATCATTAATCATATCATAATCCACGCCGAGTAATTGTCTTTTTACCTCGCCATTTTTATTAATGGTCTGTAAGTAATTATCCAGATTACCATTCGCATCGACATTATATTTATACTCGACTTTCGAAATCGGTTGCGTATTTCCTTCGGCATATACCTCCTGCGATTTTACTTTACCATTCATATCGTTGGTTTCGACTGAATAGCCCTGTGACATCGTTAAGTGGCTACGCACCATAAAACTAACCAATTGCGTAACAAAGCCCATAAGCTGATTCGGACTTGGAATATCACTTTTTACATCCGGATCGGTAAAGTCCACTTTTGTAGGGAAATCATACGACGTATAATGTCTCGTAACCACCTTTCCAGTAGCATGTCTTTTAACCTCTTTATTGCCTTCTTTTCGAGGCAGGTTTTGTACCGTTACCTTCGAATAGGTAACCCGTGGTGCCGGGAAAAAGTTTTCCCCGAACGGTTTTTCCACATAATTGTTTTCTCTTGGTGCCGATATGTTTTGCGCATAGCTACCGCTATTCGGATATAACGGTTCCAAAAGGGCATTTTCGGCACTTCCGTTTGGCTCGTATGTCGCTACTCCACTTGATTTTTTATTATTCCCTTTACTATCACCATCATCATCATACGAATAGGTCTGACCATATTCCATACTCGACAAGTCAGTTCCTCCGGATTGGGTTGAACTCAGCATCGAACCCCATTCGTCGCTTAAACGGATGGATTTAACGCGAAGACCGCCACCCAGTTTTCTTCCCTTACTGTTTTCCAATCGGATCCAGGATTTATCGGTTTTAAAAATCCGGGCACAACCTTTTCTTTCCAGTTCCCTGTTCGGTCCATCGAAAATTCGGCTAATGGATTCAATACTACCCAACAGGTCGTTTACGATGGAAACAAAATTGGTATTACTATTATCGCCACCGATACTGTATACAATTCGGTTTAAATAGGTTCTACCAAAACCCCAACCGGTTTTCGCAATCGGATTTACATTTTCAGGACCACCAGAACCATCCCGGTTTAATAATTTTAACGGAATGGCGACTACCTTTCCATAATTATTAATGTTAACCACATTTATTTTTTGCGTATCCGTTTCTCCAATCTCAAAATACCCGGAAACATATTCGTATTGCGAAGCATTCGCTGTCATATTCATTAAAAACCGGAATTGAATCGCTTTGTCTAAATTTTCCCGCAAATAATTATGTACAAAATCCTCTCGTGTATTGATTCCACTGGCATCATCAAGCTTTATATAAAGATATTTATTGTGACCAATTTCATTATATAAGGTATTCGTGATATCTCCCGACCCTGGATTCTTCGTACTTCCGGCACCAGCGACCTTAAACATCTGCATCGCTCTTTTATTTTGAACGTACTGATAATCGTCACTTTCCGTTTCGATAGCAATGACACCACCTGATGGTAGCTGAACCGATTTTAGCGTCCAGGCTCCGGTATTGTTATCCGCTATTTGTTGATTACCCTGATCCACAAAAGGATATTCGGTATTGGACAATGCGGAATTAAGATTCCCACTTCCGGCCGGATTTACTTTATAATTCCCCCAAATATCAAAACCTTTCGGATCGTAGTCCGGATTGTTAACAGCATCATTCGTAATGGTATAATTATCCGGTTTGTTTTTTGATTTTTCCAATCCGTAATGAAACACATACGGCGTATACCTTCCCATGTTGGAATCGCGGTAGGTAAAAAACACCCGTTTCAACGTTAGCTTTCCTTTTGCCGGAGCCAATGAGTTTGGTGTGTTTTTACATAGCGAATAATCGTAATCAAAATGGGCAGTTTTAATCGGCTTGATAGCACTGTTAATTCCCGGATCGAAAATATCACCCGATGCATTGGTTACTTCCGGTCTGGAATACAATCGGATGGATTTGATTCGTTTCATTCGCTCTGTACCGGCACCGCCCTGTTCTCCCGCAACTCCTACAGCATCCAGTCGGTCTTCCAAATCAAAGAAAGCCACATGTGTTTTGGTACTGATTTTATCCAGATAGGTCAACTCTTTAATTCCGTATAGGTAGGTTCCTTTTTGATCGTCCTTATGTGAAATCAGTCCTTCGTTATACGTAGCCATATTTGCCTGGAACGGGATTCGCCACTTATAATTGTTAACCGTTTTATAATCAAATTTTGTAAACGTTCCCAAATCGTTAAGACTTGGCCCGTTGCCATCCACATCCTCATAATCGGCCGATAAAACAGAAGTGATCAAATAACTATGCGCATACGGCGGCGTTGTAATTTTATTCAGGAATTTATCACTTCGACTCGTATTATTCCCTGATGTTGTACCGTTATACGGCACCAATCCGTTCGTATTATTTCCGGTTTGACCGGAAACATCAAAAGTAGCCTCTACTTTTCTCATGTTATAGGCTGTTCTACCATATACATAAGTAGAACCATCGGTTTGTAATACCTTAATTCCAGCCGTATGGTGGACTTTGGCACTGTCGTTTTTGATCACAAAAGGATCGCCTGCCGTTTCTTCGGCGGTTACTTTATGTACCAGCTGATTTCTCAGGTAACGCTTCGTTCTTTTAATTTTCGAATCGATAACATGGGAAACGCCATTATAACCTTCATAATACCTATTGGTTGTCATCCGGTTTTTGGTTCCACCATCTAATCCGATTCGCAAGGCTTTTTCCTTATGGATTTTATCAAGATAGATACTTTGCTCCGGATCCACAACGGTGCTTCCCACCAGTTTATAGGTTACCGGCTCATATTCCATTTTTTTCGTATCGGTACTGCTTTCTTTAAAATACTGCAGTACGTTATTATTGTTTACCCATCCGCCTGTAGTACTCGTTGAAGGCGCTACTTTAAAGTCGACACCTGTGTGCGCTATATTTCCAATTCCAAATTCAACTCCAAGGCTTGCTCCTTCGCCATAATCTGTAACCTTATCATTATACAGATAACTCACCTGAGAACGGTATGGGCGGAACATTCCCGACACCCCTTGTCCGTCAATATTATAGATATCGTAGGTATAATTGGTAACCGGTAAAGCTGTTGTATTTTCGGTAACGGTTCTTTCGTTTTCGCGGTTAAAGTCCAAAACACCGGCCTGAGCTCTTTTGTATTCCGTATTTTCATAACCGAAAGCTTTCTCTTTTCGATTGCGGTATTGCGACGCCACTTTCTGATAGGATCCATAACCTGATATTTGTCCCTGGAACTCCGTTAAAAAGAATTCGCTACCAAAAGCCCCGTTAAAGGTAAAACTTGTATTTTCGAAACCTACCCGTTTACTTGGGGTATAGCTCATATCATTAAAAGAAACACTCCCGCCTAAAGCTCCTGCTGCCTTTGTTTTTGAAGTGACCTGCGTTTCTCCTTTTTCCGTTTTCGAATATAGATTACTCATACGCTTTACACTAGCAGACAGGTTTAGATTTTCCACCCCTTTTCTGCTACTGAATCCTAAACCTATAGTTCCGGTACCCTTTAAACTTTCGGAAGTTGTATTACTATCAAACTTTTCTTTTAATTTCGCAGATATACTAACCGTAGGATTCACACTGGCTCCTTCTGTAGCGGAACCGGTAAAATTTAAACCTACCGCTACATTTTCACTTAGCTGGAAGCTAAGTCCGAAGGATGGTTTAAAGGTAATTCCTTCATAATTGTTGTATTGCACACCAAGTCCTACTCCGGGTTTGAAAGCGTCATAACCCGCAAAAGCAGCATTAAAACCAAAATAGGTTCCCACGGTAATATTCTCCCGTAAATCATTTTCATACTGCATTACGTCACCTCTAAAATCATCGGGTAATCCACGTACCTGTCGTTCGATTTGTCCAACGTTTAGATTCCATCCAAGACCTACCCATGAGGCTTCCTGATCGGTAGTGATCCCGGCATTATAGGATAAGTTTAGCGGATATCCGCCGACATCCATAATCGGGATATTATAATTAAAATCACCACTGGCCAGATCCACCATATCCGAAGTTCCTATAGGCGTAAAGGAATTAAACTCGGGTTGCGACGGACCACTGGTTAAAGCGTACATATGGATGGGTTGCGTGATTTCGACAAACATCATCAACGCTAAATACCATGCGACAACTTTAGTAAACTTGCTGTTTCGGATTTGTTTTATCATAAGGCTATTTCTGTAAATGGATCTTTAAACTGGAATTTCAGGGTACCTTTTTTAAAAAGGTTATCTTTATAAATAAGTTGAATTTTGGCATTGGGATCGATGTTCGAAAAGAATAACATCACTTTCTGATAGGGAGTGATTTTATAACTTCTTTCGAATAAGGCTGCCGAACAGGGAATCGTATCTTTCTGATTGACCACGACCATAAAATCCTTTTCAATCGAAAACGACATGTATTTCACACCATCTTCATAGGAAATACCGGTATTCTCCGAATCTAAAATATCTTTTTCGTTTTCCTGCTGGAAGGTGAATTCGATAACCCGTTCGCGTTTATTCTGCTCATAGAGGGAATCGACAAAAATTAAATTCTCATTTCCTTTGTCTTTTAACAGGTAATACTGAATGGGTACTTCGGTTGCGGTAAAGTCGATTTTATCCACTTTCTGATTGTAGACTTTGGATTTCCAACCTATTTTTTCAAGGTTAAAGTAACGTTCCCGGATTTCGGAATCGTCAATGCTTCCCTTTTTATCTTTAGCACAAGATAAAAGCAGTAGTAAAGAGAAAGCAGTAAAAAAGGTTTTAACTATTTTCAAGGCTTTAAGGTATAACCAGACAATTACAATTTACTTGTAGGTTGTAAAAATTGACCTTTCTCTGGGCACTGAAAGGATCAAACGGGCGCAAAAGTATTATTTTTTATATAAAGAATGTTTCTATATTGTAGCGAAAAGCTTATTTTTTCATCAATATCAACTAAAATTATGATTTATAGCACTTTATAAAAATCACTTTAAAGTGATTATTTAAACAATGGGCACGATTTTACAACGAAAACCATACGGCTTGTTACACCACTCTTTTTTCTTTAAAAAAACACGAAATGGCTTATTTTTTACAAACCATATCAATAAGGCAAGGTGAATATTTTACCCGGTAATAATTTTCTGACGTGCCAGATGTCAATTTAAAAAGATATTTTATACGCAAAAACATATAATTAAATCCGAAAAAGCTTTTTTATATCTAAAAACATATAATTAAAATATTTTCAGTATCTTTATATTCAAAAGCATATAAAATGGATTCAATTGCTGACTTTGTAAAAAAGAGACGTAAACAGGCCGGACTTACGCAGGAGGAGTTTTCATTGCGAGCCGGTGTCGCTCTAACGGTGGTTCGAAAAATAGAACAAGGCAAGGATAATTTAAGTCTATCGAAGGTCAATCAGGTTTTAAAAATGTTCGGGCATGTAGTAGGCCCAATTCAGGAGCAATAGTATGAGAGAGGGAATTGTAAAATACAACAACATCGTAGCCGGTTTATTACAGGAGCTTGACAATGGGGAATATGAATTTAAGTATGACGACACTTATATCAAAACATTTCCCGATGCTTTTGTCTGTTTTACGATGCCGGTGCGTAAAAATCCGTACCGAAGTAAAACACTGTTTCCTTTTTTTGATGGTTTGATTCCCGAAGGATGGCTGTTAAACATTGCTTCTGAAAGTTGGAAAATCAACAAAAATGACCGTATGGGACTCCTGTTAGCCTGCTGTCAGAATGCTATTGGAGCCGTAAGTGTTCACCCAATAAATCCAGATAAAAATGCGTAGATGTCTTTATTGTTATCAGGAATTAGACTCTCTGGAAGGTGATTATCATGCCAAATGTAACAAAGCCTTTTTTGGATCAAACGAAGCACCAATACTTCCTTACCGACTGGAAGACATGGCAAAACTGGCCAAAGAAGCCATTGAACAATCGGTAACCATTCCCGGAGTTCAACCTAAATTATCGTTAGGCTATATTCAATCGGAATTAGGAAAAGGACATAGCGGACGTTTAACCATCCTGGACGCACTGGAAGGAAACTATATTCTAAAACCTCAAAATCCGGATTACAAACAGATGCCTGAAAACGAACATGTTTCGATGAAACTGGCGGAGTTGTTTAAAATCGGCTGTGTTCCTTCCAATATGATTCGTCTGGCTTCCGGTGAGTTGTGCTATATTACAAAACGCATCGACCGACCAGCTCCCAATACTAAAATTCACATGATCGATTTTATGCAAATTTTAGAATTGGAAGACAAATACAAAGGAACGATGGAACGGGTTGGAAAGACTGTTGGCGAATTATCGGCAAATACCTTACTGGATAAAGTGCGTTTTTTTGAACTGGCTTTATTCAACTTTATCATTGGGAATAACGACATGCATTTAAAAAACTTTTCGATGTTTTTGTCGGACATTGGTTGGGTATTGTCACCCGCTTATGATCTACTCAATGTAAAAATGATTTTACCAAAAGACGAAGAAGACACCGCGTTATTTTTAGGCGGCAAAAAAAGTAATTTTAGCAAAGTGTATTTTGAGCGTTTTGGTGTTATTTTGGGATTAAACGAAAAGCAAATCCGTTCTGTTTACAAACGATTGGAAAAATGGCTTCCACAGGCGGTACGCCTAATTGAAATTTCCTTTTTAAACGAGGAAAAAAAAGCAACCTATAGCAATTTGATTACAACTCGTACCGGTTTACTTTTAAGCTAAAACACGATTCACAAAAACATAAAAAAAAGCGAAGCCCCGAGAAGCTTCGCTTTTTTATTGTTATCAAAATGTCCCGTTCTTTTTACTGATGTAATTGCGATACTAATTCCAGATGTGTTTTAAAATCAAACAATTCCATATTAGAAACGCTCTCCTTACCTCCTAAAGCTAGTGCCAAGGAATACCCCGCGCACTTATCATGCGGAATATGCTTAAATTTTTCCATTACAGCAAACTCTATTTTACCATTACAATCATCCAACCAAAATCCAGAAGCTGGCAAATCCCATTCAACTAAAACATTAAAGCTTGTTGAAATAATATTTTTCTGTCCTGTATGAATATTTAAAAACGCTATGTTTTTTCCAAAGCTATATTCCTCCCATAAAAACAAACATCCCGTTGCCGTTCTTGCAAAAACTTCTGCCTTGTCGGACACCTCAGGAAAACTCCTGGCGATTTGGTTGTATTCCTTAGGATTTAGTAAGGCAAATAATCCTTTCTTATACAAACAAAAACCATATTCTTTCCAAATATCGGTTATAATATCGGCGTTGTCTTTATCCGCCATTAAAACACCTTCATACTCGGCAATCAAATTGTTATCGGCTACTGCATAGTTTTCGGATTCTTCCATAAAACCCATAAAAGATTTATAGATTATTTCAAATTCAGTCATTTAAATTTTACTATTTACGTTTACTATTCTTTTTACACTTAATGAAAGCATTTTATATGGATCGCTAAATAGTTGTAAAAACAGCTATACTTCCTTGCTTCGTTCATTGGGATCCTATGGAACTATTCGCCGATCTGCCTCCAATCATTTGATGATTATCTCTGATTTATTGCTCAATAATTCTGACTAAAATTAAGTCTTTTTGTTTAACCGACTATTTAAAAATAAAAAAAACGGCAAGCGTAAAAGCTTGCCGTTTGACTTTATTCTTCCTTAATGGGAATCCTACTTTATAAATGAATTACGAATTTTTCAGATATTCTTTTAAACTCCATTCATCAGTTGATATTGGTTCTATATAACGCTCAACTTTTACAGGTGTCCCTAGATTACGTATACGTAGGCTCTTATCTTCATCACCTCCTACGTGCCTCCATTCTTTAGCGTCTGAAGCTACAATCATATCAGCAATAATTTTCAATTCTCCTTTTATTTCTGCAACAATAAAGCACTCCGAAATTTTTCTAATGTCCTCACTGGGTTTGGCGATAGAAACGTAACATGCCCAAATACGTCCATAATGTGCATTCTCATACTCACTTATCTTAAAAAGATAACGTGGATTTGGATAGGGAGTTTCCCTATAAAAAACATCTGGTTTAGGGCTTGTTAATATTGGCAATCCAAAACCAACAGTAATATCATTCATATACGATTTAATTTCTGTTGCTAAAGCATTATACTTTTCAAACTCTTCTTTTTTATTTCCGGCGTAAATTGCTTCTTGTTCTTTTTTAAATAAAAAATCGATAAACTCTTTTACTGCTTTCATTATTATTTATTTTTAAATAGTTTGTTTAACCATATATCTCCATGATCAGTACTTTCATCGAATATACCCAGTTGATTCTTAAACTGATCTTTCACTTCGGCTATATAGAATACCGATTCACAGCGTCTTGGATATTGCTTCATTTGCTGTAGTTTTTCTAAAGTTACCTTTTTCTCTTCATCAGTCATATTTTTATGTACCGTTTTTAGCGTTTCAATTAATTCATCTTTTGCTAAAACTTTATAATTTGCATATACTGTTAAGTCAAATGTAACAAATTTATTTTGATTCTTTTCCATTACCTCCAAGATCTTCTCTTGTATTGTATTTTCAGCTTTAAGCATTGTTTTCTTATTAAATTGATCCGATGTCAAAATAAGATTCAACCCTTCCTGATAACCAGATCCCAAAAACTGATCACCTAATACGTGTGCTGAGTTTAATTTTAATCCATAATTATCCACACCCAGTTTACCAGCTGGCAAAGTAAGGCCTCGAGTACCTACTTTTTTCAGAACCAAATTCGTTCCTTTATTGACATGATTTACCGTACGTTGCTCAACGTTTTCTATACCAATAGCAATCGTAAAATCTTGTTGTCCATACTCATGGGCTTCTTTTGCATACTGATAAGTCACCATTACTTGACCATCACCTAAAGGTTCAAATTTTACATTTATTGGTTCAAATTGCTTATGTTCTCCTCCTTCATCTTCAAAAATATCGCTAAGATTATAATTATCACCAAACTGGCCGATTGTTGCCCCCAATCTTTTCAGTTTTTCCTGTGCTGCTTCAATTTTTGCTTTATCCTTATCTTTTTCTGCTTTTTCCAGATCTTTTTCTGTATTTGCTTGTATAGTATTAAGGCGCTCAAGTCTCTGCATAATGATCTCCGATTTACCTTTAAAAGCAGCAGAGGCCGGATATCGTTTCACTTGCTCTATACCGCGATTTAATTTTGTAGAAAGCTTAGCCTTTTTACTTTCCATATAGATCTCATCCTTTTCAAAGCTCAATGTATGTTTCTTACCATTCATCGTAAACACCTCTGGAGCAACTTCATGGTAGGCGTTTTTTACACTCTTATCGACATTCGTCTTATCCTTATCTTTGGTCTTATCTTCTTTCTTCCCAATCCCCACTTTTCCAAGCAGTGCTTTTCCTTTCTCTTTTACAAAGTTCCAGAACTTGGTAATTCCGTTTACAATACGCTGGCGGATTTTATGAATCACACCCAACACTTTGTCGGCTAGTCCGCTGATACCTAAAATTGAGGCTAGCAATCCGATTAATACCGGGATGGCTTTGGCCAATGCATTTTCGATCGATTTGGCTACAGCGCCCACTTTACCGCTGGCAATAGCCGAAATACTATCCATAAACGCACTGATCAATTCGGCAATCTGTGCGGCACGTTGTACGAAAAATTTCACCACATCGATAATCGCCATAATGGCTTTTACAAACGCTCCTACCGGCGATAACAATCCTAAGATCCACTTGATACCCGCCTGGATAACCTGACTCTGGATGATGTCCATAATGGCATCCATTACCGTTGCTTTAATATCCTGGAACTGGTCTTTCAGGTATTCCCAAAGTCCTGCGATACCGTCTTTACGTACCACCTGAACAACCTCAACTCCGGTTTCCAATACTTTCATCAACGGCTCACCTACTACTGTCGCTCCAATGGAACGAATTCCGCTCCAGGTCAGATTCAACACTTGCATCGTAATCGAGAAAATACCTTTTAACGAGAAGATATCTTCCGGCATCGTAATCGTAACGCCTTTGGCAGCTCCGGTTAACCAGGCAAAGAATCCGGTTTGAAGGTGCGTCCAGATGTTTGTTGTAAAGTTGGAGAATCCTTGTCCGACACCCGCAATAAGGTTTCCAAAGAATCCGATTGGGTCCATGATGATGGCTCCTACAACCTCAACCACTTTTGCCAATAGGTTCGTCAGCGTATTTTTCACCTCAATAATAAAAGCAAAAACACCACTTAAGGCACTTAAGGCCATACCTACCAAGCCTTTATTCATGGCTTTTAAGTTTTCAATTCGGGCATCGATTGCTTCAATATTTTCGACATATTTCTTCGCCAATACATCAATAAGGGCATCTTTTTTATTGTCGACATCTTTTTCAAGCGCATTGAATTTCCCCTGAATTTCACTGATCGCAGCCGCTCCGAGTTTCTTTAAGCTTGGCGATAAGGTGTTGACATAATTCTGTACCTCTTTCTTACCGGTCGCGATTCTTCTTTTTGCTGCATTTAACTGATTGGCTACCACATTGGCGATTTCATCAATATAGGTATCCATTGTTGAAACATACTTTTCTTTTCCGGTCACAAAGTATTGTTCTACTTCTTTCGGAAGCCCTACCATAGCATCTTTGACACGCTTTAAGTTTCTCCAATCCAGCCACGAATCGCCATAACGTCTCTTTTTATAGGCTTTCATCTCCTTGTCTACGTGCTTTTCAAAAGCAATTTTTGCGGCTAAACTTCCCGCTGCGAATTTTTTAGCAACCGTATCATCAAGACCGTCTAAAATACCTTTAACATCCCCTTTGGCATCGTTATAGATTTTGTTGATGTTATCGGCAATTTTTTTACGTTCAGCGGTGTCTTTAGAGGCTGTTTCTTTCTGGTTACCAAGCACTTTATCCAGTCCGCCTTTACGGGCACCATGCATTCCGGCAATTTGCTTCGCGGCTTGT
Source organism: Flavobacterium supellecticarium (assembly GCF_004801375.1). Taxonomy (GTDB): domain Bacteria; phylum Bacteroidota; class Bacteroidia; order Flavobacteriales; family Flavobacteriaceae; genus Flavobacterium; species Flavobacterium supellecticarium. The sequence goes on from NZ_SSNZ01000006.1 coordinate 186,604, forward strand.
GCCTGTGCTTCGTTCTGGGTTTTGTTTAGTTTCTGATTTTCGTCTATTCTAAATTGGTTGGTCGCAGCCTTACTTTGCTCTTTTGCTTTGTTTTTCTCGTCTAAAGCCCCTTTGAATGACGGTTCGTTTGAGTTGGCAAGCATTTGATCGGTAACGCCATGTTCTTTCATTTGGCTGTCGATGCTATCTGTTTCCGATTGAATTGGTTTTTCAATATTGGCTGCCTCTCTTTTTGTTGGCATTGCCTTGGCCGCATTAACGCTACCCGGTGCTTTACCGTGTTCCGGCATTGGCATTTTGGCAACATTCCGAACCGGTTGTTTCGATGTATCCGGTTTTTCCGCTGTGGTATTCTGGATACTTCCCGAAGCGGCATTTTTCTCTTTTTTGACAGAGCCCATTGCTTTGTCATTGACCTCCTTAATGTTGTTATTTTTCTCGAACTTATCGGCATCTTCCTCATTTGTAGGAAGCTTTACACCATCAATTTTCTTTTTCAGTTCGGCTTTAAAAGCGGCAGCACTAAACAGCCCCGGCTCCTGTGCGCTCATTTTATTTACCTGACCGGCTTGTGCCATACTTTGGCGTTCATTCGACGGTGAAGGTGCGGCAGCCTGGGCGTCTTGCGATGCCTTACTTGCTGGTCCGTGTTTTCGCTGTGTTTTTGCTGTTTCGACAACCTGGCCTTGCATTTCCATAAAAACAGGATTGGCAGTAGCTGTTTTTGGTGTTGTATCCGCTACTTCTTCTGTTGCTGCTTTATCTTCGACTGTCTCATTTTCGCCATCTTTCTTATCCGATTTATCAGCTGCTTTTATAGCAGGAGTAGATTCCGTCGAAGCACCAGCGTCACCAGAGCTTTTTGCATTCGAAACGTCAACCAGCTTTTCATCAGTTGCTTTTTGCGCCGTTTCAGCCAACTTCGGATCAGCCGGTTTGGCACCCGGTAATTTTGTCTCAACCGGCTTTGCTTCTGCTGTCGGTTTTGCTTCCGCTGCTACAGCATCCGTTGGTTTTGTTGCCTCCGATTTTGTGTCTGCAGCTTTTGCATCTGCGGTTTTTGCATCGTGATATTCTCTCAATTCATTAATTCCCAGCGTACTTCGATATTCCATTTCTTTCTGCCTGGTATCGGGATGATCCAATTCACCTGTCGTTCCCATACTTGCCTGAAGCTGTTGGTATTTTTGTTCGGAACCATCGGAATACGCAGGATTGGAGCCGTGAACAGCCGGAATACTTTTGTTTTCGGACTGTGGGCTACTTTTTTCTGCACCGGCTTGTTCATTTTGAGCCACCGATTCCTGCGTTTGAAAATTGGCATTCTCCGTTTCGCGCAGAGAAAAAGGCGAATTCGCTGCCTGTTTCTCATCTTTCTTTTGCGCTGCTTTCTGCGGATTACTCTCTTTCTCTGCGTTCATTGTTTACTAATTATATTGTTTCCTTTATTTTATGATATCGTCAATGCCATACAAAGTGTAATCGCAAGGATTACACTCCATATAACATTTTATTCCCGGAAAAAATCGGTTGGTTCTGATTTATTTCCGGACCACTTTTTACGTTTTTCGGGAAGTTTAGCTGAATATTTTGTCTTCTTTTAAATATTCCTTTTGAATACTTTCCAATAGTATGTTCTTGCTCACTCTGTAATCAGGCGATTTTGAAGCAATTGTTTTTAAACTGATATCCTGGATGACATTCATGATATTTGATCCTGTTAATTCATAACGTCCGGCTATGGCTTCCAGGTCGATATCTTCCATGTTTAATTGTTTGGGTAAATTCTGTTTCCAGATGCGCAAGCGCTCTTCCTGTCTTGGATTATTAAATCGGATACAACTGTGAAAACGTCGCGTAAAAGCTTTGTCCATATTATTTTTATAGTTGGATGCAAGAATGATCAATCCGGAAAAGGTTTCGATACGCTGTAACAAATACGACACTTCCTGATTGGCATATTTATCCTGTGCGTCGCGAACGTTGGTTCGTTTTCCAAAAATGGAATCGGCTTCATCAAAAAACAAAATCCAGTTTTTATTTTCGGCTCTGTCGAAGAGCTTTGCCAGTTGTTTTTCCGTTTCACCAATGTATTTGGAAACCAACATGGAAACATCTACTCTAAAAACAGGTCGGTTTGTATATTTCCCCAAAAGGCTGGCAGCCAGTGTTTTTCCTGTTCCCGGATCACCATAAAACAACACCCGGAAGCCTGGTTTTAGCGTTTTTTGCATATCCCATTCTTCCATGAGAATATGACTGCTATTATACCAGGCTTCAATACTTTGAAGTTCGTTTAACGTGGATTGGGGAAGTATAAGGTCGCTCCACGATCTACGGGTGTTTAATTGTTCTGCCGGAAAATCATTACTCATTTTCGGCAATAATTCGATTCCAAACAGGATGCGGTTAAAGGCTTCCTGCGTGACATCAATTTTATTGTGTACTGCGTTCTCATTCTGATTTGATACTTTCAGGATGTTTTCTTTTAGCAATATATTGGAGTCATCAAAATAATGCAATGCCTGTAATCGTCCTGCGATACAGCTACCGCCTAAAATAAACTGTAAGGCTTCAACGGTTGGTAAAAAAAGCCTGCCACTATCATTGGTTGAACATAAATCAAATAATACGCTATTGGGTACCTCTAAATAAATGCGTCTTAATAACGCCGGGTCCAATTTTGGCATCAGTGCCATTAAGAGAATGACAACTTCATGACGGGCAAGCTCTTTCTCCGAGATATAGTCGCCTAGTGGAAAGCCTTCATGGTCACTAGTACTAAATCCAGGTGATTCTGTATTGAAATCCTGAGAAGGATTGTTAATTCTCCAGACAATTACTTCCTCCAGATATGTAAATAATTGCTGTATTTTTTTCGACTCCATTGTATTTTTGTTGTTTGTTTTTGTATCAGTTTGAAGTTCAAAATTCACGATTTTTTTTTGCAAAAAGTAGTTTTTCGGGCGTTCGATTCAGTAGTTGCAGTAAGTCGCAAAATCCATTATTTTCAAAAAATAAAGCACTAAAAATCAACCGCATACAAACAGGCATGCACGGCTCAAAGAAACCCGATCCGGAATGTTTTACAGGACTATTGCAACGACCGTTTTAACGATGTTATTTAGAGTAAAAAACCTCACAACGTTTTGCAACTATTTGTGAGGTTCTGATTAAAATTCAATCGTATTATTTTATATAATTAACTACGGCATAGCTCTGTTCTTCCATCTGGAAAGCGACAAAGCCTTCTTTATTATAGAATTCGTAGTTATGGGGTTCCAGAATATGCGGCGTGAAATACTTTCCATCCGAACTTCTGAAGTACATTATATATTTGATTTGTGCATTTATCAGGTCATAATCCTGATACTTCCCTTCCGGGTTAAAATGAAACGTAAGTACTTTTAAAAATCCTTTTTCGTTTGGATCGTCCCCAGCCCTATTCATTTGCCCTAAAGTCAACACATGGTTCGGTTCGGTTCCCGGAGCAGCCGTTACTGGACCCGAAAAAATACCCGCTCCTTCAACGTCTAATCGCGCTTTAGGTGACGATGTACCGATTCCGACATTACCGCCCTGACGTTGCAGGCTGATATCCCGGTTATTTTTCAAATTATAATCGGCACCCTGAATATTCGGAATATCGACTTTAGATGTTTCAATTCGCAATGACTTATTCTCCGATTTATCTTTAGCCGCAAGCACACCTTCGATTCCCAGATTTCCGAATTTGGTTTCATTACCCGATTTAAGCAGGTAGTCGCCACCACCACTTCCATTACCGGCGCCTAATAAACTCCAGGGCGACCACTCGCCATTATAAAATGCCCGATTATAGACTTTATTAGACATTCCATACGTATGATACGTCTGGTACGACATCATTTCATCATTAAAATTTCGGGTTACGGTTAGCATTCCAGCCATAAACTCCGGATAATTCTTACCTTCTCTGGCATACTCATCTGAATTTTGTGAAAAAACACCTGTTTGTCGGAATTCATTCAAATCATCACCAGGTCGCAACTCTCCTTTTACATTTAAAGTACCGTATAAATCTGCTTTATTAGCCAGACCTTCGTACATAACACCAAATTTGGCATCTACTTCGTTGGTATTGGCTTTTTGGCCTAATTGCGCATACACCTCGTTGGCATTGGCTTTTTCGGACAACTTACCATTCATATCGGATAGTTTCAGATTCACATCGGTAGTATTTGCTTTTACAGCCAATCCGGCATTTACATCTGCTACATTTGCTTTTCCGTTTAATCCGGCATTCAGGTCATTTATTTTACCATACACCTCATCCGCATTAGCTTTTGCATCCATCAAATGGGTAACCTCAGTAAATTTTATATCCATGTCACTCGCACTGGCTTTTGAAGCCAATCCGGTACTTAAATCGATCATACTAGCTTTTAACGCCAAGCCCTCCTGGATAACCGTTGCCGTTTCGTCAAACCTTGTATTGACATCTGCTATATTTGCCTTAGCAGCCAGATCCGCCAAATTCGCTTTTCCGGATAATTTTGTATTGACATCGGTAATGTTTTCTTTTAATGCTAATCCGGCATTCAAATCGGTGATATTGGCTTTTGCAGCCAGATCCGTTGCATTGGCTTTTGCGGCTAAACCGTCCTGTAATTGCGTAACACTAACTTTATCCGCTAATCCTGTATTAACATAGGTTGTATCCGCTTTTAAGGCTAAGCCTGCGTTTACATCCGTGATATTCGCTTTTGCAGCTAAACCGTCCTGTAATTGCGTAGCACTAACTTTATCCGCTAATCCTGTATTAACATAGGTTGTATCCGCTTTTAAGGCTAAGCCTGCGTTTACATCCGTGATATTCGCTTTTGCAGCCAGATCCGCTAAATTTGCTTTTCCGGACAATTTTGTATTGACATCCGTGATGTTTTCTTTTAACGCTAAACCAGCATTCAAATCGGTGATATTGGCTTTTGCAGCCAGATCCGTTGCATTGGCTTTTACCGCTAAATCGCTTAAACTTGCTTTTTCAGCCAGACCTTCTTCAAATTCAACAACACTAATTTTTTCAGCTAATCTTGCATTGACATCAACTGTGTTCGCTTTTAAGGCTAACCCAGCGTTCAGATCCGTTGTGTTTGCTTTTACAGCTAAACCGGAAGTCAACTCGTCTTTGCTCGCTTTTAAATTCAAATCCGTGATATTGGCTTTTTCCGCCAAATCGCTTAAGCTCGCTTTTTCAGCCAAACCTTCTTCAAATTCAATAACACTAATTTTTTCAGCCAATCTTGCATTGACATCGGTAATATTCGCTTTGGCATCAAGATCGGTTACGTTGGCTTTGGTTGCTAAATCCGTAACATTGGCTTTTACAGCTAAACCGGAAGTCAACTCGTCTTTGCTTGCTTTTAAATTCAAATCCGTGATATTCGCTTTGACCGCTAAATCACTTAAATTCGCTTTTTCCGCTAAACCTTCTTCAAATTCAACAG
>NZ_SSNZ01000007.1 GCF_004801375.1 Flavobacterium supellecticarium
ACGGAAGGTATAGTTTATACTATTCCCTTCACCTTTAACTTCATCGTCCTTTTCCTGGTTTTGGAATCCATAACGATATGATTCTGAGGATTCATGACGGTTTGGCACTAGCATCCCAAACGGATAGGAATTATATTTGTGTAATTCGCATATTTATAAGAACTTAAATCACAATTGTAGTCCGATAAAAATACAAATTATAGCAAAAAACGCCTCTTTTTTTTAACTAAAAAAGTAGGATTTCAGCCCTCAAATTAACGTGCTTTTAGAAATAATATCGGTATAAAAAGGTTTTTTCTCAGGTTAAGGAAAAAATATTATCTTGCGACGATTAAAAATATAATTGAATCCCTTGAAAACAAAGACTTTATTTCGTTTTTTTTACATACCATTAGTAGTACTATTCCTTTCTTTTACGGATCCGTACCTGATAAAACGAATTTCTGATAGTAACTTTCGTTACGAGTTCTATACAACCGATAAAAGTATAAGCCCTAAATCCGGAAAAACGTATTATTGGTTTAAAGGCGGAGCCATCCATAACGCGCAGGGAGGTGTTGCCGGTCAATTGCTACACGACGGTTATACCAAAATGTACCACAGTAACCAACTCGCGGAACAAGGGAAATTTGACGAAGGACTAAAAACCGGCTGGTGGAAAACCTGGTATACCAACGGAACTTTGGAAACAACTCAATACTGGAACAACGGTTTAAAAACCGGAGCGTTTAACCGCTTTAACGATAAAGGGGAGCTGATCGAAAAAGGTTATTTTAAAAAGGATCAAAGACATGGTAAATGGATCGATCTGGCCAAAAAAGATACAGTAGTCTATAAAAACGGAGTTGTTTTTGTCGCCAAACCAAAGCTTACAAAAGAAGAAAAAGCCAAACTAAAAGAAGAGCAGAAAGCAGCAAAAGCAGCTAAAAAAGTGCAGGAGAAGCTGGATAAAGAGAAAAAGGCACGGGATAAAGAAAATAAAAAACAACAAAAGGAACGCGAGAAAGAACAGAAAAACCTGAATCAGCAACAACAGCCTCAGGAAAAAGAAAGTTTCTTTAAGCGATTATTCCGCAAAAAAGAACCAAAAGTAAATACCAATGGTAAAGGCGCATAGTCTGTTATACGCAGTCTATATCTGTCTGATTGTATCTATCATTTGCGGAGCGTTGTTGTATTTCTCCGGTTTGTACAATCAGCTGAATTTATATTACAATTTGCAGGAGGAATTATACATTCACAATCAGTCGGTGGTGAATTATGCGCTGGGGAATAAATTGGCAGGAGAGGAGCTTCCGGTTGACGAAGAATCCGGTGTGGAAGGAAGTTATGAAGCAAAACCGTATGGCTTATTGCACGTGTTGCTAGCTAAAACGATGTTGCGAAATGATACGGTAACGTCGGCACATATTATAGGAAGTTATTCCAAAGATAAAACCGCCATTCATTTGGCAAATCTGACGAAGTCGCTTCGGTATTCGGGAACGGTTCGGTTAAATGGCGATAATCAATTGCCGTCAACATTTATAGAAACATCCTATCTGACCAATAAAGCAAGTAAGCTTACGGTTACCGGACAAAATACAGTATCCGAAATCAAGCTTCCGGAGATCAATGCCAGTTTTAAAAAGATCTTCGAAGGAATCAAAACGGAAAAGGTGGCCTTGTCTGATTTCGAAAACGAAAAAGGGATGCCTTATTTTAATTCGTTTCTAAAGGATACCAAAGAAATTAAAGTGGGCGTAAACACGCTTTCTGGTTTAAACGTGAAAGGAAATTTTGTGTTGCGGGCGAAAGATTCCATCGTGGTGAGTAAAAATGCCATTTTGGAAGATGTGATCCTGATCGCTCCGAAAATAACGTTCGAAGAGGGATTTAAAGGAACGGTTCAGGCTTTTGCTACCAAAGGAATCGAATTACAGGAAAAAGTGATTTTAAAATATCCGTCTGTGGTTTGTGTATATAACGATACCGATGGGGAAAGTAAACTTAAAATCAAAAAAGAGTGTTCGATTGAAGGCGCCATAGTGTTGTTTGGAAGTTCAATTCTCACCGTCAATAGGAATCTTATGGTAGTGGACGAAAAGAGTAGGATACTTGGAGATATCTATTGTACCGGAAAGCTGGATTTAAAAAGCGATGTACAAGGTTCGGTTTATACGAATTATTTTTTTCATAAAAACGGCTCTTCCGTCAATGATAATATGATTGTGGATATTGAAATCGATCCGCAAAAGCGACCGGAATATTTTATGGCGATTCCGCTGTTCGAGGCGAAAAAAAATAAATATGGCATTATTAAAAAAGTATTGTAAAATCCCGGCAAATTCCATTTTGGAATCCGTAATCGCACTGACGATCATTTCGATTTGTCTCTATATCGCGATTTCAGTTTATGCGGCCGTATTTACACCGCGTACATCAGCGAAGTTTTACAATACGCAGAATAAAGTCAATGAAATATTTTACCTGATGCAATTACAAGGCGATTCGTTGCAATATGAGGGTGAAGATCCGAATCTGGAAATAGAAGAAGAAACCGTAAATCCCGGAGTGAAAAAAATATCCGTACACTATAAAGACAGTACCAATTTCAAGTTTGAAAAGAATTTTTACATACAAGGTAACGGCGAATAAAACGCAGCTAAAAGCCTTTTCAATGATTGAGGCGATTGTGAGTATGGCGATTACGGCTATTATTATGAGTCTGATTTTTGTCGTGTTTTCGATTGTAAGCGAAAGATTGCTGGATTTTAAAAACCAGAATCAGCCGGTGAACGATCTGAATCGGTTTACCTATTCGGTCAATAAAGACATTTTTGAAAATGAAAAAATAAAGCTTCAGGAAGAAGCACTCCTGTTTACCGGATATGCCGGCGAACAGGTTTTATATAGTATCGGGAACGAGTATCTGTTGCGGACAAAAGGGGAGTTTGTCGACACGTTTCGAATTCAGATTAAAGAAATACAACTGGATTCGGTTTACAGTCGATCGAAACAACTGGCTTTCCGAAAACTAAATGTAAAGCTCGATGTGAATGAAAAAGAAATGGGATTGCATTTTTATAAACAGATTTATGCCAGTGAATTAATACAGGCAATACAGAAACCATGAGCTTTGATTTAAGTGCCTATAAAAAGGATGCCCCGGAAAAAAAAGAGTTGAAACGCAATACTGGGCAGTTTCAGTTCTCGAAAAAACTATCCGATAAAAAGAAGGAGGTTTTTTACCGCGAATTGGGAATGCTGTTAAAATCGGGCGTGGATTTTAAAAAAGCGCTGGAAATATTAAGCAACCAGTCGGCGAATAAACTGGAAAAGGAAATCATCCTCCGAATTAAAGAACGGGTGGTCGAAGGAAGAAGTATTTACGAGTCGATGCGGGAAACGAATCAGTTTTCGCCCTACGAATATTACAGTATTCAGATTGGGGAAGAAACCCGAAAGCTGGAAGAGGTGCTAACCGAGTTGCAAAAATATTTTAACCGTAAAATCCAGATGCAACGACAAATTGTTTCGGTGTTAACGTATCCGACGATTGTAATGTTGGTGACGATTTTGGTGCTGTATTTTATGTTGAATAAAGTGGTGCCGATGTTTAGTTCCGTGTTTAAACAATTCGGAAGTGAATTGCCTAAAAGTACGCAGATCATTCTAAAAATCTCGAATCATTCGGGAACCATTTTTACGATGGTTGCGATTGTGATCTTTGGTTTGATTGCGGTTCATTTTCTGCTAAAAGGAAAAAACAGTTATCGGGCGTTTACGACTGGTTTGCTACTTCGGATTCCGTATTTCGGAAATCTGGTTCGCAAGATTTATATCTCCCGGTTTTGTCAGGCGATGAATTTGTTGATCACATCAAAAACAACCTTGATTAATGCGCTTACGCTTACGTCTAAGATGATCGGTTTTTATCCGATTGAAGTCGCGATCGAAGCGATTAAGGACGATATTACCCGGGGTGTTTCATTAAGCGATAGCTTAAAAAAACATACTGTTTTTGAAAATAAAATGGTTTCAATGGTCGAAGTGGCCGAACAGGTGAACCAATTGGATACCATGTTCGAAAGGCTTTCGGAACAGTATAATGAAGAAATCAGCCACCAAACCAAAATGATTGGTGTGGTTTTAGAACCGATGATCATCATTGTAATCGGGGTTATTGTTGGAGTCATCATGGTTTCGATGTACGCACCGATGTTCGATTTGAGTAAAATAATCAGGAATTAATACGGATGTCATTAATGTTTGTATTTTAGCGCCCGTTAATAATTAACACTTTTTTAATAAATAAAATAGGATAAAGATGTTTACCACTACTAAAAAATATCTTCAAAAAATAAAGAAAGCAGCTGTTAAGGCCTACTCCCTAACGGAGATTCTAATCGTTTTATGTATCATCGGAATTCTGTTGCTGATGGTGTTGCCTAATCAAACTTCGGTAATCAGTCAGGCGAAAGCGATCGAAGCGCAGGCGATGCTGAATCAGGTGTACGGTTTGCAGAAAAGTTATTTTTACCGCCATTCCAAATATTCCAACAGTTTGGAAGAATTGGGTTTTGAACAGGAAAAAACCGTTCAGGAAGGCGGACAGGCGGTTTATAAAGTAGAAATTATCGAAGCATCAAACGATTCGTTTATGGCAAGAGCTACTTCGGTTTCCGATTTGGATGGTGATGGGAATTTCAACACCTGGGAAATCGATAACAAAAAAGTACTGACAGAGGTTACAAAAGAATAATATGTTACTCGCAGTACTCCTTCTTTGTTTACTTCTAATGGTTTTTCAGGACTGGAAAAGCAGGATGATCCATGTGGCGTTGCCCGTGGTGGTGTTTGTGCTTTCTATGTTGCAGATAAAGCAGGATTATAACGCGACAGTTTGGTCCATAACGGCCTATAATGTTGCCTTTTTCGGGATAACATTTGTAGGGCTTGTCGCATATATGAGCTGGAAAAACAAAGGCTTTCTAAATCCGTTTGAGCATTATTTCGGATTGGGCGATTTGCTGTTCTATCTGTCCATAACACCGTTGTTTTTACTCAAAAATTATGTGGTTTATTTTATCGGATCGATGTTTTTTTCTATACTGTTACAGTTAACACTGAAAAAACGTATGAAACATCAAACCGTACCCTTGGCGGGATTTGCATCGCTTTTATTAGTGGTGCTTATTCTTAAAGATCTCTTTTTAAATGTTTATAAAATTACATTGATCAATAAAATATGACGATAGCGATCAATCAGGATATACAGCATATTATTTCCAGTGATATGGCCAACCATTACCGGGTTTTGCCAAAAGCAGTCACCGAAACGACTATCGAGTTGTATAGCGATGGCTCCGGCGATCGAAACGATTTGAAGGATGAATTGGAGTTGTTGCTTGGAAAACAGGTGGTGTTTGAATTGTGTGACGCAGTGGAAATCGAAAAAGCACTTTCCATCCATTACCGGAAAGAACGGGAAACCGGAAGTAAGAAATCGCTGAATATCGAAAAAGGGGATTTCCTGGAAAATCTGCTGGAAGAGGCGAAATCGCTTAAAAGTAGTGATATCCATTTTGAAGTGTACGAAGAATCGGCGCGAATCCGTTTCCGAATCGACGGTCAGTTGATAGAGCGGTATAAAATCGAAAAGGAGAATTACCTGGAGTTGGTCAATAAGGTTAAGATTCGCTCCAAACTGAATATTACCGAAAAACGATTGCCGCAGGACGGACGGATTACCAACGAGACATTCGATATCCGGGTTTCAATTTTGCCCACCTTGTTCGGAGAAAAAATCGTAATGCGTTTACTCGGTCAGGATGCGTCCAATATCGATCTGAATACGCTCGGATTGGAAAAAGAAGAGCTGAGAAGTTACCTGGAAGCGGTAAAAAAACCAAACGGAATTATATTGATCAGTGGTCCTACGGGTTCGGGTAAAACGACGACGCTATATGCGACGTTACGCTTGCTGAATGATTCGAAACGGAATATTGTAACCGTAGAGGATCCGATTGAGTATACGCTTAAAGGGATCAATCAGGTACAATTAAAAGAAGATATCGGACTAACGTTTGCGTCGGCTTTAAAATCGTTCCTGCGTCAGGATCCGGACGTGATCATGTTGGGGGAGATTCGGGATTCCGAAACGGCTTTAATGGCGATTCGGGCGTCTTTAACAGGGCACCTGGTATTGTCGACGATCCACACGAACTCGGCTATCGGAACCATTTCCCGATTGGTGGATATGGGGGTGCCTTCCTATCTGATTGCGGAAACACTCAATCTTTCCGTAGCGCAGCGATTGGTGCGAAAGCTGTGTAACGATTGTAAAAAAGAAACCGTTTGCAATAAAGACGATTTTCCGTCACATTTTGATTTTCCGTTTGAAATCGAAACCTATTTTAAACCGGTTGGCTGTAATAAATGTTACCATAGCGGCTACAAGGGACGACGTGCCATTTATGAAGTGCTAAACATCAATCATACGGTTTCGGAATCCATAAAAAATAATACCATCGCACAAACGATGGAGAATGATAAAAAACACCAGTCGTTGTCCGAAAAAGCCTTTGCTATTCTGGCCGAAGGAGAAACCTCACTGGAAGAAATATACTCTATTTTAATTAACGCATAAATAATGTTGAAACAAACCGTTTTTTTAATTATAAGTCTTCTGATTACTGGTCTGGCAGCAGCACAGGATGCGGATCTGCAGCAAAAACTGGATGAATTTGCCAAACAGAAAAAAGGACTGAATGAAGTGATCAAGATTGATGTCTCCGGATTGACATTACACGATTTTATCCTTTCCATTGCCGAGGAGCATCAGTTAAACGTAAGTCCGGATGCCGATTTGACACAATCCGTGGTGAATAACTTTTTTGATGTTACGGTAAAGGATGTGTTTGTATTCCTGGCGCAAAAATACGATCTGGAAATTGGTTTTGTGAGCAATATCATCACCTTTAAAAAACGAAAAGAGGTGAAGATTATCGAAAAGAAACAGCCTAAATTCGTTGATGTCAGTTATAATCCGCAAAACGATTTCTTATCGGTAAAGCTGGAAAACGATTCCCTTCCGGCCGTAGCCAAAGCGATTATCGATAAATCGAGTAAAAACCTAATTCTGGCACCGGATATTAAAGGAATGAAGGTGTCGTCGTATATCCTGAACAGACCATTTGATCAGGTTATCGATATGATGGCAAAATCCAACGATTTGATTGCAACCAAAGACGAAAATGGGTTCTTTTATCTGGAGAAAAATAACAATACCAATATGAATACCGGAAGTACAAGTATGTCGTCCGGTGGTGGTAACCGTAGTAAACAGCCGAAAGCATCGGTGGGCGTTCCGGGGTATTATGAAGTCGATTTGAATAAAGCGGGTTATCTATCAGTAAAAGCTTATGTGGCCGATGTGTCGGATTTGATTACCGAAGCCGCCGAAAAATTACACATCAACTATTTCTTGTATAACAAACCTGAAAATGAAAAAACGACTTTGGCAGCTGATAATATTACATTCGACGACTTGCTGGAACACGTTTTTAAAGGAAAAAAATATATTTTTAAAAAACAGGATAACCTATATCTGATTGGCGAACACGCTACGGAAGGATTACGGGCAACCGAATTGATCGCACTGGAAAATCGTTCGATTGAATCGGTGTTGCCGTCTTTGCCAAAAGTGTTTTCTGAAAAATTGGAGATCAAGGAGTTTGTAGAGCTTAACGGATTGGTGGTGTCGGGGTCTAAACTGACCATCGAGGAGCTTCGGGTATATATGAAACAAATCGATAAAGTGGTGCCTTTGGTACAGATTGAAGTGATCATCGCACAATACAATAAATCCTACGATATTCAGTCGGGAATTAAAGCCGGTATTGATAAGAGTAATATCCCGAAAACAAGTGGCGGTTTATTCCCGTCAGCGGATATGACGTTAAACGGGTCGTCTGTAAATAGTTTGATCAACGCATTTAACGGTTTCGGATTGTTTAAACTTGGAAAAGTAACCGAGGCGTTTTACCTGAATCTGAAATTGCTGGAAAACAACTCAATCGTAAAAATCGAATCGACTCCTAAAATCGCAACGATTAGCGGTCACGAAGCCAAACTGGCAATCGGGGAAACCAGTTATTATTTCGAACAAAACAACCGATTATTAACGAATAGTATCGGTAACGATATTTTACAATCCGGTACCTGGAAGTCGACCGATGCCAACCTGAGTGTGTCGATCAAACCGTATGTGTCGGCAGACGAAAATGTAACACTGAATATAGCCGTGGAGAAAAGTTCCTTCCTGGGAAGAGCAGGAGATACCGCACCTCCGGGGAAAGCAACACAGAAGTTTGAATCCCTAGTACGGGTAAAAAATAACGAAATGATTTTATTGGGCGGATTGGATGAATTGAAAAAGGAAAACTCCGGTTCGGGGGTTCCGTTAATTTCCCGTATTCCGATTATTAAGTGGTTTTTCAGTAGCCGTAAAAAAGCGAAAAACGACTCGAAACTGCATATTTTTATTAAACCTACCGTTGTTTACTAATGCTGACTTTCCTGTCTAAAATAATAAAGATCAACACGGTCAATATCGTCGGGGTTTCCAGAGATGAAAATACGGAAACCTATAATCTGCTTACGGTAAAACGCAAGGGGAATAAAATTGATATTGTCGAAACGGCGACCTACGATTCGTTCGAAAGTCTAAAGAAAAAGATCGATCTCAAATTGCCGGTCATTATTGCGCTCGAAGGTAAAGGCGTACTGAATAAAAAGATCGATTTTAATAATGAAGCCGATGTAAACTGGCAAAAGAATGTCGATTATAATTCGATTTACTTTACGGCCTATAAAGCGGGAACGGCCAATTATATGAGTTTTTGCCGGAAAAATGCCGTTACGGAAGTACTGCAAAAATTTACCGCCGAAAAATTTCAGGTAATCGATGTGTATGTCGGTGCTTTTCTGGCGGCTTTGTTGCAAACGGCTATCGGGGAACCAAAAATCCTGGCAAGCGATCTGATGTTGGAGTTTGACGATACCGGACTTTCGGGTTTTGAAAAACAATTCGCCGAAATCCCGATGAAGCTGAAATACAAAATAAACGAAGATACCATCAATAGCGATTTTATTCCGCTTTATGGGGTGCTGGTGCATTTCTTTTTACAACCAAAAGCCGTTACCAAGACGGAAAGCGGTATGCTCAACGTAGAGGAGATCATTTACAAAAAAGCATTTACGCTGTTCGGGACAGTGATGTTGGTTGGTTTCTTACTGAGTTTGCTAACGAGCTATCTGCTGATCCACTATTACGGGAGTAAAAATGCCGAACTCAATCTTCAGAATGTGTATTCCAATCAGTCGTATCAATTGGTGCTGGATATGGAAAAACAAAAAGAGAAAAAAGAAAATATCCTTAAAGAATCGGGCTTTGGATCGTCGCGTTTCCTTTCGTTTTATTCCTACGAATTGATCAAAATGACACCGGGTGATATCGTGTTGAATGAATTAAACGTTGTACCGCTGGCCAAAGAGGTAAAAGCGACCGAAAGAGTATTGCTTGATCCGGGAACGATCGTGTTAAAAGGTGAAACCTATAACGAAGCGTCGTTTAACAACTGGATGGGTAATCTGAAAAATAACAACTGGATTAAAAAGTTTGAGATTACGCAGTTGAAAAAGGATAAAAAGAATAAAACCCAGTTTGAAGTAAAAATCACGATTAAAGATGTTTGAGAATTATTCCTATAAACAGAAATGCGGTGCGCTGGTGGTGGTTTTTATCATGCTGTCGGTTACTGCTTATAAAAGGTCTTTTTCGTCCTTGTTTCAGGTGATAAAAGAATACCGGGAGCTTTCATCGCGCGTGGAGGATATTAACAAGAAAGCCAAAAATGCCGACGAATTGCGAAAAGAGATCGCCTACCTCGATGCCATGTTGGGTAAAGAAGGCGTAACAAAAGAAATGGTGCAACAGGGAATGGTCGATTTTGCTACGCGGTCACAACCGGGAGTGTCGATCCACGAACTGGCGCCAATTCACAGTTTTACGGACGAGAATTATACGGTTTTTACCAACCAATTGGATGTGGTTGGAAATACGAATCAGTTGTTGAAAATGGCTTATGATTTCGAAAAACAATACGATTATTCACGAATGGTCGGAATCAAATTGTTTACAGCAAAAAAGAATAATAAAGAAGAAGTTTTACATTTAAAAATGATATTTCAAAACTATGAGAACAATAAGTAAGATTGCCCTTTTTCTGGTAGCGGTTTTTATGTCTTCCTGTGAAGATATTTTGGAAAAGGATATTTCCAATAGTACGGTTCAGGCGACTTATCCGTTAAATGCGGCAGTTGTTCAGAGCAATGTGGTAAATTTCCAGTGGAATAAAATGGATGGTGCTAAAACCTACAGAGTTCAGGTTTATGATGTTCATCAGTCGCTGATCGCCGAAAAAGAAACGGAAGATTTGCATTTGGAACAGGAATTGCCATCGGGTCAGTACCAATGGCGTGTACGCGGGGAAAATTTTGCGTATCAGTCACAATATACGTTCCCGATTTCGTTTTCAACGCAAATTACCGAAGATCTAACCAATCAGTTGGTCGTGTTGTCCAGTCCGGATTCCGATATTTATACCAATCTGGCTACGATGACATTAAGCTGGCAAAGTCTGCAGGCGGCGACAAATTATAGTGCCGAAGTAGTGAATACTAGTACCGGTCAGTCGGTATATTCCAATACCAACCTAACGGCGACTTCTATTTCGTTGGATAATGTAGCCTTGACGTCAGATGGTGTTTACCAGTGGAAAGTTCAGGCGATGAACAGCAATAATAGTACACAAACACAATTCAGTACCCGTAAGTTTAATATTGATCGTGTAAATCCGAATCAGCCGCAAAATACGGCTCCGGCCAATAATGCTACGTTGAGTCTCAACCAGCAAATCACTTTTTCGTGGACGATTTCGCAGGATTCCGGAACGGTACAATCGCCGATAAGCTATGTTTTACAGTTTTCAGATAATCAGAGCTTTTCGAATATCACCCAGCAATTTGATGTAACATCAACCTCTTTCCAACAAACATTCACGACGGCTGGAACGTATTACTGGCGTGTAAAAGCTAAGGATAAAGCGGGTAATGAAGGAACGTATAGCGCAGGCTTTAAAATTGTTTTAAACTAAACTACTATGGCAAAAAAGAAAATAAATATTGTGCTAATTCTGGCTGTTTTAGGGTTATGGGGAACCGTGGCCTATAAAGCGGTATCTCAATATTTTTTTTCGGAGGAAGTCAAAACGGCAGCCATTGCATCCGATTATAATTTCAAAGCCAGAAAGATCGAAAGGGATACGTTTACACTTGAAAAAATAAACCGCGATCCTTTTCTAAACAAAGCATTGTTACGCGCGGAAAGTAATCCTGCTGTCGCGCCAAGAACGGCTGTTTCCGGAACGAGAAAGGTTGTGCCGGTAAAAACGGTCGACGATAAGCCTAAAGTGGCAAAATACTGGCCAATAGTGTCGTATTACGGTTATATCAAAAGTGGAGATAAAAACGAATTGGTCATGCTTAAAATCGGAAATAAGATTCATCGCCTTCATAAAGGTCAGGAAGTGGAAGGTTTGATGCTGAATAAAGTTTTTAAAGATTCCGTTGAGGTACGTTTTAATAAAGAAAACAGAATCATCCGAAAAGGATAATACAAAAAAATGCCCTGTTTGTCAGGGCATTTTTTGTTTCTTTTATGAAAGAATACACCTTCGTTAAAGCGCCTGAGTGATGCGGAATATCCTACTAAAAATGGTATAACCTTACAGGGATTAGCTTTCTTATATAAAATGAATTTAATCCAGTAAAACCCATGTTTGCTGTTGTTCTTAACGGTTGTAATCTGTAGCAGTAAGATGGATTGGAATTGGATTGTTAAGCACCCATTTTACACCTAATTCACTCATTACATAGATTTTTTCAGTGTTTCTGGCTTTTACTTCATTTGTAATAATGGCTAGTTCTTCTATTTCTTCCTGGGAAAGTGGCTTTTCTTGCTGAATATATTTGAAATAACCGTCCACCATTTTTTTATATTCAGTGTCCCAGTTACCGCCTCCGTTGTCTAATAACTCCCGGGCTACTTTTCCGGTGATACGAATAACTTCTCCCTGTACGGTTTGGGCTGAGCCACGTCCGGGAACCAAAAGCGTCCATAATTCTTCGTGTTGCTTCTGCCAGGTTGTAGCTGTGACGGTAATAGGCGATGTGCCATCATATATAATCCGTCTTGGGACAGGTGTAACCTCAAAGATGCTGTAAAGTTCGTCTAAAGCGTTGCTTGTCTGTTCTGTTTCTTCGTCATAAAAATTCGGCCGGAATTGTTCAAATGTTTTTCCGATTTCTGTAACGAACGCTTTCATTTTTTCGGTTTTCTGAGCACCTGCGTTCAATAATATTTTGGAAGCTTCAAGGGTATGTTCTATATCGATGTTGCGACAACTCATCAAAGCCAACTCCAACGCGGTATAATCACCTTTTTTTTCGCCATAACCTTCAGAAACCAAAGCGTCAATTTCTGCTCCGTATTCAAGTAGTGTTTTTATGTTCTCGGTGTTATGGTTTTTTGCGGCACAATGTAACGCTGTTCCTTTAGGGGTGTTTGTGTTTACGTTTGCGCCCAATTCTAATAAACTCCTGATGTTACCTGAATAACGATTCCCAGAGCGCTCCTGAAGTGGGGTGTAGCTATAGTCATTAAGCGCCTCTATATCGGCTCCCTGTTCAACCAGCCATTTGGCTAGTTCGTGCGGGCATTCTGCAAACGACAAGGCTGTTCCTTTGCTGTATCCGCCACGAGCTTCTATCTCGCATTTGTCAAATAGTTGAATAAGTTCTTGAATGTCTCCTTTCTTTAGAAGTTCCTGAAAGTCTTTCGGTAATGTTTTTCTTTTTGCCATATTGTTTTTTAATTGTAGCTATTGGTTCGGCAGCTTGGCGAGGCAAGGGTAAATTGGACGGAAAGTTCAATTTCGTGGAAACGTAGACAATGCAGCGAGCCCGTTGACTAAAATAGTAAAAATGCCAGTACGGGTAATATTAGTGAGAAAAAATCTATAAACTTTAAATTTTTCCTATTCTGAAGAAAATGTGAATTTTGAATTCAGGTTTATAAAACAAAAAAGCTCCAAACAACGTTTGGAGCTTTTGTACTCAAGGCGGGACTTGAACCCGCACGAACATTACTGTTCACTGGATTTTAAGTCCAGCGTGTCTACCAATTCCACCACTCGAGCATTTCTTGGTATCGGCTGCAAAGGTACTATTATATTTTAATCCTGCAAGCTTTATTTGTTATAGAGTGCCTTTAAATTACAGGGTTTTTCGAATGACGCTGAAAATAAGTACTATTAGCAATTCAAAAAATGTAAAAAAAAGTGTTTTAAAAGAAAACGTCAACGCTAAAATCCAGTACTTCGGCTATTTCGACATTGCGTTGGATCTCTTCAATCCCCTTGGCAATCCGTAATTCGGTAGTGAACTTCCGACTGGTGGCATAAATATGATCCTGAATCACCACGCGGAAAAAATACTTTCCACCCGGGGTTTTAAATTTCAAAAACAAAGTGTCGGCATGGTAGAGTTTTAACATCTGAATATCCCGTACGCAACCCACTTTCTGATTATGACTCGCGCCGGTAAGGATGATCTTTCCTTTCCGCGAAGTATAATTAAAGCGGTATTGTTCGTTTTCTCTTTTGGTGATTACAAATGCCCCCATTCTAAATTGATGCTGTTTTTTTAAAGGACGGCAAAACTAACAAAAAAGTCCCTTATTAGGGACTTTTTACTATGCTTCTTTTTGCATTTCTTTCTTTTTTGTCAGGTCATTTTTTACATAACTTGATTTGCAATTCCAACCGCTTGAGCATGATGCGGATAAAACAGATACAGTAATAATACCTGCGATGAATAATTTTTTCATGGCGTTTGTTTAAGTAATTATAGTGGTTTATTTTTTTATAATGAATTCAACCCGGCGGTTCTGACTTTCCTGTTCTTCAGAGCAGTTGCCATTGCATTTAAACTTAAGTTGCGATTTTCCGTAACCTTTGTACGCTAAACGATCTTTGGAAATGCCGTTGTTGATTAAATAATTGTAAGTTGATTGTGCACGTTTTTCGGATAAAAGCATATTGTAATCGGATTTACCTTTGGAATCGGAGTGCGCGTTAATGTTGATTTTCATATCCGGATTGTCACGCAATACTTCAAGAATCTTGTTTAATGATAATTCCGATTCTTTTTTAAGTGTCACTTTGTTGAAATCGAAATAAATGTTTTCAATCTCAATAGCGCTTTCGGTTACTTTTGCTTTTAACTGACTTAAGTCGATTTTACCGCTATAGGCAATACTGTTACCGTTTGGTTTAAAATAGTAAGTATTCGGTTCGTATCCTTCTTTGGATGTTTCAATAGTGTAATCCACTAATGGATCCATCTTAAGGCCGAATTTACCGTGGTCGTCAGATGTAAGGGTTCTGATGATATCACCAAATTCGTTTTTAACAACAACTGTAGCGTTTGGTAATGCGGTTTTGGTTTTGTTTTCTTCCACAATACCGTTGAAATTTTGTTCTAATACATCCAGTTCGAATTTATAAATATCAAAATCGGATTTGTCGGCTTTTCGGTTGGAAGAAATATAACCTTTGTTCTGATAGCTAAATGTAAAAGCAATTTCATCGTTATTGGAGTTGATCGTTTCGCCCAGATTGGAACGGTTGATAAAATCACCGTTTACCGATGAAATACGGAAAACATCATATCCACCAAACGTTTCGTGTCCGTTAGATGAATAATACAGGTAGCGGTTGTCGCCGGTTACATAGGGGTATTTTTCATCTTTGGACGAGTTAACCGTTGGGCCAAGATTGGTAACATTGGTTAAAGTTCCGTCGATCATTACGTCGGCACTATATAAGTCGTAACCGCCAAAACCACCTTTCATGTCCGATGAAAAGTATATTTTCTGACCGTTTGGTCCCATAAATGGTGTTTCGATCGAGTAGTTTCCATTAATTGCCAAAGGTTGGATGTCTTTCCAGAATCCTTTTGCTTCTAAATCAAGCGTAGCTTTATATAGTGAAAATTGTTTACTGTTTTCTTCTTTCGAACGGGTTAGGTAAATGGTTTTTTGGTCGGCCGAAAAAGTTACACCGCCTTCATTACCGTCGCTATCCAATAGTTTGGAAAAGATTACCGGGCGCGATAGGTTACCGTGTTTGTCAAATTCAACACAGAACAAATTGTGGTTTGGCGTATTTGTTTTCGGGTCGATTGAAACATTGGAAAAGCCTCTTTTCTTATTGGATAAGATGAGGTACTTATTCATAAAGAAGGCGGTGCCAATTTCCGATAGTTCACTATTTACACCTGCGTCATAGGTAGTAAAACTAAAACCGTTACTTTGCGGTATTTTAATGTTTTTAGTAAAACTGCTTTGTCCTTGTGCAAATAATTGAATGGAAAAAAGCAGTGAAAAAACAAAAAGAGTGGGAGATTTCATTTTTGCTATATTGTCAAAGTTTATACTATATTATTTTGATAGTGTCACGAATATAGACGCGATTATTATGATTGCGTTAATAAATCTTTAAACAGACGTAAAAAATCGATAAAATGCACGGATGTAGAATTAGGATTACATTATGCGGATTTTACGCCTTTTTAAGAAATAACAATAGAAGGCGGAAATGTGAAATTTAATTGCTGTTATTTCAGTAGTTTGTTTGTTGATTATGTGGTGATTATATTTTATTTTCGTAAGAGGATATTGCTTGTTTTGGAGTTGTTGTGATTCGTCCGTTTATGAAGAAAAAATTAAATTTTGACGAAATATTTGCGGTTTTTGAAAATGCGCATTTCGGACGTTTTTTTGTTTGACTAATGTAGCGTTTTTCTTTAAGATATTTATTTTCACAATGTTGTGAAAAATGTATATATACAAAATGTACTAACCCTAAAACGGAATTAGGGAGTTTTTTTCTTTTGAGTAGAGGTGATGATTTGGATTTTGCAGGTGAATAAGGTTGTTATAAAAATATTATTCGAAGTGTAAAGCCTCAATCGGATCGAGTTTTGAAGCCTTTAAAGCGGGATAATAACCGAAAAAAATACCGGTTATGGCGCAAACCAAAAACGAAAGTATAACCGAAGATCCTGAAATCAGTGTTGGCCACTGTAGGAATATTTGGATCAGTTTTGAGTAGGCAATTCTAATCTGTCCAATTAATAAGTAGATACATTGTTCCGGATTTTATACTATTGCTAGCTGTTCCTGTGCTAAGGGCTGTGTTTTGTAATTGGTATGAGTGCTAAATAAAAAAGCTCCAAACATCGTTTGGAGCTTTTTGTACCTAGGGTGGGAATCGAACCCACACACCGAAGTACACGAGTTTGAGTCGTGCGCGTCTACCAATTCCGCCACCTAGGCTTGTGGACAACTGGTTGTCAATTGTGGGTGCAAATGTAAATAAAAAAATTAGAAATAATCAAAAAAATAAAGGAAATTATTCTTTAAGTGTGGAATTTAATTTCTAAATTTGCACCTCGTTTAAACACGACAACACTAACTAACTACTAAACAACGAATTAAAATGTCACATATAGAACCGGAAGCAAAAATATTTGCATGTTCTCAAAGTGAATATCTTGCTGAACAGATAGCAAAACACTATGGTGTAGCGCTTGGTAAAGTTACAATTTCAAAATACAGCGATGGAGAATTCCAGCCGTCTTTTGAAGAATCAATACGCGGATTACGTGTGTTTTTAGTGTGCTCGACATTTCCGAGTTCCGACAATCTGATGGAACTTTTGTTAATGATCGATGCCGCTAAAAGAGCTTCGGCACGACACATTACAGCTGTAATTCCCTATTTCGGATGGGCACGTCAGGATCGGAAAGATAAACCAAGAGTGCCGATAGGGGCTAAATTGGTGGCAAAACTGATTGAGGCAGCAGGTGCTACCCGAATTATGACGATGGATTTACATGCCGATCAGATTCAGGGCTTTTTTGAAAAGCCGGTTGACCATTTATTTGCGTCAACTATTTTCTTACCCTATGTAAGAAGTCTGAACCTGGATAAATTAACAATTGCTTCGCCGGATATGGGGGGATCGAAGCGGGCTTATGCGTATTCGAAGTTCCTGGAGTCGGATGTGGTAATTTGTTACAAACAAAGAAAACAGGCTAATGTGATCGATACTATGGAGTTGATCGGAGATGTTACCGGAAGAAATGTTATTCTGGTTGACGATATGATCGATACCGGAGGTACGCTTGCAAAAGCAGCCGATATGATGATGGAAAGAGGAGCCTTGAGTGTACGTGCTATTTGTACGCATGCTATTTTATCAGGCGACGCTTATCAGAAAATAGAAAACTCAAAAATTCAGGAATTGATTGTGACGGATTCTATCCCGTTGAAAAAATCAAGCCCGAAAATCAGAGTGGTGAGCTGTGCCGAATTATTTGCCGATGTGATGCACATGGTACACAATAATAATTCGATCAGCAGCAAGTTTATTGTTTAAGAATTTTTTTATTAATTTAATTATATTTCAAAATGAAATCAATTACGATCAAAGGATCTGAAAGAGAAAGCGTGGGCAAATCGGCAACGAAAGCGGCACGTAATGCTGGAATGGTTCCTTGCGTGTTATACGGAGGAGAACAACCAGTACATTTTAACGCTGAAGAAAAAGCGTTCAAAAGTTTAGTTTATACTCCAAACGTACACACTGTTGTAGTTGAATTGGATAATGGTAAAACTTTCAACGCTATTTTACAAGATATTCAGGTGCACCCGGTATCTGACAAAATCTTACATATCGATTTCTATCAGTTACACGCTGACAGAGAAATCACTATGGAAGTTCCTGTAAAAATCGTTGGTAACTCTAAAGGTGTTATGGCCGGAGGTGTTTTACGTTTAAACCAACGTAAACTTAAAGTGAGAGCTTTACCTGCTAACTTACCTGATTTCGTTGAAGCAGATATCACGGATTTGGAAATGGGTAACAAATTGTATGTAACGAAATTACCTACAAATAACTTCCGTTTATTACACCCGGACAACACAGTAGTGTGTCAGGTGAGAATTTCACGTGCTGCTATGAAAGCTGCTCAGGAAGCTGCAAAAGCTGCAAAAGCACCAGCAAAAGGAAAGAAAAAATAATTATATTTTTTATATACCTGAAAAGCACCGGAATCCCGGTGCTTTTTTTATGGCTATAGCCCAATGCTAACGATTTGATCGCGTTTGGAAATAGCTTACTTTTACAACATGAAAATAATTGACTGGTTATTCCGGAAAAAAGAAATAGAAGAAAATACAGATCCGATGAAAAAGTTTTTAATTGTAGGCCTGGGAAATATAGGAGCCGAATATGTAAATACACGCCATAACATTGGGTTTAAGGTTTTGGATCACCTGGCAAAAAAGGAAGGTCTTTCGTTCGAAACTGTTAAACTGGGAAGTATGGTCGAATATAAAGTAAAAGGGCGTACCTTGTTTTTGTTAAAGCCGAATACGTATATGAACCTGAGTGGAAAAGCAGTTCAGTACTGGATGGATAAAGAGAAAATTGCAAAAGAAAATATATTTGTGATTACCGATGATCTTAACCTGCCGTTTGGAACCATCCGTATTAAAGCTAAGGGGAGTGATGGCGGTCATAACGGGCTTAAAAATATTCAATTAGTACTCAATTCAGTTGAGTACCCGCGTTTCCGTTTTGGAATTAGTGATCAGTTTAAAAAAGGGCAGCAGGTCGATTATGTTTTGGGAGAATGGAGTGAAGAAGAAAAGAATAAACTTCCGGAACGACTGGATGTTGCAGTGGAGTCAATCCGTTCTTTTGCCTTGTCTGGTCTGGATATCACTATGAATACTTTTAACGGAAAGTAATACTTTTAGTATATTTGTTTGATCACTAAATATTTAACGTATGAAGAAATTATTGCTCATCCCGGTATTGTTGACCATGTCGTTTTGCGATACCGCTAATCCAAATAAAAGTAATATGACAACTATAATCAACTCCGAATGTCCAAGCGATGGGAAATGTACTATCCAATTGCTTAAAAACAAGAGTATGGATAAAAAAATTGACGGTATTGGAAAGTTGTTTTATCAACTGGTAGATAGTGATAATAAATCCGTTATTATTTATGAATACAATCGCAATACGGAAGAAGGATTACAGGACGGACAACATAAGGAGGAAATTGTGTTTGAGATCGATAATGGAGTTTTTGATCTTAAATTGAAAGATGCGCAATTGGAAAATGTTAAGATGTTGTTTGGAAGACATTGTTTCTGTCGCGGACAGGCGGGTTTTTTTGCAGTTAGTAAAGGAACACTGAATTTGTCGCAAAAGGAAAGTCATGTAACCTTTGGTCTCGATTTTAAAGTAGACGAAGTGCCGCAGTTGTATACGAAAGTAAATGCTACGGTCGTAAAATAAGGTTAAAATAAAAAGAGTCCCAAGTGGGACTCTTTTTTTGTGGATATAAAATTGTCTTATTCGATAACAATTTTTCTTACTTCTTTGCGATCTCCGTCAAGAACAGATACGATATAAATACCGGACTGAACATTGTTTAACTGGATATCCTGGTTGAATAAACCTGCATTTTGGTAAGATTGGTTAAAGATCTCACGACCTCTGATGTCATGTAATACAACCTTAATTTCGTTGCTCGAATTTGAGTTAAATGAAACTTTGAAGTTTCCATTATTCGGGTTCGGGTAGATGTTGAAATCTTGTAATCCGAAGCTTTCACTACCTAATGTTACCGTTCTGGAACAGATGTTAACACCGAAGCTGTTTAAAGTTCCGCTGTTTGCTACTGTTAAATCAGCAATAACAAGTCTCCATCCTCCTAAAGAACTTTGTCCGTTGTAGATGTCTAACGTGTTTAATGGTTTGTAAGCGTTTCCAACGGTGTTGATACCAGAACAGTTTAAGTTTACTCCTGAATCGTCGAAAGTAGTGTTCATGTTGCTAAACAATGTAGAACAACCTTGTTGGTATACGATACGGATTTCCCCTACTGTTGTAGCACCTGGTTTTAATAAACCGATATATAAATCGTTGATTCTTGGGTGTGTGATGTTCACGTTTAAGTTAAGATCAGAAATCGTTACGTTATCCGGAACGTTAACAGTACCCTGAATTGCCCATGCCGGTTGCGCGGAACCTGCAATAGTAGTGTTAGGGTTAGCGGTATAGGTATTACAAGTTGTAGTTACAGTATAACCAACTGCGATATTTGGAGATAAAGCATAGAAAATGTTTCCTACGGCTTCGATCATAATTCTACAGTTTGGAGAAGCTACGTTTGGAACGGTAATCGCTTCTGAACCGTCGTTTGGAGTGTTGGCTACTAAAGTAGTAAATGTAGCTCCGTTGTCGCTGGAGAATAAAATGTTTACATTAGAAGTATTGATTCCGTTTGCTGTAGTTCCGGCTACGTTCCATGTAATGGTCTGCGAAGAACCTTGCGTCCAGGTAACGTCTGCTGTAGCAGGAGAAGTTACTTTAAATGGTCCGGTGTTGGCAAATGTTACTACCATGTTGCCACGGTTGGTTTGTCCGCCGTTTGGTGCTGCATTATCACGTACCGTTAAAGCGAAATTCATCGTTCTGGCTGCATTTGGTACTACTTCCCATGTTGGTGTAAGGTTGCCGGCTAATACGTCTGCAAATCGAGGCATATAGCGGTTTGGTGATGTTGTTGGAGGGAAGGAACGGAAGTTCGGTCCTGTTGTAGATGTTGCTACCGGTGGTTGTGTTGAAATTTGAGTGTCGGTCTGTTCCCAGCAGTATGTTAGTGTTTGTCCTGGTGTATCGGTTGCACTTCCTTTAAGAATAAAGGCAGTTCCGTAAGGAATCGTGTAGTTCGCTCCGGCGTTTACTACCGGTGCAGTGTTTCCGTTGTTTGTGGTAACAGAACAGGTTCCGGTTGTTGTTACAAATGTTTGCATCTGTGCAATGCTTACCGCGTGGAAGTGGGCATCTGAATTGTTCTGAACGTCAACTCCAGGGCAGATACCGGCATATCCCATAATCGTGTTACCACTACCTGGTTCTACAGCTGTTCCGGCACTACGGGTTGAAGTAGTACAGTTACCACCAATTCCGTTAAAAGTATGCGTTGCTCCGAACTGGTGCCCCATTTCGTGTGCTACGAAATCAATATCATACGGATCTCCAACCGGTGAAGGTGAACCTGTTATTCCTCTGGCTTTGCTGCTTGTACATGGGGAGTTTAACTGTGCTAAACCACCACCACCTGTACTTACAGTGTGTCCGATGTCGTAATTCGCTGCACCAATGTTGGCGTCAATTACCGTCTGGCTTTCGTTGATTAGGATGTTGGCATTGTCGTTTGTAAAGTTATCCGAATCGATAAAGATAATTACATCGTTGTTGGCTACAAGGTTCATGTGAATGGCCATGTCTCTTTCGTAAAGACCGTTAACACGTGCCATAGTAACGTTCATAGCGGCCAATACTGCTGCTTTTTTCTGTGCAGTTGTACCACTGCCTAATCCGGCTGCATTTACATGGAAAGCAGCATATTCGATAGTACAGGCCATAGCAAGACGGTATACTCTGTATTTTCCATCGGTTGCCATTGCAGTTGCACTATTGTTCAGTACACGTCCGGCTACTTCTTCCGCGTCGTCTTCTGTCATACAGCTAAAAGAACGATTTGTGGTTAGTTCGCTTCTGGAATAAACAATATAGTTGTTAAGGTCTTTGGTGTAGGTGTCGATATACGAAGTGCCATTTACACCTGATAAGGTCATGGTGTGAAGACCAAAAAGGGTAACGCTAAAGTTAATAGTCGCACTTGGATCGTCAATACCTTGACCAATATAGGTTTTAATACCAGGATATTTGGCTGCCAATTCGGCTTCCATTACCGGAGATTCGAAAATACGGTAGTTTTCCAGTTTTCCTTGTGGGTTAGGGAATGCTACGACAACATCAGAATTGCCATTGGAAACATCGCGCAAAGGAGCATTTTTTAGCTTGGCTTTCATCGCTTGAAGGTCAAGTGAAAATACTTCAAATTTCTGCGGCTGAGAAGCGCGTTCCATCTTTTCGTACATCTGGATTCGCTCTTCTTTGACTTTCGTCCAGAGAGAACCCTGGGCATAGCCCGATGCTGCGAGGCATAAGGCCGATACTACGAATAGTAATCTTCTTTTCATTAGTTATTTGATTTATAGTTAATAATTGTAAGGTTCGGATTGAAATGTACTCTTTTTAAATAAGCTTGCTATAAATGGAAAAGCCCCAGAAGTGTTTTCTGAGGCTTTTTGAATGGGATTATTCTATAACAATCTTTCTAACTTCTTTTCTGTCACCATCCTGTACCGTTACCAGATAAATTCCGGTTTGTACATTGTTTAGCTGTAAATTCTGGTTGAATAAACCTGAATTTTGGTACGACTTGTTGAAGATCTCTCTACCTCTGATGTCGTGAACAACTACTTTGATTTCGTTGTTAGAATTCGATTTGAATTCCACATTGAAGTTTCCGGTATTCGGGTTCGGGTAGATGTTGAAATCTTGTAAATTGAAGCTTTCAGATCCAAGGGTTACCGATGTTTCTGTT
This sequence comes from Flavobacterium supellecticarium, assembly GCF_004801375.1. GTDB lineage: Bacteria > Bacteroidota > Bacteroidia > Flavobacteriales > Flavobacteriaceae > Flavobacterium > Flavobacterium supellecticarium. The sequence continues at coordinate 22,711 of NZ_SSNZ01000007.1, forward strand.
TTACAGAATTGGAAAGTGATGCTGTTTAAGGTTGCCGATCTTGATGCATTGGCTTTTTTAGCAGCAAAAATCCATTGTCCTCCAGAGTTCATTCCTTCGTATACGCTTAATGGTGAACTTGGCTTGTACGTCTGGTTCGTTGCTGTAGCAGCACAACTGAAGTTGGCTCCGTCATCGTCGAAAGTAGCTTTTAAGTTACCGATCGATGCTAAACAGTTTCCTCCTGTAAAGAATAAAGAGTTAATGGTTGAAGTGTTTGGAAGGGCGATACCTAAGCTCAAATCACTTGTTCTTAAGCTGTTGATGTCTACTTTGATGTTGAAATCAGAAATTGTATAGTTGTCCGGAACTGAAATGCCGTATCCGGTATAGCTTGTTGGTAATTCAACTGCTGCAAATGTTCTGGTGTAATCCGTACATGTTTTTTGTACCGTTACAGTATATCCTACAGAAATGTTTTTTGATAAAGCGTAGAAAATGTTTCCTACAGCTTCTATTTTAATTCTACAGTATGGAGCCGCTACGTTAGGAACGGTGATTGCCTGTGAACCGTCGTTTGGAGTATTGGCTACTAAAGTAGTAAATGTTGCTCCATTGTCGCTTGAGAATAAGATGTTAACATTAGCCGTGTTGATGTTGTTAGCGGTTGTGCCGGCAACATCCCAGGTAATCGTTTGTGTAGAACCTTGTGTCCATGAAACGTTGTCGTTTGCCGGAGATGTCACTTTAAACGGACCTGCAGAAGCGTTAACAGTGACAGCCATTGAAGACGTGTTTGTTTGGCCTACGTTGGCTACGTTATCTCTTCCTGTAAGGGTAAAGTTAAGGGTTCGGGCTACATCAGATACCGATTCCCATGTAGTCGTTAATTTGTTTTGTAATACAGTAGCAAAATCAGGCATATAACGTACCGGTGTTGCAGACGGTGCTACAGAGCGGAAAGTTGGACCAGTCGCTTTTGTTGGCGATGCCACACTGTTTGCTCCTGTGTTACCAGAAACAGCAGTGTCATTTTGTTCCCAGTTGTAAGTCAATGGGTTTCCGTCCGGATCTGTTCCTGTACCTCTCAATACGAAAGCTGTTCCTTTTGGAATTGTATAGTTTGATCCGGCATTGATAACCGGAGCCTGGTTTCCTGTTGGAGTGGTTACCGGACAAGATTTACCAGCCATATTCGTTTGAATCTGCAAGATACTTCTGTATGTGAAATAGTCATCAGAATGTGCCTGAACGTTGTAGTCGGTAATTCCGGCATATCCCATGATAGAGGATCCTGATCCCGGTTCAACGTTTACACCTGTTCCTTCGATGTTGTGTGAGAACGTGTGGTTGGCTCCTAATTGGTGTCCCATTTCGTGTGCAACATAGTCGATATCAAAAGTGTCTCCCATTGGTACGTTATCAGAAGGTGAAGTATAACCACTACCTTTGCTGTTGTCTACGCAAACACATCCGATACATCCTGCATTACCACCACCTCCGGAAGCACCAAATAAGTGTCCGATATCGTAGGCAGCATTACCAAGAACAGCAGTTAAGTTGTTTTGTAATTCGGCATTCCATGCACCACCCGCACCAGCTGTTGCGTCAGAATAAGGATCTGTTGCTGCATTGGTGTAAATTACTAACGAGTTGTTGGCAATAATGTTTAAATGTATAGCAAGGTCTTTTTCAAATACACCGTTTACACGTGTCATAGTTGCATTCATAGCCGCTAAAGCTCCGGCAACCGTACCACCGTGGAAAGTAGTGTATTCTCCTGTACAGGATAAAGCCAAACGCATCGTTTTTAACTGACCCGTGTTGGAAAGTTGTTGCGATGGGTTGATTTTGTGTAATAATTCATTGTTTAATACTTCTTCGTGCGGTGTAGAACAGTTAAAAGGAAGTTTTCCTTTCTCTCTTGCCGAAGTGTAAAGCGCATATGTTTTAGAATCTGCCGAATATGGCTCCATGAATTCCGCTTTTTTATCGGCTCTGAATACCATACTCTGAATACCTTCAGGGGAAATACTTAAGCGTAATTGTGCATATTGATCGTCAATTCCGATTCCGATATAAGAACGAATATCCGGAAATTGTAATTGCAATTCCGGAGCAAAGTTTGAAGCTTCGTAAATTCTGAATTTCTCAATTTTTCCGTCTGCATTCGGGATGGAAATAATTACATCCGAATTGTTGGAAAAACGACTAGGTGCTTTGGAAAGCTCTGCTTTTAAGCTGCTGAAGTCTAAGTTATAAAGAGAATAGTTAGTAGGGAAAGATTCTCTCTGTGCTTTTTGTGAAATAACTACTCTTTCTTGTTTTGCAGGGGTCCATAATCGGCCATTTTGGGCATAGCCAACGGACATAGCAAATACTGATGCGAAAGACAAAAGTATTTTTCTTTTCATCTGAGGGATTTTAGGTTGTTAAACAGTTAAGTTTTGTAAAAGTACACCATTTATATAAAAAAAAAAGATTTTTCCTTTTTTTAACAAAAAACGACAAACTAAAAGCATTGATATTGTATATTATAGTCAAATTTGGTAATTGCTACTGTATATTTTTTAGTGTTTTAAAATATGGAATTCAAGTGGGTAATGTTAAAAAACGATGATTAAATCGTGTTTTGTGTGATTTAATTGCGCTTATTTTTGCTTTTTATGGATTTAAGGTTGCTTTATATGAAAAAATAATATTTAATTTTGCAGGTTAAATAATTCTTACCAGAATATTATGAAAAAAACTACATTATTGACAACTTTAGGGTGTTGTGTTATAGCGGGAATGTTTTCCGTTAACACATTCGCTCAGGAGGTTCAACGAAAAAAAGAGTCTAAGCTTTTTGGAAAACCAGCGTTGTCGACGTCGGTGAATCCTAAAAATGGTTTTGTACGCTGTGCAACCGATGAATATGAGGCTTATTTAAGGGCTAATAATCCGAAGCGAAGTACTACTGAAGCTTTCGAAGCCTGGTTGGCTCCTTTGGTCGAGCAGGCAAAAGCCAATCGTTCGGAAGTGGGCGGGGTAATTACCATTCCGGTGGTGGTTCACGTAATTCATAGCGGTCAGGCATTGGGTGTGGCGCCGAATATCACGGATGCACAGGTAATATCGCAGATTACAGTTATGAATAACGATTACCGCAGATTGGCGGGTACTCCGGGATTTAATTCAAATCCGGTGGGTGCCGATACCATGATTCAGTTTGCATTGGCAAAACAGGATCCGAACGGGAATCCTACAAACGGTATCCATCGTGTAAATATGTGTAAAGAGGCCTGGTCGGAAGACGATATCGAAGGAATCCTGAAACCGGGAACCATATGGAATCCAACGCAGTATCTAAACATGTGGTCGGTGAACTTTTTGGACGATACCTTGTTGGGTTATGCGCAGTTTCCTTCGAATTCCGGTTTAGGCGGATTGGATACTGATGGAGGCCCCGCAACTACCGATGGGGTGGTGTCGAATTATTCTACTTTTGGTAGCTCCGATTATAATGACGGTACTTTTATGTTGGCTGCACCTTATGATAAAGGTAGAACCATGACACACGAAGTAGGACACTGGTTGGGATTGCGTCATATTTGGGGAGATAACAGCAGTTGTACGGTTAATGGAACCGACAGTTTTAAAGATTACTGTCCGGATACGCCGGCAGCTTCGGATGCTAATTTCGAATGTCCGGTGGGAACGGATTCTTGTCCGTCGAGTCCGGGATTGGATATGATCGAAAATTATATGGATTATACCGATGATGCCTGTATGAATATCTTTACCAACAATCAGAAGGCAAGGATTACGGCGGTGATGAATAATGCATTGCGCAGAGCCGAATTGAAATTGTCGACAAAAGATCAGCCGATTGCGCTTTTTGCGAATGATGCAGAAGTAATTCTGGATACCGATTGTACGGCTATTTTAGGTGCGGCCTGTGGCAGCGGATCACAAACCATGCGAAAAGTATTGTTGTATAACAGAGGAACCAGCACATTAACGTCGGCCGGATTGAATTATACGGTAAATGGTGGTGCGGCTACACCTTTTAACTGGACGGGGTCATTAGCGCCAAATGCTTATGCTGTGGTAAGTATTCCGGTTACGGTAACGGCAACGGTGCCTTTTACGGTAACGGTGGTAACGGCAAATGGAGTGACCGATCAGAGAAGTTCGAACAATTCGGCTACGGGTACTGTAATGCCATCTACGCCGGAAAATTACGGATCCAACCAGGTGGTATTTAAGTTGCAATTGGATAGATGGGGTTCTGAAACCAGTTGGAATCTGAAAAATGGTGCAGGAACAATCTTGTATCAGGGCGGTGGTTATACGGATTCGAATCCGAGTATGCCGGCTTTGATTACGCAAAACTGGACGCTGGCAAGTAACGACTGTTATACATTTTCGATTTTTGATGATTATGGGGATGGTTTTTGTTGTGATTATGGGAATGGATATTACCGTATCGAAACACCAACAGGGACAATTATTGCCTCTGGTGGACAATTTGGAGAGTCAGAGTCCAAAGCGTTCCGTATAAATGCTTTAGGAACGAACGATTTTACCATGCTCAATGCGCTGTCGGTTTATCCAAATCCGGCAAGAGAAATTTTAAATATCGTGGTGCCGGATGGAGCTGATTTACCGGATAGTTATGTGGTTTATAATAGCCTGGGACAGATAGTATTACAGCGAAATGTATTGGCAACAGCCGATTTAACGATTAATACGAATGGTTTAAGCAACGGGGTGTATTTTATTAAAGTGGCTAAATCGGGTAGTGTTAAAACGATCAAATTTATTAAAAGCTAAAAAATAATATAGGTTATTTCTTATCGAAAAGCTGCGGGTAAAACCCGCAGCTTTTTTTGTGAAGACAGGATTTCGTAAACCTAATTGGAAGTTTCTTATATCAAAATTCATAGGTTGTTTGTTATATTTACAACATTTGGTTTGTGAATTAAAACGAATAAAATGAAGAGAATAGGAGGAAAGCTATTCTTTTTGATTTTGTTGTTACTGCCTTTCGAAGAGAAGGCACAGGATATAATACAGCAAAACAAAGAAGGATATGCGAGATGTTATACGGTAGAAAATGAACTTTTTTTACAGCTTAAAAATACGGGGCGAGCCGCAACAAACGAATTTGAAGCGTGGTTGTCTCCATTGGTGGAACAGGTAAAACAGCATGCGGATAAGGGGATAAGCAGTAGGACAAGTAGTGTGATCAGAATACCGGTAGTGGTTCATATAATTCACAACGGACAAAAAGAGGGAGTTGGTTCCAATATTGCCGAGGCTCAGGTGTTGTCGCAGATCGAGGTGCTCAATCAGGATTTTAGACGGAAAATCAACACGCCGGGTTATAATCAGCATCCGGTTGGCGTGGATACCGAAATAGAATTCTGTTTGGCGCAGCGAACGCCCGATAATAAGCCGACTAATGGAATCGACAGGGTAAATACAGGTGTGTCTGGCTATACATCGCGACAACAAGTGGAGGGTGTGTTAAAACCAGCTACAATATGGGATCCGGAACGCTATCTTAATATTTGGGTACTCAATATTGAAGGAACAGGAGAATGGTCGAAACAGTTGGGGTATGCGCAGCCTCCTTCAGCTTCGAAATTAACCGGACTCAAAGAGCATTATGGAATAGCGAATACAGATGGTATCGTAATAAATTATAGCGCTTTTGGTTCCAGAAGTATTTATCCGGATGGGACCTATCAATTGTTGTATGATCGTGGCCGAACAGTCACCCATGAAATTGGGCATTGGTTGGGATTGCGCCATATATGGGGTGATGGCGGTTGTGATGTAGATGATTTTTGTGCCGATACTCCCTTAGCAGCGGGACCTAACGAGTCATATTGTAAAGATCAGAGAGTGGATTCCTGTCCGGATTCTCCAGGTATAGACATGGTCGAAAATTATATGGACTATACAACAGATGCTTGCATGGATATATTTACCCGGGATCAAAAATATAGAATGCAGGCTGTTTTGTACCATGCACCCCGGCGTTCGGCATTGCGTTTTTCAAATGCCTGCGTACCCTTATATCTTCAAACAGAAGCAGCTATTAGTATGAAGGAGTTGGCGATGCTAAAATGTGAAAATACAGTTGTGCCTTCTGTCGTTTTGAAGAATAATGGGAGTGAAACCATCACTAGTGCAACCATAATCTTTGGAATAGACGAAGCGGATGAACAGCGTTATAACTGGATCGGAACATTGGATAGTAATGCTTCGGTTACCATAAATCTTCCGGAACAAAATAGCACCCCGGGTATACATACGTTTTATGCGAGTCTGAAAACCGTAAATGACAAAGCTGATGAATATAGCGGAAATAATGATATAGGGAAAACGTTTGCAACCAGTTATACTGCCGATGAACTGATATTTACACTTCGAAGAGATTATTTTGGAGCGGAAACAACCTGGGCATTGACCGATAGTGTTGGAACCGTATTGTATTCGGGTGGGCCTTACAGGAATACGCCTAGATGGATTGGCTTTAAACCAAATCCACTTGATCCTCCTATTGTAGAAAACTGGAAACTGCAGGAAAGCGGTTGTTATACCTTTAGGATGTATGATCTCGGTGATGACGGAATTAACAACAGAAGAGGCGGGGCGGGCTATTATACTATAGAAACAGTAAATCATATCCCTATAGTTAAAGGGGGCGTTTTTGAAACGAAAGACGAACATAGTTTTAAAATCGATAAGTTGAATGCTGGGCTTGATGATGCCGATCAGGCAGGAGCAATTAGTCTTTACCCGAATCCATCGAACGAAAAAATAACAATTTCACTTCCTTCCGCAATCGGATTGCCGGAGTACATGGGCTTGTTTAATAGCTTGGGACAGGAATTATTGCGGGTTGATGTTCGAACGGATAACGATTTAACGATGGATGTTTCCGGGTTGAGTGTCGGTATTTATTTTGTCAGACTGAACAAATCAGGGCGTTTGAAAATATTAAAATTCGTAAAAAATTAAAAGGAATACTCTAATTATTGTTTCAATGAGGGTCGTTTTATTGCCATCCTCTTTTTTTATATAAACGGGAACATGTAAATTTGCGAATCAAAATCAATCCATTGAAAGTATTTTCATCAATTCAGGAATTTAAAACGAATACCAGAACGGTAGTTACGCTGGGAACGTTCGATGGTGTCCACTTGGGACACAGAAGTATATTGGAAAAAGTAATGGCCAGTAGTAAAAAAATGCAGGCCGAAAGTTTATTGCTGACCTTTTTTCCACATCCAAGGATGGTGTTGCAACAGGATTCGGATATTAAATTACTGAATACAATTGATGAGAAAATTATTTTACTTCGCGAATTCGGAATCGAAAATTTGATTATTCATCCGTTTGATCAATCGTTCTCAAGGTTAACAGCGGAAGAGTTCGTGAAAAACATACTGGTCGATCAGTTTAATATCTGTAAAATAATTATCGGTCATGATCATCGATTCGGACGAAACAGAACGGCAACCATTGATGACCTGATTCGTTTTGGGGAGGAGTATGGTTTTGAAGTGGAACAAATTTCGGCTCAGGAAATTGACGATGTGTCGATCAGTTCGACCAAAATACGAAATGCATTGGCCGAAGGAAATGTGGCGCTGGCCAATTCGTACCTCGGTTATGATTACTTTTTTACCGGAACAGTGGTAAAAGGAAATCAATTAGGAAGAACCATCAATTTTCCGACTGCCAATTTTAAAATCGAAGAAGATTACAAGCTGATTCCGCAAAATGGGGTCTACATCGTGTCGTCTATAATTAATGATCAGTTTGTGCCTGGGATGATGAATATCGGAGTGCGTCCAACGGTAGATGGGGTAGCGTTAACCGTAGAAGTGAATTACCTGGACTTTGATGGTGATTTATACGGACAAAAGCTAAGTGTTTCCATTTATGAAAAAATCAGGGACGAACAAAAATTCCCTTCCCTCGACGATCTGAAAAAGCAATTGGCGCTGGATAAGCAAACGGCTAAAAACTACTTTTTAGAAAGAGAAAATAAATCACTTTAACGATTAATTTGCTAAATTAAAATAACCAGGCTTAAAATTTTGTAAATTTGATAAGTGCTTGAGGCTGAAACTATTCATTTTTTAGCTTCAAAGACAAAATCCATGTCTCACTTTAAAATTTACGATTATGTTTAAGTCAAGAGAATTTAAAAACGGGATGGTTATTTTTATCGGAATTGCGCTATATTTCCTGATCATGGAACTATTAGGACTAACCGATAAATTGTATTTGCGATTGTTTAATGCGGTAATTGTACTCTATGGTGCCAACAGAACCATCAAAGAAAATTTCAGAGATGGCAATACCGAATACCTGAACAATATGCTTTCAAGTTTTAAAACCTGTGTAATCGGTATCGTAGTCAGTGTGGCCGCGCTTATTGTTTATGTCCATATACGAGGCGGCGAACCGTATCTGGCGCGTCTTTCAGATGGCTTCCTGTTTGTAGGTGGAAAACCAAAAGTAAACGAATATTGTATCGGACTACTATTTGAAGGAATTGCATCCTCTGTAGTAGGTTGTATCTTATTAATGCAATATTGGCATGGTAAAGTCCTAAAACCAAGACCGCATCATCATTGATCGGTGAATTTTTTCAGTTCGAAAGTGGCTCCGTCAAAAATACCGTAGGTAAAATAATGAATCCAGTCACCAAGATTGAAATATTTGGCCGTCTCGGAAAGCGTAATTTCGAGCGGTAAATGCCTGTGCCCAAAAACGAAATAGTCGTATCGTTTCGATTGCAGTTTCATTTTGGAATACTGTACCAACCATTCGTTTTCTTCGCCCAGGTATTTTACATCTTCGGCGCCCGAAATCAGTTTGTTTTTTACCGAAAGGTATTGTGCCAGGCGTACGCCCAAATCCGGATGTAACCAACGGAACAACCATTTCGAAAACGGATTGGTAAAGACTTTTTTCATCCTTTTGTAACCTTTATCGCCGGGACCTAAACCATCACCGTGACCAATCAGGAATAGCTTATTGTTAAAGGTGAATTCCTGTGGCGTATGATAGACCGGAATGTTTAATTCCCGTTCGAAATAATCGTACATCCACAAGTCGTGGTTACCCACAAAAAAATAAATCTGAATACCGCTATCGCGCAATTCGGCCAGTTTACCCAAAACCCGGATAAATCCCTTAGGGACAACTGTTTTGTATTCAAACCAGAAATCGAAAAGATCGCCAAGTAGGAAAAGTACTTCAGCGTCTTTTTTGATCAGGTCCAGCCAGGCCACAAATTTCTGTTCCCGCGGAAAACTTTTTTCCGGAGTTGGCGCACCAAAATGTTGGTCGGAGGCAAAATATATTTTTTTGTTTAACGGAATGTTCATAAGCCTACAGATTATCCGATTGATACCATTCTGCAAATGAAGTTTCCGTTTCCTGTAAGCGTAGGGAATGCAATTGAATGCCTTTCGGAAGTCGGTTTTTGATTTTTGAAGCAAAATCGATGACCATATTTTCGCTCGTTGGTTGATAATCGACCAAAATGACATGGTGACCACGGTTTTTTAATTCGTTCGCCAATTCAAGATGCGGCGTATTCTGGTTGAAAACCGTAGCATGATCAAAAACATCTACAATCTCTTCTTTTACAATATGCTTTAAATCGCCAAAATCGATGACCATGCCAAACTTTACATTCGAACTGTCCGTGATCGGAGTACCAATTACCGTCACCGATAACTTATAACTGTGTCCGTGTACGTTTTTGCATTTGCCGTCGTAGCCATATAGCGCATGACCGGTTTCAAAAGTAAATTGTTTGGTGATTCTGATGTTACTCATCCTGTAGAAATTAGATTGCAAATTTAGTAAATAAATTTAAGCGATCGAATTTCACTTTTGTCATATATTTGTTGCCACTTTATAACAGAGTATGAGCGATTTCCAATTGAATCCACTATACGAACAAATCATCGACGATTTGTTAAACCAACAATTCAGCATTGCTGATCACTTTTTCTCGGATGACGAGGTAATGGCCTTGCGAGAAAGTTTACGCCACAAATACGAAGAAGACCAGTTTAAAAAATCCGCTATCGGAAATCAAACCAACGAACAAATCGTAACAGCCGTTCGTGGGGATTTTATTTTCTGGCTGAATGAAGCCGAAAGTAATCCGGCCGAAAAAGCCTATTTCGATAAGATCAATGATTTTATAGAATACCTGAATCGGACGTGTTTTATGGGAATCCGTGATAAGGAGTTTCATTATGCCTATTACCCGGAAGGAACGTTTTATAAAAGACATTTGGATACGTTTCAGAATGACGACCGACGAAAGTTGTCAATCGTATGTTATCTGAACGATCAGGACTGGCAACCGGAGTATGGTGGTGAACTGGCGATTTATATCAATAAAGAGGACGGAGAAGTAACCGAAACGATTTACCCGGTAAAAGGACGTGTGGTTATTTTTGAAAGTCAGGTGCTGGAACACGAGGTAAAACCCGTAAAACAACCGCGGTTAAGTATTACCGGCTGGTTGCGAACCCGATAATTAAAAACACCTATATAGTACACCTGACAGGTTTCGAAAACCTGTCAGGTGTTTTTTTAAGAGTTGCTTTTATTCCTTTTTTTCGCGCGGTAATACATCAGATAGGCAATACAGGCGAGTACTACAAACGGAACCAACGAGCCAATAAAGACACCGATTTCATAATTTTTATCGGGTGCATTCTGGATTTTCTCTTCAATATTAACTTGTAGCAGTAGGAATAAAGCCCTCATTTTATTTCTTTTTAAATTGATTCAGTGCGTTTACGGTAAAATCGGATAAAACCAGTTTTCCGGAAATTCCGGCACGTTCGTATAATAAAGTGTCCCAGTTTTCGGTTCCTTCCCACAACACTTTTTTCATTTCGGATAAGGCTTCCGGATTATAGCTGGCTAATTTCGAGACAAATAAATCCAATTCTTTGTCCAGATCGGAAACATTTTCGAGTACTTTCGCATACAATCCTTTTTCCTGCGCCCAATAAGCATTTTTCCATTCGTGTGCGGCTAAGGTCATTTCGGCCAATGCGGCTTTTCCGATTTTACGGGAAACGGCCGGTTCGATTACAAAAGGTCCGATTCCAATCGCTAATTCCGAAAGTTTAATCGCGCTTTGTTCGGTAGCAAGGGCATAATCGCAGGCCGCGGCCAATCCAACACCACCGCCTACGGCTTTTCCGTGGATACGTCCAACGATTAGTTTGGAACAGTTGCGCATCGCATTGATCACGTTTGCAAAGCCCGAAAAGAATTTTGCGCCTTCTTCCAGATTGGATACGGCGAGTAGTTCGTCAAATGAAGCACCGGCACAAAAAGCACCGTCGCCTTCGCTTTGTAATACAATTACCGAAACTTCGGAATTCGTACTTAAGATGTTCAATTCGTCGGTAAGGCGTTGTAAAAGTTCGCCGGGAAAAGAGTTGCTGGCCGGATGACCAAATTCCACAAAGGCGATTTTATTTTCAATTCGGGTGTATAAAGAACCGTTTTGTCTGTCTGTTGTCATGCGTAAAAATAATTTGCCTTAAAATTACACTTTTTGCCACAAAGTATTGGTAGGTTCTCCGAAAAAGCTATATTTGTACCCGAATTCAAACGGGGATGTAGCTCAGATGGCTAGAGCGTTTGGCTGGCAGCCAAAAGGTCGTGGGTTCGAGCCCCATCTTCTCCACTGGAAAATAAAAACCTGTACTGAAAAGTGCAGGTTTTTTTGTTTGAAATCAAGGTATAAAAAAAGTCGGAAGATTTCCTTCCGACTCAGACTGCTCCAATAGAGACTTTTATCTTTTAAAATTCAAAAAAAGTAACCTTATAATAATCGTTATTATCGGATTCGATCAGCCAAACCCCTTTTTCGGATGCTTCACTATTAACAGATATTTCTTTTTTCGATGATTTGTTTAATTCGATCAGGTAATCCTGAACTTTTTTGTTACTACCGTTAAAATACAAAGTTGTAAAATCAAACTTTAATTTTTTGTATTCTTTTAATGTGAAAAAAGCTAAAACCGGAGTATGGCTAAGTTCTATTTGCCACATTTTATCAACACTGAATGGAACTTTAGCTGAATTTATTCTATTTCCCGATGCTAAATCGATCTGGCTATAGTAATAAAATTTTCTGGAGAAGTGTTGGTAAAAGGAAAGATGCCCTTGTTTGTTCACTATAGAAAAACCAAGATTGATTCGTGTTTTAGAAGCATCATGCGTTAGGTCGTCATCTGAAAATTCCTCCGTTTTTTGCCATAGCAGTTTTCCTTCGGCATCAAATTTAACAACATAATATCCGCCTACGTCAGTATTGTATAACCTTTTGTCTTTTTTTCCATACAATCCATAAATGTATAGCTCATTTGTATCTTCATCTAAATGATAATTATTAATAGATAATTGATCAACAAATTTAAGAGCGTTGGATGATACATGAGCACTCACATCCATTTTACCACCTCCATTATTCGAAAATATGAGTGGTTTTTCAATATTTACATTGTACGTTATGGTTTTAATGTTCTTCCCGTTAAGATCAAAAATAGCCCTGTGAAGGACAAAAGACTTAATGTCCTTATTGATATATTTAGTAGCGATCTCAAAAGAGTTTTTGTTATAGTATGCTCTATAAGCAAGGTCATCTAAATCATAGTAGTCCTTTTTATTTACGTTATTAAAAAAAGAAGGTTTTTGTAGTTTGATAACCTCCGTTTTCTTTAGCTTGTTGTCGTATTTATGCCAAAATAAATCATGCTTTTCAATATTGTCAACTATTTTGTTTTTTTCATTTCCCAGACCATAGGAAAAGTCTTTTGAAAAAAGAAAGAGTCTCTTGTCTCCATCTACTGTAGCGATTACTTTATTTCCGTCGTAAATTTTAGTGTCAGTCTGCCAACCCACAGTGTTAAATCCATCACCGGAATAGATGTTGTCGTCAAATGGTGACGGTATAAAGCGTAAGAATTTCTCATCTTTAACCAATTCTGTTGGTTTGGGGTTGTCAAAACTATATAGTTCTACTTTGTTAATTCCTCGGATAGTACCATACGCTTTTCCTTTTTTGAGGAGCAACTTGTTTTGCTTGGATAAGACCTCAAAGCCCATCGGGGTGTTGTCTTTTTCTATTTTTTCATTGATAATAGTGGTTTGAGCCGATGAAAGAAGAGATGTAAGTAAAGCAATGCTAAAAAATAGTCTTTGCATGAATTTTTGTTTTTTTAAATTGGCGGCAAAAATAGAATATTTTTATTACAAAAGGCTGTCAGATCCCAGAGTATGCGCCTTTAAAGGGTAATTTATAATACTTCTTTTTAGTGTTTGTTTTGTGGTCTTGAAAATCAGAATGATAATTGGTTTTAGACTGATGTCTGGTACAAAAAAAGTATTATGAATAATTGGAAGTTTTAGTCTGAATTTTAAAAATAAGCCCGCAATTGGATATTCCCGGTATGAATCGTCTGACTCGTTTCGCTTTTACGTCCCTGGTAGTTGAGGTTAACGTCCAGATATTGCGTCAGGTTTTTTTGTAAAAGTAGTCGCCAGGTTAGGTTTTCACCGGCCTGTAGGCCTTCCAACATCTGATAGGCCACTGGCGATAGTTCGTTTCCGGTAAATTTATTCTGATAGTAGGATAACTCTCCGTTTATCGTAAAACGTTTGTCGGAGGCATAGCTAAACGACGTTCCGATCCGTTGTTGGTTCAGTGTTTCAAAATCGGATATTTTATTCTCTTTTAATTGGTATTCGTAGAAAACATCCCAGCTGGCATTTTTGGAAAATAAATAGGATACTTTGGGTGCCAGTTGATAGCCTTTTAATTCAAAATTCCGACTCGCATAGTTTTCGGAATAGGTGTTGGATTGGATGGTTTTTCCGTTAAATCCAAACAGCCAGATTTTCTGAACCAGATGCGCATACTGAATCTGATGGGACGAATTGGTGTTTTCCTGCGAGCCTACCGATAGTAAGTTTTTCGAACGATTGGTCAAAAAAGTATAGGTCACGGAATGATCCTGTTTGCCGCGGTTGTAAAACAAACTGTTTCGGAAACTGGAATTGAGTCCGAGTAAGTCGTCGTCTTTTCCAAAAAAAGGATTCAGATCGAAGTTGTCGCTTTTACGGATGATTTTCCGATCGATGATAAAAGACGTCTGGTTATAAAAATACGATAACAGTTTTCGAAATCCGGTTTCGTTTTGCCATTGGTTCGGGTTTAAGGTTACCGATTGCGAAAATTTGTTCTGATGGGTTTTGATAAAAATCTGGTTTGGTAAAAATACGCGGACATATTTCGCCTGATCCGGGAATTGCGCAATCTCAAATTCCTCCAGTTCCTGAATACCGTTGCCGTTATAATCGTTCCACATATAAATCCCTTGTCCGGGTTCGACCTGTAAATAGGTAAATTCCTGCTGGGCAATGCGCCCGGAAGTGGTTTCGTAGGCGGTTGTAACCTGAATCAATTGATTAAAATAACGATCGTTATACAATAAACGGGAGTTTAAAGAAGGTTCGCTACCACGTGCCGGATCTTCGTATTTCAAGTTTCGGTAGTTGACAAATACCGATAAATCGCTTTTTTCAGTTTGTAGTAAACGCGATTTCAGATAATAGGAACGAGATGTATTGACTTTGGTGAGCAAGCCGTTTTGTAAACTGTCGTTTGTACGTTGTAAATACCCGAATTCCATATAAACTTTTGTACTGTCACCACGACCCATAAACGCACCAAATTCTTTAAACCGCTGACTTAAGGCGGTAAATTGGTTGGTTTCTTTTATTTTTTCTTCGTTATTTTCCATACGTACGCTACCGCCAACCCAGTTTTTGCCAATATGATATTTGGCCTGGGTATTACTTCGGATAAATTTGGAAGTGGAATACGTACTGCTGCTATTTAGAAAACTGCTGTTGTTTCGAAACGTCCATTTATCCAGTTGAAATTGACCTTCGATCACATGACGGGTTCCGGAAAAGCTTTCGGAAAAATCGAGTTTCTCCAATTGATAGCGCGCAAAACCGTTATTGCGGGAATGGGTTGTTTGTGGTAAACGGAAATTTAATCCCGAAACCAATAGGCTTTGATCACCAAGTGGATTCGTCAGGTTCCAGTCGCGGTCAAATTCGATACTGAAAAGACGTTCGATGGTTTTGAATTTCTGCTGTACAAACTGATAGTTTGCAAAACCGTCTATTTCCCAACGTTTGGACCATAGCCGTTGTTTGACGTTAAAGCGTCCGGCTAATCCTTGATTGTCCTGATCATCGATATTTGAGAATAAGTTTTTGTCGTTGTTGCTTAAACCGATTTCAAAGTCAACGAGTGTTTTTTCACTGGGATTAAATTTTCCAAGGAAGGTTGCAATCTGAATACTCGTTGGTGCCACCAGTCGAACAATCGGTTCGTAGTTTCCCTGCGGAATGCCGTTTAACGGTGCGATATATTCATAGATACGGCCAACGGCCTGGTTGTTGGCCAGAATATAATTTCCCTGATTGTTGCCAACTAAGGTAAAGCGAACGTTGTACAATTCGTCCTGTGGATTGTTGGAATACACATAGGTGGTCACACCGTTAACGATGACTTTTTTATACAGGATTTTGTTTTCGGAATAGCTGTCCGGATAAGCCGAAGGGGCATTCATCTTGGAGGGATCGTTCCCGGCCTCGCTCAAGATCTGAATTTGCTCGGCCGATAGGTTTTGTTGTAACGGCTGACTTTTAATATCGCTTTCGGAATACAAAAATCCACCTACACTCCAGGTGTCGCGTTCGTGGGTTACGCCACCATAAGCCACATATCGGGTGTAATTTCGATCGGTATATTGGTATTCGATGTTGATCCGCATTTCGGAAGTGATCGGAAATAAGGACGTAAAACGGATCTCACCTGCATTATAGTCGATAATATAATCGTTGCTTTCACCGCGTTTCAATAGGATTCCATTCACATAAACCCGTTCGGATCCGGAGATAACCAATACGTATAATTCGCCATTCGGGCCTTTAAGTTTATAGGGTCCCTGATTGCCTTCTTGTCCCACAAAGGTACTGCGGGTATATTGTCCGCGAACCAAGGCTCCGGCTGCGAAAATATCGGTTTTGCTACCCGTGTCGCCAAAGGTAAAATGTGTGGATAATCCCTGTACTTTTTTGTTGAAATTCAGAAAACGGGATTGTCGGTTTTCTAAAAATAAGTCTCCGGCACGGACATTCCATTTATCGGAAAATAATTCGATAAAAATCTGATCGAATTCGTCCAGTTTCTGCGAATAACCACCTTCCTGTAATGGAATGTTGCTGTCCTGAATCGACGCGCGAAGGCTTACTTTGTCGGAAATTTTTCCGGTGATTTGTAAGTCAAGATTGGAATTTAAAACGGTGTTCTGATTGTTTCCAATCGTGATACCTCGGGTGATGCTTCCGGACGTGTTTAATCCGTCGAACGGTTTAAAGTTGTTAACCGGTTCTCTTTTAATGGTGTATAATTGCTGGCCATTTCCGTTGCTCACTACGCGCGACGGATCGTAAATCGTATATTTTTTAGTGAGGTATTCCGGGAATTTTAAATAGCGGACGGTTAGTGTGTCGCTACTTTGGAAATTATTTCTGAAATGCAATTTGCCTTTCTGAAAATCGACGGCATAATAGGTGGTGTCAATTTCATTTCCGGCTTTATCCAATACTTTAAAAAAAGCTTTGTTGATGCTAACGTTGTCAATCGCAATGGTATCCTGGGTTACCCGGATTTTTTTGGATTTATAGGGCGTTTCAATTTCCTGGGCATAAAGGCCGGAAACACAAAACAATACCAGAATCAAAATCCATTTTTTCAGCATACAGATATAACTCCAAAATGCCAAAAGTAGTGTAATTTCAATAGAAATTTTAAAAAGCGGGAAGTGTAAGCCGAAAAAACCGGTAAAAAGAACCCTTGTTTGGCTGTTCCTTTTACCGGTTTGCGGTTTTATTTATTCTTTAGTGATGATCTGCATCGTCTCACGGCTCATTTGTTTTACCAGTACCGTTTTGTCTTTTTCGACCATTTGTACCGCTTTGTCTGTGAAATGACGAATTGTGTACAAGGATACATTTTCGTTATAGGTCACTTTGAATTTTTTAGAGAGTGCCGCTTTTAGTTCGTTGAAATGATTAAACTTGTCTTCAATGCAAACGGAAAAACTAATCGCCGTATTCTGGATCAGGCTCACTTTTATTTTGTATTGATGGAATAATCCGAAAATCGCACTGATGTTTTCTTCCATGATAAACGAAAAATCAATGGATGACAGGGAAATCAACAACTGGTTTTTCTTAACGATAAAGCAGGAAGTCTGTGGTTCCAGATCGGCTCCTTTGGAAACACTGGTTCCCGGTAATAATGGGTTGACAAACGACTTTACATATAACGGAATTTCCTTTTTTTGTAGCGGTTGTAAGGTTTTCGGGTGAATTACCGAAGCTCCGTAAAATGCCAATTCAATGGCTTCGCGATAAGAAATCTGATTTAGAAGGACTGCGTTTTCAAAATACCGCGGATCGGCATTTAAAACACCCGGTACGTCTTTCCAGATCGTTACGCTTTCGGCATTCAGACAATAGGCAAAAATAGCCGCCGTATAATCGGAACCTTCCCGTCCCAGGGTAGTTGTAAAATTGTTTTCATCCGAACCTAAAAATCCCTGGGTAATATTCAGTACACTCTTTTTGATGTTTTTGGAAATGGTTTTCTGCGTTAATTCCCAATCGACAATCGCATCACGATAGGTATTATCTGTTTTGATCAAATTACGTACGTCCACCCATTGGTTTTTAATGCCGCTATGGTTAAAATAATAGCTCAGAATGCTAGTCGATACAATTTCGCCATACCCGACAATCTGATCGTATACAAAGTTGTAGTTGGGCGATTTGTTGCTGCCGAGAAAATACTCCATATCCGTAAAATGCCGGTTTACCGCTGTAAAGACCTCGTGTTTTTCGTCTTCAAACAAATCCAGTAAAATCTGGTTGTGGTATTTCTTGACTTCCTGAATGGAAGCCTTGAGCTCCGCCGATTTATCAAAATAGTTCTTTATAACCACTTCTAAAGCGTTTGTGGTTTTCCCCATTGCCGAAACAACCAGAAGAACATCGTCAAAACCTACTTTTTGCAAAACGTCGTATACGTTTTTAATACTACTGGCGTCTTTTACAGAGGCGCCACCAAATTTGAATACTCTCATTGTTTAAAAATTAGACCTGTATAATAGTGTGATTACAGTCGCTTTAACGCGGCAGTAAGCTGTTTGTGAAATTACTGATTCCGGCTTCGTCCATTTGTACGACGTACCAGTCTTTTAAAACTTTTGCACCCGATTTTTCGTAAAAGTCAATCGCATTTTGGTTCCAATCCAGTACGGCCCATTCGATACGACGAACATTGTCTTTTTTACCTTGTTTGATTACTTCTGCATATAAAGCATGTCCCAATCCGGTGCCGCGCATTTTTTCATTTACAATCAGATCTTCCAGATGAATCGTTTTGCCTTTCCAGGTTGAATAGCGATAGTAGAATAAAGCCATACCAACTATCTCATGGTCGACTTCGGCGATAAAGGTTTTAAAAAGTGGGTTTTCACCAAAACCGTCGCGTATCAGTTCGTCTACGGTAACTACTACGGCATCGGGTTCTTTTTCAAATACAGCCAGTTCGCGGATCAGCCCGAGTACCGCCGGCATATCTTCTTTTTGTCCTATTCGGATATTCATTTTACGGAAATTAAGTGTTTTGTTATTGCCGGAATAAAATATACTGGCATTGCACAAAAATAGCGATATTTGTACTCGAAAACACAACAACAACTCTAATAAATAATGAAAGATCGCAATAAAACGTTAGGTGAGTTTATCATTGAAAAACAGGAAGAATTCAAGTACTCATCCGGGGAATTGTCCCGAATTATCAATTCCATTCGTCTGGCGGCAAAGGTGGTGAGCCACAAAGTAAATAAAGCTGGTTTGGTCGATATCGTAGGAGCGGCCGGGGAACAGAATATTCAGGGCGAAGATCAGCAAAAACTGGATGTATATGCCAATGAGGTTTTTATTCAAACGTTGATCAATCGTGAGATTGTCTGCGGAATCGCGTCCGAAGAAAACGACGATTTTATTACCGTACAGGGAAAAGATGCCAGTCATAATAACAAATATGTAGTGTTAATGGATCCGTTGGATGGATCGTCCAATATTGATGTAAACGTATCGGTGGGAACCATTTTCTCGGTTTACCGCAGAATCACACCTATGGGAACGCCGGTAACACTGGAAGATTTTCTACAACCGGGCGTAAATCAGGTAGCAGCAGGTTATGTAATCTATGGTACGTCGACCATGTTGGTGTATACAACCGGTCACGGCGTAAACGGTTTTACATTAAACCCGGCTATCGGTACATTTTACCTGTCGCACCCGAATATGAAATATGCGCCGGACGGAAAAATCTATTCGATTAACGAAGGGAATTATATTCATTTCCCACAAGGGGTTAAAGATTATATCAAATATTGTCAGTTGGAAGAAGGGGATCGTCCGTATACATCGCGTTATATCGGAAGTTTGGTGTCCGATTTTCATAGAAACATGATCAAAGGAGGGGTTTATATTTATCCGACCAGTTCCAAAGCGCCAAATGGAAAATTGCGTTTGTTATACGAATGCAATCCAATGGCTTTTATCGCCGAACAGGCCGGAGGAAAAGCATCCGATGGTTTTGATCGTATCCTTGAAATTAAGCCAACGGAATTGCATCAACGGGTACCGTTTTTCTGCGGAAGTCGGAACATGGTGGAAAAAGCGGAAGAATTTATGACCAACGCGACGTAATAAGATAAGACCTGACAGGTCTATAAAGTAAAAAGTCCTGAATTTTCAGGACTTTTTTATTCGGTAAAAACGGATTATTTGTTCATGTTTTGCATTTCGTATATAAACGTGTCCAGGTCTACATTTAAAAGCAATAACGAAAACGCTTTGTCTACAATATATGAAGCGTTACTTGGTGTAAAGCCTAATGCCAAAACGAAACGCATCAGAATTTCTTTTTGTTTCGGACCCAGAATATGATCTGCATAAACCATACGGGATAAATCATACAAACGCTCTAAACGTTGTGTGTATAAATAAGGAGGGTTAATCGGATATTTTAAAGGATTCTCCAGAATTTCTTCATACTCCTCTTTCGAAATCTCCAACTGAATAGCCAACTTGTCTAAGAAGTTTCTTTCTTCCTGAGTCAGGTCGCCGTCTGCAAGAGCAACTCGTACGATAGCTGAAAAGTGGCCTTTGTTACGGGACTTAAATTCGCTATCAAATAAATCTGAAAATGACATATTTTTACAATTAAATGGTGTTGTACAGGTACAAATATACTTTATTTCCTATCCTGTTAAAACAAAATGTCGGCTTTTGTTGGCAGAGTATAGAAATATCAAAAATAATTGTAAGTTTGGATTCCCAAGTCAAATTAAAAGAAATACTATGTCAGAATTTTGGATATACTTTAACATCGGATTACGCCATGTGCTCGATATCAATGCTTATGATCATGTTTTGTTCCTGATCGCTTTGGTGGTTCCCTATGCGTTTAAAGACTGGAAGCGGGTGTTGTTACTCGTGACGCTTTTTACTTTGGGACATACCTTGTCGCTCATGTTATCGGTGTATGGAATCGTATATATTAAGGCCAATCTGGTCGAGTTTCTGATACCGATTACCATTTTGGTGACGGCATTATTTCATTTGTTTACCGCCGGAAAGTCATCCAAAAACGAAAGTGTCAGTTTTGTGGCTTTCGTAACGCTTTTCTTTGGAATTATTCATGGATTGGGTTTTTCCAATTACTTTAAAACCATATTGCCGGGCGCTGCATCCGATAAATTACTGCCGTTACTCGAATTCGCATTGGGTATTGAAACAGCACAAATTATTGTGGTGTTGGTAGTGTTAATCCTTTCCTATATTATTCAGACTTTTTTCCGCTTTTCCAAACGCGACTGGACACTGGTTATGTCGGCTTTTGTGATCGGTGTGGTATTACCGATGATCATAAGTAGTGAAATTTGGAATCGCTAAAAAAAAATGCTTACCTTTTCAGTATCAGTAGCGAAACGTTTGTGTATTTTTGTATTCCGTATTCCTGCTGTCCGCTATATCGTGTTGGTGCAACAAGGATGTCGCTCCCATCAGGGCTATAGGGATAGGTCATTACCTTTTGTGATGGTTTACAAGTAACTAATACATTGAATGAAAGAACAAAAACGGAATAAATACGATAAGGCCTACCTGAGAATTGCTAAAGAATGGAGCCTGTTGTCGTATTGTAAAAGAAAACAGGTTGGTGCCATCATTGTAAAAGATCGTATGATTATATCCGACGGTTATAACGGAACGCCATCCGGATTTGAGAATTGCTGCGAAGACGATGATGGTTATACCAAATGGTATGTGTTGCATGCCGAAGCGAATGCCATTTCGAAAGTGGCGCGATCCACTCAATCCTGCGAAGGAGCAACCTTATATATTACCTTGTCGCCTTGTAAGGATTGTAGTAAACTGATTCATCAATCCGGAATTAAACGGGTTGTTTATTATCAGGGCTATAAAGATGAAGAAGGACTTGATTTTCTAAGAAAAGCAGGTGTTGAGGTAGAGCATATTGCTGATTTGGATTAGTATGAAAATTAAAAAAATATACTTGCCGGTAATAATCACTACGGCACTCGCAGTGGGTGTGCTTATTGGGGGCTATCTTAACTTTTCGGCTCCAACGGCGAATTTTTCTTCAAACGCGAGTAAAAATAAACTCAATAAGCTACTGGATTTTATCAATAACGAATATGTTGATGAGGTCAATACCGATTCGATTGTGGATCTTACTGTAAACGGTATTCTCGAAAAACTCGATCCGCATTCGGTTTATATTGCTAAAAACGAGTTTGAATCCGTGGCGCAAAGTATGAAAGGTGACTTTGTGGGAATCGGTGTTAATTTTTATACCTATAAAGATTCGGTAGCGGTTATCAAACCCATTGCCGGCGGACCTTCTGAAAGAGCCGGAATCCGTGCGGGCGATCGTATTCTGTTTGCCGGTAATACCAAGTTGTTTGGAAAGAAAATATCCAACGACACGCTTTTTTCAAAACTCAAAGGAGAAAGAGGATCCAAAGTAGAGCTGACCATTTTTAGAAAAACGGAAAACAAAAAGTTTAAAGTTAATGTGACCCGCGATTTGGTGCCAATCAAAAGCGTGGATGTGGCTTTAATGCTCAATGATAAAATCGGATATATTAAAATTAATCGTTTTGCTGAGACCACTTTTAAAGAATTTCATCAGGGATTGTCAAAGCTTAAAGCAGCCGGTGTGCAGGAACTTATTGTCGATGTACGCAATAATGGTGGTGGCTATATGGAACGCGCGGTGGAAATTGCAGACGAATTCCTGAAAGATAAAGAGCAAATCGTTAAAATCAAAAACCGAAAAGGAGTGGAGGATATTAGTAATGCTACTTCGAAAGGAAGTTTTGAAAACGGAAAACTATATATTCTGATCGATGAAAACAGTGCGTCGGCAAGTGAAATTTTAGCCGGAGCGATTCAGGATAACGACCGCGGACTGATTGTGGGAAGAAGATCGTTCGGAAAAGGACTGGTGCAACGGGAAATGCCGTTGGGAGATGGTTCTGCTGTTCGTTTAACGGTGGCGCGTTATTATACGCCTTCGGGACGATCGATCCAAAAACCGTATAACAAAGGTCTGGAAGCCTATTACGGTGATTTTGAAAAACGTTTTGAAAATGGTGAATTATACGCTTTTGATAGTATCAAAGTTGCGGATAGTTTGAAGTTTAAAACCAAAAAAGGAAAAACGGTTTATGGCGGCGGCGGTATCATTCCGGATATTTTTGTTCCGATGGAAGGAAAACATGGCGATGAGGCATTGAATATGATCATGCAATCTGGAATCGTGAGTTATTTTGTTTTTGAAGAACTGGATCATGAAAGATCGCAATTTCAAAAGTTAACGATTCCGCAAGTGGAAAGTAAGGTGAAAAATACCGATTTTTATTACGATGGTTTCCGTAAGCATTTGTCGAAAAGTGGGCTTATTTTTAATCTGGATAAAAACAAAGATAAGGTCAAACAATATCTGGCTGCCGAATTTGTACGCCAGTTATTTGATGAGCAACATTATTATCAGTTGGTTTTAAAAGAAGATCCGATGATTAAAGCGGTGTTTGAAGCTGCTAAAAAATAACATAAAAAGGAGCCTGGGCTCCTTTTTTATTTTCGTATACTGTCGTGAGAGTGGGTTTCAATTCCGTTGTTCCATAACGTTAGGAGGTCGGTTGCTACCGATGCACCACTTCCGGCGGCTATCGCAAGCTGACTTCTCCATCCGGCCAGCGTCCCGGCTACATAAATACCGTCGGCTACAAGATGATCATTGTTTTTAAGCTGGATACGATTCTTTTCCGGTAGCGCTTTGCGATGCGGTTCAATATAGTGTTCCAGGCCTTCTATTCCGAAAAGGTTGGAGGATCCGATGGCGACAACAATTGCGCGGGTTTTATAAGAGCCTTTGTTTGTCGTTACGGTAAAGTCACCTGATGTTCCTTCGACTTTGATGACTTTTTCGTCCGGAATTTGTATAATATGCGGGTAGGTTTGTGCCAGATGATCGGTGCTTTCGGTTAGAATTTCCGAACCCGGTTTTCCTGCCGGAATACCATAAGCGTTATTGAATAGTGCGTCTTGTAATGACGACGCTTTCTGGTGGGTGATAATGCCTATTTTTTTATCGGTTACAAAACTCTTTTTTTGAGCCGACCCTAATATAAGGGCACACGAAACCCCGGCTACACCGCCACCAATTAGCAAAACATCAAACATGTCTTAGTTTCCTTTTGTTTTTTCTTCGATGGCTTTCGACATCTTGAAGATTAATAAAATACAAACAGCGCATAATGAGGCCACAATGCCGATTAACGCCACTAAACTGTTGCCTTCAAAAAGATTCGAAAAATCCAATAGGGTCAGGTTAAAAATAATTAACCCCAACGCGGCAGCGATTAGTATGTATGAGAAAATTTTCATTGTAAATAAAAAAAAAGAACTACGAGTAGTTAAATTATGGCGGTGAAATTAGTAAAAATCTGCTTAAACAAACAGACCTTTAACATTAGCTGCGAATAATTTAACAGCGATGGCTAAAAGAACAACACCAAATACCTTACGGATAACGCCTAGCCCGTTTTTACCCAATGTTTTTTCGATTCGGGATGATGATTTTAAAACCAGGTATACGATTAGAATGTTGGCCAGAATGCCTAAGATAATGTTGATCGTCTGATATTCCGAACGCAATGATAATAAAGTAGTCATCGTTCCGGCTCCGGCAATTAAAGGAAAGGCGATGGGTACAATGGATGCCGTATTGGGTGCATCGTCTTTATAAAGTGTGATGCCTAAGATCATTTCCAGTGCCAGAAAAAATAATACAAACGAACCGGCTACGGCAAACGAGTTGACATCGATTCCGATAAGTTTTAAAATTTCATCTCCCACAAAAAGAAAAGAAATCATGATGACAGCCGCAACTATAGAGGCTTTTTCAGATTGTATATGGCCTACTTTATTGCGTAAATCAACAATAATCGGGATGCTTCCGAAAATATCGATCACCGCAAATAAAACCATTCCTACCGTAAAAAATTCTTTCCAATCGAATCCCATACCTATTATTTTTTTAAGACTGCAAAATTATATAAATTTATAACAAAAAATCTAAAAATAGGGTTAATTTTTAACATAAAAATAAAATTGACCTACAAATGTCTTTTTTTATTGCTTATTTCGTAATTAAAGTGAGGTTTTAGTAGCGTTTTAAAATCCGTATTAATTTGTACCTTTGTCGGCTAATTAATGAATTCCGAGTATAATGTTTCAGTTAGGGAAAACCATCGTGTCTGAAGAAATTCTTGAAAAAGAATTTGTGTGTAATCTGTCGGCTTGTAAGGGAGCTTGTTGTGTAGATGGTGATGCCGGTGCGCCACTTGATCAAAGTGAAGTCGCGATTCTGGAAAAAATTTATCCTATCGTAAAACCGTTTTTACGTCCCGAAGGTGTTGCTGCAATCGAAGCGCAGGGAACCTCGATCGTAGGTTCGGATGGCGAACTGGAAACACCGCTGATTGACGGAGCGGATTGCGCGTATGTTATTTTTGATGGACCAACGGCACTTTGTGGTATTGAACAGGCGTACAACCAGGGTCTGGTCGATTGGAAAAAACCGGTTTCCTGTCATTTGTACCCGATACGGGTTAAAGACTTTTCCGATTTTGCTGCGGTGAATTACCATAAATGGCATATCTGTGACGATGCTTGCTCGCTTGGAAAAGAGTTGGAGGTTCCGGTGTATAAATTCGTAAAAGAAGCACTGGTTCGTAAGTTCGGGCCGGAATGGTATAGCGAACTTGAAAAGGTGGCCGAAGAACTTAAAAAGTAGGTTGACTGTTTTTTTTCGGAAAGGCTTTAATCAGGTGTGTTGACACTGGTGTGGCTTCTTTTTTTAACATTACGTTATTTTGTAATGTGTTGTTTTTCAAAAATATAGGTTTTTAAACATAGCTTGAAAGAATTTTCTTCGCTTGTTAAAAACTCGTCCTAATTGTGAATAAGTTTGACTCGATTTGTCTTTCTTTTTCCGTTTCAAATACCAATCTTTGTAGTGTGTTTTTCTAAAGAAAAACATAAAATTAATCTTTTAAAAGTCAATGTACTATGTCGGTGATCGAACCAATTTTGCAAGAGAATAAAGACCGTTTTGTTATTTTTCCAATCAAACACCACGATATCTGGGATTGGTATAAAAAAATGGAGGCTAGCTTTTGGACGGCAGAAGAAATTGACTTGCATCAGGATTTGACCGACTGGAATACAAAGTTAAACGACGACGAAAAATATTTTATCAAACATATTTTGGCATTCTTCGCAGCTTCCGACGGTATCGTAAATGAAAATCTTGCGGAAAACTTTGTAAACGAAGTACAATATCCGGAAGCGAAGTTTTTCTACGGATTCCAGATTATGATGGAAAACATTCATAGTGAGACGTATTCTCTTTTGATTGATACCTATGTGAAAGACGAGGCTGAAAAAAATGAATTGTTCCATGCTTTGGATGTCTTTCCTGCCATCCGTAAAAAAGCAGATTGGGCGTTACGTTGGATTGAATCCGATTCGTTTGCCGAAAGATTAATTGCGTTTGCGGCCGTGGAAGGAATCTTCTTCTCCGGAGCGTTCTGTTCCATTTTCTGGTTGAAAAAACGTGGTTTGATGCCGGGTCTTACGTTCTCGAATGAATTAATTTCAAGAGACGAAGGGGTGCATTGCGATTTCGCGGTTCACTTGCACAACCACCATTTGGTGAACAAAGTACCGAAAGACAGAATTGTGGAAATTATCACCGATGCATTAAATATTGAAAGAGAATTTATTACCGAATCATTGCCGGTTAGTTTAATCGGAATGAATGCCACACTAATGACACAATACCTGGAGTTTGTAGCCGACAGATTGTTGGTGGAGCTGGGTTGTGAAAAAGTATATAACGCGAGCAATCCTTTTGACTTTATGGATATGATCTCGTTACAAGGGAAAACCAATTTCTTCGAAAAAAGGGTGTCCGAATACCAGAAAGCGGGTGTATTAAATAAAGATACCGACTCGCAAAAAATTAGCTTCGACGCTGATTTTTAAAGAACTGTAATTGACCATGCTAAATGGCGATTGGAACGAAAACCAATGTGTTTTCTGTAAAATTATTTGTATCAATTCATAAATTTTCAATACGATGTATGTAGTAAAAAGAGACGGACGACGTGAGCCTGTAATGTTTGATAAGATTACAGACAGAGTTAGAATTCTATGCTATGGATTAAACGATTTGGTTGATCCTGTAAAAGTAGCTATGCGAGTTATTGAAGGTTTATACGATGGTGTAACCACATCAGAACTGGATAACCTGGCTGCCGAAACAGCAGCGTCAATGACGGTTTCACACCCGGATTTTGCACAGTTGGCCGCGCGAATTGCCGTGTCGAACCTGCACAAAAATACCAAAAAATCATTCTCGGAAACGATGACGGATATGTATCAGTACGTAAATCCGAGAACCAATCAGGAATCACCGTTGATTTCGGATGAGGTTTATGAAGTGATCATGGCCAATGCCGAACGATTGGATTCCACAATTATCTATAACCGGGATTTTAACTACGATTATTTCGGATTTAAAACTTTGGAGCGTTCCTATTTGTTGCGTATCAACGGGCAAATTGTGGAACGTCCGCAACATATGTTAATGCGTGTTTCCGTAGGGATTCACCTTAATGATATCGAATCGGCTATCGAGACCTACGAATTGATGTCGAAAAAGTTCTTTACGCATGCAACGCCAACGTTGTTTAATGCCGGAACACCAAAACCACAAATGTCGTCTTGTTTCCTGTTAACCATGCAGGATGATAGTATCGACGGAATTTACGATACCCTAAAACATACGGCTAAGATCTCGCAATCGGCCGGAGGAATCGGTTTGTCAATCCATAATGTACGGGCTACCGGTTCGTATATCAGAGGAACAAACGGAACATCTAACGGTATTGTACCGATGTTGCGTGTGTTTAACGATACCGCACGATATGTTGATCAAGGTGGTGGAAAACGTAAAGGTAGTTTTGCAATTTATGTAGAGCCATGGCATGCCGATATCTTCGATTTCCTGGATTTACGTAAAAACCACGGAAAAGAAGAAATGCGTGCACGTGATCTTTTCTATGCGATGTGGATGAACGATTTGTTCATGAAACGCGTTCAGGAAGATGGACAATGGACGTTGATGTGTCCGAACGAATGTCCAGGATTATACGATGTATATGGGGACGAATTTGACGCGATGTATATCGCGTATGAAAATGCCGGTAAAGGTAGAAAAACCATAAAAGCCCGCGAGCTTTGGGAGAAAATCCTGGAATCACAAATCGAAACCGGTACGCCATACATGCTTTATAAGGATGCAGCCAACCGTAAATCAAACCAGAAAAACCTGGGGACGATCCGTTCTTCGAATCTTTGTACCGAGATTCTGGAATATACTTCAGCCGACGAAATTGCGGTTTGTAATCTGGCTTCCATATCACTTCCGATGTTTGTGGAAAACGGAGAATTCAATCATACACTACTTTACGATGTGACCAAACGCGTAACCCGTAACCTGAATAAAGTAATCGACAGGAATTACTATCCTGTTAAAGAAGCTGAAAATTCTAATATGCGTCACCGTCCGGTTGGATTGGGCGTACAAGGTCTGGCCGATGCTTTTATCTTATTGCGTATGCCGTTTACGAGCGATGCCGCTAAAAAGCTGAATCAGGAAATTTTCGAAACCATGTATTTCGCTGCGCTTACCGCATCGATGGAAATGGCAAAAGAAGAAGGACCATATTCAACTTTCGAGGGTTCTCCGATTTCAAAAGGAGAATTCCAGTACAATCTTTGGGGATTGAATGATGATGATTTAAGCGGTCGTTGGGATTGGGCAAGCCTGCGAAAAGAAGTGATGCAAAACGGAGTCCGTAACTCCTTGTTGATGGCGCCGATGCCAACAGCTTCAACATCACAAATCTTAGGAAATAACGAAGCTTTCGAACCGTATACCTCCAATATTTATACCCGTCGTGTATTATCGGGTGAGTTTATCGTGGTAAACAAACACTTGTTGCAGGATTTGGTAAATCTGGGCTTGTGGAACGAAAGCCTGAAACAGGAAATCATGCGTGCTAACGGATCGATTCAGAATATCGATATCATTCCTCAGGATATTAAAGAACTGTACAAAACGGTTTGGGAAATGAGTATGAAGGATATTATTGATATGTCCCGTCAGCGGGGTTACTTTATCGATCAGTCGCAATCGTTAAACCTGTTTATGGAAGGTGCTACTTTTGCAAAATTAACATCAATGCATTTCTACGCTTGGCAGTCCGGTTTAAAAACAGGAATGTACTACCTGAGAACGAAGAGTGCTGTCGATGCAATTAAGTTTACATTAAACAACGAGGTGAAGCAGGAAACACCGGCAAAACAGGAAGAAATCGCTGTAGATGAATTCCGCGCGATGTTGGAACGTTCCCGAAATGCAGAACCGGACGATTGTGAAATGTGTGGTTCATAATCTGAAAAAAGCAATATACAAAACAGCTGTCTTTTAAGATGGCTGTTTCCTTTTTAAGATAAATTGTATTTGTACATTTGTTCACAACTTAACTAAAACCGTATCGCTTGAGTACTTTATATTTTACCGACAGAAGTAATGTTAATCTGGAAGATGTTGTTTTTAATGAAGCTGTTTCAGGACAGATCAACCAGTTTTTAAAAGAATATCATTTCCGCGAAGTATTGGAACGCTATGAATTGCCGGTGGTGAATAAAATGCTGTTATACGGAAAAACGGGTTGCGGAAAAACAATGACGGCCAAAGCAATTGCCAAAAAGCTCGATAAAAAGATTATTATTGTAAATCTGGCGAGTATTGTTTCGGCCAAATTGGGTGAAACCGCCAAAAATATCGAAGGCTTGTTTAAAGAAGTGCTGTATGAAAGTGCCGTATTGTTTTTTGACGAGTTCGACTCGTTGGGACAAATACGGGATTATGATAATAAAGACAGTAGCGAAATGAAACGCGTGGTGAATGCGATCTTACAGCTGATCGATAATTTCCCGAAAAAATCGATACTCATCGCGGCAACCAACCAGATTCAAATGATTGACGAGGCCTTGGTGCGAAGATTTGAATTAAAACTGGAGTTTACACTGCCGTCGCGTGCCGTACTCGATACGTATTATAATAGTCTGTTGTCGAAATATCCGGCCGAATTCTGTAAGTTGGAACGGATTTACGACGTGTCGTTTGCCGAAGCTAAAAATCATGTGTTTACAGCGGTAAAAAATAATATTATTCAGGCTGAAATCGAAAAACAACAAAATAACTAAGATCCCGTTGGGAATTAAAAATATACTCCTATGATGCATTGGGAACAATTACTGTCGCTAAAGAGACAGGGCGATACAAGCAAACGTTTGCGTAAGGAACAGGATGATACCCGTTTGGGTTTTGAAGTAGATTACGATCGAATTATCTTTTCATCTGCTTTCCGGAGTTTACAGGATAAAACGCAGGTTATACCCTTGTCAAAAACCGATTTCGTACATACCCGACTTACGCATAGTTTGGAGGTTTCGGTCGTAGGGCGTTCGCTGGGACGTTTGGTAGGAAAAAAAATCCTCGAAAAATATCCCTATCTGAAAGAAGTACACGGTTTTCATATGAACGATTTCGGAACCATAGTTGCAGCCGCGGCATTGGCACACGATATCGGTAATCCACCTTTTGGACATTCGGGTGAAAAAGCAATTGGTGAATACTTTAAAACCGGGAAAGGAATAAAGTATAAAGAACAATTAGCAGATAAAGAATGGCAGGATCTGATCGATTTTGAAGGAAATGCCAATGGTTTTTCGGTGCTCACAGGTTCGCGTCCGGGTAACGAAGGTGGTTTGCGGATTTCATATGCGACTCTGGGGGCTTTTATGAAGTATCCGAAAGAAAGTTTGCCGAAAAAACCAACGTCCAATATAGCGGATAAAAAATTTGGCTTTTTTCAGACGGATAAAGTGTTTTTTAATGATGTGGCGGCCGAGTTAGGGCTTCTTTCCAACAAAAAAGGTGATGCTATCGGTTTCGAAAGACATCCGCTGGCGTTTTTGGTCGAAGCGGCCGACGATATCTGCTATACCATTATCGATTTTGAAGATGGAATTAACCTGGGATTAGTCGAGGAGGATTTTGCATTGGAATATCTGGTGAAGCTGGTCGGTCATATTATGGATCGAAAGAAATACAATAGCCTGATTACAAAAGAAGATCGGATCAGTTATCTGCGTGCATTGGCTATTAGTAGTCTGATCAGCGATGCGGTTCGTGTGTTTCTCGAAAATGAAGAAGCGATTCTGCAAGGGAAATTCCACATGGCATTGATGGATAAAAGTCAGTATAAAGCGCAGATGGATGATATCATTAAAATCAGCGTAAAAAATATTTACCAGAGTAACGATGTGATCGAAAAAGAAATTATGGGGTATCAGGTGATCAATACGTTGCTGGATAAGTTTTGTACGGCGTATAACAATAAGTTTGAAGGAACGGCTACTAATTACGATCAGTTATTGCTAAAATTACTTCCGGAAAAATTCGTAACCGAAAAAATGAGCCTGTACGAACGACTCATGCACATCTGTCATTTTATATCCATGTTAACTGACGGTAAAGCCTTACAAATTTTTAACATAATTAAAGGTTAAGTGTGATATTATTGATAAGTTAGCAATATTTTTTTGTTAAGTTGAATAAAATTATAATTTTGTGAAACTTGAATTAAAAAGCTAACTAAAAAAATTATGAAAAAAACTACCCTAATGATGCTGCTGTTGGCTGGTAGCGCAGGGTTTGCACAATCTCAAAATGAGCAAATCCAACGCTATCTAACCAATAACCATCAAAAGTTAGGCTTATCCCGACAAGATATCGCGGATTGGTTTGTGGAGAGTGAAGCGAGTTCTTCAACAACGAATATCAATAACTACTACGTAAAACAGCGTTATAAAGGAATTGAGATTTTTAATGCGGTAACCAACTTTTCGGTTAAAAACGGAGAAGTGATTAATGTTGGAAACCGTTTTATAGCGGATGTAGCAGCAAAAATCAATACCCAGACACCGGTTTTATCGGTAACGGATGGATTGTTAAAGGCACAAACCCATTTAAAAGTGCCGGCTTTCAGTTCGCAGATTGCTACTAAAATCAGTGATAAAGAATATAAATTAACCAACGGAACGTTAACGGACGATCCGGTTAGTGCAGAGCTTGTTTTCCAACAAATGGAAGACGCTTCCCTGCGACTGGCCTGGGATTATACGTTCTATACGTCCGATTATAAACATTTGTGGAGTGTTCGGATTGATGCGGTAAACGGTGCAATGCTGGAAAATTTTGATCTGGTATTGAGCTGTAACTTCGGTGATGCGAATCATAAAGAACACAACCATACGATGAACTTCAGCAGCAAAGCATTTAAAGATGCAAGTGCATTGGCTCAGGTACAGGGTGGATCGTATCGCGTTTATCCGTATAACGTAGAAAGTCCGAACCACGGAAACCGCGAATTATTAGTGTCACCGCATAACGCTTTGGCTTCTCCTTACGAATGGCATGATACCAATGGTGTTGCGGGTCCGGAGTTTACGACGACCAGAGGAAATAATGTTTGGGCAAAAGAAGATATTGCCGGAAATAATGCGACTACAGGAGCCAGCCCGAACGGTGGTTTAAGTTTGACTTTTGACTTCCCTTACGGAGGAACCGGAGTAGCGGCCTCGACCTATACCAGTGCAGCGACAACAAACCTTTTCTATATGAATAATATCATGCACGATATTATGTATCAGTACGGGTTTAATGAAGCTAATGGTAACTTCCAGCAAAATAACTATGGTCGCGGTGGAACCGTGACTTTTAACGGAGATCCTGTTTTAGCAGATGCTCAGGATGGTAGTGGTACAAACAACGCAAATTTCTCCACTCCGGTTGATGGTCAGTCGCCACGTATGCAAATGTATTTGTGGAATGTAGGGCCACGACCTAACTTTTTCCGTATCAATTCACCAGCGTCTTTGGCGGGAGCCTATTTTGCAGTAGATAATAACTTTACAAGCGGTCACGTAGCAGTGCCAGCGGCACCAGCAGGAATTACAGCCGATTTAGCTCTTTTTGATGATGGTGTGCCAGATAATGCCGATGCTTGTACAGCAGCCATCAACGGAGCACAGTTAGCGGGTAAAATCGTTTTGGTTCGCAGAGGATCTTGTGATTTTGTAAATAAAGTAATGTTTGCTCAAAATGCCGGTGCCGTGGCGGTTATCGTTGTGAATAATCTGGATGAATATATGGTTATGGGTGGTGCAAATGCAGGCATCACGATCCCGGCTATTTTGGTAAGCCAGTCCGTAGGAAATGCAATAATTGCCGGTATGCAATCCGGAGCGGTTAATACGACCTTATCTTATGAAGCGGTTAACTTTGTGAATTCGGATGGTGATTTTGATAATGGAGTGATTTCACACGAATATGGTCATGGTATTTCTTCCCGTTTAACTGGTGGACCTGCTGCTGCAAACTGTTTGACCAGTACGGAGCAAATGGGTGAAGGTTGGTCGGATTTCTTTGCCTATTTATTACAAATCAAGGCAGGTGATTCTCCGGTAGCCGGAAAAGGAATCGCAACTTTCCTGGCGGGTCAGCCTACGAATGGTGTGGGAATCCGTCAATATAAATATTCAACCGATTTTGGAATCAATCCACTTACCTATGGTGATACCAACGGTTTATCCTATACCGATCAGAATGGTACGTTACGTGTTGATGTACACGCGGTAGGAACCGTTTGGGCTACTATGTTGTGGGATTTAACATGGGCCTATATCAACAAATATGGCTATGATCCGAATATCTATACCGGAACCGGTGGTAATAATAAAGTTTTACGTTTGATCATCGACGCGTTAAAATTACAACCGTGTAATCCTTCGTTTGTTTCCGGAAGGGATGCGATTATCGCAGCTGATCAGGCGACAACTGGTGGGCAGAATTACTGTATGATCTGGGACGTTTTTGCCAGAAGAGGTTTAGGAGTACATGCATCAGCAGGTATGAATAGTGGTGTGGCTGCAATCAACGATCAGGTGGAAGATTTTACAACGCCTCCGCAAGGACCTAACTGTACGATGGCTGTAGATTATTTTGAGAATAAAGATATGATCAAAGTATATCCAAACCCATCTAACGGAACGTTTAATGTGTTTATCGGAAACTATACTGGTAAAGTATCATTACAGGTGTTTGATATAAACGGAAGAAATGTATACAGTCAGAAAGTTGAAGATTTCAATGTTGAAAAAACAATCAACCTGAAAGGATTACAATCAGGAATGTATATTCTTAAAGTTGAAGGTGATAATTTAAATCATACCCAAAAGGTGATATTGAATTAATTCTAAAATATAAAAGGTTCCTTTTGAACTGCCCCCAAAAAGTTAGATACTATTTGGGGGTATTTTTTATATCTTAAAAGGTGTAACTCAAACCGATTCCTAACAGTTGTTTAAACTGGATTTTAGGTCCTTGGGTAACCTGTACGCCGTCGATCTCCTTTTTTGATTTGATATCATCGTCATAAACGAGATTGGTGCCGATATTGGCTTTGACATATTCGTTAACGACAAGATCCAGTTGTAATTGCCAGTCGACATCAATATTCCCGAATCTGTTTATATAATCGGTATAAAGACTTAAACGATGATCGAGGAAAATATTCTTGTAAATCTCACTTTTCCATTGGTTGGTAACTAAAATACCGACTTCGGTTCGCGATCGTTTACCGTGGGTAATCAGATTACCGGCTTCGTCATACGTCGCTTTGTCGACCCCAAAAGCACCCTGATCGGCTAAACGCTGATCCAATACTAAAGTAGTTTTCTGGGTTAAAGGGGAGAAATAGGCATTTAGCTTTTGTTCCTTATTGGAGTACTCGGCTCCGACACCCAGAAATAAATAGGCAGGAGCAAAGGCTTTGGAAATCGCCAGATCGGTATTCGGATAGGCATATCCGCTGGTAAATTGCGTGTTGAAATTTAGTTTGGCACTGTGGTACCAGTTTGAAATACTGTCGTGACGGTAACCAAAAGTCGAATTCAGCTGAATCGCGTCATCGGTCTTGCGGAGTTCGCGTTCTTCCTGCTTATTAACGCCATAGCGTACGATGAGTTCGTTTTTCCACTTCACATTGCCTTTGATGTAGTTTCGTAAAAAAGCGCCTTTTAAAAGGCCTGAAATAGAGTTGTTTCCTCCAACACTCCAGTTGATAAATGCGATTTGGCTAAAATCAAGTCCGATGCTGTTTTTTTTGTGCCAATAGGAGGTGGTGTCGGGAATTGTAGTTCTTACTACGTCTTGTGCATTACTTTTTGGAATGACTAAAATAAAAAGTAATCCGATTAGATACGGAGTAATCTTCATGGTAAATTTAGTTTTTAATTTTCTTTAGTTTGGCAAATGAGGTTAAAATCAATAACTTGAAAATAGCGTTATCAGACTGTTAACATCAATTTTGCATTTTTTTTGCTGCTCAATAACTGTGCCGTGCTCAATAAACTCGTCTGGAATGCCCAGTATTTTAACACTTAGCCTGGTATAATGAGCACTTACATATGCCGCAATAGTACTTCCGAAACCGCCTAATACGGATCCGTCTTCTATCGTAATCAGTTGTTCGTAGCTGTTACAGATTGCTTCCAGAGTTGCAATGTCCAGTGGTTTTATAAACGGAAAATGATAATGGGAAAACAAATCACGGTTTTCGGTCTGCTCAAGGGCTTGTTGTACGTTGTTGCCGATTGTTCCGG
The DNA here is from genome assembly GCF_004801375.1 of Flavobacterium supellecticarium. Lineage (GTDB taxonomy): Bacteria > Bacteroidota > Bacteroidia > Flavobacteriales > Flavobacteriaceae > Flavobacterium > Flavobacterium supellecticarium. The sequence goes on from NZ_SSNZ01000007.1 coordinate 58,366, forward strand.
TCGATAGAATGGCAATTTTACGGCCTTTCGAAAGTCTTCGGGCTTTTCCGATTTCGATTTTTTCGAACGGAAGTTGCCAGTTCTGAACATAACCTCTTCCTCTCGGATAACGTATCGCTATCGGATGATCCAGTCCTAATTGTGCGGTATACATACCGTTTCGGAGTTCGATTTCATTTATAGGGGCAAATAAAATCAGATTCGGAATACAATTCAGATAGGCAATATCGAAAACGCCCTGATGTGTGGCGCCATCTTCTCCAACCAGGCCGGCTCGGTCCAGACAGAATATAACGGGTAAATTCTGTAAAGCCACATCGTGAATAACCTGATCGTAGGCACGTTGCAGAAAAGTGGAATAGATATTACAAAACACAACCATTCCCTGAGTGGTCATTCCGGCAGCCAGTGTTACGGCATGTTGTTCGGCGATCCCTACATCGAAGGCGCGATCCGGAATTTCGTCCATCATAAATTTAAGAGACGAACCGGTGGGCATAGCCGGCGTAATCCCGATAATACGTTCGTTTTGATGTGCCAGTTCAACTAATGTCAAACCGAATACATCCTGGAATTTTGGTGGTAGATTTTCCTCCGGACGAGGAAGAATTTCTCCGGTAGTTTTGTCGAATTTACCCGGAGCGTGATAACGAACCTGGTCTTTTTCGGCCTGTTCAAGTCCTTTTCCTTTTGTGGTGGTAATATGCAGGAATTTGGGTCCCTTTTTATCTTTTAATCGGATCAGTTCTTTAATTAACAATGGAATATCGTGACCGTCGATTGGCCCGGAATAATCAAAGTTTAAGGAACGGATCATGTTGTTGTCCCTTGGATTGCTTCCATCTTTTACAGATGTCAGGTATGCTTTTAAAGCACCAACGCTTGGGTCGATCCCAATAGCGTTATCGTTTAAAATTACGAGTAAATTGGCATCGGTCACACCGGCGTGGTTTAAACCTTCAAAGGCCATTCCCGAGGCAATCGAAGCATCGCCAACTACAGCGATATGTTGTTTTTTGGTTTCGCCTTTTAGTTGGGAAGCAATAGCCATTCCCAAAGCGGCCGAAATAGCCGTGGAGGAATGTCCTACGCCAAAAGTATCGTAAATACTCTCATTGCGATTCGGAAAACCGGAAATACCACCTAATTGACGGTTGGTGTGGAATACCGCGGCACGTTCGGTCAGGATTTTATGACCGTAGGCCTGATGTCCGACGTCCCATACCAGTTGATCGTCCGGAGTGTTAAAAACATAATGTAGGGCTATGGTCAGTTCTACAACGCCTAAACTCGCACCCAAATGGCCTTCCTTTGTCGATACGATATCGATGATAAACTCCCGTAGTTCTTGTGCCAGAGCCGGAAGTTGCTCAACAGGGAGTTTGCGTAAATCGGTGGGAGATAGTATGTTTGATAAGAGTTTTGCTGCCATGATGCAAAGGTACAATTTGAAATTGTATTTTTGTTTTTATGGAAAACATTTTCACGGACGATTATTTTATGAAAAAGGCACTCCACGAAGCGGAGATGGCTTTCGAAAAAGGAGAAATTCCGGTTGGTGCCATTGTGGTTGTCGACAATCGGGTCATTGCCAGAAGTCATAACCTGACGGAGTTGTTAAACGATGTTACGGCGCATGCCGAAATGCAATCGATTACGGCGGCGGCTAATTTTTTGGGTGGAAAATACCTGAAAGACTGTACGCTTTACGTAACACTGGAACCGTGTCAAATGTGTGCCGGAGCTTTATATTGGAGTCAGATTTCAAAGGTGGTTTACGGAGCCTATGACGAGCACCGTGGCTATCGCAAGATGGGCGCGCAATTGCATCCGAAAACAACAGTGGTAACCGGTGTTATGGAACAGGAGTGCGGGGCTTTAATGAAGGCTTTCTTTCAGAAAAGACGCTAATTATAGACATAAAAAAACCGCTCCGTTTCACAACGAGCGGTTTGGATTTATTTAATTTCACTTCCATCTTTGTCGAAGAAGTGATATTCTAAGTACGTGTAAGCGTCACGAGGTATAACTTTCACCCATTTTTTATGTTCAAAAAACCATTTTGAACGTAATGATGGAAAACCTTTAGTTATATACGCAGCCACAAAGGGATGCGCATTCAGAACCACTTTTTTGTGATCCTTAAAAATTCGTTCTAGATCAGCCGATATTTTATCAATAATCAGGATAGGAGCTTCAATTTCCCCGTTTTCATTATTCGGGTTTTCTTCTCTTGTTTTGATATTAACTTCGGGTCTGACTCTTTGTCTAGTAATTTGAATTAATCCAAATTTGCTAGGAGGCAAGATTTTATGTTTTGCTTTGTCATCGCTCATTTCCTCTCGTAAGAAATCGTAGAGCACTTTACGGTTGTCAGGATTTGACATGTCGATAAAATCGATTACAATAATACCACCCATGTCGCGTAATCGCAATTGTCGGGCTATTTCAGCCGCAGCAATCAGATTTACTTCTAAGGCAGTGTCTTCCTGGTTTTGCGCTTTGTTGGAGCGGTTACCGCTGTTGACGTCGATTACATGTAAAGCCTCGGTGTGTTCTATGATTAAGTAAGCTCCTTTGCTCATAGATACCGTTCTTCCAAATGACGTCTTAATTTGTCGCTCTATGTTGTATTTCTCAAAAAGAGGTAACTCTTTCGATTGATAATGCTTAACAATAGATACTTTAGCAGGAGCTATTTCTTGCAAATACTCCTTCGTTTGATAGTACAGATCCTCATCATCAATATGAATACCGGTAAAGGTATCATTAAAGACATCGCGTAGTATTGAGGACGCTCGGTTGAGTTCGCCTAATACTTTTGAAGGATGATGTGCTGTAGGGATTCGCTTACACATTGTGGTCCATTTGTCCAGCAAATTTTGTAAGTCTTTGTCGAGTTCAGCTACTTTTTTGCCTTCTGCTACTGTTCTGACAATAACACCAAATCCTTTTGGTTTAATAGATTGAACCAAACGTTTTAATCGGTCTTTTTCTTCTTTCGATTCAATTTTTTGTGAAATCGAGATCCGATCCGAAAAAGGAACTAAAACAACATATCGCCCGGCCAGTGAAAGTTCGGAACTTATTCGTGGCCCTTTGGTAGATATCGGTTCTTTAACTACTTGAACTAAAATTGACTGATTGGCACTTAATACGTCGGATATTGCGCCATCCTTGTCGATCTCAGGTTCAAAAGGAAAGTTTTTTAGGGAGAAATCTTTTATTTTACCTGCGCTTACAAGTTTAATGAATTTCATTAGAGAAGATAGGTTTGGACCTAAATCATGATAATGTAAAAAGGCATCTTTTTCGAAGCCTACATTTACAAAGGCCGCATTCAATCCTGCTACCGGTTTTCGGATCTTGGCAATAAAAATATCACCTACCTGAAAGCCGTTTTTTTCGCCCTCTTCTCTGTGTAATTCAATTAGTTTTCCATCTTTTAATAAGGCAAAATCTACCGCTTCTGAACTGGATCGGATAATTAATTCCTTGTTCACTTGGTACATTTTTATCCATACAATAATAGCCGCTATCGTAATAGTGCTACCAACGTACAGATGGATTTAACATTAAATTTACAGGTTTTACCCGGGAAACCATAACTGGAATAGCAAATATAAAACTATAAATCATGGATTTGTAGTTGAAAACTTACTGATTTGTTCCGCTTTTTATGATTTCAATTTCAATGAACTTTAGACTTTAAAAAGAAAAAAGTAGTTTTAAACTACTTTTTCTTCTTATGACGGTTAGCTCTCGCTCTCTTTTTACGTTTGTGAGTTGCTACCTTATGTCTTTTTCTTTTTTTACCACTTGGCATAAATTGTAGTGTTTAGAGTGATTAATAAATTAGTTAACTTTTACTTCAGTATTCGTTTTCACGCCATCAACAAAAACTTTTGCTGGTTTGAAAGCCGGGATGTTGTGGGCAGGAATCTTAATTGTAGTGTTTTTAGAGATGTTTCTACCGGTTTTCTCAGCTCTTGTTTTGATGATAAAGCTACCAAAACCTCTTAAGTATACGTTGTCACCAGTTTCTAATGAGTTTTTTACTTCGTCCATAAAAGACTCAACTGTTGCTTGTACATCTCCTTTTTCTAGACCCAATTTCTCGGAAATTTTCGCTACGATGTCTGCTTTCGTCATTTTCTTTCGTATTTATATTGATGTGTAATTTTTTGAGTTTGCAAATATAGGAATTAAAAATACAATATTTCAACCTTAATCGATTAAAATTTAATTACATAAAGTTTTATTTTTGTATCCTAATTTTTTATAATGGATTTTTCTAACTCGTTAATCCAGTGGTATTTGCGGTCTAAGCGCGATTTGCCATGGCGAAAAACGGCGGATCCCTATCGTATATGGCTGTCAGAAATCATGTTGCAACAAACGCGGGTTGCGCAGGGTTTGCCGTATTTTTTAGCGTTTGTTGACGCTTTTCCAACTGTTTTTGATCTGGCAAATGCCGATGAGGAAAAAGTGCTAAAACTCTGGCAGGGTTTGGGCTACTATTCGAGAGCGCGAAATTTGCATGCGACCGCGAAATTCATCGCTTTTGAGCGAAATGGTGTGTTTCCTGAGAATTACGACGGACTTTTAAAGTTAAAAGGGGTAGGGGAATACACTGCTGCGGCAATTGCTTCGATTTCCTATGGCGAACCCGTTCCGGTGGTTGATGGTAATGTGTTCCGGGTGTTGGCCCGCTATTTTGATGTGGAAACGGATATTGCTGCTCCGGCGGCAAAAAAAGAATTTAAAGCATTGGCAGCCGAATTGTTGCCTGTGGATAAAGCATCACTGTTTAATCAGGCGATGATGGAGTTTGGGGCGCTGCAATGTGTGCCTAAAAGCCCGGATTGTCCTTCGTGTGTGTTTAATTCCAGTTGTGCGGCTTTGCAAAAAAAGAAAGTGGATCGGTTGCCGGTTAAATTAAAAAAAATAAAAGTGACCAATCGCTATCTGAATTATATTTTGTTTGTAGATCCCTCCGGAAATACAATGGTGCAAAAACGACAGGATAAAGGAATCTGGTTCGGATTGTATGAATTTCCGTTGGTCGAAACGATGACTGATATACATCGCGATGCTATGCCGGAACAGCTTATAAAAAGTGTCACAATTCCGGATGGAGGTCGTTTGCAGGAATTCCGCCTTTTAAATGAAAAACAAATTCTTCACAAGCTTTCGCATCAACATTTGCATATTTATTTTTGGGAATTAAAGACTGCTGCTATCATGTCGGGCAGTTTGTCATGGAGTGAAGTTCAAAAGCTTCCATTTCCTATTGTGATATATAATTTTATCACAGAGTATGTAAAAAATAAATAGAATTAGTATATTTGAGTTAATAAATAGGTACGAGCCATGAATGGAACGGTAAATAAAGTCATGTTAATTGGACATTTGGGAGATGATGTGAAAATGCATTATTTCGAAGGAGGTAATTGTATTGGACGTTTTCCTCTTGCAACCAATGAGGTGTATATTAACAAAACGACAAACGAAAGAATCACTTCTACAGAATGGCATAATCTTGTGGTGCGCAACAAGGCGGCTGAGATATGCGAAAAATATCTTTCAAAAGGTGATAAGATTTATGTGGAAGGCCGTATCAAATCCAGACAATGGCAAGCCGAAGACGGTACTACGAAGTATACTACCGAAATCCAGGTGACCGAGTTTACCTTTTTAACAACGAAAAAGGAAATCGAAAACAATAAACCGGGTTTCCCGACTTCGGGCGATACTTCCAAACCATCATTTGATTCACCGGGAACACCTATGCAAAATGATGATATGCCGTTTTAATTGTTTAACTAATTCTGTTTGATTTGGACCCAGGCCCCGTCAGTTTATTCAGTACTGTAGATTTTAACCTGATACTTCTAATTGCAGGGATAGTGTTCCTGTTGTTCTGTTCTGCACTGATATCCGGTGCCGAAACCGCACTTTTCTCACTTAATAAAAAAGAAATCGAAGCTCTTAGAGCCGGCGATGGAGCCCGCGGAAAGCAAATCGGGAAATTATTGGAGGCGCCCAAAAAGTTGTCCATGACTTTTCTGGTAGCCAATAACTTTGTAAATATTACAATTGTAATCTTGTTTTCCTATCTGGGTGACAGGGTTTTTTCCGAATTGATGGCGATCGGAACCAAAATTCTGCTGGAAATTGCATTGGTAGCGGCGCTGATTCTTTTCTTTGGAGAGGTACTGCCCAAAATGTATGCGACCCGTAATAATGTCAAATTTGCACAGGGCGTTAGTGGTTTGGTGGTTTTGCTCGATAAACTGCTTACGCCGGTTAGTATTCCGCTGCGAAAAATTATTATCTATCTGTATAAAAAAATCGGAAAAGAAAAAGAAAATTTCTCGGTCGATCAGTTGTCGCAGGCATTGGAAATGACCGATTATGGTGATACAACCAAAGAAGAACAAAAGATACTGGAGGGGATTGTAAGTTTCGGAAATACCGAAGCCCGACAGGTAATGAGTCCTCGTATTGATGTGTTTGCTTTGGATATGGAAGATTCCTTTTCGGAAATTGTAGCACAGATCGTAGAAAAAGGCTATTCCCGAATACCGGTTTTTAAAGAAGATATCGACCATATTGAGGGTGTTTTGTTTGTAAAAGATTTGCTTCCTCATATCGATAAAACGGATTTTGAATGGCAAAAGTTGCTTCGGGAGCCGTTTTTTGTCCCGGAAAATAAAAAACTGGACAACCTCTTAAAGGAATTTCAGGGTATGAAAAATCACCTGGCGATTGTCGTCGATGAATATGGCGGAACTTCAGGAGTGATTTCGCTGGAAGATATTCTGGAAGAAATTGTTGGGGATATCAGTGATGAATTTGACGATGAAAATATTGTGTTTTCGCAGATCGATACCAAAAACTTTTTGTTTGAAGGGAAAATCAGCCTGAAGGATTTTTATCGGATTGTACCGGTAAACGAAGAGGTTTTTGAAACCAGTAAGGGGGAATCGGAAACACTGGCTGGATTTATTTTGGAGATTTCGGGAAATTTTCCCAAAAAGCATCAGAAAATAAATTTTGCAGATTGTATATTTACCGTCGAATCGGTAGACAAACGCCGGGTCAAACAAATTAAAGTTACCTTGCTTGATGAATAGAATACTTAAAAATACCGCTTTTGCATTGTTGATGACTGCAGGATTGCTGCTTACGGCTTGTAAAGGCGATGTGGTGCCAAAGCCAAAAGCGTACCTGAGTCTGGAATATCCAAAACCGGAATACACACCTTTTAACGATGGATGTGCTTTTACCTTCGATGTAAATAATCGGACTAAGATCACTAAAAAAGGAGCGTGCGGGTTTGATATCAGTTATCCAAATATGAAAGGAACCATTTATATTGATTATAAACCGGTTAATAATAATATTGATGTCTTGTTGCGGGATGCGCAGAAACTGACCTACGAGCACGTGATTAAAGCTGATGATATACAAGAGCAACCATTTATCAACGGAAGGGAGAAAGTATACGGAATGTTTTATCAGGTTGGTGGTAATGCGGCAACAAACGCTCAGTTTTATGTGACGGATAGTACCAGGCATTTTATTGTAGGATCGGTATATTTTTATACCAAACCCAATTTTGATTCCATTATGCCGGCGGCTAGTTATATTAAAAATGATATGCGGAGGATTATGGAAAGTTTACGCTGGAAATAAATAGAGAACATAAAAAAAGCGAACCACAAGCAAGGTTCGCTTTTTTTATGTTGGAAAGCTTTTGGTTAGGCTTTTTTCAATTCTTCTTTCATGTTCGATACTTTATAGGTCTTTCCGTCGGCAACGCCTTCAACCGTTTGTGTTAAAGAAGCAGCAGATTGTTTGTTGGCGTCGAATTCAACAGTAGCTGTTTTGGTTTCAAAATCAACTTTTGCAGAAGTTACACCGTCCAAACGACCTAATTTGTTTTCGATCGTAGCGGCACAACCCATTGCACAAGTCATGCCTTCGATGTTAAAGCTTGCGGTTTCCATTTTGGCGGCAACATCTTCGGTCTTCTCGGTAGCTACCGTTCCTTCGGTAGTGTTTTTCTCTTCTTTTTTGCAGCTAACCAATGCAAAAGCGGCAAATGCAAATACGGCTATTTTTTTAGTAATATTCATAAGGACTGTTTTAAGATTAAAAAGCTCTTTTGGAGCGCGTTACAAAATTATAAAAAAAGGAGCGTTTTCCCGTTTTATTGTTGGACTTTTACGTCCTAAAAAAATACTAAAATGACAAAACAGATCAAATGGATATTGCTGATCGGACTTTCGTTAATCTGGGGAAGTTCTTTTATCCTGATTAAAAGAGGTCTTGTTGGATTAACACCTTTTCAGTTGGGCGCTTTACGGATGTTGTTTGCGGCCGCTTTTTTATTGATTGTCGGATTCCGAAGTCTTACTAAGATTCCTTCGGATAAATGGAAGTACATTGCCCTAACGGCCTTTGTCGGGACGTTTATGCCGGTGTTTTTGTTTGCTTTTGCACAAACGGAAATCAGTAGTGCGACCAGCGCGATCCTAAATTCATTAACACCGTTAAATACGTTGTTGTTGGGTGCTTTTTTATTCGGATTGGAATTTCAGCGCCGACAGTTTTTTGGGGTCATTATAGGGCTTATCGGATGTGTGGTGCTGATTTATTCCGGAGCGAAAAGTAATCCCAATCAGAATTATTATTTTGCGATTCTGGTGGTGATTGCAGCAGTTTGCTATGCGATGAATGTGAATCTGATCAAAAAATATCTGTCGGATGTGAATTCACTGAGTATTACAACCGGAAATTTTGTGGTATTGATGATTCCGGCGATTATTGTATTATCCTGTACCGATTTTTTTCAGGTAGCGGGGCAGGCGCAAGTACAGGAATCGGCTATTTATATTGCTATTCTGGGGATATTGGGAACCGGTATTGCGAATATTATTTTCTTTAGACTGATCCAGATGTCATCGCCGATTTTTGCATCTTCTGTGACCTATCTTATTCCGGTGGTTGCTTTTGTCTGGGGGATATTGGATAATGAAAAAATGGAAGTGTTTCAGATTGTTGGAGCATTAATCATTCTGATAGGGGTGTATTTCTCCGCACGAAAATAAAAAAGGCTGCTCGAAAGCAGCCTTTTATTTTGAATCGGGTTATTGATTACTGAAAGTCAGCAGCAGTAACACCTTCGTTGATTTTTGCATCGTTGATTGTAAATTCAAGATCCATACCTACATTCATAATTGTTTTATAAGGTATTTTGATGCCTTTAATTTCTTTATAGTCGCTGTAAGTAACGGTTTGTGTCATCTTCTGGCCACCTCTTTCCATTGTTTTGGCTTCCCCGACTTTTAAACCGGTTTTTACATCATAATATAAAGTTGACTTACCATTTTCGATAACGTAAGCATCACTTCCGTTAAAGCTTTCGATTCCTTTGATTTTAAGATCGGCTCTTTTTGCAAGTGCTAATTCAGGGAAAGCAGCAGCGCTTTCTTTTTTCTCTTTAAATTCCTCAGCAGTATAGTCTTTACGTTGTCCTTGTTGTACTGCATAAGCTGCTTTGTCGCTCACAACTTGTTTTGACATGGTCATACCTGCAACTTTCATTTCCATTAACGATTTGTTATCGGAAGTGTGTTTGCTTATCAATTCCAATGCCTGTCCTTGAATAGAAGCTGTTGAAACGGTAGCAATTGATTTTACTGCCGCTACGGCTTTTTCGCCACCAATAGCTTTAATGTAATTGTCGAACACGGTTTTGGCTGTAACTCCGGCAGGAATTGGTTTGTTTACTGCTGGTTTTTCAGTTGGATTTCCGTATTTGTCGAAATAGAAAATAGGCATTTTTAATGATTCCAATCCTGGTAATACATCAGCCGCTTTTCCAACTACAACAACACGGGTGTTATCGGCAAGGAAATATTTGTTGGCTGCGTTACGGATATCTTCCGGTGTAACGGCACTGATGTTTTTGATGTAGTTTTCGTAGAAATCTTCCGGTAAGTTTTGAGTGGCTGTGTTTAAAGCATAACGGGCAATAGTAGCCGGTTTCTCAATTTGCATTACGAAGTTTCCGATGTACTTGGCTTTTGCATTTTTAAGATCTTCTGCAGAAACCAGGTCCGTTTTGATGCGTTTTAATTCGTTAAAGAATTCGACAACGGCACTGTCGGTAACAGCGTTTCTAACAGAAGCGGAAGAACGGAATTTCGTTACATATTTTCCGGATCCGATAGAAGAGTACGCGCCGTAAGTCCATCCGTGTTTTTCGCGTAGGTTTAGGAATAAACGTCCTTCACCACCACCACCTAAGATTTGGTTGGCCAATAAAGTAGCGAAATAATCTTTGTCGGTCATTTTTAAGTTCACCGTGTTTACCAGGGCAATTTCCGATTGTACGGCGTTTGGCATATCCACAAAGTTAATTTGAGAATACTGAACGTTTTTAGGGTCAGAATAGGTTAACTGTGGAGCGATGGCTTTTTTCCAGGAACCAAAAAGTTTTTCAACTGTTTTTTTAACTTCTTTTGTGTTTACATCACCAATTACAACAAGGTAAGCATTGCCCGGAACGAAATAGGTGTTGTAGTTTAAAACCACATCGTTTAAGGTTACTTTGTTGATGCTTTCTTCGCTTAAATATTCCCCGTTAGGGTGTGTTTTTCCAAAAGCTAAAACATTTTCAACGCGAGAAGCTACAGAGGTAACGCTTTTCTCCTGTGCTTTGATTCCTTCCAGTAATTTGGCTTTTTCTTTGTCAAATTCTTCCTGAGTGAATACCGGGTGTAAAGCACCTTCGGCCATTAATTCAAGGATTCTTCCGGCATATTTGGATAATCCGCTGGCATTGGCTCCGTTAGAAGAAAAACTGATGTTGGCTCCTAAAAAGTCTACTTCTTCGTTAAAAGCGTCTTTGGATATTTTTTTGCTTCCTTTTCCGATCATGCTGCTCGTTAAATCGGCAACACCTTTTTTATCCCCTTCCGCATACGGAGGGTTGTCTAAAGTTAAAGTATAAGAAACGCGCGGTAATTTATGGTTTTCAACAACCATTACTTTTAAACCGTTTTTTAGAGTAAAGGTTTCCGGTTTTTTAACATTGATAGTTGGTGCTGGTCCCGGTTTCGGTTGAGGTCTGTCTTGTGCTTGCATAGTAATCGATAAAAACAAGCTCGCTGCTATATATATAAATTTTTTCATGATGAATGGCTGCTTAGTTTTGTGCTTTGTCTTTTGCTGGAGTATAATCTAAAATCAAACGTTGGTTCGGGTTTAAGTATTTCTTCGCCACGTCTCTGATTTCTTCACGCGTAATAGAACGGTAAATGTCAATTTCAGTATTGATTAGATTTACATCACCATATAATAAATAGTAAGATGCCAGATTTTCGGCAACCCCTTCCAGATTGGAATTACTGTTTACGTTTTGGTTTTCATACTGGTTTTGTAATTTTTGGAAATCTTTTTCAGAAATTAATTCCGTTTGTAATTTTTTGATTTCCTCGTCCATTCCTTTAATTAAGTCAGCAGGAGTGTTTGGGCTTAATGGTAAACCGTAGATAAAATACACACCATAGTCTTCCTGACTGTAGTTGAAAGCTCCGATTTGTAAAGCCATTTTTTTCTCGTCAACCATTTTTTTGTATAGACGTGAGCTTTTTCCGTCCGATAAGATAGAAGAGATCATATCCAATACTCTTGCGTCACGCGTTTTCATCGATGGCGTTCTGTAGGCAGTAACGGCCATTGGGATCTGAATGTTCGGATCTTCGTAAGTCGCGTGAATGGTTTGTGTGATGGGAGCCTCTTCGAATTTCTCACGGGTAATCGGCGTTCCTTTCTGGATTGGTCCGAAATATTTTTGTACCCATTCTTTCGCCTGAGCCGAATCAAAATCTCCGGCAACAACTAATACTGCATTGTTAGGAATGTAGAATTTTTTGTTGAAAGCCTGGAATTCCTGTAAAGTAGCTGCATCCAAGTGTTCCATTGAACCGATTGGAGCCCAACGGTATGGGTGTTTGGTAAAGATGTTCTTTTTAACTTCAGTAAATAAATTACCGTAAGGCTGATTGTCTACACGTAATCTTTTTTCTTCTTTAACAACTTCGTTTTGCGTGTCTACACCGATCTGGTTGATAACCGGGTGCATTAATCTTTCGGATTCCATCCATAAAGCCAGTTCCAGATTGTTCGACGGGAAAACTTCGTAGTAATAGGTTCTGTCGTCCGACGTGTTGGCATTGTTGTTCCCTCCGTTGGCGGTTACGATTTTAAACCATTCGCCACGGGCGATGTTTTTGGTTCCTTCGAATAAAAGGTGTTCAAAAAAGTGTGCGAATCCCGTTCTGTTTGGGTTTTCGTCTTTGGCACCCACATGGTACATTACCGATGTAACAACTACCGGAGCCGATGGATCCTTGTGTAAAATCACATGAAGTCCGTTGTCTAAATTGTATTCTTCAAACGCTACTTTCTGCGCTGAAGCTACGCCGCCAAGCATCAGAAGTGAACTCAAAGCCATTAAAGATTTTTTCATAAAAATTAGTAATTTATTTTTGATAACGATATAGGTGTGCAATTTCGGTAAAAAGTTACAGGTAATCGTTTTGTTTTGTGGAAAATATGCACCTTTTTTTGATTAATATTTGTGTATGCACCAAAATTACAGGTATATGGTTGTTTCATAAAGAATTAGTTGTATATTTGCACACTTAAAAATTAATCAAACATTATTGTTATGTACGCAATCGTAGAGATAGCAGGGCAACAATTCAAAGTAAGCAAAGACCAAAAGGTTTATGTTCACCGTTTGGCTTCTGAAGAAGGAACTAAAGTTACTTTTGACAAAGTTCTTTTATTAGATGACAACGGAAACGTAACTTTAGGCGCCCCAGCTGTAGAAGGTGCTTCAGTAGAAGCACAAGTGTTAAAACACTTAAAAGGTGATAAAGTAATCGTTTTCAAAAAGAAAAGAAGAAAAGGTTACAAAAAGAAAAACGGTCACAGACAATCTTTAACGCAAATCGTAATCAGTGGTATCACTGGAGCGGGAGCTACAAAGAAAAAAGCGACTAAAAAAGCGGAAGCTACAGAAGAATAATTAACATTAAAAACTAATACGTCATGGCTCACAAGAAAGGTGTCGGTAGTTCCAAGAATGGTAGAGAATCAGAATCGAAACGTTTAGGTGTTAAGATTTTTGGTGGTCAAGCTGCAATTGCTGGAAACATTATCGTAAGACAAAGAGGTTCTAAACACAATCCGGGAGAAAACGTTTACATGGGTAAAGATCATACTTTACATGCAAAAGTTGACGGAGTAGTGAAATTCCAGAAAAAAGGAGATAACAAATCTTTCGTTTCTGTAATTCCATTCGAAGCATAAGAATCTATCTTATCTTACCAGAAAAGATATAAAAGCCCGTTTCTCTGAAACGGGCTTTTTTTGTGCTTATTAGTGAAACCTGACAGGTTTAACCGCGTGCTGAGATTAAAACCTGTCAGGTTTTACTATTTAGGTATAAAAAAAGACCTCAATTTTGAGGTCTTTTCTGTTACAGGATATTTTGGGGATTAATATCTGTAATATTCCGGTTTGAATGGTCCAGAAACTTCAACACCAATATAAGCAGCTTGCTCTGTGTTTAATGTTTCCAGTTCAACGCCTAATTTGGCAAGGTGTAAAGCGGCTACTTTTTCATCTAAGTGTTTTGGTAGCATATATACCTGATTTTCGTATTTGTCGCTGTGTTTCCATAATTCGATCTGTGCCAGCGTTTGGTTGGTGAACGAGTTACTCATTACAAAGCTTGGGTGTCCTGTTGCACAACCTAAGTTTACCAAACGACCTTCTGCCAAAATGATAATGTCTACACCGTTGATTGTGTATTTGTCAACCTGAGGTTTGATTTCGACTTTGGAAGCACCGTGGTTTTTGTTTAACCAGGCCATATCGATTTCGTTATCGAAGTGACCAATGTTACAAACGATCGTTTTGTCTTTCATCTTCTCGAAATGTTTTCCGATAACGATGTCTTTGTTTCCTGTTGTAGTAATGATGATGTCAGCATTAGCTACTACAGTGTCTAGTTTTTTAACTTCAAAACCGTCCATTGCAGCCTGTAAAGCGCAGATTGGATCAATTTCAGTAACGGTTACAATAGAACCGGCGCCACGGAAAGAAGCTGCTGTACCTTTTCCAACATCACCATATCCGCAAACAACCACTCTTTTACCGGCCAACATTACGTCTGTAGCACGACGGATAGCATCCACAGCACTTTCTTTACAACCGTACTTGTTGTCGAATTTCGATTTGGTAACCGAGTCGTTTACGTTGATAGCAGGCATTGGTAATGTTCCGTTTTTCATTCTTTCGTACAAACGGTGTACACCTGTTGTAGTCTCTTCTGATAATCCTTTAATGCCAGGGATTAATTCCGGATAACGGTCGATAACCATATTGGTTAAATCACCACCGTCATCTAAGATCATGTTTAACGGTTGTCTGTCTTCTCCAAAGAATAAAGTCTGTTCAATACACCAGTCAAATTCTTCCTCGTTAAGACCTTTCCATGCATAAACCTGTACGCCTGTTGCAGCAATTGCAGCAGCAGCCTGATCCTGAGTAGAGAAAATATTACAAGAACTCCAGGTAACTTCAGCTCCTAAAGCAATTAAAGTTTCAATTAAAACCGCAGTCTGGATCGTCATGTGAAGACATCCTGCAATTCGGGCACCTTTAAGAGGCTGCTCGTCTTTATATTCTGCACGAAGTGCCATTAATCCCGGCATTTCCGCTTCTGCTAATTCGATCTCTTTTCTTCCCCAGGCAGCCAGAGAAATATCTTTTACTTTGTAAGCCACGAAAGGCAATGTTTTTGTGCTCATCTGCTTTATTATTTGTATTTACAAAAAATTTAGTGCAAATTTACGGAATTAGTTTTTAAAATTGGAAGGATAACCGGATATTTCGTGTTTGCCGGTAAAGCTAACGTTTTCGTTATCAGAAAAATAAAAATATACTACTTCAATATATAAATCATCCGCGCTAATGCCGCTGTATAAAACGATAAAAATAGATCCTGATACCAAGGTCTTGGTTTGGAAAATCACAGAATCACTGGACGAACTATTCCGTGATAAACCGTTAAAGGACTCGAGCCGCGTACGCGTTAACGGGATGAAGTCCGAACAGCATCAAAGAGGATTTCTAAGTGTACGAAATCTGTTCGCCGAGCTCGGTTATACCGATTTGGATTTGTATTACGATGCTTTTGGAAAGCCACATCTTAGCGACGGAAAAAATATCTCCATTACGCATTCGTATGAATTTTCTGCGATTATTGTCGGAAAAAATAATGTCGGTATCGACATGGAACTGCGACGGGAGAAAATCAGTAAAATCGCCGATAAATTTATCGATCCCGAATTTGCTTTTCTCGATAAATCCGAACCCGATTATATCCGGAAGTTAACCGTTATTTGGGGCGCGAAAGAAGCAAAATATAAAATGTGTAATTCCCGAAGCCTGAGTTTTAAAGACAATATGACGGTACATCCGTTTGTAATGGACGATAAAAAAGGAACGGCAACGGTTACAAAGGATAATTTTCGAAAAGATTTTGAATTTTATTTTGATGAAATCGAAGACTTTACATTGGTATATGCCCTCGAACAAAATGCATGCAGATGATGGGGGAAATTTACAAACAAATTATAACAGCACAACAACAGGGAAAACGACTGCTGGCTATTTTGCTTGATCCGGATAAAGTAGATGGTGAGCAACTGGATGTCCTGATCGATAAAATCGGTCAATCGGGTGCAACCCATATTTTAATTGGGGGTAGTCTGCTGTTTGTCGATCAACAGGATGCAATTATTACGGCTCTAAAAGCAAAACTGACGTTACCAATTTTGCTTTTTCCTGGCAATGCGGCTCATATTAACAATCGTGCCGACGGAATTCTGTTTTTGTCGCTTATTTCCGGAAGAAACCCGGAATATCTTATCGGGCAACATGTTCAGGCGGCTCCCAGATTAAAGCAATCCCAACTGGAAGTAATCTCAACCGGCTATATACTTGTCGAAAGCGGAAAGCAGACAACGGTTTCCTATATTAGCGGAACCACGCCGGTGCCAAATGATAAACCGGAAATCGCAGTGGCAACAGCGCTTGCGGGAGAAATGATCGGTCATAAAATGATATACCTGGAAGCGGGTAGCGGGGCGCAAATGCCTGTTCCGTTGGAAACAGTGCGTAAGGTTGCCGAATATATAACGATTCCGCTTATTGTTGGTGGTGGAATTCGGACGAAAGCACATATGGAACAGGTCTATCAGGCCGGAGCGACCATGGTCGTGATCGGAACGGCTTTCGAAAAGGATAACGACTTTTTTTTAGATTTGTAGATCATGGTGGATTTCTTTTTAAATGCCTATAAGAATGCATCAACGTTGCAGGTTGTACTGGAGTTTATAGCCTTTGTGTTTGGTATTGCCAGTGTTTGGTATGCTAAAAAAGAAAATATATGGGTGTATCCAACCGGACTTATTGCGACGACAATCACGGTTTACTTGCTTTTTCAGGCGGGTTATCTCGGAGACATGATGATTAACCTGTACTTCTCGATTATGAGCGTTTATGGTTGGTATAATTGGGCCCGAAAAAGAACAAATGTTGATTCTTTATCGATATCCCGGACAACATTAAAAGAAAAAATTATCGGAGTATTCTTGTTTTTAATGACAATTATTATAATTTTCGCAATCTATAAGGTGTTTGATTACCAAATCAAACACGAAAATTATGTTGATATATTGACGTCGGGGCTGTTTTTTACCGGTATGTGGTATATGGCCAATAAAAAAATCGAAAACTGGACGCTTTGGATAATCGGCGACATTATCGCGGTACCGCTTTATGCATATAGAGGGTTGGGGATGTTGTCGTTACAGTATTTAATATTTACACTATTGGCAATTTCGGCCTATTTAGAATGGAGAAAGATCTTAAACAACGATACTCAAAAGTTATAAAAGTAACCATGTACGGCCCTGAAAGTACAGGGAAAACGACATTGTCGAAACAGTTGGCAGAACATTTTAAAACCATCTGGATACCCGAATATGCGCGAAATTATCTACAGCAAAAGTGGGAAGAACAACAGGCAATTTGCGATGAAAATGATATGCTTCCTATTGCTATTGGTCAGATGAAACTTGAAAATGAAGCGGTGCAGATCGCCAGTAAGTTATTGTTTTGTGATACCAATCTGATGGTAACCAAAGTGTTTTCGGAAATCTATTATGGATTTTGTGATGAATTACTGAACGATGCTGCACGCGAACATAATTACGATTTATTTTTCCTGACCGATGTCGATGTGCCCTGGGAAAAAGATGATCTAAGAGATCGGCCGGAAAAGCGGGAGGAAACCTTTCGGATTTTTGAAAATGCCTTAATCGAAAATAATAAACCCTATATAGTTCTTTCGGGGAATAAACAGCAACGTTTTGAAACTGCGGTAAAAGCAGTGGAAATGTTGCTCAAAACTAAAAGTTTGGGTTTTACATCAGCCGATTTTTTGCAAATGTGGCATAGAGGAACGAATATCGATGCCATCGAAAGACAGTTGAAGTTTTTTAATGAAGGAATTGCGAAAATCAACCTCCATAAAATTGCTACTGTAGGCGATGGAATCCGACTCTTTGATAAAGAGCAGGAGCAGGAACTGGTAGGTTATTTTGAAGCGCATCAAAAAATGTTTTCGATAGAAAAGTTGGTTCCGGCGTCGGGTGCTGCCAGCAGAATGTTTAAATTTCTTGTTGATTTTCTGAATGAATTTAAATTACACGATGAAACAATCAATGCCTATGTAAATAGAAAAAAAGCATCGGAATTATCGGTGTTTCTGGTTGGAATAGAAAAATTTCCGTTCTATGCCGATGTGCTCCAGGAAACAAAATCGGAATATAAAGATTTTGATAATTTCTCGCAGGATGAAAAATATTACCGCTTTATCGAAACAATGCTGTCACCGGCAAAATTCGATTTTCTGAATAAGCCGAAAGGGATATTGCCATTCCATCAGGAAAAAGAAGCGATTACAACGCCAATTTTTAAACACCTCAAAGAAGCGCAGGTATATACCAATGTGGATGGAAATCATCATATTCATTTTACGGTTTCGGAAGAACATTTGGAAAGTTTTTCAGAAGTGGTTCTGAATAGTGAAAATACGGTCAATGTTAGCTATTCTTTTCAGGATAAAGCAACCGATACATTAGCGGTTAGTGTTGATAATGAGCCATTTCGACTGGAAGATGGTTCGCTTTTTTTCCGACCGGGCGGACATGGTGCGTTGATTCAGAATCTAAACCGACTGAAGAGCGATATCGTTTTTGTTAAAAATATTGATAATGTTTGTTTTAATCATTTTGATGGAATTGTTTGGTATAAAAAGCTACTGGGTGGATTGTTAATGCGACTTCAGAAGCAAATTTTTGATAGCCTGAAAATGTTGGAAACGACAACCGATCCTGCGGTAATTCAGGAAATAATCGCTTTTACAACAGGAGAGCTTAATATCGTATTGCCGCGTAATTTTTCAAAATATACATTTGAAAACCAGAAGAATCAATTGTTTCAGCTTTTAAACCGACCGATACGCGTGTGTGGTATGGTGAAAAATGAAGGAGAACCGGGTGGCGGACCGTTTTGGGTTACTGGTGAAGAAGGGATGCATTCGTTGCAAATTGTAGAATCGTCACAAATAGACCTGCAAAATAAAAAACAGGCATTGATTCTGAGTGAGTCGACGCATTTTAATCCGGTCGATTTGGTTTGTGGCTTAAAAGATTATAAAGGAGAAAAGTTCAATCTGGAAAATTATGTCGATCACAATACCGGGTTTATTGTTAATAAAACCAAAGGATGTAAAGATATTAAAGCCTATGAATTACCAGGCTTGTGGAACGGTTCTATGGCCAACTGGATTACGGTTTTTGTCGAAGTGCCGCTTCTGACGTTTAATCCGGTGAAAACTGTAAACGACTTATTAAAACCGGCACATCAGCCACGATAATATGCAAAAAGAAATACTATTTGCGGAATTGCGCTATAAAGCGGTAAGAAGTAGTGGCGCGGGTGGTCAGCATGTGAATAAAGTGGCGACTAAAATTCAATTGGTTTTTGATGTGGCGGATTCTATGGCATTTACCGATGATGAAAAAACACGCTTAATGGCAAAACTTGAAAGCCGACTAACTAAAGAAGGTGTTTTGCTGCTTAGTTGTGGAGAAAGTAGAAGTCAGCTTAAAAATAAAGAAATCGTAACAACGCGTTTTCTTTCGCTGATACAGCAAGCCATGCAGGTCGAAAAAGAACGAAAGGCAACCCGTATTCCGCATGCGGCGGTTAAAAAACGAATTCAAAACAAACGATTTCAGGCGCAAAAAAAGGAATCGCGCCGGAAACCTGGAATGGAATAAATTAGGAATTGTGTAATCGTAATAGGGAAAAAACGTTCTTTTTTGAGTTTTTTCTATTCGGATTTGATTTTGTGCGGTTTCTTTTTATAATTTTGTCCTGTCTCAAAGGGGTGCTTATATCCGGATTCAAAACCGGACAATCGAGCTGAGATCATACCCAATGAACCTGGAACAGGTAATGCTGTTTAGGGAATAAGACACAATCGATGCCGTAAGGTATTCGTGTGTCGTGGAAACATCATTTTTTATTAATCAAAGAATAATTACCCCTTTTATTCGTAACATTTTACGAATGAAAACAGTATTACAATCCGTTGTAGCGTTATTATGTCTTCAGCCGGTTATGCTTTTCGCACAGGAAAAAACCGTTTCGGATTCTACAAAAACCAAACAACTGGACGAAGTATTGGTATCGGCCGTTCGGGCTGCCGATAAAACTCCGGTTACCTTTAGTAATGTCGGAAAAAAACAATTATCCGAACGAAATCTAGGTCAGGATATACCTGTCCTGATGAACTATTTGCCGTCGGTGGTAACCACAACCGATGCCGGGAATGGTGTAGGCTATACCGGAATCCGGGTCCGCGGTAGTGATGCGACCCGTGTGAATGTAACTATTAACGGAATCCCGTATAACGACTCGGAATCGCAGGGGACTTTTTGGGTGAACATGCCCGATTTCGCCTCATCGGTCGAAAGTTTGCAGTTGCAACGCGGTGCCGGAACATCAACCAATGGTGCCGGAGCTTTTGGAGCCAGTTTAAATATGCTAACCGATAGTTATTCGGAAAAAGGATATGGCGAAATCTCGAATTCTTTTGGGAGTTTTAATACCCGGAAGCATACCGTAAAATTCAGCTCGGGATTGTTGAATAACAAATTCGAATTGGCCGGACGCTTGTCGAAAATCAATTCCGATGGTTATATAGACCGCGCGTCTTCCGATCTGAAATCGTATTTCCTTCAGGGTACCTATGTGGGGAAAACAACCTTGATCAAAGCATTGGTTTTTGGAGGATCGGAAAAAACATACCAGTCGTGGAATGGTTTGGATGGTGCAGATTTAAAAGATTTGGGCCTGGACGAAAATATGCTGGATAACAATCCGAGGTTTAATGTTTCCGGTTTGTATTTTGATGACAACGGACAAGTGAAGTTCTACGATAATCAAACGGATAATTTTAATCAGGATCATTACCAGTTGCATTGGAATGAAAAGTGGAGCGACAACTGGTCGACGAATCTGGCGGCACATTATACCAAAGGTAAAGGTTATTATGAAAGTTATAAACGAAGCGGAAAGTTCTCGGAATTCGGATTAACGCCGTTTGTCGATAACGGAACAACAATCACAAGATCGGATCTGATCAACCAAAAATGGCTGGACAATGATTTCTACGGTTTTACATTTTCATCCAATTACAAAAATGACAAGCTGGATATGGTTATTGGTGGTGGAGCCAATAAATTTGAAGGTGGTCACTTTGGAAAATTACTATGGGTAAAGGAAAAAGCAGCCTACGATTACGGTCAGCTTTTTTACGATGACAAAGGAATCAAAACGGATGTCAATGTCTTTGCAAAAGCAACCTACGATATCACATCAGCGTTAAGCTTGTATGGTGATTTGCAATATCGAAATGTGAATTACAAAGCGAATGCGGTTAAAACCGGATTGGTGGACGATACGTTCCGCTTTTTTAATCCAAAAGGAGGATTGAATTATGTGCTGAATACCAAAAACAGTTTTTATTTTTCGTATGCCAAAGCCAGTCGGGAACCCAATCGTAATGATTATGAAGGAAACGTTCCGAAGCCGGAAAAAATGGACGATTATGAATTGGGGTGGCGCTATACGTCGCGAGTGGCGAAGCTAAATGTAAACGCCTACTATATGAAGTATAAAGATCAGTTGGTGCTAACGGGTGCGTTAAACGATGTTGGTGAATCGAAACGGGTTAATGTAGACAACAGTTACCGTGTTGGATTGGAATTGGATGCCAGTATTTTTATTTCGGAGAAATGGGTAGTACGTCAGAATGCAACCATCAGTCAAAACAAGATTGTCGATTTTGTAGCGAATAAAGATGGTGAATTGCATAATTTCGGAAAAACGAACATTGCTTTTTCACCCGATTTTATAGCTGGAAATGCGATTACCTGGTTGCCGTTAAAAAACCTGCAGCTAACCTTGCTGTCTAAGTTTGTCGGAAATCAATATATGGGGAATGTCGATTCGGAAAAATCAATCTTAAAATCCTATGCGGTTTCTGATTTTAATATCATCTATGAAATCAAACCAAAAAAGATTTTTAAATCGATTGTGATTACCGGATTGGTGAATAATATATTCAATACCAAATATCAGTCGAACGGGTTTTTCTATACCTACGATGACGATTGGTCGAATCCAAATCAGGTTACGACCATCGAAGGCGTTGGTTATTATCCGCAGGCGCGAATCAATTTTATGGGTGGTTTAACACTGAAATTTTAATTCTACACCTGACAGGTTTTTAAAACCAGACAGGTGTTATTATAAAAGTATAAAAAGGCTGTCTTTGGACAGCCTTTTTATACTAATTGTAAACCCGAACGATATCGCCGGTTTTTTCAACACGGTATTGTTTCATCGGATACTGAGCGTTGCCGATTCCGGTATACAAATTGTATTTTACATTGTCGCAGGAACAAACCGCCTCAATACCTTCTACATCCATAGTGGAGCAATCACTTAAAGCCTGATTTGGACAAGCACGGTCGAAAGCTACGATTCCGGTTCCGGTTCTGAAAAGAATGATTCCGCGTATTCCGGCAGCAGGACCCGATACATAGGCATAACCATTGGTAAATTGTAACGAACTATAAGCCGGAAGGTTTAAGTTGATCGTTAAAGAAACCGGATAGTTGGGTAGGTAAGGGTTATTATTGTTTACAACACTGTCTTTGCTGCAGCTTCCGATAAAAGCCGTTAAAAACAATAAAAAGAGGTATTTTTTCATATAAAATCTGGTAAAACAATTGAAAAACAAATTTAATTTAATTAACTTTGACTTGTGCTATAAAGAGCATAATTAAAAACGAAATAAATAAAAAAATATATCTTTGTAGACATAAATCCCGTTTTTGATGGGATTTTTTCTATTTATATAAACGACGAAAATATGACTAAAGTATCTTATTATACTGCCGAAGGATTAAAAAAATTAAGAGATGAGCTGGATCAGCTAAAGAGTGTGGAACGTCCGCGTGCCTCACAGGCTATTGCGGAAGCAAGAGATAAAGGTGACTTGTCCGAAAATGCCGAATATGATGCTGCTAAAGAAGCACAGGGACTTTTGGAATTGAAAATCGCCAAAATGGAAGAGGTAGTGGCAAACGCCCGTTTGATCGACGAATCACAACTGGATGTTTCGAAAGTATTGGTATTGTCAACCGTGAAAATCAAGAACCAGACCAATGGTATGGAATTGAAATATACGCTTGTGGCCGAAAGCGAAGCGGATCTGAAAACCGGTAAAATTTCGGTTACCTCTCCAATCGGTAAAGGTTTACTTGGAAAATCGGTGGGTGAAATCGCAGAAATCCAGGTGCCAAACGGAACCTTAAAATTCGAAATCTTAGAAATCTCAAGAGACTAATTCCTATGAGCTCCATTTTTACCAAAATCATCAACGGTGAAATTCCCTGCCATAAAGTAGCGGAAGACGATAACTTTCTGGCATTTCTGGATATTAACCCAAATGCAAAAGGACACACGCTTTGTATTCCGAAAACGGAAATCAATAAGATTTTCGATATGGAGGAGGATCACTATCTGGAGCTGATGCGCTTTTCCAGAAAAGTAGCCAAAGCTTTGGAAAAAACCGTGGCTTGTAAAAGAATCGGTATGGCTGTTGTTGGCCTTGAAGTACCACATGTTCATGTACACCTTATTCCACTTCAGGATATGGACGATATGCGTTTCCAGCGTAAAACCAGTTTAACCCAACAACAATTTGAAGAGCTGGCACAAGCTATTGCCGGCAATCTTTAAGCATGAAAAAATAGCGTTGCTTTTGCTGCTTTTGGTTTCCGGAGCGGTATTTGCACAAGGTACAGACCGTGGTCTGTGGCTTTACGGTAAAGATATAGGCTATTCGGACGATACTGCTGTTATCGAAAAAGAAGGAATAGTTGGCGTTGCAAACTGTTATGTCCGCGATATGCCGTCAACTTCCGGAAAGTTAATCGATTCCTTACAACTGGGAAAAAGAGTTCTGGTAAAAAGGCTAACTCAGAAGACGCAGAAAATAAAAGGGATCGACATGAATTGGGTGGAAATCCAATACCTGTCCGGTATTACAACCAAAAAAGGCTATTTATGGCTCGGTTTTCTGGCGCTCGATTTTAAAACAACCAATACTCTTTCTTTTCTAACGGTTTTAGAGCGTGTCAGTGCTAAAAAAGAAGAAGATGGTTCGGTCTCTCCGGAATATGTTCTGGGGATTAAAGTTCTGGATCAAAACAATGCCCTGCTAGATAGCAAAGAAATCCGAAAAGATATTAACGATACGCCTTACCATAAGGAAAGTTTGATGGGTAATTACGGACTTCGGAATATACAAAATCTCTACCGGATCAGTTTCAGTGGTGGCGTCTTTGGCATTCCGACATATTACTTTTATTTCGGATGGACCGGAACAAAATTATTAGTGTTGCCGGAAAAGATGTCAATTGTTAAGGCTGCTGTTTATTCGTATAATGAAACGTTTATTTTTCCCGATGAGCCGGGTGGTAAACCGGGTTATATTTTTAAAATTATTGAAGAAAGCAAAGGTCGGATATCGGCTAATGAAGACGAATCTGAAATAATACCAACAGAAAACGAAGTCTGGAAAGAGACGTATACCTGGGATGGTGAAAAAGTAATATTCATTAAAAAAAGCCTACAGCAAAAGGAACTGTTTAAACAATAGCCTTTTTAAAAGTAATCTGCATTGTAGTCCCTTTTCCGATTTCCGAATGCGCCACTTTAATTTTTCCGCTGTGATATTCTTCTACAATACGTTTGGTTAACGATAGACCAAGTCCCCAACCGCGTTTTTTGGTCGTAAATCCGGGATCAAATATACTGTTGAATAATTTCTTTGGAATACCACTTCCGGTATCACTCACTTTAATCTTTACAAAGCGTTCGGAATCTTCAATTGCAATATGAAGTTTGCCTTTACCCTTCATCGCATCGATGGCGTTTTTAACCAGATTTTCGATCGTCCAACTATGCAAAGCCGGATTCATTAGAATATGAATTGGATAGTTCGGTGCCTGAAACGTAAATTCAACCTGTTTGGAAGTTCTCGATTTCAGATAGTCATACGATTGTTCCGTTTCCTGTATCAGATCATGGTCTTCGAGTACCGGTTCGGATCCGATTTTAGAAAAACGATCGGTAATAGTTTGTAGTCGGTTAATGTCTTTTTCAATTTCCGAAACGGTCGTCTCATCTACATCATCCGCTTTCATAATTTCGACCCATCCGATAAGCGATGATAGCGGTGTACCGATCTGATGTGCGGTTTCTTTTGCCATACCAGCCCATAGTTTGTTTTGGGTTGCCATTTTGCTGGCGCGGTAAAAACTGAAAATCATACCACTAAAAAACAGTCCGATAAGCACCAAGGCAATTGGATAGAATTTTAATTTGGTCAGTAGTGAAGAGTTTCCATAGTAGAGGTATTGGTTTTTACCGCCTAAATCCATAATGATCGGTTGGTTCTCCGAACGTAATTTATTTAGATAGGCTTTTGAACGATCTGAATCGGCACTGATTTCCTTGTCAACATTGATCATATTGATAATGCTGTCTTTGTCTGTAGTCTGGATAATCGGGATCGTGGTATTGTTACTCAAAATCTGAAACGGTAGTTCCACTTCGGTATTTTCATCGGCATTGTTCAGCGTTTTGGTAGCCGTGGCCCAAAGTTCCATCTTTAAACGTTCCTCATCCTTAAATTTCTGGAAAAAAGTATAGGTATTCCATAATATGAAAACCAGGATATTAAAGGAGCCTAATATGATAATCCAACGGATAAGGTTACGTCTTTCGGAAAGATTCATGCGATACAGTATTTGTGTTTAAAAGTAAGGAAAAGATATAAGGGAGCAAAAAGAAGATCGGGAAATGCTCTGGCGGGATCAAATTTTCAGGATTATCTGATCGGTTTTGTGGTTTCATTCCGGCTAAAAAAGTATATTTGTCAAAACTTTTACAACCATGCTTAGTGTCGATCCAAAGGAGTTAAATCCAATGAAATTACAAGCGTATTTGCAAGGTGCTGTTGGACCAAGACCCATTGCTTTTGCCAGTACGATGGACGAAAACGGAAACCCGAATTTATCACCGTTCAGCTTTTTTAATGTGTTTAGTTCCAATCCGCCGATACTGATTTTTTCGCCGGCAAGAAGAGTGCGGAACAATACGGTCAAGCATACTTTAATCAACGCGGAACTAACCAAAGAAGTGGTGATCAATATCGTAAACTACCCGATTGTACAACAGGCATCCTTATCAAGTACCGAATATGGCGATGGTGTAAATGAGTTTTTAAAATCCGGATTAACGATGGTTCCTTCGGATGTGGTAAAACCGTATCGCGTGGGCGAAAGTCCGGTACAATTTGAATGTAAGGTAAACGATATTGTCAAACTCGGAACCGAAGGTGGTGCCGGTAATCTGATTATTTGCGAAGTGGTGAAAATCCATATCGATGATGCGATACTGGACGAAAACGGAGCGATCGATCAACATAAAATTGATTTGGTATCCCGAATGGGCGGAAACTGGTATTCCAGAGCCAATATGGGACTTTTTGAAGTGGAAAAACCACTGACCACGTTGGGAATTGGGGTTGATGCTATTCCTGATTTTATTAAAGAAAGTCCGGTTTTCGACGGGAATGATCTGGGGAAATTAGGGAATGTGGAAGCCTTACCAACCGACGAAGATATCGCTATCTTTGTAAAAGAAGATTTTGGCGTAAAAGCGGTAATTAGTGCCGACGATGAAACCAAAAAACACCAGATGGCGAAAGAATATCTGGATAATAACGAAGTACTAACCGCATGGAAGGTGCTTTTGTCTAAAAAATAATACGATGGTTTAGCGATAAACCTCACGATAAAAACAATTAATATTTTTACTATGGAAGTTACAGGGAAAATAAAAGTGATTAACGGAACACAGCAAATCAGTGCCAGTTTTAAAAAGAGAGAGTTGGTTGTAACTACAGAAGAACAATATCCACAACATATTATGGTTGAGTTTACTCAGGACAAATGTGAATTACTGGATAGTTATAAAGTAGGAGAGCAGGTTAAAGTGTCAATTAACCTAAGAGGTAGAGAGTGGGTAAATCCACAGGGTGAAGCGAAATATTTTAATACGATCCAGGGATGGCGTATCGAAAGAATGCAGGCGGAAGCACCAGCGGGTTATGCACAACCAATGCCTTCGGTTCCGGCAGCCGATGCCTTTGAACCGGCATCCAATTTTAACGAAGAAGAGCACGACGATTTACCGTTCTAATCCAAAATAAAAATCCTGATGGTGCTAGCTTTCAGGATTTGTTTTTTATAGCCCATGTATTTTTTAACCAAAGAACTTTATTTTCCTCCGGTAACCGAAACGGATTTTTCCGGTATCCTGGCCGTTGGTGGCGATTTGTCGACCGAGCGGTTACTATTGGCTTATAATTCCGGAATATTTCCCTGGTTTGAAGATGGAGAGCCGATTACCTGGTGGGCACCCGATCCGAGAATGGTGCTGCTTTTGGATGAGTTGAATATTTCAAAAAGTATGCGGAATATCTTAAACCGGAATATTTTTACGGTAACCTTTAACAGCGATTTTCGGGCGGTGATTTCCAATTGTCAGTCCATAAAACGCGAAGGACAAAATGGTACCTGGATTACCGACGATATGATTGAAGCCTATTGCAAACTTCACGAATTGGGACATGCACAATCGGTTGAAGTCTGGCAGGATGATCAATTGGTTGGTGGATTATATGGCGTGGATCTCGGACATATCTTTTGTGGTGAAAGTATGTTTGCCAAAGTGTCCAATGCTTCGAAAGTGGCTTTTATCAAATTGGTAGAATACCTAAAAGCGAATAATTACCTGTTGCTGGATTGTCAGGTTTATAACGAACATCTGGAAAGCCTTGGTGCTTTCGAAGTAAACCGCGAAAGTTTTATGAAAGTATTAAAAAGTAGAAAGGCTGTTTAAAATAGCTTTTTTTTATTTGGTAGTACACCTGACAGGTTTCTAAAACGGGTCAGGTGTAAAAGGTGAAAAAAACTAAAAGTTCAGTTTCGTAAACTGCCACGACAAAGTATTAAAAAGTACCAGTTCGTTCTGTAACGTTGGCAACCCGATGATCAACTTCAGGGTTTCATGCGCCATCATCGTGCCGATAATTCCGGGTAACGTACCCATTACACCATTTAAACTACAATTAGGTACATCTTTCGGATCAGGTGGTTCCGGAAACAAATCGCGAAGTTGTTTACTTCCGTTATGATTAAAAATCGCCAGTTGTCCTTCAAATTTTAAAATGCTACCATAAACCAACGGTTTTTCCAAAGCAACGCAAGTGTCATTCACCAGGTATCGCGTCGCGAAATTGTCACAACCATCGACTATCACATCAAAATCCTGTAAAATGGAAATAGCGTTTGCAGCGGTTAGTTTTTCATTAAAAACGAGGCAGTTGATTTCCGGGTTTAGATGTCGGATTGCTACGGCTGCAATTGCTGCTTTTGGTTGATTAATATCTGCTTCCGTATATAAAATCTGACGGTGAAGGTTATGAATTTCCACCATGTCAAAATCGATAATTCCCAATGTGCCCACTCCGGCTGTGGCAAGGTATTGCAAGATCGGACAACCCAAACCACCCGCGCCGATAACCAGTACTTTGGCGTTTTTTATCCGTAGCTGACCCGTTTCGCCAATTTCCGGTAGGAGCATTTGACGGTTGTATCGTAAAAAATCCTGTATTGTGATCATGTTTTAATTAGTTATAACTGTTATCCCAGTCTTTCCAAACGGGTTCGTATCCTTTGGTTGTAATGATTTTTGCGATGATGTTGGCCGGACGTTCGTCACTGGTTTCAAATTGTTCCAGCGATTGCGGGTCGACGGCATAACCACCGGGATTGGTTTTCGAACCGGCACTCATACTGGTAACGCCAATCGGGATAATATTGTCGCGAAATTTTTCATTTTCCCGGGTGGAAATCGAAAGTTCCAGGTCTTCATTCCAAAGGCGATACGCACAAATAAGCTGTGTCAGATCACGGTCGTCCATGATAAAGTTGGGTTCGATAATACCTTCTGCCGGACGTAACCGCGGAAAGGAAACCGAAAATTTACTTTGCCAGTAGGTTCGTTGTAAATAATCGAGGTGAAGCGCGTTAAAAAAACTATCCGTTCGCCAGTCTTCCAAACCTAACAATACGCCAAGGCCGATTTTATGGATACCGGCCGTTCCGATCCGATCGGGTGTTTCCAGTCGGAAGTCAAAGTTTGATTTCTTTCCTTTGGGATGGTACTGTTTGTAAACGTCCCGATGGTAAGTTTCCTGGTAAACGAGTACAGAGTAAACACCGGCATCGTGCAATTGTTGGTATTCGGTTTCCGAAAGCGGTTGTACTTCTACGGAAATATTCGAAAAATCCGGTTTGATCTGTGCGATGGCTTTTAAAAAATAATCGATGTTTACGGTATAGTTGGCTTCACCAGTGACTAATAATACATGATCAAACCCCATTTCTTTTAAAACAACGGTTTCCTGAGTGATTTCAGTTCTGGTGAGCGTACGTCGCTTGAGTTTGTTGTCAAAACTAAAACCGCAATAGGTACAGATATTCTGGCATTCATTGCTCAGGTACATCGGCGCATACATCTGAATCGTTTTTCCAAAGCGTTTTTTGGTCAGATGATGACTTATCTGTGCCATTTGTTCCAGATAGGGTTGTGCGGCCGGGGAAATCAAAGCGATAAAATCGTCCAGATTTCGTTTGGAATTTGCTAAGGCTTGTTCGACACCACTGGCCTGGGTTTGATAAATTTTTGCCTGAACCATATTCCAGTCATACGTCTCGAAAACAGATTTGAATGTTTTTTTCATAACCGGTTTATTCGTATAAAAAGGAAGTCAGCGGACTCGATGCGGCTGCGTTAGTTGCGATAGGGGCCAAACGGGCTTCGTAGGCTTTACGTCCGGCGATAACGGCCTCTTTAAAGGCTTCGGCCATGCGTTCCGGATTTCCAGCTACAGCGATCGCCGTATTGACTAAGACGGCATCGGCTCCAAGTTCCATTGCTTTTGCGGCATCCGATGGTGCGCCTATTCCGGCATCGACGATAACGGGAACCTTGCTTTGTTCGATAATGATTTCCAGAAAGTCCATGGTTTTTAATCCTTTGTTACTGCCAATCGGTGCGCCTAATGGCATTACGGCGGCGGTTCCGGCTTCTTCCAGTCGTTTGCACAACACCGGATCGGCATGAATATAAGGAAGAATTACAAAGCCAAGTTTGGCCAGTTCTTCGGTTGCTTTTAGCGTTTCGATCGGATCGGGTAATAAATATTTTGGATCAGGATGTATTTCCAGTTTCAGCCAGTTGGTTTCCAAAGCTTCGCGGGCCAGTTGTGCGGCCAGTATGGCTTCTTTTGCATTGCGCGCGCCGGAAGTGTTGGGTAAAAGATGAATATGTTTGTGCTGTAACGCCGTTAAAAGGGTGTCATTTTCCTTCTGTAAATCCACGCGTTTTAAGGCAACGGTTACCAATTCGCTTTCCGATGCCAGAATTGCGGCTTCCATTTGGGCTGTCGAGCCGAATTTTCCAGTGCCTGAAAATAAGCGCGAACGAAAGGTTTTATCTGCAAGTTTAAAGGGTTCCATATAGTTTTTGATTGAGTTGGGTGAGTAGTTGTTTTGGATTCGGATGTTGGCTGATCATTCCTGAAACAGCGATACCGTGAATACCGGTTTCCAGTAACGAATCAATATCGGTTACGGTGATGCCGCCTATGGCATATACCGGAATGTCGTATTGTTGTTTGGCTAACGATTGCAATATGTCGGAATACCCGCTAAGGCCTAATAACGGACTTAATTTTTGTTTGGTAGTCGTAAAGCGAAATGGTCCCAAACCGATATAATCGCATTTTTCGTGATAGCGTTGGAATACCTGTTGTAGGGTGTTTGCGGTTCCGCCAATTATTTTGTTGGTTCCTAGCAATTTCCGGGCTTTGGAGATGGCCATATCGTCCAATCCAAGGTGAACGCCATCGGCTTCAATTTGCTTTGCGATTTCGACATTGTCGTTGATAATTAAGGTCGCGTTGTATTGCAAACAGCTTTTTTTGACGGATTCGGCTAAAAGATACTGCTCTTTTTCGGTTCCGTTTTTAAAGCGCAATTGGATCCATTGCCCGCCATTATCAAGTACGGATTCGATATGATACAATTGCTCGTTTAATGTGTCGCCTTGTGAAATATACTGAAGTTTAGGAAACATAAATTCTTAGTTTTTGTTTGTGATGATCCTGTAATGCTGCAGGCATTCCCGGAAGTTTTTTATAGGATCCGTACTGTTCCAGATCGTTCCTAAAAGCGCGATGTCATCAAAACCATTTTCCATTGCCAATGCCATGTTTGAAATTGTGATTCCGCCCAAAGCAATCCGTTTTGTATTGGAATTGGTTCTGCTTTTAACGGTTTCCAACAGATTTTCGGACGATTGATAACCGGGTTTGGAAATACTTTCGAAAACCGGGCTTAGAAATGCATAGGTGTAAAGATCTTGTAAGTTGCTAAACTCTTCAATGGTATGTGTTCCCGTTGAGTAGTAACAGCTGACAGGTTTCGAAAACCTGTCAGGTGTGAATTGCTCACGGTCTTGCTTTTTAATATGAAAACGGTTAATTCCGAATGCTGCTGCGAGTTTGTGGTGTTGATGTAATACCAGTCTGTCCCGAAACGCAACCGGAGTTTGATCAAGATAACGTTGTGTTTCGGTTATCGATAAATCTGGCTTTCGGATATGCAATAGTGATAACCCTTCCTGAAACATTTCGGAAATGATCTCAAATTCGTTTGTGACGCTATCCGGACTGGTAATGACAATCATGATTACAGATAGATTTCTTTTCCGTTTTCGATAAACTCTTCCGATTTTTCCTGCATGCCTTTTTCGGCAACCTCGCGAATCTTCTGTGAAATCTTCATCGAGCAGAATTTCGGACCACACATCGAGCAGAAATGGGCTACTTTCGCACCATCGGCCGGAAGGGTTTCATCGTGAAATTCCCGAGCGGTGTCCGGATCTAATGCCAGATTAAACTGATCTTCCCAACGGAATTCAAATCGGGCTTTGCTCAGTGCATTGTCACGGTACTGTGCGCCCGGATGACCTTTGGCTAAATCAGCGGCATGCGCGGCAATTTTATAGGTGATCACACCGTCTTTGACGTCCTTTTTGTTCGGTAATCCAAGGTGTTCTTTTGGAGTCACATAACACAACATGGCGGTTCCATACCAACCAATCATCGCGGCACCAATCGCAGATGTAATATGATCATATCCGGGAGCAATATCGGTGGTTAATGGACCTAAGGTGTAAAATGGCGCTTCGGCACAATGTTCCAGCTGTTTGTCCATATTTTCTTTGATCATGTGCATTGGCACGTGTCCCGGACCTTCGATAAAAACCTGAACATCGTGTTTCCAGGCAATTTTGGTTAGTTCGCCAAGGGTTTCCAGTTCGGCAAATTGTGCGGCATCATTGGCATCGGCAATCGACCCGGGACGTAGTCCGTCGCCAAGGGAAAAGGCAACATCGTAGGCTTTCATGATGTCGCAGATTTCCTCGAAGTGTGTATACAGGAAGTTTTCTTTATGATGGAACAAACACCATTTGGCCATGATGGAGCCACCTCGGGAAACAATTCCGGTTACGCGATTTGCGGTTAGGTGAATATAACGCAATAGTACGCCGGCATGGATGGTAAAGTAGGAAACACCTTGTTCGGCCTGTTCAATCAAAGTGTCTCTGAATATTTCCCAGGTCAGGTCTTCGGCGATGCCTTTTACTTTTTCCAAGGCCTGATAAATCGGTACAGTGCCAATCGGAACGGGGGAATTTCGGATAATCCATTCGCGGGTTTCGTGTATGTTTTTTCCGGTGGATAAATCCATAATCGTATCGGCACCCCAGCGACACGCCCATACGGCTTTTTCAACCTCTTCTTCAATACTCGAAGTCACGGCACTGTTCCCAATATTGGCGTTGATCTTAACCAAAAAGTTGCGGCCTACAATCATGGGTTCGCTTTCCGGATGGTTGATGTTGTTTGGGATAATCGCCCGACCTGCGGCGACTTCACTACGGACAAATTCCGGGGTGATGTGTTTTTTAGGTGTATTGGCTCCAAAGCTCTCTCCATTGTGTTGCTGTTGCATGGTGGCCGTTTGTGTGTTGAGTTGTTCAATACGTTGGTTTTCGCGGATGGCGATATATTCCATTTCGGGAGTAATGATGCCTTTTTTAGCGTAGTGAAGCTGGGTTACATTGTGCCCGGCTTTGGCGCGTTTGGGTTGGTGTAGGTATTCAAAACGCAAATGATCTAGTTTCGGGTTGTTCAGACGTTCTTTTCCATAGTCGGAACTTACGGAATCTAAGATTTCGACATCGTTACGGTCGAGTATCCATTGTTCGCGCAGCCGTTCGAGTCCTTTGCGAACATCGATTGCTATGTTGGGATCGGTATACGGACCACTGGTATCGTAAACCGTTACCGGCGGATTGTGTTCGCTACCGCCATTACTCAGCTTGGTATCGTGTAAGGAAATTTCGCGCATGGCGACTTTAATCGGATGAATCTCACCCGGGATATAGACTTTTGTTGAATTCGGAAACGGTGTTCTTGAAATTTCGTGTTGGTTTTTGTTCATTTTATGTAGTGTTTAGCAGGTTATCATCCTCCCTGGGTTGCAGAAATGATCAGAATGTGGTCGTTTTCGGTGATGTAATGGTTGGACCATTCGGTTTTGGGAATAACCGTATTGTTAATGGCAAGCGCAATACCGTTTTGCTTATCGGAAAGTTCGCGATATAGCAAATCCTGAACGGTCAGACCGTCATCGGGTATTGTTACGGGTTGATTGTTGATTGTGATTTCCATTCCTTAAAGTTGTGATATAGGTATACACTTTAGGAATGGCTACATAGAATGAAGTCATTGCACTTTTCCCTCCGCCAGTATGAACTGGATCAGGTTCAAAGGGTAAAATCTCAGCCTATATGGTATATAGACACCCCTAAAGTGAAGCAAATGTACTATTTAATTTGAAATGTAAATGCGGAAAGTACGGATTTAACATTCGGACAGGTGTGGATTAGCTACGTTTCCAGCAGCTTTCAATATGATCGTTTACCATACCGGTAGCTTGCATATGTGCATACACTACGGTAGATCCAACAAACTTAAAGCCTCTTTTTTTTAGGTCCTTACTAATCTGATCGGATAGCGGTGTGGTAGCCGGAATGTCGCGTAATGTCTGACGGACGTTTACAATTGGACCGCCTCCGGTAAATCCCCAGATATACTTGGAAAAACTGCCAAATTCCTGTTGTACCTGCATAAAAGCCTGTGCGTTGGAAACGGCTGCTCGGACTTTAAGTTTGTTGCGGATAATGCCGGGATTTTCCAGTAATTCCTGTATTTTGTCTTCGGTATAGTTGGCGACAATTGTATAATCGAACTGATCAAAGGCTTCACGGAAGTTTTCCCGTTTTCGCAAAATGGTAATCCAGCTTAAACCGGCCTGAAAAGTTTCCAGTATCAGGAATTCGAAAAGTTTCTGATCCTCATAAACGGGTACGCCCCATTCTTCATCGTGATATTTTTCGTATAGCGCGTCGTTTTTGCACCATCCACAGCGTTCTTTAGTCTCCATCGGATATTGGGTCTTCTGATAAATATTTTTCGATTATATAGTGTCCTAAATAAATCATCGGCGTTAAGCAAATAGCGATGATCAATTTGAAGGTATAGCCGGTTGTAGCCATATTGATATATTCGGCAGTGGTGATTTTACCGGTCATCCAGAAGGCAATACCGGAAATGATAAAGCTGTCGAATAATTGCGAAATTACTGTCGAACCGGTACTTCGGAGCCAAATCATCTTTTTCCCGGTTTTGTTGCGTAAAAACCAGAATATGGATACATCAATGAGCTGCGAAATAAGGAATGCAATGATACTGGCGATCATGATCCAGATGCCTTGCCCGAATACAGCTTTAAATTGTTCGTCGCTTACGGTGCTGATGCCTTTGGCGGCCGGAATTTGTATGGCTATAAAGAGAATCAGTAGACAATAGGCAATGAGTCCGGCGGTGATAAACGATAATTTTTTAACGCCATCACGGCCGAAATGCTCGTTGATCAAGTCGGTAGTGATAAATACGACAGGCCACGGAATGATTCCGATACTCATAATAAAAGGGCCTATCTGGATCAGTTTTCCACCGGTTAATTCGGCTACAACGGCATTGGCTATAAAGATCCCGGCTAAGATGATATAGACGAGATCCCTTTTTGTTTTAAACATTTTGGAGTAGTGTTTTATTGTATTTCCAAAGTTAATGAATTTGTAAATTTCAGAAACATAAAAAAAGCAACCGGATTACGGTTGCTTTTTGTTTAGTATTCCTGATAAAAGGAGGTGGTATTGTCTTCGACTTTCCGGAAACTAGCCCTGAAATGATTTTCGTTGAGCGATTGTTCAATAATGGTTTTATACTGTGAAGGTAATTTTTCGGTGTCGATGATCTCGGTCTTTTCAAAAATCCGGTAGGCTTGTACATTAATACGTTCCCCGTTATGGATAAACGCGATCGGAAGCAGCTGCCTGCTGGTGTTTTCATCGTCTTTTTTAGCCTTGATCAACTGATAAAAATAATAGCTTATTTTCTTACCGTTGTTTTCAATTACTCTTTTTTCGAGTAGTGAAAGGGAATCATTTTCGGTAAGGCTTTCAAGATTTAGCAGGGCCGATGTTGCAATTTCTTCATCGGTAAAGCGATCTGAAAAGGAGAAATCCTTTTTGTTGGCCAGCAATTGCAGGGTTACAAAGTTGGTTTTTGGGTTTTGCAATAAATCATCTGTTTGTTTGCTGTTCAGCCTATTGTTGATGGCATCCAGACGAGCCAGTTCAATATCCACTTCGGTCAGGTTTAACGCCTTGATTTTTTGTAATAACTGCAACGTGTTTTTGTTGTTTTGCGAATGATAAATACTGTTGATATGTAAAATCAGGTTTTCGGACGGTGCTTCTGTTTCGTAATCGGCTTCGTCTTCCACTTCCTTGTTTTTTTCGATCCAGCTTAGCAGTCGTTTGTATTCCAGTTTGGCATTGGCTGCAATGTTATTGTGGTAATTTTTCATTTTACCCGGTTGTATAAGACCTTCGTCGAGCATATTGTTATACAGTGACAGGACCGGAGTGCTGTATTCTTTTATAGTGTAATAACGGAATAGTTCCGGAAACAGGATTTTGCTACCGTTCAGGTCCAGGTTAAAATAGTAAAACAAGGTGCTAATGTCATCCTCGTTATCCGAAAGCGGAAGGTCGTAATCCAGTAATTCCAGTATTTTTTTATAACCCGCTTTTGATTTTCGCTGTGCCAATACATTAAGTATGGCCAGTTGTACCGATGTTTTGGTATCGGGTTTTTTATAAAAGGTTTCCAAAAGGTTTATACTGCTGTTGTTTTCCAGTGCACCGATTTTGTTTAGGAGTTCGATTAGTGCTGAAGTTTCGCTGTCACGGAATTCAAAATGGTTTAAAAAGTCTTTTAGAGTTTGAAAATCCCTATCGGTAATTTTTAACTGGTCAACCGAATTTAAAGCCGAATAACGGATGGTATCGTTTGTGCTTAGCGCATCGGTACTAAAACGCTCGAGTTTGTTGTCGAATATTGAGGTTTCCGCTTTGTATGGCAACGGATTGAACGACTGGAATGTCTTTTCGATAAATGAATCATCATTGTGATAGTCCTTTTGCACCAATGCACGTAACAGGTAATAACCATGTTCCATAAAGACTGCTTTATATTTAATGGCCTGTGTAGAATTGTCTTTTGATGATAAGGCTTCAAATACGCGGATCTTCTTTTCTTTGTCGTATTGCTCGGTTTCTTTTAGCAACGTATAAGTGTCGCCTTTGTCTTTCATAATCTCGTTCCACAGTGATGGTTGTAGCCCTTTTCTGCTATAAAGCAGTGGGTTGAGCAGGGAATTTTTGGAGCGGATGTGCAAGTCAAAATCATAATCAACATTTAGTGCATCGTCGGTATTATAACGGTTTAAAAAGAAATCCCGGAATCTGGTTCGGATACTATCCAAGCCTATTTCACTTTCGTATTTGTGAAACTGGTAGTATAACAGGTCGACAATTTTACCGGAATCCGATTTTAAACTGTAATTCTCGGATTTTGAAAGAAAGGCATTTTTTTCGTTGCTTTTTTCGGTATCGGGTTTGTAGAATAAGGTTCCGTTGTGCTTTTTGGGTATGGTCACCTGAAATGAATAAAGACTGTCGGTATAGACCTTGTTGGTTGTATTATAGCGGAAAGGTTCCTTTTGAAACGAATCGAAGAAACGGCGGTTGTCCTTTTCGGTTGCGTTTACGCTGCCTAACAGGTAGTATTTCTGTCCGGATATATAGGTCTTAAGCCGGATGTCGCGATCGCCTATTTTTGACCGGGATTCAAAGCTTTGTCTGGTCTGGTCGTAATGCGTCGACAGCGAATCGATATGCTGCTGTAAATAGAATTCGTAATGGATTTGTTTTTGCTCGTATTCCGAATTTTCAAGGCGATAATCGTGCAACGTTTTTTCGGTTACAAAATAGTAGGCTTTTGTGGCGGGATCGTATGCCTGGATTTGAATATCGTTTATCTTTTCGGGTGAATTGCCATAGATGCTGTTAAAAACGGGAAGCATTACCGAAAAACCACCTTTAGCGGGGCTGCTTTTTTCCCAGTTTTGATGTACGGTTTTTATTTTGATGTTTGGAAATACTTCGTTTTCGTATTGACGTACATATTTACCCGGGCCTGTCATTGAAACAGTGATTATTTCCAGCGGGGTAATATAGAAACGGTGGCGTTGGTTTTGACCGGTTTTGGTGATGTTCTTAATGTCGTAGCCACTAATGCTGTCTTTTTGAAAATATTTCTTCTCGAGTATTTTTCCTGGTATGTTTTCAAAAAAGAGACTGTCGATAGTTTTTGGGTTAAAAACAGCCGGGTCTTTTTTCAGGAAAAGGTTTAGGGCTTGCCGTTTAATGCTAATCACGCCACCATTGGTGAAATCGGGAGCGCCCAGGTTGTTGTCATTTTCCAGTATATTGGGTGTTAACGGCAATTGTACCATACTGTCGCTGGTTCCGGACATTTTGTATTTCGGAGCCATAAAGAAATTTTCTATCGCTTCTTTTTTGTTTTTACCCACATCGGTAAAGGAGCCGAAAACAGGGGTTACCTGATAGCCTTTTTCGCGCAACATACTGATGATTCCTTTTTTGCCGCCCAGATGTGCCGCTCCTACGGCCGAAAAAAGGCTTCCTTTGTGAACCAAAGAGTCGATACTTTTGGTCATAATCGTATTCCGATTAGAGATCAGTGCTTCATAGGCTTTTTGTGGGAAGATCATCCGGTAAAGAGAGTCCAGCATTTCGACGTCTTTTTCGCGGTAGTATTCGGATATGGCGTCGGCTAAACTGCGGTTTTTTAGTAGTTTGTATAAGGCCAGACGGTGTTCTTCTTTCGGGACAAAATTGTCGGTTTTAATCTGTGACAATGAAAGAAATGAGGTTTTGGTATCTTCCAGTCCTACGACTTTTTTCTTGTGTTTCCGTCCGGTCTGATAGATAAACATATCCAGATAGGTGTTTTCCTGATAATCAGCTTTTTTATTGTCGGTACGGGATAACAGACTGTTGAAATAATTGTGTGAGGTAAATATGTTTTGAAGGTCCTGTTTTTTTACCGGGAACATATAGAAGCCGGAATAAAAGCGGTCCTGAATACTGATTGTAGTATTGGTGAGCAGTTCGTAAGCGTCATTCCAGGTTTCCGGGTCGCTTTCGTTACCAACCATGTCGGCAGCCAGTAAGTGTGTGAAAAAATTGTCGGACAGATGATAGGAGATTTTATCGCTGAGATGCATTGTTCCGTAGAGATAGGAATTTTTGGAAAGCCCGTTTCCGGAGATTTCCCACAACAGGCTTTTATTGTTCTGAGCCGTCAGGATTCCGGAAAAGAAAATTGCGAATAGGAGGAAAATGATTTTTCTCAATTTTGTATTGTTTTAAGAAGTAAAATAAACAAAATAAAACCCCAATCTGTGATTGGGGTTCGTTTTACCATTGCTGGTAAAATTGTTTTCCGGTAAAACCGGAATAGTGTTATTATGCTAAAGCAGCTCTTTTGAAACCTGTAACAGTTAAAGATCCGTCTACTGATTTTACATATTCTGTAACGCTCATTTTTGGTTCTTTAATATAATCCTGGTTTACTAAAGTGTTGTCTTTGAAGAAACGTGCTAATTTACCTTTAGCGATGTTGTCTAACATGGCTTCTGGTTTTCCTTCCTGACGTAGTAAATCTTTAGCGATTTCGATTTCTTTTTCGATGATAGCAGCATCAACACCTTCTTCGTTTAATGCGATTGGCGCCATAGCAGCCGCTTGCATTGCTACGTTTCTTGAAGCTTCTTCAGCACCGTCAACGTTAGCCGATAAAGCTACTAATGTAGCGATTTTGTTTCCAGCGTGGATATAAGATCCAACGAATGCTCCTTCTAAACGCTCGAAAGAACCGATTTCGATTTTCTCTCCGATAACTCCTGTTTGCTCGATCAATTTGTCAGCAACAGTAATTCCGTTGAAGTCAGAAGCTAAAAACTCCTCTTTTGTAGCGAAGTTGATTGCTTGATTAGCTAAATCTGTAGCTAATTTTACGAAACCTTCGTTTTTACCTACGAAGTCAGTCTCACAGTTAAGTGAAATCACAACACCAGCAGTTTTGTCAGCGTTAACAACAGCGATAACAGCTCCTTCAGTTGACTCTCTGTCAGAACGGTTAGCAGCAACTTTCTGACCTTTTTTACGTAGGTTTTCGATTGCTAAATCAAAATCTCCATCAGCTTCAACTAAAGCTTTTTTACAATCCATCATACCGGCACCGGTAATTTGTCTTAATTTATTTACGTCTGCAGCAGTAATATTTGCCATTTTGAAAGTGTTTTATTTTTAGGTTAAAAAAATGAAGTCGTTATGTTGATAGTCGCCCCAAAAGTAAGCATCCACCAGCATAACGACTTTATCATAATGTTATTTTTATTCTTCAGTTGAAGTCGTTGTAGCTTCTGTTTGAGCAGCTGCTACTTCTCCAGCTGGTTGCTCTTCTTTGTCAGATTTTCTGTCAGAAAGTCCTTCAATGATAGCACCACTTACTAAAGATAAAACTTTGTCGATTGATTTTGAAGCATCATCGTTAGCCGGGATAACATAATCAACCTGACGTGGGTCAGAGTTGGTATCTACCATAGCAAAAACTGGAATGTTTAATTTTTGTGCTTCTTTTACAGCGATGTGTTCCGCTTTGATATCCACTACAAACAACGCAGCTGGTAATCGGGTCATATCGGCAATAGAACCTAAGTTTTTCTCAAGTTTTGCACGAAGACGATCTACCTGTAAACGTTCTTTTTTAGATAATGTCATAAAAGTACCGTCTTTCTTCATTTTGTCGATAGAAGCCATTTTCTTAACAGCTTTACGGATCGTTACGAAGTTAGTCAACATACCACCTGGCCATCTTTCAGTGATGTACGGCATGTTTGCTGCTGCAGCTTTTTCTGCAACGATATCTTTTGCTTGTTTTTTGGTAGCTACGAAAAGTACTTTTCTACCAGATGCAGCGATTTTTTTCAAAGCCTCATTAGCCTCTTCGATTTTAGCTGCCGTTTTATATAGGTTGATAATGTGAATACCATTACGCTCCATATAGATGTAAGGAGCCATGTTTGGATCCCATTTTCTAGTCATGTGTCCGAAGTGAACACCTGCTTCTAGTAATTCTTTAACTTCTACTTTGTTTGCCATTTTGTAATAGTTTACGTTCTGTTGTATTAGCAATGGTGAAGTAGCGATGGGTTAGTGAACTAACACTCTGGTCTTCGCCATTTAGATGCTAAACTAATTCCTACCTCAGCAGGAGAGCAACAAAAACTTAGTTTTTTTAATAATAAATAAATATTAACGTTTCGAGAATTGGAATCTCTTACGAGCTTTCTTCTGACCGAATTTCTTACGCTCAACCATACGAGGATCTCTTGTTAGTAATCCTTCTGGTTTTAAGATCGCTCTGTTCTCAGCTTCTACTTCACACATAGCTCTTGCGATTGCCATACGTACAGCTTCTGCCTGACCAGTTGTTCCTCCACCGTATACATTTACTTTGATGTCAAAATTAGCAGCGTTTTCAGTCATTGCTAATGGTTGCATCACTTTGTACTGTAATGTAGCCGTTGGGAAGTAAGTTGTAAATTCTCTTTTGTTTACCGTGATGTTTCCAGTTCCTTCTGTAACATATACACGAGCAACAGCGGTTTTTCTTCTACCGATTTTGTGAATAACTCCCATTACTTTAGATCGTTTAAGTTAACGGTTTTAGGTTGTTGTGCATCATGTTTGTGCTCAGTACCTACATATACATTTAAATTGCGGAATAATTGTGCTCCTAATTTGTTTTTAGGCAACATTCCTTTTACAGCTTTCTCTACTAATAATGCAGGGTTTTTTTGTTGCATTACTTTAGCAGATAAACTTCTTTGACCACCTGGGTAACCTGTGTGACGGATATACGTTTTATCCTCAAGTTTGTTACCTGTTAGGTTGATTTTTTCTGCGTTGATAACAATCACGTTATCTCCACAGTCCACGTGCGGTGTATAACTTGGCTTGTATTTACCTCTTAATAGCATGGCTACTTTTGAAGCAAAACGACCTAAGTTATGACCTTCAGCATCTACAACGATCCACTCTTTTTGAGCAGTTGCCTTGTTAGCTGATACTGTCTTGTAGCTTAAATTGTTCACAATAATTTATTTTAATTAAACATTCCATCCCCAATAAAGGGGTTGCAAAAGTACAAATATTTATTTTAAATACAAATGTCTGTTGAATAATATTTTATCGATTGATAATCAGTTGGGTTATCAGTCATTTTATAACGATTTAAGAGGATCGTTGTCGATTCGGACGCTTTTTTTAACCGGATCCGGAAATAGCTATCCAGTTAAATGCCGGTTTTGATGCTATTCTTTGGTGAAAGTTAGCTTGTTGTCGCCTTGTTTTAAAAGTAATCCTTTGTCTTTAAAGGTGATTTCAATGCCGGCCGGATCAAAAATAAATTCCGTTGGGCTTAAAGCATTTAGCGGAAACGAATTTTGTCCGGTGGCCTGACCTTGTAATTGGCCGTTTTCTACCCGGATTGTTAGCTGCAACGGAATCTGCTTGGAACTATACAGACCTTCGTAGCTTTTTAAAAGCTTCGGATCAACTGCTACGGATTTCAGATTCGGAAAGCGATACGGGATTTTATAATAAATACTTAAGATACCGATTAAAAGCTCGTTTTCGTTATAATTGTTTCCATTTACAATAAGCGAAATCGCCATTTTATCGCTCGGATGATACGCAACAACCGATCGGAAATCTTCAATTATTCCGTTATGACCTAAAAAGCGTTTGTCGCTAAATGGAAATTGTAACAATCCTTTGCCGTATCCGTTTTCCATAGCGGTCATTTGTGCCAGTGAAGTGGGTTTGACAATTTTTCCGGTAAAAAGGGCGTTGATAAAATCGGTCAGATCGGATGGTGTCGATACTAAGGCACCGGCGGCATTGGCCACGCTTAAATCCCAGGATGGCGTTTTTTTCCATTTGTTACCGGCGAAAGAATAGGAAAAGGCCTCGTCTTTACCCGGTACGCTCTTTTTAGGGTAATAGGTGTTTTTTAAACCAATTTTGCCAGCAATTCGGGTGGCAACATTATCGCCATAGTTTTTTCCGGTGATCGATTCGATGATATAACCCAATAAAAGATAATTCGAATTGCTGTATTCGGCTTTGGCATCGGGTTCGAAAACCGGTTGCGCTGCCGCGATGCGTTTTAACATGTCGCGTTTGGTTTGCGGCTTGGTTTTATAGGAATCAAAGCTGTTGTCGGTATAGTTGGCGATGCCGCTTTTATGGTTGAGCAGCATTCCGATGGTAATTGTGTTGGAATTCGGAATTTCAGAATAAAACTTGGATAGTTTGGTGTCTAAGGTCAGTTTTTTTTCTTCAATCAATTGAAAAATGATAGCCGCAGTAAAGATTTTGGTAACGGAACCGATTCGGTATTTGGTATTGCTATCGGCTGAGATGTTGTTTTCCACGTCTGCAAAGCCATAATTCTTTTCAAAAACCACATTTCCGTTTTCCCGCAGACTTATGGCGCCCATAAATTTGTTGTTTTCATGTAAATAGGTTAGCAAACTGTCTATTTTGTTGAAACGCGTTTTTTCCTGAGCAACGATGGAAAAGGACAGAAGTAGTAGTGAAACGACAATTATTTTTTTCATAGAAAACGGACTTTTAGTTATCATAAATAACGTCCGAAAGTTACCAAAAATTATTGGCTTCCGATTTCAAAAATATAATTCTGTTCCTGAAACACTTTTGCAGTGCGAACAACTTGCATCCGAAGTGCATTCCGGGTGGCGATGGATTGGATGGTATCGCAATCACAATCTTCCGAAAGGATCATATAGATTTTGTTGGTTTCGGTACGATATTTCGGGAGTTGTGCGAATAGTTTTTCAAAATACTCGAAGTTTTTGCCACAAAACCAGGCACTTTCAGCAGTGTTTTGAGGCGTTTTTGGATAATAAGGAGGATTGATCACGATATAATCGAATTGCCGATCCGATAATTCCTGAAACAAATCGGAATAAATGACAGATAACGTTACCTGATTGGGGATCGCATTTTTTTGGAGTGCTTCGAGTGCCGTTTTGTTAATGTCAGAAGCCGTCACCTGTGCGCCTTTTTGGGCGGCCAGTATGGAAATGATACCACAACCACAACCCAGTTCGAGGAAGGTTTTGTTTTGCAACGGAAGCGGCTCGATAAATTCTAACAGCAGTTTGGTGCTGATCGTAATAAAAGGCGGAAACACACCCGGTTCTACACGAACACGAATGTTTTTATAGCGATAGTTCCGCGGTTTCGACAAATAGATCGAACTGGCTTTTTGCAAAAACGGACTTATGATGCGTTGGATCAGTTTTCTCATTATTCCGAATAAAAACCTTCGATTTCAGGTTGGCGGTAGCGCCAGAGTTTATGCAAAGCCTTGATCTCATAAGGATACTGGTAAATTCCGGTTTTATAACGCAATCCCGACAGGGTTTGTAATAGTGTTTTTTTAAATCCTCTGATCCGGAAATCGGAAACCGTAGGATAATAGCCGTTTAAAACCGTTTCGAAGTTTTTTATCGTATCGATCATATAGGGTTTTAACCACGGCGTAATCGGGTTTTTTCGCAGGTCGAAGTTTTCCCAGCTAGGCGAAATCCAGTCTTCCAGTTGTGTAGGAAATGAAAAACCGGCATCCAGAATTTGCT
Source organism: Flavobacterium supellecticarium (assembly GCF_004801375.1). Classification (GTDB taxonomy): domain Bacteria; phylum Bacteroidota; class Bacteroidia; order Flavobacteriales; family Flavobacteriaceae; genus Flavobacterium; species Flavobacterium supellecticarium. The sequence continues at coordinate 102,669 of NZ_SSNZ01000007.1, forward strand.
GGTACAGTTCCGATCCTTCGGTTGGAACCGGACTATACAGATAAATGATAATTTCGGATTTTGGGTTGATCGTTTTGATTTCGCGGATAAAGTTAATATCCCATAAAATCTGATCGTATACTTCTTTTTCGGTCGCAGCCGGCATACCCAATACAAACGATAACTCCGGAACAATGTCGACATTCTTCATTCGTAATACGAAATCCTTGATCATTTGACCGGATTGCGTACCGCCTTTGTTCATTTGTTTTAAAATGGCATCGTTTCCGGTTTCGGCACCTAAAAAGATCATTTTGCAACCGGCTTTGCGCATGAGTCGGAGTTCATCGTCCGTGTACATATTAATGGTGTCAATACGGCCTTCGCCCCAATAACTGATATTGTCGTTTAAAATGAGTTCCGAAAATTCCAACACTCTCTTTTTCGACGTGAAAAAGTTATTGTCGTGAAATTCGATTGCATCGATATTATAAGTGTCTTTAAAATAGCGTACATCTTCGTAAATCCGTGCGGCCGACATGCCTTTCCAACGCGCATTGTAAATCGGTACAACGGCACAAAACGAACAGCTAAACGGACAACCCATACTGGAATGATAGGAAAGCGTTTTCGATCCCATAAAGGTTTTCGCCAGATAATTTCGTACCGGATAAAACTGATTCAGGTATTCATACGGGAACTTAGGTAACGTATCCTGATCCAGTAAGGCTTCGGTTGCGGTTTTGGTTATCGTACCGTCCGCTTTTTTATAAATCAGGTTTTTGATTAAAACGATGGTTTTGGGCTCGTTGTTTTCCAAGGCAGCTAAAAGGGATGGAAAGGTTTTGTCGCCGGGACCATTGATAATATAATCCACATAACCGGAATCCAAAGCAACTTTATATTGGTTGGAGGCAAAATAACCGCCCCAAATCGTGGTGATTTCCGGAAATTGTTCTTTTATTTTTTTGGTAAACGGAATGGCCTGTTTCAATTGCGGACCGGGCATCACCGTAGAACCGAAGTATTTGAATTCGCCCGTTGCCAGATAGTTTTCGATAGTTTGCCACGGATCGGTTTCCAGATTGCCGTCCACAAAAACATAGTCGTAATGCCCATGAATAGAGGCGCCTACCTGTAAAATGGAATTCGGTATCCGGTGCTTACTATTGGCACTTCGGGGATTGAATAATATAACCTTGTTCGTATTCATGTTATCGCAATAACGAGGGTTTTGAGGTAAGTACTAATTGAACCAGTTGTGCCAGGGCGGCACCCAATAAAGCACCGCTCATTCCATAGTTTAAATATACTAATATTGTTGATAGTATAGCATTGATCAACGTTCCGGTGAGTAAAATTTTTATAACGGCTTTTTCCTGATGATTCCGAAAGAGTTCCACAATTTTGATACCATAAATAAACGAAGGGTATACATATAGGAAAGCAATCGTGTAAAACCAAATGGAAAGGCTGGTTTTTAGGTAGTACATCGTGATCAAATGGATGATCAATAAGCCGATTGGGACCAGGAATAATCCCAGCAAGCTTAGTTGTTTTTGAATCTGACGCACAACCGATGTGGTATTCCGGTATATGTTTTTAGTAAACGGGGTATAAATAAATGCTGCAACCGACATGGCAAAAACCAGCAGACTATTGAGTACCTGATAATTGGCAACAATGGTTCGGTTTTCGAAATAGTCGATGATATATAAGTCGATTTTTGAAGTAAAAAAGCCCAAAACCGACAATAAAAAGAATGGAAAAGCCTGTTTGTAATAGGAAAAGTCCATTTTGATATTCCCGGAAGATAGGTATTTTTGAAACAATACAAAATAACCGGTGCCGCGGATAAACTGGTAAAAACTGTAATTAACCAACAACGAATAAATCCCAAAATCGTCTTTTAGCCAATAAAAAGGAAACAGGAATACCAAAAAACTAATGACTTCGATTGTGATGGAGGCGTTGAATTTCTTTTCGTAAATGACCAATGCCTCGGTCGAATGATTGAAATAGCGTCCCAATAACCATATAAAAATGTAAAATGTATAGGTAACCGGAAAAAAACAGAGGCTTCCAATCGAAAACAGAAAAACCAACGGCAAACGGGTAAACAGTATTCGGCTGTAATTCTTTTTGATTTTATTCGGAAGCATACTAAACAGTCGCAAGACATATTCTTTATTTCCCCAGTTGATCACTTGAGTAGCGAACAAGGTATACAACAAAATCGAAACAAAAGCACCCCAGATTTCTTTTTGCGCAAAATGAATCACCAAAAATGGAATAGCCATACCAAAGGCCGATACGATGATTTGGCGTAGCGTATTGCTCGAAATATGGACGATCCGGTTATAATAGTTTGCTTTCAATGGATACTGTTTTTTCGTAACGTATAAAATCCGATACCACGGCCATAATCCGATAAGTACAGGATCGTTTTGTTTTTTAATACGATGGCTTTTTGTTTATGGTCTTTACCGAGGGTTTGTTGTTTTTCGTTGTGAAAAATCTGGTTGTTTTGGATAACCGCTTCGGCTATTTTTACCTCGGGAAGTGAAATAACCGCCGAATGGGTTCCGTTTTCATCACGATAAAAATAACGGAGTTCGTTGCCGGAAACCGTATAATCATAAATCAGTATCGGACTGTCTTTTGGAAGTAACGCTTTGCTGTTTTCAGTCGGTTGGGAATAAGAACCGATAAAGCCAATCGGTAGGGTGATTATCGGAAGTAATAGTATTCTTTTCCGGGAAATTCTTTTTCGCTCCGGAAATAGAAACAGCAGAAAAAAGAACAAAACAAATCCCAGTCGGATATAGGAAATCGGGAATACTTTTGTTAGGAATAACGATAGCGGTACATTACAAATAATGAATAATAATACGAATACTGTGATTTTTGTACCCGATGGAATACGTTTTTTAGCCAGAAAGATAAAAGGAAATAGCAATACAATAAAAGTATAGGTACTTCCGTAGGGCGAAAGCAGTATGGCTGCGATAATCCAAAAGGAAAAAGCAAACAGTTTGTCGTGGTTTTGGGAAACGAAAAATCCGATATAGAGCAGACTCAGTTTAAAAGTAATCCATACGATTTGAAAAAATAGCGGACTGTTCCATAACGGATTTGGATTTTCGATCGGATCGAAAAGTAATAGTCGTTTGGTAAACATATAAAACGACTGGTAATTGTCAACAAAAGCGGTAGCGATTTCACCATTGGAAGCTTTTGGAAATACGTCTTTTAAAAAGAAAACCCAGATTTCAAATCCGCTTATGATAACCGACAGTAATGCCAAACCTGCGCAAACTCCGATCAGATATAGAGCGGCTTTAAATTTTTTTTGAAAGAGTAAAAATAAGATCAATAGTACGGGGAATATTTTTAAAAGAATGGCAATACCCCAAAACAGACTCATCCGGAAAAACTGCTTTTTTTCGTACGCCAGCCAGCCTTCGGCTAACAAGAAGAAAAGCAAAAAATACAATTGTCCGAACAACAGATTGTTTTTGATCGGAATAAAAAAGAGAAACGGCACCAAAACCAGATAGATCGGCTGGATGGAATAGTACTGGAAAATTCGCCTCAGACTATAAAGAAACAGCACACTGCTGATCAGATTGAATATAATTTTAGCCGTGTACGGATCAAGAAGGTGAAACGGATAAAAGAACAGTGCTAAAAAAGGCGTGTTGGGTGCGAAACTGGTAAAAATGGAAGTATAGCCTAATGCGGTGATCTGTTCATTAAAAATAGCCGGGAAATACAAATCGGATGTAAAATGACCTTCCGAAAGAAAATAACCACCAAAATAATAATTTGCAAAATCATGCAAAACAAAACCACTCGCCTGATAGAGGTAAAAACCACACAGTGCAATTATCGGAAGCAAAGGATAATAGGTTTCGAACAGTTTTTTCATAATCCGGAACATAAACAGCCTGTTTTTTCAGGACTTAGTTCAAAGATACGCGAAAACCCTTAATCTGTACACAACTAATAATGTGACCTGTTAAACAGGTTGTTAGTTATTTAAAAAATATTCTCTTTAATGTTAAACTGCAAAAAACGACTTGTATTTATGCTGTTTTTTAAAGTTTTATAAGAATAAAGTAGTATTTTTCCATTCGAAATTTGAAAGAAAAATAACACTTTTTTAGTTGCAGGTTTTAGAATTGGTATTGTATTTCGAAAATTAACGACAAGACACTGAGAAACCTGCAGTTTTGGTCTTTGACCTTTAAATCCTAATTGAGATATGGCCTATTTATACGATGTAAAAGTAAAATCGATTGATGTCGCAAACAAAATAGCGATTTTAGATATAGACACGATTCATCCGGACGCGATGTATTTTAGTAACAATCTGGCCTTTGCGATTCGCCTGATCCGGGATGCGGCTTTGGGTGATTCGCCGATTGCGAAAAGTTTCGACATGAACTGCCTCTTTGATAACCATTGGCTTCAGGAGAATGTAAAAGGCTACATCACAAAATGTGAACTCAATGCAGTGCGAACATCCGGGGAGACGGAAATCAAGAATAATGGAAAAGAAGCCTATTGGCGTGGTGAAACCGACACTGCCAGTGCAACGATAACAGTTCATTTCGCGAGTCCTTTGTGGATGCAACATCTAAACACAAAATCGAATTGGAGAAGTTCGGCTTATCCTGCTGCAGTTGAATTTGTCGACCGTGCGCCGATTGATCCGTCTAATGAGATGTCGGACTTCTCGGACGATTATGAGAATAGCGGCGGATGGATTTTGGTAAAATCAGAAACGTTGAAAAATACCGATAGTTTGTGGCCGAAGGAAGTCTTTATTCCGATCTACACTGAAAAATCGTACCGACGTTCGACTAAACTTTCCGGAGCCGATCTTAACAAATCCACTCTCGAGGAGTTGCTGTTCAAAACTGTTTTCGCTTTAGGTCGAAACGGGATAAAAACATTCGGAATACTTGTGCCCAGAGGCGATGACTATTATAGTGTCATTTCTTTTTCCAATGGCGGGTACTCGGAATCAGGGTATAAAATCCCTGACTTATTGACTTTGGGAGCAAGCGAATTCAACGTAAATGACAGCGCGAAAGCCGTGAGATTTGGCGCTTAACAAAAATAGATATGAACGAAAATCTACTACAGCACACCGAAAAACCCGCAGTATTGGTGTTTCATATATCCGAATTCTTTAAAACGTATGGGATGTCGGTTTCGAACTTGTCCCAAACGATTTGTGATTCCCCTTTCTATATCTATGACCGATCATTCAAAGATAAAGGGCCAAAATTTGAAGATGAAAAACCAATAAGTGATGAAGATTTTGATACCGGTTTTGCAATCCTTAAAACCATTTGGAACGAATATGTGGGAAAAGCGAAAACACCCTCTTTTTCCCGCGTTTTTAAGATAATGACCGACCTTGATACGGATGATTTCTACGTAGAGTCACGGTATGGTTTTGCTCCCGGTTATGATCTGGATGCTGCAATTGAAGCTTTTAGCAATCAAAATTTTGAAGTAATCCGATGGGATGAATTTTGGGACTGGGATTTTGAAGGGTAACGTTTGAACCCGATTGTTGCGTGATGTGGCACGCGAATGCCAAACGATGTATTTTTAAACCATTTTTTCATTGTCTCGAAAATAATGCAAAATGAAACAACCTGGTTTTTTGCAGGGCATAGCTCAATGATACGCGTAAAACACCCAATCCGTACACAATACTGCGTTGCAGGTTAATCGAAGAAGCATCTTCAAAATAATGCGTCGGACAGGAGACTTCGCCAATCCGGGCATTGTGGTAGCAAAACTGCGCCAGTATCTCGTTGTCGAAAACAAAATCGTCGGAGTTGTTTTTAAAGTCGATCTGTTGTAAAACAGACGCTTTAAAACAACGGTAACCGGTATGGTATTCCGATAATTTTTGGTTCATCATCAGATTTTGAAATAGCGTCAGCATACGGTTGGCGATATATTTGTAAACCGGCATACCGTTTTTTAAGGCGCCTTTGCCCAATATCCGGGAACCCAAAACTACATCATACAAATCGCTTACGACAAGATGGACCATCGATGGAATCAGTTTCGGCGTATATTGATAATCCGGATGCAACATGATAATAATATCGGCGTTCAATTCCAATGCTTTTTGATAACAGCTTTTCTGATTGGCGCCGTAACCTTTGTTGCGATCATGCGCAATGATATGTTCGATACCCAATTCGCGGGCAATCCGAATCGTATCGTCTTTGCTAAAATCATCGGTTAGAATAACAGCATCGACCATATCGAAAGGAATTTCGTTATAGGTCTTTTCTATGGTTTTACCGGCATTATAAGCCGGAAGTACGACTACTATTTTTTGATTGTATACCATATCAGTTAAGGTGGTTGACTTCGGTTTGTGAGGATTCCCGTACATGATCTGAAACGCTTAATCCCTGAAAGGGTGCCAGCGATTCGACATCTTTGCGATGATACAGATTTCCCAGAAACGGAAACTCATCGTAGGTATGCGTCGGTAGTCCGGCCAGGCGGTTTTGAACTTCGGCTAACGGAAGATTCCATTCCCGACTTAAACGTTCGGCCGAGGGTTCCATAAAGGAAATATAAAGCAGTTCCGTTAGGGTGTGCTGTTGCGTTTGCGAAAAATCGACACCTATTGGAAGGTTATTTTTTAAGGTGTTATGCGAAGTTCGGAAATCCAAAAGACGGTCGCGGAAATCGGTATATGGTAGAAAACCGTTATGATCGTTCTGAACGGAGAATAAGGGTTGTATGGCCGATTCGTGACACCACATGCATTTGGCGGGTTTTCCGGCATTGGAATGCGTCGGATCGGCACTGTTTTTCCGGATTCCGTTGGCGTCGAATATTCCAAAGCGAAGCTGACCGTTGTCTAATAATTCGATGGTTTCGTATTCGGTTACCGCTCCATTGGTCGGATTGATCTCGGTCGATAAAAAGAGCTGGTTTAATCCGTTTTGTTCGGAAAACCGTATGATGCGATGTTCCAACGACACGCCCGAATTGTCCACATAGCCTTTTTCGGGTTGTAAGGTGTAACGGCTCATCAGTACATCCAGTTGTTCGGGTACGCCGGTTAACGCATAATAATGTTCGGAAGCACCGAGCAACAACGTAACATACCGACCCAAATCGATTGTTTGCTGTTGTTGGTATTCCTGGGAATTTTTGATCTTTTGATGCAAACGGTTTAGTAGCACCTGTGCATTTTCCGATAATCCAATGGCCTTACTGTCGACATAAATCCGATCACCATTGCTATAAACACCGGATAAATCGGATGGTAACTTCGCACCGATATACGATAAAGCCCATTTTAATCCGATCAGCGATTTGTGGATGTCATCGTCGGCATAGGCCTTATTCCATCGTAGCACAAGTGAATCGTCTCCCTTTTCGATCAGATCGGAATAGGAATCGTTCGCGCAGGCGACAAGTAACAGACTAAAAACGAGCAATAGTTTTTTCATGCGGGATTGGTTTGGTAATAATGCGCGTAACGCGGTAGATATAATAATTCGTGTTTCGGACAATACAAGGCGACAAATGCGTTAGTTCTTTTAGGCTAATCGTATTTTCCGGGTTTTGGGTGATATTTCGGGCGGTAATAAAAATAAAATCGCTGTTTTGTTCGCTATGCGTTGCCAGTAATGCGATGAGCTGACTATCGGTTATAGCAGTATTACAGTTTTGTTCCCAATTGCAAAGTCCCTGATTCCGATTGGTGCATAGGAAAAACGGACGCTTGTCCAGATAAGGGGCAATAATGGTTCCTTCGCAAAAAAGGGTAACCGTTTCCATATTTGATAAACGATGTTGCGTCAGAAAAGCGGCTACCTGTTTTCCGGACGAAAAGGGTTTCCAATAGTCGTACATATAGGCAATTAGTCCGCTACTGAATTGTAATAATAGTAGTAAATAAAGAGCGGTTCTCCGCGCAAAATCCCGATTGATGTTGTTCCGGATACGATATACGTGATAATGATCAATCCATAAAGCAGTGATCAATATAATATAGTTGATACCGTCGAATCGCGTAGCGCCCAGTTGGGTGATAAAGAAAAAACACTGTACGCCAAACAAGGCGGTATACGTAAACAGTAAAGTGGCTTTCCGTTTGTAAAATAGCAATAGCGGAAGGGCATATAATAACAATCCGATTACGGCAGCCACCGGTTTACTATAATTAACCACCAAATTGGAATTCCAAAAATGAATCGTTCGGAAATCGGGTATCGTTACCAATCCTTTAAAGAGTGAGATAAAGCCTTTGGTAAAGCGTTCGTATAGCGGAATATCCTGTGTTCGGTTTAAAAAGATACTATCGATAGCGGGGAATAATTGTACGACCAGCAGAAAAAGGCCTGCCGCAAAAACGAGATAGCCACTGGTATAACGAAGTAGGTTTTTCTTGTTTTCAATAGTGAATAATAAGAGTAGTGCCAGACTGACTACCGTAAACATCAGGTGAATATTGGCGGCCAATACCAACCAAAAGACATAAAGCAGGAATTTTTCTTTCCGTTGGCGGTATAGTCCCAACGCCAGAAATAAAAATAATAAACCCAATATATAATTCCGACTGATGAGGTTGTATTCGAACAGCATAAAATAACCAAAGACGAACAGTACTTTGAAAAGTATCGAAAAAGGTGATTTCCGAAGGAAAATGCTAACTGTTAGTGTGGACAATACAATATGTAGGAGTTGCATCCCAAAGGGATTGTCTGTGATTCGGGTGAGTAAAAACAATAGGATGTTCCACAGCATTGGATGACCTTCGTGGCGCATGTTGTAAAACAGTTCCGAAAAAGAATTGCTATCCAGCGCCAATAACCAGTGATGTGCTTCGTCCAGCCAAAGTTCATGATGTAAAATACCCAGCAGGCTTATTGTAAAATAAAGCAGGGTAATAAAAATGAAGTATTTCTTTTCGGCCGATTGGTTCATCGCTATAACTGTTTACTAATCCGCATCAGGCCACTGGCCAAAATGGATTTGGTTTTTAATTTCAGTATTTTGATCGGATTCCGGTTTTCGGTTTTAATCAGCTCCCGGTAAAATTCCACTTCGTTTACGACTTTACTCACGGCATAATCGTAAAATTTACGCGAATAGGTTCTTTTGAAATCAATCTGACGGTCCGTTGAGGTTTCCCAATCGGGTTGTACGGTGATGCGGCTTTCCACCTCATCATACAAAGAAGTCCCTTTAATCGGATAGGCTACCGTAATGGTATATTCCGTAGGGTTGGCTTCTTTGAGGTATTGAATTGTCTGGTGAATGTCGTCTTCGGTTTCACCGGGATAGCCTACCATGATAAACGTTCCGGTTTCGATACCAAGAGCATTGGTTTTTTGAATAGCCTGTTTGACAACCGATACATCGACACGGCGATCCATCAGGTCAATGATTTTCTGGGAACCGCTTTCGGCACCAATCCAGATCCGGTAACATCCGGCTTCTTTTAAAAGTTGCAGAATGGCATCGTTAAGGCGTTCGGCCCGGGTGATGCATTCGAACGGAACTTTGGCATCCTGAGCGAGTACTTCTTTATGAAATTCCGTCAGCCATTTGTGGCTCACGGTAAATACGTCGTCTACAAACCAGAGGGTGTCCGGGTTGTATTGGTCTTTTAAAAGGCGCATTTCGGCAGCCACCTGTTGCGCCGGTCGTCTGCGGTAACTCTGACCATACACAGCCGTGCTACACCACTTACAGGTATACGGGCAGCCGCGTTGTGTGGAAATCGTCATCGAGCTTTTCCCGTGATTCGTTTTCCAGGTTTGTAAATATTTTTCGATCGGAACCGCTTTTCGATTGGGTAATGGCAGTTCGTCCAGTTCCCGGAATTTGGTTCGGGCTTTCGTTTTGATCAACTGACCGTTGTCGAAAAAGGCGATACCATCAACAGCCGTATAATCCGATTGTTCCATAATGGCCTGATACAATTGGTAAGTGGTTTCTTCGCCTTCGCCTATGATCAGAAAATCGGCACCGGCATTGAGGTAATTTTCGCAGTTATACGTCACATCCGGGCCGCCTAAAATAATTTTAGGAAAACCGTAACGGTAGTCCGTTTTCAGAACCCGAATCAATCGAATTACCTCAACTTTGGTCATCAGGTTGGTGTAGATCGCGATGACATCCGGTTGCATGCCGATGATATAGTCCAGTTGTTCGGGTTGGGAATAAAACGTACTGTCGTAAACCGAATTCGGAATATTCCGTTCCAGCAAATAACCCGAAATATAAAGCAATCCCAATGGTGGGTAGGGCTTCATGATTTTTTGCTCCTTCGGATCGTCCGATATATAATATCCGTGTGTCAGCAGTATACTCATCTTTTCTGCAAAGCAATAAAATAGTGATCGGAATAACGTGACAGGAATCGAACGTTTCGAATAGTGTTTTCCAAAGAACCCAAAACGGCGGTTAAACGTTTTTTGTTTTTTACAAAGGGTTCCAGGTAGGAGGGTGGAATAAAAAAACCAACGGGTTGTATATGCGTGACGGCAAAATGACGTTGTGCCATTCGTTTGATCGCAGCCGGATTGTAATAGTAGGTCGCTACGGCTTCTCCGTCGATGTTGACAATCGCTTTTTCACGTTTGCGACGGAAGGCTGCTTTCCATTGGCCTTTTAGCAGAAAATATAATTGTTCCCATAACGTATTTTTAGGCATGATCACTAAAAACAGTCTGCCGTTTGGGTTGAGTAACCGATTGGCATTTTCAAAAAAGGCTTCCAATTCCGATTCGGAAAGACAATTCAGTCCGCCAAAATCGGAAAAGAGTGCATCGAATGTCTGATTTGGAAACGTAGCGGGAAGCGTATTGATATCGGCCTGACGAAATGTAATCGTTCCGACTGTATCTTTTTGCCGAGCCGTGAGGATCATTTGTTCCGAAATATCGGTGGCGGTTACCTGATAGCCTTGTTCGGATAACCAAAGCGCGTCTTCGCCTGTTCCGCAGTTGATTTCCAATATAGAACGGATGCTGCTGTTTTGTAGCATTTCCGTCATCTGACGATAAACCAAATCGCGTTGCAACCTGCCGATTACCGTATGGGTAAACGTCTGGTCGTACGTGGCTGCGGCTATGTCGAAAGAGGCATTCATGGTTTTTCTAAAGCTTTGATCTGATAACGGTCGATTCCGGCGCTCGGAATATAATAACTCAGTTTGGCAATGGATTTTAATTTGTCTGTTCGTACCGGATCGCGAAATAGGTTTTTTAGAAAATAAATCCCCTGACTGATACGGTATTCTTTGTGAACCAATCGTTGTAATTTACGATAATATTCGGAGGTATAGGTGCCGTGAAACATCATGTCCAGATCATCCGAATCGGTCCAGTTGGATTTCTGTTTCAGGTCTTCTTTAACCTTGTCATAAAATTTGGTGCCCGGTAACGGATACGAAACGGAAATCCCGATATTGTCGGGCAACAGTTCTTTGACCATGGCAATGGTTTTTTGGATGTCGTCCTGGTTTTCGGTCAGATAACCGAATTGCAGGAAAAAAGAAATTCGAACATTGTTCTTTTTGAGCAAACGGGTGGCTTCATAAATCTGCGCTACCGTAGTACCTTTATCCATCGCATCAAGGATTTTCTGGGAACCGCTTTCGGCACCGATCCAGACTTCTTCCAATCCGGTACGCGCCAGTACGGTGATGGTATCTTCTTTTAAAAGTAAGTCGGCGCGACTTTGGATATAATAACGGATTGATAACTGTTGTTCGTCCAATAGTTTTCCGAATTCTTGTACCCAGTTGGGTTTTAGTCCGAAAATATCGTCACACATCCAGAATCGGGTTACACCAAATGCGGACTTCAGATGGGCAATTTGGCGTACGATATAATCCGGTGAATGCGCATTGTAGCGATTCCCGTAGATCGGTTTGGCGCACCAGTTGCATTTGTACGGACAACCGCGTGTGGTGGCGATATTCAGTGTAAAGGGCTGACCGCTTTTTTGCCATTGGGCTTTATACGAATCGATGTCGATTAAATCCCAGGCGGGTAGTGGCAATTCGTCCAGATTTTGAAGAATCGGACGTTTGGGGTTGATCCGAATTTGATTTGTGTTCGGATCGGTATAAATAATTCCGCTGATAGTTGTAACGGATGTTTTGTGTTCTAAAGTATTGATCAGTTCCAAAAGACTGGCTTCGCCTTCACCCTGTAAAATATAGTCGGCACCTTTATCCAGGTATTTCTGATAATGATCGGTTGAATCGGAACTGCATACAATAACGGTACACTGGTGTTGTTTTCCGATGGTGATCATTTCAAAACAAGCTTCCCGCATAATGGTCAGACACATTTTGGTCAGATAATTAAAACCGTCGTCATAAATCACCAGATAGCGCGGCTTATCGTTTTCCAGTTTTCCGGTAATGGCACGCGGATTATCCAACAGATTGGTGTCGAACAAATCTACCTGATAACCGTTTTCGCGTAACAACGACGCGGCATATAGTGTTCCTAAAGGTGGAAAAGGAGTATGGTTTTTCCACTGCTTCGGATCGAGCCGGTAGTAGTACGAATGTGAAAAAAGAATATCAGACATGTTCTTTGGTTAACTGAATATGATGCGTAGCGTTGAGGTCGTCGTATTTCCGGTTTAAAGTATCAATGATTCTTTTCTGGAAATTGGACGGATGGTGTTTGGATACTCTTTTTGATGACTTGAAAGCAATTGAAAATTCGGAAGCCAGTTTTCTTTCAAATTTTAATTTCCAAAACCAAAAAGTAGTTCTAAAGGTCAACTGTTCTATTTTGCGCCCCATCCAACCGGATAATAAACGTTCGAAAGCCGCTGTTATTTTTTTCTTTTTTATCGGACGGATACTATCGTTATCCGTTCGGGTTTTATTTGGGAAAAAGGAATGTACCCATTGGTTGCTTTCAAAAAAAGCAATGAGTTTCTCTTTTCCGTATAGCGGAATTAAAGTTACAATTTCTGTAGCCGTAAAACGATTTTTTTCTTCAATTTCCAGATTGTCTGCCGTGATAAAATAATTCACGCAGAAATATTTTTTTGAATTAAAGAGAAATAATTTTTTGTACAGTACCAGACACGTTCGGCAAATCCATAAATAACCGGGTTTACTGATGATAAAAAAATCGATGTCGGAGTTACTGTCAAAATAACCTTTGGACAACGATCCGGATATGGCTACTCCTTCAACAAATGGAAACCAGGAAGAAATAAATTGTGCTTTTTTTTGTGCTTTTTCCAAAGCTTTTTCCGCATTTCGATTACCGGTTTCCCTGCGTTGGATGTGTTCGGTGGTTAGGTTGGTGTGATAATAGCTATCGGTTTTGATGATAATACCTTGTTGTAGAGCCTGCTCGATTTCGCGGTCAAAATCCGTCCGATTCTCATGATCGGAGAAGGAATAGACTTCCTCTAATTTTAAAGGATGGTTGAAAATAGAGAAATAAAGAATCGGCTTTAATATCTTCAAAACAAAAGATTTTGCTATTAATAAAAGGTCAGATTGGACGATTTAAAATTAGCAAAATCTTTGGATTGATATTAAATTTTTATAAATATGATATAAAAAGATATAACAAATTGTTTTTTAAATGATTAATGCGCCTGAAGCCAGTCTTTTCCGTGTCCTAGCTCCACTTCCAGCGGAACATCCAGTTTAAAAGCTTCTTCCATTTCGTGTTTAATCATAGGCTGAATGCGTTCCAGTTCGCTGTTGTGAACGTCAAACACAAGCTCATCGTGTACCTGTAGCAACATCTTACTTTTCCAGTTTTCGGCGATCAATCGTTTGTGAATATTGATCATGGCGATTTTGATGATGTCGGCAGCACTTCCTTGTATCGGAGCGTTAACCGCATTTCGCTCGGCCGCTCCACGTACTACAGCATTGGCGGAGTTGATGTCTTTTAAATAACGACGGCGACCTAATACCGTTTGCACATAACCGTGCTCGCGCGCCCATTCCATTTGTTCCTGGATATAGGCTTTAAGTCTCGGATAGGTTTGGTAGTAGGCGTCGATTAATTCTTTACTTTCCGAACGGCTTAACGACGTTTGGTTACTCAATCCGAAGGCCGAAACGCCATAGATGATTCCGAAGTTTACTGTTTTGGCATGGCTACGTTGTTCGCGGGTTACGGCTTCCAACGGTACGTTAAATACTTTGGCTGCGGTGGAGGCGTGAATGTCTTCGCCATTTTGGAACGACTTGATCATGTTCGGTTCTCCGCTTAATGCGGCGATAATGCGAAGCTCTATCTGCGAGTAATCGGCAGAAACCAAGGTGTAGTTTTCATCACGGGCAATAAATGCTTTCCGGATCTGGCGACCTCGTTTGGTTCTGATCGGAATGTTTTGCAGGTTCGGATTGTTCGAACTTAAACGACCGGTTGCAGCAACAGTTTGCATATAATCGGTATGGACGCGTTGTGTGGCTTTGTCGACCTGAGTCGGCAACGCATCGATATAGGTGTTTTTTAATTTAACCAACTGACGCCAGTCGAGAATACTCTGAACAATCTCGTGTTCGTTGGCCAGATAACTCAAAACTTCTTCGCCGGTTGCATACTGACCGGTTTTGGTTTTTTTCTGTTTGGCGCCACCAATTTTTAATTTGTCGAATAGGATATCTCCCAATTGTTTTGGTGAGGCCAGATTAAAATGTTCTCCGGCAATTTCGTAGATTTTTTGTTCCAGGGTTTTGATTTCAATTTCCATATCCTTAGATAAGGATTTCAGGAAGTCAACATCCAGTCGGATACCTTCACGTTCCATATCGGCCAATACGGCTACCAATGGAATTTCGATATCTTCGAAAAGCTTTTTCGTTCCGGTTTTGTCGAGTTTTTCCGAAAAAAGCGCTTTTAATTGTAGCGTAACATCGGCATCTTCAACGGCATATTCCTTGATGTCTTCCAAGGCGACATCGCGCATCGATTTCTGATTTTTTCCTTTTTTACCAATCAGTGTTTCGATGGATTTTGGAGCGTATTTTAAATAGGTTTCGGACAAGACATCCATGTTATGACGCATATCCGGATTGATCAGATAATGCGCAATCATGGTATCGAATAAACGACCTTTAACCGTAACGCCGTAATTGGCCAGTACTTTCAGGTCGTATTTTAGGTTTTGTCCTATTTTGAGGATGGTTTCGTTTTCGAAAAACGGTAGTAGTTTTTCCAATACGGCTTTGGCTTCTTCCTGATTGTCCGGGAACGGAACATAAAAGCCTTTTCCTTTTTCGTAGGAGAAAGCGATTCCTACCAGTTCGGCATGTAAAGCATCCAGACCGGTTGTTTCGGTGTCAAAACAAACTTCCGGTTGCTGTAACAGGTTTTGAACCAACAAACGGATTCCTAAATCACCTTGTACAATCTGGTAATTGTGACTGGTGGTTTCCAGCGTATCGTAAAAGCTGTTGTGTGTACTTGTGGTTGCTACCTGACCGTCGTCAAATAAAGACGTCTGGTCTTCGTTTTTCGCTGTTTTCCGTGTTTTGGATACGGTAGAAGCGGAAGGCTCCAGATTGTTGGTGTTAATCTCGTCAAACTCGGAACCGTCTGCAAAAAGTTTATCAAACTGTTCTTGCATTCTACGGAATTCCAGTTCCTGGAAAATGGCTTCGGTTTTGGCTACATCCGGACGGGATAATTCGAAGTCTTTTTCGTCGAATTGCACCGGACAATCCAGTAATATTGTGGCCAGCGTTTTGGATAATATCCCTTTGTCGGCATTGGCCTCGATGTTTTCTTTCATTTTACCTTTTAGCTCGTGTGTATTGGCCAAAAGGTTTTCCATCGATCCGTATTCTCTTAATAATTTTTTTGCGGTTTTTTCGCCCACACCCGGAAGTCCCGGAATGTTGTCTACGGCATCACCCATCATTCCCAAAAAGTCGATCACCTGTTCGGGCCGTTCAATTTCGAATTTTTCCAATACCTGCGGAACACCCCAGATTTCAATGTCATTACCCATACGTGCCGGCCGGTACATAAAAATATTTTCGGATACCAACTGAGCAAAGTCTTTATCGGGTGTAACCATATAGACCGTATAGCCTTCTTTTTCGGCTTGTTTGGCCAACGTTCCGATAAGGTCGTCGGCTTCATAACCCGGTAATTCCATAATCGGAATGTGCATGGCCTTCAGGATTTCCTGAATATACGGAACGGCTATTTTGATCGCCTCCGGTGTTTCGTCGCGGTTGGCTTTGTATTCGGGGAACATTTGGCTTCTGAGTTCGCTTCCTCCTTTGTCGAAGGCAACGGCCAGATAACCGGGCTTTTCTCTTTTAATCACATCCATCAGGGAATTCATAAATCCCATAATGGCCGACGTATCCAATCCTTTGGAGTTGATGCGCGGGTTTTTGATAAAGGCATAATACCCACGAAAGATCAGTGCGTAGGCATCCAGTAGAAAAAGGCGTTTTTGTTGTGACATGATATATGCTATTTGCTTGTAAAAATACGGAATCCGATATTGATACGATCGAAATTCCTATGGAAATTTATGTGACCGCTTGTCGGGCGATTCCGATTATTCTGTACTTTTAATTGGTTTTAACCTTGTTACCTATGAATATCATTATCGTAGAAGATCATGACGAACTGGCTCGGGAAATAGTAACCTACCTCAGCAGCGTGGGCCATTTTTGTAAAATAAAACAAAGTTGTCGGGAAACATTGGAGGAGATCGACCGAAATCCCTATGACCTGATGTTGCTCGATCTGGGCTTGCCGGATGGCGACGGATTGGATTTGCTAAAAGTGGTTCGGAAAGAATACAATAAAATGGGGGTGATTGTGATTACGGCCCGCGGGGAACTGGACGACCGGATTAGCGGGTTTCAGCTTGGTGCCGATGATTATCTGACCAAGCCTTTTGCACTGACCGAACTCGGTGCGCGTATTTTTGCCGTAGTCCGACGAATGCATGGGTTTACTTTAAATGAGTTGAGCATTCACGGATTTAGTATTCAATTACAGGATTATAAGGTAAAACATGGCGAAAATGCCATAGCACTGACCAAAAAAGAGTTTGATGTTTTTCAGTATCTCGTACTGAATAAAAACCGGGTGGTGACCCGATTGCAGTTAACCGAACACCTTTGGGGCGATATTCTGGAATTGAATGCCGATTCGAATTTTATCGATGTACACGTCCGGAATCTGCGGAAAAAACTGGAACATTATGAAAAACTGGATTGGTTTGAAACCGTTCGGAATGTCGGATATCGTATCAATGAATAACAGATGAAATTTAAACACCAGGTAGCCGTTTTTAGTATTCTGACCCGAATCGTACTGATCGTGGTTTTGTGGTTTGTATTGCCGGTATTGGTCGAAAAAGTAGTCTTCCGGCATATCACAACCAGTCTGCTGGAAAAGAAAGAGAAGTTTATCCGGAATCTCGATAATGAAGAAATCACGAATTTCCTTTCGGATAACAGTATGGACGATACCTATGCCAGTTTTTCAAAGCTACATAGTGAATTTTTGCAATTGTCGCGATTGCCTGATAATCAGCTTGTAAAGCAGCATACGGTTTTTGTAACCGAACCCCGGATCATCGAAAAAGAAGAAAACGAATACCGGATTTTACAGTATTTCTTTAAATATGGAGGAAAATCGTATCTGTTGGAAATCGGAAATAACCTCGCGCAGGTAAAAGACCTGTATTTTGTGATCCGTTTTTTTACGGTTGCCGTTTTGATCGGATTGGTTGTGCTTACATTTTTACTGGAAGCTTTTTATATCGATTACCTGCTTCGGCCGTTTTATAAGATTATTGATCTGAAAATCCGGCATATCGATAATCCGGAAACCTATAATAAGACTGTGATTCAGACGCACTCGGATGATTTTAAAGAATTGGATCTGGCGCTGAATCAGATGATGGAACGGATGCAGGATGTGATCCGGAAAGAAAAACAGTTTATAGCCAATGTTTCGCACGAATTGCTAACACCGATCGCGATTCTGAAAAACCGATTTGAAAACCTGTTACAAAATGATTCGATCAATGATGAAGGACAGGAGAAAATTGTAAGTTCCCTCCGGACTCTGGACAATCTGAAAAAGATTATCAATAACCTGTTGCTGATTTCAAAAATCGAACACCACAAATTCCTGTCGGATGAAACCATTGTATTGCGGGAATTACTGGATGAATTGCTGGAAGAGCTCGACGACCGGATTAAAGATCGTGAAATTACCGTGGTTTCGGAATTACAACATGACTATCGTTTTATGGGAAACCGAACCCTGATGCATATTTTGTTGTTTAATTTGTTGGGAAATGCGATTAAATATAACCGGAAAGCAGGACGAATTGTGTTGGCCGATGGTTTTAAAAACGGTATGTATTGGTTGTCGGTAACCGATACCGGACAAGGAATTCCGGCGGATCAGATGGAAACCTTGTTCGATCGTTTTACGCGAATTAATTTACAAGTGGAAGGACAAGGGCTTGGTTTGGCCATTGCCAACAGTATTTCCCGTTTCCATAATTGCAGTATCGAGGTGCACTCGGTTGTGGACGAGGGAAGTACGTTTACGATTCGTTTTCAATCACCGGAAAAAGCCAATTAAATGTTAAAATTCCAAACGAGGTATAATCTTCATTTTGTCTTCATTTTCAGCTGGTAACTTTGACTCATAAATTAATCATTAAAC
Source organism: Flavobacterium supellecticarium (assembly GCF_004801375.1). Lineage (GTDB taxonomy): Bacteria > Bacteroidota > Bacteroidia > Flavobacteriales > Flavobacteriaceae > Flavobacterium > Flavobacterium supellecticarium. The sequence goes on from NZ_SSNZ01000007.1 coordinate 121,373, forward strand.
TTTGAAATCATGAAAAAATTAATGTTAGTTGCTGTGATGGTAGTGTCAACAGCAATGGCTTTCGCTCAAACAGCACCTGCAAAAACAGTTACCACTAAAAAACATCAGCATCGTGCTAAAACCGAAGTAAAAGCAGAACCTAAAAAAGGGGATGCGAAAATGGATAACCAAAAAAAATAGTCAAAAAATAGCAAGAGGCCGGTGATCAACCGGCCTCTTTTATTTCAGGTGTTTGCTTGCACCTTATTATTGCTTTACAATTTTTTGCGAATAGGTTTCGCCATTTTTGGTTTGTATCTGTATGATATAAATACCGCTGGCCATATCAGACATATTGATCACATTCGATTGGGTGGTCAATACCTGTTGTCCTATCGCGTTAAATAGTTTTACCGTAATGTCCGTCTGAGTAGTGGCAATTGTTACCTGCAAACGCGTCGGATTCGGGTAAATGTTGAATTTTGTTTTCAGATTGTCGTTTAAGCCAAGTGCTGCAGTGGCTTTTAAACAACGTACTGAAGCGCCTTGTCCTCTTGGACCTCCTGCTGCCGGATTGGTAATAGCAGTACTGAAATAGAAATATTTCGCTCCGCTTGTACTTGTGGTACGGCTCCAGTAATAACCACGTACTCCGGTAAAGTTAAAGTTTCCTGTAGTGTCTCTGTTTCCGCCTACGGTTAATTTTAAATTACTGTCATAGGCTTTTGATGGGGAAGAGATCCATTCTTTTTCAACGATTAATTCCCAGTCGGTTTGAGACGGCATTTTCCATCCTTCTCCTAAAGCGCGACATGGATCACATCCGTCTGTTGCGGTAACAGCGACTGGTGTTGTAGCACTCCAGGTATCGGTAATCTGATTGGTGTTCCACCATGTTGGTGATGATGTAAAATAGTTTGCATTTCCTACTCCGATACCGGTTGGGTTGTTATTCGCCGGTGATGTGGCTGTAGTCGCAGTACGCAATTGATGTCCATCGTCCCAACGCCCCCATTGAAATAGATCACCAAAAGCGTTCGCGTCTGTTGATGATGTGGCTACAGCCGGGCTTCCTAAGTTTTGTTGTAACCAGATATTTCTGTCGGCACCACGTACCGTAGTATAGGTTACCGTTTGTCCCTGATACGTAAAGGTAACACAACCCACATCGCCTATGGCTTGTCCCGGTTCCTGATTGCAAACGGTACTAGTTTCGATCGTAAGCGTGTAATCTTCCGTTTGTCCGGCTCTTAAAGTCGTGTCACATGGATCGGTAATGGTATTGGGTGCATTCGGATTGCTCAACGCGGCTACATTCGTATTTTTAATGATTCGCATTTTGACCGTTCCGTTAGTAGCCGTTGCCGGGATTGTTATATTGGCGGTAACCGTATTGGCATTGGCCGGATTCGCCGGAGCTAACTGACCGATGTAAAATCCCTCGCCGGCATCGTTAAAGTTTCCGTTTCCGTTAAAGTCGATATAAACCATGACATCACTTGGGAAAGAACTGGAAGGTCCTTTAACCGCTATCGGATAGGTTTGTCCTTTTGTTATGGTAGCACTAATGCTTGAAAAATCCTCATAAGTCGGTGTCGTTCCCGATTGGAATGATGATGGATTGTTAATGCTCCCAAAAGACACATTGGTGATCATATTGCTATCGGCATTGTACTGATAGGTTGGCGTACAATTCTGAACACTGTTGTTAGTATAAAGAACGGCCGAAGCAACATCATTTTCTTTATAACCCATCAAAAAGATATCGGTATCACCGTCGTTATCATAATCGAAAACCAAAGCACGCGATAGGGTTACGGCTGTTAAAAGGTTGGCGTTTTCAACGTCCAGTACAAACTCGCCCAAACCGTTGTTACGGTAGAATAAGGCTTTGTTGTCGCCATCGGCATTGGATCCCAGAGTAAGGATATCCAGATCGCCGTCGTTATCGTAATCTACAAAACGAGAACTACCATAATAGGTTCCGATAAAGGAAGCGCCTATTGGAGTGAAATGTGCCGTACCATTGTTGATATAGGCCGTTAATGTCGGTTCAAAAGAATCGCTCATTCCGGATAATAACACATCCGGATGACCGTCATCATTGATATCGGCAGTATCAATCGAAGAGAAATAAACATTGTCTAATCCGCTGCTATGTCCGATAAACGTTCCGTCTCCCTGATTCAGGTAGAATTTGGTTTCCGGAACATAAGCATTGGTATAACCGGTTATGAGTATATCCGGAAAACCATCCGAGTTGGCATCAAATACTTTTACAGCACTAAAATAGGTTCCGGAAAGTACGTTAGGCGATACGGTAAATGTGCCGGTGTTGCCGTTTTGCAGGTAAATGGTCGATACTTTGTCGCCACTGTCCAACATTCCGTTAACCAGAATGTCCATATCGCCGTCTTTGTCAAAGTCGACAATTTCTATAGCACCGTAAATCGTTGGTAAAATGTTTTCCACTGTTGCTTTTGTAAAGGTATTGTCGCCGTTTCCGTAGTAAATCTCAAAAACCTGCTCGTCGGTATCCGTCCGGGTTCCGGTTATTGCAAAATCAAGACGCCCGTCATTGTTGATGTCGCCGGTTCCTATCGCCGAATATAGGATCTGAGTAAATGCTGTTGTCGTGTTCGGAACATAGATCCCGTTTTGGTTTACATACAAAGCAGTATGCCCGGTGTAACCCGGAAGTGCACCGGATACAATAATCTCTTTTATTCCATCGCCATTAAAGTCGGCTGCCACGCAATCCCCATAGAAAGCTCCGGTAAAAGCCGAGCTGTTTGGGATGAGTAATTGCGCGTTACAATCCACCTGTGCCATGGAAAATAGCGTAATTAGTAAGTATAGTTTCTTCATGATAATTTTGAATAAGTTGGCACAAAGTTATTTATTTAGATTAAATAAAAATAACAGACTGGTTTTTTTGATAGTATTTAAGATTTTTGGCAGGCGGAGTTTCGAAATGCTAAAAAAATTAACGATTGATTTGTGTAGTGAAAAAAAATAACGGTAATAAATTTAGTTTGTCTAAAGGGGCTTGTTTGAAATATAACAGCATATGGCCTATTTGTAATATTCCTGAATATCGGAATGCTTTCAAAAGATAGGGTGTAAGTGGGTTTTGTTGCTTTATGTGATGTCTTTTTGTGAAAGTAGTGCTAATAAATTTTTTTAGGTGTTAATTTTTTGGTTTTTGTAGTGTTAAATTTAGTTTTCTGATGTTGTTTTTTGTTAGGATGTAGTATTTTTAGTTGCAATAAACAACTACCCCCCAAATTTATCCTCTATGAAAAGAATAGCCTTTACATTCTTTAGAAATTTCCTATTCGCTGTATCGATCCTGTTTGCCGCTCCAGTTATGGCTCAGGTCGGAATAGGAACTACTACGCCAGATGCGAGTTCGCTTTTGGATATGACCTCAACCTCAAAAGGACTATTAACACCGCGTATGACGACTGCGCAAAGAACAGCAATTACAAGTCCTGCCAATGGATTACTGGTATATGATACGGATATGAAATCCTATTATTTTTATGATTTGCCAACAACTACGTGGATTAAGATGCTGGGTGATGGCGACAGGCGACTGAATTTTAAAAGAATCAAATCGACCGATGTGCTCGCGACTGTTTTAGCCGCCGAATCAACAGCCGGAGGCGGATCAACGTATAAGTTAACGGCTGGGACGTTTTATGAAATCAATGGAACGATAAATGTGGACAAACCTATCGAATTAAACGGTGCCTATGTTTCCGGATTGGATACCAATAACGACAAACTGGTGCGTACCGGGACGCTTTTTACCGGTGCTACCGGTGGAAGTCTTCGGAATCTCACGCTAACCGCTTCGGTAAAAGTGTTCGATTTGAATGGAACATCAAGTCCGAATCTGATTTTCCGCGATTGTATCGTAGCGGGTTCCGGTGCGGTTGGAGATATTAAAAACTTCGGACTGGTATTTTTAACGATTGTTCAGTTTGCAGCCAATACAACCGGGATTACCTATGAAAATGTAAACCAGTTACTCATTAGTAATGTGGGTTGGCAGGATACCAACTCCGGGACATTCGAAACCTTTAAAGGGACGTTCAATATGTTACAACGCGCCGGTGGTTTTAGTGTGGTTAACTCCGGGAAAACCGGGATTGATGTATCGTCTAATCCAACCATAACGGGTGACGCGCTTTTAAAAGATGTGGTGTTTTATACCACAGGTACGGCGGGAACCTATGTGAAACGCTATACCACGGGAAGTTATACCGGATTTAATTTTGATAACCGTTGGGTGGTGAATAGTTCGGGTATTCCTGTGGAAGGCGATGCAGTTTCGACCGGGAATATTTTTTACGATCGAACACTGACGCAATCAGCTACAGCTTTGCCTTCAACCACTGGTGTTAAAATCGATATTCCAAATACGGCGAATAATAATTTATACCGTTTTACGTCATCGAATAACAGACTGACGTATCAGGGAAGAAAATCCAGAATTTTTACCGTAAATGCCGCGCTTTCATTTGGCGATATTACCGGAAGTACCAATACGACTTATGCTTTTTATATTATGAAAATTCCGTCAGCCGGCGGTACATCGGCGGTAATGGCTTCGGAAACCTTTATCGATACCAATGCCGGTTATGTACAATCGTTTCCGGTTCAGGGAACGGTGATGCTGGATACCGGTGATGCTGTTGAAATATGGGTAAAACGAATCAATACCGGTAACCAGAGTTTTACGTTAAAATCGTTTAGTGTTTCTATCCGATAAGGTATAGTTAAATTATCGCTAATGAAAATCCGTCGGTAATGGCTTTCTTTGTTACTTTGCTTCTTAATTTATTGTAATGCGATTAGTTTTTATAGGCGTAATTTTACTATTAGTGGAATTGTATGCATTCCAGGCATTCCGAACCATCACCAAAGAAAGATGGATATTGATAAGCTATCAGTTGGTGAGTCTGGCCATTTTTATATATCTGATTTATTCGTTTGCGCAATTTGATCGAAGTGTTGGACAAACAAAGCAGACCTTGTTTACTATGGGGTTGCTTTTAATCACGTTGATCCCGAAATTGTTGATAGCGATTATATTGCTAACGGAAGATATATACCGTTTGTTCGCAACCACCATTAATTATTTTACGCAGGCCGATAATATCAAGGAAGCCATTCCCGAAAGGCGCAAATTTGTAAGTCAGGTGGCACTTATGGTGGCATTGATTCCGTTTACATCGTTGTTGTACGGAATGACTAAAGGGAAATATAATTTTAAGGTAATCAGACAAACGATTTTCTTTCCGGATTTACCGGATAGTTTCGATGGAACTACCATTACGCAGATATCCGATGTGCATAGCGGTAGTTTTGATAACCCCGAGAAAATCAGCTATGCGATTGATTTGATCAACGAACAAAAATCGGATATTATTCTGTTTACGGGTGATATCGTGAATACGCATGCTGATGAAATGCATCCATGGATCGATACCTTCCGAAAGATTGAAACACCGGCTTTGGGTAAGTTTTCGGTTTTAGGAAATCATGATTACGGAGAGTATATCGACTGGCCGTCGCAAAAAGCAAAAGACGACAACTTTAAAGCGATCAAAGACCTACACCGTCAGATTGATTTTAAATTGCTTTTAAACGAACACGTAAAGATTCGCAAAGGAGATGCTGAAATTGCATTGGTAGGAGTCGAAAACTGGGGTGTAAAGTTCAAACAGGCGGGCGATTTACACAAAGCTTCGGAAGGATTAACCGCAAATGACTTTAAAATTCTGATGAGTCATGATCCGTCGCATTGGGACGCGGAAGTAAAAAAATACGACAAACATTTTCACCTTACGCTAAGTGGTCATACGCATGGATTACAGTTTGGAATCGAAATTCCGGGTGTAATCAAGTGGAGTCCAATTGAATATGTTTATAAACAATGGGCGGGACTATATGAGGAAATGGGGAAATATATCTATGTGAACCGCGGTTTCGGATTTCATGCCTATCCCGGGCGCGTTGGTATCTGGCCTGAAATTACTGTTATTGAACTAAAAAAAGGTGAAAAAGTAGCGTAATTCGTTAAAAATGCTACATTTGTATAGCTAATTGATCGTAAAAGTTTAGTTAAAGATTTTAAACTTGTAAACTATGTCAAAATTTGGAGAACTTATCAATGCGCAAGTGCCGGTGCTAATCGATTTTTATACCGATTGGAATGAGCCTTCTGTTTCCATGCATCCGGTTATCCGGGATGTGGCTGCTGCTTTGGGTGATAGAGCAAAAGTGATCAAAATTGATGTGGATAAAAACCAGGAACTGGCCGAAGCATTACGGATTAAAGGTTTGCCTACATTGATGATCTATAAGGAAGGGCAAATGGTATGGCGTCAATCCGGGGAGTTGGATGCCAATACAATTATTGCACTGGTTCAGGAGCAATATTAATTATAGTACTTCAAAACGGAAGCCACGTTCCTGTAAATTCTGAATGACTTTTGGTAACAGGTATTCGAGGTTTCCGAATGCTTTTACACTATCGTGACATACGATAATGCTTCCCTGCTCGACATTTTCGATTACATTTTGTAAGCACTTTTCCGGTGTAATGGTTTTGTCGAAATCCATACTGATAACATCCCACATAATGATCTTATAGCCCTGTTTCCGCAATAAGCGGGATTGGGACGGTTTTATCTTGCCGTAAGGCGGACGAAACAAACGGGAATCGATTTTACCATCCGAGTATTTTATAATAGCGTCTTCGCAGGCTTTGGCATTACGGATATACGTAGTGTTATCCGTTTTCCAGCCTTTTAAATGATTAAAAGTATGATTGCCGATCTGATGACCGGCGGCCAAAACCTTTTTGAATAGTTTCGGGTGTTTTTCGATGTTGTGACCGATACAGAAAAAAGTAGCCCGGATCTGATGGGTTGCGAGTATATTTAAAACCCATTCGGTTATTTCTGGCGTCGGACCGTCGTCGAACGTAAGAAATATTTTTTTTTCCGTATTTGGAATATCCCAAATCTGGTTGAAAAATAGTCTTTTGACAATGCTGTTTGTTTTAACCCAGAAACTCATTATAAATCAGCTAAAAAAGAAATATGCCCATGATTTCATGGGCATATTTTCGGTTTGTTATTCCATATCTCTTCCGAATCGTTCGAACAGTTTGTTGTAACTGTTAAACTTGGTTCGGTTGGCGTTGAAAAAGTCTTTGTCGTATCGCTTCATGATATCGAGTAAGGCGCGGTAACGCTCAATATCCGTTACAATGTCAACATACATATCGTTTTGTTCTACGGCTTTTAATCCTTTGTAATAGGTCAGGTTTTCCTGGTATTTTTTGGATAGCTTGTTTAGAATGTCGCGCGCTTTGGTCGTTTCGCCCACTTCGTAATATCCGGATGCAAACGGCTCTACAAAGGTGTAGAAACCAAATTCGTCGATTGGCATTTTTTGCATCGCCAGATCAATAACGTTTTTGGCTTTGTCTTTTTTGCCTTCTGCAATTAATTTTTCAGTTAATCGCGCCAGGTTGGTACGGTAGGAAATGCTGTTTTTACGCGTTTCCGGATCGTGGTAAATTCTTGGATCACCACTATTGCCCCAATCCCATGACATTACGATTTTATACATCTTTTCGGTGTCGATATTACCCATATCCAGCGGACTTCCGTCTTTTGGAATTGGTGTTTTAACCGGAACCAGTTTGTAAACCATTCCATCCAGTTGCAGGTAGTCTTTCATCCAGATGTAATCGTCGTCGCCAAAGCTTCCACCGGTAAAGTAAATCGGACGTTTCCAGTTGTTGTTATAAACCAAATCCAGCATCATCAATCGGTTGATGTATAAAGCACTTCCTTTGATTTCAAAGTCAATAGCCGGAACAATCGAATCGTTTAAGGCCGGATTAACCACTTTGTTTTTGATCACGGTTGCTTTATCAACCGGAATACGGATTTTATTGGTCGGGTAGAAGTGGATTTTCTGTCCGCTTCTTGGAATTGTAAATAAGGTTCGTTCGTCATCACTCTTAATAAAATCGATGAATTGTTTGATGTCGATACGGTCTTTGGTTAATTCCTGGAAGAACATATAATCGCGTTTCCCTTTTACATACTGATCGTGTGTAAATGAAATCGGTAACGGATCCGAATTGTATGCCTTCGACTTCATCTGGTCGATATACCAGTCTTGTGTGAATAACTGCGTATTTACGATTCGGACGTCGGTTCGGTAACCTTCGATTTCCTGAGCATACCAAAGCGGGAATGTATCGTTATCGCCAATGGTAAACAATATGGCATTCGGTTCGCAGGAATCCAGATACGCTTTTGCCATGGCAACAGCCGTATAACGGTGTGAACGGTCGTGATCGTCCCAGTTTTCTTTGGCCATCAATACCGGAGCGGCCAGTAAACACGCTGCGATAACCACAGGTCCGGCGATTTTTGGTTGTAAATAATTTTTGATTCCGTCGTAAATAGCATAGACACCAAAGCCCAGCCACATTGCAAAAATATAGAAAGAACCTACTAAGGCATAATCTCTTTCGCGCGGTTCAAACGGACGTTCGTTTAGGAATACTTTTAAGGCCAAACTGGTAAAAAGGAATAGTACCAGTAATACATAGAAACTTTTCAGGTCTTTTCGGGCATGGAAAACCATTCCGATGATTCCTAAGATAAACGGCAGGAAGTAATACGTGTTGCGTGCTTTGTTGTTTAACACATCCGATGGGAGGTTGTCTTGCGAGCCTAAACGGATGGAATCGATAAATTTGATACCGCTGATCCAGTTTCCGTTTTGCGTGTCGTATTTCCCTTGTATGTCGTTCTGACGACCGGTGAAGTTCCACATTAGGTAACGCCAGTACATATAACCAAATTGGTATTCGAACATAAATTGCATGTTATCGATAAACGATGGTTTTTCGATAATCAGGTATTCGCCATAGGCTTTTAGGAATTTGTCGTATTCTTCAATTCCTAATTTACCGCTTCCATAAGCATTACGGAATTCGGATACGATTTGTACCAGTTCGTCTTCGTGCGAATATTCCGGGTTGATAGTGAATTTAACCGGACGTGTAAATGTCATATAGTTTACCGCATTATCGGTACTCCACATTCTTGGCAAAAATGCTTTTTGATCGTCACTGGTGTTTTGACGGGCGTTTACGTAGTTGTTTACGATTTTATAGGTTCCGGTTTTATAATCCCGTTCGTAGTTTGGTTTTTCGTCCTGATAGGGATTTTCTTCATCAAGTCCTACGTAACCTTCTGTAAATAACGGACCGTAAAATGTTTTTTGCTCGCCGTATTGTTCACGGTTATAGTAGGCTAATACTTCTGCCGCATCAGATGGTCTGTTTTCGTTGATCACTACGTTTGCGTTGGCACGAATCGGTAACATTAACCAGGTTGAAAACCCGATTAGTACAAACAGGATGCAAAGTAATAGTGTATTGTATAATGGTTTTTCTTTCTTTTTGGTATAACGTAAACCGAAATAGAAGAAAAGAACAATCAGTAAAGCGGCAAATATGGTTCCGGAGTTAAACGGTAATCCTAAGGAGTTTACCATAAAGATTTCCATTTTTCCGAAAAAGGCTAAGGTGTACGGTAATAAGAACTTGAAAACAAAAAACAGGATCACGACAATAACGATATTGGCAATGATAAAGTTTTTAACGGTTACGGTTTTATAGTTCTTAAAATAATAAAGTAAACCAATGGAGGGAATGGTTAATAATGCCATAAAGTGGACACCAAACGACAAACCGATCATCAAGGAGATCAATAACAGCCATTTATTGCCACGCGGACTGTGCATGTCTTCTTCCCAGCGCAATGCCAGCCAGAAGAGTACGGCTATAAACAGGGATGCCATAGCATATACTTCGGCTTCGGTAGCACTAAACCAGAAACTGTCGGTAAAAGTAAAGGCCAGTGAACCCACTAATGCACTTCCCAATACTACGATTGCATTGTTTTTATTGAACTCGGTATAGCTGGAAACAACTTTTTTCAGTATAAGGGTCATTGACCAAAACATGAATAAAATGGTGAAAGCACTCGAAAATACCGACATCATGTTTACCATCAGGGCTACTTTTTCCGGGCCGGAGGCAAACATGGCGAAAAAGGCACCCATCATTTGGAACAAAGGTGCTCCCGGCGGGTGACCTACTTCCAGTTTAGCTGAAGTGGCAATATATTCACCACAATCCCAAAAACTTAATGAGGGTTCAACTGTTAGTGAATACGTGATTAAGGCAATTGCAAATGTGAACCATCCAAGGATAGTGTTCCATTTTTTAAAGTTAAATGTTACCATATAATACCGTCTAATTTTTTCGTATTAAATCTTTTACAAAGAAACTATTTTTTTGGAGAAAGAGCGCTGAAAATATTTTTTTAATATTTTTTTATCAAAAGTTTGGATTGTAAAATAATTGTCCTACATTTGCACCCGGAAATCAGTAACGATGCCACTTTTACTGACCCATGGTGTAATGGTAACACAGCTGATTTTGGTTCAGTCGTTCTAGGTTCGAGTCCTAGTGGGTCAACAAAAAGCCTCTCAATTTTGAGAGGCTTTTTTAGTTTTATCCGGGTTTGTTTTTTTAAGGAAAAGAACAGCCGGCTTTCGGGTTGTATAAATTAAAAAACCGCTTCATGTTGAAGCGGTTTTTTAATGGTATGGTTTTTTTAGATTTTAAAAGTGACAACCGGACGTTTGGCATGATTGACCAAATCTTCGCTGATACTTCCGTTAAAGAAGTGGGAAAGTCCTTTTCGGCCGTGTGTGCTAATTCCGATAAGATCTGCGTTAACGCTTTTGGCAAAATGTAAAATTCCTTTTTCAACGTTTACATCGTTGTAGATATGTGTTGAATAGTTATTGATGTCGAAAGAAGCAATAAAATCGTTGATCATTTTTTCGGCTACGGAAGTCGATTTGAAATTATTGGGTGTGTTCACCATTAATAAATGGATTTTTGCATTGAATTCATTCGCGAATTCGATAACCTTTTTGAATGGTTTTTTGGCTTCGTCGGTAAAATCGGATGCGAAAACAAAATTGTTAACTGTGAAATTGTCGGAGTCTTTTTTGATAACCAATACCGGAGTTTCGGAATGACGAACTACTTTTTCGGTGTTGGATCCGATAAACATTTCTTTAAAACCGCTGGCTCCGTGTGAACCCATAACGATCAGGTCGATTTCGTCTTTGCCGCTAAAATTCAGAATCCCGTCAAAAGCTCTTTCAAGTTTGGTGATTTGTGTTACGCTGATTCCGGATAATATATTGGAATTGGCAATTTCGTCCAATCGTTCTTCTGCTTTTTTCTTGAAAAAGATGATTTCGGGAATGTCGTGTCCGCTTCCAATAGCATCGCTTCCTTCATGAGGTAATTCCAACATGTGAAGTAAAACGATTTCTCCATTGTTTTTTCTGGCGATTTGTGCGGCTACTTTTAAGGCGTATTCAGCATGATCGGAAAAATCGGTAGGGACTAAAATTTTTTTCATAATACTAGGGGTGTAAGATTTTTGGTGTTTTATTTGTTGTAAATGTTATTTATAAAGGTAGGAAATTAAATTGCAATACACAATTGATTTTCAATAATTAAAAAAAATATACTATATTTGCGCCGTTATTTATTAATGAACTAAATAATGAGGGGGCAGTAAGTCCCCTCTTTTTATACTAATATGGCATTTAAAGATAAAGTTAGCGCGTTGCTGGATGAGGGGTTGTCTCAAAAGCCGTCTCTTTTTTTAATTGATTTAACAATAACCGATACTTACAAAATTATTGTAACTTTAGACGGTGATAATGGTGTGAGTCTTCAGGACTGTATTGATATTAGCCGGGCTATTGAACATAATCTGGATCGGGAAGAGCAGGATTTTTCGCTGGAAGTGGCTTCTGCAGGAGCATCCACACCGCTAAAAACCCCGAGACAATACAAGAAGAATATCGGAAGAAAACTGAAAGTGACAACCGCAACCGAAAAAATCGAAGCGGAACTAACAGATGCCAATGAAGAATTTGTTGTTTTGGAATGGAAAGCCAGAGAACCAAAACAAGTTGGTAAAGGAAAAGAAACCGTTCATAAAAAAGCGGAAATTCCTTATTCGGATATCAAGGAAGCAATTGTTATAATAACATTTTAAATAAAAAAGTTTGCATGGAAAATATTGCATTAATCGAATCGTTTTCAGAATTTAAAGACGATAAACTAATCGACAGAGTTACCTTAATGGCAATTTTAGAAGATGTGTTTAGAAATGCATTGAAGAAGAAATATGGTTCGGATGATAACTTCGATATTATTATAAATCCTGATAAAGGGGATATGGAGATCTGGAGAAACCGTGTGGTGGTTGCCGATGGTGAAGTAGAAGATCAAAACTCCGAAATCTCTTTGTCTGAAGCCCGTAAAATCGAGCCGGATTTCGAAGTAGGTGAAGAAGTGTCTGAAGAGGTAAAATTAATCCAGTTAGGTAGAAGAGCTATTTTAGCATTGCGTCAGAACCTGATTTCTAAAATTCACGAACACGATAATACCAATCTTTATAAGCAATTTAAAGATTTAATTGGCGATATTTACACGGCAGAAGTGCATCACGTACGTCCAAAAGCAGTTATTCTGGTGGATGACGAAGGAAATGAAATCGTGTTGCCAAAAGAAAAACAAATCCCGTCCGATTTCTTCCGTAAAGGAGATAACGTGCGTGGAATCATTGAAAATGTGGAGTTGAAAGGGAATAAACCTCAAATCATTATGTCCCGTACTTCTGAAAAATTCCTTGAAAAATTATTCGAACAGGAAATTCCGGAGGTATTCGACGGTTTGATTACGGTGAAAAAAGTAGTGCGTATTCCAGGTGAAAAAGCAAAAGTAGCTGTAGATTCGTACGATGACAGAATTGATCCGGTTGGAGCTTGTGTCGGTATGAAAGGTTCTCGTATCCACGGTATCGTTCGCGAATTGGGTAATGAAAACATCGATGTGATCAATTACACTTCCAATACGCAATTGTTTATTACCAGAGCGCTTAGCCCGGCTAAAGTGTCTTCTGTGAAAATTGATGAAGAAAAGAAATCCGCCGAAGTATTCCTGAAACTGGAAGAAGTGTCAAAAGCAATCGGACGTGGTGGACATAACATCAAATTGGCAGGATTGTTAACCGGATACGAACTGGATGTAATCCGTGAAGGAAATACATTAGAGGAAGAGGATGATGTTGAATTAACAGAATTCTCTGATGAAATCGAAGGATGGGTTATCGAAGAGTTTGCTAAAATCGGATTGGATACGGCAAGAAGTATATTAAACCAGGATGTGGCCGATTTAGTAAGAAGAACGGATCTTGAAGAAGAAACGGTTTTAGAGGTTATCCGGATTTTAAAAGAAGAATTCGAAGACTAACACAAGGAATACAGCTAAACAACAACACACGCATTACGATAATATTAAAAAGATTATATGTCTGAAGAAAGAGTAATAAGAATTAACAAGGTTTTAAGGGAATTAAACATTTCTCTGGATAGAGCTGTGGACTATTTAAAAGATAAGGGATATACAATTGAATCCAGTCCGAATGCTAAAATTTCTAATGAGGAATATTCTATCTTGTGCGGTCAATTCTCTGCTGATAAAGGTAAAAAGGTGGCTTCTCTGGAGGTGAGCGAGGAGAAAAAGAAAGAGAAAGAGGCCTTGCGGGTGGAAAGAGAACGTGAGATGGAAGAGAAACGCAAAGAGGAAGAAAAACAACGTCAGGATATTATCAAAGCCAAAGCGACCCTTTCCGGGCCGAAAGCTATTGGTAAAATCGACCTGAACCCGAAAAAAACTGAAGTTGTTGCTGAAAAACCTTCTTCAGAAGAATCGGAAGTCGTAAACACTCCGGAAGTAAAACCGGAAGTAGAACATAAAGCGGTGGAAGAAAAAATCGTAGAAAAAACTCCTGAAGTAGCTCCTGTAGCACCAGAACCAAAAGAGGTGAAGGAAATCAAGGAAGTTAAAGAGGTTAAAGAGATTAAGGATGTTAAAGTAGTTAAGGAAGAAAAAACAGAAAAAGCGGAACCGGCTAAACCTGCCGCTGCTGCTGATGCACCTGTTGAGGAAGAGCGTATTGAAACGCAATACCAAAAACTTTCCGGAACAACTTTTACCGGTCAGATGATCGACCTTTCTCAGTTTAATAAACCGAAAAAGAAGAAAGAAGAATTCAAAAAAGACAACAACAAACCGAACACGGGTAATACTACCAATGCTGGTCAGGGTGGTCAGAATTCAAATAACAACAATGCCAATAAGAGCAAAAGAAAGCGTATTCCGCCAAAACCGGGAACGCCAGGAGCTCAGCAAGGTACCAATCCACAGCAAGGTGGTGGTAACAACAACAACCGTCAGGGTGGAGGAAATAATCCGAGATTCGGAAATAATAAGCCTGGATTCCAAAAAGGAAACCGTCCGGCAATTGTTTCTAAAGTCGAGCCTACGGAAGAAGAAGTTAAAAACCAAATCAAAGAAACGTTAGAAAGACTTCAAGGTAAAGGAAGTAAGTCTAAAGCAGCAAAATACAGAAGAGATAAAAGAGATTCGCATCGTCAGAAATCAGACGACGAGCAAAGAGCGATGGAAGAAGGAAGCAAAGTGCTTAAAGTAACGGAATTCGTTACTGTAGGTGAAATTGCGACCATGATGGATGTGCCAATCACTAAAGTTATCGGAACCTGTATGTCATTGGGTATCATGGTGACCATGAACCAACGATTGGATGCTGAAACGCTTTCTATTGTAGCGGATGAGTTTGGGTATGAAGTAGAATTTATTACAACCGATATCGAAGAAGCAATCGAGGTAGTGGAAGACAGACCGGAAGATCTGGAACACCGCGCACCGATTGTAACGGTAATGGGTCACGTTGACCACGGTAAAACATCCTTATTGGATTATATCCGTAAGACTAATGTTATCGCAGGAGAGTCCGGAGGTATTACACAGCACATTGGTGCTTATGGAGTACGATTGGATAACGGTCAGCGTATCGCATTCTTAGATACTCCGGGTCACGAGGCGTTTACCGCGATGCGTGCCCGTGGTGCTCAGGTTACGGATATCGTAATTATCGTGATTGCTGCCGACGACGACATCATGCCGCAAACCAAAGAGGCGATCAGCCACGCGCAAGCTGCAGGTGTACCGTTGATTTTTGCAATCAATAAAGTGGATAAACCTACGGCAAATCCTGAAAAAATTAAAGAAAAACTAGCCGGTATGAACCTATTGGTTGAAGACTGGGGTGGTAAATACCAATCACACGATATCTCTGCTAAAACAGGATTAGGAGTGAAAGAATTACTTGAAAAAGTATTGTTGGAAGCTGAAATCCTTGATTTAAAAGCGAATCCAAACAAACCGGCTGTCGGAACGGTAGTAGAAGCCTTCCTTGATAAAGGACGTGGTTACGTGTCTACTGTACTGGTTCAGGCAGGAACATTGCGAATCGGAGATTATGTATTGGCAGGTAAACACCATGGTAAGGTGAAAGCGATGCATGATGAGCGAGGACATAATATCAAAGAAGCAGGTCCTTCTACGCCGATTTCAATCTTAGGTCTTGATGGAGCGCCAACAGCAGGGGATAAGTTTAGTGTGTTTGAAGATGAAAGAGAAGCAAAACAAATCGCTGTTAAACGTACACAATTATTACGTGAGCAATCGGTTCGTACGCAGAAACATATTACACTTGCCGAAATCGGCCGTCGTATCGCTTTAGGTCAGTTTAAAGAATTAAACATCATCCTTAAAGGGGACGTGGATGGATCGGTAGAAGCATTATCGGATTCCTTCTCAAAATTATCAACCGAAGAAATCCAGATCCGTATCATCCACAAAGGAGTTGGTGCAATTACCGAATCCGACGTATTGTTGGCTTCTGCATCGGATGCGATCATCATCGGATTTAACGTACGTCCTTCCGGAAGTGCAAAACAATTGGCTGATAAAGAAGAAATCGATATCCGAAACTATTCGATCATTTACGACGCTATCGACGATTTGAAAGATGCGATGGAGGGTATGTTGTCACCGGAATTAAAAGAAGAAATTACCGGTACTGCCGAAATCCGCGAAACATTCAAAATCTCGAAAGTGGGTACAATTGCAGGATGTATGGTTACCGATGGTAAAATCTTCCGTAACTCGAGAATCCGACTTATCCGTGATGGTGTGGTAATCTTTACCGGTGAATTGAGTACACTGAAACGTTTTAAAGACGATGTGAAAGAAGTTTCCAAAGGATATGACTGTGGTATGCAGATCAAAAACTACAACGATATCAAAGAATACGATATTATTGAAGGATTCCAGGAAGTGGAAGTGAAGAAGAAACTTAAATAATTGGAACACCTGACAGGTTTTTAAAATCTGTCAGTGAGTTGTGATAACTAAAAAGCTCCGCAAAATTGCGGAGCTTTTTTTATTTTAAACCCGGTATTACCGGGTTTTGTTTTTATTGTTTGTTCGGTTTTATCAGTAAAGCATTCGGGTATTTTTTCTTGATGTCCAGGAGGTTTTTTTCGGCTTCTATTCGTGTTTTAAACGAACCGATCCAAACCTTGTAGGAAGGATTGTTATATACGATGGTTCCGTCCATATTTCTGAATTCTTTTCGGAAATTTACCAACGTTTTTTTAGCTTCGTCATTAGTACCGTAAAAAATTTGAATTTTATACCGATCGTTAACAGTTATAGAGCTGTTTATTTTTCGTTTTTCATTTAAAAGCTGTTCGAATTTCGGATCCTGATCGATGTTAATTTTTGAGGTTTGTGCCTGTGCTATTGGGCTTAAAAATAAAGCGATTAAAGGTAAAAAGTGAATTTTGTTTACGGGTAAGATTCTCATAATGAAGTATGTTTGCTGCAAAAATACAATTATTCCGTGAAAACGGGCTTTGGTAGTTTATTTAGAATGGGTATAAATTGCAATTAAGATAAATTTAAGGTTTTTTGAATAGTACATAAGTCGTATTTTTGTCGGAGTTTATAAATAAGGTAGGCTTTTGTTTTAGGACTATTACAGACAAAATCGTGCCAAATTTAGTTGATAATCATTTTAACTATGAAAAAAGTGGGTAACCATAAATCGTTTTCAAAGATTTTATTGTTCAGTTTAGCATTAGTGCTATCTTTTTCTTTTACCTCCAATGCACAGGATGCAGCTGCAGGTAAAGCGCTTTTTAATTCTAATTGTGCCGCTTGTCACAAGTTGGATGCAGCAATGACGGGGCCTGCGCTTCGTGGTGTTACAGAACGACATGACACAGCCTGGTTGCATAAATGGATTAAAAACAGTTCCGAGTTGATTAAATCCGGTGATGCCAAAGCTATTAAGGTGTTTGAGGAGAATGACAAGAAAGTAATGACTGCTTTCCCGCAATTGTCTGATGCCGATATCGATAATATCTTAGCGTATACTTCTCAACCTAAGGAGGAGCCTAAGGCTGCTGCTGCAGGTGGTGGTGCTACTGCCGGTGCTCAGGAAGGTGGGGTTTCTAATAACCTGGTTTTAGGGGTTTTAGCGGTAGTGCTTGCTATGTTGGTAGCAATGTTATTGTTCGTGAAAAACGTACTGAACAAAATTGCGAAAGCGAACGGTATCGAGGCTCCTGTGAAAGAAAAGTCGTTACCAATCTGGATTGCATTCGCCAGAAATCAATTCCTGGTATTAGTGTCGGTTATTGTAATGCTTTTAGTTGGAGCATACTTTATCTACGGATACTTGATGCAGATAGGTGTTGATCAAGGATATGAGCCGATTCAGCCAATTCACTTCTCGCATAAAATTCACGCAGGTGATAACGGTATTGATTGTAAATACTGTCACTCTTCTGCTCGTGTTAGTAAAACTTCAGGTATTCCATCGTTGAATGTTTGTATGAACTGTCATAAAAACATCAATGAATTCCAGGGGGATGCGGATTCAACTTATGTTGAGCATACTAAAGAATTCTACTCTGCTGAAATCCAAAAACTATACGATGCTGTAGGATGGGATAAAACAGCTCAAAAATATACAGGAAAAGTGAAACCTGTTAAGTGGGTTCGTGTTCATAATCTTCCTGACTTTGTGTACTTCAATCACTCACAGCACGTGTCTGTTGCGGGATTAGAGTGTCAGAAATGTCACGGTCCGGTTGAGACTATGGAAATTATGAGACAACATTCTCCGTTAACTATGGGATGGTGTGTGAACTGTCACAGAGAAACCAATGTTAATGTGGAAGGTAACGAGTACTACAAAAAAATCCACGAAGAACTATCCAAAAAATATGGTGTAGATAAATTGACTGCTGCACAAATGGGAGGTTTAGAGTGTGGTAAATGTCACTATTAATAAATAAATTAAGAAGCTAATATCTATATACAATGGCATCAAACAAAAAATACTGGAAAAGTGTTGAAGAACTAAACGAAAATAGTTCTATTGTTGAGACGCTAAGAAACAATGAGTTTGTTGAGGAAATTCCTACTGATGAATTTCTTGGAGATAAGGATGCCTTATCGACTTCATCAACTACTCGTCGTGACTTTTTGAAATACGTAGGATTTTCTACAGCAGCAGCTTCTTTAGCTGCGTGTGAAGGTCCGGTAATCAAGTCTATTCCTTATGTAGTTCAACCTGAAGAGATCATTCCGGGTGTTGCAGATTTCTATGCAACAACTATTGCGGATGGTTTTGATTTCGCGAATATCCTTATCAAAACGCGTGAAGGTCGTCCTATCAAGGTTGAAAATAATAATTTGCCGAATGCAAAAACCGGAGCGAATGCAAGAGTTCATGCTTCTGTATTGTCGCTTTACGATAGTCTTCGTTTAAAGCAATCTAAAATTGAAGGTAAAGATGCTTCATGGGCAGATGTTGATGCTAAAGTAACAGCAGCATTGGCAGATGCTAAAGCAAAAGGTGGACAAGTGGTTCTTTTAACCGGAACGATGGCTAGTCCGTCTACGGATAAATTAATCGCTGATTTTATCGCAAAAAATCCTACTGCAAAACATGTAGTATATGATGCAGTTTCAAGTTCTGATGCTCTTGATGCTTTCCAAATGGTATATGGTGAAAGAGCTTTAGCGGATTATGATTTCTCAAAAGCAGATGTTATTGTTTCTGTTGGTGCTGATATCTTAGGAGATTGGCAAGGTGGTGGATATGATGCCGGATATGCACAGGGACGTATTCCTAAAAACGGGAAAATGTCGAAACATATCCAAATTGAATCCAATATGTCACTTGCGGGAGCAAACGCTGACAAGCGTATCCCGATGACTGTTACCGAGCAAAAACATGCTTTAGTAAAAATATACAATGTAATTACCGGTGCTTCCGTTTCGACTCCGAAAGTAGCAAACGAAGAAGCGGTAATGAAAGCAGCGCAACAATTGAAAGCGGCTGCCGGAAAAGGAGTTTTAGTTTCTGGTCTGGATGATGTTAATGCACAATTATTGGTGTTGGCCATCAACAGAGCTTTAAATGCTGAAGCTTTTAATCCAGCTACACCGCGTCTTATCCGTAAAGGTGATGCGAAAGCAGTAGCACAATTGGTGAAAGACATGAAAGCGGGTGTGGTACACACGTTAATCATGAACGGTGTGAACCCGGTTTATACGTTACCAAATTCTGCTGACTTCGTAGAAGGTCTTAGTAAAGTAAAAATGTCTGTTGCGTTTTCATTAAAAGAAGACGAAACGGCTTTAAAAACAAAGGTTGCCGTTGCAACGCCACACTATTTAGAGTCTTGGGGTGATGTTTCCATCGTAAAAGGACACTATAGTATTACGCAGCCAACGATCCGTCCTTTGTTTGATACAAAACAATTCCAGGAGGCATTATTAGCGTGGACAGGAAATCCGGCTTCTTACTATGATTTCCTTAAAGCACACGGTACTGCAGTAGTAGCGGGTGGCGCTACCTGGAACAAATTAGTACACGACGGTTTCTATGTAACTCCGGTTACAGCAGCTGTTGGTGGTGCTAATGTTGATTTTGCTTCTGCTGCCGGAGCTTTAGCGCAAGCTAAAAACCTTGGTGGACTGGAATTAGTATTGTATACAAAAACCGGTATGGGTGATGGTCAACAGGCCAACAACCCTTGGTTACAAGAGTTCCCGGATCCGATTACACGTGTATCTTGGGATAACTACGTAACCGTTTCTAAAAAAGACGCCGAAAAACTAGGTTTAGTAAACTATAACGTAGCAAACGGTGGATTAAACGGAAGCTACTCTACCATTGAAGTAGGTGGTGTGAAGTTGGAAAACGTTCCGGTAATCATTCAACCAGGTCAGGCTGTTGGAACTATCGGTCTTGCTTTAGGTTACGGCCGTAAAGAAGCAATGAAACAGGAAATGCAGGTTGGGGTTAATGCCTATACGCTTTATGCAAACATGAAATCCGACCAGTCTGCAAAAGTTTCCAAAGCAAACGGAGATCACGAGTTCGCTTGTGTTCAGTTACAAAAAACATTAATGGGTAGAGGTGATATCATCAAAGAAACTACCCTTGAAATCTTCAATACTAAAGATGCTGCAGAATGGAACATTGTTCCTATGGTATCTTTAGATCACAAAGAAACACCTACCACTAAAGTAGATATCTGGGATTCTTTTGACCGTTCAGTGGGTCACCACTTTAACTTATCGATCGACTTGAATGCCTGTACAGGTTGTGGCGCATGTGTTATCGCATGTCACGCAGAAAACAACGTACCGGTAGTAGGTAAATCTGAGGTTAGAAGAAGCCGTGATATGCACTGGTTGCGTATTGACCGTTACTATTCTTCTCAGGATACTTTCAAAGGAGATGTGGAATTAAAAGAAGGAGCTTCCGGATTAATGAACTCTATCGATACCTTCACCGGTATGGAAGATCCATCCGAAAATCCACAGGTTGCTTTCCAACCGGTAATGTGTCAGCACTGTAACCACGCACCATGTGAAACAGTATGTCCGGTAGCGGCTACTTCTCACGGTCGTCAGGGGCAAAACCACATGGCTTACAACCGTTGTGTGGGTACCCGTTACTGTGCAAACAACTGTCCGTATAAAGTACGTCGTTTCAACTGGTTCCTGTACAACAAAAACAGTGAGTTCGACTACCACATGAATGATGATTTAGGTCGTATGGTATTGAATCCTGATGTGAACGTTCGTTCAAGAGGGGTTATGGAGAAATGTTCACTATGTATCCAGATGACGCAGTCTACTATCTTAAAAGCGAAACGCGAAGGAAGATTGGTAGGTAAAGACGAATTCCAGGTAGCATGTTCGGCAGCTTGTTCAAGCGGAGCAATGGTATTTGGTGACGTAAATGATAAAGAAAGTCAGGTTGCTAAATTGGCCGAAGACGACAGAATGTATCACTTACTGGAGCACATCGGAACAAAACCAAATGTATTCTACCACGTAAAAGTTAGAAATACCTAAACAAGTAAAATAATTAATTAAGAATCAATATAAAGGATTATGTCGTCTCATTACGAAGCACCCATTAGAAAACCTTTGGTTATAGGTGATAAAACTTATCACGATGTAACAGTAGATGTAGCTAGACCTGTTGAAGGTAGAGCGAACAAACTATGGTGGATAGTATTCTCTATTGCGTTAACCGCATTCCTTTGGGGTGCTGGTTGTATGATCTACACCATTTCTACCGGTATCGGAACATGGGGATTAAATAAAACAATTGGTTGGGCATGGGATATTACCAACTTCGTATGGTGGGTAGGTATCGGTCACGCCGGAACCCTAATTTCTGCCGTACTATTATTATTCCGTCAAAAATGGAGAATGGCGATTAACCGTTCTGCAGAAGCGATGACTATCTTCTCGGTAGTTCAGGCAGGTTTATTCCCGATTATCCACATGGGGCGTCCATGGTTAGGATACTGGGTATTACCAATCCCGAACCAATTCGGTTCACTCTGGGTTAACTTTAACTCACCCTTACTTTGGGACGTATTCGCGATCTCGACCTATTTATCGGTTTCATTGGTTTTCTGGTGGACTGGTTTATTACCCGATTTCGCAATGCTACGTGACCGTGCGGTAACACCATTTACAAAAAGAGTTTATTCAATCCTTTCGTTCGGATGGAGTGGTAGAGCTAAAGACTGGCAGCGTTTTGAAGAGGTGTCTCTTGTATTAGCCGGTTTGGCAACACCTCTTGTACTTTCCGTACACACGATCGTATCCTTTGACTTTGCTACTTCCGTTATTCCGGGATGGCATACCACAATCTTACCTCCGTACTTCGTTGCGGGTGCGATCTTCTCCGGATTCGCAATGGTAAACACACTTTTGATCATTATGAGAAAAGTGTCTAACCTTGAAGAGTATATCACTATACAGCATATCGAATTGATGAACATCGTAGTGATGATTACAGGTTCTATCGTAGGTATCGCGTATATCACTGAGCTTTTCGTAGCTTGGTATTCAGGAGTAGAGTACGAACAATACGCTTTCTTAAACAGAGCAACAGGTCCTTACTGGTGGTCATACTGGTTGATGATGACGTGTAACGTATTCTCGCCGCAGTTCATGTGGTTCAAAAAATTAAGAACCAGTATCATGTTCTCATTCATTATCTCTATCGTAGTAAACATCGGTATGTGGTTTGAGCGTTTCGTAATTATCGTAACGTCATTACACCGTGATTACCTACCATCTTCTTGGACTATGTTCCAGCCAACGTTTGTTGATGCTGGTATCTATATCGGTACAATCGGATTCTTCTTCGTATTATTCTTATTATATTCAAGAAGCTTCCCGGTAATTGCACAGGCAGAGGTTAAAACGATCCTAAAAACATCGGGTGATAACTACAAGAGACAAAGAGAATTAGAAGGACACAATTCACATAATCATTAATAGATCATGAGTAATAAAGTAATACATGCTATATACAATGATGATGACATCCTGATGGATGCTGTTAAAGCTACCCGTGCGGCGCATCATCATATTGAAGAAGTTTACACACCATTCCCGGTTCACGGGTTGGACAAAGCAATGGGGTTAGCGCCTACTAGAATTGCGATTGCTTCTTTCCTTTACGGTTTAGTTGGTTTATCAGTTGCAGCATCATTAATGAACTATGTTATGATTGTTGACTGGCCACAGGATATCGGTGGGAAACCAAGTTTTAGTTTTATCGATAACATGCCGGCTTTCGTGCCTATTATGTTTGAGCTTACCGTATTTTTCGCAGCTCACTTAATGGTAATTACATTCTACCTTAGAAGTAGATTATGGCCGTTCAAAGCCGCTGAAAACCCGGATGTAAGAACTACAGACGATCACTTCTTAATGGAAGTGGCACTTCACGGAAACGAAGATGATTTGATTTCGTTCTTCAAGAATACAGGTGCTGTAGAAGTTAAAGTAATTGATAAGCATTAATTGAAGATATGAAAGCCTTATATAAAATAGTAGCATTAGTAGGTGTATCGGTTGTTACAACATCTTGTTTTAACAAATCAAAGCCTAACTATCAGTTCTTTCCTAATATGTATGAGTCTGTGGCTTACGAAACGTATTCACAGTCGGGTGCATTCAAAAATGGTAAAGAAGGTCAGTTACCTGCAAAAGGTTCTATTCCTAGAGGTTTCGAACCCTATGCGTACGAAAACTCAACCGCTGGTTATGAATTAGCAAAAGCAAACTTAAAATCACCTTTGGATTCTACTAAAATTGATTCCAAAAAAGGAACCGAACTGTTCAATATTTACTGTGCTATTTGTCATGGTGAAGCGGGTGATGGAAAAGGAAAACTGGTTAAAAGAGAGAAATTCTTAGGTGTACCAAGTTATGCTGACAGACCGATCACGGAAGGAAGTGTTTTCCACGTAATTACTTATGGATTAAACTCCATGGGTTCTCACGCCAACCAATTAAGTCAGGAAGAACGCTGGCAGGTTGTGGATCACGTGATGAAATTAAAAGCAGGATTATAATTGTAGAACACATTTGAAAGTATTAGATATGTACACATTTTCAAGCAAATTAAAAACTTTTGCATTTGTCATGATGGCTTTAGGGCTTGTGGGAATTGCTTTTGGTTTTTTGACTGCACCTAAGACCATCGAAGACGTAGAGAAAATTTTAGCGGATAGTCATCATGGCGGACATCATACAGAAGCTGTGGCGCACGAATCACACGAGGAACATGCTGCTGTTGCAACGCACCACGAGGAAGCTAAAACAGAAACTGTTGTTGCCGATTCATTAAAAGCAGAAAATGATACTGTAGCTGCAGCAGCGCCTGTAGCAGCAGACCATCACGATAATCACAAAGCGGAAGCAGCTCATGGTCACGATCATGCTGGTGCTGATGCACACGCAGAACACCAGGAACACCTGGAGCATGTTTTGCACCAATTACAAAACAAACCTTGGGCAGCACTTTATGTGGCATGTATCTTCTTTATGTTGATCTCTGTTGGAGTATTGGCGTTCTACGCTATCCAATGGGCGGCTCAGGCAGGTTGGTCTCCGGTATTATTCCGTGTTATGGAAGGTATCACCAGCTATTTATTACCCGGTTCTATCATTTTCTTCATCTTGTTGGTAGCAAGCGGTATGCATTTAAACCACTTATTCGTTTGGATGGATCCGGAAGTTGTAAAACACGATGAGTTGATTCAGGGAAAACAAGGTTTCTTAAACGTACCTTTCTTCCTGATCAGAGCTGCAATCTTCTTAGCCGGTTGGAACTTATACCGTTATTTCTCAAGAAAAAATTCTATTGCTCAGGATAACGCTAACGATGATTCTTTCTACAAAAAGAACTTCAAACTGGCAGCTGGTTTCTTAGTATTCTTTATCGTAACAGAATCAATCGCTTCTTGGGATTGGATTATGTCGGTTGATCCACACTGGTACAGTACCTTATTCGGATGGTATGTATTCGCCAGCTTCTTCGTAAGCGGAATCACTACAATCGCTTTCGTTACCTTGTACTTAAAATCAAAAGGATATTTAGAGCACGTGAATACAAGTCACATCCACGATTTGGCTAAATTCATGTTCGGTATCTCTGTTTTCTGGACCTACTTATGGTTCTCACAATTCATGTTAATGTGGTATTCGAATATCCCGGAAGAGGTAACGTACTTCATCACGCGAATTGAAAATTATAAATTACCATTCTTCGGAATGTTGGCCTTAAACTTCGTATTCCCTATATTAATCTTGATCAACACTGATTTCAAACGTTTAAGTTGGGTTGTGGTAATGGCAGGTCTGTTAATCTTAACCGGTCACTATATTGACTTCTTCAATATGATTATGCCGGCTACGGTTGGTGACCAGTGGTTCATCGGAGTATCTGAGATCGGTTCATTAATGTTCTTCTTCGGACTATTTATCGTTGTCGTATTTACAGCTTTAACAAAAGCTCCTTTATTGGCAAAACGTAATCCGTTAATTGAAGAAAGTAAACATTTTCATTATTAATATTTAAAGTAATAAACAAATGACAGGTTTATTGATACTTATAGTTGTAGTTTTATTAGGAGTTGCTATCTGGCAATTGACTAAGATATTCGATTTAACCCAGGTTGGACGCGTTGCTGATAAATCAGAAATCGCAAACGAAAAAGACAATAATGTTAATGGTTACTTGATGTTCGGGTTCTTAGGGTTTATTTATATATTCACTATTTACTCTTTACTGAAATGGGGTCACCTGGTTTTAGGTACGCCAGCTTCTGAACACGGTAAGGATTACGATAATCTGATGATGATTTCAATGGTATTGATTTTCTTCGTTCAGACCATCACTCAGGCATTATTACATTACTTCGCATTCAAATACAGAGGTCAGAAAGACACCAAAGCGTTATATTTCGCTGATAATGATAAATTAGAGTTTATCTGGACTATTATCCCGGTAATCGTTTTAGCTGGTTTGATCCTTTACGGATTATATGCCTGGACAAACATCATGTTTGTTGACGAAGAGGAAGAAGTAATCTATGTTGAGTTATACGCAAAACAATTTAGCTGGGAAGCACGCTACGGAGGTGATGACAATGCTTTAGGTAAAGCGAATGTTCGTTTTATCGAAGGTATCAACACAGTAGGTGTGGACATGTCTGATCCGAATGCTCAGGATGATAAAATTGTAAACGAATTACACTTACCGGTAGGTAAAAAAGTGGTATTCAAGATCCGTTCTCAGGACGTATTGCACTCCGCTTATATGCCACACTTCAGAGCGCAGATGAACTGTGTTCCGGGTATGGTAACACAATTCGCTTTCACACCAACAGTAACTACTGATCAAATGCGTCAGGATCCTGCGATTGTGGAAAAAGTGGCCAACATTAATATCATTAGAGCAAAGAAAAGTGCTGAACTTGTTGCCAAAGGAGAAACTGCTTTAGATCCGTATACTTTTGATTACTTATTGTTATGTAACAAAATTTGTGGACCGTCTCACTACAACATGCAGATGAAAATCGTTGTAGAAAGCGAAGCAGATTATAAAAAATGGTTAAAAGAAAAACCTACTTTAGCTAGCGCTATTAAAGATGCAAACAAAGCAGCAGCTCCGGCTCCTGCGGCAGCATCTGAAGCAAAAGCACCGGCAGCAGCAGCTCCGGTTGCCGATACCACTAAAGTTTTGGCACAAGTAGTAAAAAAATAATTGCTTTTAATATAAATTAAAAAATATGTCAGCAGTAGGACACGATATCAATCACGAACACGATCACGGTCACGAACACCACCATAAAGATACTTTTATCACGAAGTACATCTTTAGTATCGATCACAAGATGATTGCAAAACAATACCTGATCACGGGTATTGTAATGGGTATCATCGGTATTGTAATGTCTCTTTTATTCCGTATGCAAATTGCATGGCCGGAAGAGTCTTTTAAAATTTTTAATGTCCTTTTAGGAGATAAATTTGCCCCGGGTGGCGTAATGCGAAATGATATTTATTTGGCATTGGTTACCATCCACGGTACCATCATGGTATTCTTTGTATTGACGGCCGGATTGAGCGGTACGTTCAGTAACCTTTTAATTCCGCTTCAAATTGGAGCAAGGGATATGGCTTCCGGATTTATGAACATGGTTTCATACTGGTTGTTCTTCCTTTCTTCTGTTATCATGATTATTTCCCTTTTTGTTGAGTCAGGACCGGCTTCGGCAGGTTGGACAATCTATCCGCCATTGAGTGCGTTACCACAAGCGATCCCAGGATCAGGTACGGGTATGACACTTTGGTTGGTATCGATGGCGATCTTTATCGCGTCTTCATTGATGGGATCTTTGAACTATGTGGTAACAGTTATCAACCTTAGAACAAAAGGAATGTCTATGACTCGTTTACCATTAACGATCTGGGCTTTCTTTATCACGGCTGTTATCGGTATCGTATCGTTCCCGGTATTATTATCGGCCGCTTTATTGTTGATCTTCGACCGTAGCTTCGGAACATCGTTCTTCTTATCAGATATCTTTATTTCAGGAGAAGTATTACATTACCAGGGAGGTTCTCCGGTATTGTTCGAACACTTATTCTGGTTCTTAGGTCACCCTGAGGTTTACATCGTAATCTTACCTGCGATGGGAATCACTTCTGAAATTATCGCGACCAACGCTCGTAAACCAATCTTCGGTTACCGTGCGATGATTACGTCAATCTTAGCGATCGCTTTCTTATCAACAATCGTATGGGGTCACCACATGTTCGTCTCCGGTATGAATCCTTTCTTGGGATCGGTATTTACCTTTACAACATTGTTAATCGCAATCCCTTCGGCTGTAAAAGCGTTCAACTATATCACGACACTTTGGAAAGGTAACCTTCAGTTAAACCCTGCCATGTTATTCTGTATCGGATTCGTTTCGACTTTCATTACAGGTGGTTTAACAGGTATCATCCTTGGAGATAGTACATTGGATATTAACGTTCACGATACATACTTCGTAATTGCGCACTTCCACTTAGTAATGGGTATTTCTGCTCTTTACGGAATGTTTGCCGGAATCTACCACTGGTTCCCTAAAATGTTCGGAAGAATGATGAACAAAAACTTGGGTTACATACACTTCTGGGTAACAGCAGTGTGTGCGTACGGAGTTTTCTTCCCAATGCACTTTATCGGTATGGCAGGTCTTCCAAGACGTTACTATACCAACACCGCTTTCCCTTTATTTGATGATTTAGCAGATGTTAACGTACTAATCACAATGTTCGCTTTAATTGGAGCTGCATTCCAGTTAGTATTCTTATGGAACTTCTTCTACAGCATCTTCAAAGGACAAAGAGCAACGCAAAACCCATGGAGATCGAACACATTAGAGTGGACTACTCCGGTTGAGCACATTCACGGTAACTGGCCAGGTGAAATTCCTGAAGTTTACAGATGGTCATATGACTATAGCAAACCCGGACATGATGAAGATTTCGTTCCTCAAAATGTACCAATGAAGCCAGGTGAAGAACAATTACACCACTAGGATTATACGATTCTATATAGATAAAGCCTCCGCAATTGCGGAGGCTTTATTGTTTTGGTCAGACACCTGACAGGTTTCAAAAACCTGTCGGGTGTAGCGTAAGTCGGAATCTCAGTCCGGATAATTAAGTTGCCGAATGGTGTAGGGGCAAAAGGATAGGTAGTTATACCGAAAAAAGCTTTAAAGACTTTCCGGATAAACACCTGATAGGTTTCCAAAACCTGTCAGGTGTAGCGGTGTAAAAGGTATAAAACGCTCCAGTTAAAACAACTGATTAACCCTTTCAGAAAGTTATTCGGAAAAGAATCTGTATGTTATAAAATAAAAAACCTGCCAGAATAAAGTTCTGGCAGGTTTGTATCTTTTTCTTTGTTCTTTTCTCTTTACTCTTTGATCTCTTTCTGTTTCGTAAGATAATAAACCGGTATTCCGGCGAGCATAATCAATACGCCCCAACCACACGTACTGGTGCGGTCGATTAACAAAGCAATACAGATAGCCGATGCCACAATAATATATAAAGCCGGTAATACCGGATAAGCAAAAGCTTTATACGGCCTGTGAGCGTCCGGCATTTTACGGCGTAAAATAAAAATACCATAGATCGTCAGTATATAAAAGATAATTACAATAATCATTACATAATCCAATAAATCCCCGTACTTACCGGTAAGGCATAAAAAAGACGCCCAGATACACTGAATCCATAATCCCCAACCTGGAACACTTGCTTTGTTTAATTCGGCCGCTTTTTTAAAGAAAAGGCCGTCTTTGGCCATGGTGTAGTATACGCGCGATCCGGCCATAATCAATCCGTTATTACAACCAAAAGTCGAAATCATAATCATTACTGCGATCACAATCGTACCGGTTGCCCCAAAAATATGTTGGGAAGCGGCTACAGCAACGCGTTCTGATGGGGCAAATGCGATGTCGTTTAATGGCATTACCGCCACATACATTACATTGGCCAGAATATAAATCACACTCACTGTCAGGGTGCCTAAAAATAAACTCAGTCCTACGTTTCGTTCCGGTCGTTTGATCTCACCCGAAATAAACGTCACTCCATTCCAGGCATCGCTCGAAAACAACGAACCAACCATCGAAGCGGCTATGGCCGAAACCAGTGTGTATCCCGAAATAGCAACCCAGGAATTGGTATCCTTGTTAAACGTTTGCGCATTCCAGGCATCAGCCCAGTTGGCATTCCATATTTCCGCTTTGGCGGCTAAAATAAAACCGAAAATGATCAATCCGAATAAGGATGCAATCTTGGTAATCGTAAAGACGGTTTGAATGTATTTGCCATTTTTGATACCTTTACTATTGATATAACTTAGGAAAATAATAGTGGCTATCGAAACCAGTTGTGCAGCATTTAATTGAAACGTACCAACCTCAAATAGGATATTGGTATCACTTACCGACGGAATAAGGTAGGCGGTAAATTTAGAAAACGCTACGCCAACAGCGGCAATCGTTCCGGTTTGTATGACCGAAAAAAAGCTCCATCCATATAAAAAAGCAATCAGTTTGTTATAGGACTCTTTGAGGTAGATGTATTGCCCGCCGGCGTGTGGAAACATGGCACTTAGCTCGCCATAACTCACCGCAGCTGTGATGGTGATTAAAGCCGATACAACCCAAATGGCAATCAGCCATCCGGCACTTCCAATGTTTTGGGTAATCCCGGCGCTGACAATAAAAATTCCGGAGCCAATCATGGAGCCGACTACCAGCATGGTTCCGTCCAGAAGACTTAATTCCCGTTTTAATGTTGGGGTTTCTTTTTGCATGTGTTGTTGATTTATTGGGGATAAATATATGAAAAATGCGTTTTATTGTGCTTTTTTTTGTAACTTTCATAAAGACAAAAACAAGACATTATGGAAAGTCCAAAAGAATATTCCAATGGTGAAATTACTGTAGTTTGGAAGCAACAATTATGTGAACATTCCGGAAATTGCGTTCGTGGACTACCCGAAGTTTTCCGGGCCAAAGTAAGACCCTGGATCGAAGTCCGTAAAGCGGGCTCGGATGAAATTGTCGAACAGATCAAAAAATGCCCTTCGGGTGCTTTGTCGTATTACTATAATAAAAATAAAATGGAAGATCATTTAAAGTTGGTGAACAATGAAGAAAAAAGTCGCTTCGAACTAGAAGTAGACGGACATATCGCTTTTATCGATTATAAAATAAAAGACAGAAAGATCTACCTCATCCATACCGAAGTGCCGGCCGAATTGGGAGGAAAAGGGATCGGCAATGCGATAGTACTGAAAACACTTCACTATATAAAAGATAATGGCTATTCATTAGTGCCATTGTGTCCTTTTGTGGCGGCCTATATTAAAAGGCACCCGGAATGGGAAGCGATTGTTGCCTAGTAAGAATGCGCTTGATCCCAGCCAAACATTTCCTATCTTTGCCAAATGAATGAGCATTTAGATCCGACTAACCAACGATATAATCCGGAGGAACTTGATTTAGAAAAAAAATTAAGACCACTGTCTTTTGACGATTTTACCGGACAGGATCAGGTACTGGAAAACCTGAAAGTGTTTGTACAGGCTGCCAATCTTAGAGGGGAAGCACTGGATCATACTTTGTTCCATGGGCCACCCGGTTTGGGAAAAACAACCCTGGCCAATATTCTGGCAAATGAGCTGGATGTAAATATCAAGATCACTTCTGGTCCGGTATTGGACAAACCTGGCGATCTGGCCGGTTTGTTGACCAATCTGGACGAACGGGATGTGTTGTTTATCGATGAGATTCACCGGCTAAGTCCCATCGTGGAAGAATACCTGTATTCGGCTATGGAGGATTTTAAAATTGATATCATGATCGAAAGTGGACCAAATGCCAGAACGGTGCAAATTAATCTTAGCCCGTTTACACTGGTTGGTGCGACAACGCGCTCCGGTTTACTTACCGCACCGATGCGGGCTCGTTTCGGAATCCAAAGCCGTTTACAATATTATAATACCGAATTGTTAACCACAATTGTACAACGCAGTGCGTCAATCTTAAAAATGCCAATCACGATGGAAGCCGCTATCGAGATTGCCGGCAGAAGTAGGGGAACACCGCGTATTGCGAATGCATTGTTGCGTCGTGTCCGCGATTTTGCTCAGATAAAAGGGAATGGAAGAATCGATGTAGAAATTGCCCGTTTCTCCCTTAAAGCCTTACATGTGGATGCGCATGGGTTGGACGAAATGGACAATAAAATTCTGAATACAATTATCGATAAGTTCAAAGGCGGACCGGTTGGATTGTCGACATTGGCAACAGCGGTGTCCGAAAGTGGCGAAACGATCGAAGAAGTATACGAGCCATTCCTGATTCAGGAAGGGTTTATCATCCGAACACCACGCGGTCGTGAAGTAACCGAAAAAGCCTATTACCATCTGGGAAAAACCCGTCCCGGTATTCAGGGAGGATTGTTTTAATTAGCATGATCAATAATTCAGAAAAATATACGCAATTGATAAAAACCGAAGCCAAACGCCTCGGTTTTTTGTCATGTGGGATATCCCGTGCCGGTTTTCTGGAAGAAGAAGCGCCCCGACTGGAAAAGTGGCTTAATGCCCAGATGAACGGAAAAATGGGGTATATGGAAAATCATTTCGACAAGCGGCTCAATCCGACTTTGTTGGTGGACGATGCCAAAAGTATTATTTCGTTAACGCTGAATTATTATCCCGAAGTCAAACAAAACGTCGGAAGTTATAAGATCTCAAAATATGCTTATGGTCAGGATTATCATTATGTGATCAAGGAAAAACTCAAGGAGTTATTGTTTTTTATCCAAAATGAGATCGGGGAAGTGTCCGGTCGCGCTTTTGTCGATTCGGCTCCGGTTTTGGATAAAGCCTGGGCAGCGAAAAGCGGTTTGGGTTGGATCGGGAAAAACAGCAACCTGCTTTCCAAACAGGTGGGGTCGTTTTTCTTTATCGCCGAATTAATCGTAGATTTGGAATTGGAGTACGACAATGCGACAACCGATCATTGCGGGAAGTGTACTGCCTGTATCGATGCCTGTCCTACTGAAGCGATTGTGGCGCCCTATGTGGTCGATGGTAGTAAGTGTATTTCGTATTTTACGATCGAATTAAAGGAAAATATCCCGTCGGAAGTAAAAGGTAAATTCGACGACTGGATGTTTGGTTGCGATGTTTGTCAGGATGTATGTCCGTGGAATCGCTTTTCAAAACCGCATCAGGAGCCGTTGCTTAAACCGAATGAATCCATACTGTCTTTTTCGAAAAAAGACTGGGAGGAGATTACCGATGAAACCTTCCGGAAAGTTTTTAAGGACTCTGCCGTAAAACGCACCAAATACGAAGGATTAATCCGTAATATGAATTTCTTAAAAGAATAATTCTAAATAATACAACTTATTATCTTTTTGTGAATCAGAGTCTTGCTTTTTTTTAGGCTTTTTGATTTGTTGTAACAGCGCATCATTTTTAAAATATTAGCTGTTAAAAGTTTCTAAAATTATGTGCATACCGTTATCTTTGTGAGTTAGTAAAATAAAAAACTATGCATAAAGACAGCAAAAGAAGAGAGGCTTTATTATATCATGCGAAACCTACACCCGGAAAAATCCAGGTAGTACCCACCAAAAAATATGCAACACAGCGCGATCTGGCACTGGCATATTCCCCGGGAGTTGCAGAGCCATGTTTGGAGATTGAGAAAGATGTAAACAATGTGTATAAGTATACGGCCAAAGGAAACCTGGTAGCGGTGATTTCCAATGGAACGGCTGTATTGGGATTGGGCGATATCGGACCGGAAGCTTCAAAACCGGTTATGGAAGGTAAAGGACTTTTGTTTAAAATCTTCGCCGATATTGATGTGTTTGATATTGAAGTGGATACCAAAGACGTAGATAAATTTATTGAAACTGTAAAAAATATTGCACCAACTTTTGGTGGGATTAATCTGGAAGATATCAAAGCGCCTGAATCGTTTGAAATCGAACGACGATTGGTAGAAGAATTGAATATCCCGGTAATGCACGACGACCAACACGGAACAGCAATTATTTCGGCTGCAGCCTTATTAAATGCTGTAGAATTGGCCGGTAAGAAAATGGGAGAGGTAAGAATGGTAATCTCCGGAGCGGGTTCGGCAGCTATTGCCTGTGCCAACCTGTATGTGTCGTTTGGTGTTAAACAGGAGAATATCGTAATGTTTAACAGTAAAGGAGCGTTGCGTAAAGGAGATCCTAGAGTTTCCGAAATGCAGGCAAAATATGCTACCGATAAAGAATACGCTTCTCTTGGTGATGCGATGTTAGGGGCCGATGTATTTATCGGTTTGTCTTCGGGCGATATCGTAACACCGGATATGTTAGTTGGAATGGCTGAGAATCCAATTGTTTTTGCCATGGCAAATCCGCGTCCGGAAATCAATTACGATCTGGCTATTGCAACCCGTAAAGATATTATTATGGCTACCGGTCGTTCCGACCATCCTAATCAGGTGAACAACGTACTTGGGTTTCCTTTTATTTTTAGAGGTGCTTTAGACGTTCGGGCAACCAAAATTAACGAAGAAATGAAAAAAGCTGCGGTAGTGGCTTTGGCTAATCTGGCCAAAGAATCCGTGCCGGAGCAGGTAAATATCGCCTATGGCGAAACCAAATTAATTTTCGGTAGAGATTATATCATCCCGAAACCGTTTGATCCAAGATTGATTGCCGAAGTTCCACCGGCTGTAGCCAAAGCAGCTATGGAATCAGGAGTGGCAACAGCGCCAATTGCCGACTGGGATAAATACCGCGAGGAATTATTGGAACGTATGGGATCGGATAACAAAATGCTACGACTGTTACAGAACCGTGCGAAAACAGATCCGAAGCGTGTCATTTTTGCCGAAGCCGATCATCTGGATGTATTAAAAGCAGCGCAGATCGTTTTGGAAGAAGGTATCGGACAGCCGATCTTATTGGGTAACCGCGAAACCATTTTGGAATTAAAAGCGGAAATCGGTTTTGAAGAAGAAGTGTTGATTATCGACCCGAAAACCAAAGAAGAGGAAGAACGAAGAAATCGTTTTGCCGAAGTATATTGGAAAGCCCGTCAAAGAAGAGGGACAACTTTATTGGATGCTCAGAAGTGGATGCGCGAACGCAACTATTTCGCCGCGATGATGATTAATGAAGGTGAAGCCGATGCTTTGGTAACCGGATATTCCAGAAGTTATCCAACAGTGGTAAAACCAATGTTGGAGCTAATTGAAAAAGCACCTGGTGTTTCAAGAGTTGCGACAACCAACCTGATGATGACCAAACGCGGACCATTATTCCTGGCTGATACGGCAATCAATCCGAATCCTTCCGCGGAAGATTTGGCTAAAATTGCTTTGATGACCGCCAAAACGGTAAAAATGTTCGGTATGGAACCGGTGATTGCCATGGTATCGTTCTCGAATTTCGGATCGTCTAAAAATGAAGGCGCTTCCAAAGTACGCGAAGCAGTGGCCTATTTGCATAAAAACCACCCGGATTTAATTGTGGACGGTGAGATTCAAACCGACTTTGCGTTGAATTCGGATATGCTAAAAAGCAAATTCCCATTCTCTAAACTGGCCAATAAAAAAGTAAATACCCTGATTTTTCCAAATCTGGATGCTGCCAATATCACCTATAAGATGATAAAAGAGTTGTATAAATCGGTGTCGATCGGACCAATCATGTTAGGATTGGAGAAACCGGTACATATTTTCCAGTTAGGTGCCAGTGTAGAAGAAATGGTGAATATGGCTGCCGTTGCGGTTGTCGATGCTCAGGAAAAAGAGAAGCGGTCGAAACAACAATCAGTAAAGAAATAATTACGGGTAACGGAACAAAATAATCACTTTGTACTATAAAATTAGGATAGTAAAAGATTTTTCTTATTTTTGGTAATAACGAATACGGGTCAATATGATTGCACATATTAAGGGACGGCTTGCCGAAAAGTCGCCAACAGAGGTAATTATAGATTGTAATGGCGTAGGATATCAGATCCATATCTCGCTCCATACGTTTTCGTTATTGCCAGATACGGAAAATATTAAGCTCTATACGTTTCTTCAGATTAAAGAAGATGCGCATACCCTTTTTGGTTTTGTCGAAAAAGCCGAAAGAGAACTGTTTAAACTAC
This sequence comes from Flavobacterium supellecticarium, assembly GCF_004801375.1. GTDB lineage: Bacteria > Bacteroidota > Bacteroidia > Flavobacteriales > Flavobacteriaceae > Flavobacterium > Flavobacterium supellecticarium. The sequence continues at coordinate 157,099 of NZ_SSNZ01000007.1, forward strand.
TGATTTCTGTTTCCGGTGTCGGAGCAGGAACTGCACGGACGATGCTCTCGTCTATTCCTCCACAACAAATTATTCATGCTATAGCCAATAACGATGTCGCGACAGTCCAGTCTATTAAAGGAATCGGGGCTAAAACGGCGCAACGCGTTATTCTGGATCTGAAGGATAAAGTACTTAAAGTTTATAATTTGGAGGAAGTTTCGGCAGTAGAAAGCAATACAAATAAAAATGAAGCGTTATCAGCTTTGGAGGTTTTGGGATTCCTGCGGAAATCAGCCGAAAAAGTAGTTGATAAAATTGTTAAAGATAATCCAGATGCTTCTGTGGAATCAATCATTAAACTAGCTTTAAAAAATTTATAATTCTTGGAAACATTTTACGCGCATGATTTTTTTAAGAAGATAAAGACCGGACTCACGATTTTGGTTTTATTCTTTTGTTTTTCTGTCCAGGCTCAGGTTGATGAAGAAGAACAGGATTCTATCAAAACCGGTTCTTCAGTAGGAAAACTTAATATCTCCAATCCGAAAAGTATTGTAGAGGCTTATACCTATGATCCGGTAACCAACCGTTATATCTATACCAAAACATTCGACGGTTTTAATATTAATTATCCGATCATCCTAACACCAAAAGAATATGAAGAGTTGGTGTTGCGAGAGTCCATGCGAGACTATTTTAAGAAAAAATCAAGCGCTATCGACGGTAAAAAAGCGGGTAGCGAAGATGCGAAAAAAGATTTATTACCACGATATTATGTAAATTCCAATTTCTTCGAAGCTATCTTTGGAGGAAATACAATCGACGTAAAACCGCTCGGTTCCGTTGAAGTGGATTTGGGAATGCGGTATACCAAACAGGATAACCCGGCATTTTCGCCAAGAAACCGTTCTACCTTTACTTTCGATTTTGACCAGCGAATCAGTTTGAGTTTACAAGGGAAAGTAGGAACCCGTTTAAATGTAAATGCCAACTACGATACCCAGTCGACTTTTGCTTTCCAGAATTTAATTAAATTAGAATATACACCAACCGAAGACGATATTATTAAAAAGATCGAAGTCGGAAACGTAAGCTTGCCGCTAAACAGTTCTTTGATCCGTGGTGCGCAAAGTCTTTTCGGGGTGAAAGCGCAATTCCAGTTTGGAAAGACGACCATTACCGGGATTTTCTCCGAACAGAAATCACAAACCAAAACCGTTACCGCACAGGGTGGTGGAACCATTCAGGAATTCCAGTTGTTTGCATTGGATTATGATTCCGACCGACACTATTTCCTGTCGCAGTATTTCCGCAACCGTTATGACGAAGCCTTAAAGCAGTATCCGCAAATTAACAGCCGGGTACAAATTACCCGTGTGGAAGTTTGGATCACCAACAAACAAAACCGTGTTAGTGGTACCGATAACAACCTGCGTAACATTATGGCGTTACAGGATTTGGGAGAGGCGCAACAATTGGGTGTACCGGATGCCAACATCATTGGAATCCCTTCCGGTGGATTTTTTAACCAGCCTCCGGGATCTCCTGTTGATAATAAAAATAACAAATTCGATCCGGGAGCGATCGGAACCAACTACCTGAATTCGGGTATCCGTGAAATTGTAAACGGAAGTGCCGGATTTAGTGTGCCAGCCTATAACGTGGTCGAAGGTAAAGATTACGCCAAATTGGAAAATGCGCGTAAATTATCGTCCAACGAATATACCTATCACCAGCAATTGGGATACATCTCGTTAAACCAGCGTTTGGCAAACGACGAAGTACTGGCAGTAGCCTATCAGTATACCATTGGGGATAAAGTATACCAGGTTGGGGAATTCGGAACCGATGGTGTCGATGCCACACAGGTTCAAAACGGTATCCCGTCGACACAAAGTCTTATCGTAAAATTATTAAAAAGTAACCTGACCAACGTAAACCAGCCGATCTGGAATTTGATGATGAAAAATATCTATCAGATCCCGGGTGCTTACCAGCTGTCTCAGGAAGATTTCCGTTTTAATATTTTGTATACCGACCCGTCACCGTTAAACTATATTGTTCCGGCTGGTCCGGGCAGTGGATCGCAACCCGCGATTCCATTACCGGGTGATGTGGAAAATACACCATTGATTAAAGTTTTCAATGTCGACCGACTGAATTACACCAATGACCCACAGGTGGGTGGTGACGGTTTCTTCGATTTTGTTCCGGGTATTACGGTCGATCAGCAAAATGGACGTATTATCTTTACAACGGTTGAGCCATTCGGGGATCACCTTTTTGAAAAATTACGATCCAACGGAAATGAAAATTATGATGGTGACGTAACCAGTGGTATCGATTATAATGCCAATCAACGTAAATATGTATTCCGAAACCTGTATAAAACCACTCAGGCGGGGGCATTACAAGATAGTGATAAAAATAAATTCCAGTTAAAAGGTAAATTCAAATCCTCGGGAGGAGACGGTATTGCGATTGGAGCCTTTAACGTACCGCAGGGATCGGTTGTAGTAACCGCCGGTGGACGTCGTTTGGTTGAAGGTGTGGATTATACCGTAGATTATCAGAGAGGACGCGTACAAATCCTGGATCCGTCGTTACAGGCGTCCAGTATTCCGATTGAAGTGTCGTTGGAAAACAACGCCATCTTTGGTCAGCAAACCCGACGTTTTTACGGGTTAAATGTGGAACACAAATTCTCGGATAAATTCTTGATCGGCGGTACCTTCCTACGATTATCAGAACGTCCGTTTACACAAAAATCAAACTACGGTCAGGAATCGGTAAACAATACCATTTATGGTTTAAATACCAATTTCTCTACCGAAGTTCCATTCTTTACCCGTTTGGTAAACAAACTTCCAAATGTGGACACCGATGTGCCGTCGAACTTATCCTTCCGTGGAGAGATCGCCTACCTACAGCCGGGTGCTTCTACAGCGGATCAGTTTAACGGAGAAGCGACAACCTATATCGATGACTTCGAAGGTTCGCAAACGACGATCGATATGCGTTCGGCTCAGGCGTGGTCGTTGGCGAGTACGCCGGTGGGCTACGGAGACGAATTGTCGGCTCCGGATTACGGTTACCGAAGAGCAAAATTATCGTGGTATTCCATTGACCCGACCTTCTATGCCTCATCGCAATTACCGGCCGGTTTATCGGTAGATGATATCTCCTCAAACCGTACCCGTCGTATCTATAGCCAGGAGTTATATCCGGTTACCGATATTGCACAAGGACAAAGTACAGTGATCAACACACTCGATTTAACGTATTACCCGAAAGAAAGAGGACCGTACAACTTTAGCCCGTTGGCGAATCCATCGGATAACTCCTTAGCCAATCCTCAAAATAACTGGGGTGGTATTATGAGAGCGATCAACTCGACCAACTTCGAACAATCGAATGTGGAGTATATCCAATTCTGGATGATGGACCCGTATTACGGTTCCGATGTTCAGGGGATTACAACCAATGAAGGGAAATTAACGTTCAATATTGGTGAGATTTCGGAAGACATCTTAAAAGACGGAAGAAAATTCTATGAAAACGGTTTGGGACCAAATCAGGTTCTGGTACAACCGCAAGGTCCTTGGGGGAATGTGCCGGCATCGCAATCGCTAATCTATGCGTTCGATACCAATGAAGGGAATCGTGAAGCGCAGGATGTTGGTTTGGATGGATTGAACGATGCCGAAGAAGCAGCAAAATTCCCTGCTTTTGCCAGTAATCCCGATCCTGCTGCCGATAACTACCAGTACTTCTTAAATGCACAAGGAAATATTATCCAGCGTTACCGTAATTATAACGGTGTTCAGGGGAACTCGCCAATCGCTGTTTCGGATACCAACCGTGGATCGACAACCTTACCGGATGTAGAGGATATCAACCGTGATAACACGATGAATACGATTAATGCGTATTGGAAGTTTGAAGTTCCGGTGAAATATTATCCGGGTGAAGTTCCGGTGGGACAGGATTATATTGCCGACGTTCGGGTAAACAATAACGTTGATCTTGCCAATGGTGGTACCGGTCGTGTGCGTTGGATCTTATATAAAATTCCAATTCTGGAAGCAACCAGTGCCAATCAGGAAGGTTCAATTTCTGATTTCCGTTCGATCCGTTTTATGAGAATGTTTATGTCGAACTTCTCCGATCAGATCACGTTGCGTTTCGGTGCTTTAGATTTAGTGCGTGGTGAATGGAGACGTTATACCGGAACACTGGATCCAAACGAAACCGAACAACAAAACGAAAATGACAATACCGGGTTTGACGTAGTAGCGGTAAACATACAGGAAAATGGGAACCGTTTGCCAATTCCGTATGTAACACCTCCGGGAGTAACCCGCGAACAATTATACAACAACAATACGATTATCAATCAAAACGAACAATCGTTGTCGTTACGTGTTTACAAAAAAGATGCGAACCTTCCGGGATTAGGAGGTTTGGAACCGGGCGATGCCAGAGCGGTGTTTAAAAATGTAAGTGTGGATATGCGTCAGTTTAAAAAACTACGAATGTTCCTTCATGCGGAAGCTTTACAACCACCAGCCGAAACACAACCGTTAATGGCCGATCAGATGGTGGCGTTTATCCGTTTTGGTAATGATTTTACCCAAAACTTCTATCAGGTGGAGATTCCGTTAAAACCGTCGGCTTTCTCGGCGCGTTCGGCAGAGGAAATCTGGCCTGCGGATAATCAAATCGATTTAAGTCTGGAATTGTTAACCAAGTTAAAAGTGCTCGCATTACAAGGTAACTTACCGAATCCGGTAGATCCGTTAACGGGTATCGGATATGCCCGTGAGGATGTCCTGGATCCATCATTGGCCGGAAAACCAAATATGTTGACATTAGGTATTAAAGGTAATCCGAACTTTGGTTTGGTGCGGACCTTAATGGTCGGAGTGAAAAACATCTCCACTCAGGAAGTACGCGGAGAAGTTTGGTTTAACGAATTGCGTATGTCTGATATGGATAACAAAGGCGGTATGGCGGCTATTGCCAATTTGGATACCAACTTTGCCGACCTGATGAATATTTCGGCAACCGGTAGAATGAGTACCATCGGTTTCGGAACACTGGAACAGGGACCTAACGAAAGAAGTCGTGAGGATACCAAGCAATATAACATCGTTACCAATATTAACATAGGTAAATTATTGCCGAAGAAATGGGGAATCAACCTGCCGTTTAACTACGGTGTAGGTGAGGAGATCATTACACCGCAATACGATCCGTTTAATCAGGATATCAAATTACAACAGTTGTTGGATGTAACCGTCGATAGTGCCGAAAAAGACAATATCCGTAATCGTGCGATTAATTATACCAAACGTAAAAGTATCAACTTTATCGGGGTGAAAAAAGACCGTGCGCCGGAACAGAAACAGCGCGTGTATGATGTAGAAAATCTAACCTTGTCGTACTCGTTTAACGAAATGGAACACCACGATTTTGAAGTGGAAAGTTTGGTGGATCAGCAGGTGAAAACCTCAGCCGATTATGCTTATACATTCAAGCCAAAAGCTGTGGAACCGTTTAAGAAAACGAAGTTCATGAAGAAAAGCAGTTATTGGAAAATGTTGAGCGACTTTAACTTTAATTATTTGCCAACAACCATTTCATTCAGCTCGACAATTTTACGTCAGTACAACAGACAACAGTTCCGACAGGTAGATGGTGTGGAAGGTATTGCAATCGATCCGTTGTACAGAAGAAATTACTTCTTCAATTACCAATACGGGTTTAATTATAATCTAACCAAATCGTTACGTATTAATTATAGTGCGTCATCCAATAATATCGTTCGAAATTATCTGGATGAAAATAAAATACCGGATCCGACAAATACGATCTGGGATAGTTATTTTGATATCGGAGAGCCAAACAACCATACACAACAGTTAAACGTAAATTACGATCTGCCGATAAATAAATTGCCGTTCTTAAGCTTTGTAAAATCTACGTATACGTATACCGGTGATTACAACTGGCAACGTTCGTCGGATGCTTTCTCGTCGATCGATGGCTACGATTTGGGTAACACGATTCAGAATGCAGCGTCACACCGATTGAATACGGTATTGACAATGGATAATTTCTATAAGTATATCGGTCTGACCAAACAACGTAGAAAAGCGGCGCCAAAAGCCAATACACCAGCTCCGAAAGCTCCGGTTCCGGGTCAGAAAATTACCCAGATCCAGCAAGCTCCGGAAGACAAACCAAATGTCATTATCGACGGTTTGATCGGATTGGCAACCAGTGTGAAAAATATTCAGATTAACTATACCGATAATGGCGGTACCGTACTTCCGGGGTATTTACCGAAAGTAGGTTTCTTCGGAACCATGCAACCGTCGTTAGGATTTATTATGGGTAGCCAGTCGGATATTCGGTATGAAGCAGCCAAAAACGGATGGTTAACTACTTATCCGGAATTCAACCAGAGTTTTACACAGGTGCGTAATAAATTATTGGATATTACCGCACAGGTAGAACCGTTTAATGATTTAAAAATTGACTTAAATGCGAATCGTACCTATTCGCAGAATTTCTCAGAACAGTACGATGTGGATACATTCGGAAATTATAACGCCCGTTCGCCTTACGATTTTGGTAACTTCTCGATTTCAACAGTGTTGATTAAAACAGCGTTCTCCAGAAGTGACGAAACCGGTTCGGATGCGTTTAACGATTTTAGAGAAAACCGATTGACCATTGCAAGACGTTTGGCAACCGAAAGAGGTCTGGATCCAAATAATACTACTCCGGATGGTTACCCGGTTGGATTTGGAAGAAATAGCCAGGCGGTGTTATTACCAGCATTCCTTGCTGCTTATACCGGAACAAGCGCTTCAAGTGTGTCAACAGGAATTTTCCGCGATGTGCCAATTCCGAACTGGAACATAAAATATACCGGATTGATGCGTTATGGCTTCTTTAAAGAAAATTTCAAACGATTCTCATTACAACACGGTTATCGTGCCTCGTATACGGTAAGTTCATTCCGTTCGAATTTCGATTACGATGCCGATCCGAATGTTATAAACCCGACAACCGGAAACTATCCGGTGAAAACGATTGTAGCGAATGTCAACTTAGTGGAACAGTTTAATCCGTTGATGCGAGTGGATTTTGAAATGAAAAACTCATTCAAGATTTTAGCCGAAATGAAAAAAGACCGAAGTTTATCATTGAGTTTCGATAACGGATTGTTAACCGAAGTGAAAGGAAACGAGTATACGCTGGAATTTGGATATCGTTTTAAAGATGTTACGATCAACTCGAAACTGGCTGATAATCCAATGGGTGTGATTCGTAGTGATATTAACCTGAAAGCGAATTTAACATTACGTCAAAATCAGACGATCGTTCGTTATTTGGATTACGATAATAACCAGTTGGCTGGTGGTCAGGATATCTGGTCGTTAAAATTAACAGCCGATTATATGTTCAGTAAAAACCTGACAGCGATTTTCTATTACGACCATTCGTTCTCGCAGGCGGTGATCTCGACTTCGTTCCCGATGACGAACATCCGTTCCGGTTTTACACTGCGTTATAACTTTGGAAATTAATAAGCAAAACATTTTAAAGTTACCGCTAATAAAATTACATTTGTCAATAAAAATAAACACAATGAATATACCATCTAACTTAAAGTACACAAAAGATCACGAATGGGTAAGCCTTGATGGCGAGATTGCAACGGTTGGAATTACTGATTTTGCACAAAAAGAATTAGGAGATATCGTTTATGTTGAAGTGGAAACATTGGATCAGACACTGGACAAAGACGAAGTTTTCGGAACTGTTGAAGCGGTAAAAACAGTATCGGATTTGTTCTTGCCTTTAACAGGAGAGATCATTGAATTTAATGAAGATTTAGAGTCAGAACCGGAAAGTGTTAACACAGATCCTTACGGAGCAGGATGGATGATTAAAGTGAAAATCAGCAATCCGGCTGAAGTGGAAGGACTTTTGTCAAGCGACGATTATAAAGCCTTGATTGGTGCGTAAACTCAATCTTTTACTTGCATTAGTGTGGTCGTTAATGATAGGTATTGCCTGTCTGATAACCATTAATACCAATGTGGGTGGGAAAATTCCTTTTAAAGATAAGTTTGTACATTTCGTTTTTTACTTCCTGTTTACAATTTTGTGGTTTCGGACACTCGATAGTAGATTCCCGAATGAACCATTGGTAAAAAAGCTACGAATCGTATTTCTTTTCGGTTTTTGCTATGGTGTTGGAATTGAAATCTGTCAGGGACTGTTTACAGCAACAAGATCGGCAGACATTTTTGATGTATTGGCCAATATCACAGGAGGACTTATAGCAATAGTATTGCTATACCTAAACAGAAGTCTGAAGCTGAAAGACTAAATTAATTGCAACATAGTAATCCCACTTTTGTGGGATTTTTTTATTTTTATACCATGGATATTAGAAATTATTTAGACTCGACCTATTTAAAAACCGCCGAACAGGCTGGTGTTTCAGAAACGGAGAACCGAAAAATTGTAGCCGACTATGTTGCGGAAGCGATTCGGGAAAAATTCAAACTGATTATGATTCGCCCGGATATGGTAGCCATGGCCAGAACGATGATTGCGGAAAATAATTCGGCCGTAACCATCGGAACAGTTATCGATTTTCCAAACGGTAACGGAACATTGGAAGAGAAACTGCAAGAAGCGGAACAGGCTATTCAGGATGGTGCAGACGATCTTGATTTTGTAGTAGATTATGAAGCATTTAAACGAGGTGAAACCGATAAGGTTAAAAAAGATGTCCTGGAATGTACCCGTTTGGGATTGTCGTATAATAAAATTGTAAAATGGATTATCGAAATAGCCGCCCTGAATGATCATCAAATTGTACAATTGTCAGCATTGATAAAGAATGTGGTTATCGCCAATTTTAAAGAAAATCAATACGAATCGGTTTTTGTGAAATCATCAACCGGGTTTTATAAAACCGAAGATGGGAAGCCAAATGGTGCTACCGTACCGGGAATAAAGCTAATGCTCGAAAATTCATTTCCATTACCGGTAAAAGCAGCCGGTGGTGTACGTACGCGTAATGAAGCGCTCGAAATGATTCAACTGGGCGTGAAAAGAATCGGTACGTCCTCGGCGAAAGCCATCGCTCATGGCGAAAATTCAAATAGCGAATATTAAACCCTGTAGTACATGAGGCATTTATGGTGCGTAGCATTGTTGTTCCTTGGAATAACAAATTCTTTCTCTCAAACAGAAAGCGAGCAGTTTCCGGTTTTTAAGGACTGTAAAAATAATCCCCCAAAAGATCAGGAATCCTGCTTTAATGCTAAAGTTCAGGATTTTTTCTATTCGCATTTTAAGGTGCCGCAGCAAGTAACGGATGCGAATTATAAAGGAACTGTTATCGCCTTGTTTGAAGTCGATTCAACCGGGACTTTTAAGCCCTTGTATATCGATGCGGCTTACCCGGAGTTGAAAGAGGAAACGAAACGGGTTTTTGCACAGTTTGAAAAGGTAGAACCGGCAAAATTTGCAGGCCGTGCAACCTATGCCAAATATACGGTGCGTATTGCTATTCCGTTGGAAAAACCGGTAACGGATGAAACAACAGCTGTAGCGGCTACTTCCGGAAAAACGAATCCGAAAGTGCAGCAGGAACTGGATGAGTTTGATAAAATCGTTAGCAAGCCCTTCCGGAATCCGCAGTTTAAAAGCCATTTGAATATTCCTTTCTCACATCAGAATTATGCCGTTTTCGATGCGGCTGTAAATCAGGTAGGGAGTAATAATCATTCGGCTTCCAAACCGTATTCCTATGCGGAAGTGGCCAAATATTACGATTTCGATAAAGAACAGCAAAAACTGCTTAAAAATAAAACCTCCTGGTGGGGGCGAAAACTCTGGAACGAAAACCTGGTTGCCATTCAGGGTGACGGCTATTGGTTTACAATCAATCCGATCTTCGACCTGCGCGTTGGAAAAGATATGGATAGCGAACTCAAATATACCTATGTAAACACTCGTGGGGTACATGTTCAGGGGGCGTTGGGCGAGCAGTTAACGTTCTCAAGTTCGGTTTATGAAAGTCAGGGGCGTTTTGCGGATTATTATAACCGTTATGCCGAGTCGATCAAACCTTCGGGTGGGAATCCGGCGATTATTCCAGGTATCGGTATTGCGAAAGAATTTAATGGCGATGGCTACGATTTTCCGCTTGCGGAAGCCAATATATCGTATACGCCTAATAAATTCATTAACCTGCAATTGGGTTACGGACGAAATTTTATTGGAGATGGATATCGTTCATTGATTTTTAGCGATGTGGCCAGTCCGTATCCGTATTTTAAAATCAATACAACATTTTGGAAAATCAAATATACCAATACCTATATGTGGTTGAAAGATGTTCGTACCGACGTAACGGCCGAAAAGACCTATGCAACCAAATATATGGCCAACCATTACCTGAGCTGGAATGTGTCGAAGCGTTGGAATATGGGCTTCTTTGAATCGGTGGTTTGGAGTAATACGAACGATCGTGGTTTTGATTTTAGCTTTGTGAATCCGATCATTTTTTACCGCGCGGTGGAGTTTACGTCGTCTTCCAAAAGCGGAAATGCCGTTTTGGGACTTACGTCAAAGTACAAACTAAGCAACCAAATGAACATCTACGGACAATTCCTGCTGGATGAGTTTTCGTTAAGTGATATTAAAGCGGGTAACGGAAGCTGGAAAAATAAATACGGTTTCCAGATTGGCGGGAAATATTACGATGCCTTTAAAGTTAAAAACCTGATGTTACAGGCCGAATACAATTATGTGCGCCCGTATGTGTATTCGCATAGTAATGTGTTAACGAATTACGGACATAACAACCAAAGTATGGGACACCTTTGGGGTGCCAATCTGAAAGAAGTGGTCGGAATTGCCCGTTACTATTATGGCCGTTGGTTTGTCGATGCAAAGTTGATTTACGGACAAAGAGGCCTTGACTTTAATACGGCTGATAATACCTATAATTACGGTGGTGATATCTATCGGAATTATGATGAAGACCGACCATTTGATACCGGAGTCGTTACCGGACAAGGGAATAAGACCAGTGTTTTAATTGCAGATCTTCAGGCGGGTTATCTGGTAAATCCGGCGATGAACCTTAAATTATTTGGAAATGTGATCTACAGAAACTTCGATCCGGCTACCGAAACGCCAACTGCAGTAAAAAGTTCGACAACCTGGTTTTCAGTTGGTTTGAGGGTGGATTTGTTTAATTGGTATTATGATTTTTAATTATTTTTTGTAACTTTAGTATTATAACTACTAAAAAACATCATTTTATGAGAATCATAAAAAATATTATACTGTTCTTTCTGGCGATTATTGTCTTGCTACTCGTGGCAGGTTTGTTTGTGAAAAAAGATTATGCTATTGAAAGAGAAATAGTGATCAACAAACCTAAAGCGGAAGTGTTCGATTATATACGGCATATTAAAAACCAGGATAACTATAGTGTCTGGAATCAGAAAGATCCGGCGATGAAAAGAGACTATAAAGGAAACGACGGAGAAGTTGGTTTTGTTTATGCCTGGGAAAGTACCAATAAGGAAGTCGGAAAAGGCGAACAGGAAATTGTCCGTATTGTCGATGGCGACCGGGTAGATATGAAGCTGCGTTTTAAAGAACCAATGGAAGCTGATGATGATGCGTATATGATAACCGAAGCGGTGTCGGAAAACCAAACCAAAGTAAAATGGGGTTTTAAAGGTTCGATCAATTATCCGATGAATTTGCTGTTGCTGTTTATGGATATGGAAAAAGAACTGGGTGGAGCTTTGGAAACCGGCTTGAAGGATATGAAAGCCATATTGGAAAAACAATAAAAATTTAGGAAGAGAGGTTGAACAGCCTCTCTTTTTTGTTAAAACTGCTGTTTGCGGTTGATTTTAAGGCTTTACTTTTGATGAAAACTAATTTTTGAAGTATATTTGCGCACCGTTTTTATAAATAATAATGAAAACTGCCTTGAACGCTTCAGAAAAAACAATTTCACTTACCTCTTTATTTGCGGATTTTAAAGGAATCACCAAAGCAGGACTGGCTATTAGTGTTGTATTTTCGTCTATAGTAGGCTATTTATTAGGGGTTTCCGATGAAACGCCTTTTAGTTGGGTTACTTTTATACTGCTTGGAATTGGCGGATATTGTATGGTGGGTGCTTCCAATGTATTTAACCAGATCATCGAAAAAGATCTGGATGCGTTGATGGATCGTACCAAAAACAGACCGCTTCCTTCCGGGAGAATTTCCAAACAAACAGCCTTTATTTTAGGAGCGATACTAACCGTTGTCGGGATTGCAATTCTGTATTCGATCAATCCGAAAACGGCTATGTTTGGTGCGATATCCATATTTCTGTATACCAGTGTTTATACGCCCTTGAAAACCATGACGCCACTTTCGGTGTTTGTGGGTGCATTTCCGGGGGCTATTCCGTTTATGTTGGGATGGGTAGCCGCGACCAATGAGTTTGGTATTGAAGCCGGAACACTTTTTTTGATCCAGTTTTTCTGGCAGTTCCCACATTTCTGGGCTATCGGATGGTTTTTGTATAAAGACTACGAAAAAGCCGGGTTCTTTATGTTGCCAACAGGAAAACAAGATAAGAAAACAGCTTTGCAAACGATATTGTATACGGTTTGGTTGATTATTGCTTCTTTGATTCCGGTAGTCGGGTTTACAGGCGATTTAAAGCTAAGTTATGTAGCGGCTGCTTTTGTGTTGCTTTTGGGACTTTGGATGTTGTACTTTGCAGTAAAATTATACCGGGAAATGGACGAAAAAGCAGCGCGTAAATTAATGTTGGTAAGCGTTTCGTATATTTCGTTGCTGCAATTGGTGTATGTTATAGATAAATTTTTACGATAGTATGAGTGCGACAAATAGTATAAAAATGTCAGTTGAGGAACATAACGAAAGAAAAGCAAAATCATATAAGATGATGCTTTGGTTCGCAATGATCAGTATTGTGATGGTGTTTGCAGGGTTAACAAGTGCCTATGTGGTGAGTAAGTCCAGACCGGATTGGTTAAAAGATTTTACGCTGCCAAGTGCTTTTATCGCCAGTACGGTAGTGATGTTGTTGAGCAGTGTGACTTTTCATTTGGCTAAAAAAGCCATTCAAAAAGATAATAGAAAAGCAACGACCAATTTGTTATGGCTAACATTGGCTTTGGGGATTGCTTTTGTTGTCCTGCAATTTGAAGGTTTTGCTCAGGTTATTGAAAGTGGCTATTTTTTTACCGGAAGTGAGAGTACGATCACAACTTCGTTTTTATACGTGGTTGTAATTGTTCACTTAGCCCACTTATTCGGGGGTTTGGTGGCACTTTTGATTATAATTTATAATCATTTTAAACAAAAATACAATTCAGGTCAAACCCTTGGTATAGAGCTTGGTGCGATGTTTTGGCACTTTCTCGATTTTCTTTGGGTGTATTTGTTTTTATTTTTCTATTTCTACAAATAGAAAAAAAATGTAAATTTGGGAACTTTTTAACTAATTACTTTATAATGGGAGCGACAGTTACTACAACAGCTACTAATGGAAAAACTTGGGACGGCGGTAATGAGCCGATGGGAGCAAGTTATGGTAAGATGATGATGTGGTTTTTCATCGTATCGGATGCCTTGACTTTTTCTGGATTTCTAGCAGCCTACGGTTTTTCAAGATTTAAATTTATAGAATCCTGGCCTATTGCAGACGAGGTTTTTAATCACTTCCCGTTCATGCATGGCGTTGATGCACCAATGTATTATGTGGCATTGATGACATTTATTTTGATTTTCTCATCTGTAACCATGGTATTGGCGGTTGATGCAGGACATCACATGAAAAAAACAAAAGTAGCCGTTTACATGCTTTTAACCATCATTGGTGGTTTTATCTTCCTGGGATCTCAGGCATGGGAATGGAAAAACTTTATCCAGGGTACTTACGGGGCTGTGGAAACTAAAGGAGGTTTAATCCTTCAGTTCGTCGATAAAGACGGTAAAAGAGTAGCGTTGGGTGATTTTGCTGCGCACCTTCCTAAAGAAAGAGAACAATTAACCCGTAATAAAGGGGTTTGGTATATGAGTGATGCACATGCTACTCCTAACTATTCTGTAGAACAGGTTGTAGAAGGATTCAAAGCCAATCCGGATCTTTTGATTCGTTCGGAATTCAATACGAAAGACAAAACGAAAACGGTATTGTCCAGAGAAGAATCATTGAAAAAATTAAATGACGTTAAATATGTTGTGGAAGGGGCTAACCTGATCCGTAACGAGTATGGTCATAAATTATTTGCTAACTTCTTCTTCTTTATTACAGGTTTCCACGGATTCCACGTATTTACCGGAGTATTGATCAACATCTTGATTTTCTTTAATGTGATTTTAGGAACATATGAAAAAAGAAGAAGTTATGAAATGGTTGAAAAAGTTGGATTGTACTGGCACTTTGTAGATTTAGTTTGGGTGTTCGTATTTACATTCTTCTATTTAGTTTAATTGATTTAAAAGAATAAGTATATCATGGCACATACCGCGCACGAATCAAATACAAAAAGAATATGGGTTGTTTTCGGAATCCTTTCCGTAATTACAATCATCGAAGTTATTTTAGGTATCGATAAACCAAAAGCATTATACATGACAAATCTGTTGTCAATGAATTTGCTAAACTGGATTTTCATTATCTTAACCGTTGTGAAAGCTTACTATATCATGTGGGCCTTCATGCACCTTGAAGGAGAAAAAGGAAGTTTCAGATGGTCGATTGTTGGACCGCTGGTTTTTTTAATTATCTATTTAGTGTTCATCTTACTGGTAGAAGGTAATTATATCTTTGATGTGTTTAAAAATTCCGATTACAGATGGATTTTTTAATAGCATATTAAATTATAAAAAAGGCGGTTATTCAACCGCCTTTTTTTAATTTTGTGAAGACTAAAATTCAGGTATATCCCATGAAAAAATATATTGTTCTCACCGTTCTTTTTGCATTGCCTATATGTGCGTATCTCTTCTTCGCATCCGGCGTAAACAGTTTTGCAAAATTGCCTACCGTAACACCTAATATCAAGGAACTTTCCAACTGGAAGTCGCTCGATGGTGATACCGTTCGTCTAAAAGATAAAATCACAATTCTGGGATTCCCCGGATCCGAAATTCTGTATAATAAAGGAGATGCCTTTAACCTCGATCAGAAAATCTATAATAAAAACAGAGAGTTTGCCGATTTTCAGGTGGTGATGCTGGCACCCGAAGGAACCGAAGATCAGGCGCGACAGTTAAAAACAGAACTAAGCGGGATTTCCGATTTAAAAGTGTGGCACTATGTATTTGCCAAACCGGAAGAAATTCAAGCCTATTACGATGCGCTTAAGCTGGTTGGAAAGCTGGATAAAAACCTGCGAACACCAAATGTTTTTATAATCGATAAAGACCTCAACCTAAGAGGGCGCAAAGGGAAGAATAAAAAAGGCGAAGAAGAATACAAAGAAGGTTATAATACCATTTCGGCTGCCGATTTGCACAATGAAATGAGTGATGATGTAAAAATCATTCTGGCCGAATACCGACTGGCGCTTAAAAAGAATAACAAACGCAAAATATAATCCGCATTACTCTAAATAGTTTACCTCATGAAAAACAAATCGTATATCGGAATTTCATTTATCGTACTGATCTTCGGGATCTGGGCGGTGCCGAAAATCCTGGCCAAATTTCAAAAAGCAGATTTAGTAACCATCGGACCTGTACCGAAGTTTGAGTTAACCGATCAGAACAATAAAAAAATAAGCAATACCGATTACCTCGGAAAAGTATATGTGGTGGAATTTTTCTTTTCGACTTGTCCGACGATTTGTCCGATTATGAATCAGAATATGCTAAAACTACAGGAAGAGTTTTACGGAAATCCAGCTTTCGGAATTGCCTCCATTACGATCGATCCGGAACACGATACGCCGGCCGTTTTAAAAGCACACGCTGATCAGTTAGGGGTGAAAAACTACAATTGGCATTTCCTGACCGGTGATAAAAAATACATATACGATCTGGCGTTAAAAGGTTTTAACCTGTATGCCGGGGAAAATGATAAACAGGCAGGTGGATTTGAACATTCCGGTTTGTTTGCGCTAATCGACAAAGAAGGAAACATCCGTTGTCGTAAAGATAGTTTTGATAATCCGATTTTGTATTACGATGGTTTGGAAGAAGCGGGAATCAAAGCGATCAAAGAAGATATTAAGAAATTGCTAGAAGAATAAGTATAATGGAAAATTCAGTAGAAAAAAAATACAATAAGTGGATTGTGGTGCTTTCGGTGGCGATACCGTTAGTGGTGGCGTTGTTGTTTGGTGTGAATCTTAGAAAATTAGGGTACGACGTACAGCCGCTATCCTTTTTACCGCCTATTTACGCGACGATCAACGGAATTACAGCCGTTTTATTGGTTGCGGCCGTTTGGGCTATTAAAAACGGTAAAAGAAGCCTGCACGAAAACCTGATGAAGGTAGCAATTGCCTGTTCGGTAGCGTTTCTTGCGATGTATGTGGCTTATCATATGACATCCGATTCGACAAAATTCGGAGGCGAAGGTGTGATCCGTTATATTTATTACTTTATTTTGGTAACACATATTCTTCTATCGGTGATCATTATTCCTTTTGTTTTGATTACTTATGTAAGAGCGATAGCGGGAAGTTTTGACCGTCATAAAAAGATTGCAAAAATTACTTTCCCGATGTGGTTGTATGTAGCCGTGACTGGTGTGATTGTTTACCTTATGATTGCTCCGTATTATGTACATTAAAAAGACTATAAAGCCACTGTTTTTATCGGTTGTGGTATTGCTAATGTCGTTAAATGCAAATGCACAATGTGCCATGTGTCGGGCGGCTTTAGAAAGTGAAGAAGGTGGTGTAAAAGCAGAAGCCGTAAACGACGGAATTGTCTACCTAATGGTCATTCCGTATGTGTTGGTAGGTGTGCTGGGTTATGCGATTTACCGATTAAAGACAAAGAAGAAAAAAATAGAAAATTAATAATGGCCGCTGTATAGCGGCCTTTTTGTTGGAAAATGATTTTTATCTTAATAGAACAGAACAGTAATTCATGTTTGTGGTATTGTACGAATTACAAATCTGTACTATCGGTTTTGTAATGTCTGCTATGGGTTTTATTGAATTTTATAGGCACTTTTGTAATGCCTTATATTATTAATGTAAAATAATGCTTAAGTTGCGATGGTTTTATCTATTGTTGTATTTTGCACTGTATGATAAATTAAAAAGATAACCCAATTATATCTATTTTAGTTTGTTTTTAATAGAAATAATTTTAGAATTGGTATGTAAAATAAATGTGCTAAGTGTTTTATCGGTTACTAGGCCTAAATCTTGAAACTTTTCTTAATAGACGACATAGAATTGTATGTATCTATAACCCTTGTTTAATAGATTGTTTAAGTATGAAATGTTTGTTTATAGATATTGTTTAGATGTGATTAATGGTTATGATGAGGTTGTTGCTAGTTGATAGATACTTTTAATTATTGATTTAGCTCAATTTTAAATGAAATGTTAAGCTTTTTAGAGGGCTAGAGATCTTTAGATTGAAAAAATGAATAGATAATGATTAGATAACTTTTAGAAATTAAATAGATAGAGTTTTATGTCTTAGGCTTAAGTTATTCGCAGTGTCCTTTTTAAATTATAATACTAATATAATTATGTCAACAAAAAAATATTTAATAGATACATTGAAAGCAACAGAAAAAAGTGAATTTGATGCTATCGTAAAGACTTACCTAGGGGAAGTATATGGTTATAGAAGAATAGTAAATACTGACGGTGTTAATGATGCTGGGATTGATATAAAAATTTTTGATATAGTTGGGGTTAAAAATCAATACCAACTTACAATCCAAAAAAGTGAAACAACTGCGGAAAAAAGTGCTTTTGAGAAAAAACTTTTTGAGGATGTTGCTAAGGCAAAAGTTAATTATTTGGATAATAATTACTCAAATGTGCTATATTTTTTTTACTCACATCCACTTACTAATAAGGTTATACATGATTATAAGGCGAAAGCTTTGCGAGATTATGGGATATCCTTAATAATAATAGAAGCTAAGCAAATTGCAGAAGAAGCGGGGGAATATTTACAGCTCCTAAATGAAATAGTTTCAACTAATGATATAAAAGATGTTTTAAAAACGGAAAACCTTTTTCCGAAAGATGATAAAAACCTGGTTTTTGATTTGTTAAGTTTCGGACAGGCTTCTGATTTTAGATTACAAATCATTGAAGCATATATTTTAAGACAAGTTCATCTAAAAAAAGAGATGTCTAAAAAAGAGATAATCGATATATGTGAAGAACAATTTAAAAGTCAAGAAAATAAAGTTTTTTATGATAAATTGTTTGCTAGATTGCAGAGTGAAAGTAAACTTATTTTTCGGGGAGATAAGTTTGAGTTGACTGATAAAGAATCAAAAAAAATTTCAGGATTAATAGGTCAGAATGAAGTGGAAGAAGCTACTTTTATTAATTCGTTAGAAGGCATATTAAAAAAAAATAATCAAGAAGATAATATTGAAGAGTATCTCACATGGTTGAAAAAAGTATACATAACAAATTTCAATTCTGATATATCTGAAATTCTTTCAGAAGGAAGCAAAGATTTGTCTTCTATTTCTAGAGAATTTTTACAGTTTTTAACTTCTAAAGGTTTTGAGGAAAGTGAGGCAAAAGAGATCGCAAAGGAGTTATTCAGTGTTTGTAAACAAAATACTTATTTACAGAAATTTTGCGCAGCAAAAGTTTTTAATGAAACAACAAGTATTAAGAATATTGAAAGATATATAAATACTAAAAAAAGAATATTTGTTGATACTCAGATAATTCTATATGCTTTGTGTTATTATTATAATGCAAAATCAGAATTTTCAAATTATTTTTATCTAACTACCAAGTCTTTATTGAATTTTACAAGCAAAAATAAAACAAGATTGTATCTTCCGAACCTTTATTTATGGGAGGCCCAATCTCATTTGAGAGAAGCTTTAAATTTAATTCCCTTTACAAATCTTCCTAATTTTGAAAAATTGGGAAGATCAAGAAATGTATTTTATAATTTCTTTCTTTCTGAACGGGAATCGCATTCTTCTGGGTTAAGCTACAAAGACTTCTTTAACAAGTTAGGGTTTAGAGAATACGATAAGTTTTCAAAACATAATTCGTTAATTAAAAAATATATTTCAGAACTTGGAATTGAAGTGGTTGAAATTGATAATCAATTTTATGATATTGAGGAGCCTAAGAAGATTATCCAAGCAATTCTTTATGACGATAATAAGTTTAAAAGCAAATTTGGATTAAACAATGATGCGATTATATTAGAATATTTTGCAAATGGAGATGTTGATGTGCATCCATTACAGCCTTTGCTTTTGTCTTGGGATAAAGTGCTCTTTAAGTCTCAAAAAGAATATTTTAAAAGAAATCCAGCATCTGAAAGATGGTTTCTTCTGACGCCAGAAAGATTTATTGACCAATATTCACTATTGCAGTTTACAATAGATTCTGAGACAGTAACAAATGAGATCTTAGCTTTCTTATCCAATGATTTAATCAAAGGAACACATTCTCTACTTGATTCGATTACACATATCTTGAATCCGACAGAAGAAGTGGGGTTGCAATATGCAAATAGACTTTCTGAAATAAGAGATAATGAAATACATAGGCTAAAAGAGTATTCCATTACATTGCCAGAGGATGTAGAAGGAGAAGCGGTGATAGATGATTTAATGTATAATCTCACTTCATATTATAGAGAAAATAAAGATGTTTTTGAAGATTTTAAGAAAGTATTTGAAAATATTGATTTACTAGATGAGGTGATGCAGATAATAAAACAGGCAATTGAGGAAATTTACACGAATAAAAGGCTAGATGATGCTATTGTTAATGATTTTGATAAATTAATCGTGAAGTCTAAAAAATAAGCTTATAGAGGGATTTGTTGTTCATAAATGTGAATGAGTAAGAAGAAAATAATGATAATCGTAATATGAAATCAAGATTCTTTGTGCTATAAAAAATCCGAACCATATGGTTCGGATTTTTTTATATTTCTCAGACAAAACGACTTACTCCATTCCGTCTATTTTAATGCTCATTTGTCCGGAGGTTTTAATAAAAGCGATAATGGCTTTATCGGTAACCTCAACTTTGTCAAAAATAAAATCGTTAATGGTTCCGTTTACAAAAACACCTTTCATCGGAGAATAGTTGTTTAAGTACGGCAACATATTTTTCTTGCCTTCTTCCAGATTATCTTTAATCGAATAACGACAGCTTTCCTGTATTTTGCTTAGGATATAACCCTGCATTAGCCAATTGGCCGTTTTGGTTAAAATGCCTTTGGTGTTTAATACATAATCCATCTGGTCAAAATAAATTTCTTTCGAAACCGCATTGTAATTCGGAATGCCCGACAGGTAAATCGTGCCGTCTAAACTTCCTGTCATACTTAATGCGATGATCATCTTGCCATCCTTGTGCCATAAGTCAACTTTTTGAATTGTGATCTTTCGGCTTCCGGAAGCAAATTCCTTACCCTGGAAGTTTTTGGTAATGATACGAGAAGCACTTTCATAGGTCGAAACGGCGGCAACCGTAGCTTCGATCTTATTTGGCATTTTAGCCACCGGTTTTAATACGATAGCTTCTTTTTTAAACGTGTTTAGCGGCTCCTGACCTACGATGGTTTGCATTTTGCATTTTAAGCCCATATCCATCGTGATTTTACTTTTTGATAATATAGCGTCGGTCACATATAATTCGGTTGGCGCTACCTTAAACCAGGTTTCATAAACCTCACTGGTTTTAAACGGCGTACTGATTTTTTCCAGAACGGCTAACACCTGTGGTTTGAAATCGGTGGTTTTGTTAATGGCATCATCTATCGTTTTGGCAATTTTGGCTTTAAACAAACGGATCGTCGGATTGACAACATAGGTGATCGGTACGTTTTTGCCGGCTACTACAATACTCGGACTGTCTTTCCATTCGAAATCTTCAATTACAGAAGTGGTCGAAAGTTTCCAGTTCGATAATTTTGCATCACTCAAAAGAGTGATTTGTCCGTTTAGGTTGATTTCTTTGGTGTCGTTCAATCCTAAAAAGTCGGTGCCGTATTTGAATTTGGCCCATATTTTTAAAGGAATTACCGATCGGATTTTACCGTCTTTCTCCGTTAGTTTTATCGGAGCCTGTTTCCAGATTTTCATCTCCGTTTTATCATCGGCCAGAATACTGTCGTTATAAATTAATCCGTTTAGGGATTTGTTGAGTTGGATTTCAATTTCCTTTAGCGGAATTTCTATCGGCATATTGATAAAAGAAGTGGTGGTTTCGTAAACCGCGGGTTTGTTGTCGCTTGGCTCCGGTTTTAGGGTGTTAATTTTTCCGGTAGTTCCGCAACGGGTCATTAGCATTGCCAGGCTTATCATTGCCAGGAATGAAAAAAAAGTTTTCATAAGAGTTGTCTAAAAATCTTCGGTAAAAGTAGGTTTTTATTGAAATAAAATTGTAACGTTCGTTAAAGAATTGCGTCTAATGGATACCGAATAAAAATGCATATGTGCACAGAAATTTTATATTTGTAGGAAAATCAATAATATGAAGAACACAACATTGCTGTTTTTGGGTTTGTCGATGGTGACAATTCAAATGAAAGCACAAGCTAAAAAATGGACTTTGGAAGAGTGTGTGAATCACGCAATGGAGAAGAATATTTCGATCAGACAATCGATTTTAGATAAACAGGTTGCCGAAATCTCTAAAAAAGATGCCTGGGGTAGTTTCCTGCCAACCGTTAACGGACAAGCATCGCACTCCTGGAACGTTGGTCTTAACCAGAACATCACCACAGGTCTTTTGGAAAATCAAACCATTCAGTATACTTCTGCCGCATTGAATGTGGGAATTGATATTTATAAAGGGTTACAGCATCAAAATCAGTTGCGAAAAGCCAATCTTTCGATCATCGCGTCACAATATCAGTTGCAGAAAATGCAGGAAGATGTTTCGTTGAATGTTGTGAATGCCTATTTGCAAATCCTTTTCAATAAAGAAAATCTGAAAGTTCAGACCAAACAGCTGGCCTACGATACCAAACAAATGGAGCGTACACAAGAGCTTGTTGATGCCGGAGTAGTACCTAAAGGGGACTTACTGGATGTGAAAGCTACGGTGATGGCAGACAATCAGAAATTGATTGCCGGAGAAAATGCACTGTTGTTGTCAAAGCTAAGTTTGGCGCAATTGTTACAACTGGACGATTTTCAGGAGTTTGATATTGTTGATTCTGAAACGCCGGTACAAAACAGTAGTGTGTTGCTGGAAAATCCAAAAAATATTTTTCAGAAAGCAAAAGAAACCAGAGCTAATATAAAAATTGCGGAAGCCAATGTATCGATAGCCGAAAAAGATTTGTCAATTGCAAGAGGAAAATACCATCCGACACTTCAGGGATTCTATAGTTTCAGTACCCGTGCGGCCTATGCTGACAGAATTACCGGTTACCAACTGGATGCGGCTAACCCGACACTTCCAACACAGTATTTTACGGAAAATGGATTACAGGTGTTGCAAAACAACTACCGTCCGGTTTTAGGAAGTCCGGAACCAATTTTTGATCAGTTTAGTAATAACAAAGGACAGAATTTTGGATTGTCGTTAAATATTCCGTTGCTAAATGGTTTTTCGGTTCGCAATAATGTCGAGCGTTCTAAAGTAGCGTTGGAACGTTCCAGAATCGCATTGGAACAACAGGAACTGGATTTGGAAAGAACAGTTTATACCGCTTTTACCGATACTAAAGGGTCGCTTAAATCATACGAAGCGGCTGTGGCAACACTGGAAGCCCGACAAGAATCGTTTAACTATGCAAAAGAGCGTTACGAAGTAGGCTTGATGAATGTTTTCGATTTTACACAGGCACAAACGTTATTCGTAAATGCCCAGTCGGAAGTGTTGCGAACAAAATATGATTATATATTCAGAACGAAAATATTGGAATTCTACTTTGGGTTACCAATTATTCAAAAATAAAAATTTATGAAAAAGAGTACAAAATACATCCTGTTGGGTAGTGTTGTTTTGTTGGTTGTTGTATTGGTTGCCCTTAGTAAATCGGGTGTAATCGGTAACAAAGAAAAAGGAACGGAAGTAGAAACGACGCAAGCCAATCAGATGACGATTGTCGAAACGGTTTCGGCTACCGGGAAGATACAACCTGAAATTGAAGTAAAAATTTCATCCGATGTTTCCGGAGAGATTATTGGCCTTCCGGTTAAAGAAGGACAAACCGTAAAAAAAGGAGATTTGTTGGTTCGTATCAAACGCGACTTATACGAGTCGGGAGTGAACCGATCGGTAGCGTCTTTGTCTACGTCCAAAGCGGGATTAAGTCAGGCAGAAGCGCAGGTAAAAGAAGCCAAAGCTAACTACGATCGCAACAAACAGTTGTTTGCTAAAGGAGTTATTTCTAAATCCGAATGGGATAAGATCGTATCGACCTACGAAGTGGCGGTTGCTGCCAAACAATCGGCCTATTACAATGTACAAAGTGCTACGGCAACCGTGACCGAAGCCAATGATAACTTAAACCGTACCACTATTTATGCACCGGTAGACGGAACGATTTCCCGACTGGATGTGGAATTAGGGGAACGTGTATTGGGAACGCAACAAATGGCGGGTACCGAATTATTGCGTGTGGCCAACCTCAACAATATGGAAGTGGAAGTCGATGTAAACGAAAACGATATCGTTAAAGTAAATATCGGTGATCCGGCCAAAATCGAAGTGGATGCCTATCTGAAAAAAGAATTTAAAGGAGTGGTAACCAGTATTTCCAATTCGGCCAGTTCGACGCTAACAGCCGATCAGGTGACTAACTTTAAAGTGAAAGTGCGTATCTTAAAAGAATCGTATCAGGATCTTTTGGTTGGAAAACCGGAGAATTATTCGCCTTTCCGCCCGGGAATGACCGCTACGGTAGATATTGAAACCAAACGTAAAGAAAATATTCTGGCAGTGCCAATCAGCTCGGTTGTAATGAAAACCGAAGCCGACCTTTCAGGAGCTAAAAAAGATGTCATGGAAGAGTTGGAAAAAGAAGAAAAGGAAAAAACAAAAGGCTCTGCCGAAAAGAAATTCGAGTGCGTATTTGTAAAAGTAGGCGATACAGCTGAATTGCGTAAAATCAAATCCGGAATCCAGGACGATACCAATATCGAAATTGTCGAAGGTTTGAAGAAAGGGGATGCGATTATTACCGGTCCGTATACTACGGTTACCAAAGATTTAAAGCCCGGAGATAAAGTTGTGATCAAAAAAAACGGAGTCTCCGATAAAGGAAAAGATAAAAAATAATAACGCTTAGTTTTTTGATTACCACCGGGGTAATTCCCGGGAATACATTTTGCCACGGTTGCACTATTTTTCCTGACGATAAAGTCGGTAAGATATTGCAACCGTGGCAAAAAAATATATGATTATCTTTGCCAATAATTTTACTGAAAATGGCTTACATTCTGAACATTGAAACGGCAACAAAGAATTGTTCCGTAACCCTTGCAAAAGACGGAGAAATACTGGTGTGTCTGGAGATGGCCGAAGAAGGCTATTCCCACGCGGAAAAACTTCATGTCTTTTTTGAACAGGCTTTGCAACAGGCTGGGTTGGCATTTCAGGATTTGAACGCGATAGCGGTAAGTCAGGGACCGGGTTCGTATACCGGACTTCGCATCGGTGTTTCGGCGGCCAAAGGCTTGTGTTATGCACTTAATATTCCATTGCTGGCGATTGATACGCTGGAAACCCTGGCGCGACAGTTAACGGTAACCGAAGGAAAGATTATCCCGATGATTGATGCCCGAAGAATGGAAGTTTTTACCGCTGTTTTTGATTCTTCCTATTCCCGATTACGGGCTACGGAAGCAGAAATTATCGAAACGACAACATATGATACACTCGAAGGAACGTTGCATTTGGTTGGCGATGGTGCCGCAAAATGCAAAGCGGTTTTAAACGATCCGAGGTTTATATATCATGACGCGATTGTATATCCATCGGCCAGAGAAATGAGCCGGATCTCCTTTGAAAAGTATCAAAAAAGCGACACCGTGGATGTCGCTTACTTTGAACCTTTTTATTTAAAAGACTTTGTGATGACTACAAAGCCTAAGAAGTCGTAACTTTAACAATCTTGCTGCTTTCTTCCAGTAATTCCGAACACACCGTACCATAATCGGCATTATAGGTCCAGGCGCGAAGGGAAAAAATCAGGTTCTTTTCGCCCATATCGCTGATGACTACTTCTGGTGCCGGAGTTTGTAATACTTTCGGATGATTCTTTACCAGTGCTTCCAGTTTGATTTTGATGTTTTTGATATCCGAATCATATCCTGTTGGTACAACCAGTGAGGTTCTACGGGTTGTTTTTTGCGAAAAGTTTTTAATCTTTCCATTGGATAAAAGCCCGTTTGGAATATAGATGATCTGGTTTTGAGCGGTTAATATTTTAGTCGAAAATATTTGAATACCCAATACTTTTCCATTTTCAGATTGTGCTTCAATTGTGTCGCCTACTTTAAAGGGTTTAAAAAGGATGATCAATACCCCGCCGGCAAAATTTGAAAGCGAACCTTGTAATGACAAACCTACGGCCAATCCGATGGCTCCTAAAATAGCGACAAACGATGACGTTTCGATACCTAGTTTGGAAATTACCGATACAAATAATAGAATACGCAAAGCCCAGATCAGAAAGTCCAACAGGAATTTGATCAAAGTGGGTTCCAGTTCTCTTTTGGTCATTACCGTTTCGGCAATTTTCCGGATAAAACGGATTCCCCAAATTCCGACAAACAGGATGATGATCGCCGAGATCACTTTGGGTGAATAATCCAGTAAAACATTAAAATAGTGAATAAAAAAGTTATTCATTTGTTCCATAAGGGGGATATTTATTTAATTGCTAATTCGTCTAATGCAGTGGTCAGTTCGCGAACGGGTAGCTGACAGTTTCTGTTTTCGCAAATATAAAACAGTGTGTCCTTTTCGTCAAATCGATTTTGAAGGAATGGAATTTTTGACGGACTTGTACTTCCGGCGAGAACCACATGCGGTAGGTATTGCTGCTGCACCGCCTTTATACCGGCAATCGCATCCGCACCGCAAACGGCCAGTTCTTTGTTGTCGGTTGATAGGTTCATCCATAAATTCATCCAGTTTGAAAAAGCCGAACCATAATCGATATTGGGAATGACATGGTTAAGCATTTGCAGGGCCGTTTTTTCATAATGACTGTTGTGAAACAGTATCCCAAGCGTATACAGGTTGTTCGCCATAACCGAGTTGGACGACGGGATTACATTGTCTTCAATTTCATAATGTTCGGCGATTAAGGCTGTGGTGTTTTTGGCTTTAAACAGGAAAAATTGCTGCGTTTCATCATAGAAATGATCAAAGCAATAATCGGTTAATTGTTTGGCGTGATACAAAAAGGTTTCGTCCAGTGTAGCCTGATATAAACTGATAAAAGCATCGATCGTAAACGCATAATCTTCCAGAAAACCAACGATACTACTTTGTCCGTTTTTATAGCTATGCCATAAATAGCCATCTTCCGACCAAAGTTTTTCGATGATAAAAGAGGCGTTCTGAAGTGCCCGTTCCAGAAAGGAAGCCGAGCCAAGAGCATTGTAGGCCTCGGTATAACCTTTTAGCATAATGGCATTCCATGACGTGAGCGATTTATCATCCAGTCGTGGTTTGGTTCTTTTTTGCTGTTCGCGGAATAATAACTGTTCCCACTGTAGTTTCTTATCAGAAAGTGCCGTTACGGTCAATCCGAATTGTTCGGCGATACTTTCCAGCGACTGACTTTGGATAAGCACGTAATTGTCGTGTTCCCAATAGCCGAAGTCATTAATATTAAAAAGGGTACTAAAAACCTCAAAATCGTCTTGTAAGAGTTGTTGCAGTTGTTCTTTTTGCCAAACGTAATACGCGCCTTCTTCGAGTTGCTGTTTTGCGTTTAAACTGTCGGCATCCAAAGCAGCATAAAAACCGCCTTCCGGATTTAAAAGTTCCCGTTCGACGAATGCCAACGTTTTTTCGATTACGTCTTTATACAGCGGATTTTGGGTTCGCTTATAGGCCTGCGCATATAGACTAACCAACTGACCGTTGTCGTAAAGCATTTTTTCGAAATGCGGAACGTGCCATCGCATATCGACGGAATAGCGAGAAAAACCACCACCCAATACATCGAATAATCCGCCGTGAGCCATTTTGGTCAACGTTAAATCCACAAAATCCAACAGGTCTTTTGAGGACGTTTGATAGCCAAATCGTTGTAAGAAAATAAAATTATTGGGCATCATAAATTTGGGCGCTCGGGCATAACCGCCAAAATCCCAATCGAAACTTTTAGACCATTTTTCGAGCAGTATTTTAATGCGTGCCGGATCCTGTTCTTCGGGATTGGCCTGTGCGTGGTTTACGATTCCTAAAAATGAAATGCCTTCGTGTAATTTTTCGGCATATTCCAGCATCTTGGCGGGATTTGTCTGATATAGGTTTTGAAGCTGGGTTAAAATATCAATCCAGTTTTCCTTTTTAAAATAGGTACCACCCCAAACCGGTCGGCCGTCCGGTAAACAAACCACATTGAGTGGCCATCCGCCATGACTGGTCATGAGTTGTACGGCTTTCATATAAATGGCATCCACATCGGGACGTTCTTCACGGTCGACTTTAACGGAAATAAAACCGGGATTCATAATATTAGCTACTTCGGTGTCTTCAAAACTTTCATGTTCCATCACATGACACCAATGACAGGCCGAATAGCCGATACTAATGATCATGAGTTTGTTTTCCGCTTTGGCAGTTGCCAGCGTCTGGTCGTTCCATGCTTTCCAATGGATCGGATTTTGCGCATGTTGGAGTAGGTAAGGACTGGATTCGTATTGGAGTTCGTTCATGGTTTTAAAAAAGGCGTTCATTCGAACGCCTGTATCTTTTTTATTTTATTTCAAAAGTGAGCTTCAGATTTACCCGGAACTCTGTCACCTGATCATCGTTAACAACTGCACTTTGTTCCTGTACATAAACCGATCGGATATGCTTTAGCGTTTTCGATGCTTCTGCAACTGCTTTTCGGGTGGCATCTTCCCAACTTGTTTCCGAACTGGAAAGTAATTCAATAACTTTTAATACGCCCATAATTTACCAGTTTTTAAGGTTAAGCTATTAAAGGTAGTGTATAAAAGTTAAAAAAGCAACTGTTGTCGTTGGAGAACCGTTGGGAATTAACCGTTTACCGCTTCTACTTTGATGTTCTGATCGTGTAACATTTCTTTTAGCATGTTTTCAATACCGTTTTTCAACGTAAAAGTTGAGGACGGACAACCGCTGCAAGCACCTTGAAGGATTACCTTTACGCGTTTTTCGGTTTCGTCGTAGGATTCGAAAATAATGTTTCCACCGTCTGACGCTACAGCCGGTTTTACATATTCGTCCAGAATATTGATGATTTGCTGTGACGTCACATCCAGATTGTTAAAATACTCTTCCTGTTGTTTTTCGTGGTTGGCGGTTTTTACGATCTGCGTTTCGTCGATGATTTGCTTGCCTTCTTCAATATAATTTTTGATAAAAGTACGCACTTCCTGTGTGATTTCCTGCCACTCGTTGATATCGTATTTGGTAATCGAAATATAGTTTTCGTCGAGAAATACTTCTTTTACAAACGGAAACTTGAATAATTCTTTTGCCAACGGCGAAGCAGCTGTCTCGTCGATGTTTTTAAACTCCACGCTGGTTTTGGTTAGTAACCGACTGGCGACAAATTTTAATACCGATGGGTTAGGCGTAGTCTCAGCATAAACGGTAACCGGTACTTTTTTACTTTTGTTTTCATCGATGTTGATGATCTTTCCGCCTTTGTCTACAAAACTTTCGATTTGCTCGGCTAATAATTCTTTTACCTCATGCCATTCTACAATCGAATATTTTTCGATGGCAATAAAGTTGCCTGAAATATATACGGTCTTAACAAAAGGTAGGTAAAATAGCTGTTTTGCAAGGGGTGACGGTGCGGTTTCGTCGATGTTTTTAAACTCGAAACTTTCACTTTTTGTTATGAAGTCCGGAAATTCAAACTTCACAATAGCAGGGTTTTGCGTATCTCGTATTGTTACTTTTAACATTTTTTTTGTGATTTTTTGCAAATTTAACGAACATATATCGTTTGAATAAGTATATTTGGAAATTTTAAAGGAAAAATTAACATTAAGGAACTGTTTTAACCCAAAAATAAGATATTTTACAAGCTTAAGCAAACATGAAAAAACTCTCCCCTCTATTGTTTTTGCTATTCTCCGTTGTGGCTTTTTCCCAGCCTATAACCGTGAATTCCAATACATATACGGTTCCTCAATTGGTTCAGGATGTTTTGATCAACTCCCAATGTGCGCAAATTTCGAACGTAACCTGGAGAACAGGAAATACCAATGGACAAGGATCAGAAAACGGTATCGGATATTTTCAAAATACCAATCCTAACTTCCCAATTCAGTCGGGAGTTATCCTGAGTACCGGTAGAGCGACTTCAGCTCCCGGACCGAACAACGGAATTTTAAGTCAGGGTAGTACTTCCTGGACCGGAGATGCCGATCTGAAACAAGCAATGGTAAATGCAGGTGTTGTGAGTAACGCATATGTGTATAACAATGCCAGCTATATACAGTTTAACTTTACGCCGCTGACCGATAGTTTTAGTTTTAATTTCCTGTTTGCATCGGAAGAATATGGAACGTACCAATGTACGACCGATTATACAGATGCTTTTGCTTTTATTTTAACAAATTTAACCACGGGGCAGAGTACGAATCTGGCTGTTGTGCCGGGAACTTCAATTCCAATTTCTGTTTTTACAGTAAGTGATCAGGCAAATAATAATAGTTGTGTTTCTCAAAACCCGGCTTATTTTGGGATGTATTATCCGCAAAATGGAACTCCGGCGGCTCCGATCAATTTTAACGGAAGAACGGTTGTAATGAATGCGTCTGCAACGGTTACTCCAAATACCCCTTACCGGATTAAAATGGTAATTGGAGATGGAGGTGGACAACCACCTAATACTAGTGATACCGCTTATGACTCTGCGGTATTTTTACAGGCAGGTAGTTTTAACGTAGGACAGGCTTCTTTAGGCGGAAACCTTACAATTGATAACCTTGGGGCTTTGTGTCCGGGTGAGATTCGAACCTTATCTACCGGATTGGATCCGGCTTTTTATACATTCCAGTGGACTAACGGAGGAAATCCTATTCCTGGGGCAACCGGACCTTCCTATGGTGTTTCGGCACCCGGGACTTATGGTGTTATCATTACAAATGTTTCCGGTGCCTGTGTCCAACAACCCGATCCTATTACTGTAGAAGTCTTTCCGCCAATTGCGGCTGGAACACCGGTTGACTTGTTTAAGTGTGGTGACGGAACCACTCCGGTTAGTTTTAACCTCGACGACAATCGTGCTGCAATTTTAGCGGGCCTTGATCCGGGTACGATTATTACCTATCATACCAGTTTAGCAGATGCGGAACAAGGAGCGAATTATGTTCAGGACCCGACAAATTTCCTGACGCCAATTACCCGAACGATTTATGTGAATGTTTCAACGGGTGAAAATGCCTGTTATGTTATCCGTCAGTTTAATGTAAACGTGATTTCGTGTACAGCTGATCCGGTACGTCCAGATGATCAAACAGTTTGTGATGTTGACAGCGATGGTGTTGAAACTTTCGATCTGACACAATTTTATACGACTATTCTTGGAGGACAAAATGCGTCCGACTACAATATTACATTCCATCTTAATCAGGCGGATGCCAATAATAATGCGAACCCAATTACACCGGCCAATGCTTTTGTTACGGGTAACCAAACGGTTTATATTCGTATGGAACGGGCAGCCGATCCTACGGTTTTTGGAACTACAAGTTTTAACCTGATCCTGAAAGCACTACCACAGGCAACCATTAGCGGACCAGATGGTACTTGTAATGGCAGTACTGCAGTAATCGTTTTCCAGGGTACACCTAATGCAACGGTAAATTATACGGTTGATAGTAATCCGGCCAGTATTACTTTGGATGCGTCCGGAAACGGAACGGTAATAACGCCACCTGTAACAGCCAATACGGTTTATAGTCTGGTAAGCGTGGTAAGTAATGATACAGCACCACAGTGTACCCGAAACCTTACGGGCTCGGTTAATATAACAGTTTATAATGCTCCAACAGCTACAATAGGAACCGATACAACAATCTGTTCCGGTGATACCGCGGTACTAACATTTAACGGAACA
Source organism: Flavobacterium supellecticarium (assembly GCF_004801375.1). Classification (GTDB taxonomy): domain Bacteria; phylum Bacteroidota; class Bacteroidia; order Flavobacteriales; family Flavobacteriaceae; genus Flavobacterium; species Flavobacterium supellecticarium. The sequence continues at coordinate 188,614 of NZ_SSNZ01000007.1, forward strand.
CCAAGTGCTGTTGTTACTTATAATAACGGAAATGTTGATCAAACGATAACATTGGATGGAACCGGAGCTGCTAACGTAACAGTTGGTCCGTTAACGGCAACAACGACTTATAGCCTTGTACGGGTTATTTCTTCGGGAACGCCGGCTTGTCTGGCAACCTTAACCGGCAGTGTTACAATCACAGTAAACCCATTACCAACAGCAACAATCAGTGCACCGGCATTAATTTGTTCTGGTGATACCGCTGTTGTGACTTTTACAGGGCCAGCTAACGGAACGGTTACGT
>NZ_SSNZ01000008.1 GCF_004801375.1 Flavobacterium supellecticarium
GACCACTTTGATATACGATATTGATAAGCGGACTGGTATTTTTCAAACTGGGAGGCAGCGCAATAGGCAGGGTATAGGTGGTTTGTCCCGCATTGGAAATTTCCAGTTTTCCCTGTGTATCGTGAAACGGCTGCTGCTGTGGAAATGCTGTATAGTACCACAAAAGCATTGTAAGATGTAATAGTTTCCTAATCATATTAGAATTTATTATGGGCGTTTTACAATTTTGAAGTTTTGGGGTAGGGAATCAGGACGTTATTTTTTGATGATGGTAAGCACCTGCTGTTCGCCATTAGTATAGTTGAAAATCAGACTATAAATACCAGAGGGATAGCCTGAAAAAGGGATTTTAAAACCGGATTGTCTTTCAAGATTTGAAAAAGCCCTTATATGTTGTCCGTTTATGGAATAAAGCGCAATGGACACCAGTAATTTATTGTTTACAGAAGACCATTTCAGATATAATTCATCAATCACCGGATTAGGGTAATACTGGAGTTGTTCTTTTGGTTTTAACGGAATAGTATCAGGTCTGGCAATCCGATTGACTCCAGGTTCGACAACTCCGATGCATTCTTTACAGATTAGTGCTCTGGTGATTTGATTCCCGGCGGTATCGTAAGAAAAATGTAGGGTTTGTGCTTTGGTGTCGATGGAGCTGCATAAAAAACAACTCAGAATAGTGATCAATGGTAGAATAGCGACCTTCATAGTGATTTGGATTTAATTAGTATGGAGGACGATTGTTTAAAGCATAAGTTAGAAAAAAATGTTTAAAAAAATCAGGAGTGAGGCGTGTGGAATGAGAATTGGATATTATGTGCCCGAATTTGGCTTTTAGGTTGCAAAAAATAGCTGAAATTTTTTAAGGTGCTTATAATAACTATCAGATACGCCAACAAAAAAAGTCACCAGTTTCCTGATGACTCTTTTAGTGTATAAATGAATGTTTGTATTATTGGCTATAGTAAATCCATTAGACAGGAAGGGAATAAACCGATCGCGATATTCAGTCCGATAGCCAGTACAGCTACCACATAATATTCGAACGGAACCGGTTTTTTAGCTTCATTCGGCTCTTTGGTATACATCGCGCTGATTACTTTAAAATAGTAATATACACTGATGATGGAGTTAATGATACCGGCAATAACCAGAATCAGGTAACCGGCCTGTAGTGTTTGATTCAGGATAAAGAATTTGGCGAAGAATCCGGAGAAAATCGGAATACCGGCCATCGATAATAAGGATGCCGATAAAACAGCAGCCATTACAGGATTATTTTTTCCAAGTCCGTTAAAGAAGGTAATGCTTTCATCGTCTTTATCGTTACATACGTAAAGGATTACAGCAAAAGCAGCAATACCGGCAAGGGTATAAGCCGTCACATAGTAAAACAAACTTCCGGTAGTGTTCGACAGGTTTAAAAGTGCCATCAGCATAAATCCGGCATGTGAAATACCCGAAAAGGCCAACATTCTTTTGATATTGTTCTGACGTAATGCCATAATATTACCAACGGTCATTGAGAAGATCGAAATGATCACGATTACGGTTTCGTAAGCAAAATTCATATTACCGTTCATGGCCATGTTTAGTTTAAAGAAAGTCGCCATAGCCACTACTTTTGCCAATGTACTCATTGTAGCGGTAGTCAAAGCAGGAGCACCTTCGTATACATCCGGAGCCCAGAAATGGAATGGAACGGCAGCAATTTTAAACAACATTCCTACGGTAATCATGCATACCCCGATATAAAACCAATCGCCCGTTGCAGCCGAATTGGATGCTTCGTAGATCATATTCATGTCGAATGAAGCGACAGCACCATAAATTAAAGCAATACCAAAAAGGATCACACCGGATGCAAACGATCCCATCAGGAAATATTTCATACCGGCCTCATTACTTTTCAGACTCAAAGGCTTACTTCCGGCAAGGATATATAATGAAATGGATAAAATCTCAAGACCTAAGAAAAACATCGCCAGGTTTCCGAACGATACCATTGCGACAGCTCCTAATAAAAGGAAAATTTTGATCGCGATAAAATCAGAAACTTTAGACGGACGATTTTTGTAAAAATGATGACTCAGCGTAACCAGGAAAAGGGTTAGCAGAATAAACAGACTTGAAAAAGCCACCGTAAAACGGTTTACAACAATCATATTGTTATAGTAGCTTTCGGTTGTGTTAAATTCAGTCACGGTCATACCCAATATCGCCAACAAACCGGCAACGGTTATTGGAATAATGGCTTTTCGTAAGTTAAAAATTTCAGCTAAAAGGCAAACAACCCCTAATACTGCAATTGCTATTATTGTACTCATTATGCTGGACTAAATTTATTTAATATGTACTAAAATATCTTGTATACTTGGCGTAATCAAATCGATGATTGGTTTCGGATACAATCCGAAGAACAATAAAAATCCGATGATTAGCACAAAAACAATTCCTTCATTAAAGCTCACATCTGCAAATGGTTTTGCATTTGTTTCTCCTAACATGGCCTGTTGGAACATACGCAACATATAGAATGCTCCCAGGATGATAGTCGTTCCGCCTACGATGGCAAAGGCCAGATTGGTTTGGAACAAACTGTATAATACGGTAAACTCACCTACAAAGTTAAACGTCCCCGGTAAAGCAACCGATGCCAATACCAGAATCATAAACATGGACGTGAATTTTGGAGATTGCGAACGGATTCCGCCCATATCGGCAATGGTACGGGTTTCGAAACGACGGTAAATGATTTCGGCTGCAAAGAACAAACCTACGATTACAAAACCGTGTGCGATCATTTGCAATACGGCACCGCGTAAACCATCTAGTGTTAGTGTATAACATCCGGCAGCGATTAATCCTACGTGCGCCAAAGACGAATAGGCTAATAATTTCTTTAAATCGCGTTGTTTTAAGGCTACAATCGAACCGTAAATAACACCGGCAATACTTAGACCAACAATGGTATATAGCAATTCCTGGGCGGCATTCGGCGCGATTGGCAATTGCCAGCGGATTACCGAATACAATCCCATTTTAAGCATGATACCGGACAAAAGCATGGTTCCAACAGTTGGTGCTTTCTGGTATACATTGGCCTGCCAGGTATGGAATGGGATGATTGGAATTTTGATCGCATAGGCAAAGAAAAACGCCAGGAAAATCCAGAATTCTTCTGTAGCGGATAATTCCAACGCATATAATTTATCCAATTGGAAGCTTCCGGCTTTTTGGTACAGGTAGATAAACCCAACCAACATAAATAATGAACCGGCAAACGTATAGATAAAGAATTTGATCACTGCTTTTTTGCGTTCGGCGGCATCACCATTACCCCAAAGTAATGCGATAAAATAAATCGGGATTAACGAAAGTTCCCAGAAAATATAATATAAGAAACCGTCGGATGCCAGGAATGTCCCCGTCATCGCAAATGCCATAAACATCACTAAAGCGTAGAAGTTTTTGGCGTTGTTAAAGTTATTTCCGAAAGAAGACAGGATGATTAACGGCGTTAATACGGTCGTTAAAAGTACCATTGCTAAAGCCAGGCCGTCTGCTTTTAGGGAGAAAAGAATATTAGGATTGGTCATCCAGACTGCTGAAAAACCGCAGTCGATTCCCTGATTATATTGGTTTAAAATCATAAGGGAAGCGCCAAAAGCAACTGCGCTAAAAAGCAACGCTACTTTGGATGCCGCTTTATTTCCTGAAAAATAAGTGACAACCGCTCCGAGTAATAAGATTAAGAGTACTATTGTTACGTCCATTTTTAATAGATTATCGTAAAAAGAATAAATAAAACACTACCGAACAAAGTCCGAATACAAAGGCGAATAAATAAAAACCAATATTTCCGTTTTGTAATTTTTTACCTTGTAAAGCCAACCCGTCGGCAACTGCTCCGAATCCGAAGATAATTTGCGACAATCCGGTCTCAATATAATCCCTAAGGAATTTTGACAACGAATAAATTGGTTTTACAATTACGGCCATATAGGCTTCGTCCACATAGTATTTGTTGTATAACACTTTCGCAAAACCAGTGATCTCGCTGTCTTCTGCCGGAACTTCTGATTTTTTGATGTATTTGGAATACGCAATTCCGATACCGATAAGCGCGCCCACAACGGCAAAAGCCATTAGCATATATTCGGTTGTACCCAAATGATGTGCTTCATGTGGTGCATGTGCAAAAATCGGCTCCAGATAATGGTTTAACCAACTATTTCCAGGCAGACTAATCGCACCACCCACTACCGATAATACCCCTAACACCATCAATGGGAAGGTAATCAGCATCGGACTTTCGTGTAAATGATGTTTTTGTTCTTCGGTACCTCTGAATTCTTTAAAGAACGTCAGGTATAACAAACGGAACATATAGAAAGCGGTCATAATAGAAGCTACAGCCGCGATTACCCATAATACTTTGTTTTCGTGGAAAGCTACCATCAGGATTTCGTCTTTAGAGAAGAAACCGGCAAATGGTGGAATACCCGAAATAGCAAGGGTTGCCAATAGGAACGTAAGGAAAGTAACTTTCATCGCGCCTTTTAAACCACCCATTCTACGCATATCCTGTTCGCCGTGTAAAGCGTGGATAACCGAACCGGAACCTAAGAACAAACAAGCTTTAAAGAAAGCGTGTGTGATTACGTGGAATACCGCTACCTCATAAGCGCCCAAACCTAAAGCCAGGAACATTAATCCCAACTGGGAAACGGTAGAGTAGGCCAATACTTTTTTGATATCGTTTTGTACCAATCCGATAGAAGCGGCTACCAACGAAGTGATGGCTCCAACCACGGCAATGATATTCTGAACATCCGGTGTCAGGTCGAATAAGAAATTCAAACGGGTAATCATAAAGATACCGGCTGTTACCATGGTTGCAGCGTGGATTAAAGCCGAAACAGGAGTTGGTCCTGCCATCGCATCCGGTAACCAGGTATACAACGGAATTTGCGCACTTTTACCGGAAGCTCCGATAAATAAACACAGTGTTGCAATGCTCAACCAACCAGCTACTTCAGGATTTGATCCCGTTAATACCGCTTGTTTGATTACGTTAAAATCCAATGTATTGAATAAATATCCGATGATAAAGATTCCGATCAGGAAACCTAAATCTCCGATACGGTTCATGATAAATGCTTTTTTAGCAGCGTCGTTATATTCCTGGTTTTTATGCCAGAACCCGATTAACAGGTAAGAACATAATCCAACGCCTTCCCATCCGATAAACATGATTAATAAGTTGCTTCCCACTACCAAAGTAATCATAAAGAAAATAAACAAATTCAGGTAGGCGAAAAACTTATGGATGTTTTCGTCGTCATGCATATAACTGATCGAGTAGATATGGATCAACGATCCGATACCGGTAACGAACAGCAACCATAACAGGGATAACTGATCTAATAGTATATCGAAATTAATGCTGAATTTTCCAAGTGAAATCCAGTCGAATAAATGTACATTAATAGGTTGTTTGCTTCCACTTACTTGCGAAAAGAAGTAGCAGGAAACAAAGAAGGAAACCACTACGGCTAATGTTCCCAAAACACCGGAACCGGTTTTACCGAGCTGTTTTCCAAAAAATATATTAGATAAAAACCCGACAAAAGGGGCCAATAATAAGAGTAAAACGAAACTTGTCTCCATTAGGGATTATCCTTTTAAATTCTTTAAATTATCAATATCAATCGATCCAAGGTTACGGAAAATCGAAACCAGAATCGCTAAACCTACGGCAACTTCGGCAGCAGCCACAGCCATCGAGAAAAATACGAATACTTGTCCGGAAGCATCCTGATGGAAGGTTGAAAACGCAACCAATAGCAGATTCACGGCATTCAACATAATCTCGATAGACATAAACATGATGATAGCATTTCTACGCAAAAGGATTCCAAAAACACCTATGCTGAATAGTAGAGCCGATAAATATAAGTACGTTTCTACACCTATTTCTTTTAAAATATGTTCCATATCAATTAGGCTTTTTGTTTTTCTTTTTTAGAGATTAATACCGCACCGATCATGGCTACCAATAGTAATACCGAAGCAAATTCGAATGGAACCATGTATTCGTTTAATAATACCTGACCTAATACTTTAATCGACTGGAAGTCGGTACCCGAATTGTAATAACTTTCTACAACCGGTTTGGTTTTTAGTAAAGCAGCCAATAATACCAACGCAACCAAACAGAAGGCGATGGTGGCAGCAATGATAATCAGTTTTGGTTTGTGTTTTTCGTGTTCTTTGTTCAGGTTCATCAACATGATGGTAAACAACATCAGGATCATGATGGCACCAGAATATACGATAACGTGTACAATTGCAAGGAACTGCGCATTTAGTAACAGGTAATGTCCTGCAATCGAAAAGAAACAGATAACCAGATAAATCGCACTGTGGATCGGGTTTCTGCTAAAGATAGTAAGCAGTGCCGTACCTAGTGTAATGGTCGATAGTATATAAAATAAAACTTCAATCATAATTAACTTGCCTTATTCTGGTTAGTATTTTGGATGGCCATTTCCAACGGCATTACCAATTTGTCTTTTCCGTAGATAAAATCTTCACGGTTGCTGTTCGATTTAACGATAACCTTTGATTTTGTAAGGTAAATCGCTTGTTTCGGACAAGCCTCTTCACATAATCCGCAGAAAATACAACGCAACATATTGATTTCGTAGATCGAAGCGTATTTTTCTTCGCGGTATAAATGTTTTTCTTCCGGTTTACGCTCTTCGGCTTTCATTGTGATTGCCTCAGCCGGACAGGAAAGCGCACAAAGTCCGCAGGCAGTACAACGCTCACGACCTTCGTCATCGCGCATTAACATATGCTGACCGCGATATACCGGGCTAAATTCCCGTTTTTGTTCCGGGTATTTAATGGTAACTTTTCGTTTAAACAAGTGGCGGATCGTAATGACTAAACCTTTTGCGATCGCAACCAGGTAAAGGCTTTCCCAAAAAGTCATCTTTTTGTTGGAAACCTCTTTTTTTCTTCCTGATAATGAAACTGTATCTAATGACATTTCTGTATTATTTTATTATTGGAAAAGTAATATTACTGCTCCCGTTATAACAATGTTTACAATGGCCAGAGGAATTAACATCTTCCATCCCAAATTCATCAACTGGTCATATCGGAATCTCGGGATCGTCCATCGAATCCACATATAGAAGAAGATGAAGAAACAGATTTTGGCGAAAAGTACCACCATTCCGATAACGTTAGCGATATTTACACCCCAGTTTTCAACAGCCCAGTCCATTCCCGGGTAGTTATAGGCTCCGAAATACAATACGGCCAGAATCGTGGATGAGATAAACATACTCGCGTATTCGGCGAATAAATAGAATCCCATTTTCATAGACGAATATTCCGTATGGTAACCACCGATCAACTCGGCCTCACACTCGGCAAGGTCAAATGGTGTTCTGTTGGTTTCGGCAAACGAACACACCAAAAAGATCAGGAATCCAAGCGGCTGGTAGAAAATATTCCAGTTCATACCGGATTGTTGTGCTGCAATTTCACGTAAGCTCAACGTTCCGGACATCATCACCAAAGCAATGATTGCTAATCCCATCGCTACCTCGTACGAGATCATTTGCGACCCGGCACGCATAGCACTCATCAGGGAGAATTTATTGTTAGACGCCCATCCACCAATCATAATACCGTATACACTCACCGACAAAACGCCGAAGATAAACAGCATGGCTACGTCGATATCGGTAGCCTGAAGGATAATATCACGTCCGAACAAATGCAATTTGTCACCCCATGGAATTACCGCACTTGTAATCAAAGCCATACTCATGGAAATGGCAGGTCCGATTACAAACAGGAATTTATTAGGGGTATTCGGTAGGAATTCTTCTTTTGAAAACAATTTCAGACCATCGGCAAGTGGTTGCAGGATTCCTCCTTTACCGGCACGGTTGGGTCCGACACGATCCTGAAGCCAGGCCGCGATTTTACGTTCGGCCAAAGTAGAATACATGGCCATTAGCATGGTTAAAGCGAAAACCGCAATAATAATGACACTTTTTTCTATAATTATCGTACTCTCCATGGCGTATTATGATTTAGAATTTTCGGTGTTCTTAAGCGGAACTTCCACCATACTGATTTTCTTTCTGTCCTGATCACGACCTAAAAGGATTTGTTTTTCGGTTTCGATCGTTACTTTGTCCAGTTTACGGGTGTAGTTGTTCTGGTTGATTACGGAGAATTTCTCGAATTTACGAGGTCCTTCGATTACCCAGTCGTTTACATCTTTATGGTCAAAACGACAGCTGTTACAGATAAACTCTTCCACTTCGTGGTATTCGTCTTTACGGGCTGTTACACGCTGAATTTCGTTTCCGAACATCCAAACGGTTGTTTTTCCACAACATTTATCACAGTCTCTATGCGCATTGAATGGTTTGTTAAACCAAACTCTCGATTTAAAACGGAAAGTTTTATCGGTTAAAGCACCAACCGGACATACGTCGATCATGTTTCCGGAGAATTCATTATCGATCGCTTTGGAAATACAGGTTGAAATTTGCGAATGATCCCCGCGGTTTACCACACCGTGCACACGTCCGTCGGTTAACTGATCGGCTGTCATCACACAACGGTAGCAAAGGATGCAACGGTTCATGTGTAACTGAATATTTTCACCGATGTTTTCCGGTTCGAAGGTTCTTTTTTCTTCGATAAAACGGGTTTCGGATTTTCCGTGGTTAAAACTTAGGTTTTGCAGATCACATTCACCAGCCTGATCACAAACCGGACAATCCAGCGGGTGATTGATTAATAAGAATTCGGTAACCGATTTACGCGCTTCCTGAACTCTTGGTGAAGAGATACTTTTTACTTCCATACCGTCCATAACACCAGTTACGCACGATGCCATCAATTTTGGCATTGGCGTAGGATTGGCATCACTACCTTTGGAAACTTCTACTAAACAGCAACGGCATTTTCCTCCGCTTCCTTTTAATTTGGAGTAATAACACATTGCCGGCGGAACGGATTCTCCTCCAATCATTCGGGCAGCCTGCAGGATAGTGGTTCCTGGTTCTACTTCTATTTCGTGACCGTCTATAGTAACTTTCATAGTGCGATTCTTGACTTTATACTGTTTGTTTTGCAATTAAGTGGCGTACCTTTTCGAAAGGTTCTTCCACAAAGTGATCTCTGTTTTTGATCTTTTCCGGGAAACGAACGTGGTATTCGAACTCGTCTCTAAAGTGACGAATTGCGGCAGCCACCGGCCATGCAGCAGCATCACCCAACGGACAGATTGTGTTTCCTTCGATTTTGCTCTGAATGTCCCAAAGCAGGTCGATATCTTCCATACGTCCGTGACCGTTTTCGATTCGGTGTAATACTTTTTCCAACCATCCGGTACCTTCACGACATGGCGAACACTGTCCGCAGCTTTCGTGGTGGTAGAAACGGGAAAAATTCCAGGTATTTCGTACGATACAAGTCGTGTCGTTATAGACAATAAATCCACCGGAACCCAACATGGAACCGGTAGCAAAACCACCGTCGCTCAACGATTCGTATGTCATTAGACGGTCGTCTCCGTTTGCGGTTTTATAGATTAAATGTGCCGGTAAGATTGGCACGGAAGAACCTCCCGGAACCAAAGCTTTAAGCGGTCTGTCGTTCATCATTCCACCTAAATACTCGTCGGAATTCATAAATTCCTCCACACTTAATCCCAATTCGATTTCGTATACACCCGGGTTTTTGATATGTCCGGAAGCCGAAATCAATTTAGTTCCTGTAGAACGTCCGATTCCGATAGCGGCATAATCTGCTCCGGAATTATTAATGATCCAAGGCACAGCTGCAATGGATTCTACGTTGTTTACTACGGTAGGATTGGCCCATAAACCGCTAACCGCCGGGAATGGTGGTTTGATTCGTGGGTTTCCTCTTTTTCCTTCCAATGATTCGATCAAAGCAGTTTCCTCACCACAGATATAGGCTCCGGCACCACAATGTACATGAAGGTCCAAAGAGAAATCGGTTCCTAAGATGTTTTTTCCTAACCATCCGGCCGCGTAAGCTTCTTTGATGGCTCTTTCCAGGATTTTAAATACCCACATATATTCCCCCCGGATATAGATATAGGACAGATTTGCACCCAACGCATAGCTGGACGTGATCATACCTTCAATTAATAAGTGTGGGATATATTCCATCAGGAAACGGTCTTTAAAAGTACCCGGTTCCGATTCGTCGGCATTACAAACCAGGTGTCTAGGTTTACCCGATTTTTTATCGATAAAACTCCATTTTAGTCCCACGGGGAAACCCGCTCCACCACGACCACGCAATCCGGAAGTTTTTACTTCTTCGGTTACTTCGTCTGGAGTTAATGTTTTCAGTGCTTTTTCAACAGAAGCATAACCCCCGTTCTGGCGGTACACTTCGTAGGTTTTGATACCTGGAATATTTATCTTGTCTAATAATATCTTTCTTCCCATGGTATTATTTATCGTGTAAGTTGATTTTTCCTTCTCTGCATTCCGCGATGATGGTATCTACCTTTTCTTTGGTCAGGTGCTCTTTATAGAAATCACCAACCTGCATCATCGGAGCGTATCCGCAGGCACCAAGGCATTCCACACCCACAACGGTAAACATACCGTCCGGAGTGGTTTCACCTTCTTTGATACCCAGTTTTTCGCAGGTATAATCCATCAGATCTTCGGCACCGCGAACGGCACAACAGGAAGTACGGCAAAACTCGAACATATATTTTCCGATTGGTTTCTGGTTGTACATTGTATAAAATGATACGACCTCATATACTTCAATCGGTTGGATGTTTAAGATTTCGGCTACTTTATCCATTAACGGATAACTTAACCAGTTTTCGTGTGCATCCTGTACTTCGTGTAATACCGGCAATAAAGCCGATTTTCTTTTGTCGTCCGGATAATGGCCAATTAACTCGTTAATACGCGTCATCAGTTCCGGCGTGATATTTATTTCTTGTTTATACTGTGTATTTTCCATAATCCTTATGCGTCTAATTCACCTGCAATTACGTTAAGACTCGACAAAGTTGCGATCGCATCCGAAAGCATTTGTCCCCGTACCATATCGTTATACGCCTGGTAATAGATAAAACAAGGTCTTCTGAAATGCAAGCGATATGGTGTACGGCTACCGTCGGTGATCAAATAGAAACCAACTTCTCCGTTACCGCCTTCTACCGGATGGTATACTTCGGTTAACGGAACCGGAACTTCCCCCATCACAATTTTAAAGTGGTAGATAAGGGCTTCCATATTGTGGTATACTTCGTCTTTTGGAGGCAGGTAATAATCCGGAACATCGGCGTGGAAAGGTCCTTCCGGAAGTTTTGCCAATGCCTGACGGATAATACTTAAACTTTCCCATACCTCGGCATTACGCACGCAAAAACGATCGTACGTATCACCGTGTTTTCCTACAGGGATATTAAATTCAAAATCTTCGTAGGAACTGTACGGTTGCATCACACGAACGTCATAATCGACACCGGCAGCACGCAGGTTAGGGCCGGTAAAACCATAGCTAATTGCTTTTTCGGCAGAAATAGCGCCAACCCCGATCGTACGATCCATAAAGATACGGTTACGGGTTAGCAGGTTTTCAAACTCCTTCCATATAGGAGGGAACTCTTCCAAAAAGGCATCGATCTTTTTAAAAGCTTCCGGACTCCATTCTCTTTCGAAACCTCCGATACGACCCATGTTTGTTGTTAAACGGGCACCGCAGATTTCTTCGTAAATTTCATAGATTTTTTCACGGAACTGGAATACATATAAGAAACCGGTTAAGGCTCCGGTATCCACACCCATAACCGAACTACAAATAATGTGATCGGCAATACGGGCTAACTCCATTATAATAACACGAAGGTATTGTACGCGTTTTGGAACTTCAATTCCAAGTGCTTTTTCCAGTGTCATCCACCAACCCATATTATTAATAGGAGCGGAGCAATAGTTCATACGATCGGTTAAAACCGTAATCTGGTAGAACGGTCTGTTTTCGGCAATTTTTTCGAAAGCACGGTGGATATAACCCACAGTTCCTTCACCGTCCAGAATCCGTTCTCCGTCCATCAGGAGGATATTCTGGAAAATACCGTGTGTCGCCGGGTGCGTTGGCCCCAGGTTTAATATGGAAAGTTCGCTGCCGTCTTCATTGCGTCTCTTTTCGATTTCTTTCGCATATCGGTGTTCCGGTGATAATAATAGATCTGACATTTTAGCTGTAAAATATTTTTTTCAGGTTACTATTAGCAATTTTGGGATGTTCTACCGAAGAATCGGTCGTCTTTATCGGTTCGTCCGCTGTCTTCCATAGGGAATTCTTTTCGAAGCGGGAACGATGTCATTTCATCCATATTCAGGATACGTTTCAATTGCGGATGGCCTTTGAAAATAATCCCGTAAAAATCATAGGTTTCTCTTTCCTGCCAGTTGGAACTCAGGAATAGTCCGGTAACCGAATCGATTTCCGGTTTATCGCCATCCAAATAGCATTTGATACGGATACGAACGTTGTCCATCCAGTTGTGCATGTGGTATACCACGGCAAACTGACGTTCTTTTTCGTAATCCGGGTAATGAATACCACACAAATCGGTTAGGAAATTAAAACGTAAAGTAGCATCATCTCTTAGAAATTTCATAACTTCTACGATAGAGTCTGATGCTACTTCAAAAGTGAAAATATCATGTTGTTGAAAGAAATCGGATACTTTTAAACCGAAGTTTTCAATTAGTTTTTTTTGTATTACTGAGGTTTCTAAAGCCATTTTACTTGATGTTATAAGAACCTAATAAATCTTTATATTCGTCGGAACTTCTTCTTCTAACCGATTCACTCTTAACGATTTCCTGAAGTCGCATAATACCATCCAGAATTTGTTCCGGTCTTGGCGGACATCCGGGAACATATACGTCAACCGGAATTACTTTATCGATTCCCTGAAGAACAGAATACGTATCGAATACACCACCTGAAGAAGCGCAGGCACCCACGGCGATTACCCATTTTGGTTCAGACATTTGCTCGTATACCTGACGCAAGATAGGGGCCATTTTTTTAGCGATTGTACCCATAACCAAAAGCATATCGGCTTGTCGTGGTGAGAAACTCATACGTTCCGATCCGAAACGTGCCACATCGTAGTGAGCGGCCATAGTAGCCATAAATTCAATACCACAGCAAGAAGTTGCAAAAGGTAAAGGCCATAGCGAATTGGCTCTGGCTAATCCGACAACGGAATCCAATTTGGTAGCAAAGAAACCTTCACCGGCATATCCTTCCGGTGCGTCTACCGTTTTATATTTTGAAGTATCACTCATCGTTTTATTATTTTAAACTTTAAGTATCCCAGGTGTTTTTGAGACCGATTAAAATTTTGAATTCTTTATTCCCATTCCAATCCTTTCTTCTTGATTACGTAGAAGAAACCTACGACAAGAAGTGTCATGAAAATACCCATTTTCATAAAACCTTCCACACCCATGGCTTTGAAATTCACAGCCCAAGGATACATGAAGATTACTTCAACATCAAAAAGAACAAATAATATGGCGACTAAAAAGTATTTAACGGAGAAAGGAATACGGGCGTTTCCTACAGATTCGATACCGCACTCGAAGTTTTTGTCCTTGTTTTGAGAGTGTCTTTTAGGGCCTAATAGCCCTGAAATTATGATCGTTGTAACCACAAACCCGATAGCTAGTAGTGATTGCATCACTATTGGAATGTAATCAATTTGATTTGTTTGCATGATTTTAGTTCTCTTAATTCTGGAAATAATTCACAAATATACACTCCTAAACGGGATAAGCAATCTTATTTTTTAATCAATTTGCCGTTGTTTTCTGTCATAAATGCAAAACATATTTAGACTAAATATAAATAATAGAATTTTGAGGAACTATTTTTAGGGAAAGTGAAAATATAAAAAAGCCGCTCGGTTACGAGCGGCTTAGTCCATTTAGGTAACCAAAAATTAATATATATATTAGTCTTCGATAACTACTACTTTAGCAGCTACTTTACCTTTTCTTCCGTCTTCTTCTTCGTAAGAAACTTTGTCACCTTCGTTTAAAGTTTCAACTTTAATACCAGTAGCGTGAACAAAAATGTCTTTTCCAGTTTCTTCGTCAGTAATAAATCCATAACCTTTGGATTCATTAAAAAATTTTACTTTGCCTGTTCGCATAGTGTAATAATAAAAAATAATTAATAATACTCAAAGATATACTTTTTTTTAACACAAGCAAGTTTTTGATGAAAAAAAACAAACAAAAATGTTTAAATTTTGAGGACTTTAAATTAGTGTTAATATTTTTTTAAATCGATAAAAAAAAGCGGAAGTTACTCCGCTTTACTGTGTTATTTAAGGTCTAATTTTATCGATAATTCTTCGAGCTGTTTGTTGTCGATCGCTGCAGGCGCATCAATCATTACGTCTCTACCGGAATTGTTTTTCGGGAAAGCAATAAAATCGCGAATCGTTTCCTGTCCGCCTAAAATTGAAACCAGTCGGTCAAGTCCAAATGCCAGTCCACCATGTGGAGGCGCGCCATATTGGAACGCATCCATCAGGAAGCCGAATTGTGCTTTAGCTTCTTCATCGGAGAATCCCAAATGCTGAAACATTAATTTTTGTGTTTCTTTATCGTGAATACGAATTGATCCGCCACCAATTTCATTTCCGTTCAATACCATATCGTAGGCGTTGGCTCTCACTTTACCCGGATCGGTGTCTAATAAATGCATGTCTTCTGGTTTTGGAGAGGTAAACGGGTGGTGCATCGCGTGGAAACGGGCACTTTCTTCGTCCCATTCCAAAAGTGGGAAATCGACTACCCACAACGGTGCGAACTCATCGGATTTACGCAATCCCAAACGGGTTGCTACTTCCATACGTAAGGCACTTAATTGCGTACGGGTTTTGTGTGCCGGACCGGATAAAACTAAAATTAAGTCACCCGGGTTGGCGTTGGTCGCTTTTGCCCAATTGGCCAAATCGTCCTGATCGTAGAATTTGTCTACCGACGATTTTAATGAACCATCGGCTTCGTATTTACAGTAAACCATACCGGACGCACCAATTTGCGGGCGTTTTACCCAGTCAATCAGGTTGTCGATTTCTTTACGGGTATAGCTTGCAGCACCTGGAACGGCGATACCTACTACTAATTCGGCCGCGTTAAATACGGCAAATTCTTTATGTTGTGCTACGTCGTTCAATTCTCCGAATTCCATTCCGAAACGGATATCCGGTTTGTCGTTACCGTAGGTTTTCATGGCATGATCGTAGGTCATTCGTGGGAATTTGTCTACTTCGATACCTTTTATTTCTTTTAATAAGTGACGGGTTAGTCCTTCGAAAGTATCCAGAATATCTTCCTGTTCTACAAAAGCCATTTCACAGTCAATCTGTGTAAATTCCGGTTGTCTGTCGGCTCTTAAATCCTCGTCACGGAAACATTTTACGATCTGGAAATATTTATCCATACCACCTACCATTAATAACTGCTTAAAAGTTTGCGGCGATTGCGGTAAAGCGTAAAACTGCCCTTCGTTCATACGGGATGGCACTACGAAATCGCGCGCACCTTCCGGAGTCGATTTAATTAAATAAGGTGTTTCTACTTCACAGAAGTCTTGTGCCGACAAGTAGTTACGTACTTCCTGTGCTACTTTATGGCGGAACAACAAATTGTTTTTTACCGGATTACGACGAATGTCCAGATAACGGAATTTCATACGGATATCTTCACCACCATCAGTTTCATCTTCGATGGTAAACGGAGGTGTTAAAGCAGTATTCAATACGTTTAATTCGGTTACCAAAATTTCGATATCACCGGTTGGCATATTTGGATTTTTGGATTCGCGTTCGATTACAGTTCCTTTTACCTGAACCACAAATTCACGACCTAATGTTTTTGCTTTTTCAAAAACTTTAGGACTTGTTCTGTTGGCATCAAAAATTAATTGTGTAATTCCGTAACGGTCGCGTAAGTCCACCCATATCATAAAACCTTTATCACGTGTTTTTTGCACCCATCCGGCTAAAGTAACTTCTTTGTTGCTATCGGAAGCTCGTAACGCTCCACAATTATGACTTCTGTACATTTCTTAAAAAATTTATGCGCAAATTTAGGTTTTTTGTTTCAAGTTTAAAGTCAATAGGTTAAAGTTTCTGCGGAATAAAATGGTGAAAAGGAATCGGAATCGCCTTAAAACAGGCTTCCAATGTTAAATTTAACTGCAATGTTATGAAATTGTTAACTGAAAGTTTTGAAATTGTAAATATGTTTTTTAAATTTGATTTGAAATTGATTAACTATTTAAAAACCAAAGCTATGAAAAAGAACTTAATTGCCGGATTGTTGCTGTTTTCTGGAGTGATTTTCGCTCAAAATGTAGAACCTAAATATGAGATTGTCGGTAATTTAGTCAAAGCGACCTATTATTACGATAATGGTCAGTTGAAACAGGAAGGCTTTTACAAAGATGCAAAACCGCATGGAAAATGGGCTTCGTTTAACGAAGACGGATCCAAGCAGGCGATAGGAGAATATGCAGACGGACAAAAAACCGGAAAATGGTTTTTCTGGAATAAAGCGACGTTAAGTGAAGTCGATTATTCCAACAGCAGAATTTCCGATATCAAAAACTGGAAACAGGAAGCGTTAGTAAACAGAAATTAATTACGGTTTGACTTTCAAAAAAAATTAATACTGTTCGCATGACCTTAATAGGGTTCGCTTCTAAATGAGGAATGGCGGTTATGAAATTTCATAACCGCCATTCTTAGTTTAAATTGCTTTGTTTGTTTACATTTTGTGTGTTGGTGTAAAACCGTCCTCACTTACTTCGTTTGGAACATAGTCTTCTACCATCAACTGTGCGTAATCGGTTGCTTTACCTTTTGAGAATTTATGAACGATTTTCTCCATAATGTCATAGATTACCGGAACGATAACCAAGGTCAGGAATAACGAACTGATCAAACCACCAATAATTACCCAAGCTAAACCATTTTTCCACTCAGCACCGGCACCCGAAGCCAATGCGATCGGTAACATACCGAATACCATCGCGATGGTCGTCATCAAAATCGGACGAAGACGCGCGTGGTTCGCCTGAATCAAGGCATCGTGAATTGATTCACCTGCCGCACGACGCTGGTTGGTAAAGTCGACCAACATAATCGCATTTTTACACACCAATCCGATCAACATGATGATCCCCAGGATGGTAAAGATATTCAACGAGTTGTTGGTTAAACCTAAGGCCAGTAACGCACCGATAAACGATAACGGAACCGAGAATAATACTACGAACGGGTGAACATAACTGTCGTAAAGTCCCACCATTACCAGGTAAACCAAAATGATCGCTGCTAATAATGCAAATCCTAAGGTACCGAAACCTTCGGTCTGGTTTTCCATATCACCACTCCAAACATAGTTTACTCCGGTTGGTTTGTGTAATTTTTCGAAAGCCGATTGCCATTCCGCCGCTACTGTACCAGTAGGACGACCTACGGTTTGTCCCTGAACGGTAACCGAAGCACTCTTATCACGACGCTCCAACTGACTTGGTCCGGATCCTTCTTTTACCGTAGCAAATTGTGATAATTTGATTTGTTCTCCTTTATTATTAACGAAGATAAGGTTACTTACATCGTTGATGTTCTTTCTGTCGAAAGTATTGTATCGGATATTGATATCGTATTCGTATTCTCCGGCACGGTATTTACCATCGGTATTTCCACTAAAAGCCGTTTGCATCGTCATACCCACCGTTTGTAATGTTAGCCCTAAAGCCGCCATTTTATCACGATCTACCTGAACGTTTACTTCCGGGTTTCCGGTTTCAACCGATAATTTAATTTCCGAAGCGCCTTTAATTTTATACAATTCTTTTTCGGCTGCTTTGGCAAAAACCATTGCGCTATCTAAAGTCGTACCGGTAACTACCAACGCCAATGGTGCTTCTTCGGCAGTACCCATGATACTCATACCTACGGTTTTGATTTTCGGACCCACCAAAACGTTTTGCATTTTCAGTTTGGTCTTCGCCGCATATACATAGGAGTCATCCTCACGTTGATCCTGATCGACTAACTTCACACGGATTTCCGATTTATAAGCCGTAGCTTGTGTACCACCAAAACCTTCACTGGTTTGTCCTACAGTGGTGATCAAACTTTTTACTTCTTTTTGTTTTTTAAGGAAATCCTCTGCTTTTTGCGTCATAAAGTTGGTTTGTTCCAATGAGGCATCTTTTGGCATTTCAATTTGCACTAAGAATTCACCAGCATCCGAACGCGCAAAGAATTCACCACCTACATATCCACCGGCAACCATATATAAGGAGGCAAAGAATAAACCGGCAACAATTCCTAAGGTCGTTTTCTTATGACCTAAACACCAAACCAGGATATCACTTACCCAGTTTGTAAAACGGGTTAATATTTTTTCGAAACCTAAAATGATACGTCCAAACATGTTTTTACCTTCAATGTGCTCCAGTTTACCGAAACGAGACGATAACCACGGTACAATGGTAAAGGAAGAAAGTAACGATAATAAGGTTGAGATAATTACGGTCACACAGAACTGTGTGATAATGTTCGATACCAATCCGGTACTCATCGCGATCGGTAAGAATACCACCACGATAACCAAGGTAATCGAAACTACGGTTCCACCGATCTCGGACGTCGCATCATAAGCGGCGCGAACCCGGTTTTTACCCATCTCCATGTGCCTGTATATATTCTCCAATACCACAATCGCGTCATCCACAAGAATACCTACTACAAGTGAAAGACCTAATAAACTCATTAAGTTTAGCGTATAATCAAGGAATACAAATCCGATAAACGTCGCGATTAACGAAGCCGGAATCGATACCATAACGATCAGGGAGTTACGTACACTGTGAAGGAAGAACAACATTACAAGGGCTACCAGGATAACCGCAAGAATCAAATCGTGAATAACCGAATCGGCTGCCTGAAGTGTAAACACCGAGCTGTCATTGGCGATATCCAATTGCAACTGCTGCTCTTTATAATCGACACGTAGCTTGTTGAGTAAAGCCTGAATATTCTCACTCACTTCCACAGCATTCGCATCGGATTGTTTGATTACCTGAAGGATGATTGCATTTTTCTCATTTACACGAGCAATTTTCTCCACGTCTTTTTGGGTATCCTGTACATCGGCGATATCCATAAGACGGATTTGTACGCCTTTATTATCGGATACAATCAGATTTCGTAATTCATCTACCGTTTTATATTTACCCGCCAAACGGATCAAAATTTTCTGATCACGTGTCTGAATACTTCCGGTAGGGAAATCCAAATTGGACGTAAGGATTCCTTGTTGTACTTGCGGAATCGATAAACCATAGCCTTTCATTTTGTTGGCATCCATGTTTACCTGGATTTCACGCTCCTGACCACCAATCAGACGGATCTGCGCCACACCATTTACTCGGGATAAAATCGGGCTGATCTTTTTATCGATTAAGTCGAAAAATTCGGCCTCGTTCATTTTGGCATTGGCCGCAATGGTCATGATGGGTAAATCACTAAAAGAGAACTTACTTAATGACGGTTGTTTTACATCGTCCGGAAGGTCACTCAACACGGCGTTAATCTTACGTTGCGCGTCATTTAAAGCATAATCTACATTGGCATTATTGTTTAACTGGATCGCTACAACGGATAAACTTTCGTACGATTTGGAGTCAATTTTTTTAATGTTCTCCAAAGAGGAAATCGCATCCTCAATTTTTTTGGTCACCGTATTTTCCACCTCGCCGGGAGAAGCACCGGGATAGATGGTCGAAATACTGATTACGTTATTTTCGAATTTCGGGATCAACTCGTAACCCAAAAGGCCGTAGCTGAATAACCCTCCTAATGTCAGAATCGTAAAGAGAACGACAATTAGTGACGGGCGTTTTATGGATATTTCTGCTAATTTCATATATTTCTTTAAGTTTTAAGTCTTATGTTGTCTCGAGGCAACACCTAACTATTTTAAAACCGTAACTTTTGCACCATCAGTTAAGTTGATCTGACCACTGGTGATCACAATATCCCCATTGCTTAATCCGTTAAGGATTTCCACTTTTTCTCCGATGATTCTTCCAGCGGTTACATTTTTCATTTTAGCCGTTCCGTCTTTTTGCATTACAAAAACCTGATTGGCACTCACACTTCCTACGAATGCATTACGCGGTACAATCATTAATGGTGTTTTGTCGCTTGATGATGCGAATAAAGCGGTGCCATACATACCTGCTTTCAGGTCGTTTCCGGCATTGTTTGTGATTTCGATTTCTACCGGGAAGTTTAGACTGCTATCAGCTTTTGGCGCGATAAATGTAATTTTACCGTTGAATTCTTTATCCGGATAAACGCTCGCTTTTACTTTAATCGGAGAACCGATTTTAAGTCCGGCGATCTGATCTTCGCTTACCGTTACTTTTAATTTTAATGTCGATACGTTTACCAGTTCAAACAATTGAGTTCCTGGCGAAACTACCGATCCCGGTTCGATAAAACGTTTGTTTACGATTCCGTTGATAGACGATTTGATACTGGCATCACCCAATGTGATTCGGGCTTGTTGCAAATGCGCTTTGGCATTGGCAAGCGCCAGTTTCGCCTGATCCAGTTGTTGTTTGGTAACCCCGCCGGTTTTATAAGCGCTTTCAAAACGTTGTGCGTCGGTAGCAGCATTCTGATACGATGCTTCCGCATTCTGTAAATCCACGTTGATTTTATCGGCTTTGATAATTGCTAACGTTTGTCCGATACGTACCGGAGTCCCTTCGTCAACCAGTACTTTGGTGACACGTCCGGAGTTTTCAGCCGAAAAGTTTAATTCCTGTGAAGGGTAGAAATTTCCATTGGCTACGAAATCCAGTGAAACGGGTTGTGTTTTAACGGTATCGATCTTTACAACCACGGTTGCATTCGTTTCGGCTACCACGGCTGTTTTGGCTTCATTCTTTGCTTTATTGCTGCTTAACACATAAGCGATCAGGCCTAAAGAACCTAATATAACGACTGCTGTGATAATTTTCTTCTTCATATTGATTGATGGTTATTGATTTAAAAGTGTTTTTAGTTCTCCTTTGGACTTGATGATCTGAATTTCGGCCAATTTGTATTCCAATAAGGCAGAAGTATAGTTGTTTTTTGCTTCTGTTAATGCATTTTCAGCATCCAACAGGTCGGTTAATGAAGCCAGTCCGTTAACGTAATTGTTTTTGGTGTTGCTGAAAACTTCCTGGGCCAGCGTCACATTCTCTTTTTGGTTATTGATTGTGATCAAACTATTGTTTAATTGCGATTTGGCATTTTCAAATTCCAATCCTAAAGCCAGTTGCGAATCTTTCAGATCTTCTTCGATTTTTTGTAGGCTAATATCCGCCTGTCTTACTTTAGAACGTGTAGCAAAACCGGTAAAAACAGGGATTCTAAGGTTTAATCCGATCGCTGAGAAATCCGACCAGTATACGCCATCGGCAGGTTTGGCGCCCAAAGGCATCACAGGTCCCTGACCGATATAGTTATAGTTGGCAGTAAGCGAAAGCGTTGGATAATGCTCGGCTACAAAAGACTCTTTCTGATATTTTAAAAGTGTTTTTTGTTTTTCAAGTAATTGATATTCGGAACGGTTGGTAACCGATGGTGTTTCGTTTAAAAACGGTTTAACCTGAATGTCTTCTTTTACGATTTCGATAGGTGTAGAAGCCGGTAAACCGATTAGGAACTTTAAGGAGTTTTCTTGCATTTGTACCCCATTGACTAACTGTTGTCTTGTTGAGTTTAGGTTGATCAATTTAACATTTACCCGATCCAGATCGATTTTTTTAGCCAATCCGTTTTTAAACTGACCGTCGATGATGTTACGCACTTTGGTGGTGTTTTCCAATGTGCTGTCGATCGTGTTAAGTTTTTGTTTTTGTACAAATACCTGATAGTAAGCATTAGCTACTTTTTCGATCACCTGCTCTTCGGTTAACTGTGCATTTACCTGATAGAACTCACGTGTTGATTTGGCTGCTTTTAAACCTGTAAACACCGAATAATCGAAAATATTCTGAGTTAGGGAAGCGCCTCCAACCGAATTCCATTTTTGTCCTAACGGTGCTAAAATAGTAGTACCCGGTTGTCCGAAGAAATCACCTGGTAAGGCGTTTAGCTGTAAAATAGGATTATAGGTAAGGCTTCCGTTCAAACTGATTTGCGGTAAGGCACGGGAACGCACTTCGGCTATTTTGTGATTACTGTTTTCCACTTCCAGCTTGGCCTTTTTGGCGTCGGCTTTATTTTCCAAAGCATATTTCAGAGCGTCTTTTAATGACAAACGCTGTACCTGAGCCTGGGAGACAATGGCAAAAAATAATAACGCAATTGTTATTCTTGTTTTCATATGATGTTTATTGATTAATGAGTAATTTTTCTAAGATTTCAATTCCTTTGGGAGTAGCAATACCGCGAACGTGATATTCCAGCAGTTTTTCATCCAGTTCCTTACGGGTGTACATTTTTTCCGGAAACAATTCAATGTCCATCGTGCTCATTGCGCTGGTATAATAAATACGTCCAATAAACTCGACATCTATTTCCTGACGGAATAAACCGGCTTCTTTGCCGCGGTTCAGGTTGTCGATCACACAAGTATCCATTTTTTCAAATTGCATCGATTTTAAACAATCGTGTATTTTAGGATAGTATTTCTGTAACTGAAATATGGTCGAAGAATTTTCTTCTTTTATGGTGTGTTGAACATAGTCTTTGATATCAAATAATTCTTCGATTGGGTTTTTGCCCATTGCGCAGATCTGGTCAATACCCGATGATATTTTATCAAAAATAAAAATAGTCGCCGCTTTGACTAATTCCACTTTTGTGGCATAGTGTTCGTAAATGGTTTTTTTTGAAATACCCATTTCAGAAGCGATATCATCCATCGTCACACTTTTAAAGCCTAGATTCATAAACATGTCGGATGCTTTCTCTAAAATTTCGTTTTTCATGGTCAAAAAATTTCGGCAAATGTATAAAGGAAACTTTTAATACTAAAAAAGTTTCCAAAGTTTTTACGATATTTTAACATAAATTTTTTGCTTTGACGGCGCGGATATTTGCGTTACTTTAGCCAAAAATATCAGGCATGCACCCAGTAAGTTATTATCAGACGCTCATTGCAGAATACTTTTCAAAACTTTCGATCGAAAAAGAACCGAGGAATTTATACGACCCGATAGTCTATATCTTATCGTTGGGAGGAAAGCGGATGCGACCGGTTTTAACCCTGATGGCGGCAGAAATTTTCGATACCGATGCGAATCAGGCAATGGCTGCGGCAACCGCAGTGGAGTTGTTTCATAATTTTTCACTGATTCACGACGATATCATGGACGATGCGCCGTTGCGAAGAGGAAATGAAACGGTTCACGAAAAGTGGGACATCAATACCGGGATTTTGTCAGGAGATGCAATGCTGATTCTGGCCTATCAATATTTTGAACAATATGAACCCCGTATTTTTTCAGCCCTTGCAAGGCTGTTCAGTAAAACCGCTTTGGAGGTTTGTGAAGGACAACAATGGGATGTTGATTTCGAACAGCGAGACGATGTGACGATTCCGGAATACCTGAAAATGATCGAATACAAAACTGCCGTGTTGGTAGGAGCGGCCATGAAAATGGGCGCGATCGTAGCGGAAACAACCGTTGAAAATGCCGATCTGATCTACGATTTTGGATTAAATCTGGGAATTGCCTTCCAGTTGCAGGACGATTATCTGGATGCTTTTGGCAATCCGCTGACTTTTGGTAAGCAGGTTGGTGGCGATATTATTGAAAACAAAAAAACCTATTTGTATTTAAAAGCACTGGAATTTGCCAATGCCGGAACCAAAGCCGAATTGCAACATTTGTTTTCGATTCAGCCGGTAGACAATAGCGATAAAATTGCATCGGTTAAAACTATTTTTATCGAAACGGGTGCGGCCAAAGTGACGCAGGAAGCGATTGCGATGTATACATTAAAAGCATTTGAGACCCTTGAAAAAATGAATATTTCCGAAGCGAAAAAACAGGAACTAAAAGATTTCGGGGAAAACCTGATGAAACGACAGGTATAATGATGTTTGTAGCGCCCTTAAATACCGATTTACTGCTTTCGGAAGCACAAAAAGAAGACTTGTATCTAAAACTGGTAGAGCAGGTCAATAAAGACTTTAACCTGGCCAATGAAAGTCTGGATTTTGACGTTTCGATTGCGCCAATCGACTTAAAAGTGCGGTTACACGATAAAATCTACCAGTTAATTCAGTTTAAATTTGCCGAATACCTGAACCTATTGTATATTATCGATGTTCCGGAAGAACAGATCAAAAGTCTGGACGGTTCCGATCTGGTGGAATTGGCCGAACAGGTAGCTTTTCTGGTTTTAAAACGCGAATGGCAAAAAGTCTGGTTTAGAAATAAATTCTGACAAAAGGTAAAAATGCCTCGCTATACACATTGTTACTTTCCTTAAACAAAACATTGTAGCGTACCCCTATGGTAAAGTTTTCTACACGATACCCCGCGCCCAGGAATAATGCGGTATTCCAGAAATCATCTTCGATATGCGGATTGAATTGTGTATAGGTATTATTCACGCGAAGTTGCTCGAGTTCGGCTGATAATTGTATTTCCGGTAGTGGGTTAAAAAGGGTGATAATGCTCGCGCCGTAGATATAGGAATCGTAGTAGTTTTTTTGTTTGACATAACTCCCGCTAAGACCGATTCCGGCTGCGAAATATTCGTTCACCTGATAGACGGCACTCGGGGCAACGTTGATATTTGTAAAATTATTCCCAAAGTTTAGTCCTAAACCGCCTCCAAACCGCACGCGTTGCCAGAAATCACTTTTTTGAGCTGTTTGTTGATAAACTTGTGCTTTTAATGTAGAAGTCATCATTAAATAAAAGACACAACTCAAAAAGATTGTTAAAAAACTGTTGATGCTTGATTTGATGTTCATTTTTAGGAATATTTTATGACATAAAAGTATGAAAAACATTGAAAGATTATTACAATTGTCGTACTTTTGCGAAAAATTTTCTAACAAAAAAGGTCTTTAGACAAAGTTATGGATAGGTTTTCCTTTTTAAACGCGGCACACACTGCATTTTTTGCAGATTTATACGATCAATATTTACAAAATCCAGATAGCGTTGAACCAAGTTGGAGGAGCTTCTTCCAGGGGTTCGATTTTGCAAGCGAATATAGCGAAGGTCCGGTTGAGCAACTTACAGCAGTAGCCAATGGACAAGCCGATTGTTCTATTGTTTCGGACAAATTACAAAAAGAATTTAATGTTTTAAAATTGATTGATGGTTATCGTACCCGAGGTCATTTGTTTACCAAAACAAACCCGGTTCGCGACAGACGAATTTTTACGCCGTCATTGGCAATTGAAAATTTTGGATTAACCACAGCTGATCTAAATACTGTTTTCGATGCAGCGCGGGTAGTAAACCTTAACCCATGTACGCTTCAGGAAATTTTAAACCACCTGAATAAAGTATACTGCGAGTCTATCGGAGTGGAATATATGTATATCCGTGACCCGGAAGTGATCGAATGGATTCAGAAAAGACTGGACATTAACGACAATCACCCGAGTTTTAATGCGGATCAGAAAAAAAGAATCCTTAAAAAATTAAACGAAGCGGTTTCTTTCGAAAACTTCCTTCATACGAAATACGTTGGACAAAAACGTTTCTCATTGGAAGGATGTGAGTCGGCGATTCCGGCATTGGATGCTTTGATCGAGACGGCAGCTGAAAAAGGAGTGGAGCAGTTTGTAATGGGGATGGCACACCGTGGTCGTTTGAATGTATTGGCAAACGTTTTCGGAAAAGCAACTCAGGATATCTTCTCGGAATTTGACGGAAAAGATTATGACGATGATGCCTTGTTCGATGGAGACGTAAAATACCACTTGGGATTAACAGCCAACCGTACCACACAAACCGGAAAAAATATCAATATTAACCTGGCGCCAAACCCGTCGCACCTGGAAACAGTTGGAGCGGTAATAGAAGGTATTGCCAGAGCCAAACAGGATCGTTATTTCCCGAACGATACGGCAAAAGTATTGCCAATCGCCGTTCATGGTGATGCCGCAGTAGCCGGACAGGGAATTGTATACGAAATCGTTCAGATGGCAAAACTGGACGGTTATAAAACCAATGGAACGATTCACTTAGTGATCAATAATCAGGTTGGATTTACAACGAATTATTTAGATGCGCGTTCGTCTACGTACTGTACGGATATTGCCAAAGTGACCTTGTCGCCGGTACTACACGTAAATGCAGATGATGCAGAAGCAGTAGTGCACGCGATGTTGTTCGCCTTGGATTACCGTATGGAATTTGGTTCTGACGTATTTATCGATCTTTTAGGATATAGAAAATATGGCCATAACGAAGGTGACGAGCCTCGTTTTACACAGCCGCAACTTTATAAAATCATCTCAAAACATAAAAATGCAAGAGATATTTATGCCGAGAAATTAAAAGCGGAAAATGTAATCGACAGTAACTATGTTGGTGCATTGGAAGCCGAATATAAGGCAGGATTGGAAGAGAATCTGGAAGCTTCCCGTAAAAAAGATTTAACGATCATCACACCGTTTATGCAGGATGAATGGAAAGGATTTGAGCAGGTGAGTGATGAAGGAATGTTACAGAAATTCGATACGAAAGTAGACAAAGCAGTCTTAACTGATATTGCTAAAGTTGTAACTGAATTACCGTCTGATAAGAAATTTATCAGCAAAATCCAGAAACTGATTAACGACAGAAAAACCATGTTCTTCGAAACGGACAAGTTAGACTGGGCAATGGGCGAAATGTTAGCCTATGGTTCCCTGTTAACCGAAGGATACGATGTGCGTATCTCCGGTCAGGACGTAGAACGAGGAACCTTCTCACACCGTCATGCGGTGGTTAAAGTGGAAGATTCAGAAGAAGAAGTGGTATTGTTAAACCAGTTAAAAGATCAAAAAGGAAAATTCTATATCTATAACTCACTATTATCGGAATACGGAGTTGTAGGTTTTGATTACGGATATGCATTGGCTAGCCCGAATACCTTAACAATCTGGGAAGCACAGTTCGGAGATTTCTCGAATGGAGCGCAGATCATGATTGATCAGTATATTTCGGCTGCAGAAGACAAATGGAACAACCAAAACGGATTGGTAATGTTGTTACCGCACGGATACGAAAACCAGGGTGCAGAACACTCTTCGGCCCGTATGGAGCGTTATTTGCAGTTGTGTGCCAAACACAATATGTATGTAGCGGATTGTACCACTCCGGCGAACTTCTTCCACTTGTTGCGCAGACAAATGGTGACGAAATTCCGTAAACCGTTGATCGTGTTTACACCGAAAAGTTTATTGCGTCATCCGTTAGCGGTTTCTTCGGTAGCAGAATTTGCAACTGGAAGCTTCCAGGAAGTGATCGACGACGTAACAGTAAACCCGAACGAGGTAAAATCGGTTGTTTTCTGTACGGGTAAATTCTACTACGATCTATTGGCCGAAAGAGAAGAAAAAGGAAGAAACGATGTGGCTTTGGTACGAATCGAGCAATTATTCCCGTTACCGGTTGAACAATTAAAAGAAGTATTGGCGAAATATCCGAATGCCGACGATTTCGTTTGGGCACAGGAAGAACCGAAAAACATGGGAGCTTACGGCTATATGCTAATGAATTTTAACGAAGTGAAATTCCGTTTAGCATCGCCAAAAGCATACAGTGCGCCGGCAGCAGGAAGTTATACCCGTTCCAAAAAACGTCATGCCAATGCAATTGCGATGGTTTTTGACAAAAATTTATTCAATTAAATTGTACATTTGAAATTCAGATAAAAATAACAACACCTTATAAAATTATATACCGATGATTTTAGAAATGAAAGTCCCTTCACCGGGGGAATCGATCACAGAAGTTGAAATCGCAACGTGGTTGGTAAAAGACGGAGATTATGTAGAAAAAGATCAGGCTATTGCAGAGGTTGATTCCGATAAGGCAACCCTGGAATTACCAGCGGAAGCGAGTGGTATTATTACCCTTAAAGCAGAAGAAGGTGATGCCGTTGCAGTAGGTCAGGTAGTTTGTTTAATCGATACAGGAGCCGCAAAACCGGAAGGTGGCGCAGCAGCACCTGCAAAAGAAGAAAAAGCAGCTGAGGCTCCAAAAGCGGAAGCTCCAAAAGCAGCTCCGGCAGCTACTACATATGCTACAGGAACACCATCTCCGGCAGCACGAAAAATTCTTGATGAGAAAAACATTCAGCCTGCAGAAATCGTTGGTACAGGTAAAGGTGGAAGAATTACAAAAGAAGATGCGGTAAATGCAGTTCCGTCTATGGGTACGCCTACAGGTGGAAGCAGAGGATCGGAAAGAACAAAATTATCCATGTTACGTCGTAAAGTAGCGGAAAGGCTGGTTTCTGCTAAAAACGAAACAGCTATGTTGACAACGTTCAACGAAGTGGATATGAGTGCGATCTATGCCTTACGCGAAGAATATAAAGAAGCTTTCAAAGCAAAACATGGATTGGGATTAGGATTTATGTCTTTCTTTACAAAAGCGGTTACAAGAGCCTTACAGCTATATCCGGATGTAAACTCAATGATCGATGGACAAGAAAAAATTTCTTACGATTTTTGTGATATTTCCGTAGCGGTTTCTGGTCCGAAAGGATTAATGGTACCGGTTGTACGTAATGCAGAATTGTTGACTTTCAGAGGTGTGGAAGCAGAAATCAAACGTTTGGCGATTCGTGCACGTGACGGACAAATCACTGTGGATGAAATGACAGGTGGTACATTTACGATTTCAAACGGAGGTGTATTTGGAAGTATGTTGTCAACACCAATCATCAACCCGCCACAATCCGGTATTTTAGGAATGCACAATGTGGTAGAACGCGCGGTAGTTAAAAACGGTCAGATCGTTATTGCTCCTGTGATGTTTGTAGCCTTGTCATATGATCATAGAATTATTGATGGCCGTGAATCTGTTGGATTCTTAGTGGCTGTAAAAGAAGCGTTGGAAAACCCGGTAGAAATCTTAATGGATAACAATCCTAAAAAAGCTCTTGAGCTATAAATACGATTTTCCGATACGATAAAAAACCACGCATTTTGCGTGGTTTTTTTATGCCTGTAATCGAACCGATTTAAAAAAGATTAAATAACCTTTAAAAGAAAAAATACGAACAGAAGCAAAAAACAATATTTTTGTGACGGATTAAGTAAGAAAAAAATAAATGAAACAGAAACAAAAATCGGCAGCGATTGGTTTTATATTTATAACCATGCTCATCGATATTACCGGTTGGGGGATTATTATTCCGGTTATCCCTAAGCTGATCGAAGAGCTAATACACGGAGATGTCAGTGTGGCCTCCAAATATGGCGGATGGCTGACATTTGCCTATGCCTTTACTCAATTTATTTTCGCCCCGGTAATCGGAAACCTAAGCGATAAATATGGACGAAGACCCATTATATTGGTTTCCCTTTTGGGATTTGCACTGGATTATTTGCTGTTGTCGTTTGCGCCAACCATCACCTGGTTGTTTATAGGACGGATTTTGGCCGGTATCACCGGAGCGAGTATTACCACAGCCTCAGCTTATATTGCCGATATCAGCACCACTGAAGACCGGGCAAAGAACTTCGGAATGATAGGAGCGGCTTTTGGCCTCGGATTTATCATCGGACCGGTAATTGGTGGTGTATTGGGACAATATGGCGCTCGGGTTCCGTTTTATGCGGCTGCCGTTTTGTGTGCAATCAACTTCCTGTATGGATTATTTGTTCTTCCGGAGTCGCTGAGTAAAGAAAACCGCCGTCCTTTCGATTGGAAAAGAGCAAACCCGGTAGGATCGTTGTTAAACCTGAAAAAATACCCGTCTTTAATCGGATTGGTGGTATCCATGACGATATTGTACATTGCGGCACACGCCGTTCACAGTAACTGGAGTTTCTTTACGATGTACCGTTTCCATTGGGACGAAAAAATGGTCGGGATTTCATTAGGAGCCATTGGATTACTGGTTGGTTTGGTTCAGGGAGGTTTAATCCGTTGGATCAATCCAAAACTTGGAAATGAGAAAAGTATTTATGTGGGGATGTTTTTGTATACCATCGGAATGTTCCTTTTTGCCTTTGCCTATGAAGGCTGGATGATGTTGATGTTCCTGGTGCCATACTGTTTGGGAGGTATCGCCGGTCCGGCATTACAATCGGTAATCACAAGTCATGTGCCACCAACGGAACAAGGTGAGTTACAGGGAACCTTAACGAGTTTGATGAGTGTAACGTCGATTATCGGTCCGCCTTTAATGACCAATACGTTTTACTTTTTTACCCACGACGAAGCGCCATTCCAATTTCCGGGTGCGCCCTTTTTGTTGGGAGGAACTCTAATGTTGATCAGTACGATAATATCCTACTCGGTATTCCGGAAAGGAAAATTATAAATAGTATATGTTTACAATAAAAAACCTGTCGGGACGTGTTCTGACAGGTTTTTTGTTTTTCAGGCCTCAATTTTCTGAAGCATATTAAGTGAAGCTTCCAAACTGAGATTGTGGTAGTTGGGATTGTAATTGTCCCAGATTTTCCAGGTGTTATGTTTTTTCTTGATAAAATACGTCTGTAGATCTACTTTGTTATAGGTATTGCTAATCGTACCGGTTGCGTCGCGCCATTCCAGATTCCAGCGTTCTTTAGCGGAAATTACGGTCAGTGTATCGTCAATACGCGTAATCCGGAAATCATAAATTTCGAATTTCGACCGATTGTTATCGTTGTTTAAAAAGAGGTTTAATTTAGCATATTTTTCCAATAATCCGGTGATACGTTGGGTTAACGGACCGTCTTCAAAAATAAAATCCGATAAACGACTGAGGTTTACTTCAGGAAGTTTTAACAGACATTGAAATTCATCTTCACAAAATTGGTGGAGAAGATGTTCAAAATAGGCAGTATGTTCATCATTACTATCGAATAACGAAATGGGATGTATTCTCTCCTTATGATTTGCGATAAAACTATTGAGAGAAGCATAACCGATAAAAATAGCCAGTTTGTCCAAGGTTTTTAGAAAACGCAAATCGGAGTTTTCTTTAGTCTCATAATCATTAGTGAAAATACGGTGTAAGGTGGTACTTGAAATAGTGGTTCCCAATTCGTTTTTTCGATTTCCCTGTAAGTATTCCGAGCGCGATAAGGCATCGGCTATAATCTCCGAAAGGATTATATACTGGGCTCGTTTCCATGATTTGACACTAGATAAGGTACTGTTAAGAACGGAAGGATGGGTTTGAATTCCTTTTTTGAGTTGCTCAATAATCAGTTTCATTTTTTAGTTAAGATTGGGTTAGATTTTAATTTATTTTGGGTTCAGTGTCATTAAATAAAATAAATCAGTTTGAGCTTTTTTATTGGTTAATTAGTGGTTGTTTTAACAAAAAAACATGTAAATATAAATAAATTTAACGAATTTGTTTGCTGTTTTATTTTGTCTTTTTAATGTGAAATAATTTAATATTTAGCCGATTGAGAAATGAAAATGGATGTAAAGAGATAGGAAATAGTTGAAATAAAATGCAGGAAGTAGTATAAAAAAGCCTCCGTATCAGGGAGGCTAGTTCGTTATTCTTTTACGATTTTAAAGGTCTTATTTTGACCGTGTATAGCGATTTTAACCAAATATACCCCTTGGGAAAGAGTCGAAAAATCGATTTCATAAAGATTGGAATTTACGTTGCGTTCGAAAACGATCTGACCTAACAGATTGGAAACGGTAATCCCGGTAAAAGTTTCCGGATTCGAAATCGTCAGGCTGTGGGTAACCGGGTTGGGGTAAAGGCGTAATTTTTGAAAAGTAAAATCGGAATTACGCAGTGTTACGTTTGTGGTAATGCTAAAAGGAGGACATGCGGATTGTATCGGGATAATCGTTATCGTATGATTGCCTGCGGCCACATTTTGAAAAACAGGACTGCTTTGTACCGGACCGTTGTCCATTTGATATTGGAAGCTATCAGGGTTATCTATTGTAACGGTAACCGTCTGATTGTTTACGGTCGCTGTTGCAGTAAGGGTAGCGGGTGGTGATAAAGTTGCTGTTGCTGTCGACTGGCAGCCATTGGTACGGTTGGTAACCGTTACGCTATACATACCAGGAGTAGCCGTACTATAAGAGCTACCGGTAGCCCCGTTAATAGGATCATTGCCCTTGAGCCATACAAAATCGTATTCCGTATCAGACAATTGGGTGTCGAAAAGGTGCGGTGTACTGGTTTGTGTGCCCGGATTAAAACAGAGCGTAGCGTCGTGTAGCGTCACTTCCGGTGTTGGAAGTGCGATGAGAGTTAACCAATTAAAGTGAGCACAACGCCCAACAGGACTGTACACTTTGACGATAATAGTCGATTGAAATGGAGTCGTATTCGTATAGCTTTCCGGATTGGTTATCAGGTCCTCATCATTACCGATTATATTGGAAACCCTATAATAAGCAACCGAATAAAAGGAAGGATCCAACCCTGTTAAAATAAGGCTGCTATGGGCAGTAAGGTTGAAGGTAGCAAATCCGTCATTGTTGGTATCGCAAACCGATAAATCGGGTATAGGCAAAGCAACAGGTATGGTAGTAATGACATCCAGACGTGGCGTCCAGCTGCTACTTTCCGATGCAGAACATTTTGCACGTACATAAAAATCGTAAGAAGTACATTGTTCAAGATCGGTAAAAGTAAACGGATTGGAGGAGGTAATGATACCGGTAGCAGAAACCGTAGGAGCGGGACTCCCATGCGGGAGCTTAATAATTTCCCATTGTGTTTCACTACCAGTGGATATCGATTGAAGCGATATGGAGGTAGAGGTGCTTGCTACAGGAAGTACGATTGAAGGTGCGGGACAATTTTGTCCGGACACACAATTGCTGATCAATATAAAAAGGATTGCTATAAAATAGTAGTTTTTTTTCATAATTACTGGTTTTCAGTAGGATTTTTTTAAATTTACTAAAAAAACTTACAATATTTGTGTAAATATTAAAAAAAAAGCCTCCATATTGGGAGGCTAGTTCTTTATTCTTTTACGACTTTAAAAGTCTTACTTTGATTGTTGGCGGTGATCCGAACCAGGTATATTCCTTTAGAAAGAGAGGAAAAATCAACTTCATAAAGATTAGAATCTACGTTGCGGTCGAAAACAATTTGTCCCAACAGATTCGAAACGGTAATTCCGGTAAACGCTTCCGGATTTGAAACAGTAAGACTATTGGTAACCGGATTCGGATAATAGGTTAATTTCTTGAAGTTAAAATCATCATTACCCAATGCCGTTAATTGAGCGGTTACCGCCAAACGATTCGGACTTTCAATACCATTAATAGTTTGCGACGCATAATAAGTGGTATTATGCGTTAAAACGGTTGTTAAAGGTAGTGGTGTTTGTGTTGAAGCTGTTAAGCCGGGAGCCGAAGGGGTACTATACCATTTAATATTTTGTCCGCTTATAACCAGATGGGCTAAGGTTTGCCCCTGTGTGAACGTTTGTGTTGATTGTCCCCGTGGAGCCGAAGGCGTGGTTACCTGTACCGTTAGATATAAAGGTGAACAACTGGAATTGAGAGGAATCACAGCGATACTGTGTGTTCCTAAGCTTATATTTTCAAAGATATTGCTCAATTGCGCCGGTTCATTATCGATCTGATACTGATAGTTTCCGGGTCCGGTAGTATTGATTGTAATTGTTTGATCATCTATATAAGCAGTGGCATTTACAGCGCTTGAATAGGTTAATAAGGTTGAGGCCATGGCGGTACAACCTGTAACGATGTTTTCTACGGAAACAACATAAGTGCCTTCAGTTGTGGCAGAAAATGAATTTGCGGTTGCTCCGGCAATGATCACGCCATTTTTATACCATTGAAATGCATATCCATTGGCTGGTAAATTGGTGTTGATGGTGTAAGGAGTTGCTGTGCTGTTTGTCTGGTTGTAGCAGATTTGACCGGTTGGTGGCAAATAAACATTAGGACCTTGTGTTACTCTGATGTAAAAATAGGCAATCGCAAAACATCCCGAAGTATTGTTTTCAACCCGGACATAAATCTGCATTTGTTGCGGATTAATATTGGTATAGTTTGTTGGTGAGGCCAAAGCTGATGAGTTGGAATAAGCATCCGTTATGGTTTCAAAATAACTTACCGTATATTCGGAAGGGTTAAGCCCGTATAATATGGCGTAATTGTTTGAAGTTAAGTCGAATGTTGCAAAACCGCTCATGTTGGCATCACAGGTTTCCAGATCCGGAATATCGGAATTAAGTCCTAAGACGGTCGTAAAAGGTAATGCCGCCGACCAATTGCTGCTTTGTGTTGGCGAACAAACGGCTTTTATATAGGCATTATACGTGGTACATCCGATAAGATTGGTCACTACGTAAGGATTGCTGGTTACGATGGTTCCGACTGTATTACTGTTTGGAGGAGCTGTTCCGGCGGGCGTGACATAGACTTCCCATTGTGTTTCGTTGGCTCCTGTCCAATTCATCACAGCGGAATTTGAGGTAATATTGACCACTGAAACATTGCTCGGTACAGGACAGGTCTGACCAATAACGATCGTAGTTAATAATGATACGAGTAAGGAAAATAAGTAGTTTTTCTTCATAAAGCCAAATGGTTGCTAATTTGACTTTAAAACTACTAAAAAATTACGAATAGCGATTATTTTTTCTTTAAATAAAGATAATGATTATAATAGTCGATAATTCCTTTGCCTTTTAATAGGATATCTGCACCGATTATCCCGTGAACAGGTCTCGCTTTGTACTGTTGTAATGCGAGATTCACATGACTCATATCAAAAATGACCACTGAAAAATCATCCGTTTTCCAACGTGAAAGTTGTAATAAATTGCCTGAGGCCATTTGGGTATGCATACCGGTAGCGCCGGCACCGGAAGCTTTTGTTGGAGAATCTTCCGCGGACAATAAAAAATGAGCAATGCTTTCAAAACCGATACAGCTATTAGAGGCGCCGGTATCTAAAATAAAATCACCGGAAACCCCGTTGATTTTCGCTTTGATCAACAAATGTTGTGTTTTTGATACTTTAAAAGGGATCTTGGTATAGCCGTTGTCTTTTAAAACGTCCTGTAAATTTTCCATAAATCAAATGTAGCTTAAAAAACGAACAACTTTGTACCTTTGCAACTTTAAAAAGACAAGATTAGGATGACTTTAACAGATACCCATACGCATTTATATTCGGAAGAATTTGACCAGGATCGGGATGAGATGATTGCAAGAGCCATTGCAGCAGGTGTGACCCGTTTTTTTGTACCGTCGATCGATTCGACGTATACGGAAAAAATGTATGCGTTGGAAAAAGCCTATCCGGGACATATCTATCTCATGATGGGTTTGCATCCGTGCTATGTAAAGGAAAATTACAAAGAAGAACTGGCGCATGTGGAAGCAGCATTGGCGCAACGGGAATTTAAAGCCATTGGAGAAATCGGGATCGATTTGTATTGGGACAAAACTACATTGGAGATTCAAAAAATAGCGTTCCGTCACCAGATTCAACTGGCTAAAAAATACAAATTGCCTATTAATATTCATTGCCGTGAAGCGTTTGATGAAATTTTTGAAGTGCTCGAACTGGAAAAATCAGACGAACTATTCGGTATTTTCCATTGCTTTAGCGGAACCTATGAACAGGCTTTACAGGCTATTTCTTATAATATGAAATTGGGAATCGGCGGTGTTGTAACCTTTAAAAACGGTAAAATTGACCAGTTTTTAAGCCAAATTGATCTAAAACATCTGGTATTGGAAACCGATTCACCTTATCTGGCACCGGTTCCCTATCGTGGAAAACGTAACGAAAGTGGTTATACCCGATTGGTGGCCGAAAAGCTGGCGGAACTCTACCAACTTCCGGTTGCCGAAATCGCCCGAATCACTACGGAGAACTCTAAAGCAATTTTTGGGATTTAACAAAGAATTTCCCTTCAATTAATAAAATTTTCGTTCATTTGTGGATTGTTAAATTTATAACTAATGTCAAAATTTGATCATATACGCCAGTTTTATGATTCTGAAGTAAATGAAGCACTGCAAAGCATCATGCATCATCCGATGATGAAGGCTTTGATGAGCTTTACGTTTCCCGATGTAGATGAAGCTGTATGGATGGAGCAATTAAAAAGGACACATTCTATCAGAGACTTTCAGGTAAATTTTATTTATCAGTCGGTGCAAAGAGTGTTGGAAAAAAGCTCCGATGGCTTAACTACTTCCGGTTTCGAGAAACTGGATCCGAATACGGCTTATCTGTTCATTTCGAACCATAGGGATATCATTCTGGATACTTCTTTATTGAATGTCAGCCTTTTTGATCATGGAATGATTATGACGGCCTCGGCAATTGGAGATAATCTGGTACAAAAGTCCTTTTTATTATCCCTTTCCAAATTAAATCGTAACTTTTTGGTACAACGCGGATTATCGCCAAGAGAATTACTGCAAAGTTCCAAGCTGATGTCGGAATTTATGTATCATTTGTTGACAAAAGAGAATCGTTCGGTATGGATTGCCCAGCGCGAAGGACGTACAAAAGACGGAAATGATGCAACACATCCCGGTGTGTTGAAAATGTTGGCAATGGCCTGTGAAGGAAAAGACGTAATTCCCTTTTTTAAGAAATTAAAAATAGTACCGGTATCAATTTCCTATGAATACGATCCTACGGATGCATTAAAAATGCCACAATTAATGGCTGAAGCAAACGATGAGGTGTATATAAAAGAAAAAAACGAAGATTTTATAACGCTGATTAGCGGTATTATCGGACAGAAAAAGCGAATCCATATCCATGTTGGTGACATATTGGATACGGAACTGGATAAGATTGGTGCCGAATTTGATAATTCCAACAAACAGATTCAGGCATTGGCACAGGTAATAGACGATTCGATTCTGTCGACCTACAGATTGTGGCCAACCAATTTTATTGCCTACGATTTACTACATAAAACGGATCAGTTTTCGGATAAATACACACAAAAAGAGAAGCAACTTTTCGAACGAAGACTGGAAATGAAATTAGGTGCAGAAGTAAAGACGCTGCGTGATGGTTTCCTGGCAATGTATGCCAATCCGGTTATCAATAAAATGAAATACGAAAATGTCTAACCGACCGAACATTCTGTTAATCTATACAGGCGGTACCATTGGTATGGTAAAAGATGCCGAAACGGGTGCGCTTAAAGCCTTTGATTTTGACGAATTGTTATTACGCATTCCGGAATTAAAGCTGTTGGATTGCGATATTGCGACGTTTTCGTTTAAAGAACCGATCGATTCGTCTAATATGAACCCGCAAAAATGGGTGGCTATGGCGAATGCAATTGAAACAAACTACGATAAATTTGATGGTTTTGTAGTATTACACGGTTCGGACACGATGTCGTATTCGGCTTCGGCATTGAGTTTTATGCTTGAAAACTTAGGTAAGCCAGTGGTGTTTACCGGTTCGCAATTGCCAATAGGGGATTTAAGAACCGATGCCAAAGAAAACCTGATTACTGCCATACAAATTGCGACCCTAAAAAATAAAAACAAACCGTTGATCACGGAAGTATGTTTGTATTTCGAATACAAATTATACCGTGGGAACCGGACAACCAAAATAAGCGCGGAACATTTCAATGCGTTTGCATCGCCCAATTATCCGGCCATTGCTGAATCGGGTGTGCATTTAAAAGTAAACGAAGAACTACTGTTCCATAAAAGCGGAACTAAAAAATTAAAAGTCAACACGGCTTTTGATGATCATGTGGTGATCATCAAAATGTTTCCGGGGATTAACGAAAGCGTATTACAGGCGGTTTTGCATATTCCAAATCTTAAAGGTGTCGTACTGGAAACTTACGGTTCTGGTAATGCACCAACGGAAGACTGGTTTATTGCAACGCTGGAAAAAGCCATCGAAAAAGGACTTCATGTGGTCAATGTAACCCAATGTTCGGGTGGAAGTGTGAATATGGATAAATACGAAACCGGATTGGAGCTTAAAAAAATAGGCGTTATTTCGGGTCGGGATATCACTACCGAAGCCGCAATTGCCAAGCTGATGTACTTGTTGGGACAACAGGTTTCCCCGTCGGTTTTTAAAACCATATTTGAAACGGCAATCCGCGGCGAAATGAGCTAAAATTTTTTTTCGGAAAAGCATTGAAAAAACAAAATAAAAGTCGTTAATTCGCAGTCTGAAAATTTAGAGAGGTGGCCGAGTGGTCGAAGGCGCACGCCTGGAAAGTGTGTATACTCCAAAAGAGTATCGAGGGTTCGAATCCCTTCCTCTCTGCTGAATGATGTAACACGCTGTAAGTCAATGATTTGCAGCGTGTTTTTTTGTTGTTCAAATTCTCTCGAACCTTTAAGCCAAGTAGTGACAATTGATTGACTGATAGTAAATTAAATATTGTGCTTTTTTATTGCCTTTGTAAATTTAAATCTCATTTTGATTATCAATGCATAGATAAGTTTATGAAAGTAAATAATAAAAAAAAATAAGCCTTTATAAGGTCATAAAGGCTTAAAAAACTAACTATAATTTATAGAGATTAATAATAATCTTAATATTTACATCGTCAAGATTTAGTTAGATGAATATATCTAATGTCCGTAAATTACTGTTAGACATTGAGCTAAATCCCATGCTCCGTGTATTTATTGAGCATCCACAAGTATTACAATCTTCTAAATTCAGTTATGAAGTTTCTGAAAAGCTTACCCAAATCATTTGAAATACCGGTTTTATAATCAAAATGAATTGTATTTATTTTATTGTTTTATTATTTTAATTACCTCCCGAACGATCAGTTCTTCATCATATACTAAAGCCATGTAAATTCCAGGAGATAGTGATTGTAAGTTCAGTATATTGGTCTGTTTACGCGGAATTTGTACCCGACCGTCCAGACTAAGAATTGCTATAGAAACCGGTTCTACTGCTATTACATTGAGTATGGATTGCGTCGGATTCGGAAACAACCGAACCTTTTTTACTGCTTCATTTTCCCCTAAAGAGAGATTGGAATCGGCTATCGTAATGGTATAATCTCTGGTTTCACCGGAACCGAAATGAGTACAGGCATCATTATCTTCAATTGTACTACCATAAGCACGGGAACGAAGTCTCATTTTGGTAGTTCCTAATAGAGCGTTAGTACTAACCGTAAAATTCTTGGTGTTTTGAGAACTCATATTATTTACAAGCTGCGTATACTCATTCGCCTCAAAAATATTATTCCGATTGTAATCAATCCAAAGTCCGATGACAGCTTCTGATGATGTAAAAGTGTAAAAACTATATTGCTGTCCGCGATTTAATGTGGTTGTGGTATTTCCTGACTGTGGGTATTCATGATAATATATTGTGGGCTCTTCATAAGTAGTATGCAGGAAATTGGTTCCGTTGATTTTTAATTCCACAAAAGAAGGCTCTAAGCCACCACCAAGATTTTCCGTACAGATAGGTTGCTGTTGTGGAATGGCTTCAAATTTTTGTATTCTGTTATTTCCGAAGTCTGTTACATAAAGATCTCCGTTTTGTGCGACAAACATACCTCTTGGTAAATTCAACTGATTGGCAGCTAAACCGGATCCGTTTCCGCCGGCAATAACCGTACCTTCCGACTGACTTTCTGTCCATCGGCTAATCCGGTTATTTCCGTATTCGGCTATCAGTATTATTCCACCGTTCAGCACATAAATGCCATTAGGAGTAAACGTTTGGTTATTACCGGAACCATCACCGTTTCCGCCGGCGACCGTTATGGCATCTGTTGCTCCCGACTGCCATTTCTGGATTCTGTTGTTACTGAAATCGGTTACATAAATAGCATTATCGTTATCGACATAGACAGTTCCGCTTAAATTAGGGTTGCCTAATTGATTCATTCCGGCACCAAAACTTCCTCCGGCTACGACTGATCCTGTAGTATTGCCAATTCCCCATTTCAAAATACGACTGTTTCCGGAATCCATGATATAGAAATCATTTCCTTTTAGAAAGAATCCGCCTGGATAGCTCATTTGATTTTCAGCGCTGCCTATGCCATTATTCCCCACTAGAGTTGTTCCTGTAATTGCATCTGGTAACCATTGCTGAATTCGGGCATTAAAACTATCTAAAATATAAATTGTTCCGTCATTTTTAACCCATACTCCTGTGGGATAGTTTAGCTGATTACTGCCATCTCCCGCACCATTTCCTC
Organism: Flavobacterium supellecticarium; assembly: GCF_004801375.1. GTDB lineage: Bacteria > Bacteroidota > Bacteroidia > Flavobacteriales > Flavobacteriaceae > Flavobacterium > Flavobacterium supellecticarium. The sequence goes on from NZ_SSNZ01000008.1 coordinate 40,512, forward strand.
CGGCTACGGTTATTCCGGTTGTTGCTCCGGGTAACCATTTTTGGATTCTATGATTGGGAGCATCGGCTACATATATATTATTTTGTTCATCTACAAAAACAGAGTAGGGCATCATAAGCTGGTTGGCATCCGAACCAGCTCCGTTTCCACCGGCTACGGTTATTCCCTGTGTGTTCCATTGTGGTTGGACAGTATTTTGTCCCATTGCGATACTGCTAAAAAACAGCAGTAAAAAAATATAGTTGTTTTTCATTGGTTTTTTTAAGTTTGTAAGTAAAATTATGGATTATTGATATGATCATAATCCATAATGGTTTTCAGGAATGCTAATAGCCTTTCTCTTTCCGCTTGTGATCCCAAATAAGAGTTTAAAGTCAATTACAGTGAACCTACAGGGCTATTTTGCTTGATTTTGGGTTCTTATTCATTTGAAATTAATATTTTTTACTCCAACAGAATACTGGTAGATAGACTGCTTTTCTGAGAGGTGAATCCTGGTGTATTAGAATTCAATAAAAATGGGAGGCTTTAGCAGAGAATAGCTAATAAGATGCGTATAGAAAGAATTGTCGTAGTTAAAGTGACTTTTTCGATTTTCCGCTTGAGTCCAATAACAGATTTTAAAATATTCGAGCTCTTTGTAAAACAAAATAATGCTCTCCAAAAGCGAGAGCTTTTTTTCCGGTAATTGTTTTTCCGACCTGTCAGAAGCCTTAGCCAACTCTTTCATTAAGTGACATTTTCCGTTACAATGAACCGCTGGTTTGTCTTTATTGATACAAAGTTCTGTTACAATATACTGATAATTTACTGCGTACTCCAAAACTGGTAATACCGGCTTTAGCAGCATCCAAAAAGCAAATATGACAAGTATTTTTTTCACGGCACAAAAGTAACGCTTCACAAAATAGTAGAACCTATTTGTTTTCGTGAATAGACCTCTTATAACCGAAAATATAAATATTCGGATTGATTTTCTAAATTAGAACAACCCGCCTGTTTCTAGGCGGGTATTACTTTTAATACAGTCCCTTAATAAACTGATATTTTTTCTCTTTCGGGTTTTCCTGATTATTAAGCTCTTTGTCTTTAATAATCTGTAATGCCAGCATATTGATCTTTACAAGGTTTATCACCGCGAGAACAATAAATAAGGCGATCATGATTCCAAATACGGCTACCATAGTTTTATTTGTTTAATGTTAAAAGATACGTTGTCAAGTCATTCAAATCGGAATCAGCTATCTGTGGGAATGCCGGCATTTGGGCATAGTCCGGACGTTTTTTTCCGGGTTTACGAATCCAGTTTTTCAATCCGGCAACATTGTCTTTATAAATGGATTGCATTTCGGTTACCGGTGGTCCAACTAGCTTTTCCGTTGGTTTATGGCACGCAGCACAGTATTGATTGAATACTTTTTTACCTTTATCGGCTTTCGAAAGTGCTCCATTGGCTTCATTCGTCTGTGCTGTTTTACTCTTTGCGATAGCCTGTTTTTTAATTTCCTGAAATGCTGCTGTTTTGATTTTTACCAGTTCCTGGTGTTGTTTTAATGAATTCGCCCGGTATATCTGCCTTCCGGATCCCATAAATAATACTGTTACGGTGAGCAGCAGGGCAATTTTATAAAAATTCCGGCTCATATTTTCCTGGGCTCCGGAAAGCGCTTTCCACATCATCCACATCGCCGGAAGTGCCATCGCAGCTCCGGTGAGAATTACTAAAATCAGATTCCATCCCATGCCTTTAGATGGTAATGTAAGCAATACTAAAGGACCGATCAGAAACTGTGCAATCGAAGCAACCAAAGCCAGGGAATAGCCTTTGCGTTGAATATCGTAGCGGGTTAGCCTGTTAAAAATAGTTTCAAAAGGATAGTTCTTCCGACTCATATACCAGAATAAAAATAATCCGGTAACCGACAGTGAAGCAAAAATAAAATGAAAATACCTCGGAAAGACATTCGGTAACAGCAAAGCATCCATAAAACCTTTTACCATCGCCCATTTTTCGGGGAACAACATCAGATTGATATTGGTTAGAAAGATAAACGGAATAAATAAAAAGATTACCACCGCCAGTGCCAGAATTGAAATATGAACGGCTTTGTTATTTTCTAGGGTTTTCCATGTATATTTATGAAGGTAGGTGAGTAGAAAAGCTATGGTTACCAATGGTATTACCGCAATCCATACCAAACCGGTTAGCGCATTAGCCGAATAAAAGTATACGGTATATAATACATTAATACTTAAAAGCGGTGCGACTCCCAATACTACAGCAATACTCTTGTTTACAGTTGTCGTTTTGGCAATTTCGAGAGCCAGAATATCGTACTCTTTGTCTTTTAATCCTTTTATTTCGGTCCAAAGTGTTAATAGTGATCCGCCCAACATTAGGTTCACAAAAATAATATGGGCTAAAAATGAAATCACTAATAGTATAATCAGTAACCATTCCGGTAGCGGCAAGGGTAATGGGATATCTTTGGGTACCGGTATTGAACCGGATTGCAGGGCTATCAATAAGCTATTATTCATCTTTTGTCTTTTTGTTACTTTTTTTATACTCTAAAACAGCTTTTACAGAATTAGAAGGATTCACAGCAACACCATCGGTTTGTGCACCTTCCAGTGATTCTCCTGTTTCCTGGACATATCGTATATATTCGGCTAATGCCTCTGATTCCTGTTGTGTTCCCGGAAATGGTGGCATATAGTTTCTTCCGTTGTGCATGTTGGGAATATAAGTAGCCATTGAATTTACATCCAGCGGCTGACCAACACCATACATTCTTTCGAAGACATCCACCACACTATTTACACCCTGTGTCGTATGGCAACGGCTACAAGCAATGGTAAATACATTTTTACCAGCTTCAATCTTGTTTTCATCATTGATTTCCGTTACTGTAGTATAGGTAGCATGTTTTAAAACACCATCCTGTTGATAGACCACATAATCGTCTTCCAGTAATAAATTGGAATACATATATTGCCCGATGACATAAGGTTTACGAATAAATTCCCTTACTCGCTCAAAGAATCCCAAAAAGGCAAAGGCAGTAATAACCGGTATGACTACCATATAAGGCTTAATCTTTTTTGTTTTGAACAAGCCAATTAAAGCTATAATAACTGTTAATCCGATACCTGCTACAATCATATATTTCAATAAATCGTAATACTGCGCAAAGTCCATTGTTCCGACTGCCGTACTCATATTTTCGGTCATTGCTTCCGGTATCGCCTTATAGTAAATGATTGCACCTATAAGTGTGATTGGCGCCCATAGCAATATCCATTTTGAGGCTGCCTGAACTACTATTTTTCTTATTTCCGATCCGGATTTGGTAAACAAAGTAGCCAACAACAATCCGAAAATACCTCCCAATAACATAGCTGTAGGAGTTCTGAATAACAATTGCGGGAGATAGATCGGGTTTGTAAAACCATTTATCAGGCTTTTGTCGGTATTCCAGTTTCCCGGATCCATCATAAATCCAAGAATGGAAACAATTAACGCCATAGTTATCCAGGATGCGATACTCAAAAACCAGCCGAAGCGGATATGTCGCAACTTGGCTTTTAATGAGCTATTACTGTTCTTCCATGTCAAAAAATAGATCATAATGAGAATAACTTCTGTAACGAATACGATCCATTCTGTAAACCATGCCCAGTAAAAAACACGGATTAAACTACCTATCGAAGCCGGGCTTATTAGTGAGGCCGAAAACCATATTCCTACTCCAGTCATCGCTCCAATAGTTGTGGTAATGATAAATGCTACTTTCATCATTTTATAAACCATTTGATCCCACTCCTGGTGGGTTACTTCATTGGCCGCACTTTTCTTTACTCCTTTTTGCTCTAACCATGTTATAAAAGGAATAAAACCTACAGCAAGACTGTGATTGATAATTACATGCAGGGTGGCAATACCGGCAATCAGCATCCGATTATTGAGCCAGTCCAAATGAAACATTGGGAAATCCATAAATTTTTTTTACAAAGTTTCGAAGAATACAGCCACGGACATAAAAATAAAAAAGCGGAATATTTAGATAAACGTTCCTTTCTTTTTCATGAAAGCGGACTTTTTTTTCGTTTTTTACACCTTAAAACCCGCGATATAACATATTACCATTATTATCGCTAAAAATAGGATACAAAAAAACCCGATACTTTCGCATCGGGGGCTTTAACTAACCACTTTCGGGAAGCTTACTAATAATGGGTACTTTTTAACATTACTGCTTCTTTGGAAAATGGCTCTTGTAATTAAAATAAATAACTGTTTTTTGTCAGCTGTTACAGTTATCGTTACTGATCTCCATTCCGGTCGCTACACACGACTGTAACAACGTTATTTAAAGATCAGACTTTAATTAATTTGCTGGTATTTGAATTAGAATCGGTTCCTGTAATATTTACTATATCCGGTTCTTTTTCTGCATTTTTTTTCTTTTGATCCTGATTATAGCTTACAGCAACAATCAGTACAGATAAAACCAGAAAAGGAAAAAAATAAAAAATTTTAGGCATTATTTCTTTGCTTTTGTGCTTTGTTTTGACTTCACAAAGATGACTACTAATCAGTAAAAACTTTCAAAATAATCAAGCCGGAAATTTCAATAAACGGAACGCTTTCATTAGATAAAAAGTACTTTTATTTTACTTTTTACACTTTTGGTTATTTATGCTCCAAAACCGTTTTATCGATAAGGTATGAATCCGGGTTCTTCTGAAATTCATCTTTGCACATTTTAGAACAAAAACCGTATAATTTTCCCTTATAGTGAAGTGTATCACTAACGCCATACCGGGTTATATCCATTTTACAATAAAAATCGATTGTATTATCGTATTTCAGTTTATTAAGCGGATTTTCCGGTTGAATCAGTTGCTTAGAACTCCTTAAAGTATTTCCGGCCTCTTTTTTTTGGCAACTGAAAAAGACTGTTAGCACCAACAATGCCATTGTATTCAGTAGTATTGTTATAAGTTTGTTATGTTTTATTTTCATGGTGTTTGTTTTTACGATTTATTTTTCAGTTCTTCTGAATTGCTCAGGAGTAACATTAGCCTGCTTTTTAAAGAAAGTCACAAAATAAGATACGTTTTCAAATCCGAGTTTATCGGCTATTTCGTTTATAGTATCCGTAGTATAGAGCAACAATCGCTGTGCTTCCAATACGATTTGCTTCCGGATCAGATCGCCGGCAGTGAGTCCTGTTTCTTCCTTACACATTTTATTCAGGTAATTCGGACTTACATTTAAGATTGCGGCATAGTCGGAAGGTAACTTCTTTTCTTTAAAATTCTGATCGATTAACTTTTGGAAAAGTTGTATCTTCTCTTGTCGGAGTGAATGTTCTTTTGGTGTTCCTAAAGGATTATAAAGTCGTTCCAACTCAAATAATAAAATATTCAGATACGAACGGAGCACCTTGCCCGTTTCCTTTCCTTTGGTTTTAAATTCGCTATCAACAAAAAGTTGTAATGTTTCCCAGCGCGCTATCTGAGTATCATTTAACCTGATATAAGGTAATGCTTCCCTTTCTAAAAAAGAAAAGTGATGCAGAATATTGTTATTGTAACGCAGGGAAAAAAAGTCTTCTGTAAAACAAATCAGCTTTCCTTTAGCTGCTTTATTAATGTTTATATTGCTGATGCAACGAGGTCTAACTACGATAACCTTTTGCGGTTCTAGCTTAATCTTTTGATTATCAATATAGATATCGCCTTCCGCCTGTTCAACACTGTAAATGGCAAAAAAATCCTGTTTGTGTGGACATTCCAATAGCGGAAACCGCTCCAGAATACCCGTCAGGTCCTCCATCCAGAAGCTAACAGCATTATCGCCGAATAAACCCATGTTACAAACAGTTAAATATCCGGTTTGCATAATGGTTTCATTTAAATTAAAAAATTTTAAACGGTATTTTAGGCGTTCTGCTTCGGAGGATGAAATACAGAATAAAGGTATTCTTCTGTAAAGAATTCCGGTCTGTACTGGGGATAATGTATGCAATAACTGTTATCGGTTACTTTATTGATCGTAAAATAAAAATCGTGGTAATAAAAGAGTTGAATTTCTTTTTCTTTTATATTAGGAAGCTTTTGTTCTTTTTTGTCATTTTCCCTAAGCTGTTTGGATAGATAACATTTACCATAACAAACCGGAATTTTATCAAACCGGTTGATACATATGTTCTCAGCAATATAGTCCTGATTTATATAAAAAGAAGTTATGATCCAAAAGTTACTCGTACTTTGAAACACAAATACAATAAGTAAAAAAAAGGTTGTAATCTTTTTCACTGCTTTATTTTTCTTTTAATAATAAGGCTATATCAGCGATTAATCGTTTTGTTTCCTGCGGATTAGTTCCGTCGTAAACACCACGGATATGTCGGTTACGATCTATTAATAGTAACCCGCCGCTATGTACATAGCCTCCCGGTTCTTTGGCATCGGGATAAGCTGTCATAAAATAACTTTCGGTTGCCATCTTATAGATGTTTTCCTTATTACCGGTTACAAAATGCCATTTACCGGTAATTCCTAGGTTTTCGGAATATGCTTTTAATCGCTTTATCGTATCCTGTTCGGGATCTATCGTATGCGATAAAAAAGCAACATCTGGATTGTTTTGATATTTGTGATAAACAGCAAGCATCTCAACGGTCATTTTAGGACAAATCGTAGGGCAAGACAAGAAAATAAAATCGGCGATATATATTTTACCATCAAATGTTTTATTCGTCACCGTTATACTATCCTGATCAATAAAAGTAAAATTCTTAATCTTCGGATAGAGGGTGTCTTGTCCTTTTACAACCGGATTCCCCAGAAAAGGTAATCTTTGTTGTCGGTTCGTACACGACAACAATACCAGTCCTAACAGTATGCTTCCTACTAATTTTTCCATTCGAAAATGATGATAAAATATTGTAAATATAGTTTTTAATTTTTTCTAAGATTGCATTGCTTTATTAAAACAGGAAAGACCAGGATAGGGGTTTTTCTATAGTACAATTTAAAGTAAGCTAGTACTGTCTCAGACTAATTATAGTTATCAGAATTTAATATTAATGATTTGTAAAACTGCCGTCACTTAACGTTTTCATAAATGAAATAAGATATCCTTTTTCTTGTTCGGTCAGCGGAATTCTTTTATCATTGTTTTTAAATACAGGATCTAAATTATCGGCATCTAAAACGCCATTATCAAAATAATCTAAAACATCTTTAAGTGTCGCGAATTGTCCAAAACTTCCATAAGGTGCGGTATATTCTACATTACGTAAAGACGGTACTCGAAAACTCATATATTCTTGCATATTCCCGGTAACTCTTGCTCTCCCTGCTTCATTCGAATTCGGGTTAATCGGAAATCCTATGTTTCGGAAACTTTGGTCGGTAAAGAGTTCTGTACTGTGACAACCGGAGCATTTTTGCTGAAAAACCAAATAGCCCTGTGTTTCACTTTCGGTAAAAGTAGCTCCTTCATTTCGCATTACTTTATCGTATTTACTGTTGGCAGAAATCAACGTGTATTCATACTGGGCAATACTTTTGTAAATTCGTTCGGGTGTAATATTTTCATCCCCGAATGTCTTTTGAAAAAGTGTTTTGTATGAAGTGTCATTTTGAATTTTACCAATGACTTCTAAAATAGAAGAATCCATTTCTTCATGTGTAATAATGGGTACAATGGGCTGATTTTCCAAACTTAGTTTGCTTCCATCCCAATTGTAAAATTTCATAAAAGCAAGATTTTGAACCGGCGGTGTATTGCGAAGCCCGATTCTTCCTTCAATTCCGATTGCCTGTATATTATTGTCGGCAAAGGCAGATGATTGCTTGTGACAACTTGCGCACGAAATAGTATTGTCTGCACTAAAGCGTTTTTCATTAAACAGTTTTTCTCCTAATTCAACTCCGTATTTTGTAGGTTTGTTGGTGTAAAATGAATTGTTCAGCTCCGGAAAACCAACGGGAATATTTAACGATAGTTCGGGATTATCATATGAAACCGGTTCGTAGTTGTCATTGCTACAAGACATTGACAAGAATAAAAGAGATGAAATTTTTAAAAAAACTTTCATCTTATATGAAGTATTTAACAGAGCCGCCTGTTTAAGACGGCTCTTTGTATCAATTAGTTTTCTACGGTACTCACAGAGAACATTCCTTTTAGATCGTTTGTTCCGTTACCACCTAAATTATCTACAAATTTTACCATCTGAACAGCTGTGTGAATATTAGGTGTAGCATTGTCACCCATTCCTGTTCCGGTTGATAATGTAATCGTATTAGTAGTTCCGCTTAATAGTTTATTAAAGTCGGCTTTTATTTTAATTTTAGGCGACTGATTGCCGACAACAGCGTTTACAGGCAGATCCAAAGTAATATTTCTGTAGGCATCAACACCTTGTGTGTAACTCCCTTCAGAACCTTCAACAGTACTTCCGGTGTGAATAGACATTTCTTTATTATCGGTACCATAAAATCCTTCAATTTTGGTAAAGCGATATCCCGTTCCCCATTCCCACATCATCTGAGTGTCATTGGCACCGGCAGTAGCATAGAAGTTAGGGAAGCTTACCTGATTTAAAGTATTCAGGTCACTTCTTACTCCCAGTCCGAATTTAATTTGTTTGTACTCTCCGCTAGGAATATTACTCATTACATAATTTAATGTTGAAGGATTGGCATGGTTAATAACGGTGGCTCCTTTATCCAAATCGTTTATGTTATATGGTACTTCAGTTCCATCTGCTTTTACCAGACGAATGTTGCTGATTACATATTTCAGTTCCGAAAAATGGTGAACCTGACCCGCATCAGATGTGTTTACAGTTGCCGCAGAAGATGTCGCTCCCCCTAAAACAATCTCGGTATCCCCAAAGGTGTTTTTGAATGATAGCGTTACGTTATTGGCTACTGGTGTTGCATCATCACTGCTGCACGATACAATTGCTAATGAAATAGCAGATAATAAAAGGTACTTTTTAAGATTTCTCATTTTTGAAAAATTTAGTTGTTACTATTAATTGATTTTATAATTAAAAATTGATTTTTAACGAGGTAAAAATATTGCGTCCCATTCTTGGGATATTCCCCCAGTCGGCATAAGTACTGTAATATTCATTTAAGACATTCTCGGCACCGATCTGAAATACAGTTTTGAAATTGTTGATATAAAAAGTATAATCAGCAGACAGGTTCCAAACCCTGTAAGAAGGTGTTTTGTCTTCTCCATATTCAGGACTGTAATTAATTTGTTCGAAATCACCGTTTAAAGCGGTCTGAAAACCGAAATTTTTATAATGATACTGTAATGAAGTCTGATAACTCAACGGGCGTATAAAAGGAAGGTTTCCTTCTTTATTATCTTTTCCGCGGGCATAGGTCAAGGTTCCTTTCCAATGCAGATGTTCCAGTATGTCGTATTGAGCGTTAAGTGAAAAATTAAACAAAGTAGCATAGTCAAGAGAAGTGTATCCTTTTACTCCAACTGATTGATAGTTCATAGGGCTACCCATACTTAAAATTCTTCCGATGATGTAATTCTGAATATAAAAATAGTTTGCTTTGGCTTTAAGGCTAAACTTTTCATCAGTGAAACCTGCCCCGGCATTGATTTCATACGAAATTTCATTTTTTAAATCAGGATTTCCTATATAATCGTAACGATCGAAACTGTTATAGATATAATAGCCGTAACCTTCTGAAACGGATGGCGCGCGATGACCATAACCACCTCCGACAGAAAAATTAAACTTTTTGACATCTATCGTATAACCGGCATAAAGACTGGGTAAAAAACGGGTTTTTTCCTGGGGAGCTCCAGGATGAAAAATCCAATTAAAATCCACATATTTGGAATGATTATAATTCATGCCTAAAGAACCGCCAAAATTGATCTGACTTTTTTCAGTAATCTCCAATGCATTGTTTATTGAAAGGCCTGCATAACGAGTAGTAACCCAAGGCCAGCTGTAGGCAAACATGGTTTGTTTACTTCGATTCTGCGGATACATTCGCATTTCGGCAATGGAAACATTATGATATGCATTCAGCTGAACTTCTGAAGAGTAGTTTTCTTTTTTTAGATTAATTTTAGAAACCAATCCATACGTTGTACTCCAGCCCGGCATATCCATATGCACCAGGTTTTCAGGTCGGGTGGTGTCGTCCATATAATGCTCGATGGCATTAAAATAGATTTTCGAATCCCAGACTCTTACCAATCCTTCTTTAAACAATTGCTTGTAGGCAACCGAAGTGATCAATGCTCTTGAAAGCCATAAATCCATCGGAAGTGCAGGATAACCTACATCTTTTGCCACATCAAAAATAGCATCAGCACGTAAAGAAGATAAAGTACTCGTTTTGTAAGCCAAACCTAAAGAAGTGTTGAACTTTTTGAATTGCGAATGTTTCACTTCATTGTTATTTCCATCAAAATAATTTTCAGCCTTTCGATAGGAAATACTTCCGTCTGCTACGAATTTATGACTTGCAAAAGAGACGTTTCCAAGGTTGAAAAACTGCTTATTGTTAAATTCAAAACCCGATTGATAAGCGCCTTTCCATTCTTGCTTTTCGCTAAATGCTGAATTTTTTCTTTTCAAATCGATGCTTCCCGCTACGGTTGAGCCGTGCATGCCACCTTCCTGACCTGATTTTATATCGATTGTCGATAGATTATTGCTCTCCACATAAGACGTAATCGGATCCATTTTGTCTGTACAAGCTCCGAAAACGTGCATTCCGTCAATAGTGATGACAGAACGTTCTGTACTCATATTGTTTAACAATGGTTCCCATGCATATGCGCCACGCTTAATAAAACTGATCTGATCGGAGGAAGCCAGAAATTGATCTACAGAAACTGCCATTTTCATTTCGGTTTCGATTTTCTTTTTCGCAGCGACAATAATTTCGACTTCTTTTAATTTGATTTCTTTTTCTCTAATGCTGTCCTTTTTTGCTTCAGTATTCTGGGCATTAACAAGCATTCCCCAAAAAAGCAATACGATTGTGATATATCTCATAGCATCAGAATAAAATGTCAATATAAAGTTCGCTTTTTACTCCTTCGATTCCCGGTGTGAAATCCGTCGGAACTTCTGTTCCTTTTATGACTTGTCCGTTTTGATTCTGCATAATAAAATTCAGTGTCCAGTTTCCGGTCATGGTGTAATTAACTACTCCGTAATACAACCCGTCTGTTTTCTGAGTTAAATCAACATTGTTAGGCGAGGAATGATTACCCATTGAGGGTTCCGGCATTCTCGGATCCAGTTTCAAAGTATAATTTTGAACTTCGGAATATGAAAACTGTGACGGATCAGGAAATGTTCCCGCAGGTCCTGTGGGCTGATTGTATTTATAAATTCCTGCTACCAATTCGTTTTCGGCTACTCTGGGTTTCTGAGGAGCTACCAATGCAATAAAATACTTTTCACCGTCATTTCCCGTAAAAGATGTCATATTCAGATTCATATTTGGTTGATTATGAACGGATATAAGGCGATTACCGGAATGTAACTGATTATTGTCGGTGAAACCAATGTAAAGGTCCCAGTTTTCCATTGGATTACTTATACTTGTAAATACGGCATATCCCGAATAATAATGACCGTCTTCGTTATAAATCAAATTATATCGGTGAGGACACGAAGTTTTATTGCCATCGGAATTGGTCAGTATGGGCAAGCAAGTGACATCCGAACTATTCAGTGTCTGATTGTTTTGAGTATTTATTATGGTTAAGCGAATTTCATTATATCCTTTATAAAAAGTCCCGTTTAAAGCCGCAATACTTATTTTGTAATTACCGCTATTTAAAGAAGTAACTTCTTTAAATTCAAAATATTCGGTAACATCCCGGTTGGTTTCCGCTTCAAAATCCGTTTTATCCAGCGTACATGAAGTTATAACTGCGAACAAGGCCGCAATTACACAAAAATTAAAAAATTTCATTTCAGGTAAATGTTTAATTTAAAACGATACGATATCGACTGGCAGTTTACATGAAATAAGCTGTTTTTAAAAAACGTTATGACGATGTAAAGCTACCGCTGATAAAATAGAGAATAGTGCTATCATCTGAATATAGACCATATCCATTCGTATATTGTTGAAAAACAATATCTGGCGCTATAATCCTATTGTAAAAATTAAACTACCGGAGGGCGAAATACAGAATCTGTCTCTAAATGAGAATAGGACAGATCATAATTTGAAGATATTTTTGATTTGTATTTGTAGAAAAGGGGACTAAAACCGAAATCCTCTTCGATATCTTTATAGAAAACAATACTTGTTTCTATTGAGATATGTTTCTTTTCGTTTCCTTTTTCAGGAGTATCGGATGCTTTAGCCATCTCTTTCGCTAAATGGCACTTTCCGTTACATTTAAGTTTTGGTTTGTCTTTGTTTTCACAAAGTTCGTTTTTGATATAGTCATAAAATACAATATACTCCAAAACCGGAATCACAGGTTTAAGAAGCATAAAAAGAGCTAATATGGCTATAGATTTTCTCACTAAAAGAGTTTAAATTTGAGGCAAAGTTAATTATTCCATTTTAGATAGAAATATTTTTATTTACAAAAGTAACTTGTTTTTTGTCAGTTTCTAATTTCGGATTGAATATACTCGATGGATTTATCAAATAGACAAAAAATAGACGCTTCGAATATAACAATGCTAAAATTGAGTCACTAGATATGCATTTAATCTGATAGCTTATCTCATTTCAAACTGACTACTCATTTCAGAGGAAAGATGTAGTTTATTACTCAATAGCTATTTAATAATAGTAAGTGTTCTTTATTGTTGGTTTCGATAGTCTCACAGTTAGTGAGACACTACCAGTTAAATTCAGGTTTATAATATTTCGGGCATTAAGGACAAAAATATCACCCGGAACTTTGATTAGGTTTCTTGATTTAGAGGTGTTTTCTTCATTTGGATCAATTATTTCAGTGCCATTTTGATCGTATTTTATTTCCTTTCTTTTATAACGGTGTGTGTCGATTAAATAAATTTTGTCCAATTGGGTGGTGTCCTCACTCATTAAATCATAATCGACGACATATCCGGTATAAAGTTCTTTTTTGTCTTCATTTACTGATAATAATATATCGGCATAGGTCATAAAAGTGTCCTGCTCAAAAGTCTTATTTTTCAAAGAATACCGGTGTGCTTCTTCAAATTTTTTCATATTTAAAACTTCACCACTAAAAACATAGTACCATTGATTTTGGAATCGAAATAGTTTGTATTTCATATCCCATTTTCGAATCCTTATAAGCCGGCTAAGTGCAAATCCAACAAGAGCTGAAAAAACAAAAACACATACAGTGTAAATGAAAAAAGTGGTTATGTCATTGTTGATAAAGTTTTGTGTCACCTGATCTGTGTCTTGAGTGTTATCAGAAGTAACATCTCTGAAGATGGTGAAAATATCTTAGAAACTGATTTCAAAACCCAATGTTGCAGCATAAATGGTAAAACATACCAATTGTATTACTATACCCGGAATAATGCTGAAAAAAATGGAATGGAGTACCGGATCTTTTGTGTTGAATTGTTTGGAGAATTCACCGTAAAAAAAGAAGCGTCTGAATAGAATGCCAGGGATCACAATAGCAATAAAAAAGGCTATAAATCCTAATGTTAGATTCATAGCCTATAGTATCGATTTTAATTCCGTTTGATCCCAATCGCCGGTATCGTGATATTTGTCGACAGCTTCTCTAAGCTTATTGGCTGTTTCCGGATTTTGAATTGCCTTTACTGCATCTTTAGAAATTACGGCTGTCTCGGTTTGCGAGGTTAACGATTTCAAACCGTTATATACAATTGCAGTAAGGGTTAATACACCAATTGCAGCAAGAATAGTGTCTAATGTTTTATTGTTTTCCATAATTCCAGTCAGCGTCTTGTACTACAAAAGTAGTTGTTTTAGACAGCAATTTATGTTTTTGAACTATTAATATTTTCATAATGCACCCAAATATTGGAGTGAAATGATACCATAATTTACGAAAAATAGAACTGAAAAACGAATGGTATAAGTAAAAAGATATCTTTTTATAAATATTGAATATCTGTATAAAGTCAAAATGTTTAATTAGCTATGATGTCGATTGTAATCGAAATTATTGAAATCGGGTAAGATTTTCCTTTTTAAAAAGCTGAATTTGATTGTAATCGGTAATTTTTAAAAGATCCAATAGTGACAGATAACCTAGTTTCCCGTCATTGCAGTAGCGTATAAAATGCTCTTTATCCTGGATGATTTGATTTTCTGTATTTTGTTGAAAATGAATAGGAATAATGGTTCCATCAGTCAAATATAAGTGTAATAAATTGTCAACACCATTCGAGTATTTTCCATCGAAATCGCCTCTCGAAAAAGCAACGCGACCTTTATAATCGTAAGTGTTTTCCAGGCTTATTTTTTTTATTTTGTCCAGCGCATAAAAGGTGTCATCTATTTGTATACCGTCGTGAAGGAACTCCAAAGAGGATGTCAATTCACCTTTTAAAGTTTTGTATTTATTAAATTTAAAAATACCGATGATTATTGATGTAAAAAAAACAAGTAATTGAACATACAGCAGAGTGTGCATCCATAAGCTGTCATCAAAACCTAAAGCCAGACTAATTACTACCGGGGTAAAACAAATCACCGAGCCGCCATAGAAAATAGTATTTGGAGTGATGTATATTTTTTTTGTTTTTCGAAGGACTTTATAGGTCATGGTTTGAATGCTAAAAAACGTGTTTTATAAAATTTACGACTTCGGTACCGGATATACAAAATCGGAATGCTTCCAGCGTATAGGAACTCCCGATTTCCAAATTTTCGATCGTATTATTTTGGTTTTTTGAGTACCAAAAAATCAGTTGCGGTAACTTCAATTGGTGTTTTAAATTCAATCCAATGTTCCCGGTTGTCGGTTTCACCATCATCCATAATTCTATACGACGAATAGCCATTATTCATAAAAGGAAGTTCGATCCATTCGTAATCCGACAAACGCCCCAAATTTTGTTTTTCGATAGTCTCGAGCCAGTTTAGAGCGGTATCAATCTCTTTCTTTTGCTTTAAAATGGCTGCTTTGTTGGCATTGCCTTCCCGTAATTGTGCTACCAATTGGACTTGTTTTTCTTTTAATATTTGTATCGCGTAATTCATAAAGGTCTTATTTGTTGCTAATTTGAAATAAATGAAAATAGGATTGGGACATTCAAATGCCACGGATTTTATAAAATCTACTTCTTCGGTACCGGATATACAAAATCAGGAATGTTATTTCGTAAATCCTGATTAGGATCGGCAATTTCATCGTCCGGATAGCCAATAAACGGACTTCTTTTTCCAAAACCAAAATACCATTCTTCAGTTTTGATCAACCTGTATTCAGATAGAAAACCGGCTTCATTTTTTTCGGTAGCAGCCGACTTTCGATTCGCCCAAAATAAGGTATAATCGCCTAAAGCGCTTTCCACATGAAATTGCGCATTTTCAAAATCGATATTCCGGAGAATGTGTTCCATTTTTAGGATAAAATCATTCCAGTCGGAGGTGTCCAATCCGAAATACTTATAGGTCGCGGCAAATCCAAATAGCATATTTTCATAATAATACGGAACTTCATAGTCGCCAAAACTAAACATATTGGTGTTGATAAACGGGTAAGTGTTGTCTTTTCTCAAAGTTTTGATAAAATCGACCGACTTGTGATAATCCCGATCAATTTTAATATAGCCGTAAATTGAAGTATATTCCATTTTTAGGATTTTGTTGTTGTAGTATTTCGAAAGATAGGTTGTTACAAGTACAATTTTAAAAAATAATTCCGTTCAACATGTCGAAGAACGGAATTAATAAGGCATCCTTTTCGGATTTCTTTAAACAACTTTTATTTTTCGGGGCAATTAGTCGCCTTTGCTCGCTGAAACAATGCTTTCGATCAATTCATCTAACGGCTCGATTTTTTCAGTTTCCCCATTTTCTTCATATTTGACACGCAGCGGACGTAAAATATTTAGGAATTTGTCGAAAATATGTTCCTGAATAATTGGGGAATCGACTACTTTGTAGATACTGCGCAACATCCAGATACGATTGTATTCCGTACGCGACATCACGACATAAAAACCTTGTGCCATTTCGACCGACCAATCGCGCAATTCCGTCAGAATTGCTGCCGCACCGAATTGACCGGAAGAAATAGTACCAAAAAAGGTCTCGATTTCTTCGAATAATTTGGTAGATTCATCATCATTTTGTTGTTGGAAAAATTCTTTAAGCGATTGTGCCGCAGTTTGCGCATTGATATACACGTTTCCGGAAGCGTATAAAAAACCGGAAAGGTCGATTTCGCCCTGGTAAATCCCATCGATAAATATCGCCAGTCCTCGCAAATGATGTCCGATGTCATCGTGAGACAGATAGTCGCCATAACCTGGCAATACGTCCATAAAACGTTCGAGTGTACTGTCCCAATCTTCGAATGCCGCCCAGTTCTCGATCAGGAAAACGGCGCAGGTGCGTTCGATGATTTCGTGGTCCAGATCAGCACTGGTGATCGAATTGTTACGGTAGCTGTCGAGGAAAAGATCGATTCCGTTAATATAACCCAGATACGAATCACTTTTAAGTAATTGCAGTATTTGTTCTCTCATATTTATTCTTTTGTTTTTTTGACGATTTCTTCCATTAAAGCGCGTTGTAGTTGCTCTTTCGGTAGTGCTTTCGGAATAGCAAACAATCCGTAGATAACATTACCGTACTTTTTGCTACTCGGGAAATCTTCTTCAAGGTCGATTATGGTACGTATCGTATACGCTTCTTCGATTAGAAAGGGTAAATCGCCTTCATAGACCTTAGCAATACGAATCCCATTGCTTTTTGTACCCATCGCATTGGCCATGTGCTCGGCGATTGCATTGCCTTCGTACAAACTGTTCATGTTAACCAATACAAAATATTTGTCTACTGCCAAATCGAAACGCATCAGTTCGTAATTCGATTCATCCGGTTTTGGAAGTACAATTTTGTAGTCGGACGCTTTAACTAAACTGTCGTTCGTATCCCAAACCGATACTTTATAATTTCCAGCCGGAACTTGTTTGATAAGAAATTCACCGGGTTTGATTTTGTCGTTGATAGTGTAAGCATTCTCCAACTTCCCGTCGGGCATTATCTGTTCAAAGGTTACGGATCGCAATTCGGTTCCCGTATTCATAAATTTAACCGCCTGAGTGGGGCCGGTTGGTCCATTTTGAATGTAATAAATGGCATAGGCGATGGCTATTAGAGCGATAAACGCTACGCAGCCGATTTTAAAGAATTTTTTCATAGTTTTCGAAGTAAATCACGTTCCCATTTTGCATCAATGGGCGTATTAAAATGTTGTTGTGTAATATAAGTGTTTGTGGTGTAACCGATGACATCCGAGTCACCTGAAACGAGCTCCCATCGGTCGTAATCGGTTTGCTTTGGCGTAAAGCGTGCGATTATTTTTGGTTCGCCGTTGATTTGTGCCAGCACGAAACAATCGTCCAGCGTCATTTCTTTTGGATTGGCGGCAGACAGATAACAGACCCAGATTTCCTCGTAATGCTGATGGTCGTATTGTACGATTTCATACAGGTGACGCGGTTTGGGTTGTTCGTTTTCCGAGGTCTGAACGTTTTTCCATTCGAAATTGATTTTGCTGTAGTAACTCCTTGTTAAATCGGTCATCGCATGTAATTGACGTATCTTGGAAGTGTCATTAGCGTACAATGCATCGGCCTCGATGCGGATAAAATCGGCTAAAAACGTCTTAGTGCGATCCATTTTTTCGAGCCTGTCATTTTTGTGATACTCGTAAAAAGCCCATTGATCTCTAAGTACTTCGTGTAAGACGTTCCAACCTTGTCTTTTCGATAAGTCGATCGCATATTGCCATGACGCTTCTACGAGGTCCAGACGTTTTGCATGACCCGCCCAATAGGCTGTCGACACCAAGGCATTCCAGCAGGCTTCGGGATCGTTAAGTTCCTGATCGAAACGCTTTGCGGCCATCAAATGGTTCTCTCCTGCGTATTGATTGCCTTCGATCAGGGTCGTGGCTTCATACAACGGATGGTTGGCTACAGCATCCGGCAAAAAGCCTTCGTGTTCGAGAGCTGAATTAATGGAGAGACTCACGTGCCACATCATGTCCTTAGAGTTACCGTAGTAGTACTGGTATTTCTTAAAAGGCATTGTGTCGCAGTCCAATCCGTGTGGCATACAGGCATACTTCCATAAATGCGAATACCGTTTTTCCATTTGGGTCTTGTTTTTAGGTTCCAGATCGTAAGCACGTTGCGTCAGTACACTACGTACGTAGGCATTCCAGATACCATAATCTTCCTCCTGGAATTCGGGCAGGAATTTCTTGTTGTCAATTAACTGAGCAAAAAGATCAAACGCTTTTTTGTGTTCGGGCGTGTCGTAGTAATGATTCCAAAAATCACAGAAAAAAGAATCCTGGTTCTTTTTTGCTTTTTTAAAACGCTCCTGGTTTTTCTCATCCAACAGATAGGACTTGAGAAAATCGAGGTCGCCTTCGCCCAAATAATCAAAAAGCAGCTTTGACTGATTGATTGCAGCATCCAGATCCGATTTCAAGGCTTTGATCTTGGTAGCGTTTTCCATCAAACTCAGGTATAGCATTGGAATCAACGCTTTTAGGTTTGGTGCTCGGGTGACGGCTGTTGGAGTAGCATAGCCTAAACCGATATAAACACCCACCACAGGAGCATCCTTCAAAGATGTCATGCGAGGTGAAAGCAATGCCGTTAGGGTCTCGCGGGAGGTTGATCCGAATACAAAAGGAGCCACAAACCAAAATCCGTTCTCAAAGACACGCATTTGTTCGAGGGCGCTTTCTTTTCCGTTGAATACAAGTTTTAGTGCCTTTTTTGTATCCTGACCTTCATAAAGGCGGTTTAAATCGGCCTGTAGGCTATTAAGTGCTTTCATTTTAAGTCGATTGGTGAAATTGCCGTATTAAACGCGTCTTAGGCGAATAGAACAGGTTGTAAGAACCATAGACTCTACTGTCGTAAAGTGTGGCAATGTACTGCATTAGCTCACCGTTTTCATCTTTAAAGATGTCGAGCGTATAATCGGTTTTGCGCACATGGTCTTTTTCGTAGGTGGTTTGGTCCCAAATGGGTTCTCCGCCCATGTAAAGGCTTTTACGTGTTACCGATTTGTCGACTTCGAAATAAGTTGGTTCGTCTTCGTATCCGTGAAAATTATCCGACATTTCATCGGCACACCATTCGATAAACTCTTCGTCGAAATTGGCGATTGGCGTTTCACTATACGATACAATTTCGTATTTATTGTCGGCGGTAAGTCTAAAATCGGCATAATCCAGAAAAACCGGTGTTACGATAAAATGAAATATCAGATCCGCGAATTCGGGTTTAATAACATTCCCCGGAATACTGTATTGTGGTAACAGAATTTCCTGATCGAAATGTTTGGGTTCGGCCAGAACGTCTGCCGGTTTTGGAAAAGAGACAATTACTTTGCTCGGATCCTCCGGTTTGTCAATTTGTCTAAGCCCGATAGGTTTTGATCTGGCCATTATTTTGCTTTTGTTTTTTTAGGGGTTAGCAGTTTCGCGATCTCGTCGTCATTCCAGTGTTCGGCTACTTCTTTTGCAGTGATTCCCGGAGGAAGTGGTCCCAGCTGGTTTGTACTTCCAATTGTGGTATCAAGACCGGCTTTTACCAGGATTTTTGCCATTTCGGTAGGTCCTCCGGTATCGGCAAGATAATGTCCGGCTGTCCATCCGTTTCCATCCAATTGGTTGATGTCGACACCTTCGTTAAGTTTAAGAAAAGTCTTCAAACCGTCGACACGTTTACTGCGCGCAACGTAATGTAAAGGCGCAATTCCCTGTTCGTTTTTAACGTCAAAAGAAGCTCCTTTTTTGGCCAATAGCTTGATTGCTTCCGGTTCACCGGCAGAGCAAGCCATGATCATTGGAGTATTGCCATTGTTACCGCGAATGTTAACATCCGCACCTTTTTTGATAAGATCTTTGGCAAGATAGATACATCCTACGTAGTTGCGATGCTCGGTTGGTCCCCAGGAATATCCGGAGATGTCGTACTGATCCATAAGCGAAAGCACACGTCCTTTTTCATTTTCACCGCCATTGTACGGTTTTATATAACGGAAACAGCCGTTTTCGATCAGGTACTTTACATAAACACCGGAATTAGTTCCTTCCGATTCCCAATGTTCGACTTTGGCTTGTCCCAAACGCATCAAAACATTAAGTAAAGGCGAAAATCCGTATTCGTCCAAGGTGTTTACATCTGCACCCGCCCTGTCAATAAGGCGCCATCCAAACGCATAATTACCGAGCGAAGCGGCTACGTTTAACGGCGTTTTCTGTTCGTGATCTCTGGTTTCGAGTAGGGCTCTTTTGACATCCGATATTTGGATTAGTTCGTAGAAGTCGTTTGCCGCAGCCACGTGAAGAATCGTTCCCTGACTGGAAGTTACCACGTCGATTTTAGCCCCGTGTGCAATCAGATCCTGAACGATGTCTATATGTTTGTAGGCGGTGGCCAGGTGGATCGGATAAAACGATTGGTTATCCGCCACATTTGGGTTGGCTCCGTTTTGCAACAAAAGTTGTACGATTTCACGATGACCGTAGGCTGCCGCACAATGTAAAGCGCCCGAATTAGGCCCCATAGCACTGGCATCGGCACCTTTGGCAAGCATTTGTTTTACCGTTTCAATATCGCCGGCTTCCGCAGCGATTACAAGTTCTTGGTTAATATCCATGTTTTGTTATTTGGTTGGTTGTTGAATCACCTCCGACAGCAATGCCTCCGGAGGTTCTAAAAAGTAAACTGTATTTTTAAATTATTAGGCTACCGTTGCAGTTGTAAGTCGCGATGGCTACCAAAAGCAAGAATCTCTTGTTTTTCATAGTATTGATTTATGGTTGGTTTTACTCGTTTCGTATCCATTTTTAAAATGGATACGGAAATAGTTACACGAATGGTGTAGCACTATAGTTCATAGAAAAAGACACCTCTGAAAACGGATCGCCGCCTTCATTATATTTAATGAAATTTAAGATTTCGTCTTTTTCGTTTCCCGATAGGGGATTATCGGAAATTTCTCTCGAAAATACAATTAAAAATTAATTCGACAAATAGTTGTGTGTAAAATCACTGTTAAATTTCACATATATGTGTTTTTTTGAACGTAGTAGCTGTTTTACAGAAATGCCTGACTGTGAATGTAAAACGCTTAAAAGAAAATAGAAGTGCTTTACTATTTATTCTATTCTTGAGTCATGAATCGGTCTATTCTTTTATTTTTTCAAAAACAAATCCTAGATCGCTAACCTGTGTTTCAAAGCGATTTCCGTCATATCCATAAATCGGACTTTTATATAAAAATTTAAAACCATCTTCCTCTAAACGATGATGGTGAATATAGCCATCCTGTATGTTGATATAGGTTTCCCGAACGGTAATTTCTCCTTCCTTTCTTGTATCATAATCCATAACCTTAGCCAGACAACTAAAGCGGAGGAAATTGTTCTTATGGCGACTCACAATAAGATGTATCGTATCGCCAAGTGGCATAAAATTGGTCATATTGTAATTAATCCGTAATTGTCCGGTTTCCTTAGTGGATAGCCATTCCCCCATAAGTTGGTCCGGATGGATATCGGATACTTTGTAAAAAAAGCCTTGTTGTAAAGCCGTATACACTGCTTCGAAAAGTATTTTTAATTCATTTCCTTTTTGAGGGTCGTTAAAAATCAGGTTGTTTATTATGAACGTTTGGACTGTGGTCCTTTCATATTGGGCGAATCCTGCCAGTGCTGCTATATTTTTTGTGGTTTGATTGTTGGTTAGCTCTTTTTCAGTAAGAATCTTATGTAGAATAGCAGCAAAAGCCTCTGTATTTTGATCATTCAAAAAACGGTCCAGGTCAAAGCCATCATTTTTGATGCCTCCGCCTCCGATTTTATAAGTTCCGAAAAATTCCTTTTCCAATTGTGTGCATTCGTTGTAAAATTGCCATCTGAACTCATTTTCCGACATCAGATACAGCTTCATCAGCGTAATCAATCGGGCGCTTGTAAAGTATAATTGCGATTTAAAAGTAATGTATTCCAAGGTTATTTTTTTAAGTTATTTTTTAATGCCACCATTGTCGGATCCGTAGCATCGAAACCGGCTAATAATAGGAAGCGGTTTTAGTTTATTTGATCCGCATATTCCGTAGCAGAAAGTATAAAATCGGCATCCGATAGGTTTAAGTTGATCAGAAGACCATCAATTGCCGTTTCATAATACGTTCCATTTTCCCATTTTTTAAAAGTGGATGGATCGTTTTTTATCTGTTGAAACGCTCGTTCGAGAATACTATGTAAAGCCGTTACGTCCGAATACTGTTCTTTAATGGATTGCAATTGTCGCATATAAGTAAGCAGATAGGTAGTGCTGGTATCGGCCAAATCGACTCCGTGGATCGTATCAGTACATTTTGATAGTTCCGGAAAAGAAAGCACCGAAAACAAATCGACACCCCATTCGACGTAATCACCGGGATCATTTTTGGTGATTAAAGTTTCTAATTCGGAAATGATATCGGTGATAACATCCAGGTCCAGTTCACTCAGGTGCCCGATTTCGGAATAAGAATCCGGAGTGATTCCTATAGTAATGTCCCGTTTTGAATGGGGAAATTTTTTGCCAACTACAATACTTTTGATCGTATTCATTCGCTATGACTTTTTGCGATAACTAATATAGTAATATTGTATTGATATTCAGAGGTGATAAAAAAATGTAACATTAAAAAGAGTTAGCGTGAAATTGCGGACGCTTTTAGTCGATCTCCTTAATGATGCCGTCTTTTACCGATTCTATAGCGATGGCAAACGGATCATGATGATCAATTATCCATTGTCCGCTTTTAAAAACAAAGGAGATATAGGGACCTAAGATTACATTTTGCCGGATAAACAAATTATCACCTTCTTGTGGCGAATAGTCAAAATCAAAACAGTTTTCGCAATTTAGGTTTAAAGCAATCCATTCGGCATCCAGACCGTTTCCAATGGAATCACTAGGCATAATATAATGACCGAGCATCGCACAGTCTTTATACGCTTCCACAAAACGGAATAGTCTCCAGATATACCGTAACGGAATACCATCGTTTTTTTTGTTTCGAACCGGAATAAGTTGATCACCGGATTTTTTATAGAATTCCTGTTCCCGGAATTTGATGGTTTCCGGTTCACAGCTACATAATTTGATACCTTTTGTAAAGTCGCACATATATACCTATAATTTACTTTTCGTTTTTCCGGCATTTTACCAAAAAGAACGGGAAATTTTCCGGAACCGTCGTGATGTCGATTAAACCAAATGGGTCAAACTCCCGGTGAACCGATTCCAGATCATAGAAAAACAGCTTCACACCTTCGATTATTTCATAACGATCCGGCCCGAGGTGTTTTCCGGTTCCATAGGTAGCGGCTTCTTTGGTGATCATCGTAAAAATCATATAGCCACCTTCTTCCAATTGATTGTAGCAATCACGGATTAGTTTTTTTCGTTCTTCCTCATCTAAAAGGTGGATGAGCGCATAGCAAAATATACCATCATACTTTTGATGATCAAATGGCATGTCGGTTACCGAACCATGAAAAATTTTTAGCGTATCACCATAATGTTTCCGGGCCATTTCGATAGCCGTTTTTGAAATTTCAATTCCGGTTACGGTCATTCCGTTTTCCCTGAAAAGCTGTGCATTCCGACCATAACCGATTCCGGGAACAAGAATGTTTTTTAGGGTCTGGGACACAAAGAAATCGTTTGTCATCACGGTAGATTGCGCGGGCGTAAAACCCCACATTTCTTTTTTATCAACAAAACTGGCTTCCCAGAATTCGGGTTTTTCCATAAATAATAATTTTAAGAATGCTCCTTTATAATAGACCAGATATGTCCATCTTTATTGATCCGGATCGTATTAACATAAGGAGTTTTGAAAAAAGATTCCATTATAATCTGATCTTCTTCATCTGCAAAACAGTACAAAACAGCATGTGTTAGCAGGCATTTTTTATAATCATTATAGAAATAGAGCGTATTATCGCTTGCATTGCTATCCATAACACCGTTTAAAAACTGAACGCGTTGTTGATAGGCGTAAGCGTTGTTATCCCAACGTTCGAATTTTTCGAAGAGATTTTCGTCTAACAAAAAATAATCCCGATCGATAAAAAAAGACTTGCTTTTTACAGCATCATCCAGAAGCTGAACAATATTCCGGGAATACAGAATACATCCTTTTTGATTCTCAAAATAGTCAATCCGAATGTCATTTTCCCTATCGGTTTCCAGTAGGAGCTGTTCGCAAATGGTAACGACTTTTTTAAAAACAGCCATTTTGTGCTCACTGATTTCAAAGTCTTCCGTAAACGAAAACCGTTGGAATATCCCGTCTTTAGCAGAAAAACCACCGGCGTAATTATTAATAAAACCCAGAAGGTAAAAAATTTTAAGATTCATAAGTGGGTGGATAGTCAGATTTAGTTTCCATTATTTGTTGCATGATTTGAGCTTAATAGTGCGGTTTGTCATCGCCGTTACGCTACGAATGCAAGATACTACTTTTGTTGTTTTTCAATCCCGTTTACAGTGTTTAATGATCAAATTATGCTCATAAAAAACCAAAACAAAACGTTCATTAAGTTGGAAAGAAAGATCATTTTTTAGTCAATTCAAAAAAGGGGGGCTAATTTTCTGTTCCAAACACCCTTCCAGCCGTTTTAAAAATAAAACGGATTATAATGCTTCCTCCATTAATAGTTTTTCAATTTTCGAAGAAATAGTCGAAACCGTAAACATTGCCGTGTTTTTCAGACACATCACTGCTCTCCTGTTATGTAAATTGTTTCAATTGATTTTTCGATTCAATACGATTTCACTTATGGGAAAAAAAATTACGTTGTTCATTATTCTATCCGCCTTATTGTCTGCTATTCCGGTCTTATCACAAACGCCTCTTGTTGGAAGTGCCACCGAAGTGGGTGTCACCGAAGGAAAACTAACGGTTTCGGCATCCGGAGCCGCAAACTATACAATACCACTTTATTTACCTCCTGGAATTAATGAAACTGTGCCTAAAATCGGTATCAGCTATAATAGTCAGTCAGGTGTTGGAATGCTGGGATACGGATGGAATCTTACCGGTTTGTCCTCGATTACAAGGGTGCCATCTACTAAATTCCATAATGATAAGATTGAAATTATTAATTATAATCTTTCGGATAACTATGCATTAGACGGTCAGCGGCTGTTACTAAAAAGCGGTGTGCATGGTAGGGATGGAGCCGTCTATGAAACGGAAAATTATTCGAATACCAAGGTTACACTCGTTGGCGGTATTGAAGGAGCGCCGGATCGGGGTCCGGATTATTTTATTGTAGAATATGCCGATGGCTCCAAAGCCTATTATGGTTATATACACGGGAATACTTCCAATTCCAGATCGCAAACGGAATATTCCATTACCTATTGGGAAAACCCTCAGGGATTGCGAATCAATTATTATTATACCAATTGGATTTCCAATACGACAGTCCTGAATAGTATTAAGTACGGATCGGCAGGTACAGATATGCCTATAAATGAGGTTTTTTTTTATTTATAAAAACAGATTGAAGCCGGAAGAATTTCATATTGCCGGACTTCAGAAAATCAATGATAAAATTATAAGTGAAATTCAGGTTAAAGGAAATGGAGTAGTCCTACGCAATTATGTTTTTGAGCATACTATAAGCGCTCTGGGACATGAAAAACTGGTCAGTATACAGGAAAAAACAGGAGATAACACAAAGAGCTATCCTAAAACGGTTTTTCAGTATGTTGCTAATTTAACCACTTTCCCGAAGCAAATTGAATTTGTAAAAACCATTCAAACCACTATTCCTTTTGCTGATATCAAGCGAACTATAACCGGAGATTTTGATGGTGACGGGGAGATGGAAATACTTACAGGAA
This sequence comes from Flavobacterium supellecticarium, assembly GCF_004801375.1. Taxonomy (GTDB): domain Bacteria; phylum Bacteroidota; class Bacteroidia; order Flavobacteriales; family Flavobacteriaceae; genus Flavobacterium; species Flavobacterium supellecticarium. Next base: position 66,659 of record NZ_SSNZ01000008.1, read on the forward strand.
GTGCTGATGTCAGGAATCAATCTATCGGAATTTATAAATTAAATCCGTCAGATGAGGCTGTTAATCTGCTTACTCAAACCACTCCTGTAACAATCGGCACCGTTTTTTCCACTGTAAATTTTCTGGATAGTAGTTTTAAAAAGAAGAACCGGCAAGGCTGGTGCACGGTTGAAGGAGGATATGATGCGGTAGTTAAAGTATATTCATACAATAGCAGTACCGGTGGTGTCGATTTAGAATATCAGAAAAACTTTACGTCTATTATTCCGGAGTATAACACTAATGATATGTACTCGCCTTACGGTTATTTTTCGCTTCCGGGCGATTTTAATGGCGATGGATTAACGGACTTGCTGTTTCTTAAGAACAATGGCGACGGAACATTGGCAACCCAGTTGGTTGATTTAGACAGAAGGATAGCGTCTGATTTGACCTATAATTCCGGGACATTAAGAATTGGAAATGTGACAGGTACTCATGCTAATGGGATGCCGATTGTAAAAGGAAGCTACCGATTTAAAACAGGCGATTTTGATGGTGATGGTAAAACCGATCTGATTATTTTCAGAGGAGATCCGTATAACGTGATGGATATTTATTCGTTACGGAATACTGTTTTTGTAAAAATGTACAGTTGGACGACCAATATGCCGGGATATCTGGGAAGTCCATTTACTATGACAGGGCATTCGGTAAGTGGTAACCGGATGTTTCCAATTACGATAGGTGATTACAATGGTGATGGTAAGAGCGATATATTTTTTCCGGCATTGGGAAAAGTGTTAATGGCTACAGGCGGAATGCAATTTATAGCGGAATTATTGCCTTCCTATACCGGACCGGAATCGTATAAAGAGCAGTTTTTGGCACTAGATTTTAATAATGACGGAAAAGACGACATCTTAAAGCTTTCTCCAATATTGGTAAAAGAACCAGGCAGCATTTCCTATACGATCTGGACGGATAACCAAGGTGCGCATCAATGTTGTCCGGTTCAGAATTATTACAAATTTCATGGACTTAAAATAGAGCATTATTTCAGAACGGGTGCTACTTCGGTTTCGTTACCTTGGGGGCATCAGTCCTTTCAGCGAATGATGCATGCACGTGGTATTCCTTATGCCGAGATGAACAGGTTTGATAAAAAGCTGGTGGCACTTTTAACCCGAAAAAGTAAGACGGACGGTAGCAAAACTGAAATCGCACTATTGGGAGGCGATCTAAGCAACAAAATTTCGTTTTTCTCCAACAAAAGCTTTTTGGATGACGAATACCTGCTTAAAAGTATCCATACTAACGGTACCACCCAATCGATTAGCTATGCCAATTTAAAACCGGGAAACGGCGTATATTTTGCCGGGAACGACATCGAAATATTTCCAAATTATACAATTAATACTGCTGAAAAATTTAAAGTCGTTTCGAAAATACAAAAAAGCGGACCGGCATATCATAAAATTCAGGAATACCGTTACCAGGGTGCTGTAGCTCATGCAGAAGGACTTGGATTCTTTGGATTCCAGTCGGTCTTGAAAACAAATTGGTATGACGATCCGTCCAAAATCATCTCCTATATAACGAAGTTCGATATGAATAAAAGAGGAGCCGTAATTCAGGATTTTTCGGTTCCCGGACTGGTTTCACCTAGTTTAACCCTGGCTGCTACCGATTTCTTTATCAGCAAAAGTAATACGCTATATAACAACGAAGATAGCTATGATGAAGAGCCGGTACTCTCCAATAAGGTATACAAACTAAGAAAAACACGGGTTACAAATTGTAACGGACTAACCGGAGTTAACAGTGAAACGACAACGGTTTATAATGCCACAGGGAGTCCCGCTAAGGTAACTACCAAGGTTAAAAACGGGACCACGCTCGAACGGACTACGGTAGAAGACTATAGATATGACCCGCTAATAACGGCTCCTTATATGATAGACCGGCCAAGGAGTAAAAGTACTACCGTGACCCTGGCGGGGAATGATGCGGTGCAAAGCGAAGAGGAGTATTTTTATGAAAAGAACCTGTTAAAACAGCTAAGACGAAAAGGTCATAATACCGGATATATAACCGAAAATAACGAATACGATCACTATGGCAATCTAATCCAAAAAACACTGTCGGCCACAGGAATGGCACCCAGGGTTAATAAATGGGAATATGACACACCAACACATCGTTTTGTAAGCAAGAAGACGGATATTTTGGGAAATCAAACCACCTATACCTATGATGCCAGTAACGGTTTAATGCTAACAGAAACCATAAGCAACGGTACTAACCCGATGACTACTACTTATGTCTATGACAAATGGGGGAAAACGATCAAGAAAACCAATTATCTGGGGAAAAGTGACAAGTATACGTATGCGAAAACGCCTGACAAAGGAGTCCTTAAAACCACTATAGGGGATGATGGTAGTCGTAGTACCAGTCAGATTGACGCTTATGGAAGGGAAGTGCGAAAAGGAACAAAAACCATCAACGGTATATGGTCGTATATCGATTTGAGGTACGATATTGAGGACAGGCTTATCTCCGAAAGCCACCCTTATTTTAGCAATGAGCAAGCTACGGTATGGAATGAAATGCAGTATGATCGATATGGCAGACTTATTCAGGCCGTTTCATTAAAAACAGCAAATACTCAGGGTAAAGTTGTAAATTATAGTTATTCAGGCTTAATAACAATTGAAAACGACGGTATAAAGTCCAAACAAAGTGTATACAATGCATTGGGTCAGCTTATTTCGTTAACGGAAAGACCGGGCGGAACCATTACCTATAGTTATTATGCAAACGGTAATCTGAAAGAGTCGGTTTACGAAGGAGGAAGAATCAAATTGGCGTATGATGGCTGGGGTAACAAAACAAAACTGGAAGACCCCTCAGCCGGAATTTACAGGTACCAATACAATGCATTTGGTGAACTCACCAAAGAGATAACCCCAAAAGGAACTTTTTCCGTGATTAGAGATGATGTCGGTCGAGTTATTTCGGTAAAAGAAGCCGAAACAGGAACGGTTTTGCATGGTACAAAATATTATTACAATAATGATAATACGTTTTACAAATCGGTACGTGAGGAAATTTTAGCCGGTAATGCAACCAACGAATTGTATTATGAATACGATACCTATAAAAGAGTTAAAAAAATAAGTCAGATAACCCCTTATGCAACTTTTAAGAAAGAATTTGCCTACGACGCATTCGGAAGAATAGGAAAAGAAAAGTACACCGCAACTTCGTTAACCAATAATAAAACCAGTAGCAGGGCATTTGCCTATTATTATTTGGCAGGGCAGCACACCCAAATAGTTGACGACGTAACTAAAAACCCGGTTTGGAACGCCCATACAGTTGATGCAAGCGGGCAGTTGACCAGTGAAAGCAGCGGTTTCTGGATCACTAGAAATAGTACCTATGATCCATATGGTTTTCCGAAAGAAGCGGTAACAACCCGTATGGTTACGAATCCGAATACCGGGCCTTTTGTACCAGTTGATGTGTCCGAAGACGTATTGCGTTTAAAAACAACATTCGAAACACAAAGACAAAACTTAATCAGTAAAAGCAACAGCCTGTTTAACACCTATGAACCGTTTGAATACGACAATCAGGATCGTCTGGTAAAATGGAATAAAGAGCTTATAACGCTCCACAGTGACGATTTTCGTTCGGGAACCGGTGAATTCGGAACACAATTCGGAGCCATCCCAACAAATGAGAACGGCCAGCTAAAAGTAACCGCAACACAAGGCTATGCCGGTGTTAAAAAGACATTGCTAACGCAGGCTAAAGTAGGCAACCGATTAGCCCTAAAAGTTAAGGTAGACATAGGAACTACCAACAAAGTTCGTGTATTGGTAGTGGAATACGATCCGGATAGTGGATTGGGTCATGAATCGTTTAAAGGGTATGCTCAAAATGGTGTTCTTGAATTCGAGCATACGGTTACGTAATATCCTTATATCACTTTAAATATCGATAAAGATGGTATGGGTAACGATGTCGGAACCACAACCTTTTTCTATATCGATGACTTATGGGTTGGAAAACAGCTTATTGAAGAACAGCGCTACGACGATCGTGGTCGTATTACCGAAAACAATTTAGGTCAGTATAATTATACCAACGCCGACAAGGTCTACCAAAACACTTCCATCGACCTGAACATAGCGGACGCTTCCTACTATCAAAACCGGGACGGGATTTTTAATGATGGCATGGAAGAACAAAAGGGATGGTCGGATTTGGGACTCGGATGGGACATTTTCGGCAAACCGACTTACGACGATTCCAAAGTCAAATCCGGAAAATATTCGCTAAAAATTCATAATCCAACCAACTCGGATAAAACCTTACATTCCGATCACTGGATTCCGATTGATAACCCGCATGGCGCCTCCTATACCTTTTCCGGATGGGTATATAGTGACGGACCTTCTTCTCAGATTTTTCTGTTTATGAATTCCGAGACTGAAACCGGGTACTATACTATCGTGGCCGACAAATATACCGAAGTCACCAACCAATGGGTCTATTTGGAACGAACGGTCTATGTACCATCACATATCAAAAAACTCAATATTCGCGTGGATAATAACGGTGGTGGAAATGTTTGGTTTGATGACATTAGGATTCGCAAAACGGATAATCCGAAAACGGATCTACGTCAGTTGGATGTTACCTACGATATGTTTAAAAATCCGGTTTCCATTACCGAAACCGGTGTCGAAAAAATCGATTTTAAATACAGTGATAGTCATTATCGATCGGCGATGTTTTATGGTGGTTTACAAACCGATAGCACCCAACGGCAGTTTCGAAAAGATTATGCTTCCGACGGTTCGATGGAAATTACTACAAACCAGCAAACGGGCGAATCTACGTTTGTATTCTTTGTGGGAGGAGATGCCTATAGTGCTCCGGCAGTATTTAAAGATAACGGCGCCACTTCGGAATTGCTGTATTTAGAACGGGATTATCAGGGTAGTATCATAGCTGTTTTGGATCAGGTTGGGGCCATTGTCGAAAAACGTCTTTTTGATCCATGGGGTGCGATTGTAAAAGTACAGGACGGACAAGGTCGAAATCTGGCCGGATTAACGGTTTTAGACAGAGGTTATACCGGACACGAACATCTGCAAAGCGTCGGAATTATCAATATGAACGGACGTTTATACGATCCGAAATTACGCCGGTTCCTGTCGCCTGACAATTATATTCAGGATCTTTTTAATACCCAAAACTATAACCGCTATGGGTATTGTTTAAACAATCCAACCAAATACACCGATCCAACCGGGGAATGGTGGTGGCAGGCCATAGGGTATCTGGTGTCGGCCTATATACACGGAGCCCAGACAACCGGAGAGGTAAATCCGTATAAATGGGGAGATACCGGAGTCTACAATGCGATTTTAGGACCTACATCATCGGCCATTTCCTATGCCGCTACGGAATATGCGAATACCTATATTGATAACTATAATAACCATCCGACCCTAAACTATTATGGGGAAGTCATTAACCGGAATGAGCATCCGTATGTACCGGTAGCGGTCATTCAGATGCCCACACAACATCATTTTCTGGGGGTAAACATGACGGCACTTTCGGACGGTAATTTTCTGGATCGGTTTGTATATGGCACGTTTAACAGCTTTAGTATCCCGGTACAATATTTGATGGGAAGAAGCGTTCAGGATGGTAGTATGCGTAACCTCAACGGTACGCCTACCGCCACAGAGGAGGGTGTTTTAGCTTTTGGTTCGTTACCGCTATGGTTTATAGGGGGTAATGCGGGTGCAACGCAAGTAGGGGCAGGTACTGACTTATTGGCGAAAACCGGGCAAGTTGCTAAGGGGGTAACAAACACAGTAACAAGGTCAGAATCAGTATTAGGACATATTTTTAGAGATGCTACTGGACACGTTAATCCTTCAACGCTTACGTCACAAAACAGATATATTCAATTGTTCGAAAGTGTAGCTAATAACCCAGCAAATCTGAATCAAAGTATCTTAGCACCAAATGCCATAAAAAATGGAGCTGAAGGATTTACTCAAACTTTTAAGAATGGTCAAATATGGGTACAGACAAGAAATGGAAAAATATTTGATGCAGGCGTAAATTTAATTCCAAGATAAATTATGAGAAAATTTACTATAGCATTAGATAAAGATATTAATAAGCAATATAATGATGCGGCTATTTATTATCAAAAAAGCATTGATGAAGGCGAGATTAATCTTGAAACTTTTTTAAACCTATCTTTTTTATATTGGAATTTTCAGGATTTTGGTTTCTTTTCTTATTATAAAATATCGGAAGAATTAAGGAATATTGGATACGATAAGTATCCTGAAATTTTAGACATAGGGCTAAGCAAGTTCCCTAATAATTTAGAATTGAATTTTTGGAAGAAGTATTTTCAGCATATTATTTATGGTGATGAGTTTTCAGAAAAAGACTGCGAAAATCTTTTAAAAGAGTATGGAGATAGTGAAAGTATTGTACCCTATTTCTTTCTTTACCTTTTTGATAAAGAAAAATATAAACAAAAAAGAAATGAGTTATTAGCACTTTGTAAAAAAAAACCTACTGCAAAAAATCTATATATAAAATCAATAGTTGGATAGTGTGAAACTATTCCTAAAAATATTATTTTGAATAGGTTGACAGATTTTAGAACGGGTCTTCTTTAATAGGAAAAAGCGTTCAGGATGGTAGTATGCGTAACCTTAACGGTACGCCTACGGCCACAGAGGAGGGTGTTTTAGCTTTTGGTTCGTTACCGCTGTGGTTTATAGGGGGTAATGCGGGTGCAACGCAAGCAGAGACGGGAGCCAAATTGCTGGAGCAAACCGGGCAAGTTGCTGAGACGGGAACTAAGTTAGGAACGTATGAATTAGAAATAACTCACGGGCTTACTAAATCCAAAAATGCTTTTTCAAAACTTAAAGCTAATATAAAGCTAAATGGGATTCAGGAACCAATAAAGTTTGTAGAGCATAATGGTAAAAGATTCGTTGTTGACGGCCACCATCGCTTAAGGGCAGCAAAAGAGTTGGGAATTCAAAATGTTCCAGTACAGCAAGTAAAACTACCTTATGCTGGTTATAAATCAGTTGATGATCTAATTTATTCTCGTTACTAATGGCAATTTGGCAATATACATTTCAAGTTTTACCAAAAGAAAGTGTAAATACTTTAGCGGAAGATTTTTCCTTTAACTATACAGATGAAGGATTTGATGATGAGTTATTTTGGGAAAATTACCCCCTTAAAAAAGGCTTTTTTAATAAAATCAATTCAATCCTCGAAAAAACTAAATCTTGGAGTAACGATATTGATTTATACGGTAATCAGGAATCAAATTGCTTTGAGGTTCTTTCTGATAATGAAGGTAATGTTCTCTCTGTTTCTTTTAGATTAGATTTTACAAGTAACTATGAATCGATATTAAGGCACATTCTTGAGTTTTGTAGCCTTAACGGATTAGTCATTTTAGATGAAGGGTTAAATATTGTTCCGTTGAATCACGGACAAGTACTTAGTGTTATAAGAAATTCACAGCAAATGAAAAGGTATAAAGAATTGTCTGAAGAAGATGAAAATTATTATTAGTACTAAAAAGATAAGGAAACACAAAATGAACTTGTTTATTAAATTATTACTGTTTGTTTTTGTTGCACTCGTTACGAATGTAAAAGTAATGGGTGCAGCCATTACTTTTCCGAATATTCAGGAGAGAACAAATTCAAATTTATTTCATACACAGATAGCAAAGACAGATGGTTCCATCCTGAAAAAAGTTGATGGTCTACTAGTCGACCTGTTTTAAGATTAGTTTTCTTTAATAGGAAGTAAGCGTTCAGGATGGTAGTATGCGTAACCTAAACGGAACGCCTACCGCTACGGAAGAGGGTGTTTTAGCTTTTGGTTCGTTACCGCTATGGTTTATAGGAGGTAATGCCGGCGCGACACAAGCAGAGGCAAGTACCAAATTGTTGGAGCAAACCGGACAAGTACAATCTTTAGGTGGAGGAAGAACCGCAGTAAAACAATGGTTACAAGGAGCAGGTAACTTAGAGCGGGGTACATTGATTCAAAATATAGAGTCTGCGGGCTTCAAAAGAATGAGTCCTAAAACTTCCCCTGTAAGCGTTTTTGAGCGGGGCGGTATGCGAATCCGATTAGACCCACCGCAATCAGGAACACCTTTCAATCATATGCATTTGGAGTATGGAGGGAACAGTTATAATATCTTCCTCAATCCAGTGAATTATAAAAGCTCTGCAGCTCATATTCCAATCAGATAAATGAGTATTAATATGGAAAAGAAATTAGAATATTCGTTTGATGACGAGCCGGTAAGTAAGTTTTGCTACGATTTAGATACTCAAAAAATAGAAGTTCATTTTAGAGGACACTATGATTTGATTAAGGATACATATTTAGATGCTCCTTGTATTTGGGTTATTGAAAATTGGGAGTATGCAAAATGTACGCTTGGGGATGAGCAAAAGCGATATGATTTAAATAAGCACATAGGTGTTTTCAGTTTAATCTTATATATGAAATATAACGATAACAAAGAATTGGAAATGCTCGTGAATACTGTTGATAATAGATATCTCACATTGTTTTTTAAAGACCCAAAATTGAGTTTAAAATAATGTTCCATCCTGAAAAAGTTGACGAACTAAAAGTCTGCCTATTTTAGGGCGAGTCTTTTTTAACAGGAAATAGCGTTAGGATGGTAGTATGCGTAACCTAAACGGAACGCCTACGGCCACGGAGGAGGGTGTTTTAGCTTTTGGTTCGTTACCGCTATGGTTTATAGGAGGTAATGCCGGCGCGACACAAGCAGAGGCAGGTACCAAGTTGTTGGAGCAAACTGGACAAGTTACTAAGGGAGGAATACAGTTAACTAAAAAGACTTTTGGGCATACATTCACTACTCACGGAGATGATATGACAAACTTTTTGATTAACAGGGCAAAAGGTTCTGGTATGGCACAAGGTCAATTCTTGAACAATCAAAAAGCAGCTCAATTTATTTTAGACAACGTAGGTAAAACAGCAAATGGAGCTGTGAATATTCCTATTCCTAAAGGTTTTCCGGCAAGAGTTATTATGCCAGACGGAATATTTAAAGCAGCTACTCATATACGACTTGTTCCTAGCGGTGGCGGAGTTAAAACAGCTTATCCATTAATACCTTAATTTTGGCCTTATGATACTGAAAAAAGAAATAATCGAACAACTTAGCAATGAGTTATCATTGCCTTATACAGGTATAGAACAGGATTGGGATATAGAAATGGCAGATTCCAACAGAATTGATGATTTCCTTGAATTTTATCATCAGAATGATTTGTCTACTGATAAAAAAGTAGCTGTAATATCTCTTATTCTTGCTTCTTATGAAGATTTTCTAAATGAGAATGATTTAGAAATTGATGATAGATGGAACAAAATCAAATTTATATTAGAGTCTGAAAGGCTGATTTTTAATAACTTGATAAAATATTGGTCATTGAGTAACGAAGTAGAAGAAGATAATCTTTTTCGAATAACACTTCTTATGAGGAATATAAAATAAGATGAACTTGTTTATTAAATTATTACAGTTTGTTTTTGTTGCACTCGTTACGAATGTAAAAGTAATGAGTGCAGCCATTACTTTTCCGAATATTCAGGAGAGAACAAATTCAAATTTATTTCAGACACAGATAGCAAAGACGGATGGTCCCATCGTGAAAAAAGTTGATGGCCTACTAGTCGACCTGTTTTAGGGTAAGTTATTTCTTTAATAGGGAAGAAGCGTTCAGGATGGTACTATGCGTAACCTCAACGGTACGCCTACGGCCACAGAGGAGGGTGTTTTAGCTTTTGGTTCGTTACCTTTATGGTTTATAGGGGGTAATGCGGGTGCAACGCAAGTAGGGGCAGGTACTGACTTATTGGCGAAAACCGGGCAAGTTGCTAAGGGGGTACTCAATGTTCAGCAACGGACTTTACAGCATATGTTTGGCCGTCATGCTAAGGATTTTGGAGTAACAGGAAATTGGAGCAAAGCGATGGCAGGTGAATTTGAAGGAGTGATAAAAACCCATATAAAAGGATTAACTCCAATTCAGGGAACCTATAGAGGAACACAGCAAGTATTACACTACTATAATTCAAGTACAGGCTTAAATGTTATGACCGATATAAGCGGTAATTTAGTTGGTGGTTGGAAATTAAGTGCAGATCAAGTTAAATATTTATTGTCTACAGGAGCAATCAAATAAAGTAAATTTTATGCCAGAATATTTTGATATATCGCTAATAGCCCCAAAAACAAAATCTTCAAAATCAGAAATAGAGTTTTGTTTGAATGAGCTTGAATTATCTGAAGGAGAAAACACATCTGAAATATTTTCAGGAAGACAAATTTTAGTGTCGATTATTGATGCTGATGAATCTGATTTTGAAGAATTATCTATTGGCCTGCCCGAACAGTTTTTTTACAAAGACACTTTTAAAGAAGACTTAAAAAAACTCACAATTTTTATTAATCGCTTTTTTGAATGTAACGGCAGCTTCAATTATGCTTTGTGTAGCTATGAATTAAATGGCTATCTTATTGGAAGCATTAAGAAGTATGAGGAATTCAGCAATACTGATTTCCTAGACCGTTTTCCTATAGTTTATGAAAGAAAATCACCACTTGGATTACCGTTGTTAAAAACAAATGTGGATGCTCAAGAAATTCTTAAACAATGAAGTTGTTTGTCAAAATATTGCTGCATGTTTTGGGTGCACTTGTTGCTAATATGAATGTAACAAGTGCAACTATTACATTTCCTAATATTAAGAAAACAGTAACTTCTTTTTTTTTCATAAAGAGATACTAAAAACAGTTTTTAAAGTCATTGAAAATGGTTTGGCGAATTGTTGTCAAAATGGACATAATTTAGTAGCTTATAGAAACTGGGGAAAGGAGTTGGGGCAGTTGTCGCTAAAGGGGGAACAGAAGGAGGCTTGAATTTATTTAAGTTTGGTAAAGCCACTACAACTACAGTATAAGGATGGAGAACTGGTGATAGGATGCTTAAAATGTTCGATCAAGGTTCTCCAGAATTTAATTGGAAACAGAATTCGGTTTTTTTAAGACAGGAAATGCGTTCAGGATGGTAGTATGCGTAACCTTAACGGTACGCCTACGGCCACAGAGGAGGGTGTTGTAGCTTTTAGCTTGTTACCTTTATGGTTTATAGGGGGTAATGCGGGCACGGCGCGAACTTTTATGTCTCCTCCTAAAAAATGACGAACTACTAGCCGATCTATTTTAGAAGGAGTATAATTTAGTTCCAGTTATTCTTTTGCATGATTTCCGTTAGATACTGTAATTCGTTTTCCCACAAATCGTCCGATTGCATCTGCTCCCGGAATTGCAGAATGCTACTTTTAGCATTCACAACCGCATCCCGATACCATGGGAACTCCTGAGCTGTGGCGAGTAATTTAACAACACCTTTTAGACTTTCCCCGCTTCGGATATACCAAAAGGCATGCTGACTTCTAAAATACGGACAGTAATAAAACTCTTCGGCGACTGTATTCCAGATGGTTTCATCCGCCTCCGGAACCGAAAGCAGGGCAACAGCATAAACGGATGAATGGATAATATCATTTTTAAAATCGACCAATTGCAGCACGTTTATTTCATCACTTTTCCATTCGTTTCGCAAACTGTTTTCTAAAAGTTGCTGATAGATTTGATGCGCCTTCTCATGTTGGCCGGTTAAGTGAAAGGAATTCGCTAAAGCAATTTTTGCTTTTTTGTTGTCTCCATCCTGTTCCAGGGCTTTTTGAGCCAGTGCGATACTTTCGTCAAAGTTTAACAGTATAAAATGACACTTCGCTAAGGATGCCAGTGCCTCCGGATCGGTATAATCCGCTTCGTTTAAATTGGCTGCGGCAAATTGCAACGCTTTTTCCGGATAACGGTCAATCACAAAACGTTCGATTACCTGTGCTTTTGGAATCCGGTGAAAATAAACCGAATCCAGTGCCGCAAAAATAACCCCGCGTTTATCCCATACCGATTGTATTTCCTTCCATTGATTATAGGCACCTTCAAAAGCATAGGAGGGAGGAATCACATTACCTCTTTTATCTTTAAATTCATAGGCGACATCACCATTGGTTACGCCGATATAGCGCTTTAGCGCATCTTCAAAATCAATGGTAAAGGCTTTGTCTTCCGCTATAGGAGTGCTTTTGCCGAATAAGGTTTTAAAAAAGGACATTTATTTTGTTTATAAGTTGATCAAATAATACTGTTAATAGTAAAAGATAAAAAGAACAATCAAAGACAAATATATTGAAACAGCTACTGGGTTTTTCTAATGCAAATAGTTTTTAAAAAAGACAGGCGATTTTGTGATCATTATTCGGGTATTGTTTTGAAAATATCATTTCGGAAGCGAAAGATTGTAACGATAGGGTTGGTTTCAATCGTAAAAGAATAAAATCTTTAAAAAGGGAATCAAGCAGATACAAACTGTAATACGGCCATACGGTAAGACTTACAGAGGGAAAACAGCTTCGATCTGTGTGCCTTTTCCAATATTGGATTTAATCTGCATTTCACCTTTTAAAGAAGAGATTCGTTCGGTCATGTTTTTGATACCGATCCCTTTTTTGGCAATTTTTAGGTCAAAACCGGCACCATCGTCACTTATAATTAGTTGCAGTTTACCGGTTTCGGTAAGTGTAAGGGTCACAAAAGCATTTTTCGCATTCGCATATTTGTTGATGTTCAGAATGCCTTCCTGTACGATACGATAGATGTTGATTTTGGTGGTATTCGGAACCGTATTCCAATCGATGTTTTCATCGATTTCATAGTGGAAATCCGTGGTATTGATATTTTCCTGGTTTTTGATCAGGAAGCTTAACAACTCGGTAAAATTGCGCTCTTCGAAGTACGAGTTTTTGGTCAGATCGTGCGAAATCGTACGGATCTCTTTTTCAATATTCTGAAGCTCCAGGATATATTCTTTTCGTTTTTCAGTCGCTTTTTCGTCGGCTTTATTATTAAAAAAACCAAGGTTCATCCGGACACCATAGATCTTGTTCATAATATTATCGTGCAATTCCATAGCAATCCGGGTCTTTTCCTCTTCTTTAGCGGTATTGACTTTTTCCTGTTGTTCTACAAGCAGGTGATAGATTTCTTCATTCGCTTCCTGTTGCTGTTGGATTAGCTGAAGTTCTTTGTTTTTGGCTTTTAAATGACGGATAATCCCTAAAGCGGTCACCACAAAAATAAAAAAGGCCGCTCCAAGTAATATATACAGATTTCGTTTGGTTAGCACTTCGTTTTCTTCTTCGAGTCGTTCCGTTTCATAGGCAATACGGGCATATTTGTTACGGGTTGCCCGTTCCTTTTTCTGTAAGCTGTCGCTAACAGCAATATATTCATCGGAATACTGCTGACTTCTACTGGTGTCGATTTTGGATAAGAGTTTTAAACAGCGCAACAGTTCATAATAACTTTTGGTGTCACTGGCGAGCTGATAACTTTCCTTTAGTGTTACGATCGACTGCAAAGTGTCTTTCTGGATGAGGTAAAATTCGCCCAACTGTACTTTACTATACGCAACACCCGCCTGATTTCCCAGACTGTCCCGGAGATGAATCGATTCGTAAAACATCTCTTTCAGATCCTTAAAATCACCGGCTTTCATTTTGGAATACGCAAGATTACTCAGCGTCGCGGCATAATATTCCGGGAAAAGTTTGCGGAGATCTTTAATCGCAATAATCTTTTCGAATTGTTTGATCGCTTTTTGATGCTCTCCGATTTTGTCGTACATATAACCGATATTGTTCAGTGTTGGGATATAATACCCAAGAATAACTTTCGGATCGGTTTCTTTTAGTTTGAGTTTGTCGTATTCTTTTAACGCGAGTTCGTGGTATTTTAGCGCACCGTTAAAATCATTTAATCCCTGAAGAGAATTGGCAAGAATATTATAAGCGCTATAGGTAAGCTTATAATTTCCGGATTTATTGAGTAATTGTAGCGATTTGCTGGCTTCGATTTCACTTTCAATGTAGTTGCCCTCGCTATATAAAATCCCTCCTTTGTATAATAGCATACGGCCAACATTTTCCGAGTCTTTGATCCGGCGGTATATTTTTTCGGCCTGAAGATAATAATAGAAAGCACTATCCTTTTTTATAGGCTCGTAGCAATCGCCAATATAATACAGCGCTTTTGCAGTAGCAACACTATCGTTGGCGTCATTGGCCAGGTTAAAAGCTTCTTCACTAATGATTCTGGATGTCTGAAAATCGTTGAGGCGGTAATATTCGTCTGCCAGCTGGAAATGAAAATTCCGGGTAATCGAGTCGTTTTTGCGCCGGGAAATTTCATGGAAAATAGAATCCAGTAATACCTTCTTCTTCGATAGCGATTTCTGATTGTTGTTCGCGTCTTTGAACAGCGCATTTATTTTTTTATCCGAAACAGCAATGTCACTTTTTTTGTTCATCTCACAAGAGAACATCAAAAAACAGAGGATAAGGCAAAATATAAATTTCGATACTGGGGCGTTCAAAATGGTGGCGAATTAGGGATTGATCAAAAATAATATAAAAAACCTAGGCAATATAAGTTAATATCACAACTTATATTGCCCAGGTCGAAAAAAAACTTTCGTTTTTATATTATCTTTTTGGAGGGTTCAATGTTCCACCTCCGTTATCATCAAGATTCGGACTGATTGGTTCTGTCGTTGTATTTGGAGTATAGCTCGGAAGCATACTTGTAGAGTCAGCAGGTGTACCGCGCATTACATCGTCATTGGTATTGAATTTTCGGGCACTGGTTTCCTGAGTTACATCATACTCATCTGTTGAACATGAAAATGTTAATCCGCCAACAATAATAAGTGTCAAAATAAAAAGAGCTTTTTTCATAAAAAAAATATTTTAATGTTAAGATAATGGGGTCGCTACAACATTTTTTATGAAGTAGTGGTATTTGATTTGTTTTAGTTGCTGAAAGTTGGGATTACTTACCAGTATTACTGAAGATGTCATGTGTAAAGCATGTTCCCTCATCTTAGTAATTGTTTAAAGCTTTAAATTGTTCCGTCATTATTACAGTTACAAAATTAGATAAGGAACAAGCTGTTTTGGTAATCATTAATCGTGTATTTAGTGGTTGTAAGGCGTTTGCTAGTGGATGTATCATTTGTACGTGTAAACAATAGGTTTTTGTTAAGATGAAATTCGCCTTATAATGGTATCGATGTTATCTTTATACGATTTGGAGAAAGGTATGGAAATTTCATTATTATTTAAATAACATTTCAATTTTCCCAAATGTATACGGGAAACATAATTAATATTTACTATCGAACTGTTGTGTACCCTTAAAAAGTAAAAAGGAAGCAGACTTTCAAAATGCTTTAAGGTTTTGTAAGCGCTAACTTTCTGACCAGAGCTAAGGTAAATATCGGTGGTATTATTGTCGGCTTTTAAATGGGTGATGTCTTTTAAATGCACAAACTGATAATCGCCGTATGATTTTACACAAATAGTTTCAGGCTCTTTAAACGGATTTTTTTTCTGAAAGCGAAGCAGGCACTTTCGTAACTCGCTCTGGCTTAAAGGTTTTAACAGGTAATCCGACACCCCTTTTTTAATAGCTTCAAATGCATGACTTTCATCCGAAGTAATTACCACAAAATAGGGTAATTCTTCCAGAAATTCGTTAAGTTCGGATAAAATAGCAAACGATAAATCCGAATCCGGTTTTTTAGAAGCAATTTCAATGAACACCAGTTTGGGTTTTAACTCCAATATCCGGTTGATAGCTTCTTCTTTCGTCTTAATCACACCAAGGCACAGAAAGTCTTCAAAATCTTCAAAAACTTCCAGAATGTTCTTGGCTACCTTCTCATCGTCATCGATTAGCAAAAACGGATAATGCACAACTTTAATTTTAGTGCAAGCTATTACTTTCGTCTGAAATTGTTTTACGGATATTCCGTACTTTTTCGTTAGATTTGTAATAGAAAAAAAATCGTATGGCCAAAGAAATAAATATTTTGCTAGTAGATGATCATCCAATGACATTGGATGGTTATATCAACTTGCTTTCCGAATTCAATACCGATGAGTTGACGCTTACTTTTACAACGGCTCATAATTGTACTACAGCCTATACGACCATTATGAACTTTTCCAGGCTAAAAAAAGATATCGACTTTGCTTATCTTGATATTAGCTTGCCGCCTTATAAAGAAATGAACATCGAATCGGGAGTGGATCTGGCACTGTTGATTCGTGAAAAATTTCCAAAATGTAAAATTGCGCTGCTCACGATGCACAATGAACCGGTACTGATTGATAAGATTATGAATAAAGTCAATCCGGAGGCGTTTATTTCGAAATGCGATATCAATTTTGAAATGTTTCCCAACGTATTCGAGAAAATCTATGGAGGTGAAACCTTTGCCAGTCACACGATTTCCAATGCCTTGAAAGAACTGATGATGAAAAACATCAAATGGGATTCTATCGATAGTCAGATTCTGTTGTTGATTTCTCAAGGTGTTAAAACGGCCGATCTTCCCAACTATATTCCGTTGTCGATGAGTGCACTGGAAAAACGAAAAGCCAATATCAAAAGCCAGTTGCTACGTTCCAAAGGTGGCGACAAAGAGTTGATCGAAGAAGCCAAAAAGATCGGACTGATTTAAACGGTCAAAAGAATCGGGACAATAAATAAAAGTAAAGCTAGTTTTTACTACTTTAGTACAGAAATAAGTAAAGTATGATTAAAGTTGGCCTGCTATATCTCTTATTAATCCTTCCCGTAGGTCTTTGGGCACAAACCGAAGAAACGGTAAAAAAAGAAGAAGAAAAGAAAGTTGTCGTAGACTCGCTGTACCGGGAAGATCAGTTTTATATCAGTATTGCTTATAACTTAGTGCGAAATAGTCCGCGTGGCTTTTCGCAAAACTCCTTTTCATTGGGTCTGAGTGCCGGTATTCTCCGCGATATTCCACTTAACGAAAAACGGACCTTTGCCATAGCGCCGGGAATTGGTTATTCGTTTAACAGTCTTCGTCAGAACATGAAAATTGAAGAAATAGACGGCGTCGCCAATTATTCCATCAGTTCCGATTTCGAAAAAAACAAACTGGAAATGCATTATCTGGATATTCCGATCGAAGTACGTTGGCGTACATCAACACCGGAAAGTCATAAATTCTGGAGAATCTATTCCGGATTTAAGTTTAGTTACCTGTTCTATAGTAAATCGGTGTATACCGGAAGTACCGAAAAAATCAAAGTATTTAATAATTCCGACCTGAATAAAATCCAATACGGGCCCTATGTCGGGATTGGGTATAATACATTTAATGCCTACGCCTATTATGGACTAAACCCATTGTTTAAATCGGGTGAAATCGATGGTGAAAAAATCAAAATGAATGTTTTTAGCTTTCTGGTAATTTTCTACATTCTATAACCAGAAATACCATAACCCGATTTGCGGTAAAGCGCCAACCAATATGCCGATGACAATCTCTTTCATCGAGTGGGCGTTCATATACAAACGGGACGACGCGACAATTCCAATGCTACATATCGAAAAAGCAATCAGGTTCACAAACCGAATATGGTAATGCATGGAAATCCCGATGATAAAAAGGCTTATCCCAACAATGCCTACCATATGCAAACTGGCCTTAAAGTGAAATAGCAGTAGGACCAAAGCAATAATCGAACTGATCAACGCACCGAGAAAGAAAAAATACAACTCCGGAATCGGTAGCATTGTTAGGGAATGCTCGATCAATACCAGGAAAAACATCGCCTGAAAAGCCAATGGTAATCGTCGTTCTTTTTTCTCCGACAACATAATCCCGGAACGGATTAATCCAAGTGATTTTAAAAGGAAATATGTCGATACCGGTAGGAATAACGTCAGAATAACCACCTGAAACAGAATCAGGTAGATTTCATGCGGATAAAAATAATTCCGGGTTACGAAAAAATAAAACAGCGTGGCATAAACCGAAATGAACAGCGGATGGAACAAATAAGAAAATAACGGGAAGATCTTTTTGAAATCCATTGAAATGATGGGTTTAAGTCGGGCAATTATATTTTTTTTCGCATACGTGCCACCGGAATATCCAGCTGTTCACGGTATTTGGCGATCGTTCTTCGGGCAATCGGATAGCCTTTTTCTTTTAAGATATCGGCTAGTTTATCGTCGGGAAGCGGCTTACTTTTGTCTTCCTCTTCGATTACATTCTGCAAGATCTTTTTGATTTCGATGGTCGAAACATCTTCCCCCTGATCGTTTTTCATCGCTTCAGAAAAGAATTCTTTGATGAGTTTTGTGCCGTAAGGGGTTTCCACATATTTACTGTTGGCCACACGGGATACGGTCGAAATATCCAAACCAACCATATCAGCGATGTCTTTTAAGATCATCGGTTTTAGTTTGGTTTCATCGCCATCAAGAAAATACTCCTGTTGGTAATGCATGATCGCGTTCATCGTCACAAATAAGGTTTCGTTACGCTGTTTGATGGCATCGATAAACCATTTGGCCGAATCCAGTTTTTGTTTGATAAACTGTACGGCATCTTTTTGAGAATTCGATTTTTCGCGCGATTCCTTATAGGTTTGCAGCATTTCCTGATAATCTTTGGAAACGTGCAATTCCGGGGCATTTCTCCCGTTTAGGGAAAGCTCCAGTTCGCCGTCGATCAGGCGGATTGAAAAATCCGGAACTACATGTTCTACAGTACGGGAATTGGTGTCGAACGAACCACCCGGTTTGGGGTTTAGTTTTTCGATTTCGTCAATCGCCTTGCGGAGTTGCTCCTGTGAGATATCGTATTTCTGTAGTAATTTGTCGTAATGTTTTTTGGTAAACGCATCAAACTGGTTTTCGAGTATATCAATGGCAAGTTCGATCGCTTCAGTTGGCGTTTTATGGCGAAGTTGTAACAACAAACATTCCTGTAGGTCGCGCGCGCCAACACCCGACGGTTCCAATTCGTGGATAATGTTTAGAATACGCTCCACATTTTGTTCGTCGGTATAAATTCCCTGCGTAAAAGCCATATCATCTACGATATCCTGAATATCGCGGCGGATATAGCCCATATCATCAATACTTCCTACTAAAAACTCGGCGATTTCACGTTCGTTGTCGGAAAGTATAAACGTATTTAATTGGTTAATCAGATCCTGATGAAAACTCACCGGTGCGGCAAACGGAAGAGTGCGGTCTTCGTCATCGTCGCTATAATTATTGGCTTGTAATTTATAATCGGGCGTTTCATCGTTACTCAAATATTCGTCGATATTGATTTCGTCGGCATCGATACGTTCGTTGTCATAATCGTCGTATTCATCATAATTATCGGCTTCATATTCGTCATGCTCCATAGTGTCCTCTTTTCCGGTTTCCAAAGCCGGATTTTCCACAAGTTCTTCCTTCAGACGTTGTTCAAAAGCCTGCGTAGGCAATTGAATCAACTTCATCAGTTGGATTTGCTGAGGGGATAGCTTTTGCGATAATTTGAGCTGTAAATGTTGTTTAAGCATTTTTGTATTGTGTATTCGGTTTTGGGTTAATCAGAGGCAGTAGGATACCGCCATAATAAAGTAACCTTTGCCAAATTATTATTTTCAAAAATAAAAAAAAATCGGCAAAGGTTAGTATAAGTTTAGCAGGTACTGCGATGTGAAACCGAAATTAACACATTTTCAGTGTAACCTGACAGATAAACGATTCCAGAATTAGAATTCAGCGTTTTGCGGCGTTCTTGGGAATGGAATTACGTCACGGATGTTAGACATTCCGGTTACGAACAATACCAGTCTTTCGAAGCCAAGTCCGAAACCACTGTGAATGGCTGTTCCGAATCGACGGGTATCCAGATACCACCACAATTCTTTTTCATCGATACCAAGGTCGGCGATCTTTTGTAATAATACATCCAGACGCTCTTCCCGTTGTGATCCACCTACAATTTCTCCGATTCCAGGGAATAGGATGTCCATAGCGCGAACCGTTTTTCCGTCTTCGTTCAAACGCATATAGAACGCTTTGATTTTTGCCGGGTAATCAAATAAAATTACCGGACATTTAAAGTGTTTCTCTACAAGGTAACGCTCGTGTTCGCTTTGTAAATCAGCACCCCATTCGTCGATGATATAGTTGAATTTTTTATTTTTATTTGGTTTGGAGCTTTTCAGGATATCAATTGCCTCGGTATAACTTACACGTTTAAAGTTATTGTCCATTACAAAGCTTAATTTTTCCAATAAGGACATTTCGCTTCTTTCAGCCTGTGGTTTTGATTTCTCCTCATCCAGTAAACGTTGCTCTAAAAATTTCAGATCATCGCCACATTTATCCACCGTATATTTAATCACATATTTGATAAAATCTTCGGCCAGATCCATGTTGTCCGCCAGGTTGTTAAATGCTACTTCCGGTTCGATCATCCAGAACTCGGCCAAATGGCGTGAAGTATTCGAGTTTTCAGCTCTGAAAGTTGGTCCGAAAGTATAAATCTGACCTAAAGCCATCGCATAGGTTTCGCCTTCCAATTGACCGGATACGGTTAAATTGGTTTCTTTTCCGAAGAAATCCTCTTTAAAGTTTACCTGTCCGTCTTCGGTTCTTGGCGTACCGTCGAAAGGCAATGCGGTAACGCGGAACATTTCTCCGGCACCTTCAGCATCCGATCCGGTGATGATAGGTGTATTTACATAGAAAAATCCTTTTTCCTGGAAATATTGGTGTACGGCAAACGATAAAGTCGAACGTACGCGCATAATTGCTCCGAAAGCATTGGTTCGGATTCGTAAATGAGCATTTTCACGTAAAAACTCCAACGAGTGTTTTTTCGGTTGCATCGGGTATTTTTCCGGATCGGAATCACCCAGAATTTCCAGCTTGGTTACCTGGATTTCCACCGTTTGTCCGGCACCCTGACTTTCTACCAATGTACCGGTAACACTCACGGCTGCACCGGTAGTGATTCGTTTTAGAGTTTCATCCGGGGTATTTTCAAAATCAACAACACACTGAATATTATTTATCGTAGAACCGTCATTCAACGCGATAAACTGATTATTTCTAAATGTTCTAACCCAACCTTTTGCTTTTACTTCATGCAATGTCTTCGTACCGTTTAGCAGGTCCTTAACTTTAGTGTGCTTCATTGTAATGATTTTTATATTGATTTTAAGTGAAAAAAAATTTGCAATGCCCGCAAAGGTAATAAAAAGCCTGTCAAAAAGATAGCTTCTTATTTTATTTAAAATGAAAATAGGTTTGCAAATCCGTTCTAATAAAAAATCCGCTGTGGAGCGGATCTTTTACTTATACTTTCATGATTTCGGCTTCTTTTGCAACCAAAGCCTCGTCAATCTTTTTAATGTAAATGTCCGTTAATTTCTGAACGTCTTCTTCGGCACTTTTACAGATATCCTCGGATGTCCCGTCTTTTTCTAGTTTTTTGATATCGGTATTCGCTTCTTTACGGGAATTTCGGATACTGATTTTAGCATCTTCGGCTTCTGCTTTAGCCTGTTTTACCAGGTCGCGACGACGCTCTTCGGTTAATGGCGGTACGCTGATGATGATATTGTCACCATTATTCATCGGATTAAAACCAAGATTGGCAATCATAATCGCTTTTTCGATAGGCTGTAACATGCTTTTCTCCCATGGCGTAACGGTAATTGTACGCGCATCCGGTGTGTTTACATTGGCAACCTGTGAAAGTGGCGTCTGCGATCCGTAATAATCTACAAAAACACCACCCAACATCTGAGGTGTTGCTTTTCCGGCACGGATATTCAGAAATGCTTTTTCAAGGTGCTCTAAAGAACCGTTCATGGATTCTTTTGTGCTATCTAAAATAAAATTAATTTCTTCGGTCATGATACTAATTTTTATAATTCAAAATTAAATATTTACTGTTGTTCCAACAGTTTCTCCTTCACAAACTTTTAATAAATTACCTTCTTTGTTCATGTCGAAAACGATAATTGGCAATTCGTTTTCCTGACTTAACGTGAAAGCGGTAGTGTCCATTACATTCAATCCTTTTTTCAATACATCGTCAAAAGAAATATAGTCGAATTTCACGGCATTGGCATCTTTTTCCGGATCGGCAGTATATACACCGTCTACACGGGTACCTTTCAGGATTACATCAGCATTAATTTCCACACCTCTTAAAACGGCTGCGGTATCGGTTGTAAAATACGGGTTACCGGTTCCGGCACCGAAGATTACGATTCGTCCTTTTTCAAGATGACGTACCGCTCTTCTTTTGATATACGGTTCGGCAATAGCCTCAATTTTCAAAGCAGTTTGTAAACGGGTTTGCATTCCGGCTTCTTCCAAAGCACCTTGTAGCGCCATTCCGTTGATCACAGTGGCTAACATTCCCATATAATCCCCCTGAACTCGATCCATTCCGTTACTGGCTCCGGCGACACCTCTGAAAATATTTCCACCTCCGATAACAATGGCGATTTCAACACCGTTGTCATGGATTTGTTTGATTTCAGCAGCATATTCGGCCAACCTTTTCGGATCAATACCATATTGGCGTTCTCCCATTAAAGCTTCACCACTTAGTTTCAAAAGAATTCTTTTGTATTTCATTGCAAGTTTTGTTTAGTGGTGCAAATATAGTTATTATCTGTTTTTTTAAAACGAAGTCCGTAAATATTTCTTAAACAAGCTGTGAGGGTTCAAAGAATAGGGATTGGTTTTATAATTTCAATTCGAGATACGATTTCTTTGCCGCCTCATATCCGATATTAAAAATCGCTTCCATCCGGGTTTTGTTGGTTTCGAAAGTGCTAAAAATGGATAATTCTTCCGGTTCGATCACCCAGTCGCAATTGTTGAATTTCTGCATATTCGAATTAGCCGAAAGCAGATCAAAAGCACGTGTGGTCACTGCTTTTATCGACGAGAGGTCTTTGGCTTCGATTTTCTGGATCGGGCTCACATAGACACCAATCAGCGTATCGCATCGGCCTTGTAGCACATCGGTTGGGAAATGATTCAGAATGCCGCCGTCACTATAAATGTTCCCTTTGATTTCGTAGGGCGACATCACACCCGGAAAAGAGGAGGAGGCTAGAATGGCATCGACAATTTTGGTGTCGGGGCTAAAAATTTTCAGCTTGCCTTTTACCATGTCGGTGGCCGTAATATGGGTTTGTATTTTCAGATCGCCTAAAGTAGCGTCTTCAAAAATGGAACTAAAATACTTTTTAAACGATTCCGAATCGATTAGCCCGGCTTTTTTTAGTGT
The DNA here is from genome assembly GCF_004801375.1 of Flavobacterium supellecticarium. Taxonomy (GTDB): domain Bacteria; phylum Bacteroidota; class Bacteroidia; order Flavobacteriales; family Flavobacteriaceae; genus Flavobacterium; species Flavobacterium supellecticarium. Next base: position 90,061 of record NZ_SSNZ01000008.1, read on the forward strand.
AAAGTGTTTCCAGTGGAAAAAATAAATCGACTTAAAAAATTCCAGAATCTCCTCTGGTGATTTTCCCCAGGCATATAAGGTTCCGATAATCGAACCGGCACTGGTTCCGGCAATATGGATTGGCCGTATGTTTTTTTCTTCTAAAAATTTTATCGCTCCGGCATGTGCCAATCCTTTGGTTCCACCACCGGAAAGGATCAGTCCGATTGACTTTGTTTGTAAATCCATCTTTATTGTAAAAAGATAAAGTTACACTTTTTGTCCATTGGATTGTTACTTTTGTTACTTTTTAATGCGGTCATTTGCGCTAACTTTGTGCCGCATACTAAACAAAGTGAAATGGAAATGTATATTGAAGAAAGTCTGAAAAGAAGTTATTCGTATCAGGAATATAGAGACTTGGTGACGAAATTGCTAAAAGAAGGAAAATCGACCGGAGCAGAACAATCGGATGATTTATTGCATTATAGTGAGTTAAATGAAGTCCGAATGAACCGTTTGGAGAAAACAATACCGGTTCCGAATGTTATTGGTGAAGGATTAAAAAATATCGAAAAAAAATACATCTGGTTGGTACTTTCGGAAGGCTGGTGTGGTGATGCGGCTCAGATTGTGCCGGTATTGCATAAAATGGAATTGGAGGCGCCAAATATTGAAATGAAATTGGTTTTCCGCGATGAAAACGAAGAATTGATGCAACAATTCCTGACCAATGGCGGAAAAGCGATTCCGAAACTAATCGTTCTGGATGCGGAAACAAAGGAAGTAAAAGCCGATTGGGGACCACGTCCGCAAGGTGCGAAACAGTTGATTCTGGATTATAAAGCGCAACACGGCGTGATTGACGAAACTGCCAAAACCGATTTGCAAAAATGGTATTTAAAAGACAAAGGATTGTCGACACAAAAAGAATTACTCGACCTGATGCAAGGTTTGTAATAACAAAAAAGGTACTCCGTGAACTGCCCACAAATAGTGTCTGACTTTTTGGGGGCACTCTACCGCGGAATACCTTTTTTTATTGTGGCGTAACCGACTCTTCAAAATCGGTAACGATCATAGCATTTTCAACGGAGTAGTCTCCTATTTTGGTGCGTCGTAATGCGGTTAAGTGCGCTCCGGATTGTAACGCAACGCCATAATCATATGCCAATGAGCGGATATAGGTTCCTTTGCTACAAACCACCCGGAAATCCACTTCGGGAAGTGCAATACGGGTAATTTCAAACTCATGGATAACCGTTTTCCGGGCGGCTATTTCAACTTCTTCGCCTTTACGGGCGTGTTCGTACAAGCGTTTTCCATCTTTTTTTATGGCTGAAAAAACCGGTGGTTTCTGGTCGATTTCACCTAAAAATTGAGCAATGGTTTTATACAGTAATTCCTCCGTGATATGATCGGTTGGGAAGGTCGCGTCGATTTCGGTTTCCAGATCATAGGATGGCGTGGTAGCGCCAATATGAAAGGTTCCGGTGTATTCTTTGATCATTCCTTGTAATTCCGGAATGCGTTTGGTGAATTTACCGGTACATACGATTAGTAATCCCGTGGCCAACGGGTCGAGCGTTCCGGCATGGCCAACCTTGATTTTTTTTAAACCGAGATGTTTTTTTAACGACCATTTAATTTTGTTTACAGCCTGGAAAGACGACCATTGCAAGGGTTTGTCAATTAGAAGAACCTGGCCTTCCTGATAGTGTTCTGCGGTTAAAGGTTCCATTATTTAGCGGAATAAAAATAAAGTAACAAACCAATTCCAACTACAATCCGGTACCAACCCCAAAATTTAAAACCGTATTTGGTAAGCACATTAATAAACGTTTTTACAGCAACCAAAGCGACGATAAAAGCCACAACATTTCCGATGATAAAAAAAGTAATGTGATCCTGATCCTGTAAAATCATTTCATAGCCTTTCATTTCGGTGGCGGTTCCTTTTCCCCAAGTTTTTACAAAAATGGAATAAACCGTCACGGCCAACATGGTTGGAACGGCCAGGAAGAATGAAAACTCAGCGGCAGCTTTTCGGCTTAAACCTTGTGCCATTCCTCCGATTATCGAAGCGGCCGAACGCGAAGTTCCGGGCATCATCGCCAGACATTGCCAAAAACCAATCGCAATTCCATTTTTAATGGTAATCTCTTTTTCGTCGAGTATCGTTGGGTTTTTAAACCATTTGTCGGCAAATAATAAAACGATTCCGCCGACAACCAAAACAGACGATATAGCAATCTGATTGCCTAAAACGGCTTCGATTTTATCGTCGAAAAAGTAACCCAAAACCAAGGCTGGGATTACCGAAAAGGCTAGTTTAAAGTAAAAAGTAAGATTGGTGAAATCGAAAAACTTTTTCCAGTATAACGCTACAATCGAAAGAATAGCGCCAAACTGAATGGAAACCTGGAACATTTTTAAAAATTCCGATTCCTCCATGCCCATTAAAGCGGCTGTAAAGCCCATATGTGCGGTAGAAGAGATCGGTAAATATTCGGTTAGTCCTTCGACTATGGCAATAATAAGTGCTTGTAATAAATCCATTAATTTTCTGCGCTATCCTTTTTAGGGTTTTTTAAAATAGCATAAATCGTAATTCCGAAACCGATCAATACAACGGTCGGAGCCAGTTTGATACGTCTGAAATCAAAAATATCAGTACTGAATACATTCGGGTCGTTACTGCCGCCGCCGGACATTAGTATAAAACCAAGGGCGATTACGGCCAGTCCGATAAAAAGGATTTTATAGTTGCTGCTTTCAAAAAGAAAGTCGTGTTTGTGCTTGTTTTCGTTTTTCATTAGGGTATTGAATTGAAGATTCTTAATATAAATCGTCGGTTCTTAAATTTAAAAAGCGTTGTGTGGCAAAAAACGTACTGATCCAGGTAATGATAATTCCTACCAGTAGTACGCCGGCCAAAACAATTCCGGTCGAAAGGTAATCGGTTGCGATACCAAGGCTTGGGAACATTCCGTCGACATAATAAACCAGACCGATTAAAGCGGCAATGGCCAATCCGGAACCGATTAATCCCAGTTTGATACTTCTCCAGATAAACGGTTTACGAATAAACGATTTGGTCGCGCCAACCATTTGCATGGTTTTAATAATAAAACGGTTCGAGTGAATCGAAAGGCGAAGTGAGCTGTTGATCAAAAGCATAGCTACAAAAGCCAGTACGCCACTGACGATCAAAATCCAAAACGTAATTTTCTTTACGTTTTCATTTACCAGATCCACTAATTGTTTGTCGTAAATTACCTCGGTAACCATTGGGTTTTTACGGATATTGCTTTCGATTTCCTTAATACTGTCGGAAACCACATAATTCCCTTTTAGGTGAATGTCGTATGAATTTTGAAGCGGGTTAAAGCCTAAAAATTCCATAAAATCTTCACCAATAATATCTTTGTGTTTTTTAGCCGCGTCGTCTTTGGAAACAAACGACTGGTCTTTTACATAATTCGAAGCGGTTAGTTGGGTGCCGAACGCTTTTAAAATACTGTCGTTTGCCTGGTCGTTAAAATAAACCGACATCGGGATATTTTCTTTAAAATCGTTGGAAATCTTTTCAGAATTGATAACAAAAAGCCCCAATGCGCCCAACAGGAACAACACTAAGAAAATACTTAAAATAACCGAAAAATAGGAAGAAATAAGTCTGCGTTTTTGATACTTTTCAAAAGATGTAGCCATAGAATCTGATTTAAGCCGTAAAAATAAGAAAGAAAATTGTTTTTAAGGTTTATAACGCTCAAAGTTTTAACTTTCTTATAATATAATGTAAATTTGCCTGCCCGAAAATGATACCCTATATTCGGGATTCAAAAAAGGAATACTAAAACAGGAAGATTATCCGGTAATTATAGCAATTCAGAGTAATGAAGTACAATCCAAATCAAATTGAAGCCAAATGGCAAAAGTACTGGTCCGAAAACCAGACCTTTAAAGCAGCGAACGATTCCGCGAAGCCAAAGTATTTTGTGTTAGATATGTTTCCGTATCCATCGGGAGCGGGACTGCATGTTGGGCATCCGCTGGGCTATATCGCGTCTGATATTTATGCGCGCTACAAACGTCACAAAGGATTCAATGTGTTACATCCGCAGGGGTATGACAGTTTCGGATTGCCGGCCGAGCAATATGCGATTCAAACCGGACAACATCCTGAAAAAACAACCAAAGAAAACATCGCCCGTTACCGCGAGCAATTGGATAAAATCGGGTTTTCATTCGACTGGAGCCGCGAAGTACGTACTTCCAATCCGGACTATTACAAATGGACACAGTGGATTTTTATCCAATTATTCAATTCCTGGTATAATAACGACAGCGATAAGGCGGAAGACATCAGTACGCTAACCGCTATTTTTGAAAAGGAAGGAAATGCGACGGTTAATGCGGTTTGTGATGAGGCCATCGTACCGTTTACAGCGGCGCAATGGAACGCTTTTTCGAAAGAAGAACAAGAAAAAATCTTGCTACAATACCGATTGACGTATTTGGCGGAAACCGAAGTAAACTGGTGTCCGGCTTTGGGAACGGTATTGGCAAATGATGAAATTATAAACGGTGTATCCGAACGTGGCGGTCACCCGGTGATTCGTAAAAAAATGACCCAGTGGAGTATGCGTATTTCGGCTTATGCCGAGCGTTTGCTACAAGGATTGGAAACGATCGACTGGAGCGAAAGTATTAAGGAAAGTCAGCGGAACTGGATCGGGAAATCGGTTGGAGCTGCGGTGACATTTAATTTAAAAGGACATGACGAGAAAGTAGCCGTTTTTACGACGCGTCCTGATACTATTTTTGGTGTTACGTTTATGACATTAGCACCGGAACACGAACTGGTCACTAAAATCACAACACCGGAACAAAAACAAGCGGTGGATGCCTATATTGAAGCTACGGCAAAACGTAGTGAAAGAGATCGTATGGCCGATGTGAAAACCATTTCGGGCGTATTTACCGGAGCTTATGCCGAGCATCCGTTTACCAAAGAACCGATTCCGGTTTGGATTGGCGATTATGTTTTGGCGGGTTACGGAACCGGAGCTGTAATGGCCGTACCATGTGGTGACGAACGGGATTACGCGTTTGCGAAACATTTCGGTATTCCGATTAAAAACATCTTCGAAGGTGTGGATATTTCGGAAACAGCCTACTCCGACAAAGAAAATACAGTTATAGCCGATTCGGATTTTCTGAACGGTTTAGATTATAAAAAAGCGACCCAAAAAGCGATTGAAGCTTTGGAACAATTGGGACAAGGGAAAGGTAAAACCAACTACCGTTTGCGTGATGCGGTATTCTCCAGACAACGTTATTGGGGTGAGCCTTTCCCGGTATATTATGTAAACGATTTGCCGCAAATGATCGAAACGGAACATTTGCCAATCGTATTACCGGAAGTGGAAAAATATTTGCCAACCGAAGACGGACAACCGCCATTAGGAAACGCAACGGTTTGGGCCTGGGATACTGCGAACCATAAAGTAGTGAGCAATGATTTAATTGATCATGTAACGGTATTCCCATTGGAATTAAACACCATGCCGGGTTGGGCGGGAAGCTCGTGGTATTGGATGCGTTATATGGATACGCATAACAATGAGGCGTTTGCTTCGGAAGAGGCCTTACAATATTGGGAAAATGTCGACTTGTATATCGGTGGAAGCGAACACGCAACCGGTCACTTGTTGTATTCCCGTTTTTGGAATAAATTCTTAAAAGACAAAGGATTTGCACCAACGGAAGAGCCGTTTAAAAAATTGATCAATCAAGGGATGATTTTAGGGACGAGTGCGTTTGTATATCGTTTTACGATGGGTACGGACGTGTTGTTCGCTTCTAAGAATTTTATTGTTGAAAAAGACGGGCAGCCGGGTGTTTATGTAGCATTCGACAGCGCTCAAAATAAATATATAATCACAGAGCAGGAATCGGATTTTGTACCGGTATTAAAAATCCATGCCGATGTAAATCTGGTAAATGCCTCGGATGAATTGGATATCGATGCGTTTAAAAATCACGCTTTATATCAGGATTATAAAAATTCCCAGTTTATTGCGAACGAAAACGGTAAGTATATCGTAGGTCGCGAAGTGGAAAAAATGTCCAAATCGAAATACAATGTCGTAAACCCGGATGATATTTGCGAACAATACGGCGCGGATACCTTGCGTTTGTACGAAATGTTTTTAGGGCCATTGGAACAGGCAAAACCGTGGAATACAGCCGGAATTACCGGAGTATCCGGATTTTTGAAAAAACTATGGCGTTTGTATTTCGACGATAACGGACTGATTGTAACCGATAACGAGCCGAGTAAAGAAGCGTTAAAAACCCTACATAAAACGATCAAAAAGGTACAGGAAGATATCGAGAACTTCTCGTTTAATACGTCTGTGTCCGGATTTATGATCGCGGTAAACGAATTGTCAGCGGCCAAATGTAACGAACGCGCTATTTTAGAACCATTAGCGATCCTGATTTCACCGTATGCACCGCATATCGCAGAAGAATTATGGCAGGCATTAGGCAATGAAGGTTCGATTTCGCAAGTACCATTCCCGGTATTCGATGCAAAACACTTAGTGGAAAGCAGTAAAGAATATCCGGTATCGTTTAATGGGAAAATGCGTTTTAAAATCGAATTGCCAATGGATCTGACAGCGGCCGAAATCGAAAAAATCATTTTAGCTGACGAACGTACGATTGCACAGCTAAATGGAAACGCACCGAAAAAAGTAGTAATTGTTCCGGGTAAGATTATCAATTTGGTAGGATAATTCACCTGACAAAATAGCATATTTTGTTAACGGAACGCTAATTGGCGCGTAGTTTGCTATTCTTTTTGGTATATTTAGAAAACTAAAAAGAGAGAACATGTTAGGATATTATGTTTTATTAGGAGCAATTGCTTTAGTAAGTTGGATTGTTAGTAACAGGCTAAAGAGTAAATTCGAAGAATACTCGAAAATACATTTGCGTAACGGGATGTCCGGAGCGGAAATAGCCGAAAAAATGCTGGCAGACAACGGAATTTACGACGTAAAAGTGATTTCAACTCCGGGACGTTTAACCGATCATTATAATCCGGTTGATAAAACGGTAAACCTGAGTGAAGCGGTATACAACCAACGTAATGCGGCGGCGGCGGCAGTAGCGGCCCACGAATGTGGACACGCGGTACAACACGCCACGGCCTATAGTATGTTGCAAATGCGTTCCAAAATGGTACCGATTGTTAATGTAGCTTCCGGAATGTCACAATGGTTAATCGTTGGTGGTTTGATTTTGGGCGCGGCGGCCAAAGTAGGATTCGGATTTTATATTGCTATTTTGGGATTGATCTTAATGGGGCTTGCAACGGCATTTAGTTTTATCACCTTACCGGTAGAATACGACGCCAGTAACAGAGCGTTGGCCTGGTTGAAAAACAAAAACATGTTAAGTCAGCAGGAATATGCCGGAGCGGAAGATGCCTTAAAATGGGCGGCGAGAACCTATGTGGTAGCAGCTATCGGTGCATTAGCCTCCTTATTATATTGGGCTTTTCAGGTTTTTGGAAGAAGAGACTAAAACAATAGTAATACGATAAAAAAATCCGGTGCGAAAGCACCGGATTTTTTGTTTTATAACTGTATTTGGCGTTCGATTTGCTGATCCAGTGAGATAAATGTTTCGGTTCGGGAAACGCCTTCAATGGCCTGGATTTTTTTGTTGAGTAATTGCATCAGATGTTCGTTATCGTGACAAATCAATTTGATCAAAATACTCCAGTTTCCGGTGGTGTAGTGGCATTCCAATACTTCCGGTATCTTTTTTAACTCCCGAACAGCTTCCGGATTTCGGGATGCTTTGTCCAGATAAATACCCACAAAGGCCATTGTGCTGTATCCTAATATTTTGTGACTTACGGTAAAACGGGAACCGGTTATCACACCGGCCTGTTCCAGTTTTCGCAATCGCTGGTGAATGGCCGCACCGGAAATACCAATCTTACTGGCAATTTGTAATATCGGTTTTCGGGCATCTTCCATTAGGTAACGCAGGATCTCCTTGTCGATACCGTCCATTTCAACTTGTAAGGAATTAAGCTTCATTTAAAATAAATTTATAGCTAAAGTTACAAAATGAAATAGAAATTGAAATAAAAAAGCCTGATTTTCGAAAATCAGGCTTTTGCTATTATTTATATCCCTTGTACGGAACGTCTTTTTCTTTAAAAATAACACCGTATTCTTCCAACTCTTTTAAAATCGGAAGGTAAACCTCCTTGTTTAACGGAAGTTGTACACCCGGCGTTGTAATATTTCCGTTTAAGATCTGTAGTGTAGCCATCGCTACCGGTAATCCAACGGTTTTTGCCATCGATGTATACGTCTGATCGTCGCCAATACAAACCATTGTAGCGTCAATTTGTTTCTTTTCGCCGTTTACTTCATAGCCAAATTTGTGATACATCACAATCATATCTTTGTCGTCCGGTTCCAAAGTCCAGCTATCGGTCAGGATTTTTTCAAGAATCTGAGCCGGAGTAGCATTTTTCAGTCCGATGATTTTGTTGGCATTAAACAAATCCAATTCCAGTAATTTATCCCAAACCACATCATCCTGATCGATTTTTAAAACATGACGCAATTTGATTTCAACGGAATCCGTAGGGTGATACGGTAAAAACAAATTCACAAACTCACGGTAATTCATTGTTTCAGAATTATCGATCGCATACGAATCGTCGGTCATTCCCAATTGTACAAACATATCCCAGGCTCTGGAATAGCCTACACGTCGGATCGTTCCGCGGAAAACCGTCAAGGCATTGTCTAATCCGTAAACACTTCTGTATTTTAAGGAATCGCGGTTGGCATAACCTTCAAAACGTCCATAACCTTCCACTTCCAAAAATTCAGTCCTTCTAAAAAGCTTGTGGTATGGAATGTATTTGTAGGTACCTTCCTGAATAAACTTTGCAGCACCACCTTGGCCGGCCAAAACGACGTTACGCGGATTCCAGGTAAATTTATAATTCCATAAGTTGGTGTCCGATTCCGGTGCTACCAATCCGCCGCAAAACGATTCGAAAAGAATTACATTTCCGTTTTTTTCACGGATTTCATCCAGTACTTTCATCGCACTCATATGATCGATTCCCGGATCCAATCCGATTTCGTTCATAAAAACAAGATTATTGGCAATGGCTGCCTCGTTTAGTTCCTGCATCGCATCCGAAATATAAGATGCGGTAACCATATGTTTTTTATAGGTAATACAGTCTTTGGCTACTTCAATATGTAAAAAAGCCGGAAGCATCGAGATTACGATATCGGCTTTTTGAATTTCCGCTTTGCGTTGTGCTTCGTTATGGATGTCGAAAGCAATAGCAGTGGCTCTTGGGTGATTGTTAGTTTTCTTTTCTGCTAATTCTAAAGATAAATCGCCGATGGTAAGGTGTAAATTTTCCTGTTCCGATTTATCCAGTAAATATTTTATGAGCGACGAAGCCGAGCGACCGGCTCCGATAATTAAAATATGTCTCATGCTGGTTGTTTGTTTTAAAAAGTCTACGAAAATATGAATTTGTTATTTTCTTTAAAAATATAAAAGATGATTAATGTCATTATTTAACTTTTTAAAATAATGCTACCTTTGATAGGAAATAAATACACGATGGATAGAAAAACAATTGCAGCGGCTGCTATAATGGGAGCTGTCGCTATAATATTAGGGGCTTTTGGAGCACACGGACTGAAAAAGGTGCTGGATGAAACACAATTGGCAACTTTCGAAACAGGAGTGCGATACCAGATGTACCATGCCATATTCTTATTATTTGTAGGAATGACAACATTGACAACGGAAAAGGTCAAAAAGACCATTTGTTATCTTACGGTTATCGGAGTGTTGTTTTTTTCGGGATCTATTTATTTGCTGGCGACGAGTACGGCAACCGGGATCGATTTTAAATTTTTAGGACCGATAACCCCAATTGGCGGGCTTTTGATGATCCTGGCCTGGTTGCTCCTTTTTGTACAGGTAATCAGGAAAAAGCATAATATTTATTAAAAAAAAATTATTCTAAAATTAAATTTTTACTTTTGCGTTCTTAAATAACAAAACAACACATTTTTAAGTTATGAATGTTACGAATATAATTTCATTAGAAAAATACGGGATCAAGGACACGGTTGAGATTATTTATAATCCGTCTTACGATCACCTATATAATGAAGAATTAAATACGGAGCTGGAAGGATTCGAGAAGGGGCAGTTGACAGAACTTGGTGCCGTTAACGTTATGACGGGTGTATTTACGGGAAGATCTCCTAAAGACAAATACATTGTTAAAGACGATATTACAAAAGATACCATTTGGTGGACATCAGAAAAAGCAGTTAACGATAACAAACCAATTTCTCAGGATACCTGGAATGCTTTAAAAGAGACTACAGTAAGCCAGCTTTCCGGAAAGAAATTATATGTTGTAGATGCTTTTTGTGGCGCTAACGAAAACACACGATTAAAAGTGCGTTTTATTATGGAAGTGGCATGGCAGGCGCATTTTGTAAAAAATATGTTTATCCGTCCAACGGAAGCGGAACTTGAAAACTTTGGAGAACCGGATTTCGTAGTAATGAATGGTTCTAAAGCAACTTTCAAAGATTATGCGGCACACGGATTAAACTCAGAAGTGTATATCGCTTTTAACCTTACCGAAAAAATTCAGTTAATTGGAGGAACCTGGTATGGTGGTGAGATGAAAAAAGGACTGTTCTCGATGATGAACTACTACCTTCCGTTACAGGGAATCGCTTCAATGCACTGTTCTGCTAATAAAGGAAAAGAGGGTGATGTAGCGGTATTCTTCGGATTATCCGGAACAGGAAAAACAACGTTGTCAACCGATCCGAAACGGGAATTAATCGGAGACGATGAGCACGGATGGGATAACGAAGGTGTGTTTAACTTCGAAGGAGGTTGTTATGCGAAAACAATCGACTTAAGTAAGGAAAACGAACCGGATATTTTTAATGCGATCCGTAAAGATGCATTGTTGGAAAATGTTACGGTAGATGCTGATGGTAAAATTGACTTTAAAGATGGTTCTGTAACACAAAACACACGTGTTTCATATCCGATCTATCATATTGATAATATTGTAAAACCAGTATCGAAAGCCGGACACGCTTCTAAAGTAATCTTCCTTACGGCAGATGCATTTGGGGTAATGCCGCCAGTATCCAAATTGACACCGGAACAAACCAAATATTTCTTCTTGTCTGGATTTACTGCAAAACTGGCTGGAACGGAGCGTGGTGTAACACAACCGGAGCCAACTTTCTCAGCTTGTTTTGGAAAAGCATTCTTGTGTTTGCATCCAACGAAATACGGGGAAGAACTGGTTAAGAAAATGGAAGAGCACAATGCAACGGCTTATATGGTAAATACAGGATGGAACGGAACCGGAAAACGTATTTCTATTAAAGATACCCGTGCGATTATCGACAGAATCCTTGACGGATCGATCGAAAAAGCGGAAACGGCTATCGTTCCGATCTTCAATCTGGAAGTTCCGACAGCATTGGCTGAAGTTAATACAGAGATTCTTGATCCTAGAAATACCTATGCAGATGCGTCGGAGTGGACAGCAAAAGCTACGGATCTTGCAGGGTTGTTTATTAAGAACTTTGTACAATATACCGATAATGAAGAAGGTAAGAATTTAGTTAAAGCAGGTCCGCAACTGTAATTCATCCTTTTTGGAATATAGAAAAGCTATCTCGCGAGAGGTAGCTTTTTTTGTTACAGGTGTAATTTGAACCTTGACTTATGCGTTTTGTTTGTGATTTTTGAATGTCAGTAGGTGTTAAAAACGTTAATTTTAGGTTATTAATCTGTTGTGTTAACAATTTGTGTAATCCGTAATAAAAATGTAAAAAAACCGTAATTTTTATCTGTTGTTTCGCAGTATTTTTAAGTGGTTGTTTAAGTAAAAGTATTTTTAATTTTAACAGTTGCTGGAGAGTAAGCAGTGGGCGGGGCTATGTTGTTGAAATCCAGTTCTGTTGAAATTAAAAGTCGGAATTTAAAAAGTGGAATTAATACAATTATCAAAACACGAACTGAAAAATTCTGATACTTTAGGTCGGCGTATTTAAGTAAAATGGATACGATTTTCCTTGGTTGCAGATTTAAGAATTTCGGTTTTTGTATAATATTGTTTCTAGTAGCTGATAATCGGTTTTGCTGATGTTGGTGATGAGAAAAAGATTACATCATAAGAGTTATCCATTCGCTGATTGCTTAAAATGATGGGATTGTAATAGAATAGTCGGATCTATCCTTTATATATTCGATTTTGTTTTTTTGAGAGTTTAAAAGAAAAAAGCTTCCTTTAAGGAAGCTTTTTTTATTTCGAATTATTTGTCTTTGGATTCTTTGTTGGCTTTGGTGATGTATTTTTCTAAAGCCATGGTCATCGACGGGGTTTCGGGTGTCGGAGCCATGATGTCAACGCGTAAGCCATGTTCAATAGCTTCTTTTTGTGTGGTACTTCCAAAAACAGCAATACGGGTGTTGTTTTGTTGGAAATCCGGGAAGTTTTTGAATAAAGATTTGATTCCGGTTGGACTAAAGAAAGCCAGTACATCGTAATAAACATCCTTTAAGTCGGAAAGATCACTCATAACCGTTCTGTAGAATGTTCCAGGAGTCCAGTCAACTTTTAAATTGTTTAAAGTCTGTGGTATGTCGGCGTTTAGCTGATCCGATGAAGGAAGTAGGAATTTTTCATCTTTGTATTTTTTAACCAACGGCGATAGGTCGACAAAATCTTTTTGACCCACATAGATTTTTCGTTTTCTGTAAACGACATATTTTTGTAAATAGAAAGCGATGGCTTCTGACTGGCAAAAATACTTTAAGTCTTCAGGAACTTTATAACGCATTTCCTCAGCAACTCTGAAAAAGTGATCGACGGAGTTTTTGCTGGTTAGAATGATAGCCGAATAATTGTTTAAATCAATTTTTTGCTGTCTTACCTCCTTAGCAGGAACGCCCTCTACGTGAATAAATGGTCTAAAGTCGACTTTGATTTTAAGCTTTTGTTGCAGCTCAAAATACGGTGAATTTTCTACTTTAGGTTCTGGTTGCGAAACCAAGATTGTTTTCACTTTCATATTAAAATAATTGTAATGCTCTAACTTTTCGTAAACCAATAATACATGAAATAATAGGGGGCTATTTCAAGAGTGCAAAGATACAAAATAAAATAGAACAGCTTGCTTAGTATGGAATTTTGATAAATCTTTAATGTTAGTGCATAAGTTGCTATGTTTATTACTAAAATAGTAATGATAATCCCTAAAATTAAATTTTTTGATGGGAAATCGTTATAGAAAAGGACTAAATTGAGGGGTAGAACGAGTAATCCGATGTAGGTTCGGTAGTTAACTTTTTGTAAATTAAACTGCTCATTAAACTCTTCAATGTTAAATGAAGTGGCAATAATCTTTTCGATCAGGTATTTGGACAGGATAAATACCCCCAAAAGCGTGATAATCTGAATATAGGAAATCCAGTTGGTTTTGGTGGTATAACCGTAATAACTCAGGATGATTTGAATCAGGAATGCAAAGGAGATTAATTGTATCAGAAACATAGAAATAGTGAACCAGCTTTGCATGTTTCCGCTATCCTTGTAAATCTTAATGTATTTGTCGGATATTCCCAGTCGGATAAATTCGTTAAAACGGACTTCAAATATGGTTTTGTTAATAGCCAGTAAAACAAAGCACAGTACAAACAGTACGGTTGCCCAGTCTTTGTTTTCGACGACTCTTTCGGTAAATAATAGATCCATCATAATGCCTGTAAAAGTACTAATTTTTAAGTGGAATATTTTTATTATACTTTTATTATGAAACAACCATTGGAAATAGTGTATTTTTGCAGGCAAATTTAGTTAAAAATGAGCTTGGGCATAGTTGTTATTCCTACATACAATGAGATCGAAAATATAGAGGGCATCATTAAAGCTGTTTTCGAATTGGACGTTTCATTTGATGTGCTGATTGTCGACGACAATTCGCCGGATGGAACTGCGACTAAGGTAAAAGAACTTCAGGAATTGTTTCCGAATCGCTTGTTTTTGGAAAACCGACTTAAAAAGTCAGGACTCGGAACGGCTTATGTACACGGATTCAAATGGGCATTAGCACGGAATTACGAGTATATTTTCGAAATGGATGCCGATTTCTCCCATAACCCCAAAGATCTTGAACGTTTGTATAAAGCCTGCGTTGATGGTGCCGGAATGGCAATTGGCTCGCGGTATGTTACCGGTGTTAATGTGGTAAACTGGCCGTTAAACCGCGTACTGTTGTCCTATTTCGCTTCGGTATATGTCGACCTGATTACCGGTATGAAAATCCACGATGCAACGGCAGGATTTATTTGTTACAGACGAGAAGTGTTGGAAGAAATCAATCTGGATAAAATTAAATTTGTAGGGTACGCTTTTCAGATCGAAATGAAATACAGAACCTTTGTCAAAAAAAAGAAAATAGTAGAAGTGCCTATTATTTTTACCGATCGAACCAAAGGAGAGTCAAAAATGAGCAATGCTATTATAAAAGAAGCTATTTTTGGTGTAATTACTCTGCGCTTTAAAAAAATGATAAACCGATTATAGATTATAAGATAGAAAAGTACGATGAGCAAGATATTGATCAAGAATGCGAAGATTGTTAATGAAGGAGTTATCTTTGAAGGAGATGTGCTGGTGGAAGATAAATATATCAAGGAGGTTGCGGCAAGCATCAGTCCGAAATCTTCCGACTGTGTGATTATTGATGCGGAGGGAAACTATCTTATTCCGGGTGCGATCGATGATCAGGTGCATTTTCGCGAACCGGGACTAACCCATAAAGGAAATATTGCCTCCGAATCCAGAGCGGCTGTTGCGGGAGGGATAACTTCTTTTATCGAACAGCCCAATACGGTTCCGAATGCGGTAACTCAGGAATTATTAGAACAAAAATACCAGATTGCAGCCGAAACCTCATATGCGAATTATTCGTTTATGATGGGCGGAACCAATGATAATCTGGAAGAGATACTGAAAACAAATCCCAAAAATGTAGCGGGAATTAAATTGTTTTTGGGATCATCGACCGGAAATATGCTGGTGGACAATGAAGAGACATTGGAGAAAATCTTTTCCAGTACGCCAATGCTGATTGCGGTTCATTGTGAAGACGAAGGAACGATTAAAGCCAATCTTGAAAAATATAAAGAAGAATACGGCGATAATATTCCGGTAAAATTCCATCACCTGATTCGTAGCGAGGAAGCGTGCTATATTTCGTCGTCAAAAGCAATAGAGCTGGCGAAAAAAACAGGTGCGCGATTGCATATCTTCCACGTTTCGACAGCAAAGGAAACAGAATTGTTTACCAATAAGATTCCTTTGGAAGATAAAAAAATCACGGCAGAAGTATGTGTACATCATTTGTGGTTTACCGATGCCGATTATGAGAAAAAAGGAAATCTGATCAAATGGAATCCGGCGGTAAAAACAGCAAAAGATCGCGATGAATTATGGAAAGCGTTGCTGGATGATCGTATTGATGTGATTGCAACCGACCATGCGCCACATACGCTTGAGGAAAAACAAAATCCATATACCAGCGCTCCTTCCGGAGGTCCGTTAGTACAGCATGCTGTTGTAGCGATGTTTGAGGCCTATCATCAGGGGAAAATTTCATTAGAGAAGATCGTTGAAAAAATGGCGCACAATCCGGCAAAAATCTTTAAAATTGAAAAAAGAGGCTTTATCCGTGAAGGGTATTTTGCCGATTTGGTTTTGGTAAACGCCGGGCAACCGTGGACGGTTAAAAAGGAAAATATTCTCTATAAATGTGGCTGGTCGCCGTTTGAAGGAGCTAATTTTAAATCGAGAATTACCCATACGCTGGTAAACGGGCAATTGGTTTATGTAAATTCAAAAGTAAAAGACATCCGTTGCGGTGAGCGTTTGTTATTTGATAGATAAAAAGTATGAAAAAGATCGTATTACTCATTGGTTTACTGTACTTTGTGGTTGCTTGTGATAAACAGGTGATGGAAAAGCCAGCCAATTTGATTCCGGAAGATAAGATGGTGGAAATATTAACGGATATTGCCATTTATCAAGCTGTAGAAGGTTATGATCCGCAGAAATTAACGACCAATAACGTCAAGTTAAACGATTTTATTTTTAATAAATATAAAGTCAATGCCAAGGTAATTGAAACGAGCAATAAATACTATGCTTCCGATGTAGATGGGTATAAAAAACTATACGAAAAAGTAATCGATAATTTGGAAGAGCGGCGAAAAGAAGTTGGAGTTGAAATTGAAAAAACAACAGGTGTTAAACCTGCCGATGCTCCGTAATATAGCGTTTTGCTAAATCATAAAGATACGACTCCATAGGAGTAAACGAATAGTCCAGTTGCTGGACTATTTTTTTTGGACTGAATGTTTCCTGTGAATGTGCCGATTTGGCCGTTGCCTTGGTAAAACTTCTTTTTTGGAAAAAAACAGTCGAAAACAACCAATCCAATCGCCAGGCAATTGCGGTGGCCAATGGGCCGGCATAAAAAGAAGGTCTTTTTTTAGACATACCGTCGGCAATGGTAAACAGGATTTTTTCCAGAGAAAGATTTTCGGCTACCAATGTAAAACGTTTTCTTGAAACCGAGCTATCCATTAGTGAGATCATAATTTTTACGACATCCTCCACGGCAATAACGCCGGTTACTCCTTTGGAATAAAACGGGAATCCGGAAGCGATTTGCTTAAAAATCTGCCCGCTGCCATTGTTCCAAAAACCACTACCAAAAATAATTCCGGGGTTTACGATCACAACATCCAGTCCTTCCTGTGAGGCGCGCCAGACTTCCATTTCGGCGCCAAACTTGGTAATGGCATAATCGCCATGCAGTTTTTCGGGATTCCAGTCGGTTTCTTCGGTAATAACCGATTGCCCTTCCGGAGCATCGCCCAAAGCGGCAATAGAGCTCACATAGCACAATTTCTGAACTTTAAAGTGGAGTGCGCAATTCACAATATTCGCGGTTCCTTCGATATTTGTTTTTCGTAGCTTTTCTTCGTCTTTCGGATCGAACGAAATCAACGCAGCACAATGATACACATAATCAATATCCCGGAAAGCTTTTTCCAATTGCGGAATATCGGTAATATCGGCTTGAAGCCACTCGATACGGTCAAAGGATTCCAGTTGTTGATGTGTCTCGAAAAGTCTTCGGGTTAAGGTGATATTGGCTTCCGTACGGTAAATGGCGCGAACCCTATCCTCTTTTCGGAGTAATTCCAGAAGAAGATAAGCGCCCACTAATCCGGTTCCGCCTGTAACAAGTATCATAGTTGCAAATGTACTAATTATCGCCACGGATAAAAGTAAGAAATATTTTAAAATTAAAAATTGTCAAAAAACAGGGTGTTTGAAATGCCTTAATTCGACTATCTTTGTGCAAATTGAAAAAAAATGAAGAATTTTATTGAAGAAGTGACTTGGAGAGGAATGCTCCACGACGTTATGCCAGGCACGGAAGAACATTTGTTGGAGCAGATGCGGGTAGCGTATGTGGGAATTGACCCAACAGCGGATTCATTGCATATTGGACATTTGGTAGGCGTAATGATGCTAAAACATTTTCAGTTAAGCGGCCACAAGCCTTTGGCGTTGGTTGGCGGGGCTACTGGAATGATAGGTGATCCGTCGGGTAAATCGAACGAACGAAACCTGTTGGACGAAGCTACATTGCGACACAATCAGGAATCGATTAAGGCACAGTTGTCTCGTTTCCTGGATTTTACTTCCGATGCGCCCAATGCAGCAGAATTAGTGAATAACTATGACTGGATGAAGGAATTCTCGTTTTTGGATTTTATCCGTGATGTAGGAAAACACATTACTGTGAACTACATGATGGCTAAAGACTCCGTAAAAAAACGGCTTTCATCGGAATCGGCTGAAGGAATGTCTTTTACCGAATTTACGTATCAGTTGGTTCAGGGGTATGACTTTTTACATTTGTACAAAGCGAAAAATTGTACGCTTCAAATGGGAGGAAGTGACCAGTGGGGTAATATTACCACCGGAACAGAATTGGTGCGCCGAAAAGAAAGTGGAAAAGCCTATGCGTTAACATGTCCGTTAATTACAAAAGCCGACGGAACCAAATTTGGTAAATCCGAAGGCGGAAACATTTGGCTGGATGCCGAAAGAACCTCGCCGTATAAGTTCTACCAATACTGGTTGAATACGTCCGATACGGATGCGGAAAAATATATTAAGATCTTTACCTTTTTATCCAAAGCGGAAATCGAAGCCTTAATCGAACAACATAGAGGTGAGCCACATTTACGTGCGTTACAAAAGCGTCTGGCGGAAGAAATTACCATTATGGTACATTCCAAAACCGATTTGGAAAATGCAATCAAAGCGTCGAATATTCTATTTGGAAATTCCACATCGGAAGACTTAAAAGACTTGGATGCCAAAACATTTTTGGATGTTTTTGAAGGAGTGCCACAAGCTGAAATAGCCCAAGCGGAAATCGAATCCGGAGTGGGTATTATCGAAGCGTTATCGGGTAAATCCGGATTTTTGGCTTCTAATAGCGAAGCGCGTCGGGCTTTAAAAGAAAACTCGATTGCGGTTAATAAAGAAAAAGTAACGGAAGACTATCAAATCACGAGTAAAGACCTGATCAATGGACAATTTGTACTGTTGCAAAGAGGGAAAAAGAATTATTTTGTGATTCGTGCCGTATAAAAAGAAAGGGAGTTTTTAAAACTCCCTTTCTTATTTTTTTATAACACCATAAGGTTACAACCCCGTATATCGGAATTGTCAAACCGTCCGAGTACTTCAAAAGAATGGTTTGAATATTTTTTGCCTAAATCCTGAGTAGCGATAAACGAACAGGAATTGATATTGGCCAGATCAATGACATTAATTCCACCGGTTTTGCCGGTTTCAATATAGGATAGCGCATCTTCCGTATCGCGGATTAGGATATCCATCCAGGGTGGACATTCGAAAATACCATCCCCTAACGAATACGCCTGCGATAGCAATTCGGTCATTCCATATTCGGAGTGGATTTTGGAAACCCCAAAACCTTTAGCTAAAATAGCGTGTAATTCTTCGCGGATAATCTCTTTACGACGTCCTTTCATACCACCGGTTTCCATGATAATGGTATTTTTTAGCGCGAACGATTGCATTTCGATCAGATCCAATAGTGCATAGGTAACGCCAATCAGGATGATATTCTGACCTTCGTTATCGAGTTTGATCAATTTGGCGATCAACTCGTCGTAATTATTCAGGTAAAAACCGCTATCTGGCTGATTAGAGCGTTGTATCAGATCTTCAACCATATAGATAAGGGACGAGCCTTCGCGTTCCAGATAAGAAGGTAAAAGCGCCAGTACGACGTAATCTTCGATATTGCCGTAAAACTGTGAGAAACCCAATTGAAAACTTTCCTCGTAATACTGTAAGTCGGTCACCAAATGTCGACTCGTGCTCATTCCGGTTGTTCCGCTACTGGTAAAAATGGTCTGAACCGGATCGGTACTACTTACAACCTCGTGACTTTTAAAAAACTGGATGGGTAAAAACGGAATGTCTAGTAGCTGTTTGACATTGGTTTTGTCCTTTTTTAAAAGGGTGCAAAAATCCCGATAGACACTATTGTTGTCGAACTGATGACGGAAGACTTTGAGCGTGGTTTTTTCAAATTCCTTTTTAGAGGCAATCTGAAAGATATCGGCAGAAGTGATCAAGAGTATAACTTTTTGAGCAAAAATACAAAATAAAAAAGCACCAACGCGAGTTGGTGCTTTTGAAAAAAATATCGGAAACGGCTTACTTCTTGTCAATAAGATTTTGTACGAGTTTTTTTAGTTCGTCTATTTCCTTTGATTGTTGTTCCAGTTTCTGATTTTGAACTTCATTTATTCTGTTTTGCTGCAAAATATAGAGTGTTAGCTCTTCGATTTTTTCCTGTTGGATTTTGGTCATCTCGCCTAAGGCAATTCCTTCTTCTGCAACCTGAGTAGCAGACGGAACGTTTATCAAATGACCTTTATCCTGAATGTGTTTTTCAACTTCAGCAAGTGTTGGTAATTTGTATTCCGGTTGGAAAACGTAATCGGCCCAGGCAGATTGAAGATTTACACGGACTTCCTCGGTTAAAATACCTCCTTTAACAAATAAATTATAAGTGTTTAAGTTTACACCTCCGGCTGTTGTCGGGAAATTACCGAAGCCGGAACCGATACCTACTTTACCGTTTAGTTTTACTAAATCCAGAGCAAAATCGCCCCAGATAAGCGGACTTGTATTGAAACTGTTATTAATGATTAATTTGTTGCTAGTGTGTTCGTAATAACCTGAATAGCTGCCTATAAAGATATTGTTGGAACCCTGCGCCTCGCCACCGGCATTATGACCAATAAAAGTATTGCCACTACCGCTTTCATTTTCGCCACCAGCATAAACACCGAGATAAACGTTTTCATTTCCGCTAGAACTAGCTTTTCCACTTTCGTGTCCAAGATAGACATTTGATGCCCCTGTAGTATTGGTAATGCCGGCAGTATTTCCAATAAAAGTATTTGAATGGCCATTTGTATTTGCAATTCCGGTTTGATGCCCAAAAAAAGAATTAGAAATACCGGAAGAAGTGTTTATTTTTCCGGATTGATAACCATAGAAAGTATTTTTTTGACCGTTAGATCCTGCTTCAAGCCCGCCACTTGTTATTGATGAAGTCGCAATGCTTTGAGCGTTTATAATATTGATTGCAAATGTCAAACTGAGAGTTATAAAATATTTAGAGCACATATTATGTTATTGTTTAATTATTTTTTTCGTTACTAGTTCGCCGGTGCTTGATTTGATTGTTAGGAAGTAAATCCCGTTTTGTAAATCGGACATGTCGATCTGATATAGTTGTGTGCTTTCTTTTAGTTTGTAAATGAAAATAGATTTTCCTTCAAAAGAACTAATAGCGATCTCTGTCATTGGTGCACCCGATGTTTCAATTTTTATACGGCTTGTGGTCGGATTTGGATAAAGTCGGATTTGGTCTATAGTTGTTTCTGGAGCCATTTTCAGATCTTCAAATACTGTTTTTTGTTCTGGACAATTTTCGATTTTAGCCAGCATGTTGGCACCGCTTTTTACCACGCTATTCGGTTTAAAAATAATCGTATTTCCGGCTTTTAAATTTACATTGACACCACTGTTTATAGTGTAATTGCCATTTAAAGTAATAGTATTTGAAACCTGATGCGTAGTGTTGGTCGCTTCGGTTGTATTTAAAACCAGATCGTTATCGCAGTTTGTTGTTGGGTTGCAGTTCGCTGTAATAGTCTTTGTCGCTGTACTGGTACAGCCATTAACATCGGTAACGGTAACTGAAATGGTTCCTGGAAGTGACGTCCAATTAACAAGCACGTTAGACTGATTGTTTAAGCCGTTAATAGATCCTGCTCCGGAGGTTATAGACCATTGCGCTCTTTGTCCCTCTTGTAATACAACAAAATTATTGGTTGCATTACTGTTTGTGGAACAGGCTGATGTGCTTCCCAGGATATTTGCAGATGCCATGCCTACCGTTATGGTTTTGGTTATGGTATTTCCACCGGAAATTAAAGTTACGGTATAAGTGCCGGCACTTGAAAAAGTATGTGACGGATTAGCCAGAGTTGAGGTGTTATTTGCTCCTGATGCTGAATCTCCAAAATTCCAGCTAAAGGTTTGAGTACAAACGTTAGCATTGAATTTGTAGGTGAGACACCCGGAAGCGCTATGACTGATGGTGTTGTTAAAAGCTGTTTCTATTTTCGCATCAACCATGTTCGGTAAAGCATAAGATAAAGATTGTTGTAAAATTGGCCCGTTAGGGGTAAAATTACAGGCATTAGCATTATCTGGTGTAGCTATGATATTTGGATTGTGTATTACGGCAAGTTTTGAATTTGTGAAGCTTAAATATATTTTGTTATCAGGACCTTTTTGAAATCCATTAATGGTTGCACTACCGTTAAAAATAGTCATACGACTTTCATTTGGATTTACTGCATTCGCATTTATTTGATATACTTTGCTTCCGGCGCCGTAATAGAAAAGAGCAGAGTCAGGGCTAAATGAACCTGAGTAGTAAAGTTCATTTGAGCTTGTTGATTTCATATTTGATACTGCTCCAGTAAACTTATTGAAATCAAATAAAAGCACCGTGCCTGCTCTGTTGATATAGGCTATTTTATTGCCGTTAGGTGAAAACTCTATTGTAGATAGATTTCGGGTAATATTAGTGGGCAGGGCAGTTTCATTAATAAAGCTCAATCCGGAAGAGGTTAAAGAGTAGACAACTAAAAAATAACCTGAAGATTTACGTGACGATGTAACGATCCAATAGCCATCACAATGTTGTGCAGCACTAACGCCTTCACCTCCTAATATGGAGTTGTTGTCACCGGTTAAGTAACCGTTTGGAAAGGTAATGGGTTGGCCTACGGTAGATGACATGGAAATTACGCCATTTGAGTTGTTTATAATGCTGTACCTAAAACCGTTATTTGTTAGATCTGAACCTTTTGTGAAGATGTAATACTGATTGTTGTTGGCTGGATTTTTTACAGTTATTGCGCCACTAGCAGAACTAGTGTCACCTTTTATGGAATTGGAATTGTTAATTAGTATGTGGTTTTTGTTCCAGACATTGATCCCGTTGGTGTAGAACAATACATTCCCGGAAGGATCATTTTGTACAGAACAAGCCTCCTGCATTGTATTAGTGAAAGGGATGGAAGAATTGTATAGGGGAGTTCCAGTGTTGAAATTAAGCCCGTTATAGGTACTGAAATACCAGGAATTGTCTTCATTTTGTATTGGTTGGCACAAAGAATTAAAGATTTGTTTAGCCGAAGTGGATGATGAGGTGCCGTTATTAATCGTTAATGTGACATTATAGGGAGAATTGCTTACAGAGGAAAATAAGTGTGTGGGGTTTTGTAATGTTGAGGTATTGTTATTTCCGGAGGCTGGATCGCCAAAGTTCCAAAGGTATGTTATATTCGAACCGGTCATGGTTGGTGAAAATGTAACCGTTGTTCCTTGGCAAGGAGCATAATTGCTTGCTGAAAAAGTTGCCGATATCATGTTTTGATAGTTACAAATACCGGTATAAATTGAATTGTCGGTATCGAATAATTCGTATCTATATGTGAATAAGGTGGCGAACATTCTAGAACGTTGCCCTTCGGAGAAGTGTGTTGAGCAATTGTCGTCACCATAATCCATATGATTGTGTATGTCGTCTGGTTGGTTGTTTGGCTCTATACAGGTGTCTTTGTTGATGCATAGGAAATTTGCGGTTTCAGTAGGTGGTGTATCGCAAATACGATCTCCGGCTAGATTGCAGTTTGAATTGTTTAGTTCTGTACAGCCCTCATGGAATGTATGATACAGTCCCAGGAAGTGACCAACTTCGTGAACGAGTGTTTTACCCAAGTTGTAGTTTGGCATTAGATTGCAATTTTGGCAATATTGAGCACTTCCAAAAACATCAGATCTGATAACGACACCATCAAATATGGGGGAAGTATTTGGAAACATAGAGTATCCTAAAGTAGTTCCCGCAGCACCGGTGTTGCTAATGCTTTTTACAACCCAGATCCTTAAGTAACGATTTGAAGAAATTGTGGTTCCGGCTATATTGACTAAATTTTGTTGTTCGGTTTGAGCATCATGATCGGTTAAAGCTGTACTTAAGAGGTGTACTATACCGGGAGTTGTTTGTGTTCCTCCGCTTGATGGGATTGCTATATTACCAGCTTTTGTTGCTAGGCAAAAATTAATTCCATGTGGATTGAAATAGGAGTTTAAGGCTGTTATCTGACTGGTAACCTGATTGTCTGAAATGTTTTCAGGATTATTAACCCCTCCGTGTACAATATAAACAACCACAGGGATCGTTATCATTGCAGATGCAGCTAACTTGGAACTCTGATTTTGAGTCTGATTTATTGTTCGATCCATCTCGTCCAGATAATTTTGGATCGAAGGATTTTCTTTTAGTGCATTGCGCATCAGTTCATCGGTAAGACAGGGTTCCGATTGTGCAAATCCTTTTATAGCGATTAACAGTACTATAAGGATAGTAAGGTATTGTTTTTTCATGCTGTTAAAGGATTATTTGTTATTTGTCAGATTGTTTACAAGCTTTTTTAATTCTTCAATGTCTTTAGCTTGTTTTTCATTGGTTTTATTTTGCTCAATGATGTACAGGGTTAATTCTTCGATTTTTTCCTGTTGGATTTTTATCATTTCACCTAAAGCAATTCCTTCTTCTGCAATTTGTGCTGCCGATGGCACATTTATTAAGCGACCTTTTTCCTGAATATGTTTTTCTACTTCGTTTAGTGTCGGTAATTGGTACTCCGGTTGAAATACATAATCCGCCCAGGCAGATTGAAGATTCACACGTACTTCTTCCGTTAATATACCTCCTTTTACAAAAAGACTATAATTGTTTAGATTAACACCACCGGCTGTTGTTGGGAAATTGCCAAATGTGCTTCCGATACCTACTTTTCCGTTTAGTTTTAATTGACTGGCTGTAAAATCACCCCATATTAAAGGAGTATCAGTTTCTTTGTTGTCAATATAAAGCTTATTGTCGATATCATAACTTAGTGCAACATATGCTCCAATCAATACATTGCCTGAACCTCTGCTTTCTGCTCCTGCATTGATACCAATAAATGTATTGTTATTGCCATCATTTTCTCGACCTGATCCATATCCTATAAAAGTATTTGTCGATCCAGGAGCAAATGCACCGGCTAGGCTGCCTATATATGTGTTTTGAATGCCCGTAGTATTATTAGAGCCAGAACCATAGCCAATAAAGAGATTGTTTGTTCCTGTTGTATTGTCTATACCTGAATGATTGCCGATAAAGACATTTTGTTTGCCGGAAGTATTTGTTCTTCCGGCTGAGTGGCCAATAAAGGTGTTGTTGCTGAATGTAATATTGTTTGTTGACATGCCGGCTTGATAACCATAAAAAGTATTGCCTTCTCCATTACTACCGGATTGTAGACCACCACTTGTGACGGTTGAATTAGAAGCTACGTTTTGTGCATTTAATGATAGAAATCCGCTTAAAAAGAACCCTGTTAAAAGTAGTTTTGTTTTCATATAAATTAGATTTAAAAAATTTCTGACAAATTAAGAAAATAAATTGTTTTAAAAATAACAATATGTTTTAAAATAAAAAAAAGCACCAACATTCGTTGGTGCTCGATAAGGTTAAGAATATGGAGGCTGTTATTTGATGATCAGTTTTTGTGTGGCGGTTTTTCCTTCTTCTGTAATTTTTAAAAGATACACTCCGGTGTTTAGATTGGAAAGCTGAATAGGGTTGTTGTTTTCGGATTTCAAATTCAGAACCTGTTTTCCAAGGATATCATAAATCTCAATTGTTTTATCAGATCCTGTTGTCGAAGTAATATAAAGGTTATCATTGTTGCTGGCCGGATTCGGGTATAATTTTAAACCGTCGATTTGGTGATCGGTTAGTCCCATTGGGGTGTTGTTTACCATTGAAAAATCATCATAGTAAATAAAGCCACCAACGCTGGTTGCTGATTGTCTGTAGGTACGCGCCTGAAAACGGAAATGCGTGGCATTGGTCGGAGCGGTTAGGGTAAAGCTTGCCTGTACCCATTGTGCATTGTTGCTGGAGTAGGTTGTTGGGTGTAATATGTCTCTATGGTCGGTTAGTTCCGATTCGTTTCCATTGGAAATATTAACCCAGGAATGCCAGGCGCGGCTACGGGCTTTGGTGTCGTTATCCAGAAACCAATAGGAAATAGTATAATTGTTTCCGGGAATAACCGGGATTAAATCAGTTGGACTTACCGTTTGTGTATCGTCTTGTGATTGGTGTTTTACGGCGGATGCACCGCTTTTAAATATACTGGTTTCGCGGGTGATAAAGTTATTTGCCGAGAAGGTTTCAGTGTTTACAGCTGTAAATCCACTTGGAGTAGTGTTGTTGGTCCAGGTTTCAAAATTCCCGTTTGGAATTAAGTTCGTTTGGGCGTTAGCGGTTACGCTCAATGCGATGCTGAATAAAGCCAGGTAAATTTGTCTCATGGTTTTTTTGTTGGCAAGATAGCGACCTGATGTTGGCTTTTGATCATCTTAAAGTAAAGGGTAGTTTAAGTTTTAAAATTAGAGCATAAAAAAAGCGTCAACATTGTTGACGCTTTTCTATATAGTGTGAAGAGAAATTATTTGATAACTAATTTTCTAGTAGCCGTTTTTCCTTCTTCAGTGATTTTAACGATATAAACACCAGCGTTTAAGTTAGAAACGTTGATAGCAGCTTCGTTTTCAACACGTGTATTGATTACTTGTTTTCCTAATACATCATAAACAGCAACTGATTTTACAGCTGAAGCATCAGATGAAATATAGAAGTTGTTTCCAGATACCGGGTTAGGATATACTTTTAAACCAGAAATAGCATTTTCTTGTAATCCTAGTGTGTTATCTACTAAAGTTACGTCATCATAATAGATAGCTCCTGAGTTTCCAGTGTCTTGGTATACACGGAAGTCAAAACGCAAGATAGTTGCACCAGCTGGAGCAGTAGCCGTTACAGAAACTTGTTGCCATCCTGTAGTGTTACCATAGTAGTCTGGTTGTAAAGAAGTGTCAGTAATACCAGCTGAGCTAGTTCTCCAAGCTCCCCAGTGTCTTCCTCTAGCATTATCAGTTTCGTCTTTATACCAGTATGTCAATGTGTATTGGTGACCAGCAACTACAGCAAAGTCAGCAACACCAGCTCTTACGTTACCTGTTCCGGCAGGTGCTGTAAATTTAGCTGAACTTGTACCGCCGTGTACGTTACCAGCCGCAGTTTCAAGAGTAACAGATCCTCCGTTTGCAGGAACAGTTACTGTCCATGAGTCAGGAGCACCAGCAGTCCAGTTTTCAAATCCACCATTAGGTATTAAGTTTTGAGCATTGACAGCATACGATAATGCAACAGTTGCTAATAAAGTGTAAAGTTTTTTCATGTTTTGAATTGTTTTTTAAAAAGTGGACAACAAAGTTAAGAAGTATTTCGTGATAAATGAAAACTTTTAATGTAAAATTATGGTTAAATGTAAGAAATAACCCTTTGTTAACTATTTGATAATAAGCTTTCTTGTAGCGGAAGCTTCGCCTTCTTTGATTTTAATGATGTAAACACCCGCGTTTAAATTGGCTATATTTAGCTCTTTTGAGTTTAGAGTAGCCTGTAAAATACGCTTGCCTAACACGTCGAAAATCTCAACTTCCTTATCTTGTGTCGATTTGGAAGTGATGTATATTTTGTCCCCGTTGGTTGGGTTTGGATAAATGTTCAGACCTTCGATAGTGGTACCCGAAGAACCTTTAGCCTCCTGCGCAAATAAACTGGCAGAAAACAGGAAAAAGGCAACTAAAATAATATAAAAGTAATTTTTCTTCATAGGTCTAAATATGGCATAAAGATATAAAAAAAGTTCAAAATTTATGCCAAAAAAAATATCCCCCTTATTGAAAGAGAGATATTTTTCTGAAAAAGATATTTAGTTACTTTTAATTAAAGTCCTACTGTCCATCCGGTTGACCAGCTTGGTGCAGCTGTTCCGTTACCAGCGCCAGTTGCAGCAGCTGATTCCGTGAATACAGCGTTTACATCCATAGCACTACCGTCTGTTTTCTTACCTTTAGCGTTCGATCCGATTCCTTCGAATTTTGTGTTGGTTCCTTTTAAAGTAGTACCTACGAAAGAGATGGTTTGATCGTGTTCTACATCATATCCAACTTTGAAATCTTTTACTACTACGTTGTTGAACATACCTTTAGTTCCTCTTCTTAATTTTAAAGCCTGGTTTTCTGGATACGCTGTTGCATCAGCAGCACTTCCGGCACCGATTAAAGTTAAGTTTGTGATTGTTGGGTTAGAAACCGGGTTTGCATCAAAGTTGAACTCATAGTTATCAGCCTCGATACCTCTGTTTCCTTTTCCGAAAGCAAGTTTACCATACCAGTTTGTGTTGGTACCGTTCCATCCTTCAGTCCAGTCAAATTGATCATCCTCGTTTCCGATAGCGATTAAGTTGGAAGTGTTAACCGTTCCACCGAAAAATTCGAAACCGTCATCAG
Source organism: Flavobacterium supellecticarium (assembly GCF_004801375.1). GTDB lineage: Bacteria > Bacteroidota > Bacteroidia > Flavobacteriales > Flavobacteriaceae > Flavobacterium > Flavobacterium supellecticarium. Next base: position 118,361 of record NZ_SSNZ01000008.1, read on the forward strand.
CACCGTGATAAACTTCTACGTTTTCAACTACAGTTCCGTTACCAACTCCGAAGAAAGAAACACCATTGAATTCTTTTTCAGTGTTGAAAGCAGCACCAGAATATTCAATTCTTAAATATTGGATTACACCAGAGTTGTCATTTGCAACAGTACCACCGTATGTTAAGTCAGCAACTTCTGATTGTGCTGTAACCGTTCCTCTGTTGATTGGTGCTTTTCCACAAATTACTAAACCTCCCCAGTCACCAGCATTTTTAGTTGTCAAACCACTTGTCATAACTACTGGATTTGCAGCGGTTCCTAAAATGTTGATTTTACCACCTTGTGCTACTGCGATATAAGCAGATGTACCTCCGGTTCCTTCAATTCTTGTTCCGGCAGGAATAGTTAAAGTAGCACCGCTATTTACTTGGATTTTTCCAGTAAGCTTATAAGTTGCTCCGGCAACTAAAGTTACTACACCGTCGTTGATCGTTCCTTTAAAATCGTTCGCATTAGCAACGAAAGAAGAAGAAGGTCCGCTTGGTGTGCTCTCGTCAGATGAAGAACAACTTGCTAAAGTTCCTGCAGTTACTGCGAAAATTACAAATAATTTTACGATTGATTTTTTCATTTTGTTTTCTGAATAATTTTTTAGTTATGTTTGATGCAAAAGTGCTTCGTTTTTTTTTAAAGCGGGTTAAGCCATTGTCACGGTTGGATTAACATATAAAGAAGTAATTATTAAGTAAATGTTTCGTTTGTTAAGGCAACTTTACTTTAAAAAAGAAGGAGCGATAATTCGCTCCTTCAGGTGTATTTTGATGTTGTATTAAAACTGATAGTTCACATTGAAACTCAGATTCATTCCTTTAGTATAGGTTAACAAGGTAACGTCACCGTTGTTGTTTTCCTGTACACGTTCGATTTTAGGATTTAAAATGTTTTTAGCAGTTAGTCCGATACCTAAGTTTTTGTTGATTTTTGATTTTACAATAAAATCTAAGGTTCCTACAGCTTTGTCTACCTGGTCGCCACGTAAATTTGTTCCTAAGGCATAGATGCGATCCGAGAAATACGAATAGGCTAAAGTAGTGGAGATGTTCGATTCTTTGTTGTTCCATTCTTTAAAGAATGATACGTCAGCATTTAGTAATAAAGGCGATGCTCCGGTAAAGGCACTTTTCGATTTGGTAAAGTCAACATTATAACGCGTCTCTTTGTCTACTTTAGAACCGTTTAAGTCCTGAGTGGTATACATATAAGAAGCGTTGATTCCGGCTGTTACTTTTTTACTGTTGTTTTCGCCCGATTGGAAGATCAGTTTCCGGAATTCGGCTTCGGCTCCGGCAACATAACCGCGATCTCCGGTGTTAACAAATGAAATATCGTTTGTAGAAGAAGCGATGGTTACTTCGTTAATCGGATTTAAGATGTATTTTCCGAAAGCAGTAAAGGAAATCAACTCCTCGCTTTTCGGGAACATTTCCCATTTCAGGTCTAAATTATAGTTATCGGAAGGATATAAATCCGGGTTACCTACTTTTACTTCAGTTACATCTTCATAGATAAATAAGGCTCTTTCTTTAAACTGTGGTAAAGTGTAGGTTTTGCTCATTCCCAAACGAAGGTTTTGTTTTTCGTTTAATTCATATTTCATGATCAAATTTGGAAGGAACGTTGTTTTTTTGAATTCATCTTTGTCTCCAACGGGATCCAACTGTGTTTTCCAGTCTACTTTCTGAAAGATATACTCGGCACGTAATCCTAAAACAGCAGTTAATTTGTTGCTGAATTTATATTCGGTGTTTAAATAACCTCCGTGAATGATTTGTTCTCCGGTGTATTTTTGTGGATCAAGAGCGTTCGCGATTTCAGCATTTCCAACAAACGTACTGATTTCAAAATAACCATTGCTTAGATTTTGTTGGTTATAGAATAAATCCAGGTTGTCAGGATCTACAATAGTGGTCGTGTAAGGGCCAAATGTTTTAAAGTTAAACTGAGTGGCTTTAAAATCTCTGTTTTTAAAACGACCGTTATAACCGGCTGTAAATTTACCTCTAAAATCGCCATCGCTGGTTTTGTGGAACTTATAGTCAACCGAAGCAGTGGCAACTGTTTCGTATTCTTTCAAGCGTTGGAAATAACGGTGGTTGTCCGGTTTTGACTGACTGATGATGGTATAGCCGTTATCGTTTTTTCGTAAGGTGTTGTACATTCTGTCCGGCGTATCGCCTGTGATGTTGTTTTGAGCAACACCCCAATTGAATTTGGAACGATCACTAAGCGTGTGTTCGCCTAATAATTGGTTTACGAATAAGGTGTTTTTTACATATTCCGAACGGCGAATCAATCCGTTACCAGCGTCGGCAAGATCGGCGATATATCCGAAATACTCGTCTTTAACCTGGCTTGATGTATTGATGAATAAAGAGTTAAAACTTACTTTATGATTGTTGTTGATTTTGTAACCTACATTCACCAATCCGGTTGTATTTGTATTGTAACCCATAGAAGAGAAGGTCTTGAAGTTTCGGTTAACCAAACTTCCGTCACCGTTTACACTACCTTTGGCGCTTCCGTCGCGTTTTGAGGTGTATTCGTTTCCGAAAGATCCGGTGGCGAAAATACTCAATTTGCTTTCCGAACCGATGTCGAACGATTTACCTCCTGAGATTCCGAAAGAACCGGCTACCGGAGTTTTTCCTTCAAATTGTAAGGTGTTGAAATCGTAAGTGGAGATTGTTTTCGGATTGGCCGGATTGCTAAAACCAAAACTATTCGGACCTTTTGGAAGACGGAAGTTGTCTTCGGCTAATGCATTGGTATTGGCGTTAGAACCAATATCCAGACGTAAAAATCCTTTGCCTTTATAATCTTTGGAAACGATATCCACGTTACCTCCGGCGAAGTCGCCCGACGTTTTTCCGTTATATACTTTGTCGATCGATACATATTCTACGATATCGGTTGGGAAAATATCCAATCGGATGTTTTTCTTTTCCGGATCGTTCGAAGGAATCGGTAAGCCGTTCATGGTAGTCGAATTATAACGGTCGCCCAAACCTCTCACATAGATATTTCCGGTACCTTCCTGTTTGGTAATACCGGTCGTTTTGGTAACCGCAGTAGCTACATCACTTACACCTTTACGGGAAAGTTCCTGTGCTCCGATGCTTTGTTTTATTTCGATGGCTTTTTTCTGTTCTACTAAAAGCGCACTTTCTTTCTGACGGTTGGTTTCGATTTTTAAAACCACATCTTCCAATTGTACACCGGCAGTACCTAGTGCTTTGTCAATTGTCTTCGTTTCGCCCGAAGCAATTTTAAAAGGGACTTCTATGGTTTGGTATCCTAAAAAGGCAATCATTAGAATGTGGTTTCCTTCCGGAACGCTCAAACTAAATGTTCCTTTTTCGTCGGTATTTGCGCCAATTGTTGTACCTTTAATTGTTACGCTGGCAAAAGGAAGTGGCTCATTGTTCATCTCCTTGTCTGTTATCGTACCTTTAACAGTCCCTTTTTGAGCAAAGGCGAAGACCGTGAACAATAATGTTGTTAGTAATAACTTAAGTTTCATTGTGTTGTTGTTTACGTGTTGTATTAAATTTTGCGCAAAGGAACCCTTTCGAAGTTAACCTGAAGTTAGTAACCTGTTATCGTTTTGTTGGGAATGTATTACGAAATCGTTAACAGATTAAATAATCGTTAACACATATAATCGTTTTGTATTATCTTTACCTTTACAACCCGAAAACACACATAGAGTGTCCATTATGAAGAAAAAAGACATTAAGATTTTATTGGTTGATGATGAGCAGGATATCCTCGAAATCGTAGGGTATAATCTATCACAGGAAGGTTATCAGATCGTAACGGCAAGCAATGGTAAAGAGGCCATTTTAAAAGCTAAAAAGGAAATGCCGCAGTTGATCATTATGGATGTGATGATGCCCGAAATGGATGGGATGGAAGCGTGCGAAAACATCCGTAAAATCCCGGAACTGGCCAATGTGATCATAACATTCCTGACCGCAAGAAGTGAAGATTATTCACAAGTGGCAGGATTCGATGCCGGAGCCGACGATTACATTGCCAAACCGATTAAACCGAAAGTTCTGGTGAGTAAGGTCAAAGCTTTATTGCGTCGCTTAAAAGAAGATGAGCAACAAGGTGATGTATTACGGGTAGGTGAAATTGAAATCAATCGCGAAGAATACAAAATTGTAAAAGAAGGAGAAGAAATTATCCTGCCGCGTAAAGAATTTGAATTGTTCTACCTTTTGGCTTCCAAACCCGGAAAAGTATTCAAAAGAGAAGAAATTCTCGACAAAGTATGGGGTAACGAAGTAGTGGTTGGTGGACGAACAATCGACGTTCATATCCGTAAACTAAGAGAAAAAATCGGAGACGATCTATTTAAAACCATCAAAGGAGTCGGTTACAAATTAGAAATATAAATGTCCATAAGCTTTAAAAAATCATACAGATTTGCGGTCAAATCTGCGTTCTATATTACCCTTTTTTCCACCTTATTAATCGCAGGATTGACGTATTGGTTTTATGAACTGAACTATAAATTCTGTATTATTTTTGCTTCAGGCGTTTACTTTTTTTCCTTTTTCGTACTGCAATACCGCGTAGAACGCTTTATCTACCGACGGGTTAAAAAAATCTATGACGATGTGTCGTTACTGGATTCGACCACACTCAGAAGTCAGCCGGTTACAACCGATATGGCGACACTGATGAACGAAGTACAGAAATTTGCAAAAGACAAAAAAATAGAAATTGAAACGTTAAAAATTCGTGAGGAATACCGTCGGGAATTCCTGGGGAATGTTTCTCACGAATTAAAAACACCGTTGTTCACCGTTCAGGGCTATCTGCTTACCTTGCTGGACGGGGCGATGAACGATAAAACCATCCGCAAAAAATACCTGCAACGCGCCGAAAAAGGAGTCGAACGATTGATCTATATCGTAAAAGATCTGGATATGATCACCAAGCTCGAAACCGGCGACCTAAATCTGGAGTTTACCGAATTCAATATTGTGGATGTCATACAGAATGTTTTGGATCTTCTGGAAATGCGTGCCGATCAGAAAAATATTATACTGATGTTTGATCGGAAATATACTAAACCGGTAAAGGTTTTTGCCGATAAAGAACGCATTCAGCAGGTGGTGACCAATCTTGTTGAAAATTCCATCAAATACGGAAAAGAAAACGGAACAACCGAAATCAGTATCGAGGATTTGGTCAATAACAAAGTGATTATTCGTGTAACCGACAATGGGGAAGGAATTCAAAAGCAGTTTATTTCCCGTTTATTCGAACGATTTTTCCGTGTGGACAAAAGTGGTGCGCGCTCCGAAGGTGGTTCCGGTTTGGGATTGGCTATCGTAAAGCACATCATCGAAGCGCACGACGAACGTATTTATGTAGAAAGTAAAATCGGTGTCGGATCAGAGTTTTCCTTTACGCTCGAAAAGACAAAATAACTGACGCCAGGTGATTTCCTGAGTGATGTTTTTTAGTCCTTTATACAAATCCACCTGATTTAAATCGCCAACTTTAAATTCGTCTTGTTTTGCATAAGGGACTAAACCTTTTTTCTTTAGTTTTTTGGCCAGATATTCCTGCTCATATTGACCCGGAGTTGGAATAAAAAAGGCTTTTTTACCCAAATGCGCCAAATCCATAATGGTGGTATATCCGGAACGACTTAAAACCATTTTGCTCTGGTTAAAGGCTGTTTCCAGTTCTTCGGTATTCATAAAATTATAGCAGGTAAAATTCAGGCGTCGCGAGATAGTTTGTTCTTCTTCGATCACACCACGTACAAAAAGGATTTTACCTTCAAAACAGTTCAGTTCCAGTTTTAATTTTTCTTCCAGTAATGTTCGTTGCGGTTCCGGTCCGGACAAAATAACCATCAGATCGTATAATGGTTCGACGGTCTTTTTGTGCAGCCGACTTAGCGGGCCAATATACTTTACATTCGTTACCGGCGTTTCCGTATGACCCAGTTTTCCGGAAAGATTCGGACTTCCGGCGATATCCGGAACCCAGCATTCTCTGTATTTTCGGATAAACTGATGGTGGATTTTAGTCGTAATCCAGGACGTATTGCCGGTTAAAACATTCAATTGATGCGTAATAAAAACCGAAGGAACTTTGGAAGAAAAAACACCCAGTCGGTTATCGGAAATAATCCCGTCGATGGCTTCTTCCTGAATCCAGCGTTCCACCATTTTCCGTTCGTCCCGCATGGCGCGATACATATTTGGAATCTGAGTGATCAATTTCCATTTAAAATTGGCTCCGTTTTGAGCGTACTGGATTTTATAGGAAGGAAGTTCCAAGGCTTGCAGGTGCGGAAATTCTTTTTCTAAAAGCGACAATGCAACACCATCGGAAGCAATCACAGGTTGAAAACCGTGATTTTCCAAAGCCTCAATAACCGGGATGCAACGTGTGGCATGCCCAAGACCCCAATTTAATGGAGCGACCAGAATTCTTTTTTTTCGTTCTTGATGCATGTTCTAAATATTCCAAAAGTTTTTCATTTTACCCCGCGGGCAATCCAAAAGACACAAATCAACCCCTGAAATAACAGGTCTTTATAAAAACCTGCGATGCATAACGGGAAGCGTAAACCAATCCGGTTATCCGGATCTAAATAAGATCGTTTTTGATAACTTATTTAATAACTGCAAAGTAAAACTATTTTAGTTCTTGGATATTTCCGTAATTTTACCAAAATTTTAAGTTTAGTCGTGGGAAGTAAAAATAAATTAAAAAGATTTAAGGAGAACGAGACATTTGGGAACGTATTTCAGCCAACTCGGGAAGAGGTGGTATCGAATTCGTTTCCGTTTAAAGGCAAATGGAAACAGGAGGTTTTTAAAAATGATAACCCGTTGGTGTTGGAATTAGGATGTGGAAAAGGGGAATACTCCGTTGGACTGGCCACACGTTACCCGGATAAAAATTTTATCGGGATTGATATAAAAGGGGCACGATTTTGGCGGGGAGCCAAAACAGCTGTTGAAAATGGACTGTCAAATGTTGCCTTTTTACGAACGCAGATTGAATTGCTGGAATATGTATTTGCAGAAGCCGAAGTGGATGAAATCTGGATTACATTCCCGGATCCGCAAATCAAATACAAGCGTACGAAACACCGTATGACGAACTCGGAATTCTTACAGCGCTATAAAAAAATCCTGAAAAAAGACGGGATCATGAATCTGAAAACCGATAGCGAATTTATGCACGGTTATACGTTGGGATTATTACACGGCGAAGGACACGAAGTGTTGTATGCCAACCATAATGTTTACAAAAACGAAGGAGCACCGGAAGTGGTAACAGCCATTCAGACGTTTTACGAACAACGATATTTAGAACAAAATAAAGCGATAACCTATATCCAATTCAAAATAAAATAGATGCATTATTTTATGCCCCTCATACTTGGTTTTACTGTGGCTTCAATTGGGATCACACCACCAGGTCTGCTCAATATGACGGCTGCAAAACTAAGTGTGCGGGATGGTAGAAGTAAGGCATTGATGTTCGCATTGGGTGCTACGTTTACCGTACTTTTTCAAACGTATCTGGCAGTATTGTTCGCAAAATTTATCGACCGAAATCCGGAGATCATTAACCTGTTGCAGGAAATCGGACTTGGGATTTTTGTGTTGCTAACGCTCTATTTTTTTACGATTGCCAACAAGCCAAAGAAACCGAAGGAAGAGCTTAAAATGAAAAGCAAAACGAGTCGTTTCTTTTTGGGAATGTTACTGTCGGCACTTAATCTTTTTCCGATTCCGTATTATGTCTTTATCAGTGTATGGTTGTCGCGAAACGGCTATTTCTTTTTTAACCAATCCTATATTTCCCTGTTTGTATTAGGAGCTGTTATCGGATCGTTTCTGGTGTTTTACCTCTATATACTGTTTTTTAAGAAAAAAGAAGGTGAAAAACCGTCTTTTCTGATTACCAATATCAATTATATTATCGGATCGATAACCGGACTGGTTTCTATTGTTACCCTCATTAAGTTGATCAATAATAATTTGGGATAATGAAAGCCGAAAATGAAAATTTCTTTGAACGGGTGTACGAAGTGGTACGTCTAATTCCGTACGGACGGGTGACATCGTATGGAGCCATTGCGAAAACGTTGGGCGCAGCGCGTTCGGCACGAATGGTCGGCTGGGCGATGAATGCAGCACACGGAAAAGACGATGTTCCGGCACATCGCGTCGTAAACCGCGTAGGGATGCTCACCGGGAAACACCATTTCGACGGAACCCATCTGATGCAGCAATTACTCGAAAGCGAAGGTGTTAAAGTAAAAAACAACCAGGTGTTGGACTTCGAAAAACTATTCTGGCAACCGGAAATACAGTTGTAATACTACGAATTTTCGCCTTCAATCAGACTAATAACAAACGTCGTATGCATGCTGTCGCGTTGGTAGTTCAGATAACCGCCATGGGCTTCAATGATATTTTTGGATAATGTCAAACCAATCCCGGCGCCTTCTTTCCGCGTGGTAAAAAACGGAAGGAAAATCTTATCCTGAATCTCTTTTTCAATACCGGCACCGCTATCGGAAATTACAATAAACAAACGGTTATTCGCAACCGATGCGGATAGTTCGATGACTTTGGAGTCCGTCGAATCTCCGGTTAATGCATACATACTATTAGTGAGCAGGTTTAGTATAACCTGTTCCAATTGGTTGCGGTCGACATACAGCCAGCGGTCAAAATCGATGTTGTTATGGACGCTAATACCATGTGTTTTAAACAACGGCATCATGGTATCGATACAAGATTTCACAAGCGATAGTAAAGCGGTTTTTTCCTTTTGCGGTGAGGGTAACATCGCCAGTTTACGGTAATTATCAACAAAGAATTGAAGATGATCACTTCGGTTGATAATCGTCGAAAGACTTAATCGGATATCCTCCAGATCTTCGGAACTTAAAGCATCCTGATCTACAATTTCATGTAAATTCTGCGACAGCGAACGAATTGGTGTCAGTGAGTTTAATAATTCATGTGAAATCACCTTCATCAGATTAATCCAGGCTTCTTTCTCTTTTTTCTCAATTACCTTTTGAATGGAATCCAGAAAAATAATATAATATTCGGTATTGTAGCTCTTACTTAAAGACGCCTGTAAGCGGAACGTCTGAAATTCCGCATCGGCATTCGCTCGAATCTGAACGGATGTTTTCACTTCCTGAAAATCAAATTGCTCGATAGCCGAACAAAACGATGGAATCTGCTTTTTCAGATAATGCCATTTGGAAACCTTTGGCACGGTAAACTGATTTGAAAAATAATCGTTCATCAAAAAAATACCCCATTCCGTATCTTTTTTTTCAAGGATTACAACACCGCTGTCGATATTGTTTAAAATGGTTCGGTACACGAGTTCTTTAGACGTTTGCTCGTTTCCCCGTTCTTTTAGCGTTTCGTAAAGCTGGTGCAATTTGCTGTAATTTCCGGTTTTATAAGCGTCGGAATAACTAGCCGAATAATCCTGTTGTAAAATAGCGGTGATGGTTTTATCGTAAAATAAAAAAGCATTTCGGATAAAATAATACATTTCCAACGCTAGTAAGATTCCAAAAAAAGCAAAACCAAACAGCGTATAGTAGAGCTGTTTCTGAAACAATAAAATACAACTTCCGAGAAGTACCAACAATAGCAGTAACCGGATAAAAAAAGCATTGTATATTTTCCAGGATTGTGTCATAAACGGCGGATTTAATCGTTGGTGTCAATTCCGAATTTTTCGATCCGGCGGTATAAAGCCGCTCGCGAAAGGCCCAATTCTTCGGCTGTTTTACTAATGTTATACTGATGTTTGTGCAATGTTTTTTCGATGGTTCGCTTTTCCAGATCCGATAATTGCAGGTCTTCTGCTACCTCATCCGGTTCGGAAATGGACGTCAGATCCAGATCGGAAGCGGTGATGGTCGCCTCTTCACAAAGGATTACTGCTCTTTCGATTCGGTTTTCCATTTCACGGATATTACCGTTCCAACGATGTTTTTCCATGTTTTCCAGTGCTTTCTCCTGAAATTGTAACCCATCCCGACCATATTTCGCAGCTAATTGTGCCAATAAAAAGTGGGCGAGCGGAATAATATCCTCGTTTCGTTCGCGCAATGACGGCAATGGAATCGTCATCGTATTGATTCGATAGAACAAATCTTCCCGGAAGTTTTTTGCCGCTACTTCCTGTTTTAAATCGAGGTTGGTCGCCGTGATGATACGCACATTCAAAGGTCGGGCTTTGGCCTCACCCAATCGGGTAACGGTTTTATTCTGGATAACCTGTAGTAATTTGGATTGCAAATGCAACGGAACATTCCCGATTTCGTCCAGAAAAATCGTTCCGCCCTGTGCGGCTTCAAAACGCCCGGCGGTATCGGATTTGGCATCGGTAAAAGCACCTTTGGCATAACCGAACAATTCGCTTTCAAAGATGTTTTCGTTTAACGAACCAAGGTCAACGGCGATAAACGGCTGGTCTTTCCGGTCGGAATGCCGGTGAATATAATCGGCAAAAACATATTTTCCGGTTCCATTTTCACCAAGGATAAGAACATTGGCATCCGTTTTGGCGACTTTGTCTGCAATAGCATAGGCCTGTTTGATCTTGGGCGCATTGCCCATAAAAACCGACTGACCGGCTTGAAGTTGTGGTGGATTCTTTTTTTGCTCTTTCCGACTTTGTGCTACGGCATTGTTGATCACCGTAAGTAATTTATCGTTGTCCCACGGTTTCATCACATAATCGAAAGCGCCGGATTTGAGTCCTTCGACCGCTGTTTCCACTTTTCCGAAAGCAGTCATCAAAACGACTACCGTGTTTGGGGTCAGCAACTTAATTTCTTTTAACCAGTGAATCCCTTCCCGTCCGTCTTCAAAACCGATACGATAATTCATATCCAAAAGAACCACATCAATAGGATTATCGGCAAGCAATTGCACCAATTTTTTGGGCGAATTGGCGGTATGAATGGTTTCAAAATGTTTTTTTAACAGCAGTTTTGCGGCTAAAAGAATATCATCCTGATCGTCGATAATTAAAATCTGGGCTTGTTTTTTTTTCATGGCTGTTCGGTTTCGGACAAAAAAGTGTCCGATACTGAACACTTCAAAATCATAGCGAATTATAAAACGATTGATAATCAGTAGGTTCTTGATTTTTAAAACAATGGCACGAAATTGTCTTTGTATATCGTATCAAAAAATCAAAAAATGGATACTGTTATCACTCGTAAAAATAGAAAAAATAGCTATCGTATAGGGATAGTGCTACTTTTTTTGACCGTTAGCTATTTTGCCTATTCCATGATCACCAAAGAAAAAAGCCTGAATATAAAACGAGATGAGATTAGCATCAAAACCGTAAGTAAAGCCTACTTTGAAGATTTTATTATGTTTCAGGCGAAAGCCGAACCTTTAAATTCTATTTTGATCAATATTATTGAAGGTGGTTCGGTACAGGAAATTTTTGTGGAAAACGGCGGTCATGTCGAAAAAGGACAAGCATTGGCTAAATTGTATAATCCAAATACAGAATTAAGCTATCTGACACAGGAGACGTCCATGATCGAACAAATCAACAACCTAAACAAAGCGCGATTGGATATCCGAAATCAGGAATTAAATCTGGCAAAAGACCTGATTGCCATCGAACACGATTACAATACGGCCAAACAATTATACGATCTTAACGAACGATTATTTAAAAAAGGAATCATTGCCAAAAACGAATGGGAAACGACGCGGGAAGGTTTCCGTTACCAACAGGAACGTAAAAATATTATCCAGCAAAGCATTCAAAAAGAAAAACAAACCAACCAGGTCCAGATTCAGCAAATCAATCGTTCGATTGCGACAATGGAAAAGAGCCTTGACATTTTGCGAGGGAATAAAAAGAACTTTTTAATTACGGCACCCTTATCCGGACGACTATCTTCGTTCGAGCCAATTTTAGGAAAAAACTACCAGGCCGGAGAAAGTATTGGAAAAATTGATGTGATGCAAGGGTATAAACTGGTTGCAAAAGTCGACGAATTTTACCTGGAGCGCGTATCGGTTGGACAAAAAGGAACGATTGAATATAAAGGGAAACAATTTCCGGTACATATTGCCAAAGTAATTCCGGAAGTTAAAGACGGTAAATTTCAGGTCGAGTTGAGTTTTGAAAATGCCAAAGAACTGGATTTAAAACAGGGATTGAGTTTTGGTGTTAAATTAACCCTTTCCGAAAGTGTAAAAACGCTGGTATTACCCAAAGGAAGTTTTAATCAGGAAACCTCTGGAAACTGGATCTTTGTCGTAAATGGTGATAAAGCCATCCGTCGTACGATCAGGCTGGGGCGGGAAAATCCGTTGTATTTCGAAGTACTGGAAGGATTAAAAGAGGGTGAAAAAGTAATCACCTCTTCCTATCAGGATTATAAAGAAGTGGTGGTTTTACAATTTGACAAGTAAAATAATGGAATTAATAATAACTTTAGCCGAGCCATTTTTAAGTTGGATAAACAAAAGAACAAAATATAAAAACCCGGAAACGGGAAATCGAAAAAATCAATCAATCTAAAAAACGAACAGTTATGATCAGCATTCAAAATCTTTCCAAAGTTTTCCGGACGGAAGAAGTGGAAACAGCCGCATTAAATCAGATTGCGCTGCAAATTAACGAAGGGGATTTTATCTCTGTAATGGGACCTTCGGGTTGCGGAAAATCAACCCTGCTTAATATCATCGGACTTTTGGATGGTATTACCAGTGGTAGCTATAAACTTTTAGGACAGGAGATCAACGGACTAAAGGAAAATGAAAAAGCGAAGTTGCGCAAACAGCAAATCGGATTTATTTTCCAAAACTTTAACCTGATCGACGAGTTGTCGGTATATGACAATATTGAACTGCCGCTGATCTACAATAATGTGGGTAGTGCGGAACGCAAAAAACGAGTGGAGGCCATTGCCGAACGGCTGTCGCTTTCCCACCGTCTAAAGCATTATCCGCAACAACTTTCGGGCGGACAACAACAAAGGGTAGCCGTTGCGCGGGCTTTGATCACCAATCCAAAAATCATTCTGGCGGATGAGCCTACCGGAAATCTGGACAGCCGTAACGGAAACGAGGTAATGGAATTGTTAACCGATTTACACGCTAATGGCGCGACGATCATGATGGTAACGCACTCCGATTACGATGCGTCGTTTTCACAACGAACCATTCATATGAAAGACGGCGTGATTCTCAGCGAAAAGCAAAACGCCCGTAATGTAGATGTTTTGGTCGATGCCAAAGAAAATTAAAAACAACCACAACCTTAAAAAAGAAAAACCATGATACGAATTGTAATTGCCATAACCTTAAGTCTTATCGGATTTGTATGTCGGGCACAGGTAAGCGAAAACAGAACCGTAGCCGATTTTACAACCATTGAAGGTTCAGCCGGAGTTGAAATACGCTATACGCAAAGTAAAACAACCGGAGTAAAAGTAACCTCCGATACGGCCGATAAAGTAAAGATGATCACTACAGAAGTGAATGGTGGCGTATTAAAAGTAAAAATAAAATCCACTAAAGAAATCAATAATTTTGAAATCGCACGGGTTGAGGTTTCGGGACCAAATGTGACGTATTTTAAACTGTCTTCCGGAGCCAAAATGACCTTTGAAAACGAAGTGGAAACGGTGAATGCACAAATCACCCTTTCGTCGGGAACACATTTGAAAGGAAACATTAAAGCGAAAAATGTACAATTGGATATCAGTTCCGGATCGGCTTTTAAAGGTGCTATTCAGGCAACGGTTCTAAAAGCAGTATTGGCAAGTGCCGGAGAAGCAACGATTACCGGAAAAGCAAGCGAATTAAAAGTAGAGGCAAAATCGGCATCGGTTTTTAAAGCCGGCGATCTGGATGTAAAATATGCGATTGTTGAAGCGGCAAATACCTCGAAAGTAACGGTACATGTAACTGAAAAACTGGATGCATCCGCCAGTTCGGTAGCTGCTATTGAATATTCCGGCAAACCGAAAGTGCTTACGACAGACAAAAAATCATTAGGAACCATTACAGCTAAATAACAATGATACAAAACTGGTTAAAAGTGTTTGTGTATCATTTTAAGCAACACAAACTGTTTTCAATACTCAATGTGTTGGGATTAAGCATCGGGATTTCCGGATTAATCTTTGCCATTCTGTATTGGAACGAAGAACACTCGTATAACGAATGGAACCCCGAGAAAGACAAGGTTTATGAAGTGATTAACGATGTAGCCGATGCCGGTAAGTGGGCGTGGAATGTAGCACCAACCGCTCCGATTCTGGAAGCATCCTCCAAAAACATCGAAAGTTACTGTTATTATACAGCCTGGTATTCGGAAGAAATTTTGAGTTACAATGGAAAAAAAGAAATGATCAAGAAAATTGGCGCAGCACAAAGTAATTTTTTCACGTATTTTCCTTTTGAATTTATAGCCGGAAACGCGAAAACAGCCATACAGGATCAAAGTAGTATCGCATTGTCGGAAGACGTCGCTAAGTTATTTTTTAAAGATGAAAATCCGATAGGAAAACAAATGATCTACGACGGAAAACCGTACGCGGTAAGAGGTGTTTACCGTATTCCGGGTAAGTCGTCGATGGCACCCGACGTGATGTTGTATCTAAAAATGGATAAAAACAGCGAGAGTTGGGGTGATTTTAATTACGGATTGATGTTGAAAATCAATTCACCCGAAAAAGCCGCTGCGGTTGCGAAAGAAATTGAAGCGATTTATTACGAACATCGTATCCGAAGAGAGGCTAAAAATTTGGGAATTTCGGAACAGGAGTTTATTAAAAAATACGGAATTATTAAGGTTTCCATGACCCCATTGTCAAAAGCACGACTAAGTGACTTAACCAGCGGTTTGGTGGAAGGAAAAGGGAATTATCAGTTTTTGATGATCATGATGGGACTTTCAATTCTGATTCTGGTGCTTTCGATTGTGAATTATATCAATCTGGCTACGGCCAATGCGATTAAAAGAGCCAAAGAAATCGGTATCCGAAAAATTATCGGAGCGACTAAAAAACAAATTGTATGGCAGTTTGTTTTCGAAACAATACTGGTGGTTTTCGGAGCCTTGATTTTGTCGATGATGATCGTGGAGCTTGCCCTACCGTTTTATAATTCGTTTTTAGGGAAAGACCTCCAAATGATCGGAAGTCAGTTCTATTTGCAATTGGTGCTGATAGTGGTCGTGGTTATTGCATTGGCGGGTATTTTTCCGGCGATATATGTGTCGAATTTTGAGACTTTAAAAGTGCTTAAAGGTAATTTCGGACGAAGTAAAAACGGAATATGGCTCCGAAACGGAATGTTAATCCTTCAGTTTGCCATTGCGACATTTTTTATTATCGGTTCGTATATCGTATACCAACAGGTGCGCTATATGAGTAGTAAGGAATTAGGCTATAAAGGCGATCAGATTATAACGATTCCGTATCGTCCAAAAAGAGACGGAACCGATTATGAACGCTACAAAACCTTTCAGCAGGAATTGCAAAAAATAAAAGGCGTTAAGGGAGTGGGAGCCGGAACCTTTAATTTTTCGGGTAGAGGCGCTACGTCTTCAACGGGCTTTACACATAACGACAATCCGATTCAGGCACAAAATATGGGAATTGATTTTGATTTGCTGAATATGTTAGGGATAAAGCTACTTCAGGGGCGAATGCTTTCACCGGAGTTGGCTTCCGATACGGTAAGCACTATGTTGATCAATAAAGTGACATGGGAGAAGATGGGCGAAAAAGATCCGGTTGGAAAAGAAATCGAATGGAACGGACATAAATTAAAAGTGGTTGGAATAGTCGATAATTTCCATTTGTATGGGTTACAGCGGGAAATACCGCCAATGGTTTTCTTTCATATTAAGACCGTTCCGTGGATGCAAACCAATATCGATAGAATCTATATAAAAGTCGATGCACAAAACATGGATCAGACTATTGCCGGTCTGGAGAAATTCTGGACGCAGAAAGTCGATACCGAATATCCGTTTAAATATGATTTTGTAGATAAAGAATACGCCCGGACCTATGAAACCTATGTCAAACAAAGAAACCTGTTTTCGCTGCTCAATATTGTAGTGATCACTATTGCATTGTTCGGATTGTTTGCGCTGGCATCCTATTCGATTGAAAGACGCATAAAAGAAATTGCGATCCGAAGAACATTGGGCGCCGAAACCGGAATGCTACTTAAAAACCTGTCGACACAATACATCATTTTTTGTATTATCGGTTTTATTCTGGCAGCGATGCCGGCGTATTACCTGCTTAATAAATGGTTGGAAGACTTTGCTTTCCGGATTTCGATAACCACCTTGCCGTTTAGTATTGGTTTTGTGGTCTTAGTATCGCTCACATTGCTTATTGTGCTTTCGAAAGCCTATCAGGCAACAAGGATCGATATTCTGAAATACCTGAAATACGAATAATCCACTTTGATTTTTACTACCTTTTGCTGCAATCGGACACGTTTCGGTTGCTGCTTTTTTTTGAAATAACAGCTAAAAAGCCGGATTGCTTGCTCGAAAATTGAATTTTAAAATGGATTTTCGAAATTAAACCGGGAATTCTTTAAAAAATAAACAGTTGGGAACCGGTCTGAATTACCGTTATTGTCCCGGATTGAGGCTTTTGAAACCGCGAGTGTAAAGGGAAGCTATTGCGCAATAAACAAATACAATTCTTTATCTTTATTTTAAGAACTTTTCATCTTATCTTTGTAACATAAAGTCAGTCTTAATAAACGACTTAAAGCGAGTAAAATAATGAAATTAGACAGGAAAGAAATTCTTAAAGCATTGGAAGCGATCTCCATTGCGGGAGAAGGTAAAAATATGGTAGAAAGCGGTGCGGTACAAAACGTAATCACTTTCGGAGATGAAGTAGTAGTGGATTTATTATTGCACACCCCGGCGTTGCATATCAAAAAACGCGCTGAGGTGGACATTATGAAAGTGATCCATGAAAAAATATACGATAAGGCAAAAGTAAAAGTCAATATAAAAGTTGAAGCTCCGGAAAAACCGGAAATCAAAGGCAAGTCGATTCCGGGAATCAGCAATATTATCGCTGTTTCGTCTGGAAAAGGTGGTGTTGGAAAATCAACGATTACGGCAAATCTGGCGGTAACGCTGGCGAATATGGGCTTTAAGGTTGGTGTTTTGGATGCGGATATTTACGGACCTTCCATGCCGATTATGTTTGACGTGGAAAAAGCACGTCCGATTTCGGTTGAGGTGGACGGAAAATCGAAAATGAAACCCATCCAGAGTTACGGTGTGGAAATCTTATCTATCGGTTTCTTTACCAGTCCGGATCAGGCGGTAATCTGGAGAGGACCAATGGCTTCTAAAGCTTTAAATCAGATGATTTTTGATGCCGATTGGGGCGAACTGGATTTTATGTTACTGGATTTACCACCGGGAACAGGAGATATTCACCTGTCGTTAATGCAATCGCTTCCAATTACCGGAGCGGTGGTAGTAAGTACACCTCAGGCAGTGGCTTTGGCCGATGCTAAAAAAGGAGTAGCAATGTTCCAGGCCGAAAGCATCAATGTACCGGTTTTGGGAATCATTGAAAACATGGCCTATTTTACACCGGATGAATTACCGGACAACAAATATTATATCTTCGGAAAAGAAGGTGCGAAAAATCTGGCGGAAGATTTACAGGTGCCGTTTTTAGGAGAAGTGCCGATTGTACAAAGTATTCGCGAAGCAGGAGACTACGGTCGCCCGGCCGCCTTACAAACGGCAACGCCAATTGAAAAAGCATTTGAAGAACTGGCGCGTTCCGTAGTACAGGAAGTAGTAAGCAGAAATGAAAGTCTGCCGCCTACAGAAGCAATAAAAATTACCACGATGGCTGGATGTTCAGCTGTAAAAAAGAAATAAAATGACAACAGAAGAAATCAAACTAAACGTTGAAAGAGCACTGGAAGAAATTCGTCCGTTCTTAAATTCGGATGGTGGCGATATTACGCTTATCGAAATTGAAGACGATAAGCACGTAAAAGTTCGCCTTGAAGGTGCCTGCACGGCTTGTAACGTAAACCAAATGACGTTACGCGCCGGTGTGGAAACTACGATCAAAAAATATGTGCCGCAGATCGAAACTGTGGTTAACGTAGCATAAATTCAGGATACAGTGCCCGGCTTTTGAAATACAGGAGCCGGGACTTTTTTTGTCTTCAGGATATTTTCCTGACAGGCAGTATAATGCCTTCCATCGTTAGATTTCTTGATATTTGTCATAGAACAAGAAAATAATTCGAGGGACATTTGTGTCCTTAATTAATCTATTACGTAATGATTGAAACAGATATACTAATTATTGGCGCAGGTCCCACAGGACTTTTTGCCGTTTTCGAAGCCGGACTTTTAAAATTAAAATGCCATATTATCGATGGTCTTCCGCAACCGGGAGGACAATTAACGGAGTTATATCCTAAAAAACCTATTTTCGATATTCCGGGATTTCCGTCGGTATTAGCGGGCGATTTGGTCGATAACCTAATGGAACAGATCAAACAGTTCCAACCGGGATTTACGCTAAATGAAAAAGCGGAAACCATAGATAAACTGGAAGACGGAACGTTTATTGTAACCACCGATAAAGGTACGCAACACCACGCAAAAGCAGTAGCGATTGCCGGTGGATTGGGAAGTTTTGAACCGAGAAAACCGATTCTGAAAGATTTGGAGTTTTACGAACAGGAAGACAAAGGGGTGGAGTATTTCGTAAAAGATCCGGAAAAATTCCGCAATAAAAAAGTAGTGATTTCCGGAGGTGGGGATTCTGCTTTGGATTGGAGTATCTTTTTGGCAAATGTGGCATCGGAAGTAACTTTGGTACACCGTCGAAACGAATTCCGTGGGGCGTTGGATTCGGTTGAAAAAGTTCAGGAATTAAAACAAGCTGGAAAAATTCGTTTGATCACACCAGCTGAGGTGGTTGGTTTTAAAGGATCCGAACGTATTGAATCGGTGGATATCGAAATCAATGGCGCCCGCATGAATGTAGAAACCGATTATTTTATCCCGTTATTTGGATTAACTCCAAAATTGGGAGCGATTGCCAACTGGGGACTTGAAATCGAGAAAAACGCGATTAAAGTAAACAACGCATTGGATTATCAAACCAATATCGAAGGCATTTACGCCATTGGCGATATCAATACCTATCCGGGGAAATTAAAACTGATTTTATGTGGTTTCCACGAAGCAACTTTAATGTGTCAGAGTGTGTTTAACAAACTGAACCCAGGTAAGAAATACGTATTAAAATATACCACCGTGAGCGGTGTCGACGGTTTTGACGGTACTCGTAAAGAGGCTGAAAAAGCAGTTGTAAAATCAATTGACTAGCCATGTCTCAGGATGTAACGATAATCATTACAGACCGTGAAGGAGCGGTTCATGAGGTACAAGCACCTACAGATATGAACATGAATATCATGGAACTGGTGCGGGCCTACGAACTGGCGCCGGAAGGAACCATTGGTATTTGCGGCGGAATGGCCATGTGTGCGTCCTGCCAGTGTTATATACTCAACGATGTAGACCTGCCGGAAATGAACGATGATGAAGAAGCCATGTTGTCGGAAGCATTTAATGTAAAAGACAACAGTAGGCTCGGATGTCAGATTCACATCACGGAAGCATTAAACGGACTACAACTGGAATTGGCTCCGGAATAATAAATAATAAAGCGAAGATTTTTCTTCGCTTTTTTTGTAACATTTTGGAAAGTCTGCCGTATAATCACCATACGCGATAAATTTCCCGAATGGGTATAATTAATGACACAAACTTCGTATTCTCCCGGATTACACCAACTTCTGACACTTTCTGTTCCAAACAGTAACAAGCTTACGGCGGCACAGGATTTTGTTCTTTTTACGGACACGATACTACAAAAATACCAACTCGAAAAAGTGGGTGTGGTAGTGCATTCTTTTGAAAATGATAGCTTTACGATCGCTGTCTGCTTAAAAGAGTCGCATATCTGCATTCATACCTGGCCAGAGTACAACCAGCTCACCATGGATATTTATTTGTGCAATTACCTACAGGATAACACCGTGAAAGTGAAGACTATCGCAAACGATTATATCGAATATTTTCAAGCGGATGTTATTAAAAATTTTGAAATTAACAGATAGATATGAGAATTACGTGCTATCAATGTGATACCCCTACAGCTATTGAAGTGCCGTTTCCGGTAAAACAATTTGTCTGTTCCAAGTGTTTTAGTATTTATAAAGCAACAGAAACAGGCGACTTTATCTTTAAAGACAAATACAAATACGACAAAGAGATTGGTAGCCTTACACCGGGACTAAAAGGAATACTGGAAGAGGAAGAGTATATCGTTACTGGCGTTGTTGTTAAAGAATATATGAATTACTATTGGAGAGAATATGTTCTTGCCTCGGCGACAGCTAAGTTTTTGTATTTATCGGAAGTGAACGGACACTGGATTTTGTTACGGGAAATTCCGGATGATTTTATAAAAGGCCATCCCAAAATAATCGATTATAACGATAAGGTTTTTAAGCTGTATGATATTGCAAGGCCGAGAATCGCCGCAGCGGCTGGTTTTTTTGATGTGAGTTTGCCAACAGGATTGGTAACCATGGCGGAACTTATCGCGCCACCGTATATGATCTCTTTTGAAAAGTTAGAAAAAGAAGAGCGAACGGTTTTTTTGGGCGAACATATTTCAAAGAAGCAGATAAAACGTATTTTTAAGCCTACGGCAGAATTGCCCAACCGGATTGGTATCGGATTGGTACAACCTTATTTTTTTAATGTCCGACAATTGGCTTTGATATTGTGTTCGGTTACCTTGTTGATTCTGTTAACGCATTTGTATGTGTATCACGATAAGCAGGAAGAAGTCGTTTTTAGCAATGATATTTCTTTTAGCGAATACAACAACAAAGAGTATATTTCACCCTCGTTTACACTCGAAGGCGGCGCATCACCACTAACCATTTCCGTGCATTCCGGAGTGGATAATTCGTGGGCCAATGCACAGGTGGCGTTGGTAAACGAAACGACAAACGAAGAGATCTATGCCAATAAAGATGTCGAATATTATCACGGTTATTCGGAGGGCGAAAGCTGGTCCGAAGGCGATACATCGGACGATTTTAGTATCTGTGGCGTGAGTGCCGGAAAATACCACTTGGCGATTACGGTTGTAAAAGCACCGGAAGACCTTAATAATACCGGAATGAGGGTAACAGCAACCTGGAACAAAGCGTCCTATTGGAATATTTGGGTGCTGGTTATTATTATGGCCGTGATGGTGTTAATTGCCTACTTTGGAGAGCTGTATAACGAAACAAAACGATGGAACGATAGTCCGTATACTCCTTATGAATAATAGTGATGACAATGAAAAATAACGTGCTGGCGTATATAAAACAAAATAAATGGCCTCTATTATTAGGGGTGATCATTTATGTAGTGTATTTGCAATTTGTAATCGGAGGAAACCGGATATGCGATTGTGCCACAGTGGAAAAATACGGCACGTCAGAATCGCGTACCCATCATGTAAACCGATTTTATCATAAATAACCAAAAAATAAAAAATATGGATTTTATCAGTACAAAACTTATTTTAAACTCCTTGGTCTTTTCCGTGTTGGGATTGTTGATCTTGTTAGGGTCTTATTTTGTAATCGAAAAACTAACACCAGAAAATACGTGGAAAGAAATTACCGAAAAAAATAACGTGGCGGTAGCAATTGTGCTGGCGGCTTTCATTATCGGGATTTCAATGATTGTAAGCGCAGCGATTCATGGGTAAAAAATTCCTCCGATTTGAATTTTTATTGCTTATCGCCGTTTTTACAATTGCGACCTGTGGATTGGTATACGAACTCGTGGCCGGTACACTGGCGAGTTACCTGTTAGGGGATTCCGTAAAACAGTTTTCGTTGATTATTGGTGTATACCTGTTTTCAATGGGGATTGGGTCGTATTTCTCAAAATTCATTACCAAAAAACTGCTGGACACCTTTGTCGAAATCGAAATATTGGTGGGCTTAGTAGGCGGTTTAAGTTCGGTAGTGCTATTTCTTTTATTCGAAAGTGTCGATTATTTTCAGTTTATCCTGTACCTGCTGGTGTTTACCACCGGCTGTTTGGTGGGACTGGAAATTCCGCTGCTGATGAACATACTGAAAGATCGGGTGGCCTTCCGCGATCTGGTATCCAATGTGTTTACGTTCGATTATATCGGGGCACTATTGGCTTCGATATTGTTCCCTCTGGTATTGGTGCCACAGTTGGGCGTGATGCGAACTTCTTTGTTTTTTGGTATGATCAATATTGGAATTGCAATTGGGTTGTGTTTTCTGCTTAAAAAAGAATTAAACCGACCATTTGTTTTAAAAACAAAAGCAATCGCTTCGTTTTTGTTTTTGTTGCTTGTTTTTATATTTTCGGAAGCTATTTTGTCCTTTTCGGAGGGGAAATTGTATGGAGAAAATATTGTTTATACGAGCTCGACGCCTTACCAGCGAATCGTACTGACGCATAATAAAAGTGATTATCGTTTGTATCTTAATAATAACCTTCAGTTTAGCTCGGCCGACGAGTACCGTTACCACGAAGCTCTGGTACATCCGGTAATGGCTGCTGCCAAAAAAGTAGATCATGTATTGGTTTTGGGTGGCGGTGATGGTTTGGCCGTTCGGGAGATACTGAAATATAAAGAAGTGAAGAGTATTACTTTGGTCGATCTGGACGAAGGAATGACAAAACTGTTTCAAACCAATACGATTCTAACCGGTTTTAATCAAAATTCCTTAACCGATTCGAAAGTAAAGGTGATCAATCAGGATGCCTATATCTGGGCTAAAAACTGTCCGCAAAAATTTGATGTGGCCATTATCGACTTTCCCGATCCGTCTAATTATAGTCTTGGGAAATTGTATTCGCTTAATTTTTACAAATCGTTAGAAACGATTTTAACTCCCGAGGCTTTTGTTGTGGTTCAAACTACATCCCCATATTTTGCACCGAAGTCATTTTGGTGTATCAATAAGACGATACATGAAATTTTTCCAAAGGTGGACGCCTATCATGCCTATGTGCCGTCATTCGGTGAATGGGGCTATACCATTGCAACGCTTAATCCGCAGGCTACGTTTGCCACTGTAAACAGGAAAGTCGAAGGATTGCGATTTTACAATTATCAGTTTGATAAGTTTAATTTTTTTTCCAAAGATATGGTTTCCAATAACGTGGAGATTAATCGTCTGGACAATCAGATCTTAGTGCGCTATTTCGATGAAGAGTGGGGAAAATTATAAATCAAGACGTACTTTTTTAAAAGGTATCGCTGCATCATTGCTGTTGATTCCGTTGGTGCAATCCTGTAAAGAGAAAGTTCTGAAGATGGCGATCCGCTTGTCGGGAACCAATCATATACTGGGGCATCGTTTATGGACAAAAAACTTTCCGAAGCCAACTCGGGAGATCCGTATTCCATACCTGATTGTAGGGGGTGGAATTACCGGTCTTAGCGCGGCACGACAACTTCATAAAAAAGGAATTTCCGATTTTTTACTGGTTGAGATGGAAGACCATTTGGGAGGTAATTCGTCCAATGGCGAAAACCGGTATTCGAAATATCCATTGGGAGCACATTACCTTCCGTTGCCCAATTTTCAGGATAAAGAACTGCTGCAATTTCTGGAAGAAACCAAAATAATTACCGGATATGATGCCAAAGGTTTTCCGGTATTCGATGAAGAACAGCTGACTTTTTCGCCTCAGGAGCGGCTGTATTATAAAAACAGCTGGCAGGAAGGCTTGGTACCGCGATTGGGAATGACCAATGCGGAAGAAGAACAGTTTGAGCGGTTTTTTGATAAAATGGCGTTTTTTAGAAATGCAAAAGGATCGGATGGTGCCTATTTGTTCGATATCCCCTTAGCCCTTTCGTCTACCGATACTGAAACAAGAGCCTTGGATACGATTACCATGCAGGAGTGGATGGAACGCAACGGATTTACAACGGATGTGTTGCGGTATTATGTCGACTATTGTTGCCGGGACGATTACGGTTTGGGCGTTGCCTACGTTTCGGCCTGGGCGGGAATTCATTATTTCTGTGGTCGCAAACACGATGCTACAGCCGATAAAAAAGAAAACGTACTCACCTGGGCGGAAGGAAATGCCAGGCTGGCGTCGCATTTGAAAAAATACACCGATCAGAAAATAGTAAAAAAGCATCTGGTATATCAGGTGGAAACCCGTAACGATACCGTTGCTGTTACAGCATTCGACAATGAAAAACAGGAATCGGTTACCATTATAGCCGATCGGGTACTTTTGGCCACACCACAATTTATAAATCAGTATTTGCTCACCGGAAGAAAGGAGTTTTCCAAAGCATTTCACTATGCGCCTTGGTTACTGGCGACGATAACGGTTGCGGAATTAACCGATAATCAGAGTTATCCATTGTGCTGGGACAACGTGATACACGATGCGCAAGGACTGGGATATATTTATGATCAACATCAATCGTTGCAACAGTTGCATCCCAAAAAAGTGATCACCTATTACCATAGTTTTTCATCGGGGAATCTACCGCAGACGCGAAGAGCAGTATACAAAAAAGATAAAGAATACTGGAAACAACAGGTTATAGCCGATTTGCAAAAAGCCCATCCGGATATAGAACGCTACATCGAAACCATCGATATTCATCTTTTGGGACATGGAATGATCAGTCCTGTTCCAGGATTTTTATTCGGAAAAGAAAAAGAACTGGCGCGACAACCCATAGCCAATAGAATCTATTTCGGGCATTCGGATCTGGCTGGAATTTCTATTTTCGAGGAGGCTTTTCATCAGGGGATTAACGCCGTAAATAAAATGATAAACGATGCAACCCTGGATTCATAAAGCGAAAACCGACAGTCTGTTTATTCTGTTACCACCATTTTTGGTGTTGGCAGTGATTGTGCTTTTTCAGAAAGAAATCCTTTGGGCTGAACAACACTATTCGTTTTATACCTGGTTATTCCTGATTGTTTTTATCGACGTGGCACATGTGTATGCGACCTTGTTTAAAACCTATTTTGTTGCCTCCGAATTTCAAAAGCGAAAAAAACTATTGATCGGTGTGCCGATAGGATGTTTTTTAATTGGGATGCTACTGTTCTCTTTTGGGAGTGCCTTTTTTTGGTCGGTATTGGCCTATATTGCCGTGTTTCATTTTATCCGACAGCAATATGGTTTTATGCGGTTGTATTCCAGAAACGAACCCCGGATCAAAGCAAATAAAAATTTCGATAGTCTGGTTATTTATACGGCTACCGGATATCCGATGTTGTACTGGTTTTTGTCGCCACAGCGAAATTTCAGCTGGTTTATGCCGGAGGAGTTTTTGAAATTTGAAAGTAGTTCCCTGTTGGATATAACAACGGTTCTGTACTATGGTATATTGGGTGTTTATATAATACGAACCGTGTATCGGGCCGTAAAAGAACGCTATTTTAATATTCCGAAAAATATGGTGATTCTGGGAACGGCCTTATCCTGGTATTTTGGAATTGTCTATTTTAATCAGGATTTGATTTTTACCGCTTTAAATGTGGTGTCGCACGGTATTCCCTATATGGCCTTGGTCTATTTAAAAGAAGTAAAACCGAAAGAAGAAAGGGAGCAGGCTGTTTCGTGTAGCGGAATAAACGTTACGAGTCTGTTGTTTTATATTGGAATTTTATTGGGTATTGCTTTTGCCGAAGAATACCTTTGGGAAATTACTGTCTGGCAGGAACATTTTAATGCGGCTTCGTTTGATTTTACCGCCTTACATTTTCTTTTAGTGCCCTTGTTGGTCGTGCCGCAGTTTACCCATTATATACTGGACGGTTTTATATGGAAATCCAAATAA
The DNA here is from genome assembly GCF_004801375.1 of Flavobacterium supellecticarium. GTDB lineage: Bacteria > Bacteroidota > Bacteroidia > Flavobacteriales > Flavobacteriaceae > Flavobacterium > Flavobacterium supellecticarium. Next base: position 144,399 of record NZ_SSNZ01000008.1, read on the forward strand.
AAAAACATCCTGAAAAGGATGTTTTTTGTTTTATGTGGTTGCCAGGTTTTTCTGACGGATAGTTTCTTCAATGGCATTCCATAATCCGATGCGTTTTTCCAACGCCAATATGGAAACGCTTTCCACTTCGCTCCATTTTTCGGTATCGTTACCGCAAAGTTCGGAAATCATCTGCATGGCCATTGGGCCGTGATCATCTGCATCCAATTCGATATGGCGTTCAAAATAATAGATTAGTTTCGACAGATCGGTAGCCGGGAAATTCTCCTGAAAATGTTTTAGGATAGCGGTAAACATACCTGGAATCAAATCTTCGCGTCCAAAGGTGAAAGCCGCAGCAATTTCATGTGGTTTTCCCTGTTCGATTACGCGGAAGGTAAAGTCAAGGAAAGCCTTGATATTGGGGTGTAGACTGCTTTGTTTGATCGACACAAAAATATTCTGAGTGTTCACTACGTTGTCCAGAAATTCGTATACCGGTGTCGTATTGGCGTGACAATCGTTCATGGCGTCAATATACATTTCGAAATGACTCAGTCGTTTTCCGTCCAAAGAAATATCGGATTCTTCCGCAAGTACAATCTCATTGATCAAATACCGGGTTTCCGGATTTTTAGTAGCGAACCATGGTGTAGTCGTGCAGGTTAGTTTGGATTGTAATGCTTTTAGCAATGACATAAAATCCCAAACGGCATACACATGTCCTTCAAGAAAACAATGTAGATCGTCTATATTTTGAATCTGACTGTATAAAGGATGGCTCAAAAGGATGTCCTTTTGAGGTTGAATTTTTTTATTGATGGATTTTATATTCATTGGTAAAAGTTTAGTACAAAAATAAACAAGCTAGCGGTTCTGAGAATAGCTTTTAACATTGATTTACGTATAAATTGATCATTAGGTTTTACAATGTCTTGTTTTGACCATAAAAAAAGAGCTTTATACAAGCTCTTTTTAAATATATAGGGATTTAGAATCCTATTTGAATGCGTTTAATCCGGTTACATCCATACCTGTGATCAATAAGTGAATATCGTGTGTACCTTCGTACGTTACAACCGATTCTAAGTTCATCATATGACGCATGATCGAATATTCACCTGTGATTCCCATACCACCTAACATCTGACGTGCATCACGGGCAATGGTTAAAGCCATATCCACGTTGTTGCGTTTTGCCATAGAAATCTGAGCCGATGTAGCTCTTCCTTCGTTACGCAATACACCCAATCTCCAGGTTAATAATTGTGCCTTCGTGATTTCAGTGATCATTTCGGCTAATTTTTTTTGTTGCAATTGTGTCGCTCCGATTGGTTTGTCAAACTGGATACGCTCTTTTGAATAACGTAAAGCGGTATCGTAACAGTCCATAGCAGCACCGATAGCACCCCATGCAATTCCGTAACGTGCCGAGTCAAGACATCCTAGTGGTGCTCCTAATCCGGATTTGTTTGGTAATAAGTTTTCTTTTGGAACTTTTACGTTGTCGAAAATCAATTCACCGGTAGCCGAAGCACGTAGCGACCATTTATTGTGCGTTTCAGGAGTTGAAAAACCTTCCATACCTCTTTCAACGATCAATCCGTGGATTCTTCCTTCTTCATTTTTAGCCCAAACCACAGCGATATCGGCAAATGGCGCATTGGAAATCCACATTTTAGCCCCGTTTAATAAATAGTGATCACCCATATCTTTAAAGTTGGTCACCATACCACCCGGGTTCGAACCGTAATCTGGCTCTGTTAATCCGAAACAACCGATAAATTCTCCGGTAGCTAATTTCGGAAGGTATTTCATACGCTGCTCTTCGTTACCGTATTTCCAGATTGGATACATTACCAAAGAAGATTGTACAGAAGAAGTAGAACGTACACCAGAATCACCTCTTTCAATTTCCTGCATGATTAAACCGTAAGAGATCTGATCCAATCCGGCACCACCATATTCTACAGGAATATAAGGACCGAAACCACCGATTTCTGCTAAACCGTTGATGATTTGTTTTGGGAATTCTGCTTTTTGAGCATATTCTTCGATAATTGGAGATACGTCACGTTTTACCCAGGCACGGGCAGCATCACGTACTAATTTATGTTCGTCTGATAATAAATCGTCTAATAGGTAATAATCAGGAGCTTGAAATAAGTCTGGTTTCATTGTTTATAAATTTTGGTTCACAAAAGTAAGCAAACAAAATCAACTTTTCAACACTATAGAGCGCTATAATATCGAATTGGCCTAAATTTTAGAGGTATAAATTCGCTGATCTAAAATTATTTTTGTTTTGAAAACAGGAAAAATTTAAAAAACAGTAAAACAGCTAAAACGAATACATTTTGTTGTAAATATAACAAATAACCAAATAAAGGAAAGGTGTAAAATGTTTTATAGCTTCAGATAAAAATCTTTAGCCAGTGCGGTATATTCCGGAGTATATTGATGGCGGGCGACTTCAATAATAAGTTCGTCCGTTTCCGGCTGATTTTCCGGATTTCGGGAAAAAGCGATCAGACTTCGTTTGATTTCAGTGCTAGGTGTGCCTTTAACCCGTGTTATTTTAAAAGGAAACAATTCGCATTCCTGAGCCAGTCCGATAAAGTGTTCTTCTTCTTTAAAAGGGATGATCACGGCAAAAATACCAGTATCTGACAATAAAACCGAGGCGGCTTCAACCAAATCTTCAAATGGCATGGCGTCTTCAAATCGGGCCAGATCCCTTTGTTCGTTTTGGGAATAGTACGTATCGGTATAAAAAGGCGGATTGGAAACAATCAGGTCGTATTCGTCTTCGATTTCTGCTGCAAATTCATCCAAAGCGGCATGATAGCAAAACAAACGATCGTTCCACGGACTGTTTTCGAAATTTTCAACTGCCTGTTCGTAGGCTTCTTCGTCAATTTCCAATGCATCGACTTGTTCGGCGGTACTGCGTTGTGCTAGCATTAATGCAATTAATCCGGTTCCGGCGCCAATGTCCAAAATGCTATACGGATGATGATCAAGCGGAGTCCAGGCGCCTAATAAAACGCCGTCGGTACCCACTTTCATCGCGCAGCGGTCCTGTGCTATGGTAAATTGCTTAAACTGAAACATAAGTTTTTAATTGTTCAGGTAGAGATCAACCAAACCTTCCGGAGTGTTTAAGACCACTTTTTTGTTGGCTCGGTCTATCGCAACGATAAAATCGTCGATCATCGGAACTAAAATCTCGATTCCGTTATGTTCGATTTCGAACAAAGGTTGTGCGGTGCTGTCGTTGATCGAAACAATTTTTCCGATAATTCCCAAACGGGTATCTTCCACATCAAAACCAATCACTTCGTGGAAATAAAATTTATTGCCTTCCAGTTTGGGTAAGGCACTTAATGGTAGGTATAAGGCGCAGCCAAGTAGTTTGTCGGCTTCCTCTTCACTAGCTACATCTTCAAAACGGATTCTAAGGAAATCGTTTTTGTGTAGCGAACAGCTTTCAATAAAAAAAGGAACCAGATTATTGTTGAATTCAACAAAAACTGATTCCAATTCTTCGTACATTTCCGGTTCGTCCGTGTCTAAATAAGCAAGGACTTCCCCTTTAAAGCTGAATTTTTTAGCGATTTTACCTAAATAGAAGCATTCTTCTTTACGCATAGAATCGCCGGGTAAATTAAGCTTGAGTTTCTTCGTTGTTTTCTTCAACAGCAGGAGCCTCTTCAGCAACTTCTTCAGTAGCAGCTTCTTCAGCAGCAGCAGCCTCAGCAGCTTTAGCAGCTTCTTCAGCAGCAGCCAAACGCTTAGCGTTTACTTCCTGCTCCGCTTTTAATGCTTTCGCTTTAGCATCAGCCTGAGCTTTGCTTAAACCGTCTTTTTTAGCATCAACTTTAGAAGCTTTCTCGTCTAACCAGGCAGCCAATTTAGCGTCAGCTTGCTCTTGTGTTAAAGCGCCTTTACGAACACCTCCGTCTAGGTGGTGTTTTAATAAAGCACCTTTGTAAGAAAGGATAGCTCTTGCAGTGTCAGTTGGCTGAGCACCGTTGTGTAACCATTGTACAGCACTGTCAAGGTTTAAGTCGATAGTAGCTGGGTTAGTGTTTGGATTGTAAGTTCCGATTTTTTCCAGGAATTTACCATCTCTTTTTGCGCGAGCATCAGCTGCAACAATCCAGTAAAAAGGTTTCCCTTTTTTACCATGTCTTTGTAATCTAATTTTTACTGACATAATCTTGTGATTAAATTTTGAGGTACACGACCTCTGTTAAATAAGGGTGCAAATATATAAAACTTTTAAATACAAACGAATACAAAATATATAAAATCCTTAGGTTCGGATGGGAAGAAAACGGGAGCTATCGTTTTGAAAACAAGATAACTTAGGTGTTTTTGTGATTTTTTATGATTTTATTAGCTTATTATCTATAAAAAACTATTTTTGTAGAAATATAATGAACCCAAATATTAATTTGAATTTAAAATGAAAAAAATACTTTCCCTTGTAGTTCTTGTGGCAGCATTCACTTCCTGTGAGCAGAACGTACAATTTAATAATCCGTCGCTTCAGGGTGAAAAGAACTATGGTTTATGGAGAGCTGCTGATGCACATGCTACCATTGGTGCAGACGGATCGGTTACAATCGAAGGGATCACGGTAGATGAGCAGGTGATTTTAAGAACATCTTCTTTCCAAAACGGAACGTATCCGTTAGGGACGACAAACCAAAGTAACAGAGCCAGTTTCATTTCGACGATGAACGGAATGGAAGATATCTATACGACAGGAGTTTTTAGCGGACCAGCGAGTAAAATTGCTTTAGAAAACGGGGGGACAGGATATACCAATAGTACTTCTGTTTTTACATCGGGCGGTTCCGGAACCGGATTACAGGTTGCGATTCAAACGACAGCCGGAGTGGTGACTACGGTAGCGATTCACTTAAGAGGTACCGGATATGTACCGGGCGATATTGTTACTATTGTAGGTGGTGATAATCAGGCAAAATTCCGAGTAGTTAATGTTCAGGGAAGTGATGGCGAAATCAAAATTGAAAGCATCCAGGACGGAACGATTACCGGAAGCTTTAAATTTAATGCGAAAAACGATAACGACAGTATTGTAAACTATCAAAAAGGAGTATTCTACAGAATTCCGATTTATTAAATCGAAATATATAAAGATACAAAACCACCTTTCGAGGTGGTTTTTTTATGAATTATAAATGTCTGAAATGAATAAATATTTGGCTTTTTATGATTTTAACACTCGATAAAAACACGCCAACTTTGCCTCATATTTATTGATGGACTTATGCATCGCAACACGCTGGTTTTTTTAAACCACAAAAAGAAGAGTATTTCAGGCAAGCTACTCACTATCATTTTACTGCTTTCGGGTACAGTAACGATAAACGCCCAACAAATTACCAGGCTAAAGCTACACGATGCCTGGCAAATGGCCGAAAAAAACAACCGGTTTATTCAAAAAGCCCATATCGACGAACAGGTTTCCGGTGAAACGGTCAAAACCAAAAAAGAACTCCGCTTACCCGAAGTGGAATTGCATTCCCTGTATTCCAGAATTACCAATCTGACAGAGTTTCAAAGTGGCTTTCTTCAGGGAAAACAGGTCACTAAAACCATCCCCGAAATCTACGAGGTGTCGGCAGCATTCCGAATGCCGTTATATGCCGGAAATAAAATCAACCATACGGTAAAAATAGCAGAAAAAGAGTCGGAGTTAATGACTTTAAAATCCGAAAAAACGACCAACGACGTAAAGTTACAGGTTGTAGCGTCGTTTTTGGGAATCTATAAAATGATGGCGCTTCAGGAAATAATTGACGAAAGCATCCAGGAGGAACAGGAACGTCTAAAAGAAGTACAGTCGTTTAAAAAACACGGAACGGTCACCAAAAACGAAGTCTTACGCGCCGAATTGCAATTATCCGATCGGGAACTGGATGCACTCACCAACCGCAAAAACATTGCGATAGCACTACACGATCTAAAAACCATGATGCAACTTCCGGAAGGTCAACTCATAGAACCCGATACGACGCAGTTGCTCTCCGGATTAAAACATATCGAAAGTTACGACTACTTTTTAAAAGCGGCTTTGGATAACGAAGAGATAAAAATGGCGCAAAAGGAAATCGAAATCGGACATTTGGAAAAGAAACTCGTAAAGTCCAATTATTATCCGACGATTAGTTTGTTTGGAAATTACAGTTTTAAATATCCGAATTATATGTTTTTTCCGCCGGATCCGTACCTCTATTCGTTGGGGCAAGTGGGGATTGAAGCCACATTTAATCTTTCCACTTTGCATAAAAACAAAGCAAAATCCCGTATAGCCGATCAACAATTGGAGCGCCAAAAAATGGAAGCCGGCATTGTAAAAGATGCTGTCGAGGATAAAATATTTGCCGATTACAGGCACTATCAGGAAAGTCTCGCCCGGATTCCGGTAACCGAAAAAGCATTGGCATTGGCAGTCGAAAACTACCGGATTGTCAAGTTAAAATACCTGAACCAGCTGGTTTTGATCACCGAAATGATTGATGCCGATAATGCATTGCTGGAAGCCCGATATAAAAATACGGCTACCAAAATTGAAGCCGCGATGAAGTACTACGAGCTACTGCATACGGCCGACCGATTACACTAATTAGTCCAACTCAATATTCTAATTCAATTTTTACAAGATGGGAAAACAAAAGGCGCCAGGGGCACATCGTTCTTTTCATACATTGATCACCGTAATAGCCGGTTGCATCGTTTTTTGCGGAATCGTTCTGGGAATCTGGTTCCTGATTTTCTATAACAACCACGAGGAAACCAACGATGCGCAGGTTGATCAATACGTCACACCGGTTATGGCTCGGGTAACCGGATTTGTACAGGAAGTGCGCTACGAGGAAAATCAGTTTGTCCGTAAAGGGGATACGCTGATCGTAATCGACAACCGGGAATATAAATCCCATCTTGACCGGGCGCTGGCCGATGTTAACCATGCGCGTCAGGATATAAAAGTAATCGAAAACAGCGTGGCTACCGTATCGAATAAAACCGCCGAACAGGAAGCGCAACTCGAAGCCGCACGTACGGAAGTCTGGAAAACCGGACAGGATTACCAACGGTATAAGGCTTTATTAAAGGAAGAGGCGGCGACCGAACAACAATTGGAACAGGTAAAAGCCGCCTATGAAACGGCTGAAGCCCATTATAACGAAATTCAGAAAATCATTCGTACAACGGCTTTAAATACAACAGAAACCCGTTCGAAACTGCCAACGGCTGCGGCTGTAGTGCAATCCAATCAGGCGATGGCAGACAATGCCTCACTTTTCCTGTCGTATACTATAATAACAGCTCCGTATGATGGTTGGGTGGGTCGGAAAACGATACAACCGGGACAAATGGTCAAAGAAGGACAAACGTTGGTCTCGATTGTCAGTAAGGAAAAGTGGGTAACGGCGAATTTTAAAGAAACGCAATTACAATACCTTACCATCGGTCAGGAAGTGGAATTAAAAGCCGATGCGGTGCGGGGACGTGTTTTTCGCGGAACGGTGGAATCGTTATCACCGGCCAGTGGTGCGCGTTTTTCCCTATTGCCGCCCGACAATGCGACGGGTAACTTTGTTAAAATTGAGCAACGGATTCCGGTTCGGATCAAACTGGCTGAAACAGATGATCAAACCGAGTTTTTACGGGCGGGGATGAATATAATTGTAATAGCCGAACACCAATAGGCGATGTCGCAAACTAGTGTTTTTAAGCCCTGGGTTCCCAATTGGGCGATCATTCTGATTCTGATTGTGTGTATGTTGCATTCGATGGTATTGTTGGGGGTATATACCGCGAATGTGACCTATTCGGCCAGTTTTTTGGATGTGGATGTGGAAGACTTGCAGTTTTCATTATGTGTGACCTATGGAACCTTTCTGGCTACGATTTTGATCGAAAGCCGACTGTTTAAATTTTTTCCGACCAAAAAGTATTTTGTAACGATTTACAGTCTGGCGGCAATCACGTTTATCTTGTCGGCCTATACCGATAATTATTCCGTGTTTATCATGCTACGGATGGTCGAGGGGGTATTAATGGCTTTACCGTGGATTCCGTTGCGTCAATTGCTGATCACCCGGTTTAAATCCAAAAATGCAGTGATCATAGGGTTTAGCTGCAATTATGGAGCCTTGTTGTTGGCATCGCCTTTTATTATGAATATCGCCGTTTGGTTACTCGAAAATTACGACTGGACGTATATGGCTTATGGTTCGGCCCTATTTCAAATACTTTGTGTGGCGTTGGTTATGCTGACGTTTAACAACAATCGGTTTCATAAAAAAATCCCCTTGTATCAGGTCGATTGGGCGAGTTATATCTTGGTGTTGACGGCTATCCTATGCGGATCGTTTTTCTTTATTTATGGAGAGCGGAGATACTGGTTTGATTCGCCGCAAATCATTCTATCGTTGCTCATAACTTTAGTTGCCGGCGGATTGTTTGTGATCCGACAACAATTGGTAAAAAGACCTTGTTTTGATATGAATGTGTTTCGCTATGCGAATCTTCGAACCGGTTTTTTTCTTTTTGTGATTTTTTATATTGCCCGGGCGACACTAAATATGTGTCATAGTGCGATGTTTACCGTTTGGAATTGGGAACCCTCGCGCGTGGCACAGGTGCAATACCTTAATGTGATCGGAAATGTAATCGGAATGGTTTTGGCGGGTATCTTTCTGGCAAAAGGCATAGCGACACGGCTTATTTTTAGTCTTGGTTTTCTGATTTTTGCGATCTATCATTTTTGGTTTACCTTTTTATTTGTGCCCGATGTGGCGCTATCGGATATTCTTATTCCGTATATGTTACAAGGTGTAGCAGTTGGTGTTTTATTTGTACCGTTGGTGTTGTTTACGGTATCGTCGGTTCCAACACATTATGCGCCTTTTTCCGGTACGGTTGGTGTAAGTGGTCGTTTTTGGGGAAGTACAATCGGTTTTTGTATTCTGCAAAATGCTCAGGTGTTTTTGCAGCGATCGCATTTTACAAAACTCCGCCAGTTTGTATTGTCCGAAAGTCCCGTAACCAGTGAGCGATTGGCAAAACTGACCCAAAGTTTTCTAGCGAAAGGATTTACAGCTGACGAAGCCTATAAATTAGCAGTGCAACAGTTGATTCAGGCCGTCTCCAAACAATCGGTATTATTGTCTGATATGGAAATTTTTACCGTAATCGGATACGGACTTTTGTTTTTAGTAGTCCTATTATTACTCAATAGTCATCTAAAACAAACCTTCGATCTGTTTAAAAACCGCGTATGGGGTAGTTAATGGCTGTTAACAAATTCTGCTATATTCTTTCTCTAAAAAGCAGTACATTTGAAAATTACTTTTTTTTAAAATACGACAGATTTTAAAATACTGATTTTTAGCTATGTACTTGATATTTGATACCGAAACAACTGGTTTACCGCGAAGCTGGTCGGCACCCATTACCGATACCGACAACTGGCCGCGTTGTATCCAGATTGCCTGGCAGCTGCACGATGAAATGGGGAACCTGGTCGAACACCAGGACTATCTGGTAAAGCCCGAAGGGTTTAATATCCCGTACGACGCCGAACGTATCCACGGTATCTCGACCGAGTTGGCCATGGAACAGGGTGTGGCACTAATGGAAGTGCTCGAAAAATTTAATATTGCGCTGTCAAAAGCCAAATATATTGTAGGTCAGAATATTGGTTTCGACGTCAATATTATGGGATGTGAATTCCATCGGATGAACGTGGGAAGTGATATGGCAAAAATGCCGATTCTCGATACCTGTACCGAAGTGACCGCCGAATTGCTAAAATTGCCCGGAGGTAGAGGTGGAAGATACAAACTACCTACACTAACGGAGTTGCACCAGTATTTATTTGGAGTACCATTTGCCGAAGCGCACAATGCGACTGCCGACGTTGAGGCAACGACTCGCTGTTTCCTTGAACTGATCAAACGGGAAGTATTTACCAAAGAAGAACTGGATGTGGATCCGGAATACTTCTTTAACTTCCGCCAGAACAATCCGGGTGAAATCAAACTGATCGGTTTAAAGCATATCAACCTGAAAGCGGCATCCGACGAAATCCGGAAGCGTTTGCAACAGCAAGAAGGAGAAAACCGTCAAACCGTTTCGGAAGAAGACAAAAAAGAACTTAAAGATGCGGCGTTTGCTCATTTGCACAACCATACCCAATTTTCCGTATTACAATCAACGATCGGAATTAACGACCTGGTAAAAGAAGCCGTGAAATTTAAAATGCCGGCTGTCGCGATGACCGATACCGGTAACATGATGGGAGCTTTTCAGTTTGTAAGTGCGGTGTTAAACCACAACAAAGCAGCGGCGGCCAAAAATAAAGAAGCCGAGGAAAAAGGGGAAGAACCAACCGAAACGGAAGTAAAACCGATTGTAGGTTGCGAATTCTACATTTGCGAAAATCATAAAGACAAAACCAAAAAAGACAACGGTTATCAGGTGGTTTTTCTGGCTAAAAACAAAAAAGGCTACCACAATCTGGCCAAAATGTCATCGATAGCCTATACCAGCGGATTTTATTATGTCCCGAGGATCGACAAAACGGTAGTCGAACAATACAAAGAAGATATTATCGTGTTAACCGGTAACCTTTACGGAGAAGTACCGAGTAAGATTTTAAATATTGGAGAGAACCAGGCCGAAGAAGCTTTGATCTGGTGGAAAGAGCAGTTTGGTGAAGATCTTTATATTGAAGTGATGCGCCACAATCAGGAAGATGAAAACCGGGTAAATCAGACCCTGATTTCATTTTCTAAAAAACACAATATCAAGCTTGTAGCGACCAATAATACCTACTATGCGGCCAAAGAAGATGCCAATGCACACGATATTTTACTTTGTGTAAAGGACGGAGAAAAACAGGCAACGCCAATTGGTAGAGGACGTGGTTATCGCTACGGTTTACCCAATCAGGAATACTATTTCAAATCGGGAGACGAAATGAAAAAGCTTTTCGCCGATCTGCCGGAAGCGATTCTTTCGATTCAGGAGATTGTCGATAAGATTGAAACCTATTCCCTTTACCGTGATGTACTACTTCCGAAATTCGATATCCCGGAAGAATTCCAGGTGGCCGAAGACGAAGAAGATGGAGGGAAACGAGGTGAAAACAAATTTTTACGTCACCTGACCTATGTCGGAGCGGCAAAACGCTATAAAGAAATAACCGATGACATCCGCGAACGACTGGATTTCGAATTATTGACGATTGAAAAAACAGGTTATCCGGGTTACTTTTTGATCGTACAGGATTTTATTGCCGAAGCCCGGAACCTCGATGTATCTGTAGGACCCGGTCGTGGATCGGCAGCGGGATCGGCGGTAGCGTATTGTCTTGGAATTACCAATATTGACCCGATTAAATACGACCTCCTTTTTGAGCGTTTCCTGAATCCCGACCGTGTATCCATGCCCGATATCGATATCGACTTCGACGACGAGGGTCGTGGTCGTGTTATGGAATACGTAATCAATAAATACGGATCGAACCAGGTGGCTCAGATCATTACCTATGGTAAAATGGCAACCAAATCGGCGATTCGGGATACGGCGCGGGTATTGGACTTGCCATTATTTGAAGCCGATCGTATTGCGAAACTGATTCCGGGAATGATGCCATCCAAATGGAATCTGGCGCGTTTTCTGGCGGAAGAAGAAGATCAGGTTAAAAAAGCCCTGAAATCGTCGGACGAATTTGACCGCGTTAAAGAGCTGATCGCAATTGCGAAAGAACCGGATCTGGCGGGCGAAACCATTCAGCAGGCCAAAACACTGGAAGGATCGTTGCGAAATACCGGGATTCACGCCTGTGGGGTAATTATCACTCCGGACGATATCACGAATTTCGTACCGGTTACCACGGCAAAAGATTCCGATTTATATGTGACCCAGTTTGACAACTCCGTAGCCGAAAGTGCCGGATTGTTAAAAATGGACTTCCTGGGTCTGAAGACCCTTACATTGATAAAAGACACCGTAAAATTGGTGAAATACCGAACCGGAACCGAACTGGATCCGGAGAATTTCCCGATCGATGATGTAAAAACATACGAACTGTTCCAGCGTGGTGAAACCGTAGGGATCTTCCAATATGAGTCACCCGGGATGCAGAAATACATGAAGGAGCTAAAACCAACCGTTTTTGCCGACCTTATTGCGATGAACGCCTTGTATCGTCCCGGACCGTTGGAATATATTCCGTCGTTTATCCGCCGTAAAAACGGAGACGAACCGATCGAATACGATTTGGATGCCTGCGAAGAATACTTAGGGGAAACCTATGGTATTACGGTATATCAGGAGCAGGTGATGCTACTGTCGCAAAAACTGGCGAACTTCTCCAAAGGTGATGCCGACGTATTGCGTAAGGCGATGGGTAAAAAACAAAAAGAGGTACTGGACAAAATGAAATCCAAGTTTATCGATCAGGCGGTAGCCAACGGGCACGACGCGGTAAAACTGGATAAGATATGGAAAGACTGGGAAGCCTTTGCGAGTTACGCCTTTAACAAATCCCACTCGACCTGTTATGCGTGGATTGCGTATCAGACCGCCTATTTAAAAGCGCATTACCCGGCCGAATATATGGCAGCGGTACTGTCGAATAACATGAACGATATCAAACAGGTATCCTTCTTTATGGAAGAATGTAAGCGAATGGGCTTACAGGTATTGGGGCCTGATGTAAACGAATCGTTTTATAAATTTACGGTAAACGAAGACTATGCCGTTCGTTTCGGAATGGGAGCGATCAAAGGTGTAGGAGGAGGTGCTGTAAATACGATTGTTGATTGTCGAAAAGACGGTAAATACCGATCGATATTCGACCTGGCAAAGCGAATCGATTTACGGGCGGCCAATAAAAAAGCCTTTGAAAACCTGGCACTGGCCGGAGGATTCGACTGTTTTGCTGCGACACACCGGGCGCAGTATTTTCATACGGATGGCGATAACCTGACGTTTTTGGAAAAAGCAATTCGCTATGGCGCAAAATTTCAGGAAAATGAAAATTCCTCACAGGTAAGTCTTTTTGGAGAAGCCAGTGATGTGCAGATTCCGGAACCGGTAGTACCGCCATGTGAAGAATGGAGTACGATGGAAAAGCTGGCGAAGGAAAAAGAAGTAGTAGGGATTTATATTTCGGGCCATCCGTTGGACGATTATAAATTTGAAATGAAATATTTCTGTAATGCGAGTCTGGACACCTTAAAAAACATGGAGCAGCATGTTGGGAAAAACCTGAGTTTTGGTGGAATTGTAACCGGAGTAGAGCACCGTGTGGCTAAAAACGGAATGGGATTTGCCAGTTTTAACCTTGAGGGCTATGATGAAAGTTACCGTTTTTCGATGTTTCGGGAAGATTATCTAAAATACCGTCATTTTCTGGTAGCCAATTACTTTATGTATTTTAAAGTGAATATCAAGGAAGGCTGGGTAAATAAAGAAGGGAAACGCACGGAACCGCGGATTCAGTTTTTAGATGTCAAACCATTGCAGGATGTGTTAGCATCTTTTGCTAAGAAACTGATCATCCAAATGAATATAGCGGAGTTGCAGCAAAACCTGATTGCCGAATTGCAGGAGATTTTCCAGATGAACCGTGGCGATCACAGTGTGACTTTTGAAGTGATGGAACTTGAGAAAGTCAAACGGGTTGTAGAAATACCAGCGGTAGTAGAAGACGATGTTGTTACCGATGAGGTATTGGAAGATACCGAAATCGATATCCCGGAAGAAAAAGAAGAAATTCGGGTGGTGACGAAATTGAGCATGCCGAGTAGGAAGTTAAAAGTGAATATTTCGGGCGAATTGCTACAGGAATTGGAAAAGATGCAACTCAATTTCAGACTGAATTAAAGGTAGGCGTTTCGTTTTCGAATATCCGATTGGGATTTCCTTAAAAAAATGTGAAATCGATTTTAACAATTCGGGCATAATGAAAACTGATTTTAAGGCACTAAAAAAATGAAAATAAAAAGCTACTTTTGTAGCTACAAATCCTAAAAGAAAATAAAATGGCACAAGCAATAACAGATGCTACTTTTGAAGAATTAGTATTGAAATCAGATAAACCGGTTTTGGTTGACTTTTGGGCGGCATGGTGTGGTCCTTGTAGAATGGTAGCTCCGATCATTGATCAATTGAGTGAAGAATATGCAGGAAAAGCCGTTATCGGGAAAGTTGATGTAGATGCTAACCAAGAGTTTGCGGCGAAATATGGCGTACGTAACATTCCTACCGTTTTGGTATTCCAAAATGGTGAAGTAGTGGGACGTCAGGTAGGAGTTGCTCCAAAGCAAACCTATAGTGATGCAATCGACGCATTGTTATAATCCTTCCGATTATTCGATATAAAAAGCCCCGCCATGGCGGGGCTTTTATATTTAACACCACCTGTCAGGTGTTAAATATAAGTTTCATTAAAACGAGAGTTTAAACCCAATTCCGTTGGAATTAGCTGTAAGCTGTATATCATAGGAACCGGTATTGCCTACTGTTTTTAGATTTTTGTTATAGTGTTCAATACTTTTATTCAATTTTTTTGATTTTCCACAAAAGACAGTAATTGATAATACAGTAGCAGCCAACCCCACATAGGTAAGAGGTGTAGGATATTGGACATCTGCAGAGGCGCCATACATCACATCGCTAGCGGTCAATCCGATACCTAAACCCAATAAAATTCCTCCAATTATAGTCTTGTTACGTACTTCTTGATACAATTCCAATGCCACAGTATTGAACTGAAGTAACTCTAGTACTTCTCTGTTTTTAAGTTTTTTTTCCTACATAAATATCTCATTTCTTTTCAAAGATAACTCTTGTGAAAAGACCAAACTGCTGATAAGTAATGCTAAAATTACCATTGCTTTTTTCATAATTTGACTATTCTAAAGTTGGGAGCGTATAATACTTGTTCTGATAAAGGTAGTAACTGTACTCTATGTCTATTTATTCAGTAATCATTTGTCTTTAGTTTAATGCTATTTGTACGTTTTATAATTGACCGGGGTTTGTACTGTTCTTACAGTACCTTGCCAGAAATTACCGATGGTTAGTGCGGCTCCAGAAACAGAACTAAAGCTATTATAATCCATAGCCTAAATTTTCTATAAAAGAATTCCCTTTATACCAGATACTTTGGTTTGTTCTTAGAACTATTTCAAGACTAAAATCGTTCGTTTGATCTTATGACATTTTGTCTATTCTAATACAATTAGTAAATGAGCAGTCATGATTGCAACGGCATTAGGGGCTATAATGGTCTCTTTTAAATAGCAGAAAACTTTCTAATAATTTTAATTAGCTATATTTATGAATGAATTCGTATACTTTATTCCTCAGCATATCAGAATTCAATTTATAATTTAAATTTGCAGTCAAATCTATAATCATATTGTTTGATTTTGTAATAACAAAAAAATGTTCTTTACCTTGTATAGTTACAATTAGTACCATATCAACATTAATTTTTATTTGTTTATGTTTTTTTATAGCGGTATTATTCAATAGAAACTCAAAAATATTTACATCTTCAGTTTTTACATAGGTAAACGAAGTGTCAATTTCATAGTCCAATGGAGAAATAAAAATGTTTTTCAGTAAAGAAGTGGTTCCTGCTTTGTAAAAGTTTTTATAGATAACAATTTTTTCAATTATTATTTCTTCTTCTATTGGCTTATCTGTACCATAAAAAAATAAATAGATTAATAATAAGTAATTAATTTTAATGATTATTTATATAAGTGTGAGTAAACATATATGGTCTCTTAGCCCATTCGCCTAAAATTCTTATTTCCTTTATTTTGAATCATATCTATACACAATTTACTATATGAATCTTACTTACCCTCATTTTATATAAATAATCCTAAGAAAGATATTTAGACTTATTTTTTAACCAGATACTCATAAGGTGAGTTTAGAAAATTTTTAAAGTCCTGATTAGGTTCCTTTAGATTATAATCTCCATTATATTTATTGTAATAATACATCTGAAAAATACCGTATCTGATTTTTTTTATTTTAGATGATTTCTTTACATTTTTTAATTTGAATTTTCTCTTTCCTTTAATTCCTTCATATTGAAAATAATAACAAGAACTATCTTTATACAAATAACACTTCTTGTTTTGACTTGAAGCCAATGTATTTATATTATCTATTTTTTCAATCTTTCTAAAAAGGATAATATAATCTCCTCCCATTTTAATTGATGTTCCTCCAATTTCGCCAACAATAACGGGATCATCAATATTTGAAATATAAACAACAAACCCTGGAAAAACCTTTCCTTCGTAAATGTCATTTTTTGAAACTAGAAAACAAGTTAAAAGAATAGTGTAAAAAATAGTCGTACTCATAATAATTTTAGTTTTAAATTATCTTGTTAAATAATGACTTAGGTAAGTTCTAAAACCGATTCCTCTTAAATATACTTGAGCGTGTAAAATGTATGGATGAATCCCGATATTAAGAAAACCAGACATATTTAGGACTCTGCTAGTATGGGTAACACAACTACTAAAATACACGTTATATTTTGGAGGATTTTTAGATAATTCCATGCCATAAGAATGTATTTTACTTTTGTTTACCCCTGATATTGTCGATCTCCATAGTGGTGATCCATCGCTTGTATGATTCATCCAATTATTACTACCTCTAACACTTTTAAATGGATTTAATGAAAAATCTTGATCAGGAGGGCCAAAGGAGACAATAGAAGAATTATTATTAACAGTACCAGGTTCAACCAAAGCAGAATGGCCAATAGTATCAGAATGCTCCGTTGTTAATTCGAGACTTCCAATATCTTTTGAACTGAAACCTACCATAGCATCATTAAAATTTGCAATCGCTCCCAATCCATATCCAACATTTTCATACCATTTATTCCCTTTTTTACCCAAATATCCCCAGCTACCATTGGTAAAATCATAAGAAGCAACTCCAAGGCTTACAGAAACAGGCGTTTGACAACCGGTATAAATAGACGTTCCTAATGAATTAATAAACGAGGCACTCGCTATGGCGGCAGTGTTAGCCATAGGCATACCAGAGCTTGCGACTATCGATCCGGTACCTCCAGATATACTGCCAACAACTGCCCCGGCAGTCATATAAGCCCAGGTTTTTCCAGAACTGTAATCCCATTTAAAAGGGTTTGTTGTTCCGTTGGCAATACTTCCGCCGCTCCACATACCAATATCGGCACCAATTGCCCACGGTAAGAATACCTGTCCACCTGGAATAATACAGGCAAGTGCAGTAAAAATAAACTCTCCGTCAGGATCAGTATATTTTAGGGGGTTGTTCCAACAATAGCCATACCGGTTATAGTTTTGGGTATTATAGGGATCCTGCACATAATTATCGGGTGACAGGAATCGGCGTAATTTCGGATCATATATGCGTCCGTTCATATTGATAATCCCGATACTTTGCAGGTGTTCATGCCCGGTATACCCGCGATCCAACAAGGTTAGCCCGGCCAGTTGATGCCCTTTTTCGTCCTGTACTTTTAGTAGTTTTCCCCAAGGATCAAAAAGTCGTTTTTCGATAAAATACCCATCCAGATTGGATAGTACGACGTTACCTCCTTGATAATACCGAAACAGACTCAAAATAGCTTTTATCTAATGGTCGTTTAAAATTAAAGTTTTTACTTTCGATATGTCTTTATATAAGATTTAATGTCTTTGTTTAGTCACTATTTGTCTAATGCGGACATTTATTTAGTCAACTTTTTTCAGGACGAGACAATTCTTAATGTCGATTTTTATTGACTCATTTATTTTACAATCTGGACAACTTAAGTATCTATAACCTGTCCTAAAGCTATCGGTAATAGCATCATTAATAAATTCTTGTCCATACTGTTTACAAACAAATTTGCTACTTTGCTCTCCTGTAATTTTACAACCTTTAAAGATCAACTTCACAAGCTCTCCCTCAATAACAGCCCAATAACCATGTAAACCTCTAATCATAAAAACAAAAACATTAGGATTCTCCAAAATGTATTTATGGATTTCCTTTTCTATTTTTTTGTTATCTGACATTACGGGCCTTCCATGCAAAGAAAATGGAACATTATTTATACTGTCTTTCTTTCTGTTTTCTTCATTGTAGGAATCAAAAACCTCAAATGCCCCAACCTTTAGATTATCTTCTTTAGTCACAACAAATACCATCTGGAATAAGAAATTCAGCTTAAATGCTATTAATGGTTCAAGATTATCCCCACACTTATATGACTGTTGATTCCACCCCAAAACGGGTATTGAAATAAAATCTAATTCTTCTACTTTGTATTTATTTGATAACAGAGTTGTTGAAAAAACAGGGGTAATGCTATTTTTTTCTTTTGAATTTAAATTCATAAATCGCTCTTTAGCAACGTATTTATATCCGTATTTGTCATAATTAAAGTATATTTTATCTTGTTGTGCCATCAGCAAATTGCTACAGACTATTAAAATTAAATTTAAAACAGTTGCTTTCATACTAATATACTCCGAAAATTAAGTGGAAAAGATTGACACTTGTGAACCTTGTGGTTGACCCTCCGGGATTCATTACATTAATAATAAATCGCCCATTATCAAATATTCTCACTCTGGTTACGACCGTAGCATGACCAAAAACAATTCTTTGTCCAGCAGAATTTACACCCCCACTGATTCCGGTATTATAATTTAAAACAACTGCCTTATTTGTACTCATTGTATTAGCAATATCACTAGCAGTCGAAACAGGGTTAGAAGTATTTATTGAAATTGGTCTTGCCCCATATCCAGCTTTACCATACATACGCCCGATTTCTACATCAGTAAGCCCTTGGCCATTTCCTGGTTCTAATGTTTGAAAGTAATTTTGATTTCTTCCATTACCATAATAATCGTCAACACTCTCAGCACAAGCATAATTACAATCATATTGTCCAGTTTGATTTACTTGTGGTATAGACAAATTTACGTCTACTGTTTTTGTTCCGCCATGCCAGAAATTTCTTCCATCAGTAGCAGCAGAAATTCCACTAGAAATTCCACCAAGTAAGGCACCAGAAGCTCCTCCAATTACCCCATCTTTAGCTCCGTTCCATAATGCTTGTCCAAAGTTCTGTCCTGCTATTAAACCATTTCCAAAACCTGTTGTAAATCCAGCACTAAACCCAGCTCCACCACCTATAGCTGCACCGGTTGCAAAACTTGTTGTTGCCGTCATTGCCGCTGAAGAACCAATAAATCCGGCACCAAAAGAACCTCCAATCATTGCAGAACTTATTCCTGCTCCTACACCTACACCTAATGCTCCTGCTGCTGCCCCAATTCCAAAATATCCAAGACCTTTTAAGTTGAATTTTGCTCCATGTGTTGCCCAGTTTACAATTCCGCCAATAACGGCACCTATAATCAAATGTATAAACTCTCCGTCAGGATCGGTATATTTTAGGGGGTTGTTCCAACAATAGCCATACCGGTTATAGTTTTGGGTATTATAGGGATCCTGCACATAATTATCGGGCGAAAGGAAACGGTGGAGTTTTGGGTCGTATATCCGTCCGTTCATATTGATAATCCCAACACCCTGTATATGCTCGTGTCCGGTATAACCACGATCGAGTAGTGTAAGTTTGTCTAGGTTATGACCATCTTTGTCCTGTACTTTTAGCAGTTTTCCCCAGGGATCAAAAAGTCGTTTTTCGACAAAATTTCCGTTTTGATCGGAGATTGCAACTATGGTTCCCTGATAATCCCGATGCAGGTAAAGGTACTCGCTTGTGGTTCCATTGTCTTTAAAAACGACCGGAGCACTATAAGCATCACCACCTACAAAAAATACAAAAGTAGAGACACCTGTTTGCTGATTGGTGGTAATTTCCATCGAACCGTCGGTGGCATAATCCTTTCGGAAAGGCTGTTGTTCCGGGGCTTGTAATCCGCCGTAATACATGGTGTTTCGAAAATGATCGGATGTATAGGAAAAGGCTACTTTTTCCACCCCGGTTTCGGTAATGGAGATTGGTTTTTTAAAAAGGTCGTACATCACATGCAACTGACGCAAATCGGTTTTTGGATTTTCAGTTTTTCGAATTCGGATATCGTCAAACCAGACATTTCCACCACCGTTATTATCGACCCGGATGTTTAGTTTTTTGATATGAGCCGGGACATATACGGTTCGTTCCAGATACACCCATTGGTGGGTCACCTCGGTATATTTGTCGGCCACGAGGGTATAATACCCGGTTTCAGTCTCGGAATTCATAAACAGAAAAATCTGAGAAGAAGGTCCGTCACTATATACCCATCCGGAAAACGTATAGGAAGCGCCATGCGGGTTATCAATCGGAATCCAGTGATCGGAATGTAAGGTTTTATCCGAGTCGGTCGGATTATGAATTTTTAGCGAATATTTTCCGGATTTGACTTTGGAATCGTCGTAAGTCGGTTTGCCGAAGATGTCCCATCCGAATCCCAAATCCGACCATCCCTTTTGTTCTTCCATGCCATCATTAAAAATCCCTTCCCGGTTTTGATAGTAGGAAGCGTCCGCTATGTTCAAGTCGATGGAAGTGTTCTGATAGACTTTATTGACATCGGTATAGTTATACTGACCTAAAATATTTTTGGTAATACGACCACGATCGTCGTAGTGCTGTTCTTCAATAAGCTGTTTTCCAATCCATAAGTCATCGATATAGAAAAAGGTTGTGGTTCCGACATCGTTACCCATACCATCTTTATCGATATTTAAAGTGATATAAGGATATTGCGTAACCGTATGCTCGAATTCAAGAACACCATTTTGAGCATACCCTTTAAACGATTCATGACCCAATCCACTATCCGGATCGTATTCCACTACCAATACACGAACTTTGTTGGTAGTTCCTTTGTCGACCTTAACTTTTAGGGCTAATTGGTCACCTGCTTTAGCCTGCGTTAACAATGTCTTTTTAACACCGGCATAGCCTTGTGTTGCGGTTACTTTTAGCTGGCCGTTCTCATTTGTTGGGATGGCTCCGAATTGTGTTCCGAATTCACCGGTTCCCGAGCGAAAATCGTCACTGTGAAGGGTTATGGTTTGGTTCTTCCATTGCACGAGTCGATCCTGATTGTCGTATTGAAAAGTAGCTGAATGGTTTAATAGATTGTTTTTTCGCGCGGTAAGATTTCCAGTTTGGATATCAAATTGTGTGGTTTGATTCAGCATAGGTCGTCCAGCGGAGGTATTCCGATTGGGATGAAAGGTGTCAGCTTTAAGCAGATAACCATATTCGTCGTATTGATTGCCTAACTGTAAACCATTTCCAAAGGTTCCCCTTGTAAGTTGATCCCTGGAGTTTAGAGTATGTTCGGTCCATAAAACCTGACCGTTACTATCGTCGGATATCTGGTAGCGATAGCCCAGACGATAGCCATACCGAAAGGT
>NZ_SSNZ01000009.1 GCF_004801375.1 Flavobacterium supellecticarium
CCTATTACCGTTATGCCCAGATGTTAAAAGCACAGGGTAAATATGACGAAGCCAACAAACAAATGCAGAAGTTTGCGAGTATGGCTCCGAATGATCAACGTGCTATTGCCTTTAAACAAAACCCGAATTATTTGCCAAAACTAAACGAAAAGGCAAAATCTTTTGATATCAAAAACATGGATATCAACAGTGATAAATCGGATTTTGGAGCGGTTTTAACCAACGATAACACCCTTTATTTTGCCTCAGCGCGAAACACTTCGCGTAAAACCTACGGATGGAACGAACAACCGTTTTTGGATTTGTACAGTGCCACGTATAATTCCGATGGAACTTTTAGTCAGCCGACACCGGTAGAGAGTGTGAACACAAAGTATCACGACGGACCGGCTACCATTAGTGCCGACGGTAATACGATGTATTTTGCCAGTGAGAGTTTTAACGAAGGTTTGTTTGAAAAAGACAAGACTCAGAAATTGAAATTCGGACAGGTAGCACTTTTCAAAGCAACCAAAGACGGAAGCAAATGGAGTAACATCAAAGCCCTTCCGTTTAACAGTAAAGACTATTCTACCAGTAACCCAAGTTTGAGTAAAGACGGTAAAACACTTTACTTCTCTTCAAACATGCCCGGTTCAGTTGGTGGCGTGGATATCTGGAAAGTGGCGATCAACTCGGATGGTACTTACGGAACACCGGAGAACCTGGGTAAGAAGATCAATACCGAAGGAAATGAGAGTTTCCCATTTATCACCGATGACAACAAATTGTATTTCTCATCAGACGCCCGTCAGGGATTTGGAGGAATGGATGTGTATGTGATCGACTTAAACAAAGGAACGGAAGCCACTAACGTTGGAAAGCCGGTAAACTCAGAGAAAGACGATTTTGCGTTTAGTTTTAACACGACTAAAAACATCGGATTTGTATCGAGTAACCGTGGCGGAGTAGACAACATCTATATGGCAATTCCGGTTTGTGGTGTGGAAGTGGTTTCGTTGGTTAGAGATGCAAAAACAGGTGCTAAATTATCGGGTGCCCGTGTAGCGATCTTAGACGAGAAGAACAACATTATTTCGACTAAAACAACCGAAGCTGACGGAACGGTATCCTACGCTGTTGAGTGTGATAAAGCTTATACGATTCAAGTGGCGAAAGACGGTTATGAAAGCAACAACTTCCCGGTTAGCAAAACCAAAGGAGGTATTGTGAACATCAGCGCCGACTTACAGCCAATCGATGTTATTGTTACGGAAACTGAAGTTATCTTAAACGATATTTACTTTGAATACGACAAGAGCAATATTACCCAACAAGGTGCTTTTGAGTTAGACAAGTTAGTTCAGGTAATGAAAAATAACGCAGCTATGGTGATCATGGTTAAATCCCATACCGATAGCAGAGGTAGTGATAAATACAACATGAATTTATCTGACCGTCGTGCAAAATCTACAGTTCAGTATATTATCTCCAAAGGAATTGCTAAGGACAGAATCTCCGGAAAAGGTTACGGAGAGAGTGAGCCTAAGATTAACTGCGGCGATAACTGTACGGAAGAAGAATACGCGAAAAACAGACGATCGGAGTTCCTGATTGTTAAGAAGTAAATATTATTAACACCTGACAGGTTTCCAAAACCTGTCAGGTGTAACATACACCAAAGGCGGCCAATCGGTCGCCTTTTTTATTTGTCCTTTTAAAAGATGTTTTTGTCTTTATAAGGTTTATGTTGTCTGATTCGAAATAATGTCACTTAAGGCTTAAAAACGATGTTTTGAGGGGTATAGAATGTTTGTTGATGACTATTCTTTTTAAAAGTGCTTTCATTGATCATCATGTTAGTATTTTTCTTCTAAGCTTTACACCTGACAGGTTTCCAAAACAAGTTCGGCATAAAAAAAGACTTCAAGCCTTTTAAAATTCGTTATTTCTTTCAATCAGTTTTTCCAACCGATCAATTATATCATCTTTCTCTTTTAGCATCCGTTCGTACAGGGTGATCTTTTCTTCGTGTAGTTGAACTAATTTATCGATAGGGTGAAAGATTCGATTATCAGCATTACCATTACTGCTGTTACCGCCATTACTACTATTACCGCCGATGCCAACAGTAGCATTGTCATTTGTATGAAAAGTATTTGCTATAATATTCACGGCTTGTTCTTCATCAAGGTTTTCAATTGCTTCTACCGGTATTTTAAAAATGGCCGCAACCTGTTCCAGTATATTGCTTTCTATACTTTCTTTTTGTTCCATTAATGACACTCTTTTTGGGGACCAGTCTTCACCTAACGATAGGGCAAGTGCTTCCTGTTTGATCCCTAACATTTCGCGAAAGCGCTTAACATTTTTACCTTGATGTATTTTTCTATGTGGCGTATTAAAATCTATCATGACTGGCGTTTTAAATGGAGTAGGATAAAGATAATCAGATTTTTGTTTTCAGAAGTGTACAAAAAAAGACATTAGGGGAGCAAGAAATGCAATATACGTTTACATCCGGACAGGTTTCTAAAATCTGTCGGGTGTATTGGAAATAAAAAAGCAGCCAATTGGCTGCTTTAAAAATAGATTTTATATTTTTTAGTTTACAGTGATATCATCAATCTGCATAGTAGTTGTAATAGTTGGTGTTCCCGAATGTTCGAAAACAAAATAACCGTTACCTGTTAAACTACCAGGGATGTTGTACGTACCACTAGACTGGAAGGTCGAAGCCGATTGTCCTGTAGCTGGTGTAGAAATACTGAATGAAGAGGTAATATCTACAAAGTTAGCCAGGTTAATTGGTCCGCCGGCAGTATAGTTTGCAGCCGTTACATAATATACTTTTAATACATTACCCTGATAAAAACGAGCAAGCGTTTTGAAAGCAAATGTATTGGCAGCAGTAAAATCAACGGGTACAAAGAAATATGTTTTAGCGGTTACACCACCACTTCCAAAAGAAGTCATCTCGATGTATTTGTTTCCTGTATTAGCCGGGAACTGTTTTAGCTGCCAGTATCTTCCTCCAATGGTCTGATCGTTTACATATTTAGGGAAAGCTGTTAAGTTAACCGCATAACTTGTAAAATCTTCTGTGAAAGATCCTGAAAACTGAATGTTGGTTCCTCCTTGAGCGGTACTGATATAGAATCTTGGGTTTTCCAACATAATATCTCTTTCTGTACGGGCAAGGAATTGGAAGTCACTGTTGTATTTTGTTAATACACCGCGAACCTTTCCGCTTTTGTTTGGAACCGGTTTACCTGCAAACTTAGCAAATTCACTGGTTCTGAAAATAATTTCATGACCGGTATTGTCTGTAAGTTTCCAGTTAGTAGCACCACCAATTGTAGCAGAACTGTTTGCCTCGTAATAGTTCGATCCCATTGCAGCATCATTAAACTGCACATTGTCAAACTCGATAAGTTTGTTGATGTGATTGTTGTTTAATGCCTCAGCAATTGTCATGTGTGATACTAATTCATCTTCGTTTACGAAATCACAAGATGCTTTTGCTGTTCTTCTGAATTCTTCCGGTACCAAACGTCCTACAGCATTTCCCTGATATAGATCACCAATTACCAATGAACTTTGTGCAATCGCGATATAACGGTCTTTTAGGTTTACATATACTTTTCTTCCCGGTTCGAATTCGGTGTAGATGTTATACATATCAACCGGAATACTGAACGCTCTCGATTTGTCAAGTGTTTCCAATGAAACCGTTTTGTAAAATGTACCACCTTCATCGCTCGATACTACATAAGCTTCGATGATATCGTCGGTTGTAACTTGTGTTGGGGTAGCAGTAGCCACTGTAAAAATATCAGCCACTGTTTTAGTCGGTGTTAACGTATAACAAGGAGTATCCGCTTTAGGATAATGATCGCCATTCACACAGCCGGTTAATATTCCAGCTGAAAGTGATGCGAATAAAAGGGATTTAATTGAAATTTTCATCGTTGTTTTTTTTAGCTTAGAATATTTTTACGTTGTCAATCATATAAGCTCCGGAAACGGCTGTAGCTGTTCCTCCGGTTGCTTTAAATCCGATATAGATTGTTCCGGAGTAGTTTGCCAGGCTGATAGCACCCGCTTTAAAAAAGTCGTAGTTATTAGTGCTTCCCACTAAAGGTGGTGTAAAGGATGCCTGAGTCCAGGTAGCATCTGTTACATTTGTTCCGTCATAATCGGTAGAAATAAAAACTTCTAATTTATTGTTTGCCAAATCGGTTACGTGGTGTTGTGCCACGTCGAATGTTAAACGTTTTTTAATGGCTCCGTCGATGTTAATTCCCGGCGTTACGATCCAGGCAACATTCGATGCCTGTCCACTGTTGAATGGCGTAAACTCAGCATATCCATTACCCTGATAAGCGTTTTCAATCCATTTTTTAGTGCCTACCTGTGCGAAGTTTGTCCATCCTTCAAAGTCAAATGGGGTATTCGCCACAGCAGTCTGGAAATCTTCAAAATAGATAGCCGGAACAATTGGCGGTAAATTAGTATCGTCTTCTTTTGTACAGCTGCTCAAAGCGCCTAAGGCAACCAAAGCAACACAAAGTGTTTTTATATTAAAATTTTTCATGTGAGTTCTTCTTTACTGGTTAAAATTAGAATGTTAAGTAAACATTTACGAAATACGTTCTGCCGTAACCGTAGAAATATTTCGATCCGAAGGAACGGGTACCGCTTGCATAATCCATATTTAACTCTCTATAGTTCGCATTTCTCGCTTGTTCGAAACCTCCTGTTTTATAAGTCACATCAAAGATGTTGTTAACACTTGCAAAGAAACCTAACGTATTTCCGCTAATTCTCCATGATTTACCGCCGGTAAGGTTTACTAACATGAATGAATTGAATTTCTCCTGGCTTAATAACTGACGCGCTCTCTCTTCTGTAACTTCCGGATAGGATACTCCAGAACCTCCAGGTTGCATAAAGAAGTTGTTGGTACGGATTAGCGGATCTACTTCAACATAACTGTCATCTAAGTAGTTTGCATTCGCTCCGATCCACCAGAATTTAGGATCTCTATATTCAATTCCGAGAGAGTAAGCCTGTTGTGGCATACCACCTTGTCTGTAGTTTTTAAGGTAAGAATCTCCGAAGTTAACAATTGGATTAAGTCCGGCAGCCTGACGTGAATCGATGTTAAGCAATACTGTTGGGTTGTTGCTGTAGATGTATTGGCCATATGAAGCAGAACCGGTAACTTTAATTGTTTTAGACAATTGGTACTCTAAACCTAACTCTAAACCGATGTTTTGTTTGTCGATGTTTTTGGTGATCTCAGCCACAAAGTCATTTTCACTGTCGTTACCACCATCTTCAATAGCTCCTAAACCTTCTGCATAGAAGAAACCAACTTTAGTTGCATCTTCGATTTTAGAGTAGAATCCGGTTAAACGTGCTTTTAATTTTGGTGCTCTGATGATATAACTGGCATCAACACTTGAAATTTTCTCATCTTCTAATCCGCTAACGATACTGTTGTTTAAACGAGCATTGTTGAATGCGTTTCTTAGCATTGGCGCTTTAGTCATATAAGCAGCGTTAACGCTAAACATGTGCTTACCTGTAATTTTGTAGGTAAGTCCTCCTTTGAATCCGTAGTTGTTAAACTCTAACTTGTCGCTTTTTCCGTACGAGTTGTCTGCATATAATCCGTTTCTGTAAAGACCTTCTCTTTGGTATCTTGTCTGAGAGAATGTTTGTGCTAAATAGAAATCGAATTTGTTGTACGTAAATTTAAACTGTGTAAAGGCATCCGCAACGATAGCGCGCATGATGTAGTTGTATCCGTAACGGTCACCAGCGTAAACAACACGGTTCGGGTTGTTTAAGTCAGCTTGTGACTGTCCAGCTGTAAAGCCGTTTCCTTCGTAGAATAAATCGGTGTCAATAAAACCATAATCTCCCAGTGGATCTAACATTTTCTGGAAGTTTTCCGATTTTAATGAACGGAAGTTGATTCCTGCATTTAAAGTAATGTTATCCGATAATTGTGAATTTAAGATGGAGTTTGCAGTCCAGGTAACATCTTCCATACGGTCTTCATATAAAGCGTAGATACTACGTTTGTTGATGTCGTTGGCATGGTACATTCTCTCCCAGTTGATCTGGCTGTTGTTGATGAAATCCACTCTTGCGATTTCAGCCTGTGCATAGTTTGGAGTATGCGTTGGTAAAGAACCGTCAGCTGGAATATTGTGTAAGTTTAAATAATAACTTGGTAAGTTTTTGTAGTAAGTAGGATCAGGGTTGTTTCCTCCGTTATAATCTAATCTGGAATTCCCGATTCCTCCTGATTGGTAAGAAATATTCGTGTTTAACGTGTTTTTCTCATTGATTTTCCAGTAGTGGCTTAACATTAAGATGGGCTCATCAACGTTTTTGTCTCTTGAGTTTCTTCTTTTACCATTTTGCCATCCCCAATACGAGTTGTACTCAATACCCATTAAGTCGGTAACTTCCTGAGTGTTTGGTGAGTTTTTACCTCTGCTGTTCTGTGCGTAGATAGATGTAAAGTTGATACTGTGTTTATCATTGAATTTTTTCTCGATACTTGCGAAAAGAGAGTTAGCAGAATAATCTGTTCCTTCGAAGTAACCTTCTTTAGCCCATCTTCTGGATCCTGAAACTACAAATGCCCATCCGTCTTTACTCATTCCGGAAGCATAAGTAGCCATTGTTCTCCAGCTGTAGTTGGTGTTGGTTCCCGAAAACGAAACACGTGTTCCAGGGCGGTAAAAAGAAGCTCTAGTGTTTATTTCCTGTGTACCTAAAATGTTACCAAAGGTATAGTCGGAAGGAGCCGATCCCATTGTGAATTCCTGGTTTCTGGTCGCGTCATTAAGACCTCCCCAGTTACTCCACTGTGGTCTTCCGTCAAAAAGTTTGTTCATTACGATACCATTAATCATAGTAGTACCATACTCGTTGTCCAAACCTCTGATTCGGAATCGGGCCTGACCCCAGTTGAAGGCAGCAGCCTGTTGGTAAGTGTCACGGGATGCTTGTAGCAAACCTGCTGTACTCTCGGAACCACTGTTGTCATCTCCAAGATCGTTTTCTGTGATCGTGATCAAACTTAGTTGTTGCTCAGATGTAATGTCTTCTTCTAAGAAAACTACACCCAAATCCAAAGATTGTCCTTTCACAATGCTAAGTGTAAAAGTCTGGGTAGTGTACCCGGTACTTCCTACAGTCAACGTTTGTTGTCCTTCAGTTGCTACATCGAAAGAGAAAACCCCAGTTGCATCGGTTAAAGCAGACTGGTTGGTGCTCGTGATGGTCGCAACAACATTTCTTAATGGTTTTTGCGTTTTAGAATCAACAACTTTTCCCTTTAGTGCTGGGGAGTGTTGTGACCAAACAAAAACGGCTTGCAGTACAAATAAAATACTAAATACAAGTTTTTTCATAAATAAAATTAAGTTAATTTTTTGTTTGCTAAGTCTTAATAAAAACTTAACAGCCTGCAAATGTACATCTTTTAATAATATTATTTACTTTTGGCCCGGAGTTTGTCTCAAACTTGATGTTAATTTAATATACCTTACATGAAAATTAGAAATTTCATCGCGCTTTTAATTGTATATTTCTCATTTAATGGGATTTACGCGCAAAACAAAAAATTCAAAGTGTACACCGTGGCGTTCTACAACCTGGAAAACCTGTTTGATACAATCAATGGGCCAAATAATGATGAGGAGTGGTTGCCTAACGGTACACAGCGCTGGACCAGAGCGAAGTATCAGAAAAAACTGGCTAATTTAAGCCGTGTCATTCCGGAAATCGGAACCAGCGAAAATCCACATGCTCCGGTTATCGTGGGATGTGCCGAAGTTGAAAACAGAGGGGTATTGGAAGACCTGGTGAAGCAACCGGGAATGATCGAAAAAGATTATGGTGTGATTCATTTTGATTCTCCGGACAAAAGGGGTATCGATGTAGGGCTTTTATATCAGAAAAAACACTTCAGACCGTTAAGCTATAAAAATATACCATTATATATATATGAAAATGAGCAGGGTCTGAATAAAAAAGACAAAGAAGAAGGTGACGATAAGGTAGAAGTAAATGTAAACCTTGATGTGAAAACCAGAAGAATCTATACCCGTGACCAGTTATTGGTTACCGGATTATTGGATGGGGAAGAAATCAGTGTTATCGTAAATCACTGGCCGTCACGTTCCGGAGGTGAGAAAAAAAGTAGCCCGTTCCGTGAAGCTGCCGGTGCTTTAAATAAAAAAATTATCGATTCCCTTTACCGAATCAACCCGAATGCCAAAGTAATCACTATGGGTGACTTGAATGATGGTCCTTATAATAAGAGTGTAAAAGAGGCTTTAGGTGCCAAAGGGAAAAAAGAAGATGTAAAAGAATTCGGTATGTTTAACCCAATGGAGCAAATGTCTAAAGACGGTATCGGTACATTAGCTTACCGTGATGCATGGGATTTATTCGACCAGATCATCGTGAGCGAGCCATTGATCCGTAAAGATTATTCGTCATTGCGTTTCTGGAAAGCAGGCGTATTTAATAAACCGTATCTGATCCAGAGTTCCGGACAGTATAAAGGCTATCCGCTACGTAACTCCAATGGAGAAGTCGGATTTAGTGACCACTTTCCAGTGTACATTTATCTGATTAAAGAAGTGAAGTAATAATAAAGGCAGGTTTTTTAACCTGCCTTTTTCCTTTTTTGTACTTTAGTGCAAACATTTAACCTATGGCTATTCAACCCCCTTTTAATCTGAATCAGTGGATTAATGAGAACCGGCATTTGTTAAAACCGCCGGTTGGTAATAAAAATATATACGTAGACGCGAACGATTTTATCGTGATGATTGTGGCTGGTCCCAATGCGCGTAAGGATTATCATTATAATGAAACGGAGGAAATCTTTTACCAATTGGAAGGCGATATTACAATCGTAATTCAGGAAGATGGCGCTCGTAAAGAAATGCCGCTTAAAGCAGGCGATATGTATCTGCATCCTGCAAAAGTACCACACTCGCCCGTGAGGAGCGAAGGTTCCATCGGACTGGTAATCGAACGGAAAAGAGCCGGAAAAGGATTTACCGACGGATTACTATGGCATTGCGATAACTGTAACCACAAATTATATGAAGTGTATTTCGAATTAAAAGATATCGAAAAAGACTTCCTGCCGCATTTCCAGCATTTTTATAATTCGGAAACCCTGCGAACCTGTGAGAAATGTGGTACCGTAATGGAATCCGATCCGCGTTTTGTGGCAAAAAAATAGAAAAATACAAAGGTTATTGTTGTGGAAACAGAAGCGTAAAAGTTAATCCTCTATAATCCTAAACAAAAAACAGTAACTTTGTGAAAAATAAAAACACACGAAAATAACTTAGAATAATGGCAACAGCAATTGACCAATTCGGTATTCAGGAAGCGCTACAACAATTAGGGCTTAAAGAAATAAACGAAGGAACATCAACCGGTTCAAACTGGTTTTCAAATGGTAAAATTATCGAATCGTATTCTCCTGCAACCGGAGAATTAATCGGAAAAGTAAAATCATCCACAAAAGAAGATTACGAAGCAGCCATGAAAACGGCTGAAGAAGCGTTTAAAGAATGGCGATTGATCCCGGCTCCGAAAAGAGGAGAAATTGTGCGCCAAATGGGTGAAGCACTTAGAAAATATAAAGAACCTCTAGGAAAACTTGTTTCGTACGAAATGGGTAAAAGCCTTCAGGAAGGTTTGGGTGAAGTTCAGGAAATGATCGATATCTGTGATTTCGCAGTAGGATTATCCCGTCAGCTTTACGGTTTAACCATGCATTCCGAAAGACCAATGCACAGAATGTATGAGCAATGGCATCCATTTGGAGTAGTAGGGATTATCTCTGCTTTTAACTTCCCGGTAGCCGTGTGGAGCTGGAATTCGATGTTGGCTTGGGTTTGTGGAGACGTTTGTATCTGGAAACCAAGTTCAAAAACACCTTTGTGTGCCGTAGCTTGTCAGAACATTATTACAGAAGTATTGCGTAACAACAATGTATCGGAAGGAGTTAGCTGTTTAGTGGTAGGTAATGAGTCTGGTGATTTAATCAATAACGATAAACGTATTCCGTTAGTATCGTTTACAGGTTCTACAAGAATCGGACGTCACGTATCCAAAACCGTAGCGGAGCGTTTCGGAAATACGATCCTGGAATTAGGAGGAAACAACGCGATTATCGTTTCAGAACATGCCGATATCAGTATGGTATTGGTAGGAGCGGTATTCGGAGCGGTAGGAACTGCCGGACAACGTTGTACCTCTACAAGACGTTTAATCGTTCACGAAAGTGTTTACGACAAAACGATAAACGTATTGAAAAATGCATACGGACAGTTAAAAATCGGAAATCCATTGGATTCGAACAACCACGTTGGACCGCTAATCGACAAAGGTGCGGTGAACGATTACCTGAATGCTATTGAAAAAGCAAAACAGGAAGGTGGAAACATTATCGTTGAAGGTGGTGTTTTAGAAGGTGAAGGATATGAAAGCGGATGTTACGTAAAACCATGTATCATCGAGGCGAAAAATGAATTCCATATCGTTCAGGAAGAAACATTCGCACCGATCTTATATGTAATGAAATATTCAACTATCGAAGAGGCCATCGCGATGCAAAACGGAGTACCGCAAGGATTGTCTTCGTCGATCTTTACCAACAACATGAGAGAAATGGAATTGTTCCTTTCGCATGCAGGGTCTGATTGTGGTATCGCTAACGTAAACATTGGAACGTCTGGTGCTGAAATCGGTGGTGCTTTTGGTGGTGAAAAAGAAACCGGTGGAGGACGTGAGTCAGGATCGGATGCGTGGAAAGCGTATATGAGAAGACAAACGAATACCATCAACTACGGAACAGCGTTGCCATTGGCACAAGGTATCAAGTTTGATTTATAATCGATAAATCGTAATATAAAAAGGGGCTGTCTACAAAATAGACAGCCCCTTTTTTGTTTCTTACACCTGATGATCAAATGTTATTTAAAGTTCTAACACCTGACAGGTTTCCAAAACCTGTCAGGTGTAGTATAAAGTTTTAAAAACGATACCCGATACTTACTCCGGCATTAAATTCAATCGCGCTAAAACGATCGTTTACAGCGCTGCTAAAGTTACGGGCAATGTTGGCATAAGGAGCAATCGCAAATTTATTGTTCCAGGCCCATTTGTATCCGGTTCCCAAGCCTACGATAAAGCTGTTCATATCGGTCGTATGGGTTACTTCCACATCATTAATAACTTCTTTTTCGTTAAAATCACCAAAGCGGTATTTTAAAAATGGCGATACATAATAGCCGGAATTACTTTCACCATTGGCTCCGAAATAAAAATTATAGGAAGCTAAAATACTATTGGTTTTAAATTCTTTGGCACCACCGCTTTTTTCCGAAGTATAGGAAAAGCGGTCGTTGATCAGGAATTCAACTCCGATAGACTGGTCATTGTCCAGAAAATGCTCGTAGCCTAATTCTACCGATGCCAGTACGATCGTATTTAAAATATTAACCTTAACCTCGTTCTTGGATTGTGCATTGGCAAAAAGGCCGCTCAATAGTACGCCTAAAAGAATAATGTGTTTTCTCATATTTCAAAATTTTTGCAAAGGTATAAAAATCAGACGAAACGCTTAGTTACGTCCTTTTTCGTTGGCATACAGTTCGTGTAGCGGATCGCTTTGCCAGAAGGCTTTGGTGTCTACATCCATAATGGATAGACGGCCTTTAAATGCAGCTCCGGTATCGACATTCCAGACATTGGCTTTGTTCACCGGAACAGTTTCGCTAATTCGGGTTACGGGTGTATGACCGATAAAGATTTCTTTATATAGCGTAAGGCGTTTCGGGTAAAACAAATCGTCTTTCGATAGCGCCGGATTTAATGACATAGCCGTTTCCCATAACGTTCGGTCCCAACAGAACATCCCGCGGAAAAACTCGTAGTAAACCCCTTTCTGATTCGTAAAACCGGCATGAACATACAGACGATTCTGTTCGTCGATATAATAGTCGTTTAAACGCGCCAGAAAACCTACATGACGGTCTTTAGTGTGAATGTCGAGATCCTGATAGGCATCTACAGTCGATTGTCCGCCGTGGATACGCCATTCGGCATTATCGTCGCCAGCCGTTAACCAGCGCAAAACCATTTCTTCATGGTTGCCGCGGATAAAAAAACAATCGTGGGTTTTGTCCAGTTCAATTAAAAAATCAATTACACGAGGCGAATCACTCCATCCGTCAATATAATCGCCTAAAAACACTAATTTATCGTTTGTAGTAACCTCGGCACGTTCCAGAATCTGGTGTAACGCTTTCAGTCCGCCGTGTATATCTCCAATAACTAACGTTCTACTCATTATTCATTCCGTATTTCATTTT
The DNA here is from genome assembly GCF_004801375.1 of Flavobacterium supellecticarium. GTDB lineage: Bacteria > Bacteroidota > Bacteroidia > Flavobacteriales > Flavobacteriaceae > Flavobacterium > Flavobacterium supellecticarium. The sequence goes on from NZ_SSNZ01000009.1 coordinate 12,414, forward strand.
TCGTAAAATGCGCATGGCTTCTTTAAACGACACATAAACCGTAGGGTTTTCATGCGCTTTAAGGAGCAGTTTGGCATCAATAAGTTTTTGTTTGGCCTCTTCAAATCCATTCAGATAACAGATCATCAGGGTCGAGGGTAGGTTTTCCAGGTCTTTATTCTCGCGTTCAGACAACGGTAAACCTTTTTGCAATTTACGGATTAATGCTAAATTGGAGTTATAAATATGAAATAACATTTTCCGGTTGAATTCCGGTGGCTCGAAAAGCATCTGGTTGTCGATCTTGTAATAACCATTGTCATAAAACCGGATGCTAACCTGTTCCAACGGGTAATAACTCGTTTTGTCGTTTAATCCCAATAGCAGGTATTCGGTAATTCTAAAACAATCGTCCGTATAGTCTACCGTCACTTCGTCTAATGCCGAGTAAAAAAGTTTGACCTGTTCGTTGATTAACTCGATATCAACCCGGGAAAAGAATGTCTTATCCCGTATTTTCTTTTTGTTTCCAGCCCAGCAAACGATAAAAAATTCCTTGAAAACCTTATACTTGGGATTCATATCCTTATGACGGTTATTCATAAAATCGATAACGCCTTCCAACGTATATTCAATGCTGTTGCGGGAGTTGTTTTCGATACTGATAACCGTTTCGGTATTCGAATTGACCATAGGTTCCTGAAAAAAATCCGGTTCATCAATCGGGATCGAATTGCTCCCCCGACGGATAAAAATGGCTTTGGCCGGAATGGTATATATCGCTTTTTTAAAAGATGAAATTTTATGCGTCGGCCGAATCGTAACCAATCCAACGACCTTATCTTTTGGTAAATGCGGAAACGGAACATTTTCATACTGAATCCGCGGTGGATTATCCAAAAAAGCATTGACCAGATTCTGAATCCGGCTGTCGTCGAAAAAGTCGTCGCCCACAATTTCGTTGTCCTGATCTTCCACACCCACCACAATATACGAATTGTTAGTCGGGTTGGAATTCGATAATGCACAGATGTGTTTTAAAAACTTTGCCTTGCCTTCTTTGGTATGCAGATTCAACTGACGTTTTTTGTCATAGAAGCTGCTCTCATCGTTGTGAGCCAATAGGTTTTTAATAAGCAGGCGCTTGTTAATCATCGAATAAAACGGATGTTATAAATTTTTGTTCACGATGGTAGACGTAGCCTGAGCGGTCGATAATACCATCAGGTCGGCAATGTTAACATGATACGGTCTTGAGATCACAAAGTGGATAATATCCGCGATGTCTTCGGCCAGTAAGGGCTGAAAACCTTTGTATACGTTATCGGCACGATCGGTATCGCCTTTAAAACGCACCTCCGAAAAAGCTGTGTGAACCATACCCGGATGAATACCGCCTACTTTAATTCCAAAAGCATTCAGGTCGATCCGCATGCCTTGCGTAATCGCATCAACAGCGTGTTTACTCGCGCAATAAACATTTCCGTTCGGATAAACTTCCTTTGCGGCGGTCGATCCGATGTTGATAATATGACCGGATTTGCGTTCGGTCATTTGCGGCAGTATCGCTTTCGAAACATACAACAATCCTTTTACGTTAATGTCGATCATCGCATCCCAATCGTCGGTGTTTCCGGTTTGAATCGGATCCAGTCCATGAGCATTTCCTGCATTATTGATCAGAATATCGATTTTTGAAAAGTCCTCCGGAAGGGACGAAATGGCTTTAAAAACCGAATCTTTGTCTTTCACATCAAAGACAAGTGACGTAATTTGTGTATGTTTTGCTAAATCGCTTTCTAATGTTTCGAGAATTTCTTTTCTTCGTCCACAGATAATCAGACGATATTGATGACGGGCCAAAAGCACTGCTGTCGCTTTTCCGATTCCGCTTGTAGCACCCGTGATAAGAACTGTTTTCATGGTAATTAAATTTCAGATCTTAAAAATATAAAAACAAAATCATAATTCAGGCTTAAAATGAAAGTGTTACCAAGACTTTTAACCAATTGTTAACAACAAAACACTAAATAAATTTTCAATTTGCAGTGTTAAAATAACTTATTTAATTTCACGGCTCAAAAAAACATAAAAATGGACGACACCACAGCTACTTTAGACATTAGAGCAATTAATGAAAAAATAGAGAGAGAAAGTGCTTTTATCGATCTGCTGACAATGGAGATGAACAAGGTGATTGTAGGTCAGAAGCACATGGTAGAACGATTATTAATCGGGCTTTTAGGACAAGGGCATATCCTTTTGGAAGGAGTTCCCGGATTGGCAAAAACATTAGCCATCAATACCCTGTCGCAAGCGGTTCAAGGTTCTTTCAGCAGAATTCAGTTTACGCCCGACCTTTTACCGGCGGACGTAGTGGGAACCATGATCTATAACATCAAACAAAATGACTTCTCGATAAAAAAAGGACCGATCTTCGCCAATTTCGTATTAGCGGATGAGATCAATCGTGCGCCGGCAAAAGTACAATCGGCTTTACTGGAAGCCATGCAGGAAAAACAGGTAACCATTGGCGACGAAACCTTTAAACTGGACAAACCGTTCCTGGTAATGGCTACGCAAAACCCGGTAGAACAGGAAGGAACCTATCCGTTACCGGAAGCGCAGGTCGATCGTTTTATGTTAAAAACGGTAATCGACTATCCTAAAATGGAAGACGAGCGTATGGTAATCCGTCAAAACCTGAAAGGAAGCTACGAAAAAGTGAACGCCGTGATTTCGTTGGATCAGATCCGAAGAGCACAGGAAGCGGTTCGCGAAGTCTATATGGACGAGAAAATTGAAAAATACATCCTGGATATCATTTTTGCTACCCGTTATCCGGAAAAATACAAACTGGCCGATTTAAAACCATTAATCAGCTTCGGAGCTTCGCCAAGGGGAAGTATCAATCTGGCTACGGCGGCCAAATGTTATGCCTTTATCAAACGCCGTGGTTATGTAATCCCGGAAGACGTACGCGCCGTAGTTCACGATGTGTTGCGTCACAGAATCGGAATTACCTACGAAGCAGAGGCTGAAAACATCACTTCTGTAGAGATCATCAATAAAATTGTAAACGAAATCGAAGTGCCTTAGAATATAGATTGCTGATTTGGCCCCTTTTGCCTGGCATCAGGATCGATCGTTAATCTGTAATCACTCTTAGAATGGATACCAAAGAGCTTTTAAAAAAAGTACGAAAAATAGAAATCAAAACCCGGAGACTGAGCGATCATATCTTTTCGGGCGAATACCATACGTCTTTTAAAGGACGGGGGATGACGTTTTCGGAAGTGCGCCAGTATCAGTTTGGCGACGATGTTCGGGCGATCGACTGGAATGTAACGGCGCGTTATAACGAACCGTATATCAAGGTTTTCGAAGAAGAACGCGAACTCACGATGATGTTGCTGGTCGACATCAGTGGATCGGAAAGTTTTGGAACCCGTAATCAGCTTAAAAATGATGTGGTAACCGAAATCGCAGCTACTCTGGCCTTTTCAGCGACACAAAACAACGACAAAATCGGATTGATCCTGTTTTCAGATCAGATTGAATTGTTTATTCCGCCTAAAAAAGGGAAATCCCACGTGTTGCGCATCATCCGCGAACTAATCGAGTTTACGCCAAAAAGTAAAAAAACGGATTTGTCACAAGCCCTGAAATTTTTGTCAGGAGTGATGAAAAAGAAAGCCATCGTATTCGTGATTTCCGATTTTATGGCTTCCGATTATGAGCAAACCCTGAAAATCGCCGGAAAAAAACACGATGTAACCGGAGTTCGGGTATACGATGTCCGCGAAGAAAAAATGCCAAACATCGGAATGGTGCCTATGGAAGATGCTGAAACCGGCGAAACACTATTAGTCAATACTAATTCGAAATCGGTTCGGATGGAATACGAAAAACATTATCAGGAAAACGTAAAATATTTTAAAGAAACATTTTCCCGTTGTGGCTCCGGAACGGTAAGTACCCGCGTGGACGAATCGTATGTGACCAAATTATTGGGTTATTTTAAAGCAAGAACCTAGAAATGATAAAGAATAAGTTTTACATACTGCTGTTTTTACTGCTCGGAACTGTGGTTTTCGCACAGCAAAAACCGGTGCAGGCTACGGTCGATTCGACAAAGATCAAAATAGGATCGCAGTTTAACCTGACGTTAAAAACAACAGTAGACAGTACGACGCATGTCTACTTCCCGGATAGCAAAACATTTGGCTATCTGGAAGTACTGGAATCCTATCCGGTGGATACCATCAAAAAAGCAAACCAATACGAGCTAATCAAAAGATACGGCCTGACGCAGTTTGATACCGGAAAATATACGGTACCGCAATTACCGGTGATCATCAATAACAAACAGTTCCTGACCGATTCACTTGCGATTCAGGTTATGGGGGTGGTGGTCGATACGACCAAACAACAGATGTATGATATCAAACCGGTGATCACGGTTAAAAAGCCAATCAGCAACGTTTGGAAATATAGTATTATTCTGGCTTTGATAATTGGTGCCGGTTTTTTGGTGAACTGGTTGCTAAAACGCTATCAGAACAAAGACAAAAAAGTAGAAGAGATTTATGCGACACCTATTGAAAAAGCAACGAATCTGCTACAAAATCTGGAGAAAAAAGAGCTTTTGCAAAATGGGGATGTAAAATCCTATTATTCTGAAATGACCGATATCACGCGTACCTATATTGAAGAAACCATTCAGGTTCCGGCGATGGAAAGTACGACGGCCGAATTACTTGCTGCCTTAAAAGAAGCGGTGATCAAAAAGAAAATGGGTATCAAAAAGGATACGTTCGAAACCTTTGAAAAAATCCTTAATAATGCCGATCTGGTAAAATTCGCCAAATCCAAACCGCTGGATTTCGAAATTGCCTCCGACCGTAAAAATATTGAAGGGATCATCTTTACGATCGAAAAATCCATCCCGAAAGAAGTTGAACAAGCGATTGTTGACGAACGCTTGCGAAAAGAACGAATCATCAAACAACAAAAAGTACGTCGCATTCTGATTGCAACAGGGACTAGTCTTGTACTCTTTATTGCCGCATTTACCTACTTCCTGTCGACCGACGGACTGGACTTTATTAAAGACAAGCTAATCGGACACAGTACCAAAGACCTGTTAAAAGGCGAATGGGTAAAAAGTGAATACGGAGAACCGTCGGTGATTATCGAAACGCCAAAAGTGTTAAAACGATATAGCGACGAACGCGTTCAGACGAATTTACCGGCCAATATCAAGTCGACTCAGAAATTCCTGTATGGAAGTCTGATCGATAATTTTAGTATTGCCGTGAATACAACCACGTTTAAAGATTCACTTCGCGCAGATAACGATGCCATTCTGAATGAGAATATTACCCGATTTGAAAAAACTGTCGGAGCCAAAGGAATCATCGTAAAAACAGACGATTTCGAAATCAAAGACGGATTTACCGGAAAAAGAGGTTATGGAACGATGACGATCTTTAATCCTGCGAAAAACGAAGACGAACGAATGGAATACCAGATTATTATCTTCTCCCAGAAATTCGGAATACAGGAAATTGCTCTGGTATACCGTGAAGGAGATGAGAATGCAAAAGAAATAGCCGACAGGATTGTGAAATCCATTGAACTTAGAAAAGTAACCGAATGATGAAGAATATCTCTTTTTTACATCCCGAGTTTTTTTGGCTGTTTTTGGTATTGCCAGTGGTTATCGCATGGTATTTCTGGAAAAGAAATAAACAGTCGGCAACCTTAAAAATCAGTTCGGTTAAAGGATTTAAAGGAACAACCTCGATTTTACCAAAGTTAAAACCGTTGTTGTTTGTACTGCGTGTTCTGGCGTTGAGCGCGATGATTGTCGCTTTGGCGCGTCCGCAGTCGACCGATGTAACCAATAAAACCCGTACCACCAGTGGAATCGATATTGTAATGGCAATTGACGTTTCCGGAAGTATGTTGGCCAAAGATTTAAAGCCAAACCGAATGGAAGCGCTGAAACGAGTAGCTTCTGAGTTTGTAAAAGAACGTCCGAACGACCGGATCGGATTGGTGGTTTATGCAGCCGAAAGTTATACCAAAACGCCGGTAACCAGTGATAAAGCCGTGGTGCTTGAAGCTTTAAAAGGTGTAAAGTACGACAATGTTTTACAGGACGGAACCGGTATTGGTGTCGGATTGGCAACTGCCGTAAACCGATTAAAAGATAGTAAAGCCAAAAGTAAAGTGGTAATCCTGTTAACCGATGGTGTGAATAATGCCGGGTTTATCGATCCGAGAATGGCATCCGAAATCGCGAAAGAATACGGAATTAAAGTCTATACAATCGGAATCGGAACGAATGGAATGGCGGAGTTTCCATATGCCATCGCGCCAAACGGACAATTCCTGTTTCGTATGATGCAGGTGGAAATTGATGAAAAGCTGATGAAAGAAATCGCAGCGACCACTGATGGAAAATACTTTAGAGCAACCAGCAATAAGAGTCTGGAAAATATCTATAACGAAATCAATAAACTGGAAAAAACCGAAATAGAAGAAATGCGCTATTTTAACTACGATGAGAAATACAGACCGCTTGTATTCCTGGCCTTAGGCTTACTGGTTTTGGAAATTTTATTACGAAAAACTATTTTTAGAAGTTTTATCTGATTATGTGGCAATTTGAAGAACCAAAATATTTTTACCTGTTGGGCGTCATACCGTTTTTGGTAGTCCTTTTCCTGATCAATCTCTATTGGAAACGGAAAAAGCAAAAACAATTCGGTGATCTCGATCTGATTAAAAAATTAAGCCCGGAGAAATCCATTTTTAAACCGGTATTAAAACTGGTGGTGTTGCTATTGGCATTGGCGGGAATCATTCTGGCTTTGGTCAACCCGAAAATCGGAACCAAAATGGAAACCGTAAAACGTCAGGGAGTGGATATCGTTTTTGCCGTGGATATTTCTAAAAGTATGCTGGCGGAAGATATTGCACCCAATCGTTTGGAAAAGAGTAAACAGTTGGTTTCGCAGATTATCAACCAATTGGGAAGTGACCGTATCGGGATTGTAGGCTACGCTGGAAGTGCCTATCCGGTTTTGCCGATTACAACCGATTATAGTGTAGCGAAGATGTACCTGCAAAGTATGAATACCGATATGGTGTCGTCGCAGGGAACTGCATTGTCTGAAGCAATTAAATTGGCAACGTCTTATTTTGACGATCCGCAAACGAGTAAACTAATCGTGTTGATTTCCGATGGGGAAGATCACGGGGAAGGTTTTGAAGATGCGGTGGAAGAAGCTCAAAAAAGAAGAATCAAAATCCTGACCATTGGTGTCGGAACCGAAAAAGGCGGGCCGATTCCATTGCGAAATCATGGGAAAATAGAAGGCTATAAAAAAGATTCCAAAGGCGAAACCGTGGTAACCAAATTATACCCGGAGACTTTGAAAAATATTGCAAAAAGTGCCAGTGGCGGTTATGTGTACGGCGGAAATACCAAAGAAGTAGTGGAGTTTGTGAAAAACGGATTGGACAATCTGGAAAAAACCGACTTCGAAAGTCAGCAGATAGCCGATTTCCAATCGCAATACCAATGGTTTTTAGGGATTGCATTTGCACTTTTATTATTGGACGTTTTCTTGCTGGAACGCAAAACAGCCTGGGTTAAAAAGTTGAATTTATTTAATGAAAAAGAATAATGAAGAAGTGGTTTAGTTGTTGTTTTCTGTTGTTTTCGTTGGTGATGGCGGCTCAGGTCAAAGACCGGAACTTGCCACGCGGCAATGAAGCTTTCGACGAAAAAAACTATTCGGAAGCCGAAGCAGATTATCGTATCTCGCAATCTAAAGTGCCAACACGAGCGACTTCATCCTATAATCTCGGTAATGCCATTTACAGGCAAAACCAACCCGGGGAAGCGAAGTTTGCCTATATGAAAGCGATTGAAAACGCCAAAGGAAAAAGGCAAAAGCACAAAGCAATGCACAACCTTGGTAATGTTTTTATGCTGGAGAAAAACTATTCGGGAGCGGTGGAAGCCTATAAAGATGCGTTGCGAAACAATCCGTATGACGAGGAAACCCGTTATAATTACGCCTTGGCCAAACAGAAGTTAAAAGAGAATCCGCCGAAAAATAACAATAAGGACAAAAACAAGGATAAGAATAAAGACAAGCAGGATCAGAAGGATAAGGATAAAGACAAAGATAAAGGCGACAATAAAAAAGACCAGAATAAAGATAAAGGTCAGGATAAAAAAGACGATAAAGGCGATCCGAAAGACAAAAACGGAGATAAGGGCGATAAAGACAAACCGAACGCCCAGCCAAAACCAAGTGGCGCTTCCAAACAACGAATGGAAAACCTCCTGGACGCTTTAAATAATGAAGAGAAAAAAATTCAGGACAAAGTGAAGGCTAGAGAGGTCAAAGGAAGTCCTGTTAAAAATGAAAAAGATTGGTAATCGGACAAAAAAGTATACCTTGTCGGACAAACTAAAGTAGTGACACAAAACAACAATGAATAGAGTTATTTTTCTGCTATTATTATGCTTTCAGGGGCTTTTTGCTCAGGTGCAGTTTGAAGCAACCGTGAGTAAGAATACCCTTGGGATTAATGAACGCCTTCGTATTGATTTTACAATGAACGAAGACGGGGATAATTTCAGCCCACCAGCTTTTGAAGGATTCCGGGTTGTGGGTGGCCCGAATCAGGCGGTGAGCTATTCGTGGATTAACGGAAAAAAATCATTTAATAAATCCTTTTCCTATTTTCTGATGCCGTTAAAAAAAGGACCGGTCATCATCAAATCGGCTTCTATCGAAATTGACGGGAAAGTTTATAAAACGAACCCGGTAAAAGTAACGGTTACCAATGCGGTACAGGAAGAAGTAAATCCGTATTATCCGCAACAAAAAACGGGCGAGGGAATTCATCTGGTAGCCGAAATTTCCAAAACCAATCCGTATATCAACGAACCGATAACGGTGGTGTATAAGTTATATGTGAGTAACACCGCCAGTGTGCGAAACTGGCGCGAAATGGCCAGTCCAAAATACAACGATTTCTGGAGTCAGAATATCGATATCAAAAAACTGGTTGTGGAAAACGGAAAATACAACGGTGAAGACTATCGTTATGTGGTGTTGCGTAAAACGGTGTTATATCCGCAAAAAGCCGGAAAACTCGAAATAGAACCACTTTCACTCGACATCGAAGTCGACTTGCCAACCGGACGTCGGGATTTCTTCGGACGTATGGAATATGCCAGCGGTAATAAAACGGTTTCGGCCGGAGCCAAATCGATTAATGTACGCACTTTACCGGAAGCCGGAAAGCCTATCGATTTTACCGGTGCAGTTGGTGATTTCGACTTTAAAGTTACACCATCGAAAACGACCTTAAAAGCGGGTGAATCACTGAATCTGGTGGTGAGTGTTTCCGGAAAAGGAAACCTGAAATTGTTTAACCTGCCAAAACCGGTAGTGCCAAGTGCGCTCGAAATGTACGATCCGGAGCATAAAGAAAAAGTAACTACACCGCTTTCCGGTATGCAGGGCGAAGTGTCGGATGCCTATGCAATCATTCCGCAATACAAAGGAAATTATCTGATCAAGCCAATGGTTTTCTCCTATTTCGATCTGAGTGCCAATAAATATAAGACGATCAATTCGCCGGAAATAATGATCAATGTGATGGACGGGCCGTCGCCAACGTCAGGTGATAATCAGGTGGCTTCGGTAACCGGAAAACAAAATGTGGTGGCAAACGATCAGTTTCAGTTTATCAAACTCAAAACCAATCTGACCAGCATCCATCAAAAAGGATTCTTAGGTTCCGGTTTGTTCTATTCCTTATTGGTGGCACCATTCCTGATCATTCCGATAATTGTATTGGCACGTAAGAAAAAAGAAGCTATCGATGGCGATGTGGTGGGTAATAAAATCCGTCAGTCGAATAAATTAGCCAAACGATTCCTGTCGGAAGCCAATAAGCAAATGGGGAATAAAGAAGCCTTTTATGTGGCGATGGAAAAAGCATTGCATAATTTCTTAAAAGCAAAATTGCATATTGAAACATCGGAGATGAGTAAGGAAAACATTCAGGAATTGCTGTTGTCTAAAAAAGCAACGCCGGAAACGGTTCAAAACTTTTTAGGATTGATGGATAGTTGTGAGTTTGCACGCTATACACCGGCTTCGGTGGGTACCATGCAACAGGATTATGATAAAGCTGTAACCGTAATTTCCGGACTGGAAAAACAAATCACGAACTAACCGTTATGAAAAAGCTATTGTATATCGTCCTTTTCGTTTCCCAGGCATTTTGGGCACAGACTGCTTTTGAAAAAGGGAATGACTTCTATAAAAAAGAAAAATACGAAGCCGCGGCCGCCAGTTACGAACAGGTGGTTCAATCCGGAAAACAATCGGCAGAGTTGTATTTTAACTTGGGAAATGCCTATTATAAGATGCATAAAGTGGCACCGGCTATTTACAATTATGAAAAGGCGTTGTTACTAAACCCGAAGGATCATGCCGCGCAGACAAATCTGCATTTTGCGCAGAAAATGACCATCGATGAGATTAAAGTTGTGCCGAAAGTTGGTTTTTCCAAAATGATTAATGATCTGTTGGATGTATTCCATTATGAAGAATGGGCATGGATTGCCGTTGGATCATCTGCTTTTTTTCTGTTGTGTTTTATTGGTTATTATTTTGCCAGTCAAACTGTAGTAAAGCGAATCTTTTTCTTCGGGATGTTTGTTGTGCTGTTGACGATGCTAATCAGTGTGTCGGCGGCTATTGCAGAAAAAGATAATTATAATAGCGAACGACCGGCTATTGTTTTTGCTGAGGTTGTTCCGGTGAAAAGCGAACCCAAAGCAACGGCTTCAGATGCTTTTGTATTACACGAAGGTGCCAAAGTCTTTGTGATCGAATCGCTCGATAACTGGCGGAAAATTCAGCTGACCGATGATAAAGAGGGTTGGATCGAAAAAGAAGCTATAAAAGAATTAAAATAAGATTATAAGATGCCGGTAGTACTACCGGCATTTTTTATACCTTCAAAGCATAACCCAATTGTATTGTATTGGTATTCGTATAAGAATGCTTTTGAATAACTGTGTCAATATGGGACATGTGTTGGTTGATTTGCGGTCTTTTTGAATTCTAAAAAAGGAACGATCAATGCTAATTGATGCTATATTTTGTAAAACTTTGGAATCGCTATCGTGTTTATTATGAGTGCTATATGTGTTTTGAGGTTTCCGAAAATTCCTGATAATACTCCCTACAACCCCTTTGTAATAAACCGATTGCGATTTATATAGCTAAAAAATATACTAAGGTTACAATAAAATTTTTTGCTTTTTTGTTTGTAACAAAATAGCAAATTATGATAAAAAAAGCATTTTTAACTGCTTTATTGATAGGTGTTTCGGCCTGTTCCAATGATAGCGGTAACAGTAGTCAAAGTAATGACGTGAAAAAATCATTAGAAATGAAGGTGAAAAACATTATTCAGGAATTGTATGATGATGATGGTAATACAACTGAAGTTATAAAGAATTTTAGCTATGAAAAGGATAAACTGGTTGGTATATCCGAATTGTCTGAAATGACAAAGATTGAGCTTGAATTCACGTATACGGGTGATAAAATCACAAAGGCGAACTATCAGGTTGGAACTCCTAGAAGTAAAAGTGTTACAGGAATTTATGAAGGCGATAAGTTGGTTCGTATTTCAAATGAAAATTATAAAACCGATTATACGTATGAAAAAGGGGTTTTAAAATGCATAGAAGAATTCTATAAAGGTGGTGATTTATGGCGACTATTACGAAAAGAGACGTTTAAATTTGACCAAAATGGAAATGTAGAAGAGTTACTGATTGGAGAAGTACCAGGGTCAAGAATTAAAAAGAAGTATGTTTATGATGATAAAAAGAACCCTTATAGTAATATGACCCCTTACTTTAAATATTTTTTGGAGAAATGAATCTATTAAATCAAAAAAATAATAGCATCAAGGAGGAAGTATACAATAACGAAACCAAGATGGAAGTTTCAAAGACAATTTCTTCCCAGATCGAGTATAATAGCAGCGACTATCCGGTTGAAAAAAAAAAAATCGATGATAAGAGTGGTAAGTTGCTGTCAAAAATTACAATTACCTATATTTAAGTATGATAAATAGAAACCGTTTTTTGAGACACTACCATAACTATAGTACCGGTAAATTTTTTATCGGTATCGTTGTTTTAATTTAAAAAAATTCACATATTTGTGAAAATAATAATAACCAATCGAAGGGATCATTACGATGCCGATGAAGTTTCTTTGTCGGCATCGATCGTTTTAAAATCCTCGTACCATTCCTGTACACTTGGGAAAATCAGTTGAGAGGTTTTCTGAATCGGATTGTAAAACAAAGACTTATCCATCGTTTCCTGCGATAGGAAATAATTATTGATGTTAATTTTCTGGAAAAGATTTAGTAATATACTCAGGATTAAAGCCATTTTTAAGATTCCGAAAACACCGCCGGCAATCGTATTTAACCAGCCCATTTGCGCAAAACTGGCAATTCCGGTAAATAGTTTGGCTAATAGGATTATGCCCACAACAACGAGGATAAATGTGAGTCCGAAAGCAGTTACTTCAATATACTTCGGATTCCAGGAAACAAGATTCTCGATAAACGATCGTACCAGATGCGAAAATTTGATTGCCAGAATAATCCCTACAATCAAAGAGACCAGGGAGGCAAACGCAGTAAACAATCCCTGGCGGAAACCCTGGATAAATCCGTATAGTAAAACAGCGGCAAGTAGAATGTCAAAAAAGCTCATGGAGTATAGTGTAAAAAGCAAAGATAAAAGAAATAAGAAAAGCATAGCGGAACTTAGTATCTTTGCAGCTTATTTTTGATAAAACACTTCCGTTGGGAAGTTAAAATGAGATACGATGTCAAGAGACGAACAATTAAAACAGCGTTGGGATACGCTGGTCACGATATTATCCGAACGTTTTGCCGATGGCGAAATGTTGGATCTGGATGCAATCATTTACCTGATCGGCGTTCAGGAACTGGGAAAAATTAAAACAAAATTCAAAAAAGACGAAAAGATCAATCTGATGCATATCGCGATCTGTCGTCTGTTGGAACCCTATGGTTATTATGAATTTTCTTTTTTTGACGAAGACGGCTGGCCGCATTATACGGTAAAAGAGCAATTACCGCCCTTAAAAGCAGGGGAACAATCGGTGTTGATGAAAGAGGCTATTGTAAATTATTTCCTTGAAAAAGGATTGATCGAATAAAACAAAAAAAGGACAAAAGGCACAATTTACCGGTAAATTAATCAGCAAAAGCAGTAGAATCTGAATCCAAAATCCGTAAATTTGCCCTTTATTGACAGAACGATGATTGATAAGATTAAAGAATACATTAGCGAAGCGCAGGCTTTTACTACAGATAATAAAGAAACCCTGGAAACATTCCGTATCAAGTTCTTAGGAAGCAAAGGCCTCCTGAAAGACTTGTTTGCCGAATTTAAAAATGTTCCCAACGATCAGAAAAAAGAATTCGGTCAGGTGATCAACCTATTGAAAACAACCGCGGAAGATAAAGTAAAATCCATTCAGGATGCTTTAGAAAGTAAAGAAGAAACTAAAGGTATTTATGGCGATTTGTCGCGTCCGGGCGAACCATTGGTGATCGGATCACGCCATCCGATTTCAATTGTAAAAAATCAGATTGTCGATATTTTTTCCAATATCGGATTCAACGTTTCCGAAGGTCCGGAAATCGAAGACGACTGGCATAACTTTACCGCGTTAAATTTACCGGAATACCATCCGGCGCGCGATATGCAGGATACGTTCTTTATCCAGACCAATCCGGATATATTATTGCGTACCCATACGTCATCTGTTCAGGTGCGGTATATGGAAGATAATAAGCCGCCAATCCGAACCATTTCTCCGGGAAGAGTGTTCCGTAACGAAGCAGTGTCATCCCGTTCACACTGTATTTTCCATCAGGTGGAAGGTTTGTATATTGATCAGAATGTTTCGTTTGCCGATTTAAAACAGACCTTGTTGTATTTTACAAAAGAGATGTTCGGAAAATCGAAAATCCGTCTGCGTCCATCCTATTTCCCATTCACCGAGCCAAGTGCTGAAGTGGATATTTACTGGGGATTAAAAACCGAAACCGATTACCGTATTACCAAAGGAACCGGTTGGCTGGAAATTATGGGATGTGGAATGGTCGATCCGAATGTTTTGAAAAACTGTGGCATCGATGCCGATAAATACAACGGATTCGCTTTCGGTATGGGTATCGAACGAATTGCCATGTTGCTATATCAAATCGGAGACATTCGTATGTTCTATGAAAATGACGTCCGGTTTTTAGAACAATTCAAATCCAGCATTTAAAAAATAAAAAAGCGAATAGGTCACACTATTCGCTTTTACACTATTATACCCCGTTAAAAAATGAAAAAAGATATCACGATCCCAAAAGTAAAAAATGTATATGTAGCCGCTATTCAGGAGTGGAACGACGACTTTATGGAAAATTCATGGTATGCCTATCTGATTAACGACAGCGATGTAAAATTGGAAATGGCATTGGTGGTTTCCAGAGCCTATGGGAAAATAAACGGTGAAGACCGTAAAACCGGAACCTTCCGTCACGCTTTTAAAGAAGTAGAGCCAAACTCGTCTGTTAAAATCGAATTGCTGGAAAACAATGTCCTGCAGTTAAACAATGAATTTATGGTAACCTATTTTCAGGACGGGAAATTATTCGATAAAACCTATGTCTTCCGCACCAATACGATTAATGATAAAGCATTAGTCGATCTTCCGGTGATGACAAAAAGAGGAATTTTAGGGAAGTAATTTTAGGGTAGGAATTGGTCTGTTCGCGAAATTTTTCCAACTTTATGGAAAATTTACAGCACCATCCGCATGAGAAAGATTCTTTTTTGCTTCCTTTTACTTCAGACAGCCACGCTGTTTTCGCAAAAAAATAACTACGCACAATTCGTAAATCCTTTTATAGGAACCGGAGGTCATGGTCATACCTTTCCCGGAGCAACGATTCCGTTTGGAATGGTGCAGCTTTCACCCGATACCCGTATCGACGGTAGTTGGGACGGATGTAGCGGTTACCATTATTCCGATTCGGTTATCTATGGTTTTTCGCATACGCACCTAAACGGTACCGGAGTTTCCGATTTCGGGGACATCATGCTGATGCCTACTATGGGGGAACCCCAACTCAATAGCGATCAGTATCGCTCGCCGTTTTCGCATAAAAACGAAAAAGCATCGGCTGGCTATTATGCCGTAAAACTCGATAACCACAATATTGATGTCCGCTTAACCGCTACTACTCGTGTAGGCTTACAGGAATATACGTTTAATCAATCGGGTAAGGCAAATATTATTCTGGATCTGAATCATCGCGACAAACTGTTAATGGGCGATGTTCGGATAATCGACAATCAGACCATTGAAGTCCTTCGCAGAAGTGAAGCCTGGGCAAGGGATCAATATGTGTATGCACGAATGGTGTTCAGCGTGCCGATGCAAATTACCAATGTCCGCAATAATGGATTCGCACCACCCAAAAATACCGATACCTTTTTTGCCGGATCCCAACTAGCGATAAGTTTTTCGAAAGAAGTAAAAAAAGGGGAAAAGATTCTGGTAAAAGTAGCGTTATCGCCTACGGGTTATGAAGGAGCTAAAAAAAACCTGCTGGCCGAAATGCCCGACTGGAATTTCGATGCCGTAAAAAAACAGGCGGAAACCATTTGGAATATAGAGCTGTCCAAAATTGAAATTACAACTTCCGATAAAGACAAAAAAACAATTTTCTATACCGCATTATACCACACCATGATGCAACCCAACATCGCTATGGATGTGGATGGGCTGTATCGCGGACGTGACAACGAATTACACAAAGCCGAGGGGTTCGAGTATTATACCGTCTTTTCGCTTTGGGATACATTCAGGGGTGCGCATCCGCTGTACACGCTTATCGATAAAAAAAGAACAGCCGATTATTGCAATACGTTTATCAAACAATACGAACAGGGTGGTCGTTTGCCGGTTTGGGAACTGGCGTCCAATGAAACCGATTGCATGATCGGGTATCATTCGGTCTCGGTACTCGCCGATGCGATGGCAAAAGGAATTAAAGGGTTTGATTATGAAAAAGCGTTTCAGGCGGCCAAACATAGCGCCATGCTGGATCACCTGGGATTGGAGGCCTATAAAAAAAATGGTTTTATCAGTATTGACGACGAACACGAGAGTGTTTCCAAAACGTTGGAATATGCCTACGATGACTGGTGTATCGCACAAATGGCGATGTTGTTAAACAAAGTGGATGATTATCATTATTTTATCAAACGTTCGCAAAACTGGAAAAATATTTTTGACAATCAGATTGGATTTATGCGCCCCAAGAAAAACGGTGGTTGGGACAAACCATTTGATCCAAGAGAAGTGAATAACAATTTTACGGAAGGAAACAGTTGGCAGTATTCCTTTTTTGTACCTCAGGATATACCGGGTATGATTGAAGCCTATGGTGGAAAGGATGCATTTGAGAAAAAACTCGACGCAATGTTTGTGGCGCCTTCGGAAACAACCGGCAGGGAACAGGTCGATATTACCGGACTGATAGGGCAATATGCGCACGGGAACGAACCGAGTCATCATATGGCCTATTTGTATAATGCGATCGGAAAACCGGAAAAGACGGCCGAAAAAGTAAAATACATTCTCGATACCTTTTATAAAAATACCCCGGACGGATTGATCGGAAATGAAGATTGCGGACAAATGAGTGCGTGGTATATTCTGAGTAGTATGGGGATTTATGCCGTTACACCGGGATTACCCGTATGGAGTACGACCACACCTTATTTTGATAAAGTGCTGATTCATCTGGAAGATGGAACCACGCGAACCATTACCAAAAAAACAACGGCAGATAAACTTAAAAATCTGGGATTGAATGCGGATGTTGTAGTAGTGAATACCAATGCGTCGGATAAGATTGTGCCGGTTCCGGTAATTGAAGCCGAAAGTAAAGCGTTTAAAGACAAACAGACGATTACGATCCGTTCCGGAGACAAGGAGGATAAACTATATTATTCGGATGGTTCCGCTTCGCAAAAACAATTTGTTCCGTATACCAAACCGGTTACGATTGGGAAATCGGCAGTTATTCGCGCCTATGCCGAAAATAACGGAAAGAAAAGTGCAACTGTAGAAGCGTCCTATTTTAAAAAGGAAAACGACTGGACGGTGACGATTGCTTCTAAAAATCATTCGCAATACCACGCGGGTGGACCGGATGGATTGATAGACGGGATTCTCGGTACCGAAAATTGGCGGAAAGGGGATTGGCAAGGCTATCAGGGGCAAAATTTTGAAGCGGTGATCGATCTGAATAAAGTGCAATCGGTTTCACAAATTGATGCCCGTTTTTTACAGGATAGCCGTGCGTGGATTCTAATGCCGGTTAAGGTGGATTATTTCCTTTCAGATGATAATATAAATTTTAAACCGGTAGCTACGGTAATCAATACACTTGATGCTAAAAATACCGATGTGGCAATTCGTTCGTTTAAAGCGGCTTTCAAAAACAGTACGGCGCGTTATGTAAAAATAGTAGCCTATAATTATGGGAAATTACCAGACTGGCATCAGGGTGCGGGTGGCGATGCCTATATTTTTATTGATGAAATTCAGGTAAAATAAAAAACTCTTGTCTGAATAAAAAACACCTGACAGGTTTTCAAAACCTGTCAGGTGTTATATAGGGAATTCTTGACTTTTTACTCTTTTACCGGGAAAAGCAAGGAAGCTACAACCGATACAATCAAAATACCACCTACGATTAGTAACGAAACCGGAGAGGAGATATGAAAGAACGGGGAGATAAGCATTTTAATACCGATAAAACTCAAAATAACGGCTAATCCGTACTTTAATCGGCTAAACATATACATGAAGTTGGCCAAAAGGAAATAAAGCGCTCTAAGGCCTAAAATTGCAAAAATATTCGACGTGTACAGGATAAACGGATCGTCCGGAGCAATAGCGAAGATCGCCGGAATACTATCGACTGCAAAAATAAGATCTGTAAATTCGATTACCGCAACAACAACCAATAACGGTGTTGCCATTTTGATTCCGTTTTCAATCGTGAAAAACTTATCACCATCGTAGTTTTCGCTTACTTTAAAAAAGCGATGAACTAGTCGGGCACCGGGACTTTTGGTAAAGTCTTTGTCACCGTCGTCACCATCTTCGGCAAACCAGGATTTGATACCGGCAACAACCAGGAAAATCCCAAAAATGGATAGCACTACATTAATTCGGGCGGCATGACCAAAAAGATCCATTTCCGGTAAGTAGGTCATATTGATCAATTCCACACCGGTGAAAATAAAAATCGCACGGAATACTAACGCACCGATGATTCCCCAAAAAAGTACTTTATGATGTAGTTCTTTCGGCACATTAAAAAAACCGAAAACAAGAATAAACACAAAGAGGTTGTCGACCGATAGCGCTTTTTCGATCCAGTAGGCCGATTGAAACTGGGTGAATTGTTCCAATCCCATAAAGTAATAGATAACCCCGCTAAAGCCCATAGCCAGCGAGATCCATACGATAGACCAGATAAGTGCTTCGCGGTTGGAAACCACATGACTCTTCTTGTTAAAAACACCAAGATCGAGCAATAGCATGATAAAAATGATAACGGAAAAAGCGGTTAGAATACCCGGATGATTGATTAAATGATCCATTGTTGGTTTTTTTAGTTTTTGCGAAAATATGACTTCTTTTTTTACCCAAGGGAAAAGGGTGTAAGTTATTGTTTTTCAGGTTGTTATAAGGTTTGTTTTGCAGGTGCTTACAAATAAAAAAGAATCCTAAAAAGATTTTAAAATATTGATTTTCAGTAGTTTAAAATCTTTTTAGGATCCTGAGAACGGTATTTTTAGCGTAAACGGGTAAAAATAAAATTTTTTAATCCAATTTTTCCGTCAGTTTTTTAAATACTTTTTTCGGTTCTTTTCCTTCGTATAAGATGTCGTAAACGGCATCTATAATTGGCGTTTTGGCTTTGTATTCTTCGTTTAATTTATGGGCACTTTTGGTCGCATAGTAACCCTCGGCAACCATACTCATTTCCATTTGCGCCGATTTTACCGTATAGCCTTTTCCAATCATGTTTCCAAACATACGGTTACGGGAAAAAACAGAATATCCGGTTACGAGTAAATCACCCAGATAAGCCGAATCGTTAATGTTGCGCTTCATTTTGTGTACTTTTTTGATAAACTTTTTCATCTCGCGGATCGCATTGCTCATCAATAAAGCCTGAAAATTATCGCCATAACCCAAACCGTGTGCAATTCCGGCGGCAATGGAATAGATGTTTTTCAACATCGCGGCATATTCGGTACCGACAATATCGTCCGAAATTTTGGTTTTAATATAATGACTGTTTAGATTTTTGGCCATTCCTTTGGCGGTTTTCATATCGCCACAGGCTATTGTCAGATACGATAAACGCTCCAAAGCTACTTCTTCTGCGTGACACGGACCGGTAATAACGCCAATATTGTCGTATGGAATGTTATAGGTTTTATGAAAATGTTCACCAACAATCAGACTGGTTTCCGGAACTATCCCTTTAATTGCTGAAAAAATGATCTTGTTTTCAAGGCTAACCGTTAGTTTTTCCAGTTCCCCGCTTAAAAAAGCCGATGGAATGGCAAAAATCACATAATCGGCATAAGCAACCGCCTCATTTATATCGTTGGTTAAAAGTAATTTAGTAGTATCGAATTCAACAGAACTCAGGTAATTCGGATTGTGTCTGTTTTGTTTGATATGTTCGATAGCATAGGTACTTCTCATGTACCACGCTATCTCCGAAAGGTTTACGCATAACATCTTTGCAATGGCCGTAGCCCAACTTCCCCCGCCTATTACTGCAAATTTTGGATGGTCACTCATTATCGATTTCAATTTATGAATCCAAATGTACTTAAAAACATAGGAAGTACAAAGTATAGGCTGTAAAAGTGCTTCCCACTGTTAAAATCCAATCCGAAAATCCGAAAAAAGAAAAGTGGCACGCAAATTGGTTACCGTGTTATAACAAAAACCCCGAAGTTATGAAAACGATAAAATTACTTTTAGCTTTAGTCATTACACCCATACTGTTATCGTCTTGTTCTATAAACTATGATGACGGTTATGTTGGCGGAAATGAAACACTTCCGCAACTGATGAACCGTTATGAATTGTGGTATGTGGATTACAACCGGACAACCGGAAACGGAGAGATACCTTTTTTGTCACGGGCTTTTACGATTTCGTTTGTCGATGGAACGTTATTCGCAAATAACAACCTGGTCGGAATCGGTTCTACCGGAAACGGCTATGGAATAAATGTGGGTTATTATGATTTTTATCCGGAAACCATTCGTTTTTTTCACAGTGTCTACGGACAATATAATCTGGAAGTACATCGATTGAGTGCCAATGAAATCCGATTATACGACCGAAATCAGAATACGTCCTATTATCTGGTTGGTTACCAACGCAATGGATTTGATTACAACCGTTTGTTTTACGATAATATTACTTATTTCCTACAGGAATACAAAGCCTGGGAAAAAGTATATACCAGTCAGTATGGTGCTTTAAACGATTTTGATCATGAAAATTTTCTCCAGTTTCTATCCAGTGGAAATAATTTCAGATCGTCACAAAGTACGCCTGGAACGCCAGTAAATAACATTTATTGGGATTTTACAGGACTATACGGAATCCATAATATCTACGGAAATCCTAATGCGAAAAATTTAACATTAGATTATGATTTCTGGGGCAATGAAGCGTTTCGATTAACCGTTATTAATGACAGTAGAATTCGATTGTTTCATCAGGCTTCGGGTACGACCTACGAATTTCAGGGAAGAGGATTTATCCAGTACCTTAAAGAAGGCGGATTGAAGCGTGTTAAACAGGAGGAACTCAAGTTAAGTTAAAATAAGTTACTATTTTTTGTTTTTGGTGAAGAAAGGCGCTCCGGATTTTTTTCGGGAGCGCCTTTCGTTTTAGAATACGGAAAGGATTAGTAACTCATTTCTACGATTTCGCGTACTTTTTCAAGGGTGATGTTCTGACGTTCGCCCATCGCTTTCCATCCTCTTTCCTGAAAACGATCGACGATAAAATCGGCTGTTTTTTGATAGTCGAGGGTATAATTGGAAATTTTGGTATCCATTCCCATCGTATGGAAAAACTGAACGGTTTTTTCGATGGCCTGAGTGGCTTTTTCTTCTACCGTTTCGCCGGTTACCTTCCAGATCCGTTCGCCGTATTGTGCCAGTTTTTCTTTTTTGGTTTCAAACAACACACGGTATAGGTTTGGACCGATAATAGCCAGAGTTCGGGCATGATCAATTTCGTATAAGGCGGTTAGTTCATGCCCGATCATATGCGTTGCCCAATCGGTTGGAACGCCTTTTTGAATTAATCCGTTTAAGGCCATCGTACAGCTCCACATAAAGTTGGCTGCCAATTTATAGTCGGTTGGATTTTCTACCACATCCGGTCCGATTTCAACTAAGGTTTGTAAGATACCTTCGGCGATACGATCCTGTAATAAAGCATCGTGCGGATAGGTAAGGTATTGTTCCATAACATGCGTAAAAGCATCCACCACACCGTTTTGTAACTGGCGTTTTGGTAAGGATGCTATAACCGTAGGATCACAGATGGAAAATTTCGGAAATAAGGCCGAACCGCCAAACGATAGTTTTTCCTGCGTTTCGTTAATGGTGATCACCGCTCCGGAGTTCATTTCACTTCCTGTAGCCGGTAAGGTTAATACCGTTCCAAACGGCATCGCGTTTTCTTTGATCAATAATCGTTTGTGAAGGATTTCCATTGGATTTCCGTCGAAATGTACGGCTGCCGATATAAATTTGACACCGTCGATAACCGAACCACCGCCAACAGCCAGGATAAAATCCAGTTTTTGTTCGCGGATTACCGTTACGGCTTTCATCAGGGTTTCGTAGCGCGGATTGGGTTCGATACCGCCAAATTCTACGATTTCAAAACCTTCTAAAGCGGCTTTAACCTGATCGTAAACACCGTTTTTAAAGATGCTTCCGCCACCATAAGCCAGTAAAATTTTGCTGTTTTTCGGAACCAACTGTCCTAGTTTTTCCGTTTGCCCTTTCCCAAAAATTAAGTTGGTCGGGTTATATAATTCGAAGTTTAACATAGTATATTTTTTAACAAAGGTATTTAACGTGCCAGCAAATGACGTTAATATAATGATAAAATAAACTGCCGTTTGTCGGTTGTTTTAATAGCGTTGTTGATATAATGATCTGGTTTTTAAGTGTTTGAATATTTGTGTGTAAATTTGTGTGTAAATTTGTGTATAACCAATTAAATCGTTGATGATGAAAACAATAGTACGCTCACTGCTATTTTGCAGCGCCTTGTTGTTCATGGCTGCCTGCGAAAACGAACCGGTTGTTTCCAATACTCCGGGTTCTGAAATGAACAAAACGGAAAATACCGTTTTTGATGTTTCCAATGCCTGTTATACTACCGATCTGATGGCAGGGCAATTTTACCTTGCCGGGAATGTTTATGTGAAAATGGATGCGAATAATGTGTATGTAATTTATAATGCTATAAATGACTGGAAGATAAAAGCAACACATTTGTATGTGGGCGCTTGTAATCTGATTCCGCAAACAAGTACCGGAAATCCGATTCCGGGGAAATTTCCATTGGCTACAAATAATCCTTCGGGTGTACAACAGGTGGTGTATACGATTGCTAAGTCCGGATTAGGCGATTGCTTTTGTATTGCAGCACATGCCGAAGTATCCAGACCGGGTCAGAGTGAAACCGCCTGGGCGAAAGGGGATAACTTTCCAGGTAATAACTGGGCGATGTTTTTTAGTATTTGTAAATCCAATTGTCTGGATGAAGAGCAACACTAATGATTACTTTTTATAGAATAGGTTGTGATCGATATATTCCCATACTTTAACCGGTAACATTGGTTTGATGTTTTTACCGTTTTTGATATTGTCGCGAATAAAAGTTGAAGACAATTCAATTACCGGAGCGCCAACCCGATGGATTTTCGGATGGTTGATAAATTCCCCGGAGATGACTTCGGATGAAATGCGCGGATAAACAAAAATAGTGTGGTTTTGAAGGATTACTTCGTAGTTTTTCCATTTGTGAAGTGAATTCAGGTTGTCTTCACCCATAATCAGAGAAAATTCATGGTTTGGATATTTCTCCTGTAAATGCGCCAATGTGTTTACCGTATAATTGGGTTGTGACAGCTTGAATTCTATATCGGAAGGCTTTATTTTGGGATAGTCTTCGGTTGCCAGAAAAACCATTTGCAGACGATGGTAGTCGTCCAGCAAACTAGTTTTCTTTTTGTGCGGATTATGTGGCGTTACAACCATCCATATCTGGTCCATATCCGTGTTTTCGGCCATATGATTGGCAATGATCAGGTGTCCGATATGAATGGGATTGAAAGTTCCGAAATAAAGCCCTATTTTCATGGGAGTTCTATTGCTTATTGTACGAAATCGCGAACCAGTTCGTAAGCCTCCTGTTTGGCGGTATCGAGATCGTAATTTTTAATGATTCGATCAAATTGCGGTGCCGTAGCCAATTCTACCGAAGCTTTTGCGATGCGCATGTTGATTTTGTCTTCGCTTTCGGTGGAACGTTTTTTCAAACGGATTTTCAGCTCGTCAATACTTGGCGGCTTTACAAAAACAGCTAACGTTTGTTCCGGAAATTTTTTCTTAATACGCAATCCGCCGGCTACATCGATGTCGAAAATAACATTTTTTCCTTTGGCCCAGATACGTTCCACTTCGGTTTTTAGTGTACCATAAAAATTATCGCGGTATACTTCTTCCCATTCCAGAAAATCTTCGGCTTTGATATGTTTTTTAAAATCTTCGAGTGAAATAAAGTAATAATCGGTTCCGTCGATCTCTTCACCTCTCGGTGCGCGGGACGTAGCCGATATGGAAAATTCCAGGTTTAAATCGTCTTTTCCTAATAAATGTCTGACAATGGTTGTTTTTCCCGAACCCGATGGTGCCGAGAAAACAATTAATTTTCCTCCTGTATTCATTGTTGTATTGTTGGGTACCGTAGTTATAAAACGTTTAGTACTTGTTCTTTAATTTTTTCTAATTCGTCTTTCATCTGTACCACCAGTTTCTGCATACCGGCATGGTTGGATTTGGATCCCATAGTGTTGATTTCACGGCCCATTTCCTGGGTGATAAAACCAAGTTTACGTCCGTTGGCTTCATTTCCGGATAACGTTTCCAAAAAATAATCCAGGTGGTTGCCCAAACGAACTTTCTCTTCGGTGATATCCAGTTTTTCCAGATAGTAGATTAATTCCTGTTCAAAACGATTTTCATCAACATTGGCCTGCAATTCGTTGATGGCATTTTGCAAACGCTCTTTAATCAGCTGGATTCGTTCCGGATCCAATAGCAGTGCCTGTTCCATAAACGAACGGATATTGCCAATTCGCAAACGGAATTCTTTTTCCAGAGAAGCACCTTCGTCTTTTCTGAAATTATTGATGTTTACCAATGCATCGTTAATAACCGACTGAATCTGTTGCCATTCGTTTTCGTCAATTTCGTCTCTTTCCGTTTTTAAAGCATCGGGCATTCGTACGGCCATTTTCATTAATTCCGTAGCATCGGCTTCCGGTAAAATGTCCCGCATCTGACGGATATACGCTTTTACAATCGGAGCATTCACTTTGGTAGAAGTCTCTTCTCCTGTTACTTCAATATACATCGAGAAATCCACCTTACCGCGTTCCAGTTGCTGTGCGATCTGGTTGCGTAGACCCAGTTCCATTTCGCGGAAAACAGACGGCATCCGAACATTAAGATCCAGACCTTTGCTGTTTAAGGATTTGATTTCTATGGTAATTTTCTTGGTTGGCAATTGCAAAGATGCTTTACCAAAACCCGTCATCGATTGTATCATATAAAAATGTAATAGCTACAAATGTACTAAAAAGAGTTTAGTCTGTTAAAAAACTTAATCAAAGCCTTTTGATTCCGTTGGTTTTACTTTTTTCTGTGTAACCAGATAAACCCCGGTAAAGATCAGTAAAGACGAGCCGATTTTAACCCAGCTTAATTCGTCTTTCCCTAGTCCGATCGCAAAAACGGAAGCGAAAAACGGTTGCAGGTAAATAAAAACGGCTACCGTGGTAGGTTTTAATTCCCGCATGGATAGCAGGTTTAACAGATAGGTTAAAAACGTTGAGATCACAATCACAAAACCGATTTTCCAGTAAATGTCAAACGGAACGGAAGGCCAGTCGATTTGCTGGAATTCCTGCCAGCCAAATGGGGTAACCATCAGAAATCCAAACAGGTAAATCCATTTTACAAAGGCGTAGGCGCTGTATTTGTCCATTAATTTTTTAACCAGAATCAGATAAAAACCATAGGATACCGCGTTGATAAAGACCAAAAAGTTACCCAAAGCAGCATTTGGTGCATTGATCATGGATCGACCGTATAAAATCAAAAGCAAGGTTCCGGCCAGGCCGAGGATAATGCCGAAGATCTTTTGACGCTGCATTTTCTCTTTCATGATAAAAGCCGACAAAACGAGTACGATCATTGGTGTGGTCACCATTAATACGGCGCCCATAATCGGGGAAGTATAGCTCAGGCCTTTAAAAAACGTTAGCATATTAAAAGCCACACCAAAAAATGCCGCTGCAATAATCCGTGGGAAATCTTTTAAGTCGATTTTCTGACTTTGCGACGGATTTGCCAGTGCCATTCCGAGTGCGGTGAGCCAGAATAATACCGTCGAACCGCCAACGCGCATAAAAATAAAACCGAACGCATCCACATACGTCGGCATCACATCTTTGGCGATAGTAAATGTAACACCATAAATAATAGCTACCATCCAGGCAGCCATCAAAGCATAGGTTCGTTTGCTCATTTAGCTTACAAAAGCAATCGCTGCTTCGATTACTTTGGGACTATTGCCTACAAATGCTTTTCCGTCGGCCAAAATAACCGGACGGTTTAAAAAGGTGTAGTGTTCCAGGATATACCGTTTAAAATCCGGTTCGGATAAGGTCTCATTTTTAAGCCCCATTTCTTTATAGAGTTTGGCTCTTTTGCTAAATAGTGTTTCATAACTGCCCGTTAGCGCATGAATTTCCTCCAGTTGCTTTACGGTAATCGGACTTTCTTTGATGTCTTGTAATACAAAGGTATCCAGATTGGGAATTGTCTTTAAGATGCGCTTACAGGTATCGCAGGTTTTTAAATAGTATATTTTTCTCATGGTATGTTCCGTACTATAATACAACTGCAAAAGTAACGATAAACCAAAGAAATAATAGATATGGCCGTCTATATTTTAGTTGGTAAAAAAGGAACAGTGCTGTTTTTCGAATAGGACTTTTACTTACATTAGCGAAAAAACAAAACATGAAAACAAGCTTTGAAATCACCCGAATGAACCGTCGGAAACTACTGGATGTACTGGAAAATAATACACTCGAGCAGTTAAATAAAGTTCCGGAAGGATTTAGTAATAACCTAATCTGGAATATTGCGCATATCGTAGTCGTACAGCAAATGTTGGTTTATAAATTGTCGGGATTGCCAATGCAAATTTCGGATGCGATGGTGGATACCTATAAACGCGGAACCAAACCGGAAGCCGATGTGACAGCCGATGAGGTTGAAACAATCAAACAATTGTTAACGTCAACAATCGATCAAACGGAAGCCGATTATAACGCGGGAATTTTCCGAGACTATACTGACTTTACCACTATGTCGGGTTTTGTGATTACCAATGCGCAACAGGCAATTGAATTTAACAATTACCACGAAGGAATTCATGCCGGTATTATGTTGGGTATCCGAAAATTTATTTAAGAATCAGGTACGGTTTTATACTGTCATACGGTAATAACAATTCTCTCGGACCATCGACATAGGGAGCGATTTCATAGGTGTTATAGTATAAAACCAATCCTTTTTCGGAAAAGATATAGGTTTCCGGAAGCTGGAAGACTTCGTTTTCGAACATTAGTCCGTTTTCGTTAATCGGTTTTCCGGCCGGAATATTGAATTTTTCACGGAATTTCTTTTCGGCATACGCCTGAAAACCTTTTTTGTCTTTTATAAAGCCTTCTGTAGGGATAACTTTTCCGGTTTTCGGTTGTAATATTATTGAACGTACACCGGCATAACCATGGGCACCTCCGGTAAACGTATAATGTTTTAAGGTGATGTTAATGATGTTTTCCGAATGGTAAACTACTTCGCCTTCAACGGTTGCTTCCCAGGCCGGCATCTTGTCGTTTGGAAACTGAGCGATCAGGTCGGTATATGATTTTACAAAATTTTCCATCAATTCCGGATAGTTGGATGCCGTATACGGTTGTTCTCCAAAATAAACAATCTCGCGAACGGTGTTAAATACCGCATTATTAATACTATCTTCTGTAATCGGACTGTTTTCGGCTATCGGAACATTTATTTTTACCTGAGTGCACGTAGAATCACACGGCTTTTTACTCTGCTTTTCATAAGTGATATTTTCGAATTGCAATTCCTTTTTTTCGCAGCTAACAACGAAAAGTCCGATAAGTAGAAAATAAACGATCTGTTTCATGGTAAAAATGTGTTAATAATATATAAAGGTACGGCTTTCTATGCGGTTGACAGAAAATAAAAAGTAAATTTGCTTAGTTTATACGATAAAAATCACAAAAAAGATATGAAATTTAATACAAAAGCAATACACGGAGGACAACATCACGACCCGAGTACGGGAGCCGTTATGCCACCGGTATATCAGACATCGACCTATGTGCAAACCAGTCCGGGTGTTCCTTTAAACGAATACGAATACAGCCGCGCGGCAAACCCGACAAGAACGGCTTTGGAAAATGCATTGGCCAGTATTGAAAACGGAACCCGTGGTTTGGCATTTTCGTCCGGACTTGCGGCAACCGATTGTGTGCTTCGCTCGTTAAAAGCCGGTGATGAGGTAATCGCAATGGACGATTTATATGGCGGAACCTACCGTATGTTTACCCGTATTTATAAGGACTCCGGAATCGTTTTCCATTTTGTGGATATGAATGACCTGAATAAATTCGAATCCCTTATCAATGCCAATACGAAACTGGTTTGGGTGGAAACGCCAACAAACCCGTTGATGAAACTGGCGGATATTGCTGCGATTGCTACCATCGCGAAAAAACATAAAATCCTTTTTGCAGTGGATAATACTTTTGCAACACCGTATTTGCAGAAACCATTGGATTTGGGTGCGGATATCGTAATGCATTCGGCTACAAAATACCTTGGCGGACATTCGGATGTTATTGCCGGAGCGCTAATTGTAAAAGATAAAGAATTAGGCGATCAGTTGCATTTTCAACAGTTTGCTACCGGAGCAACTTTAGGACCTCAGGATTCCTTTTTAGTCTTACGCGGAATCAAAACCTTACACCTTCGTGTGCAAAGACATTGTGAAAATGGTGAGAAAGTAGCCGAGTTCCTTTTAAATCATCCGAAAGTGGAAAAAGTATATTACCCGGGATTACCGTCACATCCGTTTCATGAAATTGCCAAAAAACAAATGATCGGTGGTTTTGGTGGAATGGTAACTTTTACATTTAAATCCGGCAAAAAAGAAGACGCTATCGACTTCCTGGAAAAAGTAAAAGTATTTACGCTGGCAGAATCGTTAGGTGGCGTGGAATCATTAGCCAATCACCCGGCTTTAATGACACATGCTTCTATTCCGGAAGACAAACGTAAAGAAATCGGTATTTCCGATGATCTGGTTCGATTGAGTGTAGGGGTAGAAGATATCGAAGATCTGATTGAAGATTTAAAACAGGCATTAGCTTAAATAAAAAACCGGGATTCTGAAATCCCGGTTTTTTATTTTATGATCAATATTTTTATACTAGTTTAAATAGTAAATGTAACCTACGTTTAACCAAACCAACCAGTCGTTGTGTTTGTTTTCCGGATAGCGTGTCGGATCCGGACTCATACCATCAACCCAGTTGGAAAAATAATATTGCATACGAAGGTCAATCATTAAATCGGATAATTCGGTAAGCTTGTAACGGGTTCCAACACTGGATACAATCGACCAGGTTGTTCCGCTGTCATTACGTACGGCTCCGATATATTTTTCGGGTGTTACATTTGGATTGGTTCCTAAATTGGGACCTAAAGTAGAATAAGCTTCGGTTGTAAAATAATTAAAATGCGCTCCTAAACTTACAAACGGTGCCCAGGCGCCCGGTGTAACGGAAAAATCACGAATGCTAAACGGGTAATATTCCAACTGCATCCCTAAATCGGTTACTGCTGTGGATCCGCGCATTCCTCTTAGTTGATTTGCCATGACCGATTGCCGTTTGTTGTCAACCCATTCTCCAAAGTGTTTTAGTTTGGTTTTATTGTAAGATAATTCCGTTCGTAATTTGAAGTGATCATTGAAATAAGTCTCCGGAGTATAACAACTACAGTCGGCTCTGTAGGAAAAATTCAAATAGTGTACGATACCAATACCATATCCGGTATTGCCGGCATCTGTGCTCAGGTTGTCTCTTTCCCCGTAATCCGACTGGAAAGCTACAGGACCCGCAATTACTCCTATTTCGTGAGAAAATCCGAATTGCGCTTTAACCGATGTACTGCTCCCTAACGCAAGGGTAAAAAGGAGGAATAGAATTTTTCTTCGCATTTTTAACTAAAAGATATAACTTTTCCTGACAAATATATAAAAACATAATTTCATTGTGATAAAAAAAAGCGTTATATTGAAAATATAATCGATAAACGGGATTTTTTGTTTTCACAAAGCGGTAAAAGTTAAATCGATGACAGATATACGACATACAAAAAATGAAATAATTGCGTTTTAGTCTATATTTGTAAATCAATCTGCGGTTAATGAAAAAAATATTATATAGCATCCTTACATTACTGTTTGTAACTCCTTTTTTTGCGCAACAAAACCAGCTTTGGAGAGGCTTTTTTTCGTTTGCCGAGGTCACGGATATTGCGGCAACTCCTATACGGGTTTTTGCGACCTCGGAAAATGCGGTTTTTTCAAAAAGTCTGGTGACAAATGAGTTAAAGACTACAACTTCTATTAATGGATTTAAAGCCGAAACGATTACGGCCATGCATTTTAGTGTTACTAAAAATAAGACGTTTGTAGGAAATGATAATGGCTTATTGTTGGTTGTTAACGAGGCAGATGGAAGTGTGTTTAATGTGGTGGATATCGTCAATAAGCCATCCATCGCACCCAATAAGAAAAAAATCAATCATCTTTACGAAAACGACGGAAAACTCTATATCTCTTGTGATTTTGGACTTTGTGTGTATAATCTGGCAACGATGGAGTTCGGGGATACTTATTTTATAGGTCCTACAGGTCAGGAGGTTGAGGTGTTGCAAACCACCGTTTTTAATGGTATGATCTACGCAGTTACCCGCAATAACGGAATTCGCCGGGCTAGTGTGGCCAATCCCAATCTGATTGATTTTTCGCAATGGCAGGAATTCGATGCCGGATCGTGGTTGGGAGCTGTAACATTCAATAACCGATTGTTGTTAGCAAATGCCAATAACCGAATGTATAGTTATACCAATGCAGCCATTCAGGAAGTGTATACGACTATGCAACAGGCTGTGGATTTTAAAAGTTTTAATGACCGATTGGTATATACGTCGGCAAATCATGTTTATGTATTTGATCCGGCAATGGTTTTGCTGGCACATATCACCCAAATACCCGATGTTGTGACCACATTTACCTGTGGTGTGGCAACAGGAAATAATATTTTTATCGGTACTAAGGATAAAGGAATGTATAGTACGACTACAACCAACAGTATGGTCTTTCAAAATAATACTCCTGACGGTCCGGTGCGGAATAAAATCTTCTCTCTGAAAAAGGCACCGAGTGCGCTTTGGGTACTTTATGGGGATTACGATCGGTATTATAATCCATATCCATTGGACGCCTATGGTATCAGTAAGTTTAAAGAAAGTAGTGGCTGGTCGTTGATTCCTTATGAAGAGTTAAGCGGAGCGAAATCGCTTAGTAGGGTGACGCTTAATCCGAATAATGAAAATCAGGTTTTTGTGAGTTCGTATTATTCCGGGCTTTTAAAAATAGAAAATGATGCAGTGGTTACGCTTTATACACAGCTAAATACGGGTAATAACGGGTTGGAATCGTTACCGCCGCCTAATAATAATGATATCCGTATTAATGGCCCTGCTTTTGACCGAAGAGGAAATCTTTGGATGACCAATAGTTTGGTGGCAAAAGGGCTCAAAGTACTTCGTGCCGACAATCAATGGGTGTCCTATGATTTGTCTAATGCAACCGTACAACCGGAAACCAATAGTTACGGACCGCTGATAGTCGATAAAAACAATACCAAATGGATTCCGTCGGTGAGTAATGGGCTAATCGGATTTAACGAAAACTATGGAAATAAGTTTATTACAATAAAGAGTGGTACGGATAGCGGAAATCTTGCCGATAACGATGTTAGAACGGTTGCTGTTGATACCCGGAACCAGCTTTGGATCGGAACGAATAAAGGCTTGCGGATTTTGCCGAGTGTAGATCGTTTTTTAACCGAAACCAGTTTAACCACTAATGCCATTATCATCTTGGAAGACGGTTTGGCTCAGGAACTTTTTTACCAACAGGTAATTCTGGATATTGCAGTCGACGGATCAAACAACAAGTGGTTGTCTATTGCCGGTGGTGGGGTTTTTCAGGTGTCGCCAAACGGACAGAGTGTATTGCATAAATTTACGAAGGAAAATTCCCCTTTGCCCAGTAATAATATCAATGATATTGAAATTGACGGCGTTACCGGAGAAGTATTTTTTGCTACCGATAAAGGAATGGTTTCGTTTCAGGGAACGGCAACAAAGGCCAATGAGAATCTGAATAATGTTTATGTGTTTCCAAATCCGGTGCGTCCGGGATTTGAAGGTGATGTAAACATTAGTGGACTAATCGATAAGGCCAATGTGAAAATCACCGATATCGAAGGAAACCTGGTATACGAAACGACTTCACAAGGTGGAACGATAACATGGGATACGCGTGCATTTGGGAAATATAAAGTGGCTTCCGGGGTGTATATGATCTTTATTTCTTCGGAAGACGGCTCTGAAACCAAAGTCAAAAAAGTAATGGTGATTCGGTAATCCGACCGGGAAATTTTAATTATAAGATGCTTGTCAAAACAAAAGCAATAGTGCTTAGTTCCATCCGGTTTCAGGAAAAAAGCCTGATTGTAAAATGTTTTACCCAATCCGACGGGCTAAAATCCTATTTTGTGCAAAGTGCTTTTTCCGGAAAAAAAAGTAATCAGAAAATTGCCTATTTCCAGCCACTGACGTTGTTGGAAATCGAAGCCAGTCACAAAAATAAAGGAACACTCGAACGGTTTAAAGAAGTAAAACTGGCAACACCCTATATGACGGTTAATGTCGATGTGGTGAAGAGTACCATCGTGATTTTTATTTCCGAAATGCTTCATAATTGTATCCGGGAAGAAGAACAGAACGAAAACCTCTTTGCGTTTTTGGAAACCGCGTTGCTTTGGTTGGATACGCACGATGAAGTGGCCAATTTTCACCTGATGCTGCTGATGGAAATCACTAAATTCCTCGGATTTTATCCGGATGTTTCCAATGACGAATATGCCTTTTTTGAAATGACCGAAGGGATGTTTGTGCCTTTTCATGGAATTACCTGTCTGACGGAACAGGAGACACTGTTGTTTAAGAAGTTAAAAGAGCTGAAGTTTGATAGTGATCAAAAGATCTTTAACGGAAAAGAACGACAAATACTGCTCAAAATACTACTCGATTATTACACCTTTCACTTCGACGGATTTAAAAAACCACGGTCGCTGGAAGTACTCAAAGAAGTTTTTCAGTAAAAAACAACAAAAAGTCCTTGTAAACCATCTATTTTCTAATTGTCTTAACTAAGAATTATTCAAAAATCCTTACTTTCGCAAATTGATTAGAAAAAACGATAAAATGAGTACGAAATTTACTGAATACAAAGGACTTGATTTGCCAACAGTAGCATCTGAAGTGCTTGAATTTTGGAAAAAACAGAACATCTTTGAACAGAGTATTACTTCCCGTGAAGGAAACCAGCCGTTTGTGTTTTTCGAAGGACCGCCATCGGCAAATGGTCTTCCCGGAATTCACCACGTAATGGCACGCTCTATTAAAGATATTTTTTGTCGTTATAAAACTCAGAAAGGATACCAGGTAAAGCGTAAAGCCGGATGGGATACGCATGGATTACCGGTAGAATTAGGAACCGAAAAAGAACTGGGAATTACCAAGGAAGACATCGGAACCAAGATCACGGTAGCCGAATACAACGAAGCGTGTAAGCGAACCGTAATGCGCTATACGGATGTGTGGAACGACCTGACCGAAAAAATGGGGTATTGGGTGGATATGGAAAATCCGTATATCACCTACAAATCCAAATATATGGAAACCGTTTGGTGGCTTTTAAAACAGATCTACAATAAAGATTTGCTGTACAAAGGATACACCATTCAACCATACTCGCCAAAAGCCGGAACCGGATTGAGCTCACATGAAGTGAACCAACCGGGAAGTTACCGCGATGTGACTGATACAACCATTGTAGCGCAGTTTAAAGCGATCGATGCAACATTGCCGGAAGCTTTACAAGGTTTCGGAGTGGTCCACTTTTTAGCATGGACGACTACACCGTGGACGTTGCCGTCGAATACCGCGTTAACCGTTGGCCCGAAAATCGATTATGTATTGGTGAAAACCTTTAACCAGTATACCTTCGAGCCGATCAATGTGGTGTTGGCAAAACCCTTACTGACAAAACAATTTGCCGGGAAATATTTCCTGTCTGAAAACGAAGAAGACTTTGTGAATTACAAAGCAGAAGATAAAAAAATACCGTATACCGTTTTAACCGAAGTAAAAGGAGCTACGCTGGTAGGAACCCGTTACGAACAATTATTGGACTATGCGTTACCGTATCAGCATCCGGAAAATGCGTTCCGCGTGATTTCGGGTGATTTCGTAACGACGGAAGATGGTACCGGAATTGTGCATACGGCGCCTACATTTGGTGCAGACGATGCCAGGGTAGCGAAAGAAGCCACACCGGAAGTGCCACCAATGTTGGT
Source organism: Flavobacterium supellecticarium (assembly GCF_004801375.1). Lineage (GTDB taxonomy): Bacteria > Bacteroidota > Bacteroidia > Flavobacteriales > Flavobacteriaceae > Flavobacterium > Flavobacterium supellecticarium. Next base: position 46,821 of record NZ_SSNZ01000009.1, read on the forward strand.
ATTGGATGATGCCGGAAATCCGGTTCCTTTGGTAGACTTACAAGGTAAGTTTGTCAAACAAATGGGACCTGAAATGGGAGGTAAATACGTTAAAAACGAATACTATAACGACGGAGAAGCGCCGGAGCGCTCGGTAGATGTTGAAATTGCGATCCATTTAAAAGAAGCAAATAAAGCCTTTAAGGTTGAAAAATATGTACACAGTTATCCACACTGTTGGAGAACCGATAAACCGATTCTGTATTATCCGTTGGATTCCTGGTTTATTAAAGTAACCGAGGTAAAAGACCGTATGTTCGACTTAAACGAAACGATCAACTGGAAACCTAAAGCAACCGGTGAGGGACGTTTCGGAAACTGGTTAAAAAATGCAAACGACTGGAATTTATCGCGTTCCCGTTATTGGGGGATTCCGTTGCCAATCTGGAGAACAGAAGACAAAACCGAAGAAATGCTTATTGGTTCCGTGGAAGAATTATACACTGAAATTGAAAAAGCTATTGCTGCCGGAGTTCAGAGTGAAAATCCGTTTAAAGGCTTTGTAATAGGTGATATGAGTGAAACCAACTACGAGTTGGTGGATCTTCATAAAAATGTAGTGGATAACATTACGTTGGTATCGGCTAGTGGTAAACCGATGAAACGCGAAAGCGACCTGATCGATGTTTGGTTCGATAGTGGTGCGATGCCATATGCACAATGGCATTATCCGTTTGAAAATAAAGAATTGATAGACGATCAGTTGGCGTTTCCAGCCGATTTTATCGCCGAAGGAGTCGATCAGACACGCGGATGGTTTTACACCTTGCATGCTATCGCTACATTGGTTTTCGATAAAGTGGCGTATAAAAACGTGGTTTCGAACGGGCTTGTGTTAGACAAAGAAGGACAAAAAATGTCCAAAAGATTAGGGAATGCAGTCGATCCGTTTGAAACTTTAAAAGAGTTCGGGCCTGATGCGACCCGATGGTATATGATTGCCAACGCAAATCCGTGGGATAATCTGAAATTTGATATCGATGGTGTGGCCGAAGTGCGTCGTAAGTTCTTCGGAACGTTGTATAATACGTATTCGTTCTTTGCGTTATATGCTAATATAGATGGCTTTAGTTATACAGAAGCGGAAGTACCATTGGAAGAACGACCGGAAATTGATCAGTGGATCCTTTCGGAATTAAATACATTGATTAAAAATGTAGACGACTATTATGCCGATTACGAACCGACGAAAGCGGCGCGCGCGATATCCGATTTCGTTCAGGAAAACCTGAGTAACTGGTATGTACGTCTTTGTAGAAGACGTTTCTGGAAGGGTGACTATGCGCAGGATAAGATTGCGGCATATCAAACGTTATACAGTTGCTTGCTAACGGTAGCGAAATTAAGCGCACCGATTGCACCGTTCTTTATGGATAAACTTTACAAAGATTTAACCCAGGCTACACAGTCGGAAAAATACGATAGTGTACATTTGGCCGAGTTTCCGGTATACGTTGAAAACTTTGTTAATAAATCGTTAGAGAGTCGAATGCAGAAGGCGCAAACCATTTCATCGCTGGTATTATCCCTGCGTAAAAAAGAAATGATTAAGGTGCGTCAACCATTGCAAAAGGTAATGATTCCGGTGCTTGACGATGAGCAACGTGCTGAAATCGAAGCGGTTTCCGACTTGATCAAAGCTGAGGTAAACGTGAAGGAAATCGAGTTGTTGGACGATGCTTCCGGGGTATTGGTAAAACAAATCAAGCCAAATTTTAAAGCCTTAGGGCCGCGATTTGGGAAAGATATGGGTTTGATTTCTAAGGAGATACAAAATTTTTCTCAGGAGCAAATCAACCAATTGGAGAAAGAAGGAACGTTAACGCTTGTTATATCAGAAAAAAGTGTTAATTTAACAACTGAAGATGTTGAGATTTCTTCTCAGGATATCGAGGGTTGGCTGGTAGCAAATTCCGGTGGGATTACAGTGGCATTGGACATTACGATTTCCGATGAATTAAGAAAAGAAGGTATCGCCAGGGAATTAGTTAACCGTATCCAGAATATCCGTAAAGATTCGGGATTAGAAGTAACGGACAAAATTAAAGTGCATCTGCAAAAAGACCTGCAATTGGAAAATGCAGTCATAAGCAATGAAGACTATATCAAAGCAGAAACGTTAACCGAAACTTTAATTTTTGAAGAACAGCTCAACAATGGTATAGAAATTGAGTTTGATGACATTAAAACTAGAGTATTAATTTCAAAATAAAAAGAAATTATGGTGGATGAAAAAATAAGATATTCCGACGCTGATTTAGCCGAGTTCAGAGAGATCATCTTAAAGAAAATGGAAAAAGCAAAAGCCGATTTGGATCTGATTAAAAGTGCTTATCTGAATGACCTGAATAATGGTACCGATGATACGTCGCCAACATTCAAAGCCTTTGAGGAAGGAAGTGAGACCATGTCGAAAGAAGCAAACTCTCAGTTGGCCATCCGTCAGGAAAAGTTTATCAGGGATTTGAAAAATGCATTAATCCGAATTGAAAACAAAACCTATGGTATCTGTAAAGTTACCGGAAAATTAATAAGTAAAGAAAGATTAAAACTCGTTCCGCATGCGACTATGAGTATCGAAGCGAAAAATTTACAACGTTAATCTTTTCAAAATATCCCGAAAACGCTCCGTAAGGAGCGTTTTTATTATATAATTCTTTTATTTTTGCTGTCAAATTATTGAAAATGTCCTTACGAAAAGCTTATTTGTTAGTAATACTGGTCCTGGTTGTTGATCAGCTTTCTAAAATCTATATTAAAACCAATTTCGCACTCAACGATGAAGTCTATGTTTTTGATTGGTTCCGTATTCATTTTATCGAAAATGAAGGAATGGCATGGGGGGTCGAAATACCCGGAGCCTACGGTAAACTGTTCTTAACCTTGTTCCGGATTGTAGCCGTATGCGGAATCGGATACTGGTTGTATGATTCGGTAAAGAAAAAAAGTTCCAACTACCTGATCGTAGCGGTAGCATTAATTCTGGCCGGTGCTTTCGGAAATATTATTGACTCGGTTTTCTATGGTGTGATCTTTAATGACAGTATTCACGAACCGGCAACTTTATTTGCTTCCAATCCATACGGAACCTGGTTCCACGGAAAAGTAGTCGATATGTTGTATTTCCCAATCTGGGAAGGTAACCTGCCAAAATGGTTACCGCTTTGGGGAGGTAAACACTTCACCTTTTTTAATGCGATTTTTAACGTAGCCGATATGGCGATATCCGTAGCCGTAGGAATGCTGATTGTGTTTAACAAAAAAGCCTTCGGAAAATAAAAAAGCAAAAGCGTCAGAGATGACGCTTTTTTTATTTCTGTTGTCCCGGTGCAAAAGGCTTGGCGCTTTTGGTCCCGTAAATTTTCTTGGCCTGACCCGGAGGAAGTGGCTTACCGGAATTGGAGTTTCGGGTAGTATGAACCGTTGTACTACAACCGGAAAGCATAAGTGCAAAACTGCAAACTAAAAGTACGACAAATGATTTCATAAGCTAAAAACGATAAATTTTATCTGGGGTGATACAATAATCCAAAGCGATATCGCTCTCAAATACATCGGCAATCGCATTTTCGGCCTCAAAAAACGACAATCCAACCTTGATCACATCTTTCTTGCATTCCGAAAGAAACCGGTCGTAAAAGCCTTTTCCGTAGCCAACACGATGTCCATTCGTGTCAAAAGCCAATAGCGGAACAAAAACCACATCGATTTTTGATGACGGAACTTCAATCCCGTCTACCGGTTCCGGAATGTTGTATTCGTTTTTCTGGATCTTCGTACTATCGGTTAACAAATAGTGTACCATTTTTCCGGTTTCAAAATCCGATTTTGAAATAATCGTTTCTTTGTCTTTACCAGCCAGGATTTGTAAAACAAACTCAGTGTCGACTTCATTTTGCTCTGTAATCGGAAGAAACAAATGATAATAGGTGTGATTCCAGATGGCAACCTGCAATAAACGGTTGGCGATTTCGAGACTTTTGGTTTCGATCGCTTCCGGTGAAAGTGCTTTTCGCAGTTCTTTATATTTTTTTCGCAATTCGCGTTTAGTTGTCATGGCTTAATGTCGTTGAAATATGATAAATCGCATCACCCTGATATACAATTGGCGATTCGTTTACATTGATAATATAACCGGAATTTGGTGCTTTTAGCTTGTGTTCTTCTTTGCCATACGGATCGGAAACCACCGCAAGCAAATCGCTGCGTTCTACATATTGACCAATTTCGGTATTGCTGTGAAACAAACCGGAAAAACGGGCGCGTACCCAGGTCGATTTTTCAATATAAATAATTTTGTCTTCTGGCGTATTGGTTTTTTGGCGGTCGTTTAGCATGTGCAGGTAGGCCAATACTCTTTTGGCACCGTCTACACCTTGTTCGGTTATGCTGTTGTTGATGTCGTTGGATTTTCCGCCTTCAAAAAGCAACATTTTTACACCCAGTTTATGACAGGCACTGCGAAACGAACCGTTGATATTTTTGGAGAACAATGTAAACGGTGCGTGAAAAACATCAGCCAGTGCTTTTAATTCGGTGTTATCTGGAATGATCCGGATTTGCGCCGCATTAAAACGACTGGCGCCACCGGCATGAAAATCGATGGCATAATCCACGTGAGGAATGATTTCTTTTAGTAGATAATAAGCAAACCTACTGGCCAGCGAACCGGTTTTACTACCTGGGAAAACCCGATTCAAATCCCGTCCATCCGGGAATTCACGCGTTTTGTTGACAAATCCGAAAATGTTAATGATCGGAATACAGATAATCGTCCCGATTTTGGGTTTGTTGATCTTCTGTACGATGAGTTGTCGGACAATTTCCGTTCCGTTAATTTCATCGCCGTGTAATCCGGCCGTAAATAAAACGGTTGGTCCGGCTATTTTGGAACGTTCTACAATGATCGGAATTTTTAATTTGGTCATTGTGTGAAGCTTTGCAATTTCCATATTGATGGTTTTGCTTTCACCCGGTAATACAGTCTCTTTTAGTATCGTAATGCCTTTGTGCTGGTAACTCATAAATATAAACAAAAGATAAAAGTAACTATTTCTACCGTATGCCGGCTAAGTTGACACTGTTTTTCGGTTATCAGAAATGTTATTTGTAAATTTGAATGCAATTCCGAAAATAGCAGACGTACAATGAGTATTCCTTCTTTAGAGCTTCAGATACAAACCTTACCCGATAGTCCGGGTGTTTATCAATATTACGATAAAGATGGAAAAATTTTATATGTCGGAAAAGCCAAGAACCTACGGAAACGGGTAGCTTCCTATTTTAATAAAATACACGATACGGCCAAAACAAACGTTCTGGTCAAAAAAATCGTATCCATTAAACATATAGTTGTTCCTACGGAAACGGATGCACTTTTATTGGAAAACAACCTGATCAAGAAATTGCAACCGCGGTATAACGTGTTGTTAAAGGATGATAAAACCTATCCGTGGATTTGTATTAAAAAAGAACCCTTTTCCCGGATATTTCCAACTCGTAATATGGTAAAGGACGGATCGGAGTATTTCGGACCGTATACCAGTTTTAAAACGGTAAATACGCTGTTGGAACTCATTAAGGAGTTATATCCGTTGCGGACGTGTAATTACGATTTGAGTAAGTCGAATATCGATAGCGGAAAATTTAAAGTATGTCTCGAATACCATATCGGGAATTGTAAAGGCCCTTGCGAAGGCTACGAATCACTTGAGAACTACCAGAAACACGTTAATGCGATTCGGGAAATCCTAAAAGGTAATTTTAAAGAAAGTTTAAAAGACTTTAAAAAACTGATGATCACACTTGCTTCGGAAATGCGGTTTGAAGAAGCACAAAAAATAAAGGAAAAAATCGAAGTGCTGGAAAACTACCAGGCCAAATCGACCATCTTAAATCCGAAAATTTCGAATATCGATGTGTTTTCGATTGTATCGGACGAAAGTATGGCATATATCAATTTTCTTCAGATTTCGCATGGAGCGATTGTACGTTCGCATACGATGGAGTTAAAAAAGAAACTCGAGGAAACCGATCAGGAGTTGCTCGAACTAGCTGTAGTGGAACTTCGCGAGCGTTTTCATCTCAATTCAAAAGAAATCGTAGTGCCGTTCGAAATGGATTTGGGAGAAACGATAAAAGTTACCGTACCCAAACTGGGCGATAAAAAACAAATTCTGGATTTGTCCGAACGAAATGCCAAATACTATCGTTTGGATCAGCTGAAGCAAATCAAGATTGTCGATCCGGACCGACATACCAACCGAATCATGGCGCAAATGCAAAAAGACTTGCGTTTGTCGGTCGAACCGCGTCATATCGAATGTTTCGATAACTCCAATATTCAGGGGACGAACCCGGTTTCGGCCTGTGTGGTGTTTAAAGATGGGAAACCGAGTAAAAAGGATTACCGCCATTTTAATATTAAAACTGTCGAAGGACCCAACGACTTTGCCTCAATGGAAGAGGTGGTATACCGTCGTTATAAACGCCTGCTTGACGAAAACGAATCCTTACCGCAGCTGATCATTATCGACGGTGGAAAAGGACAGCTGTCCTCGGCCCTGAAAAGTTTGGAAGAATTGGGATTGCGCGGCAAAATTGCCATTATCGGAATTGCAAAACGACTGGAAGAAATCTACTATCCGGGTGATTCGGTTCCGTTATATCTCGATAAAAAATCCGAAACCCTGAAAACGATTCAGCATCTTCGGAACGAAGCACACCGTTTCGGGATTACATTCCACAGGGATAAAAGAAGTAAAAACGCTTTGCAGACCTCTATAGAAACCATTCCGGGTATCGGCGAAAAAACCATGATTACACTGTTAAAGCATTTTAAATCGGTAAAAAGACTGACGCAGGCATCGGAAAAAGAAATTTCTGAGGTCGTAGGACTTTCAAAAGCCAAAAAAATTACCGAATTTTACAAGGCAACCAATTCTTCCAAGTGATATGAAAAAAATACTACTGCTACTTCTGAGCCTATGTTTGATACAGGCGGTACAAGCACAGGATAAAAGACCTAAAGTCGGAGTTGTATTGAGTGGTGGTGGTGCAAAGGGACTGGCACATATTGGAGTGTTAAAAGTGCTGGAAGAAGCAGGTGTTCAGGTCGATTATATCGGAGGAACCAGTATGGGAGCTATTATTGGGGGCTTGTATGCCTCCGGATATTCGGCGCGACAGCTGGATTCGATATTCCGCGAAGTCGATTCGGATGCCTTGTTACAGGATTATATTCCGCGAACATCCAAAAGTTTTTTTGAAAAACGCAATGACGAAGTATATGCGTTATCGCTTCCGTTTAATAATTTTAAAATAGGAGTTCCTACAGCTCTATCAAAAGGGTTGTATAATTATAACCTGTTGACGCGACTTACCAATCATGTGCGACATATTCGCAATTTTAACGATCTGCCCATTCCTTTTGTTTGTATTGCAACCGATATTGAAAACGGACATAAAGTGGTTTTGAATAAAGGAATACTACCACAGGCAATTTTGGCCAGTGGCGCTTTCCCGTCGTTGTATTCGCCGGTGGAAATCGATGGCCGTATTTTGATTGATGGCGGTGTGGTAGACAATTACCCGCTTGAAGAAATTAAAAAAATGGGGGCCGATATTATTATCGGTGTCGATGTACAGGACGGACTAAAAGATCGGAATACGATTGGCGGAGCTACGGGCGTGCTATTGCAGATCACGAATTTCTCGATGATCGGACAGATGGAAGCCAAAAAGAAAGCGACCGATATTTATATCAAACCCAATATTCAAGGGTATTCCGTGATCTCGTTTGATCAGGGTGGCGAAATCATCAAAAAAGGAGAAGAAGCGGCTTTTTCCGTGTATGAAGATCTGGCAAAATTGGGAGCCATCGCTAGTAAATCGGTACTGTTCGAGCCTCGAAGACTTACCGATACGTTACAAATTTCCAAAATTGAAATCAACGGTATTGAAGGCTATACCAGAGCCTATGTTTTGGGAAAACTGCGCTTTCATCAGAATTCAAAAATCACAAATGCGACGCTGGATAAAGGAATCAATAATCTGAATGCTACACAAAACTTTAGTTCAATTTCGTATTATTTTGAAGAAGCCGAGAAAGGCGATAATCTGGTACTGAACTTAAAAGAAAATCCGCTAAACCGGTATTTGAAGTTTGGATTGCATTACGATGAACTATATAAAAGTGCGGTATTGCTCAATCTGACACAGAAAAAGTTTCTGCTCAAAAACGACGTGGTTTCACTAGATGTCATTTTGGGAGACAATTTCCGGTATAACCTGAATTATTATATCGATAATGGTTTTTACTGGAGTTTCGGGTTTAATTCCCGCTACAACCGCTTTAATAAAAATGTGGCAACCGATTTTAGCGACGGACAAATATTGACAAACCTGGGGCTAAAATCGATTAATGTTGATTTTTCGGATTTTACTAACCAAATTTACCTGCAAACGGTTTTCGCTCAGAAGTTCCTGATCGGGGCCGGTTTGGAACATAAACATCTGAAAATCCGATCTTCTACTCTCGAAAATATTGGAGGGGTGATTAGTAGTGACGATTATTTCTCCATTTTCGGAAATCTGAAATACGATTCGTTCGATCAAAAATATTTCCCGAAAAGAGGCTGGTATTTTTCAGGTGATTTCCATACCACGGCCTATACAAAAGACGGTCACGATCGTTTAAGTCAGTTTTCTATTGCCAAAGCAGACGCCGGTATTGTAAAAACATTTTATAAAACGATTTCGTTAAAAGTACAGTCGGAAGCCGGATTTACGATCGGAAAAGAAGGCGTGCCGTATTATAATTTTGTACTGGGTGGCTATGGTTATCAGATGATTAATAATTTCCGCCATTTTTACGGGTACGATTTTCTGAGTATTGCCGGTGACAGCTATATCAAAGGAAGCGCAACACTGGATTACGAATTTTACAAAAAACACCATATCAACTTTACGGCAAACTACGCCTATGTAGGTCAGAAAATCTTTAATACGACCGATTGGTTTTTAAATGCCAATTATTCCGGATATGCACTGGGTTATGGTTTTGAAACCCTTATCGGACCAATTGAAGTGAAATACAGTTGGTCGCCCGAAACCAAAGATGGTAGCACCTGGTTTAGCGTAGGTTTTTGGTTTTAATCTTACAAAAAACGTTTTAAAAGCGACATTTTTCGGATTAAACTGTATTTTATATGTGAATGTTTTTAAAAAATTATATTTTTGGAAACTAAAAAAACCGAAAAACTATATTTATGTCTATTTGGAAACGTAAACCATTGGGGCAACTCATCGAAGAAGCCTCGGAATCAGAAAAAGGATTAAAGAAAACATTAACGGCGTCGGGATTAACCGCGTTAGGCGTAGGAGCGATTATTGGAGCAGGATTGTTTTCGATTACCGGTTTGGCTGCAGCAACCAATGCAGGACCGGCGATTACCATTTCTTTTGTTGTAGCGGCTATCGGATGTCTTTTTGCCGGTTTATGTTATGCCGAATTTTCATCAATGATTCCGGTTGCAGGTAGTGCCTATACCTATTCGTTTGCTACTATGGGGGAATTCGTTGCCTGGATTATCGGTTGGGATCTTGTGCTGGAATATGCCGTTGGTGCGGCAACCGTTTCCATCAGTTGGTCGCGCTATCTTACGAAATTTTTAGATGGTTATGGTATTCATCTCAGTGAACAGTTAACGCATTCGCCTTTTGAAGGTGGTTTGATTAACATTCCTGCGGTGCTTATTGTAATGGTTATGTCATTGGTATTAATGCGCGGAACAAAAGAATCGGCTTTGGTAAACGGTATTATCGTATTGCTAAAAGTATCGGTGGTTTTGGTGTTTATAGCATTGGGATGGCAATATATCCGTCCGGAAAACTATACACCATATATTCCGGAAAACACCGGTACTTTCGGTGAATTTGGATTTACAGGAATCATCCGTGCTGCGGCGATCGTATTCTTTGCCTATATTGGTTTCGATGCGGTGTCGACGGCCGCTCAGGAAGCGAAAAACCCGAAAAGAGATATGCCGATCGGTATTTTACTATCGTTAATCATTTGTACGGTACTTTATATCTTGTTTGCGCACGTAATGACCGGAGTGGTAAATTATTCTGCTTTTGCCGGAGCCGATGGAATTGCACCGGTGGCGATTGCAATTGATCATATGGGAGTAGCCGATGCGTCGGGTATGATTACGCCAGCTTATCCGTGGTTGAATAAAGCGATTATTCTTGCGATTTTAGCAGGATATGCTTCAGTAATTTTAGTAATGTTAATGGGACAAAGTCGTGTATTCTTCTCGATGAGTAAAGATGGTTTAATGCCAAAAGTATTCTCGGAAGTACATCCAAAATATAGAACACCGGCTAAAAACAACTTGTTGTTCATGTTGATCGTTAGTTTGTTTGCTGCTTTTGTTCCGGCTCGTGTGGTTGGAGAAATGACCAGTATCGGAACCTTATTTGCCTTTATCCTGGTATGTCTTGGTGTTATTGTAATGCGAAGAACAATGCCGGATGCGCCAAGAGCATTTAAAACACCATTGGTGCCGTTAGTGCCAATATTAGGTGTTGGGGTATGTTTGTTTATGATGGTGTTCCTGCCATTGGATACCTGGATCCGTTTGATTGTTTGGATGATGATTGGTTTCGACTTGTATATTTTCTACGGAATGAAACACAGTATCCTGAACGGTGGTTCGTTTGACGGTAAAAGCTACCGAATTGTGAGCTTATCCGGATTGGCAATGGTAGTGGCTTTGGTTGTAGTAGCTTTTGTACACCATTCAAACCCTGAAATAGACGATACGTTCCTGTATTATTTCTCACTGATTTTTGCTGCAATTCACGCTGTAGTCTATGCGTTGAGTTATAAAAAGAACAAATAAGAAAAAAATAGTTTTAAATTCCCAAAAAAATGTCGATATCGCTTTTTTTGGGAATTTTTATTTTAAAGAAATGTGATAAAATCACGATATTTGTATGATCATGAGTTTACATTGGGAAGGCTTATTAGGACTGCTAAAATACCTCATTAAGAGAAATCCGGAATGAGCGGATTGTTTATGTTAAAATATTTCAACAGCACTGCGGGTAATCCGGGTTGTACATTTTAAATTTTTAAAATTAAAAAATATGCCATTTTATCATAAATTAGGACAGATTCCACCAAAAAGACATACCATCTTTCGTAAACCGAACGGTGATTTGTATTACGAACAGCTTTTTGGCACCGTTGGATTCGACGGAATGTCAACCAATATGTATCACGAACACCGACCAACGCAGGTTAAGGAAATCCGCAGGCAATATAGTGTGGCTCCTAAAATCGCGAAGGGAAATAATATCCAGTCGTATCGGTTACGAGGTTTTCAGGTAACACCGGAAAATGATTATCTGGAAAGCCGAAAAGCCGTATTAACAAATAGCGACTGTACAATTATTCTGGCAGCACCAAAAGAATCCACACGCGATTATTTTTACAAAAATACCGATGCGGATGAGATGATTTTTATCCACAGAGGAACCGGTAAATTAAGAACCATGTTGGGTAATCTGGATTTTAAATACGGTGACTATCTGATCGTGCCGAGAGGGATGATCTATAAAATCGATTTTGATACCGATGACAATCGTTTGTTTATTGTAGAATCCAGACGGCCAATCTATACACCAAAACGGTACCGAAACTGGTTTGGACAACTTTTGGAGCATTCGCCTTTCTGCGAACGCGATATCCGTCGTCCGGAAGAACTGGAAACGAATAATGAAAAAGGAGATTTCGTAATTAAAGTAAAGAAAAAAGACGAAATTTTCGAAATGGTATATGCAACACACCCGTTTGATGTAGTGGGCTACGACGGATTCAATTATCCGTATGCCTTATCGATTCACGACTTTGAACCGATAACCGGACGTATTCACCAACCGCCACCGGTACACCAGACGTTCGAAACGGATGCCTTTGTAGTGTGTTCGTTTGTTCCGAGACTTTACGACTATCATCCCCAGGCTATTCCGGCACCGTATAATCATAGTAATATCGACAGTGATGAGGTATTGTACTATGTAGACGGTGACTTTATGAGCCGAAATGATATCGAAGCCGGGCACATCTCGTTACACCCGGCCGGAATCCCACACGGACCGCATCCTGGAGCTGTTGAAAGAAGTATCGGCAAAACGGAAACACAGGAGCTGGCTGTAATGGTCGATACCTTTAAACCGTTAATGCTTACCGAAGAGGCTATGAAAATTGCCGATGAGAAATACTACCAATCCTGGTTGGAGCATTAATACCATTTAAAAACAAACAATAACAAACATTGAAGCAGGACATCAGAGTATGTTTCCGGCTGACTAAAATAATACTACAATGAGTAAAGAAGTAAAATCAGTTGAATACGGATTAGAAAAAATATTTGAAGGCGCGCAGGATTTCCTTCCGCTAATGGGAACGGATTATGTCGAATTTTATGTAGGAAATGCCAAACAGGCGGCGCACTATTATAAAACAGCATTCGGTTACCAGTCATTGGCCTATGCCGGATTGGAAACAGGAGTGCGCGACAGAGCGTCGTATGTGTTAAAACAGGATAAAATCCGTTTGGTGTTAACAACACCTTTAAATGCCGATTCACCTATCAACGAGCATATCGTAAAACACGGTGATGGTGTTAAAGTAGTGGCTTTATGGGTAGAAGATGCGACAAAATCGTTCGAAGAAACAACAAAAAGAGGAGCGCGTCCGTTTATGGAGCCAACTGTTGAAAAAGATGAGTTTGGTGAAGTAGTGCGTTCCGGTATTTATACCTATGGCGAAACGGTTCACATTTTTGTGGAGCGTAAAAATTACAACGGGGTATTCCTGCCCGGTTATAAAGAGTGGAAATCCGATTATAACCCGGAACCGGTTGGATTAAAATATATCGACCATATGGTTGGAAACGTGGGATGGAACGAAATGAATACCTGGGTAAAATGGTATGAAGATGTTATGGGATTTGTGAATTTCCTTTCTTTCGACGACAAACAGATTCATACGGAATACTCGGCTTTGATGAGTAAAGTAATGTCTAACGGTAACGGACGTATCAAATTCCCGATCAACGAACCAGCCGAAGGAGCAAAACGTTCGCAGATCGAAGAATATTTGGATTTCTATAACGGACCAGGTGTACAGCATATCGCTATTGCTACTGATGATATCATTTCTACAGTGTCGCAATTAAAGGCACGTGGAGTGGAATTTTTATCCGCACCACCGAAAGCCTATTACGAAGCAATTCCGGAAAGATTAGGTGATCATATGGCGATGATGAAAGAAGATATTTCCGAATTGGAAAAACTGGCGATCATGATTGATGCTGATGAAGAAGGATATTTATTACAGATTTTTACGAAGCCGGTTGAAGACCGACCAACGCTGTTTTATGAAATTATCCAACGTATGGGAGCCCGTGGATTCGGTGCCGGTAACTTTAAAGCCCTTTTCGAATCGATTGAAAGAGAGCAGGAATTGAGAGGAACTTTGTAAAAATCGATTTTTACTGATAATAGTTTAAAAACAGGGTTGAAAACAGCTTTGTTTTTGCTAATATTGTGTTAAAGTTGAAATTTCATTTGTAAATCAACAAAAAAACTAGCTACATTTGCACTCGCAAAAATGAGGTACTCATAAGCCTCATATTTGTAAAGTAAATTTTCATAATTTATAGTTTTTTGGTTGGTTAATAGCATAAAAACTCAGTCATTCTTTTGGCTGAGTTTTTTTGTTTCTTATTTTTGGAACAGAAATTGTAACTTGTTATAACGAATGTTTAAAAAAGAGACCATGAAAAAAGCGGCCCTATTATTTCTTCTCCTGATAACAGTTACATCCTTTGCTCAGAAGGATTCTGCTTTTACAACCGGTGAATGGTTTAAATTCCGGATTCACTATGGAATCGTAAATGCGGGTTATGCTACTCTGGAAGTTAAGGAAGCAGTCAAAAACAATAAAAAAGTATTCCACATAATGGGTAACGGTTATACGACCGGGATGACCAAATTTTTCTTCAAAGTGGAAGACGATTATCAAAGCTATATCGACAAGCAAACCGGGCGTCCGTACCAGTTTGTAAGAAAAATAAACGAAGGAGGGTATAAGAAAAATCAGGAGGGGTTTTTTAATCAAACAAAAAAAACAGTTTTTGTGAAAGATTATGAAAAGAACACCGAAAACACGTTTTCTGTACCTGAAAATGTCCAGGATATCGTATCTTCATTCTATTATTTGCGAAACCATCCCCAAATTGACAAGTTAAAAGAAGGTGAGTCGATCGTCATTGATATGTTTTTTGATGATGAAACCTTTAAATTTAAGCTAAAGTTTCTCGGTAGAGAAGATTTAAAAACTAAATTTGGGACCATTTCCACGATGATATTCCGTCCGTATGTGCAGGCTGGCCGTGTTTTTAAAGAGCAGGAGAGTCTAACCGTTTGGATATCAGATGATGAGAATCGTTTGCCGATACGTATAAAGGCAAGTTTGGCTGTAGGTTCGTTGAAAGCCGATTTGGATGAATTCAAGGGACTGAAAAATTCTTTCAAAATTAAAGTAAAACCATAATGAAAATAACCTCAGAGATCCAGAGTAAGATTGATGAAATTGATGCAAAATATAAAGCGATAAACCAAAAGACAGAAACCCATTTAGAAGGGATGCTTTGGTCAAAACCAATTACCTATTGGGACTATATTCAAACGGATCCGCTTTTGAGTCTGCAGGTGCAAAGAACCACGTTACCCGATGAAATGGTCTTTATTATGTACCATCAGGTAAACGAATTGCTTTTTAAAATGATACTTTGGGAGATCAATCAGGTAGCTCATTGTAACGAACTGACTACCGTGCTTTTTACCGATAAGCTAATGCGTATCAGTCGTTATTTCGATATGTTAACCACTTCTTTTGATATTATGAAAGAAGGAATGGCGGTTGATCAGTATCTGAAATTCCGAAATACATTAACACCGGCCAGTGGTTTTCAAAGTGCCCAATACCGTCTCATTGAGTTTGCTTCTACCGATTTGATCAATTTGATCGACCACCGTTTCCGGGCAACAATCGACAGGAATACACCGTATGAGCACGCTTTCGAACATTTGTATTGGCAGGCTGCCGGAAAAGATTATAAAACCGGTGAAAAATCGTATCTGATCAAAGAATTTGAAAAGAAATATAAAAAATCCTTCCTGGCGCATATGGAAGAATTTAATACCATAAATCTGTGGCGTAAATTCAAACAACTGCCGGAAGCCGATCAAAAAAATGAAGCCTTGATTCAGGCCATGCGGCATTACGATAAAACGGTGAACATTACCTGGGTGATGGGCCATTATAATGCAGCGGTAAAATATATCGAAAGTGTGCCCGGCACACAGGAAGCAACCGGAGGAAGTGATTGGAAAAAATATATGTTACCCAAATACCAAAGAAGGATATTTTTCCCGGAACTTTGGTCGGACGAAGAACTGGAAAAATGGGGAGAATAAAAGAATAACCACTAAACCTACTTGAATTGAAATATTTTGCCATCATATTAGTATTAACAACATTATTTGCCTGTAATAAAAAAGAAGAAAAGGAAGTTAAAGCACCCGCGGTAAAAAAAGAAAAAATCCTGGTCGAATACGGATTTACGCTTAACGATTTTAAAGTGGTTAACGATACCGTGAAATCAGGCGATAGCTTCGGGAAGATTCTAGGGTCGCAAAACTTTGACGCTGCCCGGATTCATGAAATTAATGAAAAAATAAAAGACAGCTTTAATGTTCGCGATATCAGGATTGGCAAACCCTATACATTGTTACAAAACAAAACGGCACCACACGATCTGAAGGTGTTTATCTACCAGCCGGATCGGATGACCTATTATGTGGTGGATCTTAGGGATTCGATTGTAGTTCATAAAAAACAACGACCGGTTACGATTAAAAGAAGAACGATTGCTGCGGCTATCGACGGATCGGTGTCGGAAACCTTAAAAAATGCAGGGGTATCCGCTGCACTTGCTCCGGAATTATCCCGTATTTATGCCTGGTCGATCGACTTCTTTAAAATTCAAAAAGGGGATAAATTTGCGGTGACGATTAACGAAAAGTATATTAGTGATACCATTTATGCCGGAATTGAAAGTATTGATGCTTCCTATTTCGAATACAAAGGCAAAAAAATATACGCCTTTCCGTTTAAACAGGATCCGAATTCCAAAAGAGTTGATTATTTTGATGAGGAAGGAAAAGTGCTGAAAAATATGTTTTTAAAAGCACCGCTTAAATTCGTAAACATTACTTCTAGATTTACCAAAAGCCGGTTCCATCCGGTTCAGTTAAAGTGGAAAGCCCATAACGGAACGGATTATGCTGCGCCAACTGGTACCCCGATTATGACAACTGCGTCCGGAGTGGTAGAACGCACCGGATATACCGCAGGAAATGGTAACTTTGTAAAGGTAAAACACAATGGTACCTATGCTACGCAATACCTGCACATGTCCAAAATACTCGTTCGTCAGGGACAACGTGTACAACAGGGCGATGTGATCGGAAGAGTGGGAAGTACCGGACTGGCAACAGGACCTCACGTGTGTTATCGTTTTTGGAAAAACGGTATTCAGGTGGATCCCTTACGCCAAAAACTTCCGAATTCGGAACCAATGAATGCAAAATACAAAGCGCGGTATATGGAGTATATCAAACCGCTTAAAAAAGAATTAGACAGTGTTTCAATTGCTAAGTTTGGAGAATAGATGTTAGAGAATACAAATCCTACAGGAACCGTTGCCTGGCAAAAATTACGTGCGCATTTTAACGAAATGCAGTATGTGAAAATGCAGGATCTTTTTGCGGCCGATACACAACGGGCAGAAAAACTACACCTGCTTTGGAGCGACTTTTTGCTGGACTATTCCAAAAATCGCATTGAAAAAAAAACGCTGGACCTTTTTGCCGAACTCGCCGAAGAAATCGGACTAAAAGCAGCAATCGAACACTACTTTTCCGGAGATAAAATTAATCGTACCGAAGATCGAAGCGTACTTCATACGGCTTTGCGATCGAAGGAAACCGAAATACTTGTCGACGGTAAAAACATAATCCCGGAAATCGAAGCCGTTAAAATACACATCCGATCGTTTTCGGAGGCAGTGATCAGCGGAGCTAAAAAAGGCTATACCGGAAAAGATTTTACCGATATCGTAAATATCGGTATTGGTGGCTCGGATCTTGGGCCAAATATGGTAGTGGAAGCGCTGCAATTTTACAGTAATCATCTGAATGCACATTTTATTTCAAATATCGATGGCGATCATGTGACTGAAAAATTAAAGCACCTCAATCCGGAAACCACACTGTTTATTATTGTTTCCAAAACCTTTACAACTCAGGAGACTCTTACCAATGCTGAAACAATTAAAAAATGGTTTCTAAAAACAGCGCCTCAGGAAGCGGTTGCGGATCATTTTGTTGCGGTTTCGACAAATTTGGAAAAGGTAGCCGAATTTGGAATTTCTGAAGACAATGTTTTCCCGATGTGGGATTGGGTTGGCGGACGGTTTTCATTGTGGAGTGCTGTCGGACTTTCGATTAGTCTGGCCATTGGGAATGCAAATTTCGAATCCCTTTTAAAAGGAGCCAATGAAATGGATACGCATTTCAGAACAGCGGCTTTCGATCGTAATATGCCGGCTATTCTGGCGTTTATCAGCATCTGGTACAATAACTTTTTTGAAGCCGAAACCGAAGCTATTATTCCCTATTCCGATTATCTGAAAAAACTCGTTCCGTATTTGCAACAGGCTTTTATGGAGAGTAATGGCAAGCAAGTGAGCCGTGACGGTTATCCGGTCAATTATCAGACCGGAACAATTGTATGGGGTGAACCGGGAAGTAATTCACAGCATGCTTTTTTTCAATTGATTCATCAGGGTACCAAATTGATTCCAGCCGATTTTATCGGATTTAAGGAATCTTTACATGGGAATACGGAGCATCACGATAAATTGATGTCGAATTTCTTTGCGCAAACCGAAGCTTTGCTTAAAGGTAAAACCGAAGCGGAAGTCATTAGGGATACAAATGAAAATAACGATCTGGTTCCTTTTAAATTGTTCGACGGTAACCGACCTACAAATACGTTGCTTATTACTAAACTAACCCCGGAAACATTAGGAAGTCTGATTGCGATGTACGAACACAAAATTTTTGTACAAGGTATCATTTGGAATATCTTTAGTTATGATCAGTTTGGCGTGGAATACGGTAAATCACTTGCCAATACGATTTTAAAAGAAATTAACAATCACGAAGTCGGATTGCACGATAGTTCCACAGAATTCCTTTTACGGAATTATTTAAAATAAGAGACTTCTAAAAGATAAAAATGAAATTCTGCCATAGCAGAATTTCATTTTTATCTTTCAAGTAGCTGTTTTTTTAATTCATTATGGATTGAAATTAAAAACAGCTCGTTACTTCCCCATTATTGGATGTCTTTTAAATCATATTTTTTTCCTCTTGCATTAAAGACATACCATTTGTTTATACAGCAAAAGATAATAAGTATGAGCGCTTTTTTAAATTTTAAGATTCTGAGAAGAATCTACCACTTTCACAACACATTGAGTAAAATAAGATTGTTTGTAACCGCTTTTTTTGTGCTGTATTTGCTAACGATCCTCCTTTCCGTTATAGGAAACTGTCTAAAGGAGGATGCTTTGACCATAGAATTTTTAGAAGGGAAAGATCCGGTTTGGATCTTTGTGCTGACAGTTATTCTGGCGCCTGTCGTTGAAACTCTTATTTTTCAGTATGGTATTATAGAACTTTGTCTGAAGGTTCGATCAAGGTACGCTAAAGAAATGGCATTAATTGTATCGGCATTAGTATTTGGGATGGAGCATGGATACAATACAATTTATAGGGGTCTTGCTATCATTATGGGAGCGGCTCTGGCATTTTATTACCTGCTTTTTAAAAAATACACTACAGGATTTGCAGTAGCTGCAATTATGGTACTACACGCATTGTTGAATTTTGTTAGTTTTCTAATTAATAATGTCTTAGATGTCGAAGTATAAAAGATAATAGTCTTTATAAATCGCTTTTTTAGTGTTGATAAAATAACAATTATTGCTTTTTCGGGCTTAAAATTTTATAGTATCTATTCTTTAAGTTAAATAATGGTTAAAAAATAAATATTTCTCTTTCATGGGGTGAAAATGTGATAATTATATAAATTATTAACGTTTGTTAACATTAAATTAACACAGTGTGAAAATAAATGACCAAACTTTGCAGTAAAATTTTAAAACACAACTACAAGATGAAAAATTTGAAGACTTGGTTATTGTTAACACTAGTTTCACTGGTGTCTACAGTAGCTTTTTCGCAAACTAAAATTACAGGTACTGTTACCGATGGCGAACTGAAAGGATCGCTTCCGGGTGCCAGTGTTATTGTGAAAGGGACCAACGAAGGAGTGACTACCGATTTCGATGGTAAATTTACATTGACTACCAATGCTAAATCCGGTGAATTAATTATCTCTTTTATCGGGTATGCCGCAAAAACCATTGCTTTTAAAGGTGAAGCCGGAAAAACTATTGTAATCGGAAATGTAGAATTACAATCGGATTCCAATACGTTAGAGGATATTGTAGTAGTAGGAAAAGGGGTAATCGACTTAGCAAAAGACAGAAGAACGCCTATTGCTGTTTCGACGATCAAGGCTTCTGAAATTCAGGCAAAAGTTGGCTCAGCCGATATTACACAAACTTTAGTAAACACTCCTTCCGTTTACGTCGCCGGTCAGGCAGGTGGATTTGGAGATTCCAGAGTGAATGTTCGTGGTTTTGCACAGGATAATACCGCTTTCTTATTAAACGGTCAGCCAATTAATGGTATGGAAGATGGTAAAGTATACTGGTCTAACTGGTCCGGAATGTCAGATATCGCTAATGGAATCCAGATTCAAAGAGGTTTGGGATCCTCTAAATTAGCGATCTCTTCAGTTGGAGGTACCGTTAACTTTATTACAAAAGCAACCGATAAAAGACAAGGTGGATTTGCTTCTTTCGGATTAGCAAATAACGATTATTTTAAATCTACTATCGGATATAATACCGGTATGAATGCCAAAGGATGGGGTATGAGCGTTATGTTCTCTCATTGGCAGGGAGATGGGTATAACTACGGAACAAAAGGTGAAGGACAAAGTTATTTTATCTCCGTAGGATATCAGCCAAACAGCAAACACAATTTTAACTTCTTACTGACTGGTGCGCCACAGGAGCACGATCAGAACTTTACCAAAACAATCAAAACGTATTTGGATAAAGGAAGAAGATTTAACGATAACTGGGGAACTCTAAACGGAAAATACCTGTCGGAAAGAACCAATTTCTATCACAAACCGGTCGCTAACTTTAACTGGGATTTTAACATCAGTGATAAAACACAATTATCAACTGTATTATATGCTTCATGGGGACGTGGAGGAGGAACGGGTAACTACGGTAAAAGTAGTGCTAAGTTAAGAACTCCGGATGGTCAGATCGATTTCGATGGAATCTATGCTTTCAACAAGACTGCTGCAAACGGTGATGGTAATCCAAACAACAATTACATTATCCGTTCTTCTATGAACAACCACTCTTGGTATGGATTGGTGTCGAACCTTAAAACAGAGTTAACGAAAAACTTAAACTTAAATGTTGGTTTGGATTTAAGAACGTATAACGGTACGCACTACAGACAGGTTTCGAATTTCTTAGGATTAAACAGCTGGACAGAATCAAGATCGTTACGCGATAATACACACCAAACGGTTACGGCACCGGTATTCAATACGGTAACGGATCAGATGGGAACGAATCCATGGACATCGATGTTTAGTACGATGGCGGAAAACCAGAGGATCGATTACGATTACAGCGAAACAATTACATACGGCGGTGTATTCGGTCAGTTAGAATATTCAGACGATAAAGTATCGGCTTTCTTCCAGGGAGCAGCCTCAAACCAGTCACACTCACGTGAAGATCGTTACGATTATTTACCGGAATTTCAAAAATCCGAAAAAGTTAACAACTGGGGGTATAACGTAAAAGCCGGAGGTAGTTATAACATCACCGAAAACAATTCAATTTACGTGAATGCCGGATACTATTCCAGACAGCCATACCACGATAATGTTTACTTAAACTTTACGAATGCGGTAAATCCATTGTCGTCTAATGAGAAAATATTAGGTTTGGAAGCAGGTTATAGCTTTAAATCGAAATTCTTAAGCGCGAATCTTAATGCCTACAGAACAACCTGGAAAGACAGAGTTACAACAACATCTAGTACCACAACTGCCGACGGTGTTATCGGAACTACACCGGTAGCTGCAGGAAGCTTGATCTATAAAACTAATCAGGGTGTTGAACAAGTACACACCGGATTGGAATTAGACCTTATCGCAAAACCATTCCGTCAATTGGAAATCAAAGGATTTGCATCGGTTGGAAACTGGAAATATAAAGGCGAAGTGGTAACGACTCAAAGAGATGAGAGCTTAAACACTTTGGATGAGAAAAGAGAAGATGTAGACGGAGGTAAAGTGGGTGACGCTGCGCAGACTACTTTTGGTGCCGGATTCAAATACGAAATCGTAGAGCGTTTATCTTTCGATGCTGACTGGAGAAACTATTCCAAATTATATGCAAACGTAGGTGCTGTAAAAGATAACCTGGAATTGCCATCCTATAATCTGGTTGATGCCGGATTCTCATACAAAATGTTGGTTGGAAAAGATAAAAAGAACTCGGTTCAGTTCCGTATCAATGTGAACAACCTGTTTAACGAAATTTACTTATCGGAGTTAACCAGTAATATCAAAACTACAGCTAACGTAAACAATACTAATCCTGCTCAGGGGACATATCAGTCTACCGGAAGAGTATATAAAGGTATTGCAGATGGTAACCAAGGGTATTTCGGATTTGGAAGAACCTGGAACGTATCGTTACGCTATAACTTTTAATTAATTATCCGTTATAATAAGAAAACCTCCCGATCTATTGATTGGGAGGTTTTTTTATGCTTTTTTTATTGGTGTCTAATTACGATCCGGACGATGGATTCATTTCCTGAAAAACGCCATTTAAGGTCGCTAAAAAATGATCGACAGGTTGAGCACCCTTAACCGCGTATTTGTTGTTTAAAACGAAGAAAGGAACCGAATTAATGCCATATTGATATGCCAGTTGCTGATCGGCTTTTACTTCCTCGGCAAATAAATCATTTTCATATACCGCGCGGATGTCGGCTTCCGATAATCCATAGCTTGCTCCAATCGTAATTAGCGTAGGGATGTCATCAATATTTTTGCCTTCGGTAAAGTAGGCACGGAATAAAGCATCTTCAATTTCATTCTGTACGCCTTTGGTTTTGGCCAATGCTGATAATTGATGTGCTTTCATACTATTGGCCGGAACAGCTTTTTCAAAATGAAAATCCAATCCAACTTCTCGGGCGATTTCGGTAGCATTCTCGTGCATTTCTTCCGATTCTGCCAAACTAATGCCTTTACGGTTGGCCATGCTTTGCGCCGCCGATATCGTGGTGTCGGTCACCGCTTCCGGATCCAGCTGAAATGCACGCCAGCTTACTTCCACCTGGTCGCGGTGTTCAAATTGTGCTAAGGCTTTTTCGAATTTGGTTTTTCCTATATAACAAAACGGACAACGAATGTCACTCCATATTTCTATTTTCATAGCTCTTTTAATTTTGATGCATCATTTCCATTAACTCCAAAGCCCGTTTTATCGATTTTACATTTTCGAATGTCAGTAACAGGCGAAGACCATTTTTGGTTTCTTTTTCTTTCATCTTACATAAGTTACCCTGTTGTTGGACAAAACGGAGTACTTTATGAAAGCGGTTCGATTGGTAAAAATCCGATTGCTGATCGGCTACAAAATAACCCACCATCTTACCTTGTTTTAATACCAGTTTTTCAATACCAATACTCGTTGCGATCCACTTAATGCGGATGCTGTTTAGTAAGGCTACGGCCTGTCTTGGTAAGGGTCCGAAACGGTCGATTAGTTTTTGTTCGTAGGCCTGTAAATCGGCGTCCGTTTTGATAATACTCAGCTCGTTATACAAATTCAGACGTTCCGAAATATTGTTGATGTATTCGTCCGGGAATAAAAGCTCAAAATCGGTGTCGATCTGAATGTCTTTTACATATTCCTTGGTTTCGATATCGTTGTCTTCCGGATATAAATCCTTGAATTCATTTTCTTTTAGTTCCTCGATCGCCTCGTTCATGATCTTCTGATAGGTGTCAAAACCGATCTCGTTGATAAACCCGCTTTGTTCACCACCTAATAAATCACCGGCACCACGAATTTCAAGGTCTTTCATCGCGATGTTAAAACCACTTCCCAGTTCGCTAAATTGTTCCAGCGCCTGGATACGTTTGCGGGCTTCTTCTGTCATTGCCGAATACGGCGGACAGATAAAGTAACAAAACGCTTTTTTATTGCTTCGCCCTACACGACCACGCATCTGGTGTAGATCCGATAGTCCGAAATTATTGGCATTATTGATAAAAATCGTATTCGCATTCGGAACGTCCAATCCGCTTTCGATGATGGTGGTAGCGACCAATACGTCAAATTCACCATCCATAAAAGCAAGCATCAGTTCTTCGAGTTTTTTTCCGTCCATCTGACCGTGACCTACGCCAACTCTGGCACCGGGAACAAGTCGCTGAATCATTCCGGCTACTTCCTTGATATTTTCGATTCGGTTGTTGATAAAATAAACCTGACCGCCACGTTCGATTTCATACGAAACCGCATCACGGATCACTTCTTCGTTAAAGCCAACCACATGGGTTTCGATTGGATAACGATTGGGTGGTGGCGTGGTGATAACCGATAAGTCTCGTGCCGCCATTAACGAAAATTGTAAAGTCCGCGGAATGGGTGTTGCTGTTAAGGTAAGCGTATCAACATTCTGGGCGATTGTTTTGAGTTTGTCTTTTACCGCTACGCCGAATTTTTGTTCTTCGTCGATAATTAATAAACCAAGGTTTTTAAAGACTACATTTTTATTCACCAACTGATGGGTTCCGATAATAATGTCCAGTTTACCGCCTTCGAGTTCTTTCAGGATCTCGGTTTTTTGTTTGGCAGTACGGAATCGGTTGATATAATTCACATTTACCGGCATGTCTTTTAACCGGTCGCGGAAGGTTTTATAATGCTGAAAGGCCAAAATGGTTGTCGGCACCAGAATCGCAACCTGCTTACCGTTGTCTACGGCTTTAAAGGCCGCGCGGATCGCAACTTCCGTTTTTCCGAAACCTACGTCGCCACAAACCAATCGGTCCATCGGACGGTCATTTTCCATATCGGCTTTTACATCCTGAGTGGCTTTCAACTGATCCGGCGTGTCTTCATAAATAAAAGAACTTTCCAGTTCGGCTTGTAAATAGCTATCGGGTGCAAAAGCAAAGCCTTTATCCAGCCGGCGTTTGGCGTATAGTTGGATTAGGTTAAATGCAATATGCTTAACCCGGGCTTTTGTTTTTTGTTTTAAGGTTTTCCAGGCGCTCGATCCCAATTTGTATATTTTGGGTGGCGCGCCGTCTTTTCCGTTGTATTTCGAAATCTTATGTAGGGAGTGAATGCTTACATACACAATGTCGTTATCGGCATACACCAGTTTAATGGCTTCCTGCGTTTTGCCTTCGACCTGTATTTTTTGTAGACCGCCAAATTTACCAATACCGTGGTCAATATGGGTCACATAATCGCCAACAGATAAAGTGGTCAGTTCTTTTAGGGTGATCGTCTGTTTTTTCGAATAACCGTTTTTTAGGTTAAATTTATGGTACCGCTCGAAAATCTGGTGATCGGTATAACAGGCAATACGGTTTTCGTCGTCGATAAATCCCTGGTATAAAGGAGAGACGATTGTTTTATATTGTTTGCGGATGTCTTCATGATTCGTTTCGTCCAGCGATTCGAAAATGTCATGAAAACGCTTCGCCTGACCTTCGTTGGAGCAGAACAGGTAGTTTTTATAACCGTTGAAATGGTTGTCGTTCAGGTTGTTTAATAATAAATCAAACTGTTTGTTAAACGACGGTTGCGGTTGTATATGGAATTCGACGGTTTTCTGAGTTCGGTAGATCGGTTTCGAAGCCAGTTCCACTATAGTGAAATCCAATGATCTTTTTACAAAGGATTGCTGGTTTAGGAACATGTTTTCGGGCGATACATGCTGAATTTCGGATGATAATTTCTGAAAGGCTTCGTTGGCTTTTTCGAATAATTTGTCCAGTCGGTTTAATAATAAATCGGTGTTCTGGATAAAAATTACCGTTTGCGGACTTATATAGTCCAGAAAACTTTCGCGATTTTCTTTTAAAAATTTATTCTCGACATTTGGAATGATCGTGATCTTTTTTTGTTTTTCGACCGATAACTGGGTTTCCACATCAAACGTACGGATACTATCGACTTCATTTCCGAAAAACTCGATCCGGTATGGATTGTCATTGGAAAATGAGAAAACATCAACAATACCACCGCGAACCGAAAATTCGCCGGGTTCCGATACGAAATCCACCCGTTTGAAATTGTATTCGAAAAGTACCTCGTTGATAAAATCGATCGAGATATTATCACCGGTGGCTACTTTTAGGGTGTTTTTGTCCAGTTCCTTACGGGTAACGACTTTTTCGAAAATCGCATCGGCATACGAAACAATAATCGATGGTTTTTTACGCGAGTTGATACGGTTGAGTACTTCGGCGCGAAGCAATACATTCGCGTTGTCGGTTTCTTCAATTTGATACGGACGACGGTACGAACCGGGATAAAATAAAACATCCTGATCGTTGATCAGATTTTCAAGATCATTCAGATAATAGGCCGCTTCTTCCTTGTCCTGGAAAAGCAGTAAAAAAGGTAAATCACTCTTCTGGAAAAGCGATTGAATGACAAACGAAAGCGACGATCCGATCAATCCTTTTAGATGGATCTTTTCTTCTCTTTTTTGAAGTTGTTCCGCCAACTGGTTAATCCTGGGCGATTTTTCGTATAAGGTTACAATATCGTTTTTCAAGGAATACTACTTTTGATTAAGGGGAACTATTGTTTCGGTTCTGTAAAACCGGCTCGTGCACGACGAACAGTGTCTAATGCCTGAAGCATTTCGGTTTCACCGGCCTCTCTTGGAATTTCCATTTTATAAATGATCTCGGCCATTTGATCCTGTATGGAAATTGTTTCTTCCGAAACTTCATGAATCAATGTGATCACTTTTTGTGTCGGTATATAATCCAGCGAGATAAATGTTTCCAGCGATTTTATTTTTGTGTTAAGCGTCGAAAGCCGGCTTCTAACGGCTGGTGTGTCAAAAATAAACGGAATATTATTCGTTAAGGAATCGGATTTTTTAACCAGATTTATCGTTTTTAGTTTGAATGCGTTAAGGGTGCTTTTGGGTTTTTGACCCAATTCCTGTTTGAACTGGCGCCATTCCTGCCAATTCTGAATTTTGCTTTGTACTTTCGGATTTACAGCCGGAATATCGAACTTCCAGTTGGCGTTGATTACGGCAAAAACAGAATCCCGTCGTTGTAAGGATTTTATATATGCTGTTTCGCGTTCCTCTTTGTTATTACATGAAAAAAGAAAAAGGGATAAAACCGCTAAAACAGGTACGATATATTTCATTTTTAATAAAGTCGTTAGTATGAAGCAACAAATTTACAAATGTTATTGAAAACTTCTTTTTTTATGGGAATTTGTTAACTAAAATTAATCGTACGCCCTAAATAATCACAAGTTAAAGTAAGTTGTAAATAGCTTTGAATCGCTATCTTTGTCAAAAATATAGCTACTACTAAAAATATGAATACAACAATTTTAATTATTGGTGCCTGTGGTCAGATTGGCTCTGAACTGACCGTTAAATTGCGCCAGATCTACGGAAATGACAATGTGATTGCTTCCGATATCAGAAAAGGAACTCAGGAATTTGTATCAACAGGTCCTTTCGAAGTGGTCAATGCAATGGATTTTAACCAGATTGAAGAAGTTGTTGAAAAATATAAAGTAGATGAAGTGTATCTTATGGCGGCATTGCTTTCGGCTACTGCTGAAAAAAATCCTGCTTTTGCCTGGGATCTCAATATGAATTCGTTATTCCACGTGTTAAATCTGGCGAAAGCCGAAAAAATTAAAAAAGTATTCTGGCCTTCCAGTATCGCTGTTTTCGGACCAACAACACCGCGAATCGATACGCCGCAATATACCGTAATGGAACCGTCTACAGTTTATGGAATTTCCAAACAAACCGGCGAAAGATGGTGTGAATATTACCATCAGAAATATGGTGTGGATGTAAGAAGCATCCGTTATCCGGGACTTATTTCCTGGACAACACCTCCCGGTGGTGGAACAACCGATTATGCCGTGGATATTTATTATAAAGCATTGGAAAATAAAGCATATACCTGTTTCCTTTCGGAAGAAACGGCTTTGCCAATGATGTATATGGATGATGCAATTAAAGCGACAATCAGTATCATGCAGGCGCCGGCCGATGATGTAAAAATCCGTTCATCGTATAATCTTTCGGCAATGAGTTTTACGCCAAAAGAAATTGCGCAATCGATTAAAAAACAGATCCCGGAATTTACAATTGGTTATGAACCGGACTTCCGTCAGGCAATTGCCGACAGTTGGCCGGCGAGTATCGACGACAGTTGTGCGCGAAATGATTGGGGTTGGAAACATGATTTCGACTTAGAAAAGATGACTGCGGTAATGTTGGAAAATCTTTCAAAAAAATAATAACAAAAGGGACTGTTTTTGAGCAGTCCCTTTTTGTTGCATGCAGGTTAATTAAAATGGAGTTATTGTTGTACAACCTGCGTTCGCAGGGATTCCAGTAGTGTGCCGACTTCTCCAATCAGTTCGTTGGGTACACTATTCTTCTGTGCGCCAATTACCACATCGCCGATAAACTTGTCCATTGCGGCATTATTGGCTTTCATCGCCATTCTCGGGTTTGTCGCCGGATTATGTGCGGCCATCATACTTAAGCCGGAATAGGTAAAATTCTTTGCTCCGGTACCCACACAAAAGAAGTCGGTTAAATTTTTACTTAAGATGGCCAGATTGGTGGTGTTTCCGGAACCTACTTCCGAAAGTAAGGTCGAAAAATAAGGTTGTAACTGCGGATCGGCCGCAATAACAAAAATAGTACTGTCTACAACGGAGCGCAATCCCAAACGGCCTTTTTCGATCATTTGTGATGGATTGTTCGGATCGGCTACCATAGTAGTTCCGCCTAATTTCTGGTAAAGTGTAGGCGGCGTTACCACTACCGGGGTGTCGTCGTTGTCTTTGCTACAGGAATAAAAAGTGGCAACTCCAATAAGTAAAAGCCCTGCGAAAGTAATTTTTAAACTGTTTTTCATAATAATTTGGTTTTATAGTTAATTAAATAGTTTGTGTATTCCGTTTGAAAAACGATAGGAAAACGAATTCCGATCCATGATCGGACATCCGGTGTTTTTCATTGCATCGGTCACTACAAAGCGTTCGGCTTGATAGTTTCCTTTTTGCATAAGGGCTTCAAATGCCTGTTCTGCGTCAACTTTATTTAAATCGTGCGAATAAACTAAAGTGCCGTCCTGAATGTTGAAAAAAGTGTTTTTTACGCCATCAATACTTCGCAGTTGCGCGTTGATACGTTTTGCTTTAACAGAATCGATAGGTTCTTTAAAATCGATACGGCTGAGTTGTAGGCTGTTGTTGTCGTAGTTTTTAGGGGTTACTAAAAGAATATGAACAACGAGAACTACAAAAAGAAGCACCGTTATGCCTAAAATAGAACCTGCAATCCATTTGATTTTTTTGTTGATTTTCATGGCATAGTTTGGTTTTAAATGTTTGTTAGTGTTATTTACGGTGAAAAAGCGGTTTTGGTTTTAAAATAATTGAAATAAAAAAACCGGATACAATGATCCGGTTTTTAAAAATGGGTTTTAAGCTATAAAAAAGCTATGGCGTCTGTTTTTTTAATTCGCTTGCCAGTTTGTTTTCAATGTCGTTTTTTGCTTTTACAACATCGTTTATTTTATCGTTTGGAATGGTCATCGAAAGGACATAATGTTTGATTTTCCATTCGCCATCTTTTTTGATTACGACACCCGAACCACGGCAGATTTTCATTTGCGTGTCCAAAAGCTCGTCAAACCAGGCCATCGAAAGATCCTCGTTAAAATAAATATTTCGCTGTAAAGGTTTGAAAATCCAGGCTTTTCCTTTGTCAAAATACGGTTTGGCAAATTCGCCGAAGGCTTTTTTATTCCAGTTTTCGGTGGCATCGGTGCCAATATAAGTAGCGTCGTCAGTCAGATCGTTAAAATAATCGTTATAATCCGCTTCTGCGGCAGCCTGATGCCATTCGTCCAGCATCATGTTGATTTCCTGTTTTTCTTCGTTAATGGCTTCTTCGCTGGGTTTCATGCAGGAAGCAAAAAGCGAGGCTGTTGCCAAAAGTAATACTGTTTTTTGCATATTAGTGTTGTATTAGTACCGTTTTTATGTTTACAAATTCATGAATGCCTTCTTCGGATAATTCCCGTCCGTATCCTGATTTCTTAATCCCTCCAAATGGCAATCGCGGATCGGATTTAACCATTTCGTTGATAAAAACGGCACCTTCTTCAAAGTCGGAGATTCGTGTTTTGATTCCTTCAATATTTTGTGTGAAAACCGAAACGCCCAGTCCAAAACGGGAGTTGTTGCTAATAGCGATGGCTTCGTCCAGGTTTTTAAAAGCGACTAACGCGGCCACGGGACCAAAGACTTCTTCGTTAAAAACAGGCATCTCTTTTGTGACGTTGGTAATGATGGTCGGGTCGAAGTAGGCCTCGTTGCGGGTTCCGCCAAAAGCGATAGTGGCACCCATAGCAACCGATTGTTGTACCTGATTTTCCACTTCCTGAGCGAGATCCACCCGGGCCATCGGGCCGATTTGTGTCGTAGGATCCATCGGATCACCCATTTTTAACTGACCAAAAGCGGCTTTATATTTTTCCAGAAACGAATCGAAAATACTTTCCTGAATCAGGAATCGTTTTCCGGCAATACAACTCTGACCGGCATTTTGCATCCGGGCATTTACAGCAGTGCTTACGGCTTTTTCCAGATCGGCATCTTCACAAACAATAAAAGCATTGCTTCCGCCCAATTCCAGAACCGATTTTTTTAAGTGTTTGGCCGCTTCGGTGGCTACGGCAATACCGGCATTTTCACTTCCGGTTAGCGATACGGCTTTTATATGCGGATTAGCAATAACATCGGCCACTGCTTTACTCGAAATAGGGAGGTTTTGGTAGATTCCTTCCGGTAAACCGCTGTTGCGACAAAGTGTTTCAATGATTTGTGCTGTTTCCGGAACATTACTGGCGTGCTTTACCACAACGGTATTCCCGGCCACAATCGATGGAATTGCAAAACGGAATACCTGCCAAAACGGAAAATTCCAAGGCATAACACCCAAAAGAACACCAAGTGGATCGTAAGTGACGTAGCTTTCTGCGGCTTCCGTAGCAATTGTTCGACCTTGTAAAAAAGCCGGTGCATTATGGATATAATAATCACATAAAAGTCCACATTTTTCTACTTCGGCTATGGATTGTGTAATTGGCTTACCCATTTCCTTGCTGATCCATTCGGCATATTCCTGTTTGTTTTCTAAAAGTTTTACTTTTAGATTTTCAATATGCCGAATTCTTTCCGTTAGCGCTGTTTTTTTCCAGGTTTGAAAAGCAACTGCAGCCGTATTTATTTTTTTAGGAATGTTATTTGTAGCCATCATCAACTTTTTTCTATGCTAGTAAAGATACTTATTTTCAGAAAAACAGTTTGTTAAAATAAGATGTCATTACGGATAATGGCGACGAAGATGTTTATTTTAATCGCCTTACTCTGGTGTTGTATTTAAAAAAGGAATATACCGGGCAGAAATTAAAAAGACCGGTTAGTAATAATAGAGCACCGATGATCAATAGGATATAGCCTATTGTTCCAGTGATAATTTCCGTAGATACCAATAGTGACAAGATAATGGCAATGGTAATTCGGATGATTTTGTCGATACTACCCATATTTTTTCTCATAGTACAACTGATAAAGGTTACTTTTTATGCGCACGAATGATAGTGATTAATTCCTCTTTGGAAATCAACCCGGAATGTCTCCAGAGTTGTTGGCCGTCTTTAAACAGCATCATAGTAGGAACGCTTCGGATTTGGTAGGTTGCGGCAAGTGATTGGTTTTTGTCTACGTCGATTTTAATAATATGAACCGCTTCGCCCAAGGTATCTTTTACCTCTTTTAAAACGGGAGCTAATACGGTACAAGGCTGGCACCAGGTAGCGAAAAAATCGACCAGAACGGGTTCTTTTTTTTGAATGATTTCTGAAAAAGTACTCATAATTATTACTGTATAATTTTGGGATTTATTTATCGTCTGGTTTTATTGGGAATGGAGCATTGGTTGTTGTTACATCCGAAATTAAAAATGGCCTGAAGCAGGAAAAATAATCCGAACACACCAAATAGCCATTCCCGGTTTTCATAAGCGGTATAAAACATAAATAAGGCGATGGCCAAACGGAAATACCGCATAAAATGCCAGTTTGAAAATAGGTTTTTCATTATTGGAGAAATTCTGTTTTTTATAAATTTACGAAAAATAATGGAGTTTGGATGTAACAAATGTTACTTAAAATAAGAAGTTGAGGTAGGGAAGTGTATAAAACAAAAAGCCATTCGATAGAATGGCTTTTTGTTTTGCTCCCCCTCTTGGGCTCGAACTAATCCCGATAGCTATCGGGACTCTGATTGAAAGTCAGATGCGTCTTTGTATTTTTCGAGTAAATTAAACTTCATTTCTGGATATTGAAGTAAATTCCGGATATATATTTTACTCTTCATTGCTTTAATATGTTTTTCAATGGATAAACCTTGATTTTTTGATTCACACTCAATTGTGAAAATCAATTCCCAGTCATTGGCCTTATAAGTGAATTTTCTTGATTGAGTATCGTTTAAATGAAATTCTATTCTTTGAGTAAGGTTTTGTGTAAAGCCAATATAATGTTTGTCTAGCTTTTTTGAGTAGAGAATGTAAACGAAATTGTCCATTTTACAAAAATAAAAAAAATCCTAACCATTTCTGATTAGGATTTTTTTGCTCCCCCTCTTGGGCTCGAACCAATCCCGATAGCTATCGGGACTCTGATTAACAGTCAGATGCTCCTTTGTATTTTTCGAGTAAATTAAACTTCATTTCTGGATATTGAAGTAAATTCCGGATATATATTTTACTCTTCATTGCTTTAATATGTTTTTCAATGGATAAACCTTGATTTTTTGATTCACACTCAATTGTGAAAATCAATTCCCAGTCATTGGCCTTATAAGTGAATTTTCTTGATTGAGTATCGTTTAAATGAAATTCTATTCTTTGAGTAAGGTTTTGTGTAAAGCCAATATAATGTTTGTCTGGCTTTTTTGAGTAGAGAATGTAAACGAAATTGTCCATTTTACAAAAATAAAAAAATCCTAACCATTTCTGATTAGGATTTTTTTTGCTCCCCCTCTTGGGCTCGAACCAATCCCGATAGCTATCGGGACTCTGATTAACAGTCAGATGCTCCTTTGTATTTTTCGAGTAAATTAAACTTCATTTCTGGATATTGAAGTAAATTTTGGATATATATTTTACTCTTCATTGCTTTAATATGTTTTTCAATGGATAAACCTTGATTTTTTGATTCACACTCAATTGTGAAAATCAATTCCCAATCATTGGCCTTATAAGTGAATTTTCTTGATTGAGTATCGTTTAAATGAAATTCTATTCTTTGAGTAAGGTTTTGTGTAAAGCCAATATAATGTTTGTCTAGCTTTTTTGAGTAGAGAATGTAAACGAAATTGTCCATTTTACAAAAATAAAAAAATCCTAACCATTTCTGATTAGGATTTTTTTTGCTCCCCCTCTTGGGCTCGAACCAAGGACCCTCTGATTAACAGTCAGATGCTCTAACCAACTGAGCTAAGGAGGAAACTGTAATTTTTTGTCAAAAAAGAACTTATTGTTAGATATAAAAAGCCAGCGTTGAACTGGCTTTTATTTTGCTCCCCCTCTTGGGCTCGAACCAAGGACCCTCTGATTAACAGTCAGATGCTCTAACCAACTGAGCTAAGGAGGAAGGTGTGTTACCTTTATTGCGGTGCAAATATAAGTCGAAATTTTAATCTCGCAAATAAAATGCTTAAAAAAATTAGAAAAATTTGTCGGCAATCAGCTGGTAGATGTCCTTCCCGAAGGTTAAGGCCATTAGAGTCAGTAAGATAATCATCCCAAAAGTCTGCACATGACCCATCGCTTTTTCGCTTAATTTTTTTCCGGTTATCATTTCAGCAATGGTAAATAGCGCGTGACCACCGTCTAATCCCGGGATTGGTAGTAAATTCATAAACGCCAAACCGATCGAAAATAACGCTGTAAAGTTCCAGATAAACTCCCAGTTCCACTGATTCGGTAAAGCACGTGCAATTCCAACCGGGCTTTTTACATGTTTATACGCCTCCGTTTTTGGACGTAAAATCAGTTTAAATTGTTTTACATTATAAACCAATAAAGCATAGGATTCTTTAACGGCTTCCGGGATTGCCTGGAAAAGGGATAATTTGTTTACTACCTCAAAGTCCATTTTGTCTTTAAACGTTGGTAAAAAGCCAATTTTTCCGTCTTTGTCTACTAAAGTTTTTAAGTTGACTCTTTCGTTGTTACGGATTACGGTAATGCTTACCGAATCGTTTTTATGTGTGTTAAGGTTATCGCGCAATTCGTCAAAGAATTTAAACTCTTTGTTGTCGATCGCTACCAGATGATCTCCTTTTTTAAATCCGGCTTTAAAAGCTTCCGATTTTGGCGTAACCGAATCGACTACCACGCTCGAAAGACGCGGTTGAATAAAATCACGACCTTCTTTTCCTATGATTTCTGCTTTCTGCGGATCGGTTAAGATAATCGTTTTCTTTTCACCGTTACGCTCGATGTCTATTTTGTCTCCCAAAAGGATGTCTAGCGTCATACGGTTAAAACGATCCTGGTATTTGCCATCTACCGCTAAAATCTTATCACCGTTTTTAAAACCGACATTTAAACCGGTTTCACCAAAAGCCAGTCCGTTTTTCTGAATGGCTTCCGTGGCAATATATTTCTGACCGTAGGTTACATATACCATCGTGTAAATAAACCAGGCCAAAAGGATGTTTACAATAATACCACCCAACATGATGATAAGACGTTGCCAGGCTGGTTTCGAACGGAATTCCCATGGTTGTGCTTCCTGCTTCATCTGTTCCATGTCCATGCTTTCGTCAACCATTCCGGCTAATTTTACATAACCGCCAATTGGCAACCATCCGATTCCCCATTCTGTTTCACCGATCTTCTTTTTTAATAATGAGAATCCCGCATCCATAAAGAGATAGAATTTTTCTACGCGTACTTTAAACATTCTGGCGGTGATATAATGCCCGAATTCATGGAGGATAACTAATACAGAAAGTATGAAAAGGATTTGCCCTAATTGTATCATTTTTAAAAGACTTTTTTTATTGTAAACGACAAAAGTAAGGTTTTCACCTTACTTTTTATCATGGAATTACAGATTGCCTATTTTTTTATAAAATTTTTATGAAAGACACCTTCGGAAGTATTGATTTTTATGAAATGGATTCCGTTGGATAAGGTGCTTACCGAAAATTCCGACTTGGTTTGAGTGCTGACTAACTGTCCCAAAGCGTTGTAAATTTCAATGTTTTTCAGTTCGATGTTGGTCGGTAACTGAATGGTAACACGGTCGCTGGACGGGTTTGGATATAACAGAATAGTATCGGAAATGTCAAACGAACGGGTGTCTAAAGAAGTCGTATTGTTTTTGGAAATAATATCTTTTTCCGGATCGAATTCGAAACTGGTAACGGTAAAAGGAACCGATAGAATAAACTCCTGTCCATTAAAGGTGTTGTCTACAATAACATCCTGTGTTTGTGTGCCGTTTTTTAAACGGATTGGAAGTGGCATTTCAAAATAGCTCACTGAGGGATGGGATTGTGTTTGGGTTACCTTTATTTTGGCTTGTCCCGCACCAATATTCTGAACGGTGATGTTGTAGGACGGATAACCTTCGTTATATATCCAATCGTTAAAGAATTCGGTAAGGTTCATTCCGGAAACAGCTTCAAGATGGGCTTGTAGTTGTGGTGTAATAGCATAACCGTAGGCTAGTGCCGGATCGTTTAGGTAATTGCGAAGTGCCTGGAAAAAGTTGGTGTCCCCCATTTTAAATCGCAACATATTGGTGACCATAGAGCCCTTGTTATAGGTGATACGATTGCTGAAAATACGACCCACATTGGATAGTTGGGCGTCGGTTAAATATAAATTGCCATCCGGAGAAGCGGTGATGCTGTTTGTTTTTCCATCTTTCCAGCTGATAAAGGCGCTATTACCGTCCAGATTTTTAACCACCATTCCCGACATAAATTCGGTGATGCCTTCGTTAAGCCAAATGTCTTTCCAGCTGCCGCAGGTTACTTTGTCGCCAAACCATTGGTGCGCCATTTCGTGAGCAATCAGACTTCTGCTAAAACCACCCATAAACGAAACAGTGGTATGTTCCATTCCGCCTCCAAATCCGCATTGCGCGTGACCGTATTTTTCATTTCGAAACGGATACGGACCAATCAATGTTTCATATAGGTTGATGATTGTAGGGGTAGGTGCTAAACTAGTCTGGCTTGTAAATGCGTTTTCCGGATACAGATAATTAACGATTGGAAAAGTATTGGGTGCCACACCGCCAACCTGATTGTAAATCTGATAATTGGTCACAGCTATGGCGATCAGATAGGCTGGAATCGGATAGCTGTGGTGGAAATGCGTGGTCTTGTTTCCGTTACTAGTAGTCGCGCCAACCTGTAGACCGTTGGCAACACTCACATATTGTGATGGTGCGGTAATGTAAACGTCGATACTGTTGACTTTGTCGTTAAGGTCTTGTTTGCATGGCCACCAGTCTTTGGCGCCATAGGGCTCGGAAAGTGTCCAGATAATCGGATTCCCGGAATGATAACTCGCGGTGAAAGCGTTATTTGCGGTAGCTGGCGCGCCGGAATAGGTTATCACCACCGAACTCGAAGCGCCGGATGTTAATGTTGTGGGTAGAGTGATTACCAATTCGTCGTTTGCATTTTGAGTAAACATAAGACTGGTGTTTCCTTGTTTAACACTGCTCACGGTCAGAACATTTGTAAGGTCGAAGGTGACGGTGTTCATGTTTTGTTTGGCCGTAAAATTGGTTGTCACCACTCCGGAAATAAAATAATTGGCCGGATCTACCGTGAATTCGAGCTTGTGATAGGTAATGTCGTAATTCTGAGTATTGGCATTCGCCGCAAATTGCATGATACTGGAAGCGGCCTTCATTTCGGCCTCGACCATCCTGGAAAAATCAGCTTCTTCGGTTTGGGCGAACGAAAAAGTGGTTGCCAGTAATGCAAAAATTAAGAAATAGTTTTTCATAAATTTTAGTAAAGTTTGCCAAATTTAAGGAATAATACAAAATATAGGCTTAAAATATTCGAATAATATGTTTTTGGCTCTGTAGGACCGAATTCTGTCTCCGCTTTGTAAAATTGCCCGTCCTATTATATAAAACAATTCCTTAAATTTGCTGACCATAAAATCATTATACTATGTTACAGATAGCATTTATTAGAGAAAACCAGGAAAAAGTAATCCAGGCTTTAGCAAAAAGAAATTTAGACGCTAAAGCAATGGTTGAAGAAGTGGTGGCTTTAGATGAAAAGCGCCGCGCAACGCAAGTGGAATTGGACAATATTTTGGCGGAATCGAACAAACTATCGAAAGACATCGGTGAGTTGATGAAAAGTGGTGAAAAAGCCAAAGCTGAAATCCTAAAGGAAAAAACAACTTCTTTAAAAGAGAAAAGTAAAGAACTGAATGAAGTTTTGAATACCGTTTCGGATCAGATGATTCACGAGTTGTACAAATTACCAAATATGCCGGCCGATGTGGTTCCGGTAGGTAAATCAGCCGATGATAACGAAACCGTTTTTGAGGAAGGAACCATTCCGGTATTGCACGAAGGTGCTTTGCCACACTGGGAGTTGGCAAAAAAATACGACATTATCGATTTTGAACTGGGAACCAAAATTTCCGGTGCCGGTTTCCCGGTGTATAAAGGAAAAGGAGCGCGTTTACAACGAGCGTTGATCTCCTATTTCCTGGATAAAAATACCGATGCCGGTTATAAAGAATATCAAGTACCACACCTAATCAACGAGGCGTCTGGTTACGGAACGGGACAGTTGCCGGATAAAGAAGGGCAAATGTATCACGTGGGTATCGACGATTTATATCTGATTCCAACGGCCGAAGTACCGGTTACGAATATGTTCCGCGATGTTATTTTACAGGAAAATGAATTACCGGTAATGTGTACCGGATATACGCCGTGTTTCCGTCGTGAAGCAGGTTCATACGGAGCACACGTTCGTGGATTAAACCGTTTGCATCAGTTTGATAAAGTGGAAATCGTACGAATTGAACATCCGGAAAAATCATACGAAGCTTTGGAAGGAATGGTTGAACACGTAAAAGTTCTGTTACAGGAATTGAAATTGCCATACCGTATCTTGCGTTTATGTGGTGGCGATATGGGATTCACTTCAGCTTTGACTTACGATTTCGAAGTGTTTTCAACCGCTCAGGATCGTTGGTTGGAAATTAGCTCTGTGTCGAATTTCGAAACCTATCAGGCGAATCGTTTGAAATTGCGTTTCAGAGATAAAGACGGGAAAAATCATTTGGCACACACGCTTAACGGAAGTTCATTGGCTTTGCCAAGAGTACTGGCCGGAATTCTGGAAAACTATCAGACTCCGGAAGGAATCGTAATTCCGGAAGTATTGCGTCCATACACCGGATTTGACATCATTAATTAATAAAATCTTATAACTCAACAATGTAC
This sequence comes from Flavobacterium supellecticarium, assembly GCF_004801375.1. Classification (GTDB taxonomy): domain Bacteria; phylum Bacteroidota; class Bacteroidia; order Flavobacteriales; family Flavobacteriaceae; genus Flavobacterium; species Flavobacterium supellecticarium. The sequence goes on from NZ_SSNZ01000009.1 coordinate 85,084, forward strand.
TAATTAGCTCAAAAATGGCTACATTAGTACATTGTTTTTTTAGGATAACCATATCATGAAAAACTTTTTTTCCTATATCGCTTTGTTATGCTCGGTGTTTGTTTTTGCACAAAACGAACAGCTTGCGCAAAACTATTTCGATAGGGGAGAGTTTGAAAAAGCAATGGTGATCTACGAAGATCTGCTGAAAACGCAACCGAATAACTACCAGTATTTCCAAAAACAGGTCGCGTGCTACCAACAGCTAAAACAATATGCCAAAGCGGAAGAAATGATCCGAATCCGGATCGACCGTTTTAAGCAAAATAACCTTTACGTAGAACTGGGATACAATTACCAGCTGCAAAAGGAGATGGATAAAGCCAATAAAGCCTACCAAAAAGCATTGGACATTATCAAAGAAAATCCGAATAATGTTTATGGAGTCGCCAGTCTTTTCGAGCAGAAAGTTTTGCTCGAACAAGCTTTAAAAGCCTACGATTTGGGAACGGCAGGGAATCCAAGTTTTAATTTCGATTATCAGATTGCCTTACTTCAAGGACAATTGGGAAATCTGGAATTAATGGTAGACAAACTACTCGATTATGCCTATCGCAATCCGCAAAATGCTCCGTTGGTGCAAAGTCAGTTGGCGCGTTTTATGATGGAAGATACACAGGAATCGTTCAATACCAATCTTCGGAAAGCATTGTTGATTCGTACGCAAAAAACACAGGATATTTTCTGGAACCAGTTTCTAAGCTGGTTTTTTGTACAGCAAAAGGAATACGGAAAAGCCTTTATTCAGGAAAAAGCCATTTTTAAACGAAATCCGGATAATTTTTATACGATCATTAACCTGGCCAAACTAGCCGTTCAGGAACAGGAAAACGATACGGCAAAAGAAATTCTCGATTTTATATTGCTCAATACTCAGGATCTGGATTTGCAAATGGAAGCCCATTATCAATTGTTGACGATGGATATCGAAAAGGCGACACCAAAAGAATATCCGCTAATCCAGGAAAAAATAAACCTGTTGCTAAAACAATACGGCATTTCACCGTACTCGTTGCGACTTCAGGTTTTAAAAGCGCATTTTGAAGCCTTCTATCTAAAACAATTTGAAACCGCACGCCAGATATTGACCAATGCCTTGGATTTACCACTGAACAATTATCAGAAAGCCGACGTGAAAATGGAACTTGCCGATGTGTTGTTACTGGATGAAAAATTCAATCAGGCGATTATCTATTATGCGCAGATTGAAGACGATTTAAAAAACGATGAAGTCGGACACGAAGCCAGTCTGAAAATGGCAAAAGCCAGCTATTTTAAAGGCGATTTCGACTGGGCACAACAACAGTTCAAAGTGCTAAAAGCTTCTTCGTCTCAGTTGATCGCCAACGACGCTTTGGAATTATTTTTATTGATTAATGATCATACTACACAGGATAGTACGCGAGTGGCGTTAAAGAAATTTGCCAAAGCCGATTTCCTGTTGTATCAAAATAAAACAGACGAAGCTTTAAACGGATTTCGTACGCTTTTAAAAGAACACAAAGGACAAAGTGTTGAAGACGAAACGCTCTTGAAAATCGGACGTATTCTGGAAGAGAAAAAAGAATATGCCGAGGCGTTAAAAGTCTACCAGGAGATTATCGAAAAACATGCCGAAGGGATTTATGTAGACGAAGCCTTGTTTTTTTCGGCTGAAATTTACCGAAAGGATTTACCCGATATTGAAAAAGCCAAAGCCTTGTATGAAAAGGTTATTTTTAACCATCAGGATAGTATATACTACGTAGACGCCCGGAATAACTACAGAAAATTACGAGGGGATAACAATTTATAAAACCCAGGCCGACAGTTGTTAGGAGGGAAATAACTTAAGTTTTAAAAGATGATTATTTACAATGTGACGATCAATATACACGAGAGTGTACATGACCAGTGGATGAAATGGATGCAGGAGAAGCATATAGCCGATGTAATGGCTACCGGAAAGTTTTCAACGGCGCGAATGGTAAAAGTGTTGGTGGAGGAAGAAATGGGCGGTGTAACCTATTCCATTCAGTATACAACCGATAGTAAGGAAACGTTGCAACGGTATTACGACGAAGACGCGCCACGCCTGAGAGCAGAAGGATTTGCGCTTTTCGGAGATAAAATGCTGGCGTTCCGTACGGAATTAGAATTGATCAGCGATCATTAACAGCCTTAAAAACGAAGTATGGATAAGGTAAGAGCTAAAAAACATTTGGGACAACACTTCCTGAATGATGAAAATATTGCCCAAAAAATAGCTGATACACTAACCCTGAATGGATATCAGAAAGTGTTGGAAATCGGCCCGGGTATGGGAGTGCTAACCAAGTATCTTCTGGAAAAACCAATCGAAACCTATGTGATCGAAATCGATACCGAATCGGTGGAGTATCTGCAAACGCATTATCTGAAGTTGTCCAATCGTATCATTTCAAAAGATTTTTTACGCTACAACCTTTCGGAAACGTTTGGAGAGGATCCGTTGGCGATTATCGGGAATTTTCCGTACAATATTTCGTCGCAAATTGTTTTCCGCGTACTGGAAATGCGGGATCGAATTCCGGAGTTTTCGGGCATGTTCCAAAAAGAAGTAGCCGAACGGATTTGCGAGAAAAAAGGAAGTAAAGCCTACGGTATATTATCGGTTTTGGTTCAGGCTTTTTACGATGCGGAATACTTGTTTACGGTGTCGGAACACGTGTTTACACCACCACCAAAAGTGAAGTCGGGTGTAATGCGGATGCGTCGAAAAGAAAACTACAAATTGCCATGCGATGAAAAAATGTTTTTTAACGTGGTAAAAACCGCTTTTAACCAACGTCGAAAAACATTAAGAAATAGTTTAAAAACATTCCAGTTGTCGGATAATTTAAGAGAAGATAGTATCTTTGACCTCCGTCCGGAACAATTATCCGTAGAACAATTTATCGAACTCACTCAAAAAATAGCCGCCGATGGAGTTTAAAATCAGCAGAGACTTTATTGCTCAGATTGAGCAACTAATCAGTGAAAACAAAGGGAACGAACTTGAAAATTTGCTCCAGGAGATTCACTATGCTGATATTGCCGAAATCATGGAGGAACTCGATGATTACGAGGCAAGCTATCTTTTTAAAATACTCGACAGTGAAAAAACAGCGGAAATCCTTCTCGAATTAGATGAAGAAGTCCGCGAAAAAATCTTAAGAAATCTTTCGGCAAAAGAAATCGCCGAGGAGCTGGATGAGTTGAATACGGATGACGCGGCCGATATTATCGCGGAATTGCCACAATCGAAAAAAGAAGAAGTTATTTCCGAGCTGGAAGACGTTGAACACGCCAAGGATATTGTCGACTTGTTGCGTTATGACGAAGATACAGCTGGGGGGTTAATGGCGAAAGAGCTTGTAAAAGTGAACGAAAACTGGAACGTGCTTACTTGCGTAAAGGAAATGCGCCATCAGGCGGAAAACGTTTCCCGCGTACATTCGATTTATGTGGTGGATGATGAAGAAAGACTAAAAGGGCGTTTGTCGTTAAAAGACTTGTTGACAACATCAACCAAGACGCCAATTAGCGAAGTATATATTAAAAAAGTCGACTATGTAAAAGTCGATACCAAAGACGTGGAAGTGGCTCGGATCATGCAAAAATATGACTTGGAGGCCATCCCGGTAATCGACGAATTAGGACGATTGGTGGGGCGCATTACGATCGATGATATCGTTGACGTGATCAAGGAAGAAGCCGACAAGGATTACCAGTTGGCGGCCGGTATCTCGCAAGACGTTGAGGCGGATGATAGTATTCTGGAACTGACCCGTGCGCGTTTACCGTGGTTGGTATTGGCGTTGCTGGGCGGTTTTATCAGTGTACGCGTATTAGGCCTTTTCGACGGCGCGATGGATAATCATCCGGAATTGTTCTTTTTTACACCGCTAATCGCTGCAATGGCCGGAAATGTTGGTGTGCAATCATCAGCGATTATTGTTCAGGGTCTTGCGAATAATACATTAAGCGGTTCGTTATGGAGTCGACTATTAAAAGAGGTTACGCTGAGTTTGTTAAACGGATTGATTTTAGGTGTTATTCTGTTAATCGGTAGCCATTTTCTTTTAAATGTGAACTTTATGCTGGGAATTACCGTTACGGTAGCCCTGCTTTCCGTGATTGTCACGGCGTCTGTACTGGGAACCTTTATCCCCATGACGTTAAACCGGTATGGTATTGACCCCGCATTGGCCACCGGGCCTTTTATTACAACCAGTAATGATATCTGCGGAATTCTGATTTACTTTTCCATAGCCAAAATGATCTTAGGCTTTTAATCATAAAAAACGGTTCTTATGAAAATTGTAGTTATAGGTGGTGGTAATTTAGGTACCGCCATCGCTTTGGGTATTGTCCGTTTTACAAGGGGTAATCAGGTGATCGTGACCAGAAGGAATCCGGAGGCGATCCGTTTTTTGGAATCGGATGGGATTTTGCTTTCTTCCGACAATAAAAATGCGGTTCAAATGGCCGATGTGGTCGTGTTGACGGTCAAACCCTATCAGGTAGCTGCAATTATTTCGGAATTAAAACCGTTTTTAAAAGATAAAATTGTCGCCTCAGCGGTTAGTGGTCTTTCTATGGAAATGCTACAGGAGCAGTTAGGTGAAACCGCACTGGCCATCCGGATTATGCCCAATATCGCCATTCAGTTCGGATCGTCTGCAACCTGTGTAACGGTTCGGGAGGAAGATCAGACTACGGTGAAGCCTTTTTTAAACGTGTTGGAACAATTGGGATCGGTAGTAGTTATCGACGAAAAAATGATGGATGCGGCTACGGTTCTCGGCGCTTGCGGAACAGCCTATGCTTTGCGCTATATTCGTGCCGCAATGCAGGCGGGTATCGAAATTGGTTTCGATGCACAAACGGCACTGGCTATCGCGTCACAAACCGTTAAAGGTGCGGCCGAAATGGCTTTGCAGGAAAAAGTACATCCGGAACAGTTAATCGATCGTGTAACAACGCCTAAAGGTTGTACTATAGCGGGACTAAATGAAATGGAACACCAGGGATTCAGTTCGTCGCTGATCAAAGGAATTAAAACATCGTTAAACAATATTAAAGGGATATGAAACAGCCTGTAAAAATTCTACATATCGACAGTAATCACCCGGTTTTATGGGACAGATTGGTCGCGGCCGGTTTCGAAAATCATGAGGACTATAAATCGTCTAAAGAAGCCGTCGAAGCCAAAATCCACGAATACCACGGAATTGTGATTAGAAGTCGGTTTAAAATCGATAAAACCTTTCTGGATAAAGCAACAAACTTAAAGTTTATTGCCAGAGTGGGTGCCGGTTTGGAAAGTATCGACTGTGATTATGCCATTGAAAAAGGAGTGCATCTGATTGCTGCTCCGGAAGGAAATCGAAATGCCGTTGGAGAACATGCTCTGGGAATGCTTTTGTCACTGTTGAATAAGTTAAATAAAGCCGATCGTGAGGTGCGTAGCGGTCATTGGAACCGCGAAGCCAATCGCGGCTATGAACTCGATGGAAAGACCGTTGGTATTATAGGTTATGGGAATATGGGGAAATCGTTTGCGAAAAAACTACGCGGTTTTGAGGTCGAGGTGCTTTGTTATGATATTCTCGATCATGTGGGTGATGCCAATGCCAGACAAGTATCGTTGCTGGAATTGCAGAAAAAAGCCGATGTGCTAAGTTTGCATACGCCCTGGACACCGGAAACAGATAAAATGATCAACACTTCTTTTATCGAAGCGTTTTCCAAACCGTTTTGGTTTATCAATACGGCACGGGGAAATAGCGTAGTTACGGCCGATCTGGTTACTGCACTGATTCAGGGGAAAGTATTGGGTGCCGGATTGGATGTGCTGGAATATGAAAAGCTGTCTTTTGAAAATTTATTTACAGATGATAAAACACCGGAAGCATTACAATATTTATTGCAGGCCGAGAATGTGCTAGTAACACCGCATATTGCCGGGTGGACTATTGAAAGTAAGGAAAAACTGGCTCAGGTAATCGTTGATAAGATAATCGCATGTTGTAATAATTAACCAAAGACAAACTTAAATTATGGATAAAAAAGAAATCAAAAGAGTAACCGGAATTGGCGGTTTTTTCTTTAAATGTGACGACCCGAATACGGTAAAACAATGGTATCGAGAGCGCCTTGGAATTCCGGTTGGCGATTATGGATGGTCGTTTGCCTGGAAAGATGAAGAAGGAAACGACGGACTGACACAATGGTCGCCATTTGCGGCAAATACCCGTTATTTTGAGCCGAGTGAAAAGCAGTTTATGATGAATTTCAGAGTAGAAAATCTGGTGGGATTACTCGAGGCGCTTAAAGCTGAAGGAGTTACAGTTGTGGGCGAGATGGAAGAGTATGATTATGGTAAATTTGGCTGGGTTTTGGATCCAGAGGGAAATAAAATTGAACTTTGGGAGCCAAAATAATATTGCTTTAACATAAAAAGTACTATATTCGCCACATAACCAACCTAATCAAAAACAAAAAATGGAAGTAAAAAGCACAAATTCAGAGGATTGGAATAGTCCTCAGATCCCGGTATTTAAAGTGGATCCGATCATGGTTTTGGTGTTCGGAATTATTACCTGTGGATTGTACCTTATTTATTGGAATATTAAAGTAGCAGATGTTTTAAACGCTGTTGCCGAAAGACAAATTATTTCACAACCGGTAGCCATCTTTTCGGGATGTTGTTTACCTGTTAATTTGTATTTCTATTATATTGCAGGTAAAGATGGTTTACCTAAAGTATATCAAAAAATTGGAGAGCCGAACAAAGATCAGTCGGTTTTATTATTGGTTTTAGGGTTTTTCTTCCCTATGGTAGCTGCAATGATTGTTCAAAGTGATATCAACAAACTATACAATTAAAAATAGAAACCAACTCAAAATTTATGGAATTATCGGGGCATTAATAACCCTGATAATTCCTTTTTTGCTTACGTTTCAAAACGAACACAATCATCTCGATGAAGCGCAGTCGCTGTGTCCGTTTAAGATGCTTACCGGATTTCCCTGTCCGGGTTGCGGGATTACAAAATCACTGGTGTATATCTACGAAGGCGATCTGATTCGAAGTCTTCATTTTCATTTATTCGGACCGTTTGTTTTTCTGTTGTGTATCGCAGCCGTTATTGTTTTATCGGTCGAATTAGTCACGGGTAAAAGTTATTTCCGATCGCTTTTCTATAGTAAAAAAGTAGCCTACATTCTGGCGGCTATATTAGTGGTGTATCACGTGGTACGGTTGTTTTATTTTGTGGCGGACAATACCTTCGACGATATCTTGCGACAATCCATCTGGAAATAAAAAAGACCTGAAATCGTTCAGGCCTTTTCGTTTATTGCGATATTTTTTCTTATTCTTTTTCGTTTAGCTTTCGTTCCAGTTCTGCCTGAAATTCTTCCATTACGGGCTTTACGGTACTTTCCGGTAAATCGGCTATGCGGATATACATTAAACCGTCTACGGCATTGTTAAATAGCGGATCGACGTTAAAAGCAACTACACGTGCATTTTGTTTGATATATTTTTTGATCAAAACCGGCAAGCGTAGGCTTCCTGGTTCTACCTCATCGATAATCTTATCGAATTTATTCAGATCGGCTTCTGTTTCGTTAAATACAAAATCCTTATCGGCATCTTTTAGTTTTACCTTATATTCCTTTTTAGGGTGGATATACTGCGCGATATACGGATCGTAATAATGTGACTTCATAAACTCGATCATAAGCGATTTGGAAAAGTCGGAAAACTGGTTGCTGATACTGACACCGCCAATCAAATAACGATGTTCCGGATGACGTAGGGTTGTGTGTACAATTCCTTTCCATAACAGGAACAACGGCATTGGTTTTTGCTGGTATTCTTTGATGATAAAAGCACGTCCCATTTCAATGGATTTCGACATCATATCATACAATTCCGGTTCAAAGCGGAATAATTCGTGCAAGTAAAATCCGTTAATACCAAATTTTTTATAAATATCTGAACCCAATCCCATACGGTAGGCACCGGCGATCTGTTTGCTTTCTTCATCCCACAAAAACATGTGGTGGTAATATTTATCGTATTGGTCTAAATCCAGCGATTCGTTGGTTCCTTCGCCCACTTCGCGGAACGTGATCTCGCGTAAACGCCCGATTTCGTGCAATACATTTGGAATCTTATCCGCAGTAACCAGAAAAACTTCGTAGTTTTTACTTTGGAGCAAACGATAATCGCCTTTGCGTAATTCGGTTACTTCCTGTAGGATTTTTTCGTAATTCGCAGGATGTGCGATTTGCTTCGGACTGCTTTTTGGTAATGGTAATTTTAAACTAGGTGCTGATAATAACTTGCTTTCGGTGCTTTCGAATGAGTTGGCCAGCATATACGTTTTGCGGCGTAAAAACTCCGAATAGGCTTCGATAGTTTCGTATTCACATTGTTCACTTACCGGAATCGGTTTTCCGATACGTACTTTGATCACGCGTTTTTTTTGCGTAAGCAATTCAGATGGCAATTTTGCGGTACGTAACGTCGGACTTATTTTAGACAGCAGGTAAAATAATTTGCTGTTTTTTGCGTGAAAATAAATCGGAACAACAGGGACCTGTGCTTTTTTAATCAGCTTTATAGCGCCTTCTTCCCAGGGTTTGTCAACAACCAGTTCGTCGTCTTTGTAAGTAGAAACTTCTCCGGCCGGAAAGATTCCTAATGGTTTTCCTTCGCTAAGGTGACGTAATGTTTCTTTAATTCCGGCAACACTCGATTTGGCATCTTTGTGATTCTCAAACGGATTTACCGGCATTACATACGGTTTTAAAGGCTCAATACGGTGTAACAGGAAGTTGGCGATAATTTTAAAGTTAGGCTCGCGCTCCAACATCAGTTTTAATAGTAAAATACCATCAATTCCACCAAGCGGATGGTTGGAAACGGTAATATAAGCGCCATCTTTGGGTAGGCGTTTTAAATCTTCTTCCGGAATTTCAAACTTAATCTGAAATTCATCCAGAATGGCGTTTAAAAAAGGAACATCATTGAGATGTTTATTTCTGTTATATACAGCATTAAGCGTAGAAATCTTCAGCACCTTCATCAGTAACCAGCCTGAAAAAGTTCCTAAGAAACCGTATTTGTCAGTGTTTATTGCTTTTGCAACTTCTTTAGCGGTAACTAAACCCATTTAATTTCGTTTTGAGCGAAAAACAAAGATACTAATTCTCTCGAAACGCTAAAAGGCTTTATCTTATTATTATATAATTTTTAATAGCATTGGAATTTAGGTATTTGATTGTGAAGGTTTTGTTTCTATTTCTGTATTTCTGTTTCAATTCTATAGGTTTTTGCCTATTTTTGGGGAAAATGTAACTGTAAACAATGAAGATTATTTCTTATAACGTAAACGGAATCCGGGCCGCCATTACCAAAGGTTTCCTGGATTGGTTAAAAAGTGCCGATCCGGATGTGATTTGCCTTCAGGAAATTAAAGCGACTCAGGAGCAAATCCCGTTGCTGGATATCGAACTGGCCGGATATCCTTACCATTACTGGTTTCCGGCTGAAAAGAAAGGCTATAGCGGTGTGGCCATTTTGTCGAAAGTAAAACCGAACAATGTGGTTTTCGGAACCGGTATTCCGCATATGGATAAAGAAGGGCGTAACCTGCGCGTGGATTTTGATACGTTTTCGGTGATGAGTCTGTATTTGCCGTCCGGGACAAATATTGACCGACTGGATCATAAGTTTATGTATATGGCCGATTTTCAGAATTACATCAACAACCTGAAAAAAGAAATTCCAAACCTGATTATCTGTGGCGATTACAACATCTGTCACGAAGCAATCGATATTCACGATCCGATCCGAAATGCAAAAGTATCGGGATTCCTGCCGGAAGAACGCGCCTGGCTGGACGGTTTTATGAAAAGTGGTTTTGTGGATAGTTTCCGTCATTTTAACAAAGAACCGCACCATTACAGTTGGTGGAGTTACCGCGCTAATGCCAGAGCCAATAACAAAGGGTGGCGTATCGATTATAATCTGGTGAGTGAACCCTTGCGCGATCGGATGAAACGGGCTGTGATACTGCCGGAAGCCAAACATTCCGACCATTGTCCGATTTTAGTTGAAATTGAATAAACTCGAAAAAACTGATATAGCAAATGATTAAAAAAATGTCTATTGGAGTATTGGCACTTGCGTTGTCCACTTCATGCGTTTCTAAAAAATTGTATACCGATTTAGAGACAAAATACGCCGATTTAAAAAAAGAAAACCGTCAGTTGGCCGATGAAAACACATCGCTGACTAAAGATAAAAACCAGTTGGATCTGCTTTCTAAAGATTTGCAATCACAATTGGATAAGCTAAAAGCCGAACGCGATAAACTGGCATCCGATTATGCCGCGGCTCAAAACAGTCTGAAAACCCTACAGTCGTCGTATAAGGCTCTGGAAAAAAACAGCGATGATGCTTTAAAGAGCAATATGGACAAAAACCGGGAATTGTTAGCGCAGTTGGAGGCTAAAGAAAAAGCGCTTGCCGCTGAAAAGGACCGTCTGGAAAAACTGAAAAATGACCTGAAAGACCGTTCGGATCGTGTAAATGAACTGGAAAATATGATCGCCGAAAAAGAAGCTTCTATGAAGCGTTTAAAAGAAACCCTTTCCAAAGCGTTAAATGCTTTTGAAGGAAAAGGATTAACGGTAGAACATAAAAACGGAAAAGTATACGTTTCGATGGAAAACAAACTATTATTCGGAACCGGAAGCTGGGCGGTTGGAACCGAAGGTAGAAAAGCCGTTGTGGCGGTTGGAAAAGTATTGGGCGATAATCCGGACATTACGGTACTGATCGAAGGACATACCGATAATGATAAATATGCCGGTGCCGTTGGTGCTATCGAAAACAACTGGGATTTGTCGACAAAAAGAGCGACAGCTATTGTAAATATTCTGGGTGAAAACAAAGCAATCGATAAAAAGAACCTGACAGCAGCCGGTAGAGGAGAGTTTGCGCCAATTGCGTCAAACGATACTGCAGAAGGAAAAGCAAAAAACAGAAGAATCGAAATTATTCTGACCCCTAAATTGGATGAAATTTCGAAAATGCTTAATGATATTAACTAATAAACAGTTATATAGTGAAAAAGGTTCAGCCCGTACGGCTGAACCTTTTGTTTTTAGTATTTTTGAAATCTTATAATTGGAGCCTGAAATTAGCATGAAATACACAGTAATACCGGGAACGGACATCAAAATAAGTACGATATGTCTCGGAACCATGACATTTGGAGAGCAGAATACAGAAGCGGAAGCACACAGTCAGTTGGACTTTGCCTTGGACAAAGGCGTTACTTTTATCGATACCGCCGAAATGTATCCGGTTGCGGCACGTGAGGAAACTTCCGGAAGAACAGAACGCTATATCGGAAGTTGGTTGCATAAAACCGGAAACCGCGATAAAGTAGTATTGGCAACTAAAATTGCCGGGCCTAACCGCGGAATGGAATATTTACGGGACGATTTGCGCTATACCGATAAAACGATTCGCGAATCGGTTGATAAAAGCCTACAGCAGCTGCAAACGGATTATATCGATTTGTATCAGTTGCACTGGCCGGAACGGAAATCGAATATGTTTGGACAACGCGGTTTTACCGTTCAGGAGGATGCCTGGGAAGATAATTTTAAAACCGTATTGGAAACCTTTGATGCATTGATCAAAGAAGGAAAAATTCGTCATATCGGCGTGTCGAATGAAACACCATGGGGCGTGATGCGCTTTCTGGAAGAAAGTAAAAAGCACAATCTACCGCGCATTGCGACGATTCAAAATCCGTATTCGTTGTTAAACCGAACTTTTGAAGTGGGTTTGTCCGAAACCTGCTATCGCGAAAAGGTAGGATTGTTGGCCTATTCGCCATTAGGATTCGGAACACTTACCGGAAAGTTTCTTACCGGAGAACCATTGCCAAAAGCGCGAATTAACCTGTTTCCGCGTTTTTCACGTTACTCTGGCGAGCAATCTCAAAAAGCCGTGAAATTATATCAGGAATTGGCCACTTCCTTTGGATTGACGTTAACCGAAATGGCTCTGGCCTTTGTACAACAACAAGCCTTTGTTGCTGCAACAATCATTGGAGCGACGAATTTGGAACAGCTGGAGGAAAATATTAAAACCCATTCGGTGGTTTTAACAGAGGAGATGATTCGTGAAATCAATCGTATCCAGGAGCATATTCCAAATCCGGCACCTTAATTTTATTCTACAGACAATTTGTGTGTAGCAGTGCTACCCTCGCTGTCGGTAATATGAAGAATATATAAACCTGTAGCTAAGTGCGACGTTTTAATGTTGACTAGCTCCAGGTTTTTTGTTTTCTGAATATGAACCTGTTTTCCGTTCGTGTCGAAAATAGTAACGGTATCCGGATAGCTGTTGCCATTGGCTTTGATGTTGATTTCGGTTTTCGCCGGATTCGGATAAATCGTAAACGTGTTTCGGTTAAAATCGGCAGTACTTAGTGAACTGTCTTTTATCTTATAGATGGTTCCGCTGTTAATCGCACCGATATACAATTCGCCATTCATATCTTCTCCAAAAGTTACAAAACTATTACCGCTAAAGTTCGTCGAGTAGGTTATGGTTCCGTTGTTGTCAACCATACCGATTCGGGGCGAACAATAATCCGTAAAGAAATATTTGTTCTGGAAATTAGGGTAAAGTGATCCGGTATAAACATAACCACCGGTTATCGAACAATTTCCGGCACTATGAGCGGTAACCGCCAGAGGAAAAGTCATCGACGATTGTGCGGGACATCCGGTGCTGGTATTGTAGGTGTTGTTTCCTTCATAACAACGCCAGCCATAGTTCAGTCCGGCTTGGTTGGATGCTACTTTATTAATCTCTTCGAAGGCATCCTGACCTACATCAGCGATCCATAAGTCACCATTGTTTCGGTTAAAGGAAAATTTCCACGGATTACGCAAGCCGATCGCCCAGATTTCGTCGGCACCAGCCACACCTACATACGGATTATTGACCGGAATGCCATAAGGTGATCCGGAATTCACATCAATTCGCAGCATTTTACCCAACAACTCGTTGATATTTTGCGCCCGGTTTCCGGGATCGCCACCGCTACCGCCATCACCCATACCGATGTATAGATAGCCATCCGGGCCAAATTTTACAGATCCGCCATTGTGATTGGAAAATGGCTGGGTAATAGTAAGTAAAACAGAGGCACTTCCCGCATCGGCAAGATTCGGATTGCTGCTATTCACACTGTAACGCGCAATTACCGTGTTTCCTGCGGTATTGGTATAGTTAATATAAAAATAACCATTACTGTTATAATTCGGATGAAAGGCAAGACCGAGTAAACCGCGTTCTCCTCCGGAACTAATTAGACTGGTTACCGTTAGAAATGGTGTTGGATTAACGGTTCCGTTGGCATTAACTATTTTAATGTTTCCGCCGCGTTCCACTACAAATAAACGGGAGTCGCCGGCATGTGTTATTTCGACCGGACTGGAAAAACCGGTTGCGAAACTTTCTAGTGCAACGGTCTGTGAAAAACCGATGTTGCTCGCTATAAGTGCCAGGGTAAGTAGTATTTTTTTCATAGGATAGTTGGTGTTGGTTTGTAGTAAAAATAGTAAAAAAATATTTAGTACAGTTGTAACGGTTTAATTTTTAGTATAATAAGGACTTTAGCAGGACAATGTGAGTGTTGCTGTAATGTTGTATGAATCAATATTATAATTTAGTCTATGCCCTGAACGGTTCTTTATTATTTGGTATGTATTACGTAAAATTTAATTTGACTCGGGAATGAAAAAAATGCTGCAAAGTTTGACAGTGATCATAAGTCTGTTTTATGTAACGCTGGTAAAAAAATGTGATCAGGAATACGGTGTCAAACAGGAGGTTGCCAGAAATGAAAAAATGACTGTAAAAAGACTGTCCGATGAAGAGATACGAAAGGTTTCCCATGTGTCAAAAAAATTGAATGAAGTATTGCTGGCATTGGTTGTGGATGCCTGTAACGCCGAGAATCGTTTGAGAGTAAACCGGGAGGAAGCTGTTTTTATTAAGGATAAAGAAATAACATCCTATACGTTTCCAATTATACGGGAATGTCCTGTTGATGCAATTGAAAATCTTGTGCTGAATTTTTCAGAAAAAGGAGATTGTAATGTCTTTCTGACCAGATATGATCTGAAACGTACTCAGGTATTGGAACTCCATAATGTGCATAGTTTGGAAGATAAAATGGGTATTGCCATCCGAAAAAAAGTAGACAAAACCTCCAAAGAGCAAAATCTGTTTTATAAAGGTACTATATTCGCAAGGATTCCAATAGTGTGGAACGACAGTGGTGAGGTGACATCCTCTTTGGAATGGTTGCAAAAACAGGAGAGTGACGATTTATACGGATTTGAAGAACAACAACAAAAAACCTTTGGAAATACTACTGCTCCGGTTTTACAAATTCTAACCACACCGGTTGTGAGTATGACATTTGCATCGTTTTTAAAACGGTTTAAAGAAGAAATTACAACCGTAAGTCCCAATAGTATCTGGTGGCGAACAAATGCCAGTGATACTGTAGTGGCCTATTTAAAGGAACAATTTGATTTCAAAACCGGATTGGAAACGCAGGAAGCAAATGATTTCGCGTCATGGGCTGTTGGTTATATGTGTAAAAATCCGGAAATAACCTGGGAACATATGGAAAAATGGTTTTTAGAACCGGAAGAAATAAGAGAAAAGACCCACAATAGCCGGTTCTGGGAAAAAACGATACAGAATTTTCAGACCAAAAAATTACCGTCCGACGATGCTTTTGTAGCAGTAGTTCCGAAACCTAAAGAATATAATCGCATCGATAGATCGGTTATTAAAGATGCTCAGGAACAATATTCCAGTCATTACGATTCGACCAGTGTCACGGAACACCAGAAGTTGAATAGCATAAATAAGTTACCCAAAAAGAAATGGGGGGGTGATTGTGAAGCCAATGATGTTTTGGTGGAAGATTTTAATAACGGGATGAATAAGATTTATGGAGATCCGACTTACAGACTGAAAGGACAGAAAGCAAACTTTACCAATTTTTTAAGGGATAAAACAGGGATTAATACCGTTGACAATACGGATGTTGATGAAAACGGAGGCTCCGGACATGTGGATCTGATTACAAAAGTAAAATCCCTTACCGAAGCAGGGGCAAGCCAGCAAAAAGAAATACAGTATATTGAACTATTGGAGTTGGATTAAGAAACACTGCTCTTTAAAGATATAGCCGCTTGCTTTTTTGATGACCTGAGTTACAATTGTTTTTAAAAAAAAGAACCTCTCCAGAGGAGAGGCTCAATTTTCTAAAGATTTCCGATTATCTTGTCTTTAGGGTATTTAACGGTATAGCTGATGCGGATTTTTTTCGTCTCATTCGGTTTTAAATGGAACTCCCAACTTAATAAACCGGTTTCGGAATTAACCTTCGCACCCTCTTTTTGTTTTAATTCGATTTCAATTTCCTTATCGCTGCTTAATGGATACTGATCCTCCAGTTTTAACAAAACAGATTCTTTTTTGTTGTTACGGATCGTAATGTCATATGTGAAAGTTTGTTCTTTTTTGGCAGACAGGAATTTAACACCGGATTTATCGACAACTTTTTCACGCGTGATCACAACTTTTTTGTCGCGTCCCATACTAAGATTCAACGTGTCGGATGTTTGTCCCGGATTGACAAGGGTTTTACCGACATACATTCCCTCGAAAATGATATTGGCTTCGCCTTTTAACAGATTGTATTTGCCATAATCAGTAATCTCGGCCAATAAAAAGGATTCCTTATCCAGTTTGGGCGCTGCATAATATTTATACGTAGCCGGCAATTTGATCTCTTTTAACGAAACGCTATGGGTTTTACCATTCGACAGGATGTCATACGGAATATCAATATCAAACGAAACATTTAACTGATTTTCGTTGATCATGGTATAATCCGAAACCGTACTTCTTGCTTGTAATCCGGAAACTTTTCCTCGAATCCCGACTGCTGAGACTGCAACCTCTTCCAGTCGATCATGGTTAGCTTTGACTTGTGGTACGGCAGAATATATTTGTTGGTACGCTAAAAACCAGGGGTTGATTACAGGTGCCTGATTGTTCTGGTTCGGGATGCCGCTGGAAAGAGTTAGTTTTACTTTTCTCCAGTCGACTCCAGTGTTTTGAACCACTTGTGCTTTATACAACATGTTTACTGGCGATGCAATATTATCAGCGCGAAGCTCATAAAACGGCGACCAACGCGCATTGTTTGTCAGATACGAAACATCCAGTGTTATCGCTCCGGCGGTTTGGTTCATCACTTGTAATACCAGTTTTCCAGTCGCATTTTTTTCTTCCTTGTTGCTGTTGATTTCCAGTTTGGTATTGAGCTTGGTTAACAGATCCGACAGTTTCTTTTCGCGTTCGTTTAAAACGTCTATTGTATTACTGATTTCGGTGCGTTTTGTTTTGTAATACTCCACCATTTTCATCAGTTCCGTGACACTCAAACCGGTATTTGCCCCATATACCTGTTGATTTCGATCCAGAATTTCAATGGTTTTCATTTCAGAAGTCCGCGTGTTGTTTAAACGATCCAGTTCTTTTTGTACAATTTTGATGCTATCCCGTACTTTTTTAATAGCTGGTGAACTTTCATCGATGTCGTATTCACTGATATAATCGTTCGTGAATTGTGAGGAAAGTACTGTAAGGCTCGAAGGCGCACCGATCTGGACTGTGTTTTCATTCAGATAATTCGCTACATTTTTGATAACGATTTCATGTGTTCCGGCCGGAAGATTCAGATGAGCTGTTTGTGATATTTCTGCGGCGTTAAAATATACGGTAACTGCATTGACTTTGGCTGTCGTAAAAACAGGCTTTTGGGCGAATACCATTCCGGATAGGGCGAATAGGAGTATCGTGATAAACTTTTTCATGTTTTTTTAGTAAATATAATGTTTTGTAAATTGTTTACGAACCGTTATGTTTTAGGTTCTTTTACGACCGGTAGCGTTGGCAAAGACCACGATGCCGATAAAAAATGCGGTAAGGATAAAGACTGTTGGCATTTCGTTTTTATTTTTGGAAAGAGTGGATGTCATTTTCAATCGTCAGGATTAACAAACAGGTGGCGGTACAAAAAACCGGACTGGTAATGCAATGGTGACCGTTCCAGCTACCATTGTTGTTTTGTATGTTGATCAGCTTTCCGCTAACGTTGTCATACCAGTTTTTCCAGTCATTGTCTTTTTTAACCAACATGGATTCACCTGTTTGCAGAAAGCTCATAAATTCTTCACCACCATTATTTCCGAAACCATTCATTACACCATTGTCCATTGCCTGTACTTTTGCGGCTTTATACACTTTTGATGCAACATCGTAGGACGCGGCTTTTTCTTTCGAAATACCAATCTTTTGCAGGTTCTCGCGGTTGAGTTCGGCTGTTTTACCGATTTTACCTTCTGCTTTGGCTTTGGTAAACAGTTCTTCTGCTTCTTTGGCTTCGGAGGCACTTCCACGAACGGAACTACTCACCGCATAAAGCATAATGCCAGCACCATCTTCGGTTTTGGCGGTATTACTTTCCGTATTGTAATTGCTTTTCTGATAATTACGGGCAGCGGTGATTTTGTCTTCGTTTACGGTAATGTTTTTGTTTTTCTTGGCCTGCTCCAATCCCGAACTGGCAAAGGACGATTGTAACACACCAGCCCAACCGGCTCCGTTTACTTTCCCGTTGGTGTCGTAGGATTTCTCAATTTTGTTAACGCAGATTTGTATGGCGTTCTCAACGCGTCGCGACGGATTCTTTTCGGCTACCTGATTTAAAAATTGAAGCGCTAGTGCGGCATCAATATTTTCGCCCAGTTTGCGTTGTATCTGTGTGCCGCGAACCTGCGTGATATAAGCACTGTTTTTATTGGTTTCGATCTGTTGTAACAGATAGTCCAGCGCATTGGAAAGTTGTTTTTGATAAGGCCCTTTGGTCGTGGTATAGCCCATACGGTATAAGGCCATCGCAGCCATCGCAGTTGTAGCCGGATCGGATTGTACAGCATGCGGGTTCATTTCGCCCTGATTGCTGTGCGAACCGGCGCCCCAGCCTCCGTCGTTGTTTTGTGCGGAAACTAACCATTTTTCACCTTTTTGCACAACGTTTTTTAGAGAAGCATCATTTTTATATTGGGCATATTCCGCAACAGGTTGTTCGCCCATAACCGACATGAAAACACAAGGTTGTTCTTCCGGTGCTTTTTGGGTATGTAGTACGGTTGTTTCAGTCGATTCCGGTTTTCCGGTTTTGATCATTACTCCGGTCAACACTACCGAAGTTGTTAAAGCTAGTAAAAGATTCTCGGTTTTCATGATTTTCGGTTTTTTAAAGATTACAGTTCAAAAGTAGTCGTATCGTAAATGCGGTTTTGGCAGAATGGGTGAAAGCGGCTTTTTACTTGGTGAAAGAATTGTAGCAACTTATTTGGAAGTACTTAGCTGTAAGGATTTCAGATCACCGGATGGTGTTATCAGTATATATTCCTTTTCATTTTTTGGCGCTGGCTTTTTGGTGCGAGTGATGGCAATTTTAACCTCATATTGCACTTGAATCACCGGTTCGAGTATGGTTGGATTCACAACAAAATCAAAATCCTTGTTTACAATGGGTTGGTAATACAGTGTTGTCGATTTGGTAGCCTGGTTGACATTGGCGAATTTTTTAAGCGAAAGCGATGAACTGCTATAGGCTTCATACGATTTATACATTTCAACCGGAAGTGTGATGCTGTAACCGTCCGCTATTTTTTTCTCGGCATTCGTAAACGTTTCACCCAACAGTATTTCGTAATTTTTGGCTTTTTCCAAAACCAGAAGTCGGGCTTTGTTCATCAGGTCTTTTTTAACCGTTTCCAAAGTATTCGAAAAGTAATCTACCCGTACGAGGTCGTAAATTTCATTGGCGGATAGAATCTTCATAAAATCGTCCAGGAGATTCGGATCGGTATATTTAATATGAATGTTCTTTTTTAGCTCAAAACCTACCGGGATTTCATTATAGGTTTTCCGACTGAATAGTTTTCGGTCAACTGTATAATCATACATCGGAACAAAAGTGATCATATCTACAAAGGTTTCCACACCTTTTTTTAATCGGATTTCTTTTAACGACTGACCAATGCGCTTGTCGATGATCTCATTGACTTCTTCTGTAGAGGAACCGGTTTGGGTAACCTGGAAAATAGCGACATATGCATCGGCTTTCACATTGGCCAGACCTTTTACACTGGCGATGATATCGGCATTGGAAGGGAAATTCACATTGATCGAATTGTCGGTAAATACAACCTGGTTTTTATAATTGATATTCCCGGAAACTTGTGCAAAAGCAAAATGTACCGTCAATAAGCTTGCAAAGAGTAGTATTTTTTTCATGTCGGAGGTTTTAAGGTTCGGAGCAAATGTATTAATCGAAAAAACGTACTTTTGGAAGAACGGGTGAAACGTGAATCCGACTTGGTGAATGCTATAGGAAAGGATTTTGGTTTTAACGTACTTTACATTCAGAAAAACAAGTAAAACAGCATGCGGTATATAACGTATATCTTGATCGGATTGGGTATCGGACTTTTGACTCCGCAGCAGGCGATTGCCCAACAAATCAATACCGAAAAAGCGAGTAAAAGTGTTAGTGGGAAACTGAGTAAAGCAGCTGATGAACTGGCCAAATCCTTAGACGCGAACGATGAGGTAAAGATTGCAGCGAGTTACGAAAAGCTCGCACAGGAGTTTATTGATGCTGACGATCCGGTGAAAGGAGAAGAATATCTTAAAAAAGCACTCGAAAGTTTTACCCGATTGAAACGGAAAGAAGACATTGCCCGGGTAACGCGAAATCTGGCGCGAACTCAGGAGAGTCAGAATAAATATAAAGCGGCGATAAGTAATTATCAGACCGCGAGTGCTATTACGGTAGATAAAAGCGCGATTGAGGTCAATCAGAATGATGCCAAGCGCTTGCAAAGTCCCCAAAATCCGGCGGCACAGTATGATTATGTCAATTCCAATATCAAATTGCTGGAAAAAGAAAACCGAAGCGAAGAAGTAGCCGATGCCTATGTGCAAAAAGCGGAAATGAGTCTGAAGAAGCGGAATAAAGCCGAAGCCATTGAAAGCTATAATCAGGCGATTACGTTTGTTAAAGACAAGCCGGAAGCAGTGATCAAACTCAAAAATGAAATCGCAAAAGTTTATACTGCCGATAATCAGTTTGACGAAGCTATCAGTATTTCCGAAAAACTATTGGCCGATGCAAGAGCGCGCCAGGATTTTGATACCGAAATAACGCAATTGCAATCGTTGGCAACCATCTATTTTAAAAAGAAAGAACCGGAAAAAGCAACACACGCCTTAAAAGAAGCCTATGAACGAGCAACCGAAAAAGGAAAAACCGATGCCGTAAAAAAGAGCCTCGAAAGATTGCTTAACTATTACCGACAAACCGGAAATTATAAGGAGAGTACACAGTTATACGAGCAATTCTTTCAAAACTACGAACAGCTAACCCGAAAAGACAGTGCGCAAGCCGACCAGTTGGCCTTTCAGGTAACGGAAGAAAAAATTCGTCAGCTGGAAAAAGAAAAAGTGTTAAAAGATGAATTGATCACCAAAAAAAACACCTTTAATTATTTTCTGATCGGGTCTATGGGATTGCTGTTGTTGCTTTTAGGATTGATCATAAAAGCTTTGTATTCGATCAAAACAAAGAATAAAGAAATCGCCTTACAGTCGTTGCGACGGGAAATGAATCCGCATTTTATTTTTAACAGTCTCAATAGCGTCAATCAGTTTATCTCGCAAAACCGCGAGCTGGAAGCGAATAAGTATCTGACGTCCTATTCGAAGCTGATGCGGAATATGATGGAGAATTCGAACAAGGATTTTATCGCCTTGGGAAGTGAAATCGAACAATTGCGGAAATACCTCGATCTTGAACACATGCGTTTCGAAGATCAGTTTGAATATACCATCACGGTGGATGAAAAACTCGATACGGAAACCATTCAGATTCCTAATATGATCATTCAACCTCAACTGGAAAATGCCATTTGGCACGGACTTCGGTACAAAGAGGAGAAAGGATTGTTACAATTGCGTTTTCTCCTTGAAAATGGAAGTGTTGTGGTTGTGATCGAGGACAATGGTATCGGATTGACCAAAAGTCGGGAACTGAAAACCAAAAATCAGAAAGTTCACCAGTCGAGAGGACTTACCAATACCAAAGAGCGGATTGGGTTGTTAAACGAATTGTATAAAAAAGAGATTGCCTTACAGATTGTTGAAAAAACAGAGCCGGAAACCGGGACTATTGTAACCCTGCGTTTTTCCCGGATTGAAAAGTAGAATACCATGCAAAAAATAAGAAGTGTCATCGTAGAAGATGAATTAGCGGCTAGAGAAGTGCTTAAAAATTACCTCTCCAAGTATTGTCCGCAGGTTGAGGTAATTGGCGAAGCGCAACATATCAAAGAAGCCGTACCTTTGTTGCATGAACTGGAACCGCAACTGGTTTTTCTCGATGTGGAAATGCCTTTCGGAAATGCTTTCGATGTGTTGGAAGCCTGTAAGGATTTGCAGTTTGAAACGATCTTTGTGACCGCTTTTTCGGAATATTCGTTAAAAGCCTTAAATCAGAGTGCGGCCTATTATTTGTTGAAACCCATCAGTATTGAAGAACTGATTTTGGCGGTCAATAAAGTGCAATTGCAATTGTTGAATCAGGAAATTTTTAACCGGAATCGAATCATAGTGGAAAACTTCCGGGAGCCAAATCCGGAGCGTCAGAAAGTTATTTTGCCAACACTCGAAGGTTTTGAAGTCGCCAAAATGGAAGAGATCGTTCGCCTACGCGGGAATGGTAATTTTACGGATATATATTTACAGGATGGCAGTAAGAAAATGGTCTGTCGGTTTTTAAAACATTTTTCGGAAATCCTTCCGTTTCCATTTTTGCGGGTTCACAAATCCCATATCATCAATGTGAATTTTGTAAAATCCTATCATAAAGGAGCCGGTGGTTATGTAACGCTTTTCGATGGTTCGGAAGTGGAAATTTCACCGACCTATAAAGAAGAGTTTCTAAAGAATTTTAAATAATTAATACACCATTTCTTTAATAAAAAGAGAATCAACAGGGATGCTATCCGAAACGGCTTTTAGCTTTAGGAACGAGCGCGAACGACCGTTTATCGTAAACGGTAATTTATAACCAATGGTATCTTCAGGAGTTAAAACACCTCTGCGTAACATTAGTTTCGTCAGGAAGTTTTGCTGTTCGTTGGCATAGCCTTTTAAACTTCCGCTACTATCAAATTGCCACATGAATTTTTTTGGCTTTGGTACAATGGTCGCTAAGAAAAGACATTCTTTTAACGTCAGATCGGCAGGTTTTTTCTGAAAATAAAACTGAGCGGCTTCTCCGATTCCGTATACATTCGGCCCCCATTCGATTACGTTAAAGTAAACCTCAAGCATCCGTTGCTTACTGGCGATACGGTTGTTTTCGAGTATATATACCAACAGGATTTCTTCGAGTTTGCGCGATAAGGTCTTTTCACGGGTCAGGAATACATTTTTGACCAATTGCATACTGATCGTACTGGCGCCACGGGCAAATTTTTTGGTTCGGATGTTTTTAACGATCGACTGTTTAAAGGCTTCGTTGATAAAACCGCGGTGTGACATAAACGACGGATCTTCTGACGTTAAAACGCTTTTTTGCAAATAAGGGGAAATCTGATCCAACGGTGTGAAATTCGGATTGGACGGCCCCACGACTATCGGGCGTTGAGGCACTCCGTTTTCGATCGCACGATAGGTGAATGCGGTGTTTAGTTTGTCCAGATCGGCTTCCCCGTATTTAAGTATTCGTAGGCCTTCTTTTCGGAGTTTACTGTCGAAAACAAGGGCATTCGGGTTGTTTTTGTTAAATTGAAAATCGAGTTTATAGTCAAAACTACCTACAGCTTCCATGCCTTCGAAATGGGTGAATAATCCTTTCGGAAGAGACGTGATAAAGTCTTGTGCTTTCATATTGGGAATCGCAACACGAAGGGTATACAAAGTGTCTTTTTCGGTGTTGTACTCGGCAAAGGGCTGTACTTTTATAGCGTTGAGCTGTGCTTTGGAACTACTGTCTATGGCGACAAAATGTTCCCCAAAAAGTAAGCGGTAATCAAAACGGGCTTTTTCGATGATCACATCTTTTTTAGCAATCCTCGGATGGTTAATAGTAAAGTTACTGATAGCGGTATAGCCGTCAACATGAAGTTCGTTGCCTTCCATTTTGATTTTGGCTACGTTCACATGTATACTGTCAAAACTGGACAAAAGATGAAAACGTTCGTCTATATACGGAACTTTGATTTTGGAAGTATCGCTATTAAAAAAACGAAGATCGGCTGTTTTATTCCTCGGATCGGCCATTCCCCGGATTTGCCAGTTTTGGGTAAAGGTATTGGTGCGGACGTTTATCGTGGTTTGCAGTTGTTTTCCTCTCAGATCGAGTTCGTTTAGATGCATCGTAACCTTTCGTCCCATATCGTCCATCCGGAGCGACAGGTTTTGAAGTGTCATATTGGTTGGAATCAGATTTAAAGCCTTGGTCAGTAGGCGATAGGCCAGTTTGGCGTAATTCTTTTTCTCATTTTCGGGATTGTCTTCTTTTTCCCACTTCAGAAAAGCATCAAAGTTTCGGCCTTTTTCGTTTTTTACCAGTTGAATAAAACCGTTTTTCATTTCCAGTTCCTGCAATTGAATATCCCCGGTGAATAACTGGAAGAGGTTTACAGTGGTGGTTACTTTTTCTATAGATAATAGGGTGTCGGCCTGTTTGGGAACCAAAATGATATCGTGAAGGCTTACGCCATTTAGTCCGTCAAATTGTGCTTTTTTGATCGAAAGGGTACAGTTGTACTCGGCATCGAAACGGTTTTCGGCTTTGGTAATCACTTTTTGAAGTAGGGAATCCCGGAAGATAAAAAGCCCGGTAAACGCAAGCGCAAACAGGACTAACAGCGCTATCGAAAAGCGGATGATTTTTTGCTTTCTGGTTCTCATACTTCTACTGGTTTGTACAAAAATAGGGTATTATCCCTAAAAATAAAGTAGAAGAATATGTTAATATATCAGGTTTTAGAAGGGCAAGCCCTTCCATTATCGTTGATAATACGTGGTAAGGGTTGCCTTTGCCAATGTGTTGGCATTAATATAAAATCCTACAATCGACGGATTGGTGTTTTTGTCGAGTCCCAATTTTGCGGTTTTTAGTGCAAAAACGGTGATTTCGTATTTGTGTGGTTTATCGCCTTCCGGTGGACAAGGTCCGCCATAACCGTACGCTCCGTAATCGGTGATGCTTTGAATCACTTCTTTGGGTAATGTTGTTTTGATAGGATCGCCAGAACCGGTTTTGATTTCTTTTGTGTTCGCCGGAATGTCAAATGCAACCCAGTGTGTCCAGCCTCTACCGGAGGGCGCATCAGGATCGTACATAATCACGGCAAAACTTTTGGTTCCTTCGGGTGCATTTTCCCAGGAGAGCTGTGGTGAAACATTCGATCCGGTACAGCCAAATCCGTTGTAAACTTGTTTTTGTGTGGCTTGCCCTTGTAAATCGGAACTTTTAAGTGTAAAAGTTTGGGCTTTTGCAGTTAGTGTTAGCATCAAACCGACTGCGATGACATAAAGTGTTTTCATGATGATTTATTTTATGTCAAAAGTAGAACGGATGGTGTTTAAGGAGTTATCCGATAAAGTTTTAAAAGTGTTGCTAAACGTCCAAATGTCGGTTTTGGAATTGTTTGGGCGTTTGCCCGAATTTTTGTCGGAACGCTTGTATAAAGCTGGACAAACTCTGATATCCACTTTCCAAATACAGGTCGTTGACCCGTAAATTGGGTTGTAATAGCTTTTGGGCTGCGGTTTCCAGTCGTTTTTCCTGTATCCATTTTATGGGAGAGGTGTTGTAAATGGCTTCGAAATGCCGTTTGAAGGTCGAAACACTCATATTGCATAAAAAGGCAAGCTCGGCGACTTGTAGGTTGTTGTCGAGGTTGCTGTGAACTACTTGCTGTATTTTTAGCTGCTGACCTTTTTGCTGGTTTTCGAATAGATCGGGCAATTGCAATCCTTTGTTCTGAATCAGGTACAGCAGGATTTCTTCCAGTTTTACTTTTTTAGTCAGCGGATCCTGTGGATTTAGGTACTGTACCGATTGTAGATAGTGACCGATATAGGTGTCTATTGTTCCTGTTATAAGTCCGGATTGCTTTCGTTTTGTTTGATGGAATTGTGGGTATTTGATCGCAAATTCTGCCAGAAAACGATTGTCGAAAAATATAAGCTGACTACGGTATTGATCCTGATTCCTTGTTTTTTCGGACATCAGATAGTTTCCCGATCGCATAAAGATAAATTCCTGAGATCCGATTTGTGCGGCTTGGGTTTCATTATAAACCTGTTTGGTGCCTTCTAATAGAAAGCTGAAGGCATTGTCTTTTAAAACAATCCTGCTTTTTTCGCATTCCAGTTGCGTTTGATAGTCGTAAAAATAAACGCCATCATAAGCAGACGGGTTTTCTAGAAACTGATCGGGTAATATATAGTGTTCCATATTGGAGTTGTATTGCGCCTGACGTTTTTATTTTTTAACCGGCGCTAAGATCGGAAACGTCCGAATAAATCTTTCCGGTTTTGAAACGGAAACTTGTAAAATTCCGATGGATAGCGCGTGGCTGTTACTTTGACTTCAAATTCGCCTTCCAGTTTTTCGTCGCCTTCCCGAAATGGGTTCTTACTGAGTTTGGTGCTAAGTTGGTCTATGGTGTAATATTCTTTTGAGCCATCCTGTGTATCCGTCCAACTACTGTATTTGGCTGTAACAATCGTTAGGGTCGAATCAATAGTAAATGCGATGCTTTGCCCGGAATAGCCATCGTTTAATACGTTTTCAATTTGAATGCAATTGGGATTTATTTTTTTTAGGATCAGTATGTTTCCAAAATAACGGAAGTCGTTATCTACGTTTTCCTGTATGGTGAATAGCGGACTGGTTTTAGCCACTTCAAAATGGGAAGTGTCCGTAACCTGGATTTTTCCATAGGTTGTTTGATGCTTTTCGTTCTGACAACCGATAAGCACAAGCAGACAGACAATAAGTCCGTAATAATACTTTTTACCCAAACAATTCACTAACCACATCTTCAATTTTGGAGACCATTTTAACGTTAATTGCGGTGTTTTTAACCGCTACTTTGTTGTATTTGGAAATAAATATGGTTCCGAAACCTAATTTCTCGGCTTCCTGTATCCGTTGTTCCACACGGTTTACCGGGCGGATTTCTCCGGAAAGACCTACTTCTCCCGCGAAACAATAATCTTTGCCTACCGGAATATCTTCGTTTGACGAAAGTATAGCTGCTACAACGGCCAGATCAATTGCCGGATCGTCTACCGAAATACCACCGGTTACATTCAGGAAAACATCTTTGGCACCCAATCGGAATCCGGCGCGTTTTTCCAGTACGGCTAAAATCATATTGAGACGTTTGGCGTTATAACCGGTCGTGCTGCGTTGTGGTGTTCCGTATACGGCTGTGCTGACTAATGCCTGAATTTCGATCATTAACGGGCGCATTCCTTCGAGTGTGGTGGCAATAGCGGTCCCGGATAGTTCTTCTTCCTTATGCGAAATCAGGATTTCCGATGGATTGGCGACTTCGCGTAGTCCGCTGCCTTGCATTTCGTAAATCCCCAATTCGGCCGTAGAACCGAAACGGTTTTTTAGCGATCGCAGAATACGGTATACGTGATTTCGGTCGCCTTCAAATTGTAAAACGGTATCGACCATGTGTTCCAATATCTTCGGACCGGCAATGTTCCCGTCTTTGGTGATATGCCCGATAAGGATTACCGGGACATTGGTTTCTTTTGCATATTTGATCAATTCGGCGGTACATTCCCGGATCTGAGAAATGCTTCCGGCCGATGATTCGATATAGTCGGTATGAAGCGTTTGAATGGAATCGATGATCACAATTTCGGGTTCGATGGTTTCGATTTGTCTGAAAATATTTTGCGTTTTAGTCTCCGTTAGGATATAACAATTATCGCTGTTGGTTGTGATTCGTTCGGCACGCATTTTAATCTGCTTCTGACTTTCTTCTCCGGAAACGTATAAGGTTTTATAGGGAAGTTTTAGGGAAATTTGCAGCAATAGCGTACTCTTTCCAATGCCGGGTTCACCACCTAAAAGGGTAAGCGAACCAGGAACCAGTCCGCCGCCCAATACACGGTTGAGTTCACCGTCGGTAGTGTCCATTCGGATTTCCTCGGCTGAATCGATTTCATTTATTTTTAACGGCTTAGCCGCTTTTTTAACTTCAGTGGAACTGGCTTTCCAGGCAACCTTTTCTTCTTTCTGGATGACTTCTTCGACTATGCTATTCCATTCTTTACAGGCATTACATTGGCCTTGCCATTTAGAATATTGTGTGCCACAGCTTTGGCAGAAGAAGGTTGTTTTTAATTTGATCGCCATTTCGGATGTATTCTCTTTTGTCTTTGTTATCTTGATTTTACGGCATCGGCTCTTTCCAGCATACCGTCTTTGGTCAGGTCGCCAATAGGTTCCTGGTTAAAGGCACTCATATAGGCTTTGTAGGCTTTTTTGTTATCGTTGGTGTTTTCGTAATACAAGCCTTTTTCGTATTCGCTGATCATGCTTTTCGGGTAGTTCTTTTTGGCCACCTCCGAAAGCGTTAATAGCTCTTCGTAATTTTTGTTTTTAAGGATAGCGGCCTCAATCGCTTTAAAATCGTTTAAACGGATGGTAGGTTTGTATCCCAATTTCTTTTCCAGGTTGTTGTATTTGTCAATCAAATATTGTGTATGACCGGTTGGTAATTTGGCAATTTTTTCCTGAAATTCAATCGTTGAAATCGGTTGGTAGCCGTCGAAAATATGATAAGCAGCATTCGGAATAGCAAAGGTTACCAGCGAATAGTGGGATAGTCCTTTAAATTCATCAAAACGGTATTTTAGATTGCTGTTTGTAACGGCTTTTGCTTTTTCGTCCAGTGTTTTCATTTTAGTCTGAATTTTTTTCAGATCACCATCGGAAGTCGCCTGATAGTAGAAAATCGGTTTTTGAATAGCAGCCAGTCGTTCCGGAATTCTGTTTTCCATTTCCGGAGCAAATTCCGGACTTAACGAAATATAAGCATTGAAAATCGGGTTGTCTTTATATAAGAAAAAATTTAGAAAACCGGCTGTTGTGTCCAATCCGGCAATCATACGAAATGGTGCTACACGGTATTTTTTTTCGACATATGGCAGTAATTCTGCACCGATAAATTCGAAAAATTTGGCTCCTTGTTCATTCGGTAATCCGCCTTCATCATAAGAACTGTCGTGTTCTCTTTCGTTGTTTTTATTCTGATTGATGGCAACTATGATTACTTCCGGAAGGTCGTCCCAATAAGCACCATAGGAAAAAACACCGTAAAAAGGATTGGTTAGGTATTCACCGTCAAGAACGAGTAGTAAGGGGTATTTTTTGTCTTTATTGCTCTCGTAATTGTCGGGTGTAATAATGGTAACTTCCCGGATTTCCTTCAGTTTTTCGGAGTTGAAAGCTTCAACGGTTCTTTGGGAAAACAGGGTGTGACTCAGCAAAAATGTTGCCAGGAGTAGTAGCGTTTGTTTCATGTTTGTTAGTAGTTTCTCGTAGTTTTGGAATCGAGAAGCAAGATAACAAAAATTATTTATTTCGATGTAAAAGCGGTAATAACAAAAAGGAAAGCAATCCCATCAAAATGATCAGCCCGGTTTGCGATGTCCATAAGATCCAGCCAAAAGTCGTACCGGCCGTTTCGGGTACCGAATACAGTAGTAAAATCTCGGAAATCAATAATGGAAAAGCACCAAAACCACCATTGGTAAAGCTGATAGCAAGGCTTCCTACAACAAAAGCGGTAACGACTACGCCAAAACTGATCGTGCTGGTTTCTTTAATAGCAAAAACAGCAAAGTAAAAGGTGAGTACGTAACCGATCCAGATCACAGCCGTATAGAATAGAAAAGCCCATTTGTGTGGCATTCGGAATACGCTTAAAACCCCTTCGATTAATCCGGATATTTTCTGTTTGATGATCACAACCGGTCGCCATTTGGAATACAAAAATACCAGTGTTAATGCGATAAGTATGCCGACACCGGTGGTGCCCATCAGGATTAATTTGTGAACCGGGATTTTTTGCTCCAGAAAGGTTTTTAAGTTGTCAAATTGCAATAAAAGTGCCGTGAACATTAAGGCTAACAGTATAACCAGGTCGATTACCCGTTCGGCAATAATGGATCCGAAGGCCTTGTCGAAAGGGACATCTTTGTATTTTTTTACAATCAGCGCGCGGGATACTTCTCCCGATCTCGGAATGGTAAGGTTCATCAGGTAACCGATGCAAACCGCGGCCAAATTGGTTTTAAAAGGAGAGAAATATCCCATGTGCTCCAAACTGTAACGCCAGCGGTAACCTCTTGCAATAAGACTTACCAGTGAGAAAAACGTTGAAATCAGAATGTAGTTGTAGTTCGCATTCCGGAAATAGCTTTTCATCTCGTCCAGCTGTTCGGGTGTAAATTTATTATAGGCATAATACACTAAAAAAACTCCCAACAAAAGTGGGAGTAGAATGCCTATGGTTTTTTTAAATTTCTCTTTCAAAAGGTTGATTATGTTAGCGTATTGTCATTTTCGTTCGGGAAAATAATAGACGGTTTGAAGTCTTTGGCTTTTTCCATGTCAATAATTCCGTATGAAATGATAATGATAATATCGCCTTTGTGAACTTTTCGGGCTGCCGGTCCGTTTAGGGTTATTTCACCACTGTTGCGTGGTCCGGGAATGGCGTAGGTTTCGAGACGTTCTCCGTTGTTGATGTTTACAATAGAGACTTTTTCTCCTTCAAAAATATTGGAAGCTTCCATTAAAGCGACGTCAATCGTAATGCTTCCGATGTAGTTTAGATCGGCTCCAGTCACCTTTACACGGTGAATTTTGGATTTAACAACTTGAATTTGCATGGTGCAAAGGTAATTAATTTAGTGCAATATTGTCAATCAATCGGATATTGTTTATATAAACCGCTATAAAGCCACGGTATTTTTTAGTGCTGCTTTTACTTGTGGCGGACAATAAAGTGGCTTCATCGGCAATTTCAAAATATTCAAGTTGAAAGGCCGGATTTTTAGAAAAAGTCTGGGTTACATAGTCGATAACGTCTTTCGCAGATTGGGTGCTGAATTTTTGTTTGGCTTCCAACAGGGTTTTGTAAATCAGGGAGGCTTCTTCACGGGCTTCGCTACTCAAACGCTCATTTCGGGAACTCATCGCCAGTCCGTTTGCCTCGCGGTGAATCGGGCATCCGATTACGTTTACCGGGATATCGTATTTTTCAACGAGCTTTTTTACAATTTGTAGTTGTTGGAAGTCTTTTTCACCAAAATAAGCATTCGTTGGTTGTACAATTTCAAACAGTTTTTTTACTATCGTTCCAACGCCGTCAAAATGACCTGGGCGGTGTGCGCCTTCCATCTGAAATTCCAAACCATCGTATTCAAATGCAGCAGCAGTGGTGTTCCCTTCGTAAATATCGTCTACGGTTGGAGCGAAAACAATAATGTCGTTCGATACCGTACGAACTTTTTCGATGTCGCGCTCTACATGGCGGGGGTATTTTTCAAGATCTTCCGAATTGTTAAACTGCGTCGGGTTTACAAATATGCTGATAACTGTAATCTGATTTTCGGAACAGGATTTTTGCAATAGGGAAAGATGACCCTGATGTAATGCGCCCATGGTAGGAACAAGCCCAATCGTTTTTTTGGATGTGCCGATTTGCGCTAAATGTTGCGCTAAATCTGCTTTTTTGGCAAAAACAAACATTTGCTTTGGATTTAAATTGGGTGCAAAATTACTATTTTGTCAAACAACTGCATAAAATTTTGTAATTTTGCATGTTTTTTATATCCAATAAATAAAATTTAATGCAATGAATGATAAGAGGATATTGTATGTATCATCTGAAGTGGTGCCTTATTTAGCTGAAAATGAGGTTTCTTTAATGTCGTACGACGTGCCAAAAATGATCAATGATCAAGGAGGACAAATCAGAATTTTTATGCCTCGATATGGGAATATCAATGAGCGCAGGCACCAATTGCATGAGGTTATCCGCTTGTCTGGGATGAATTTAGTGGTAAACGATATGGATATGCCGTTAATTATTAAGGTGGCTTCTATACCGAAAGAGCGTATTCAGGTTTATTTTATTGATAACGATGAATACTTTAAACGAAAAGCGACATTCTCGGATGAGGATGGTGTGTTGTATCCGGATAATGACGAACGTTCCATCTTTTTTGCAAAAGGAGTAGTGGAAACCGTTAAAAAATTAAACTGGGTGCCGGATATTATCCATGTGCACGGCTGGTTAGCAGGTATGCTTCCGATTTATATGAAGCATTACTATAAAGACGAGGCGCTTTTTGCAGATACTAAGATCGTAACATCTGTTTATGCGCAGTCATTCGACGGAACACTGGATCCGGAAATGATGAAAAAAGTAGCGTTTGACGAAATTCCGGATGCATCGATTGTTGACCTGGAAATTCCGAACTATGAAAATATTATGAAAGCCAGTATTCTACATTCGGATGCCGTGATTATTGCCTCTGAGGAGCTCTCTCCAAGTTTAACAAAATTTATAGAAACATCGGGTAAACCTTTTTTACCTTTCGTGCCGAAAGATGCTTTTGCAGAAGCATATACTAATTTCTATAAAAATCAAGTTATATAATCATTCTTTGATCTGATAAAAAATATGAATAGGATTTCATTATTACAAAAAATACTCCTGTCTTTTACAGCAGTTTTGTTGTTCTCCTGCGATAAGGATTTTAATACTGTCGGTTCCGATCTGGTTGGAGAGGAAAACTATACTTTGGAAAAGTATGTGGGGCAAACGCTGGAGGCTTATAACAAGGCTACAGGTGGTGTGCAGACAAACAACCTGCCGGTAAATCTTTTGGGGGTAATGAATAATACCACTTTCGGAGAAACCAAAGCGCATTTCGTATCGGAAGTGCAATTGGCTTCTGCAGCTCCAACTATCGGAGATAACCCGGTGATCGATTCGGTTTGGGTTTATGTGCCGTATTTTGCCACGCAAACCGGAACAGACGATAATGGAGTGCGGTTGTATGAGTTGGATTCGGTTTACGGAAAAGATAATAAGTTTAGTTTAAAAGTTTTTGAATCGAAATACCAGTTGCGAACGTTTGATCCTGCTAACGGAGGTGATGCTCAAAAATATTTTTCGGATGAGAAAAATCTGGTGGAAAATAACAAAGGGACTTTACAGTTGAATGATGGGCCGCCGAATCAGAATACTCAGTTTTATTTTAATAATCTGGAGACTATTCTGTATAAATTGGATGCAGATGGGAATTATCTGAACTCGGCCGGACAAATTATTGATAATAATGATGTCGGGAATCGGGTAGTCCTGGAGCGTTTTGCGCCGGGAGTGTGGCTGGATTTAAATAAAGCATTCTTTCAGAATAAGATTTTAAATGCATCATCTGATAAATTGTTAAATAATAATGCGTTTAAAGAGTATTTCCGCGGATTGTATTTTCAGGTAGAAAGTGTAGAAGGGAAAACGGCTATGGCAATGCTTGATTTTTCGAAAGCGAAAATTAATATCCGTTATAAAGCCGATGCGTCTGCAGGATCGACTTCGCGCGTGCGAAAATCAATCGTGTTGAATCTTACCGGTACAACGGTTAACTTTTTAGAGAATAGTTTTGCATTGCCATCGGAATCGGGCGATGAGCGCCTGTATCTAAAAGGTGGACAGGGATCTTTTTCGTATATCGATTTGTTTAATAAAACCGAGTTGGAAGATCTTCGTGCGAAGGTAGAAGCGAATAAATGGTTGATCAACGAAGCAAATCTTACTTTTTATGTCGACAAACAGGCGATGCAGAATGTAGCCTACGAGCCGCAGCGTATTTATTTATACGATATGAAAAATAATAAAGTGCTGATTGATTATAACTACGATCCGACAACCAATTCCTATTTTCCAAAAATGAGTAAAGTGGTAATCGGTGGACTGGTGGAACGTGAAACAAGTGGCGATAAAAAAGCAATTAAATATAAATTGCGATTGACGCAATATGTTAATAATCTGATCAAGAAGGATTCTTCCAATGTACGGGTAGGATTGGTGGTAACAGAGGATATCAATAATGTGAAAAGTGCTTATTTAAAAAATCCTTTCGTGATGTCCGATCCGATGTCGCCTGTCGGAACTTCTTATAATGTGAAGTTTCTGCCTGTTGCTTCGGTAATTAATCCATTGGGGACAGTATTGCATGGGACGAATAGTGCTGATGTTGATAAAAGATTAAAATTAGAAATTTATTATACTAAACCGAAAGAATAATTTATGTGTGGTATTGTAGGTTATGTGGGTCACAGAGAAGCTTATCCTGTGATTATAAAAGGCCTTAAAAGGCTGGAATATAGAGGGTATGACAGTGCAGGTGTGGTGTTGTGGGATGGTGAAGATTTAAAACTGTCGAAAACCAAAGGTAAGGTTACAGATTTAGAAGCGCGTGTAGCAGCAGAAATAACAACTACCGGTACAATCGGGATGGGGCATACCCGTTGGGCAACTCATGGTGTGCCGAATGATGTAAACTCGCATCCGCATGTTTCTAATTCAGGGGATCTTGTGATTATTCACAATGGAATCATTGAGAATTATGAGCCGCTTAAAAAAGAATTAATTAATAGAGGATATGTTTTTAAATCGGATACCGATACGGAAGTGTTGGTGAATCTGATTGAAGATGTGCAAAAACAGGAAAACCTGAAATTGGGGAAGGCGGTTCAAAAAGCGCTTAACCAGGTAGTGGGAGCTTATGCTATTGCTGTTTTTGATAAGAAAAAACCAAATGAAATTGTGGTGGCCCGTTTGGGTAGCCCGTTGGCAGTTGGTATTGGGGAAGATGAATATTTTATCGCTTCCGATGCTTCTCCTTTTATTGAATATACCAGTAATGCGATTTACCTGGAAGATGAGGAAATGGCTATTATTCGTCTGGATAAACCGATGAAGGTTCGTAAAATTAAAGACGATTCATTAGTGGATCCGTATATTCAGGAGTTGCAAATGAATCTGGAGCAGATTGAAAAAGGTGGTTATGATCACTTTATGTTGAAGGAGATTTATGAGCAGCCTAGCGTAATTAAAGATACCTACAGAGGACGTCTTTTGGCAAATAAAGGGATTATCCAAATGGCAGGTGTTGAGGATAATATTGAAAAATTCCTGAATGCCAACAGGATTCTGATTGTAGCTTGTGGAACCTCATGGCATGCCGGTCTTGTAGCGGAATATGTATTGGAAGAGTTTGCGCGAATTCCGGTAGAAGTAGAATATGCTTCGGAATTCCGTTATCGCAATCCGATTATCTATCCGAACGATGTGGTAATTGCTATCTCGCAATCCGGTGAAACGGCCGATACTTTGGCGGCAATCAAACTGGCCAAAGAAAAAGGCGCTTTTGTTTTTGGAGTGTGTAATGTGGTGGGGTCCTCTATTTCTCGTGAAACACATGCCGGAGCTTATACGCATGCCGGACCGGAAATCGGAGTGGCTTCTACAAAAGCTTTTACAACGCAGATTACTATTCTGACACTAATTGCATTGCGTTTGGCAAAAGCAAAAGGAACGATGAATAATTCTGATTACCAACGCTATTTGTTGGAGTTGGAGTTGATCCCGGAAAAAGTGGAAGAAGCCTTGACAACAAATGATATGGCAAAAACAATTGCCGAAATCTATAAAGACGCACCAAACTGTTTGTACCTGGGAAGAGGATATAATTTCCCGGTAGCCCTGGAAGGTGCGTTAAAGTTAAAGGAGATATCGTATATTCACGCAGAAGGATATCCGGCTGCCGAAATGAAACACGGGCCTATCGCGCTTATCGATGAGCAGATGCCGGTGGTGGTTATTGCACCAAAACAAAATCATTATGATAAAGTGGTGAGTAATATCCAGGAAATCAAAGCGCGTAGCGGGAAAATCATCGCTGTGGTAACGAAAGGAGATACACAGGTTAAGGAATTAGCTGATCATGTTATCGAAGTTCCGGATACCGCTGAGGCATTAACGCCACTATTGGCTACCATTCCGTTGCAGTTGTTGTCGTATCATATTGCAGTATTGCGCAATTGTAATGTCGACCAGCCAAGGAACCTGGCAAAATCAGTTACGGTAGAGTAAATTATTAAAGCGGATTTTTCGGAATTCGCTTTTTTATTATAAAAATTCAAAAATTAAATTGCGTAATTAGCATATAAAAAACTATCTTTGCGCTCTGAAAAAAGAGGTTTTTTCAAGAAACGTAAATAGCTGTTTAATAAATACATAAGCAATGTCTAAAGGAATAGGAAAAGTTGCACAGATTATCGGACCTGTGGTTGACGTAGTATTCAACACACAAAATGCCGAACTTCCAAAGATTTATGATTCATTAGAAATCACTAAAAATGATGGTTCAAAATTAGTACTTGAAGTACAGTCTCACATCGGTGAAGATACTGTTCGTACTATCTCCATGGATTCTACCGATGGATTAAGCAGAGGTCAAGAAGTTGTTGCTTCTGGAGCTCCGATTCAAATGCCAATTGGAAAAGATATTTATGGTCGTTTATTTAATGTAATCGGAGATGCTATTGACGGTCTTGGAGATTTACCAAAAGAAGGTGAAAACGGATTACCGATCCACCGTCAGGCTCCAAAATTTGAAGATTTATCAACGTCATCAGAAGTTTTATTTACTGGAATCAAAGTAATCGATTTGATCGAGCCTTATGCAAAAGGAGGAAAAATTGGTTTATTTGGTGGTGCCGGTGTTGGTAAAACCGTATTGATTCAGGAGTTGATTAACAATATTGCAAAAGGTCACGGTGGTCTTTCTGTATTCGCAGGAGTAGGTGAAAGAACACGTGAAGGAAATGACTTACTTCGCGAGATGTTAGAGTCAGGAATTATTAAATATGGTGACGATTTCATGCACTCTATGGAAAATGGAGGATGGGATTTATCCAAAGTGGACAAACCGGGTATGAGAGAGTCGAAAGCGACTTTCGTATTCGGACAGATGAATGAGCCACCAGGAGCACGTGCACGTGTTGCTTTATCAGGTCTTTCTATCGCTGAATATTTCCGTGATGGTGCTGGTGAAGGTCAGGGGAAAGACGTATTATTCTTCGTAGATAATATCTTCCGTTTTACACAGGCTGGTTCTGAGGTGTCTGCACTTTTAGGGCGTATGCCATCTGCGGTAGGTTACCAACCAACATTGGCTACTGAAATGGGGGCGATGCAGGAGCGTATTACATCTACTAAAAATGGTTCCATTACATCAGTACAGGCGGTTTACGTACCTGCGGATGACTTAACGGACCCGGCACCGGCTACAACCTTTGCCCACTTAGATGCAACTACTGTATTGTCTCGTAAAATTGCGGAGTTAGGTATCTATCCTGCAGTAGATCCATTGGATTCTACTTCTCGTATCCTTACACCACAAATCTTAGGTGATGATCACTATAACTGTGCTCAAAGAGTAAAAGAGATCTTACAAAAATACAAACAATTACAGGATATCATCGCGATCTTAGGTATGGAAGAGTTGTCTGAAGAAGATAAATTAGCCGTATCAAGAGCACGTCGTGTACAACGTTTCTTGTCACAACCTTTCCACGTGGCAGAACAGTTTACAGGTATCCCAGGTGTATTGGTAGATATTAAAGATACAATCAAAGGTTTCAACATGATTATTGATGGTGAATTAGATCACCTGCCGGAAGCTGCATTCAACTTGAAAGGTACTATCGAAGATGCTATCGAAGCCGGACAAAAAATGTTGGCAGAAGCATAATTCGTTCAATTGAAAAGCTCAATTGCGTAATATCAATTAATAGAAAATATGATTGTAGAAATAGTTTCACCGGAAGCCACTTTATTCAAAGGAGAAGTTACTTCGGTAGCCGTTCCGGGTGTTAATGGTGAGTTTCAGATGTTGAATAACCACGCGCCAATCGTTTCTTTATTAGGTCAAGGAAATGTGAAAATCGTTGGCCCGGGAGTGAAGATCGCAAAAGAATTTGCATCCAAATTCAACAAAGTTAACGAGCAAACCTACTGGTTGCCGATTAATTCCGGAACAGTAGAAATGAATGACAATAAAATTATTGTTTTAGCTGACTAATACAATGATAGCCCATAAAGAAAAGCCCTCGCATTAGCGGGGGCTTTTCTGTTTTTGTCTCGTCCTGAAAAAAGTTGACCGATAATAAGTCTGCCTGTTTGGTATTAGTCATTATATTACACCTGTCAGGTCTCCAAAACCTGACAGGTGTAATTGTATTATCGGATTACAATTTTCTGTGTTTCCTGACGATCACCATTTTTAACGGTTACGAGATAAATACCCGATTGCGTATTTTCTAACTGAATTGATTCGTTAAAAATAGTTGTCGTTTGGAAATTGCGATTGTAAATACGACGTCCGCTAATATCGAAAACCGTGATTTCGGTTGTATTCGAAGCGTCCGGTGTGAACTGAACATGGAACGAACCGTTGTTCGGGTTCGGATAGATCATAAAATTGTTAAGTTTGGTTTCGGTTAGTTCCAAAGCGGCGCTAACGGTACAGATATTCAAACTCCAGCTATTTAAAACACCACCATCCTGATTGTAGGCATCCGAAATTCGTAACGTCCAGTTTCCAGTTGAATTCTGACCATTAAAAGCCGATAAAGACTGAGTTGGTAGAACCGTTCCGGAAATACCCGGATTCGTACCGCAAACTACAGGATTACCACTGTCGGAGAACGTAGCAACGATATTTTGGATGTCGTCACTGGTACATGGTTGTGCGAATAATTGTACCTGTGTTCCGGTTGGACTGATTAAAATGGCGGTAATATCGTTAATCCATGTATGGGTGACATTCATAGTGATGGCTACGCTTGAAATAACGCCTCCTGATGGAATATTTAACGTTGAGTTGATCGTTGGTGTTCCGGATGCGGAGATCGTGATAGGAACGTTGGCAGAAGCACTGGAAGCACAACTAATCTGTCCGGTTGTAAATTTAAAAGGATTGCTGTAGGTTCCAATACAAGCGGCATTCTTAGGTTGTACGCGCCAGAAGTAGTTGGTCGCCTGTGATAATCCGGAAACCGTATAACTGTTTGTCGCTGATGAACCGGAGCTGATAATATTCGTAAAAGCGTTATCGGTGGCTACCTGTACATCATAAGCGTTGGCATTGCTGTTTGCTGTCCAGCTTAAGGTTACGCTTGTGTTTTGACCTACGGCAAGATCAGCCGGTGTGGTTAACGACATGGTTCCGAAGTTGGAGTTTAGTAAATCCAGGTAGTAATTCGCGTTTTTGGTCGTCGAACCGGAAGTTGCTGTAACGTTTAAGGTGTATAAACCAGGTGTAGCGGCATTGGTGTTGCTCACGGTCATGGTAACCGTACCGTTTGTGCTGATACTTGTTGGAGAAAAAGTAACAGTCGTTCCGGCCGGATTTCCGGTAGCGCTAAAAGTCGTGGTTCCGGAAAAACCGTTGTGTACTTTATAATCAATGGTGTAAGCGATGCTTGATCCGGTGCAGATTGATTTATTCTGTTCGCCGGCTACGCCGTTAAAGGCCGAAGCAAAAGTTGCCGCCGGTGCAGAAATGGTGAAATTAGCATTGGAAACATCGTAAAAGATGTTGTCGTAACCGCGTACCATAATTCGGTTTTGAGCTCCCGGTGTATTCGGAATGGTTACCACTTCCGAACCGTCATTCGGAACTTTGCTGGCTAGTAAAGTGTCAAATGAAGTACCACCATTAGTCGACAGGTAGATGTCTACATATGGGGTGTTAACGCCATTGGCGGTTGTTCCGGCTACATCCCAGGTTACATTCTGATTGGTGCCGGCTTGCCAGGTTACATTGGTATTCGGAACCGATACCAGGAATGGGCCGGCTGTTCCGCTAACAGTTACTTTCATCAGATCGGAAGCCGTTTGTCCGCCTCCGGCTTTATTGTCTCTTGTGGTTAACGAAAAGTTTAAGGTTCGGGCAACCGATGGGCATACTTCCCAGGTGTTGGCTGTGTTACCCGCTAAAACTGTTGCCAGCGCAGGCATATAACGGGTTGGTGATGTGGTGCCGCGAATGGTACGGAACATCGGACCGTTTACACGTGTGGCTGTTGGTGCTGCGGCCGAGTTTGGATTTTGCGGATCGTTCTGTTCCCACGTGTAGGTTAGGGCATCACCATCCGGATCGGTTCCGCTTCCAGTTAAAATAAAAGCAGTCGATTTCGGAATTACATAATCCTTACCGGCATCGGCTGTTGGTGGATTATTGGTGATAGGGGTAATCTGGGCGCAACTGGAGCTTATTCCGGTTTTTACATTGGCCAGAATATCTCGGATGTTAACATACGTAAAATAATCGTCACTATTGTTCTGTACATTGGTTGGACAGATTCCGGCATAAGCCATGATAGACGATCCCGAACCCGGTTCTACTTCGGTTAAGCCACTTCCGGAACGACAGTTCGAGCTACTTTGCGTATGGTAACCGCCAAACTGATGTCCCATTTCGTGTGCTACATAATCGATGTCGAAAGCATCACCGGTAGGATTAGATCTTCCGGTCATCCCCGTACCTTTGTGGAAACCGCCATTCGGATTACTGTTAGTACTACAGACACATCCGATGCAGCCAGCATTTCCACCTCCTGAAGTGTTAAAGTTATGTCCGATGTCGTAGTTTGCAAAACCAATTGCGGCATCAATGGTGATACCAGTACGAACGTTGTATTCGCCACTCCATGGGTCGGCTGTGGTACTTCCAAAATAAATCAACAGGTCGTTATTCGCAACAAATACCATCGTAATCGAAAGGTCTCTTTCGTAAACACCGTTCACACGGGTTATGGTAACAGCCATTTGCGCCTGAATGTTGGCTCGTTTCTGAGTATCGGTTCCGGTTCCGGCAAAAATATTACCATATTCGGCAGTACACGATTGTGCCAGTCGATAGGTTCGTAACTTTTTGTCGTCGGTATTCAAAGCGGTTTCTGAGCTTCCAATGCGACCTTCTGCTAATGACGGTAATTTGATGCCATCATCTGTCAGACAGGAAAAGTCCGAAAAAGCCCGGTGCAACGAAGCTTTGTTATAAACGATATAGTTTTGACGGTCTTCGGTATACGGATCAATAAAAACCGTGCTTTCCTCACTCGATAACGTCATACTGTGTAAGCCCAGTTGGGTAACCGAAAAACGGGCTACAGCTGTCGGATCTTCCACGCCTTGTGCGGCATACGATTTGATCATTGGATATTTGGCTGCTAAAGCCGGTTCCATTATCGGGGTTTCCATGACCCGGAAGTGTTCCAGTTGCCCTTGTGCATTGGGAAGTTCGATGATCAGATTGGATTTGCCCTCAAACTGACCGCGTATCGGAGCGTTGGATAAGCTGTTTTTTAAAGCGCTCAGATCAAGTGTGAATAGGTTGTAATTCCTGGGAAAGGAACTTCGGGTTACTTTTTTCTGCGTCGTGATGCTGCTTTCGTCAATCGGTTTCCAAAGTCTTTGCGTTTGGGCAAAACCTGTGGAGAATGAAAAAAGTAGCAAAAACGCCAGTTGTAATTGTTTTTTCATTTTTGTTTGGGTTAAGTGTTAAATAGTTGCTAAAAATAATAAAATTTATTGTGTTTTTTGTTTTTAATTTTAAGTCATTAGTTCTTTTTGTGTTGGGTTTCATGTGGTTGTGATAGATTGAGTACGGAAAAAGATACTTACTTTTGCCAGTATGAAACGCTTTCCAGTATCACTATCGACTAAATTACAATCCCGGACAGAAGCCAATGCTTTACGGCAATTACCCGAACAGAAAAATGGCGTCGATTTTTCGTCGAACGACTATTTGGGTTTTGCCCGATCCGAATTGCTTTTTCAAAAAGCAGCGGCTATGTTGTCGCAGCAGCATAATTCGCATAATGGTGCAACCGGTTCGCGATTGCTATCAGGAAATCATGCCTTTTATACAGAAGCTGAAACCAAAATTGCAGCTTATCACCAATCGGAAAGTGCTTTGATTTTTAATTCGGGTTACGATGCCAATCTGGGTTTTTTTAGTAGTGTGCCGCAACGGAACGATGTGGTACTGTTTGATGAATTGAGCCACGCTTCCATCCGCGACGGTATCCGACTGTCGAATGCGCGGTCGTATAAATTCCTGCATAACGACTTAGAGGATCTGGAACGGCAAATCAAGCGATTTCAAAACGATCAGGGATCCGTTTATATCGTGACGGAAACGGTTTTTTCGATGGATGGCGATTCGCCCGATCTGGAGCAAATGGCGACACTTTCCGAGCGTTATGGTTGTTTTTTTGTGGTCGATGAGGCACATGCTTTAGGGGTATTTGGCGAAAAAGGAGAAGGATTGATTGATGCGTTAGGACTCCGTGAAGCTGTTTTTGCCCGGATTATGACCTATGGAAAAGGATTGGGTTGTCACGGAGCTGCGGTATTAGGCAGTGTAAGGCTCAAGGAGTATCTGGTCAATTTTGCGCGGAGTTTTATTTATACGACAGGTTTGCCGCCACATGCGATTGCAACGATCCACGCAGGATATTTGGCTTTGGAAACAGAAGCTGCAGAGCGGGTTCGGTTGAAAGAAAATATCGTTCATTTTAACCGGGAGAAGAACTTGCTGGGATTAAAGCCATTGTTTATCCGAAGTAAATCGGCTATACAATCGGCCGTAATTCCGGGAAATGAAAAAGTAAAGAATATTGCCCGCCAATTGGAACAATCCGGATTTGATGTACGGCCCATTATGGCACCAACGGTACCGGAAGGACAGGAACGATTGCGTTTTTGTTTGCATAGTTATAATACATCCGAAGAAATATCGAAAGTGTTGCATCTTTTAAATCGCTTGTTATAGAGTGATTGATTTTAAGTCGTGTTTTGCTGGTGTTAGGTTTAACTCTTTGTAAATGTAATTGTTGAGGCGGTTAATAGTTGTAGAATATTACTGTCTTTAAGAAAATCTTGAATTAAATGGGGAATATAGCTACGACTACAGATGAGCAAATTGCAAAGCTTGAAGAAAGAGGGATGGTTTTAGATTTGCCTACTGAAAAGATAAAAGAAATTTTGTTGGATATTGGTTACTATAGGCTGGGTTTTTATTGGAATCCTTTTGAAATTGATGATCAGCATAATTTTAAAGAAGGAACACGATTTTCGACTATTTTAGAGTTGTACTATATGGATGTTGATTTAAGACATTTGTTGATAAAATATATTAATAGAATTGAATTAAGTTTTCGGACAAAAATAATTTATTATGTGTCGAATATCAACAAAACCAGCCCTACTTGGTTCGTAGATCCAAAAGTGATTGATACTACTTTTATTAAGAACTTTGATTTGTATTATAATGATGAGTTTAAAAAGAATAATGTTATTGCCAAACATCATAAAAGATATATAAATGACAAATATGCTCCGGCATGGAAAACATTAGAATACTTTACATTCGGAACAAATTTAAAGATTTATAAATCGTTACTGGATTTTAAAACAAAAGAGCGGATTTCCAAAATTTTTAATGTCAATGATATTAAAAAATTTACACAAATTATGGAAGTTGTAGTTTTTGTGAGAAACTATTGCGCACATAGCGGAGTTGTTTTTGATTTAAGAAACACATATGGGATACCAAAACTTCCGTTTTATAGTTTTAATAATAATGATCGGCATTGCCTGGATTCGTGCATAAAAGTGATTGCTTTTATACTAGGACAAGTGTCGTCTAATAGGGCTGGTGAATTAAGAACAAGTTTGAATGAACTTTTTAAAGAATATTCCGAAAAAGATGAGGCGATAAAGGAAATCATTTTAAATAAAATAAATTATTCCCTGTAAAGATTGTTTTTTGAAAGGAATTTGTTTCTTTCAAAAAAAGAATGTTGTATCTTTGCATAACAAAAGTGTCCCGTTATTCAGAAATGCTTTAACGCTGCACTATAAAAAAAGAAATTATAACCTCAGACTTGCTCTGAGGTTTTTTTATTTTAGATGTCAAATAAAGCCATTAGATATTTAGAAGTATCTGAACGATTAATAAAAATATGAAACTATTTGTAACAGGTATCGGGACCGATGTCGGAAAAACCGTAGCCGCAACGATTATAACCGAGGCTTTGGAAGCCGATTACTGGAAACCGGTTCAGGCGGGTGATCTGGATTATTCTGATAGTCATAAAATAAAAGAGAAGTTATCGAATACCAAAACCCGGATTTTCGATAATGCGTATGCTTTAAATACACCGGCCAGTCCACATGTGGCGGCAAAAATCGACGGCGTGGTGATCGACCTGAAAAAAATTAAAGAACCGAAAACGAAAAATCATCTGGTTATCGAAGGTGCCGGTGGTGTATTGGTGCCGTTAAACGATTCAGATTCGATTATCGATTTGATTCAGCCGGATTATAAGGTGATTGTCGTGTCACGTCATTATCTGGGAAGTATCAATCATACGCTATTGACGATCGAGGTTTTAAAAGCAAGAGGGGTGGCGGTTGCCGGAATTGTTTTTAGCGGAAAAGAAAACCCGGATTCGGAATCCATCATTTTGAATCGTACCGGAGTTCGTTTTTTAGGGCGAATCGATGAAGAACCGTATTTCGATAAAAACGTGATTAAAGAATATGCCGACTTGTTTGCAGAAACATTATTGGAATTATAAAAAAAAACAAAACCTGTCGGTTTTATAAATGCGACAGGTTTTGATTAAAAGGTTGCCTTTTCGGGTGACCTTTTTTTATAGGTATATGGTTACTACGGTTCCGCCAGGTAGGGTTAGTGTGGCCATATCATCACAAGTTCCGTTACCGTAG
This sequence comes from Flavobacterium supellecticarium, assembly GCF_004801375.1. GTDB lineage: Bacteria > Bacteroidota > Bacteroidia > Flavobacteriales > Flavobacteriaceae > Flavobacterium > Flavobacterium supellecticarium. The sequence continues at coordinate 129,337 of NZ_SSNZ01000009.1, forward strand.
TCCAGTACAAAGGTTTGCGAATTTTTAGTGATTGTTTTTTTACCTTTTACGATCACCGGACAGCCGATATTTCGGATTAACGGTTCGGTGATTTCCATGTGTAAAACGGTTCCGTTTGGTAAGGTCGTTAACGCGTTACCTCTGATACTGAAAACATCATCTGTAAAATCCAATGGCGTGGATACACCACCGATTTTTTCGATGTTAAAGCTTCCTTCGCGATGGATCGTTCCACCACCGGATGGTTGGATAATAGTAATGTTCGTTTCGCGGGTAAAGGTCGGAACGCTGTTTACAACTACTCGGCTTACGTTAATAGTACCTTCAATTTTATGGCTGTTGATGTAATAGTTGTCGAATGTAATGGCGGCAGTAATTTCGTTGTTTGTTGTGTTTCTATGGGCTACGATGTAAATAATTCCGCTACGGTTGTTCCCGTTGGCGTCAACGCAACCCGTTCCAAAATCGACTTTAAATTTTTTGTCTCCGTTGGTTAGGGTTTCCTGAGTGATCACACGACAACTCGAAGGCGGTAATTGTGTGTCGGCATTTTTAGAAGCATAATAACCGTCGCCGGCTAATACTTCCTCTTTAATTCCTTCTACATCTTCTTCAAAAGCTTGCGCTTTGGCATCCGCTGCAACGGTGGTGTCTTGAGTGCTGCCGCTGTTGGAACTATCGCTGTCACTATTGCAGGAGATAGCCATTAAAGCAGTGAACATTAGTAATTTAATAGTTGTTTTCATAATTTTTTCTGATAAGGTTCTTTTTTTTAGACAAATAAAATGATAAAAGGTTTAATGTTAAACTTTTTTGTTTCCAAAAAGTTATCCGAAAGGGGTTTTATCTTTGTGTTACGAAATTGATGTATCAAAAAGAAATATAAAGTGGAACATAACAGACTGCAAAAAGTCGATGCCAATCATTTATGGCATCCGTATACGCAACATAAAACAGCGTATCCGCATATTGCTATAACGAAAGGAAAAGGGGCTTTATTATGGGATGAAAACGGAAAGGAATATATCGATGCCATTGCATCCTGGTGGGTTAATCCGTATGGCCATTCGAATCCTGTTATTGCCGATGCGATTTACAAACAGTTGACTACTTTGGAACATGTGCTTTTTGGTGGGTTTACGCATGAACCGGCAGTTGCTTTGGCGGAAAAATTAATTCCGATTTTGCCGGATAATCAGCAAAAAATTTTCTTTTCCGATAATGGATCTACTGCTGTCGAAGTAGCTTTAAAGGTGGCGTTACAGTATTATTTTAATAAAGGGGAGAAGCGAACCAAAATCATTGCTTTCGAAAATGCTTTTCACGGCGATACGTTTGCAGCGATGGCGGCCAGTGGAATCTCTTTTTTTACCGAGGCTTTCCAGGGATCGATGATTCAGGTAACGCGAATTCCGGTACCCACACCGGGTGAGGAAGCGGCGAGTCTGGAAGCCTTGCAAGCCTTGTTGGAAACGAACGAATATGCCGGGTTTATTTTTGAGCCATTGGTTCAGGGCGCGGCAGGTATGGTGATGTATGCACCGGAACAACTCGATAAACTGATTGAAAGTTGTAAAAAATATGGCGTGTTTACGATTGCCGATGAAGTGATGACGGGATTTGGAAAAACCGGGAAAAATTTCGCTTGTGATTATCTGACGCAACAACCCGATATGATGTGTCTTTCGAAAGCGCTAACCGGTGGTGCGATTCCGATGGCGTTGACTACGTTTACGCAGGAGTTGTTCGATGGTTTTTACGATGATGATGTGAATAAGGCCTTGTTCCACGGGCATACTTTTACGGCGAATCCGACTGGATGCGCGGCCGCATTGGCCAGTCTGGAGTTGCTTTCCGATGCAAACATTCAGGGAGGAATTGCGAGAATTCACGAACAACATCTGGCTTTTCAGAAACGGGTAGAAAACCATCCGCGGGTAAAAACCACTCGTGTTTTGGGAGTGATCTTCGCGCTGGAATTTAAAAGGGATTCGTCGGATAGTTATTACGGCGATTTTAGAAATACGCTTTATCGTTTCTTTATCGATAAGGGAATCATTTTGCGACCGGTTGGGAATATTGTATATATCCTGCCGCCGTATATTATTTCGGAAGCCGAACTTGAAAAAGTCTACCAGATCGTCGGGGAAGCGCTGGATATGTTTTAATTTTGCAACCAAATTCTTTTACGTTGAAAAACAAAATTGCGATCACGGCACTGGGATCCGTTTCTGCTTTGGGAGATAATCCGATTTCGGTTTGGGAAGCCTACGGGAATCCGGAGAGTTATATCCGGTTTTTGCCGGTAGGGGATACCGTATTTCCGGTGGCGGCGCTTGCTGCCGAAGTCAAGCAAAGTATCGAAACGCTGCGGTTTTCGGATGTGAAATATAAAAATCTCGACGATTCCGTTTTGTATGCCATCGCGGCTTCCCGTAAAGCGATAGCGCAGGCGGGTTGGAACGATGGTCGTTTTGGGATTAATATCGGTTCGTCCCGAGGGGCGACGCAGTTGTTTGAAAAATACCACCGCGAATTTCTGGAAACCGGAGCCACGACTACTTTGGCTTCGCCTACGACTACGTTGGGGAATATCGCTTCGTGGGTGGCAAATGACCTGAATAACGACGGTCCGGATATTTCGCATTCGATTACCTGTTCGACGGCTTTGCATGCGCTTTTGAATGGTGTTGCCTGGCTCCAATCGGGCATGGCTGATAAATTCCTTGTTGGAGGAAGTGAAGCGCCGTTAACGCCTTTTACGCTGGCACAGCTAAAAGCGATGAAAATCTATTCAACCTTTGAAGATTCTTATCCTTGTAAAGCATTTGATCCCGATAAAAAAAGCAATTCGATGGTGCTTGGTGAAGGTGCAGCTATGGCTTGTTTGGAAACCGGCGAAAATGTAAATGCGCTTGCCTGGATTGAGGGAATTGGTTATGCTACGGAAATGCTGCAGCACAATGTTTCGATATCTGCCGATGCGGAATGTTTTCAGAAGTCCATGCGAATGGCTTTAAATGGGATCGATCCGACAGAAGTTGATGCGATTGTGCTCCATGCGCCGGGAACGATAAAAGGCGATGTATCGGAGCGTAATGCCGTCGAAAAAGTATTCGGTAATCATATACCAATGCTAACCACTAATAAATGGAAAATCGGACATACTTTTGGTTCCTCCGGAATATTAAGCGTGGAGTTGGCGGTATTGATGTTGCAACATCAGCAATTTATAGGAATCCCATTTCGGGATAATCCGGTTTCGAAACCGGCAACTATTCGAAAAGTATTGATCAATGCTGTTGGGTTTGGCGGTAATGCTGTGAGTGTGTTGTTGTCGAAATAAATTATTCGGCACTTAAATCATTGCATTTTTCGAAAATCAAATTGGATTCATAACCTTTCCGAATCAGGAAATCACAAAACTTTTTTTTCTTTTTAAGCAGATTGGATTCTTTAATGGAATTCCAGGTAGTGTCGGCCAGTGTGTGAAATGTTTCGAGATATTCTTCAGTAGTGAACTCTTTTAGCGCGCTGTCGATATTGTATTTGGAGATGCCCCGGAATTTAAGTTCGTTAACAATCCGGAGTTTTCCCCATTTTTTGATGCGGTGTTTTCCCCGGGCAAAACTGCGGGCAAAACGTTCTTCATTTAGAAAGTTGTTTTCGATCAGATGCACTACTATGCTGTCGATTGCTTGCGGAATCATATGCATTTGCTGTAGTTTCTGAACTACTTCCGCATGACAACGCTCCTGATAACTGCAATAATATTCCAGTTTTTTTGTCGCGTCATCAATTGAAAAGTATTGGTGTTTTTGTTGCATCAATTACGATACTTTGGAATTATTTATTGATGCCTAATTTTTTGTGTGTCTGAATGATGGCTTGTTCATTTTTATGATCAATCCATTGTTGCCCTTTTTGTCTTCGCATAAAGTTGTCGAAATGACGCATGATGAATACGTTATACGCTGCTTTTGTCAGATTGGAGATGCTTCTTGGAAATGCCCGTAAACTCATCGAAAATCCGGGAGTGAGGTATTTCATATAGTGCCAGTATCCTTCCGGCATATAAAGCATTTCACCGTGATTCAGGTTGCAGATAAGTCCTTTTGCCTGTTTTAAAGCCGGCCATTTTTCAAAATCCGGATTGTCGAAATCGATATCTTCTCTCGAAATCAAAGCATGTGGGATTTTGTATAAATAAGGCGTCTGGTTTGGTTCGAAAAGAATACACTGTTTTTTTCCGTGGAAATGGAAATGTAAAATATTGGAATAATCAATATCAAAGTGCATGAATACTCTCGAATTTTCACCTCCAAAAAACAGCATTGGAAGTTGTTTAACCAAACGTAATCCAATATCCGGCCATTTAAAGTCCTTTTGCAGGGATGGCACTTCCTTCATCAGGTTGTATAGGAAAATACGGTAGTTGGTAGGTTTGGATTGTAGCAGATCGATATAATCGGCCATTTTCATCGTGGCATGTGCTTCGTTGAATCCGTCTTTATGGGATACGGGTCTGTCGTCGTACAGTGGTACTGTTTTGTCGCCGGCAATATCTTTAATATAATTTAGCTTCCATTTTTCGTAGGCGGGCCAGTCGGTTGTCAGTTGTTCGATGACTAGTGGTTTCTGCTTTTTTACGTAGTTTTTGTAAAAATCTTCTTTTGATATGGTTTTTACGCGTTCAATTTCAGTTAAATGTAAAGGCATAATACAATGTGAGATTACTTAAAAAAAAGCTTCTGTTTTGTTTTTAACAAACAGAAGCTAAGTTACTAAAGCTTTATCTTTTTGTGAAATTATTTTAAACTAAAATCAACTTAGTTTTTAACAATTTCCTGGTTTTTGTTTTTATTGGAAGCTTCCAGATTTCGGTCGATTGTGTGTCCTGGTCGGGTCCATTTTGGTTTTTCGCCTAAGGCCTGGAATTTAGAGTCTTCCGCTTCTACTGTTTCCGGTTGCATTAATTTGATAAATGGTTTTTGTGGTGTTAAACCAAGTTCCTGAAACATTTTCATGTCTTCGTTTACATCCGGGTTTGGTGTCGTTAATAACTTGTCTCCGGCGAAAATCGAATTCGCTCCGGCAAAGAAACACATCGCCTGACCTTCTCTGGACATTTGAGTTCTTCCGGCAGACAAGCGCACTTGAGTTTCCGGCATTACAATACGGGTTGTCGCAACCATACGAATCATTTCCCAGATTTCAACCGGTTTTTCTTCTTCCATTGGTGTTCCTTCTACGGCTACCAGTGCGTTAATTGGCACCGATTCCGGTTGTGGGTTTAAAGTCGATAAGGCTACCAGCATTCCGGCTCTGTCTTCGATACTTTCTCCCATTCCGATAATACCACCGCTACAAACGGTTACATTGGTTTTTCGTACGTTTTCGATCGTTTGTAAACGGTCTTCGTATCCTCTTGTAGAAATCACCTCTTTGTAGTATTCTTCCGAAGTGTCAAGGTTGTGATTGTAGGCATAAAGTCCTGCTTCGGCCAAACGTTGCGCCTGATTTTCCGTAAGCATTCCCAACGTACAACAAACTTCCATATCCAGTTTGTTGATAGTACGTACCATTTCCAATACCTGATCAAATTCTGGTCCGTCTTTAACGTTTCGCCACGCCGCTCCCATACAAACACGGGAGGAACCGCTTGACTTTGCCCGTAACGCTTGCGCTTTTACCTGTTGTACCGACATCAGGTCGTTACCTTCAATATTGGTGTGGTAGCGCGCTGCCTGCGGGCAGTATCCACAATCTTCCGGACATCCTCCGGTTTTAATCGACAATAACGTGGATACTTGTACGGTATTCTGGTCGTGATTGGTTCGGTGTATTGTGGCTGCTTCATAAAGCAGGTCCATTAACGGTTTATTGTATATGGCAATGATTTCTTCTTTTGTCCAATTGTGTCTTGTTGCACTCATCCTTAAGCATTTTTTGATGTTTCAAAAATAGGGAATTTGAAATTAAGTAGAAAAATTTTGTTTGACTTCGGTTTTTGATGCGATTAGTGAATTTTTTTATTTTTTATGGTTTTTTTTGAGAACATTGACTTTTGTAGGATTGACAAGGGTTTTAAGATAATTTTTGTAATTTTTTTTACGAGAAAACGTAAAATAGTCCTATAATTTTTACAGCATTCGCTTTTTTCTTTGAAATAAAATTTTACATTTGTGTGAAATTTAACAATTGATCTTACGTAATACTACGTGGTTATTGGGTCAATTTTTGGTAATTAATGTCTTAGTAGAGAAGATGTAAAGGTGCATTTTTATCGGGTTTAATAGATAAGAAGTAGAATTTTATTTAAAAATACCAGTTTCATCCACGATGATGCTGTCAGATTAAGATTAAAAAAGAAAAAAACAACATTTTAATTGCATGCGCCGAATTTTACCAAAAAAAGCTATTCTAAAAGCACAAATTGTTTCGTTAAAATATGAAGTGGTAAGAGCTGAGAATAAAACACCGATTGATCTAAACAAAAAATATGCGAGTGTATAGAAAACTACTTTTTATATTTTTTGTTTTTTCATTATGCTCCTGTAAAAAAGAAAAGACAGCGACGGGTAGGGATGACTCAGAAATCCGTTCCCGTTATTTTCAGTTAGAGAAAATCGGCTGGAAGTCGCGCGAATATTCCCAAAAAGTAGACGACATCAATTTTACGGCTACCGAAGTGCCCATTCAATATTACATTTTAAAAGATCAGGGAACGACCGATCTGTTTAAAGTGGATTCCCTATATGAAGCCAACAAACAGGAGCGGGTAGTTGAATTTACGTTCCAACAGGATCAGGAAAAAGATCTTTTGTCCGATCAATTTACCGGATTACCTTATGCCGATGCGGTTAAATATATGTCGTTTGCTATCAATAACGATTTTTATGTGGTTACCTCCAAAAATGATACGATACCGTGCAATGGCGTTTCTTATGAACGCAATTATAAAATCGCACCTTTCCAGAAAATAGTATTGTTCTTTTCCGGAATTGATCCCAATGAAAAAATCCAACTGATTTATAAAGACCAGTTATTCCGCAAAGGAACATTGAAGTTTAAGTTTAAAGACACATTTACAGAAATATTATTATGATCCAAAAAATCAGAACGAGTAAGGTTACAAAAGTCGTTGCTATTTATTTAGCAATGATGTTGTTTTTAGAAATGGTTCAGCCAATGGCAGTATATGCTTTGACCTCTGGACCTTCGCAACCGGAGTTTGAGTCGTTTACTCCTATCGGAACATCGGATATGGTCGATCTCGCCAGCGGTGATTTTAACTACAATATCCCGATTATGGATGTGGGTGGTTATCCGTTAAACCTGGCATACAATTCCGGAGTTACCATGGATCAGGAGGCCTCATGGGTTGGTTTAGGCTGGGATTTGAACGTTGGGCAGATTAACCGACAAATGCGCGGTTTGCCAGATGATTTCAAAGGCGATGAGATGATCTATGAAAATAGCATGAAAGACAATGTGACCATCGGGTCGAATGCAAACCTTTTCTTAGCCGGATTTGGTATTGGCGAAATGGCCATTCCAAGTATCGGACTTGGGGTGAAGTACAACAACTACGATGGATTCGGATTTTCGGTTAACGGTGGTTTGAGTTATCAGATCAGTGATAACCTTTCTGTAGGGATGAATATGGAATCTTCGGCATCCGAAGGTGTTTCAGTATCACCAAGTGTGTCGTTCGATAAAAAGAAAACGGATAAAGATAAAAAGGATTATACGTTAACCGGAAGTGTCGGGGTAAGTTTAAACAGCCGAAAAGGACTGGAGTCAGCAATGATGTCGTATAAGTCAACAAAAAATAATACCAATCTTAAAAATATAAGAGATAAGCGTGATGTATTGTCAGGCTCTTTGTCGTTTGGAGATGTGTCTTTTACACCAACAAAACGCGTTGGAATGGTGTCGTCCAACTTTATGTTTGGGATGAATGTGGAAGCGGAGTTTTGGGGAGTGGAACCGGGAATGAAATTTTCCGGATACCGAACCAGTCAGGGAATTAAAAGCTCCGAAAAATATAAAACAGAAAGAGGCTATGGTTTTGAAAACAGCTATAGTGCCGGAAGTACCGATATTTTAGATTTTAACAGAGAAAAAGACAGAACCTTTAATAAAAATACAACATCATTACCTATTACGAACAATACATACGATTTGTATAGTATTCAGGGACAAGGGGTGTCCGGAATGTTCCGTCCTTATAAATCACAAGTAGGATTTGTGTACGATAATTATGTACAGGATGATACCAATGGAGGTAGTTTTGGTCTTGAATTTGGAGCTGGTGGAGGTGTTCACTTTGGTTTTGATGCCACGATTACTAAAGGTAATAGTGCTTCAGGGTTGTGGGCGAGTAGTAATCCGGCTTTGGCACGATTTAGAGAGAAGGTTAGCGGTAATAAAGTGGATTATGAAAAAGTGTTTTTCAAAAATATCGGAGGATACCATGTTGATAAAGAATTGAACTTATTCAATACGCAATTGGGAGCTTATGATCCGATTAAATTGGAAATTGGAGGAACTAAGTTCTCGAGAAATACTATTCTGAATTATTCCCGAAACGGGAGTTATATACAGAACGCCAGCTATGTGAAAAGAGATGGGCGTCTGGGTAGAAATCAGGTTATCCAAAAATTAACCCGTGCCGAAGCGCAAAAGTTTGGCTTTCAAACGCAATTCAGCCCGTACTCATTAGCCGGAAAACACGATCATCATACCTCTGAGGTGCGAATCATAAAAGAAGGTGGCGACCGCTATATCTTTGGACGTGCAGCGTATAACTCCATAAAGAGAGAAGCTACGTTTGACGTGGGAAGTAATCCGGGTGTAAACTGTTCCAAAGGATTGGTAAATTATAACCCGGGAAGTGATAACTCGGCCAATAACAGTAAAGACGGTGATCAGTATTTTAACCGTATTACGACGCCGGCTTATGCACATACCTATTTATTGACGTCTGTTTTATCATCCGATTATCAGGATTTAAAAAACGATGGCCCTACTGATGACGATTTAGGAACTTATACCAAGTTTACCTATAATAATACACAACCATATAAATGGCGTATTCCGTTTAAAGAGAATGTTGCCAACTATGACGAAGGATTGCGTTCCAGTAAAAAGGATAATAAAGGGAACTATCAGTATGGTGAAAAAGAAATGCTTTATATCAAAAAAATTGAAACAAAAACACATGTTGCTATTTTTGAAATTTCGGCACGTAAAGACGCCTATGGTGTAAAAGGTGAAAACGGAGGAATCGGAATGGATTCCAAATCGTATAAACTGGATAAAATTTCATTGTATTCGAAACCGGAATACCTTGCCAATCCAACAGGAGCAACACCTATTAAAGTAGCCCATTTTGAATATGACTATAGTTTGTGTCAGGGTGTCGAAAACCACGAAAACGCAAATATGTCGGGTGGTGCTTACGATGGTCAAAAAGGAAAACTAACCCTTAAAAAAGTGTATTTCACCTATAAAAAATCCAATATGGGTAAATACACACCGTATACCTTTAATTATGGGTATAATCCTTCTTACGATGTGAAGGCCTATGATATATGGGGGAATTACAAGCCGGTTGCGGCGAATGTAGGTTGCGGAACAAGCGATGCTTTATCGAATGCCGAATTCGGATATGTGGATCAGAAAGACAGAGCTGCTGCAGATCAATATGCTTCTGCCTGGTTATTAAACAATGTTAGTTTGCCATCGGGCGGTAGAATAGAGTTGAATTATGAAGCCGACGATTATGGCCATGTTCAGGATCGCGATGTGATGGAAATGTTTAAAGTGGTGGGAGCCGGTCAGGCGCCATTAACATCCCTAAGTCAGTTAAACAATACAAAACTATATGAATCATTTAACCCTTCGCGTTATTTGTACATCAAATTAGATGACTCTAATTTTCAAGACTTCCATGAGCGTTATATCAAGCCAATACAAAATGACCCGATTTATTTTAGGTTTTTAGTGAATATGGCACCAAATGATAATGCCAAATATGATTATGTGACGGGTTATCTAAACGTAGTCAAAAATCAAACGTATAACTTTATTCAGGACGGTAACGGTGACAGTTATGCGTCTATTAAAATTGAAATGGTAAACCAGGGAGACGGTGGTAATCCGGAAGTGAACCCGATATCAAAAGCGGGTTGGTATTTCGGAAGACAAAACCTAAACCGTGTGGTTTATAGTATGAACAATGAAGAGGATACCAACAATCTTGAAGGTGTTGTGATGGAACTTATCGGTTGGATTCCAACGTTGTTGGATATTTTCAAAAGTCCAAATGGAAAACTAAAAGAAAAAGGAATCGCAAGCAAATTTATCTCCGGAAAATCATGGATTCGTTTAATGCAACCGAACCGTGAAAAAATCGGTGGCGGTAGTCGTGTAAAAGAAGTAAAAATGCATGACGAATGGCAGATAATGACCGATAACCCAAGTGATGAACTATACAAACAACATTACGGACAGGTGTATAGCTATAAAACGGAACAGGGAAAAACATCGGGAGTAGCTAGCTATGAGCCGATTGGTTCTAAAGAAAATCCGTTTGTAGAACCGTTTTATGATAAAACCAGCAAAAGTTTATTGTTAGGGCCCGAAACGGAAAACTATATCGAAAAACCTTTCGGAGAATCGTTTTTCCCATCACCGAAAATTACCTATAGTCGGGTAGTGGTTAAAAACCTTGAAAGAGGGAAAATATTAGGCCCACGGGATCCGGGTGTGGTAAAACGACACGCTACAGGACATGTGGTAACTGAATTCTATACGACTTACGATTTCCCAACTGTGGTTAACTATACGCCTATGTCATCAAAATATGATAAATCGGATATCCTGGCAAGTTTGTTAAAAATCAATGTTAGAGATCATTTAACACTGTCACAGGGATACTCGATCCATACCAATGATATGGATGGTAAAACGAAGAGCGAACGTATTTATGCCGAAGGACAAGTGGCATTTATTTCCGGAGTGGATTATAAATACCGGGAAAATCCAAATGCACCTAAAAGTCAGGGAAAACTAAACAATGTGGTGACAACCATTGACGGTGCCGGAAATATCAGTTCAAAACTGGTAGGGGTGGATTACGATGTGATCAACGACTTTAGAGAAAGTAAATCGGTAACTCAAACGGCCGGTATTCACTTTAATACTGCTGGTATTCCTTTGTTTATGGTTTTCGTGATTATACCGGTTCCGCTACCGAGTTATTCGAAACACGAAAATCAGATCCGAACTGCTGTAACGACAAAAGTGATTCATAGTAGTGGTATCCTGTCGGAAAAAATTGCGTATGATGTCGGCTCTAAAGTATCTACCAAAAATAATGCGTGGGATGCCGATACCGGACAAGTATTGTTAACCGAAACAACAAATGAATATAATGATAATTACTACAGTTTTAATTTCCCGGCATACTGGTCGTATAAAGGAATGGGACAGGTAGCGAAAAATATCGGATTGGAATGTGCGATTTCCAATATCAATAACACCGATAAATATAAAATGGATGGTGGTTATAATGCAGCCAAATATTTAATGGATGGTGATGAAGTGTGGGTTGATGGAATCAATCGATCGGAACAAGACCAGAAATTTTTCGCCTGGGTAGTTAAAAATAAAGAACTCGGGAATGAATTTATGATGATTGATCGTAATGGTTTGCGTATCACCAGAGATAATATCATTAATGGTAGTATTAAGATAATCCGATCCGGATATCGAAATATGCTGGAAGCCTCAATGGCAGCTGTAACCTCTGTTAAAAATCCGCTTTATAATTATAACTGGAACAATCAGATGGTATCGATGAAGTCGAACATCGGAAACAATCCGTTTTTCTCGTCAACATTTAACGATTATAGAATCGTAAATGCATCGGCAGTTGAATACAATAATATCTGGGCAGCGCAATGTGAATGTGATTTGCCAAAGATGACCTACGATAATGGAAACCTAGTTTTTGAATATGAAAAAGACAATAATACCAGTGACCCGGATGATATTGCCGCAAACTCGTATAATCCGTATGTATATAATGTCTTAGGAAACTGGAGAGCCAACAAATCGTATGCGTATTTAACAGGAAGAAATTTTACGGATAACACGAATGATCTGAACCCTACACTACGAAAAACAGGTTTCTTTAACAATTTTGAGTCGTTCTATGTTTATAATGCTTTTACCGGGAGATGGGAGAAGAATGCGCAGTATTCCAACTTTGGTAAATGGACTTTTGCATCAGAAATAACACAGTTCAGCCCATATGGTCAGGAAGTGGAAAACAAAGATGCGTTAAACCGTTATTCATCGGCCTTCTTTGGCTATAATAACCGTTTCCCAATGGCAGTGGCATCCAATTCAAAATATAAAGAAATGGCGTTTGACGGTTTTGAAGATTATGATTTCTCTACCTGTCTGACTTCAGCGCACTTTAATTTCCAGGGACTTCTAAAACCAAATGAGATAACCGTTTCGTCGAAACAATCGCATACCGGTAGAAAGAGTTTAAAAGTGGAGGCTGGAAAAAGTGCCCTGCTTAAAAAACAAGTCGTTTCCTGTATTGAGGTGCCAAGTAATACAGTAACGAAAGTGAAACCAGTAGTAAAAGTATTAGCTAAAGACATTAAAAAATAATAGTAGAGATGATTCGTATAAAATTGAAAAATTTAGTTTTAATAGTGTTTTTACTATTGTCTGGCATGACTGTTTTGGCTCAGGTTTCTCCGGAAGAAAAACAGGCACTGATTGATATCTATAACAGTACTAATGGTAAGCAATGGAAAAACAATAAAGGCTGGGATGTTAATAATCCTAAATCGGTTGTGACTTCCTGGGATGCTGCAAAGAAAACAGGATGGTATGGTATTACCGTTAAAGACGGCCATGTTACCGATATTGTTTTAAGCGATAATAATCTTGTTGGAGAATTAAAAGCAGATCCGGACGCATTTCAGGCGTTGACTCGTTTTTTAATCAATGGGAATAACGTAACCGGCGAACTAGCCGAGGATCTATTGGAACCATTGGGAGAGCTGCCTAAATATATGGACGAAGCTCCAAAGGTGGCAAAAGAAACAGCGGTTAAGCGTGTTGCTGATGCAAAGGTGGAAAAAGTAGTGGTTGCAGATAATGCAACGGCTGTAACAACCGAGAGAAAACGTTGGGAATCCTGTACCAGAGATAATCCCAATTCACCGATAGTAAAAAATATATTCCTGAAGTTTATAAAATATCTGGTTAATGCCAAGAATAGTGGTGTGCCGGATTATCAGATTGAAGGAAGTAACCCGCCGGAGTTTAATGCATTAAAACCGTTTATCACCGACCCGAATCCTAAGATTACGCACTTTGTTACCGATATTGATCCTTCGAATAATACTCTGAGGGAAATGCGTTTCTCTTTTACCGGGGATCACGGGGAACACGATGTTTGGCTTTCCGGTATTTTTTCGGATATCGCCAACGTTAACTTTGATATTGATTTAAGTAGCTATACTGATTACGATCATTATATGGATTTGCAAGGGGAGTATTCGGATATTTATCCGGGGTATAAAATCCATTTAAAGCGATTTGATATCATGCACGTCAATTTCTGCCCGGATAGATTGCCTGTGTGTGGCGATAAAAACCGAATGGTACTGTCTGGACCTTCCGGACTACCAACAATATGTGCCGGACAATTTGTTATGGCTACCTTTTATCCTGCTATGGCTAGTGCCGATTATAATTTTACGGTTGTAAATTCAGCAACGGGTGCTACTGTATATACCGGTACGTTTAGTGGAGCCAACAATGTGTATATCAATGCGCTGGAAGCCGGTTCTTATACATTGTATATGGATGTTATGAATTATGACAGTGGCTGTACCTTTTCGGAGGAACAAAATTTTACGGTTCAAAATTGTGCTAGCTTCTGTGCTTCCAATAATCCCAATACCGTAATTGTAAAATATTTATATCTTAATTTAATAAACCATCTGGTTGCAAAAATGGTGACCGACGGTATGATCCCGGATGGGTATTTCCCGCCGCAATTGAGTGCCTTGGTACCCTATATTTCGGATCCTAATCCTAAAATTTACAACGCACATTTTGCAAATCACGGCGAGTATTTCCGTTTTTCATTTGCAAATCATGGATCCGATTATGATGTATCGCTACGATATACGCCAGGTACCACTGTAATCGGTATCGATTTGTCCGGATATTCATCACCCAATTTAGTCTCGACTATTCCGGTACTCTTAAATTCAAATGCGATGGAGCCGAATCATACGGTGAAACATATCGATTTTTGTCCGGCAACTCCAGTGTATTGTACGACAACAAATCCAAATGCTCCCGTGATCAAAAATCTGTTTGTTAATTTGATTAATAAATTAAGAACGCTTTCTAATGCGAGTGTGCCTAATGGATATACTTGTACAGAATTAACTGCTTTGGCACCATATGTTACGGATGCGAGTCCTAAAATTTACAACTTTGTTAATTCCGGTAGTTCGATTTCATTCTCCTTTAATCCACACGGTTCACAATATGACGTAGTGGTTCCGCTTCTAAGTAATTTAAGTATTACGAATGTGGAGTTCAATAATTTTGTGGCTCCGGATATGCAGGCGACATTTAAGACAACTTTCAGTAACGGTTCGGTAAATAACACGGTTGGAAAGGTAAAACATATCAATTTGTGTCCAGATGAATTATACTGTGTGTCGCACGTGGCAATTGTAGTGGACGAATCCGGATCGCTTGATGATACCGAAATCCGAAAAATCAAAAAACAACTAAAAGCATTTGTTCAGCAACAAGCCGATACGAATGATAATTTAGGAACCAATATCTATATTTCCCTGATCGGTATGTCCGACAGTGATACCTACAACAGAGCCGATGCCATCATGCAGGTTAAAATTACAAACGGTTCGACTTTAAATCAATTTAATAACTGGATTAACAGTTTTGGTGCCCGATACGGTCAAACGGGAATCAGTCATGGTTCCGATTACTGGAAAAGTGCTTTAGACAAAGCATTAAGCACCTCGATGAAACCTAAAGGAGTTATTATGATCACCGATGGTTGTCAGACGTCCAATGTTACGAATTTGGTTAACACGATGAAATTATTTGATAATTATAGAAATCCGGCGAATCCAACAACTTCATTAAACCCAAATGCACCGCATTTATATGTACTGGGAATCGAAAACGGTTTCTATGTGGATTCGGAAACGGTAGTAAGTCAGCGAATGGCGCAAAACCAGGATCCTAATCTAAATCCGGCTTTGGTAGCACCTGCTTTGGGAACTAACGATTTCGCCCGAATTGCTCCGGTTGAACATACCGATGTAATTCAAACACAAGCGGAATCACGTCTTAGAAAATCATTAAAATTCTTATTGGGTTATCCTGCAGATCAATTCCCGGTAGCGAGTATCGATTATTTTAAACCGGCCGATTATTATGGTCATGATAACTTTAATATCCTGGGTTCAGACGATCGTTACCTTTCGGAGAAATTGGTCGACAGTCAGATTTCTTGTGGAATCTCCATTACAAAAGATTTTTGTGAAGATTGTTATTCGTTCCAACCGGAACCAGGGAAAGAATATATCTTAAGTGCCTGGGCAAAAGAAGAAACGAACGAGCAGTTTAAAACATTTGAGAATCCTGCGATTACACTGATTTTTTATCACAATAAACAGGCATTGCCACAACACGAAATATCAAGAATCACAGCAATACCTTCCGGTGAAATTATCGACGGATGGCAACGCATCTTTACCAAGTTTATGATTCCGTATTCGACAACAAGTGCTATCAATAATACCATTTCAATTGGAGTGGAACTAACGAATAACAGCCCGAGTATTCCGGTTTATTTTGATGATATACGCGTGCATCCTTTAAAAGGTAGTATGAAATCATTTGTATACGATCCGGAAACCTTTAAACTGATGTCGGAATTAGACGATAACAACTACGCTACTTTTTATGAGTATGATAATGAAGGCGGATTGGTACGTATTAAAAAAGAAACGGAAAGAGGTGTGAAAACGATTCAGGAAACCCGTTCCGGAAGTGTAATTAAAAACTAAAGGATAGTCATGGTAAATAAAATCATCACATCCGTTTCCATCCTTTTTATGGGGTGTCTCGTTCAGGCACAAACCGTAGGAGAGGTTTTTAAGAAAATTACAACCGGATACAGTATCGCACAACCACTGCAGTATAAAACCGATTATAAACTGTTTAAAGATCATAAGTCGACGAAGGTAGAAGAAAACTATAAAGGAGTCTTTTATAAAAATGCGGCGAACGAGGTTTACATTAAAATCAATGATACGGAGATTATTAATACGAAGAAAACCAATATAAAAGTTAGCCACTCCGAAAATGCTATTGTGGTTTCGAATCCAGTCGACAATTATTTCGGTGAAGCCGATTTTAATAAAGTCTTCGAATTGTGTAAACTGATTTCGTTTAAAGATTTTAAGACCTATTGGGAAATTGTTCTGGAACCGAAAACCTATTCCGGATTGACCTATTCCAAGATCGTTTTAAATGTATCGAAAACCTATTTTATACAAAAACAGATCTTTTACTATAACACGGGAATTAATTTTTCCAAGGATTATAAAGGAACAGATGTTAATTATCCGAGATTGGAAGTGGTTTATAGCGATTATAGCAGAAAAGCAATTCCACCTTCGGTTTTCAATACGCAAAACTACCTTTCCTTCTCTGGTCAGAATAGTATTGTTTTAGCTCAACGGTTTAAAAAGTACGAAATAATTGATCAACGAATTATTTCTAATAACATAAAATAAAAATCAGATATATGTATATCCCTAAGCGTTTATTTATTTTAGTATTTACATTATTTACAGCATTTGTTTTTGGACAACAGGAAGAAACGATGGGAAGCTATAGTTCGGGTAGCCAGTTGCATAGTTTACCCATGCTTCAGGTCGTCGATCCAAAATATGCTTCTTTAAGTCAGCAGAATGTTTTTACATCTGTAGATCCCGCGGTATATGTCCATTTTGGGTTTCAGGACGATTTAATCAATACGGCGGCAAATTTGGCCATATACTCTTGTGAGGTACGGCTAAAAGTTATGCCATTTAATAATTCGAATGGTTCTTTGAATGCTTATACTATTACGCTAAAGATTAAACGTGATAATGTAACCGAAACGGTAAAAATGAATGATTATGTGGTGTATAAATTACCAGGTATTCATAAAGCCAATGTTGCAGTAGAGGAAATACGTTATATGGACGCAATGGATCAGGTTATCCCTTTGGTTAGTAATTCTGCGGCTTATTTAAGGCTAACGTTTAAAACGGATCGCTATTATAATATTAAAAATACAACGGTTAATCCGGTTACGAAAAGACTCATTAAGTACAATGGAATGTCGGAAATGATCGTTAACAATGTAAGTGATGGTGCCGAAGAATTAGAAATCAACTGGACGCGCTATAATGAAGCACCAGCGACGGAATATGAACTGGAATGGACCTGGGTAGATAACTTTGGACCAAATGGTGTGAAATTGTTGCCAAACCAGATTACCTTAACAGAGCAGGATTTTAAACTGAATAGTACAAGAGTACAAACCAAAGAGTTAAAGTACAGAATTCCGTTGGTGTTTTCCAAAGGATATCTGGTATATCGTGTAAGACCGGTTGGACGCTTCCTGGACGATACAAAAAAGAGCTATTTTGGAACCTGGTCTTCAGGATTGGCCGGTGCTTTCCAGAATGTAGCTAACTGGGGTACTTTCCTTGAAATTGATGCCGATCACGAAGTAGGTAAAAAGAACTGGCAATATCAGGCCTCTTTTGCTGAAGACGGTAAGAAAAAAGAAGTTGTAAGTTATTTCGACGGTACTTTGCGTAACCGTCAAACGGTTACAAAAACCAATACCAATAATAAAACAATTGTTGGAGAGTCAGTATATGATAACCAGGGACGTGTAGCTGTAGAAGTATTGCCAACGCCTATCGAAGCTTCCGGTATTCGTTATTACCGGGACTTAAATAAAAATGATGCCGGGAAGGTTTTTACCCATCATGATTTCGATTGGGACCGACTCAATGGATTAATCTGCGAACCTATAGTGCCACCGGGAATGTCAAAAAACTCGGGTGCCAGTAAATATTATTCGGAACAAAATACAATAGTAGGAAACTACCAGGATTATGTGCCGAATGCCAATAAATATCCTTTTTCTCAGATTGAATATACACCAGATAATACCGGAAGAATCCGAAGAAAAGGAAGTGTAGGGCAAGATCTTCAATTGGGTACCGGTCATGAAATGAGTTATTTTTATTTGCAACCGGATCAGGAAGAATTAAACCGACTTTTCGGATATAAAGTAGGGGATTTCAAACGCTATAAAAAGAATGTAGTTGTCGATCCGAACAAACAGGTTAGTATCAGTTATCTGGATCCTCAGGGAAGAACTGTTGCTACCGCGCTGGCCGGAGACAATCAGAAAGAGCCTATGGTGTCATTGGAAGATGAAACCAATAACGCATTACACCAGATGACAACGGCTAATGTGTTGTCGAATAACGATGCCTATGCTACTGGACTAAACGGAATTCTGTTGGATGGAGTACGATCAAATAAGCAGATAGGTGTTGTTAAGGATGAATCGTTAACATTTAATTATGGACTAACGCATACCACGAATAGTTATACTGACTATTGTATGGGCGGAAAACACTATCCTTTTGTCTTTGATTGGGTCATCCGACTTAAGGACGATTGTGGGAACGATTTATTACTTAGACGAGGCGACGGATCTGTTAACTATATACAATTAGGATCGGTTAATCTAAATTCGTTTACACCCTACGCACCACCGATTGTTTTAAATTATAGTGCTGGGACGGGTGTGCTAAAAATAGGTTCGTATACTTTGAATAAAGATATCCGGGTGAATCAAGCAGCTTTAGAGCAATATGCGGATGATTATATCACATTACTAAAACAAGAGACCAATGTGTGTTATCCGGATTTAGGAGCCTTTACGGTCGATATTAGCGAAGAAGACTGTCACGTGACGTGTAGAAGTTGTGAAGAAGCGCTGATCTGTACCTATTTGACTCCACAGGAATGTGCAGCATATAGAACAACGTTCCCTGCTGGTACAGACGAAAGTGTATTGGGTGACATCAATGTAAGAGAATATTATGTCTTACTTGCCGAACGAAAATATGTAATCGACAATTTGAATACCAATTTCGCAGGAAGTTCATTTGCATATAATGGATCAATATATGTAGATCAGAATGGACTTGTTTCACAGTATACCATCAATATATATGTGACTCGTTTCAAAAAGGAACTTAGAGCAATGTTAGATGGTTGTAGAGAATTGTGTATACAACCGGGAGATACCTGTAATATCAATACCAGTATATTGTTATCGGATGTTAGTCCGCACGGACAATACGGATCAATTTCAGGAATCGATTTCCCAACGGCACAACCGGGTGGAACAACAACACCTGCAACCAGTGTAGATGATACCTTGAGTTTGTTTAATGAAGACAACCAATTGTTATATGGAGGTTCTTCAACACAGACGTATGTCGATTTGGATACCGGATTAACCGTTACACAAAATGTATCGAACTATAACTGGAGAAGACCGGCAACGCCATATATGGATGATAATGGTGATGTTGCAAAGGTTAAAGTAGAAAGAATTAATTACAACACCTATATTCCGGAAATTATGCCTTCGGCTAGTGTCGAAGATGATCCACTGGATCCTACTTCCAATAATAAATATGTACGTCCGCAATATTTAAGAAATGTAACGGATTTTGTAAATAACTGGCAAGCTAGTTGGGCAGAATCGTTATTACCATACCACCCGGAATACCAGTATTTGAAATATAATAAAGCAATTTGTGCTAAAACAAATTCAGCCGGAGATAATTCGGATAGCTTTGATGAGAAACTTAAAGCCTTGGATTATACCAATGTCTTTACAACAAATGGAATGGCACAAAATTTAGTCAATATTACGGCTAATGACCCTTTCTATAACAGTCAGATTACAACAATGCCTGCACAGGGTATTTCGTACGAGGTAGAAACGGCTGCTGATTTTACCCTGAGAAGGAATTTGTTGGTGGAAGCGATGAATACCAATTATGAAGGTATTAAATTGGCTAATAATGCCCGATTGAATATGCTTCAGATGGCGTATTATACGACTGTTTTTGGTAATGGAATCGCGCCAGCTTCTACCTATCAGAGTTTGGTTACATCTCCGCTTAACCAGTTGCTTCCAATTCTTAATGCGCTGAATCCAAGTGAAAAAGAGCGTGTTTGGAAGAGCTTTGTGAATAACTATATCGCGTTTAAACAAAAAACGAGAACGGTATATTCCCATATGTTTGCTTTGAGAAATAGTGGTTATAACGGTTGTATTGGCGACGTACAGAACGTTGATACTTTTGTAACACTATTTGAAAAATATAATACAACAGGTAATTATAGTAACTTGTTACAACGAATCAACCAGGCTTTTGCAACTCCGGTTCCAACAACGCCTGCCGGTACAATACTGGCTTGTTCTACAACTACAGTGGGTTACTATAAAAACAAAGAAAAACGATTTATATCAGCCGATTACGGCTTTAACTCCGGTGTTCCGGGAGCACAGGCAATTGCCGATGCGACTGCCGACGCGGATGCACATACGTATCAGCAAACTGGAAAATGTCCATTATTAGTGGATACCGAAAGTTTATTAAAAGGATTGATCAATCCTTCTTTCCAGAGCCAGGGATTATTACTTTACGGCTTTAATGCGTACAGCATGCCGATGTTAACTCCGGATTTATTTAATTCGGTATTGTTAGACCCGGCTGCTTATGCGGCAAACCCACAAAATGTTACCATTAATGGAAATATTGTTAATGGTGGAGCGAGTTTGAATCTTACTTTTAATACCGCGAGCGGTGTTATTTCACAACCGATCGAACTTAGAATTCTGACACAAACTTTATCTATAGGCTCCTATATGAATGGTTGTAACGAAACGTTACCGGCTCCTACATGGACGGCTTATAATACAAACTTTAAGATTGTTGATTTCAAGAACATTTATTATGTGCCGGGATCATTTAATGCGGCCAATAATACCTATAAATTCCAGATTGTTGCAGTTCTAAAAAGACTTACGGGAACAAGTTGCCCGGCTCTTGAAGAGATCGTACTTGAAGGAACTGTTAAAGCAGCTATCGGACAATGTAGTTTTGGCGATTCAGCTGGTGAAACAGGTGAAAATTGCGACAAACGAGTGCGTTTTGAAAAAGCATTGGTACGCGTTATGAATGCTTTAAAAGGAACAAATCCAAATATTCCTGGACAATTGTTTACATCTGGTGTAGCCTTAAATGGTGCTCCGAATGATAAATATACCTATGGCAGCAGTGTTATGCCGGAGATATTAAGCGACTTAGCATTAAATTCGACCTGGTCGTGTAGTCCGAGTACCAGTTTTACGGTTAACGGTCCAACTCCGTTTACAATTTATAATCTGGTGAACGAATCCGGAAACCCATCTTTCCTTCCGGGCTCTTTTTATAGAGTAACGGGAATAAAGATTGAAAAAAATATGGTGAATGGTGTTGCAAGTGGTGATGACAAAATTGCAATCAGCTATCTGGATCTAAAAGATCAGGTGTTTACCTTAAATGGACGTATCACACCATTAAACTATAGTTGTATCTGTACGGAAGAAGTTTCTCAGATGCAAGTTGCTGGTGCTAATTTCTTAAACCTGACGAATCATCTTTGGAGTGTAGGAGGCAATTCCGGACCATTTTTACCAAGTATTATAGCAGATGGATATAATCCGGTTGAAATGCAGGCTGTAGCACCTTACATTATTGGTAACAATCCAACGGTGAACCAGTATAAAACCAGCTGGTCTAACGGATTATCAACCCAAAGTGGAATTAAGTTTAATTTCTTTGCCGGTTCATCGGCATGTCAATTTGAGCTTCCGCTTTATACTCATCCAAAGAGAGGGGGGGCTTTTAACACTTACGTCCAGAGTATTACGCATTTTTCCAACTTTAAGATACTTCAGGATTTAGGCAATAATACGTATGCTTTTAGTGTTTTTGTTCATCATGGTCCGTTTTCGGATGGTGACCGATTTGGAGCGACTTTTCCGGCCGGAATTCAGGAAGCTTATGGTACGATAAGCTGCCTTCAGCAAGCGTTCTGCGAAGAGGAATTCGGAGTGACAAATGCATTGACATCCGTGTTAAAGGATCTTATACAACAACAAACAGTGGCCGATGGTTCTACTGCTAACGGATTACCGGCTTTAAATACGTACGTTCAGTTATCTGGAGCGGCTCCGTCAGCCAGTATCAATAACTTCTACAAAGTAGAAAATAGTGCCAGTTCTCAAATTGGATTTACGTTTGCCAAAGAATCGGAATGTGAAGTAGTGTTTACAGTACCAGGTGTTTCGTTTGCAAATGTTACGAATATTTCGGGATTGTCATTTACCAATACACAATCGGGTAATTTTACAGCTACGGTTACAACGAATACCGGAGCACAAATTGTTGCCAACGGTACCAGTAAATGTATTACTGCACGAAAATGTAATTCCGTAATTCAGGTGCCTTGTACATCTTGTATACCGTCTACCGTTCCTCCGATGGCTTGTGTGGATAAATGGTTCCAGTTCCGCGATATAATGGATATCGTACAAGGGTATCAAATGCCGGATCATTTGGCTCAAGATGCGAAATATTTCTGTGAAGCCAACTTAGGTTATCTGGTTACAGATTATATACATTATTTGAATGTAACGGGAGCTTACGATGTTAGTATGCCGGCCTTTATATCGATAAGTGAATTCGGAGCAACCAATTTGAATTATGGTTATAATGGTACCCAAATGGTTATTAATGCCTATGGTACGTATTTGATGTCGCATCCGTTTATTGAGTGGAGTGAATTCGTAAATCAATATGTGACGGAAAATAAAATTTGTCCTCCGGCACCAATGGTTCCAACTATTAATCTGCAAGTAGATGATATTCCTACCCCTTGTGAGATTTTTGTACACTCGGTACAACAGACTTATTTACAGGAATTAATGGAGCAATATTTTGCTACAAAACGAGAAGAATTTAAACAAAAATATATTCAGGCCGCTATCAACGGATTACAGGAGTCGATGACGAAAGTGTCTTATGATAAAGAATACCAATATACATTATACTATTATGATCAGGCAGGAAACTTAGTGCAAACGGTTCCACCGCAAGGGGTATCCCGATTAGCACCTGGAGCCGACAGTACTATTAATGCTGTTCGAAACACGACGCCAGAAGAAGAGCAACAAGTTGTAAACGGTATTGTGGTAGATCCAGGTCACACGATGAAAACGGTATACCGTTATAACTCCCTGAATCAGTTGGTATGGCAAAAAACACCGGATGGTGGCGAAACGCGATTTGCTTACGATCAGTTGGGACGTATTATTGCCTCACAAAATGCAAAACAGGCTGCGATGCCGAAACCAAGATTTAGTTATACACGTTATGATGGTCTTGGACGTGTTGTGGAAGCTGGAGAATACGAGCCTCAGCAAGCTTATATTAACGAAGAAGGAAATGTTATCATAGGAGGTTCTCCTGTAGGCGAGCTGGAAACGTATAATTATAGACGTTATGAAGTAACGCGAACGGTTTATGATACCCCGGTTGAAAATAGTACCGGCTGGTTTGAATCGTATTCCGATAATAATAACCACAAAAGAGTTACAGCTATACTAACGTATAGCATCCTGGAAGATGGCGTAAACTTTGATGAACAAAAAATTATCGCGAATGAGCTATATGATAATGCGATTTTGTACGATTATGATATCCATGGAAACGTAAAAGAACTTATTTATCATACGAATAAAGAGGTCTTAAAAAGTTTAAACCAGGATGTCAAAAAAGTGATCTACGATTACGATTTGATTAGCGGAAACGTAAATAGTGTTACGTACCAGCCTAAAAAAGCGGATCAGTTTATTCATCGTTATGAGTATGATGCCGATAACCGAATTACGCAGGTTTATACCAGTAAGGATAAAATCGTATGGGAAAAAGAAGCGAAATACGACTATTATGAGCATGGACCTTTAGCACGACTTGTAATTGGAGATAAGCAAGTTCAGGGATTGGATTATTTCTATACGCTTCAGGGATGGCTTAAAGGGGTAAACTCGGAAAAATTAGGCGCGGTGAGAAGAAGTTTCTATTCAACCAGTGATATTGGCCAAGATGGAATTGCTCAGAGTGGGACCGCTAAAGATGCATTTGCATTTGCACTTCATTATTATAATGGTGATTATGCTTCCAGACATCATGTTGTAAATAGTGTTGATAATTCACTTCTGTATTATACCAATACAGTAAATTTAGGAGGTAATAACGATTTGTATAATGGAAACATAAAAGCGATGGTTACTTCTTTAATGGATTTATCGCAAGGAAATTTATTCTCACAGTATAATTATTACAGATATGATCAGTTAAATAGAATTAAGGCAATGAATTCCTTAAGAGTTAGTGATTTCTTTAATGAAACGTCCTATCAATCGGAGTATTCGTATGATAGAAATGGTAACATACTCACATTAAATCGTACCGCCCCGAGAGATAAAAATAGCGCATACACTGAAGTAATGGATGAATTGCGATATCATTATCAGGATGGAACGAATAAGCTGATGCATATTGATGATGCCGTTCCTAACGGAGCGTTTACCAATGATCCGTCGAATCCGAATGATACCACCTTGGATATCGATGATCAGGATAAAAACAACTACCAGTATGATGAGATTGGTCAGTTAACCCGTGATGAAAAAGAAGGCTTAAATATTAGCTGGAGAGTGGATGGTAAAGTGAAAACGGTAACCAAAGCAAACGGAACGGTAATTGATTTTGAATATGATGGTTTAGGAAAAAGAATTGCTAAAATCGTTACCAATGGAAACGATGTGACCACTACGTTCTACCAACGCGATGCTCAAGGAAATACATTGAGTACCTATGAAATGGTCAAAACATGGGGGCAACCGGCAAAATACTACCTGGTTGAGCAGGAGATTTACGGAAGTAGCCGTCTTGGAGTTGAAAAAGGTAGAAAAGAGCTTAATGCAGATACCGGAAGAGGAATCGCTTTACGAATGGATGCACTTGTAGCTACGGCACAAATTGCAGATAATGTTTCGCAGGCGTTATTAACAAATCCGTCTTCTATCTGGGGATTATCGTTTAGCGGAAATAACAATGTTACTTGGGGCGATGGCGACAAGAGTATCAATTTCTTTGATCAATCTGGAGGGAAAACACAGGAATTTGAAATCAGAACGAATTTCAAAATTGTTGGCGGCTCAGCGATGACTGTCAATCAAAATCATGCGTTAGTAACTTTGGATGGTGCCCGAAGACCGGAATATAAACAATGGGATAATAGTATTGCGCGTATTGTGATTAAGAGAAATGCCAATGGCGCCTATGTGCCGGCATTAGAAGTTGAAAAATATACAAAAAGGTTCCACCGTTATAAACCGTTCTTTGTTTTCCACAGACGTTGGAATTATAGAAACTATAAAACTGTTTGGACATACGAATTAAGAAATGCGATACCGGAAACAGAATGGAATTTCCATGCGAAGGTATCGGTGAATGGTGATAATTTTAGCCCACAGTTTACGATTAACGGAAATGTTTACACGTCGAGAGATTTTATAACGAATGTAAATCAAGAGTTAAACGGACCGGAATCCGGTGATACAAGAGAATTCCCGGAGCCAGATCCTGTTTCGAACACTTTAGGTAAAACCTCAAAAACATATGGGAATGTAGACGGGAACTATTTTGGGAATTCTTTCCAGGGAGTACCTGTTGAAATGTGTGATTTCACCTATACTGTAAATAATGGTCAGGGGTCAGATAATACTCCGGTATATGTCTTCCCGTTTGATGAAGGCTTTGGAAATCCATCGTCAACAAACAACTTGTTAACAATGACGAATAATGGTGTTCCGTATTCACAATCGTATTGTGGACCAACAGCATTAGATTCTGATGGTGATGGAATTCCGGATGCAGTGGACAACTGTCCGAATAAATTTAACCCGAATCAGAGTGATGTGGATGGTGATGGTGTTGGAGATGTTTGTGACAACTGTATGTACACGTATAATCCAAACCAGGCCGATGCTGATGGTGATGGTAGAGGAGATGTTTGTGACAACTGTATCAACAATCCAAACTACAATCAGATTGATACGGATGGTGACGGAAGAGGTGATGCTTGTGACAACTGTAGAACGATTTACAACCCGGGTCAGGAAGATGCTGATGGTGATGGTATTGGAGATGTTTGTGAAGGATTGGATCAAGGACAGGGTACATCTGCAGCAATTGGAACGCCGGTTACAGCCTATCGTTTTGTAGGGGATAAAAACTATGAATTATCGAACCATTTAGGGAACGTTCTTTCCGTAGTTACCGATCGTAAACTATTAGGACGTTATGGTACGAATTATCTGTTTTTACCAGATGTAATTTCATACAATGATTACTATCCGTTTGGGATGCTAGTGCCAAACCGTCACGAATCCTCAGAATCATATCGTTATGGATTCCAAAACCAGGAAAAGGACGATGAAGTTAAAGGTGAAGGGAATAGTATAAACTATACCTTCCGT
>NZ_SSNZ01000010.1 GCF_004801375.1 Flavobacterium supellecticarium
TCAACAGCGGATTGGATGCTACAACGCATACGTTCCAATGGTATGAGAATGATGCAGCGGGAGTACCACAACCGATTACAGGTGCAACAGGAGCTACGTATGAAGTAAACCACCCGGGAACGTTCTCGGTAATTGCAACCAGTATTGCAACAGGATGTTCTTCATTACCGGCATCAGTAGTGATCACACAATCGGAACCGGCAGAAGTAACGGCTTATGTATCGAATGCATTTACGGATAACCAATCGATCACAGTAGAAGCGATCGGAATCGGAGAGTACGTGTATCAATTAGACGAAGGCGATATCCAGACAAGCCCGGTATTTACCAATGTAAGCTCTGGCTCGCACACCGTAACGGTATACGATAACAAAGGTTGTGCTACGGTAACAATCCCTGTAACGGCAATCAACTATCCGCATTACTTTACGCCAAATGGAGACGGATACCACGATTTCTGGAATATTGGTGATTTAGAAAACGATGCAAACGCAAAAATTTATATATTTGACCGATACGGAAAACTATTGAAACAGATCAAACCATCGCGCTCAAGCGGATGGGACGGAACGATGAACGGTCAACAGCTGCCATCGACGGATTACTGGTTCACAGTGACTTATACGGAGAATGGAGATATTAAAGAGTTTAAAGCACACTTCTCGTTAAAACGATAATTGTAATTGAATCTCAAATAAAAGGGCTGTCCGATTGGACAGCCCTTTTTGTTTGGGTTGAGAGAAGAAACACCTGACAGGTTTTTAAAACCTGTCAGGTGTAGTATAAATAGCAGCTAAAACAAATAAAAAAAGCGATGCCTTAGCATCGCTTTTTATAATATATGAAAAGTAGTATTACTTATTGTTATACGTATGCAACGCTTCTTTTAAAATTCGAACCGATTGAATCAGATCTTCTTTTTTCAAAACATAAGCAATGCGCACTTCATCAAGACCAACATTTGGAGTAGAATAGAATCCGGCAGCCGGAGCAACCATAACAGTCTCTCCGTTTAAATCGTAACTTTCCAAAAGCCATTGTGCAAAATCATCGGCATTTTTAATGGGTAGTTTAGCAATACAATAGAAAGCTCCTTTTGGAGAGGCAACGGTAACACCATCGATTTTATTTAATTCGGCGATTAACGTATCTCTACGGTCTTTATATTCGGTGATTACATCGTCAAAATAGCTTTGCGGTGTTTCCAGTGCTGCTTCGCTGGCAATCTGTGCAAATGTAGGCGGACTCAAACGAGCCTGAGCAAACTTCATAGCGGTAGCCATTACAGCTTTGTTTTGGGAAACGATACAACCGATTCGCGCACCACACATACTATAACGTTTGGAAACAGAATCAATCATAATAGCGTGCTCTTCCAGTCCTTCGATATTCATTACAGAATAATGTTTATCACCATCGTAAGTAAACTCGCGGTACACTTCGTCGGCAATCAGGAAAAGATCGTGTTTTTTAACCAGTTCGGCCAATTGCATGATCTCTTCTTTCGAATATAAATAACCGGTTGGATTGCCAGGGTTACAAATTAAAATGGCTTTGGTTTTAGGAGTGATCAGTTTTTCAAAATCACTGATTGGAGGAAGCGCGAACCCGGTTTCGATAGTCGAAATAACCGGTACCACTTTTACACCTGATGCAGTTGAAAAACCATTATAGTTGGCATAAAAAGGCTCTGGGATGATAATCTCATCATCAGTATCCATCGTACTTCCCATTGCAAATAAAAGTGCTTCCGATCCACCGGTAGTGATAATAATATCAGCAGTGTCGATAGGAAGACCGTGCTCACGGTAATATTTGGAAAGCTTAGTACGGTAGCTTTCAAATCCTGCGGAATGGCTGTATTCCAACACCGAGATATCGGCATTTTTTACAGCATTTAAAGCTACTTCCGGTGTTTTAATGTCCGGCTGACCGATATTAAGATGGTAAACTTTATGACCTTTCTTTTTCGCAATTTCTGCATAAGGAACCAATTTTCGGATTGGCGATTCAGGCATCTGTTGCCCTTTTAATGAAACTTTAGGCATGGTGATAATTTTTGTTGCACAAATTTGCGACTTTTTTTTAAGAAATTGATAAAAAATCCGCCTTCAAATTTTATATTAATAGGAAATATCGACGAAAATAGCTATATTTAAGAAAAAATTAGTGATGCGGTTATTTGTCTTCCTTTTGCTAATCATCACATATCCCGCCAAACTTTTGGCACAAGAAGGCTTTCAATGGCATTCCCCTAAAGACAAGATTGATATCCCATTTGTTTTTGTAGATAATTTGATCATTATTCCGGTGGAAATCAACAATGCCAAAATGAATATGTTATTGGATTCGGGTTCGGAACCGTCGTTGATTTTTAGCTTTCCACAAAGCGATCCGCTACAGTTATATAATACAAAAAAAGTGCGGATTTCCGGATTAGGTAGTGAAGAGATGGCAGAAGGACTGTTGTCGCAAAAAAACAAACTTAATGTCAGTAATTATATTGATACAAATTTTGAAATTCTGGTGATTCTGGATGAAAAACTAAATTTCTCATCCCGTATCGGAATCCCGGTCAATGGGATTTTAGGGTATTCTTTTTTTAGAAATCATCTGGTAGAAATCAACTATATCAAAAAAAAGATCACACTTTATAAAAACAACGACCTGTTAAAAAGCAAACGGATACGGAAATATACGGCAATACCTTTGGATATTGTAAATGGCAGGCCCTATGTAAATGTAAATACAAAATTGGATGGTAAAGAATTACCGTTAAAATTATTGATGGATACCGGATTAACCGATGGTTTATGGCTGTTTGAAGACGATGTGATCAAATGTAATGACAAATACTTTGAAGATGTTTTAGGGGAAGGAATCGGTGGGACTATTTACGGAAAAAAATCACGTTTATCGGAAATAAGAACGGCTCATTTCCTGTTTAAAGAACCATTGGTTTCGTATCCGGATACGACTTCGTATAAGCAATTAAGCATTGTCAAAGATCGAAATGGTTCGTTGGGAGGGGAGATCTTAAAACGCTTCTATTTGATTGTGGATTATAGCGGAAAACAAATTTATGTAAAGAAAAACAAAATGTTCGACGATCCGTTTTTGTATAATATGAGCGGTATCGAAGTGCAGCATAATGGCGTTCAATGGATACAGGAATCGGTTAAAAACGATGTTAACAAAAATTTGCCAATAGGTACGACCAATATCGATGATATTGTATTTGATAATTCCAGTTTTAAATACAAATTTATGCTGAAGCCGGTTTTTGAAATTGCCAGTGTACGTAAAGGTTCACCAGCTGATGAAGCCGGATTAAAGGCGGGCGATAAGATTATTCGGATCGAGCGTAAAAATGCCTATAATCTGACCAAGCAGCGAATTAATGAGTTGTTGCAGGTCGAAGACAGTAAAACGATTCGGATTGAAATAGAACGCGACGGAAAGAACCAGGAATATCAGGTAACGATCCGAAAGCTATTCTAAAAAATGTTGATCAAATAAAAAAAGAGCAGTTCAAAATGAGCTGCTCTTTTTATATCAGTAAGTAAAGTTGTTACGACTGTGGTGTTGCTTTTGGTTTTTCAAGCACGCCCGATTCCTGTTTTACAACTACTTCTCCTTTAATACGTAAAGCTACTTTTCCACCTTCATAGTTAACCGCATTGGATTCTACTGTAATGGTTTTGCTGATTTTACCAGGGTTCATGTTATATTTAACATCGATTTTACCGGTTTTACCAGGCATAATTGGTTCCGTAGGTTTAGAAGGTACTGTACATCCGCAAGTAGATTGTACATTAGTAATAATTAGCGGAGCATCTCCGGTGTTTTTAAATTCGAAAGAACGAATACCGTTATCCGATTCTTTGGTAACCATACCATAATCGATAGTGTTGTCTTTTGCTTTAAATTCAATTTTCGGTCCTTTTTGAGCATATGAAGCAACACTAAATGCTAATACTGCAACTAATCCTAATAATTTTTTCATTTTCAACTTAGTTTTTTTAATTGTTATTGTAAAATTACATTGTTTTGCTAAACGAACAAATATTTTAACGCTCTTTTTTTATTTGCTCAGATATAACTATTTTTGCGATATAGTTTACAAAAAGTGTACCAAATTATAACGCTATAAAGGGTTCTTTTTTGAGGAAACATTTTGAAAATAAGTGATTTATAGTTCGGTGAGCTATGCTAAACAAAAAACAAATCAAATTATTAATATGACAATTCCAGCTCAATTTGACGCCAAAGCAGTAGAACAGAAATGGTATGACTACTGGATGAAGAACAATTATTTTCACTCGGAACCTGATCACAGAACGCCGTATACTATTGTTATTCCTCCGCCAAACGTCACCGGAGTACTACATATGGGACACATGCTGAACAATACGATTCAGGATGTACTGATTCGTCGCGCCCGTTTGAGAGGATTCAATGCCTGTTGGGTTCCGGGTACTGATCACGCTTCCATTGCGACAGAGGCTAAAGTTGTAGCAAAATTAAAAGAGGAAGGGATCAATAAAAACGATCTTACCCGGGAAGAATTTTTAGTACATGCCTGGGAATGGACCAACAAATACGGTGGCGTAATCCTGGATCAGCTAAAAAAACTGGGTGCTTCCTGCGACTGGGAACGTACGAAATTTACGATGGATCCGGATATGTCGGCATCGGTAATCCGCACGTTTGTGGATCTGTATAATAAAGGATTGATCTATAGAGGATATCGTATGGTAAACTGGGATCCGGAAGCCAAAACAACGCTATCGGATGAAGAAGTTATTTACGAAGAACGTCAGGGCAAATTATACCATTTGCGTTATCAGATCGAAGATAGTAACGAATATGTTACCATTGCAACCACACGTCCGGAAACGATTTTGGGGGATACAGCAATTTGCATTCACCCGGATGACGAACGTTATTTCCATTTGAAGGGTAAAAAAGTAATCGTACCGATCTGTAATCGTGTGATCCCGATTATTTTTGACGAATATGTAGATATGGAATTCGGAACCGGATGTTTAAAAGTAACGCCGGCGCACGATGTAAACGATAAGGAACTGGGGGATAAACACAATCTGGAGATCATCGATATCTTTAACGAAGATGCGACGCTAAACGTGTTCGGATTGCAGTATGAAGGAAAAGACCGTTTTGTAGTTCGCGAAGAAATCGCAAAAGAACTGGAAACATTAGGAGCTTTGGTAAAAGTGGAAACCCATATTAACAAAGTAGGAACTTCCGAAAGAACCAAAGCTGTAATCGAACCGCGATTATCCGATCAGTGGTTCCTGAAAATGGAAGAACTGGTAAAACCGGCGATCAAAGCGGTATTGGAAACGGAAGAGGTAAAACTGTATCCAAGCCGATTTAATAATACGTACCGTCACTGGATGGAAAACATCCGCGATTGGAATATCTCCCGTCAGTTATGGTGGGGACAACAAATTCCGGCCTATTATTATGGCGATGGAAAAGAAGATTTTGTAGTAGCCGAAAGCAGAGCGGAAGCCTTAGCATTGGCAAAACAAAAAACAGGAAATCAGATTCTGACCGAAAATGACCTAAAACAAGACGTAGATGCCCTAGATACCTGGTTCTCTTCCTGGTTATGGCCGATATCGGTTTTTGGAGGAATTATGGATCCTGAAAATCCGGAATATAAATATTATTATCCGACCAATGATTTGGTAACCGGACCGGATATCCTGTTTTTCTGGGTAGCACGTATGATTATTGCCGGTTATGAATATGCCGGAGAAAAACCGTTTACGAATGTATACCTAACCGGTTTGGTTCGGGATAGCCAACGCCGAAAAATGTCAAAATCACTTGGAAACTCACCGGATCCGTTGGATTTGATTGAAGAATTCGGTGCCGATGGAGTACGGGTAGGGTTGTTGTTAAGTGCTTCGGCCGGAAACGATATCCTGTTTGATAAAGAATTGTGTAACCAGGGGAAAGGTTTTACCAATAAAATATGGAATGCTTTCCGTTTGATCAAAGGATGGGAAGTAAGTGATAGCGTAGCACAACCGGAATCGGCAAAAGTTGCGATTGAATGG
Source organism: Flavobacterium supellecticarium (assembly GCF_004801375.1). Classification (GTDB taxonomy): domain Bacteria; phylum Bacteroidota; class Bacteroidia; order Flavobacteriales; family Flavobacteriaceae; genus Flavobacterium; species Flavobacterium supellecticarium. The sequence goes on from NZ_SSNZ01000010.1 coordinate 6,093, forward strand.
TATGAAGCCAAATTGCAGAAAACCCTAGTGGAGATCGAAGATCATTTCGAAAAATACAGAATTTCGGATGCGCTTATGGCCATTTACAAACTGGTATGGGACGATTTCTGTTCATGGTTCCTGGAAATGATTAAACCGGGTTACCAACAGCCAATCGATAAAACGACTTTCGAAAAAGCCATCGAAATGTTGGAGGCAAACCTAAAACTATTGCATCCGTTTATGCCGTTCTTAACGGAAGAGATCTGGCAACATATAATCGAAAGAACGGAAAAAGAGGCATTGATCATTTCCGAATGGCCAAAAGCGAAAGCCTATAGTGAGCGTTTAATTCAGGAGTTTGATTTTGCAACCGAAGTAATTTCGGGTATCCGTACGATCCGTAAAGATAAAAATATTCCGTTTAAAGATGCGATTGAGCTTAAGGTGATCAATAACGAAAAAGCAACGACTTTCTTTGATACGGTAATTCAGAAATTAGGAAATATCAGTACGTTGGAATATGTTTCGGAAAAAGTAGACGGAGCGTTATCGTATCGTGTAAAATCCAATGAGTACTTTATTCCGATCACCGGAAACATTAATGTGGAGGAAGAAATTGCCAAGTTAACGGAAGAATTGAATTATATAAAAGGCTTCCTGAAATCGGTACAGGCAAAACTTTCCAATGAGAAGTTTGTAGGATCGGCTCCGGAAAAAGTGGTAGCGATGGAACGCCAGAAAGAGGCCGATGCGCTTGCTAAAATTGAGACGATCGAACAAAGTCTGATGAGTTTAAAATAAACGAAAACGACAGATAAACAAAGGCTGCTTCCTACGAAGCAGCCTTTGTTGTTTATTAATACACCTGACAGGTTTTTAAAACCTGTCAGGTGTTGAATGTTAGCGATTAAAGAAAGATAGATAACCTAACTAAGGTATTGGGAATAAATCACTATCTTTAAGAGGCATATAAAAAGAAGTGTTTTTTAAAAGTTAGAATTTATGATAAAACGCATACTGGAATATTTAAACCTGGAAAGAGAAGTTGACGATTTTGATAAAATCCACGAGAATATCGAAAAAGATGTCATTTTTAAAGGGACAAACCTCTGGATTTTAGTTTTTGCCATTTTTGTAGCTTCGATTGGATTGAATATGAATTCGACGGCCGTGATTATCGGAGCGATGTTGATTTCTCCGTTAATGGGCCCAATCAACGGAATGGGTTATAGTCTGGCAACCTATAACTTTCCGTTATTCCAGAAGGCTTTTAAAAATTTCGGATTTGCCGTTATGGCGAGTTTAATCGCGTCGACCTTATATTTTACAATCAGTCCGGTTTCGACTGCACATTCGGAATTGTTGGCCCGAACCAGTCCGACGATTTACGATGTACTGATTGCTCTTTTTGGCGGTCTGGCCGGAATTGTAGCGATGAGTAGTAAACAAAAAGGAAATGTGATTCCGGGTGTGGCCATTGCAACGGCTTTGATGCCACCTTTGTGTACGGCTGGCTATGGTCTGGCGACGTTTAATCTGAATTATTTTTTCGGTGCCTTTTACCTATTTACGATCAATACGGTATTTATAGCCCTTTCGTCGGTTTTGGTTTCCCAATTATTAAAATTCCCGATTCGTACACTGGTCAACGAAGAACAAAAGAAAAAAGTAAACCGTTGGGTGTCGTTTGTAATTCTCATTACGATAGTGCCCAGTATCTATTTTGGTTATGTTCTGGTTGTAAACGAAAGATTTACGACTCAGGCCGATCGTTTTGTTAAAAGTGTAAGCGTATATGACGGGAATTACCTTTTAAAAAACGAGGTCGATCCCAACAAAAGAAAAATTACGCTGGTCTATGCCGGAAATACCTTAACCGATAAAGCCAAAAAGAACATTCTAAGCAAAGCGCTCGATTTTAGTATCGACAGTTCCAGTGTCAACATTCAGAAAGGACTTGCTTTTGGCGAATCGAATGATAAAAACCTGTCCAAAGTCGAAAGCCTGCAAAGCGAACTGAACCGTATGCATCTTTTGTTAAAAGAAGGTAAGCACAAACAGGATAGTATTAATGCAAGGGTTCGAATCGGAAAACAATTATTGGCTGAGATCAAACCGTTATATCCGGGAATAAGGTCCTGTTCGTTTTCGGAAACGGAAATATATCGGGATACATTACCGGAAAAAACGGCTATTGTAACCTTTTCGGCGATTAGCAATGGCCTAAAACCAGACGATAAAAACAAAATTACCGAATGGATCCGTTCGCGTGTCAATAACGAAAAAACCAGAGTCTATTTTGAAACGGAAGGAGCTGTTAAAAAGGCTCGTTAAACTTTTAGCTGTTTTCGTATTTTCCTTTGTACCTTTGCAACTAGCAAAATGTAACCAATGAAATTTCAGGTAGTTTCCGAGTATAAGCCAATGGGTGATCAACCACAGGCTATAGACAAACTGAGTAATGGAGTGAATAGTGGTGAACGGTACCAAACCCTTTTGGGAGTAACTGGTTCCGGAAAAACCTTTACGGTGGCCAACGTGATTCAGGAAGTGCAGCGACCAACACTGGTACTCGCGCATAACAAGACACTGGCGGCACAGCTGTATTCGGAATTCAAACAGTTTTTTCCGAACAATGCGGTAGAATACTTCGTGTCGTACTACGACTATTACCAGCCGGAAGCCTTTATACCGGTAACCGGAACCTATATTGAAAAAGATCTGTCGATTAACGACGAACTGGAAAAGATGCGACTGAGTACGACTTCATCCCTGTTGTCGGGTAGGAGAGACGTATTGGTGGTCGCTTCAGTATCTTGTTTATATGGTATTGGTAACCCGGTAGAATTTCAGAAAAACGTAGTTTCCATCGAACAGCATCAGGTCATTTCCCGAACAAAATTATTACACCGTTTAGTACAGAGTTTATACGCGCGTACGGAAGCCGAATTTACGCCGGGAACCTTTCGGATAAAAGGGGATACGGTGGAAGTATATCCGAGTTATGCCGATGATCCGTTTCGGATTCACTTTTTTGGTGATGAAATTGAAGAAATCGAAGCCTTTGATCCGAAAACAGCGCAGGTAATCGAAAAATACGACAAACTAAATATCTATCCGGCCAATATGTTTGTAACGTCACCGGATGTATTGCAAAATGCAATCTGGGAAATTCAACAGGATTTGGTAAAACAGGTCGATTATTTTAAAGAAATCGGAAAACACCTCGAGGCCAAACGTCTGGAAGAGCGAACCAATTTTGACTTAGAAATGATTCGCGAATTGGGGTATTGTTCCGGTATCGAAAACTATTCCCGTTATCTGGATGGACGAGCACCCGGAACACGACCGTTCTGTTTGCTGGATTACTTTCCGGATGATTTTCTGATGGTGGTCGACGAGAGTCACGTTACGATTTCTCAGGTGCATGCGATGTATGGTGGCGACCGTTCGCGTAAGGAAAATCTGGTCGAATATGGATTCCGTTTACCGGCGGCGATGGATAACCGTCCGTTAAAGTTTGAGGAATTTGAAAGCCTGCAAAATCAGGTGATTTACGTGTCGGCCACACCAGCCGATTACGAATTACAAAAATCGGAAGGAATTTATGTCGAACAAATTATCCGTCCGACCGGTTTGTTGGATCCGATAATTGAAGTACGTCCAAGTCAGAATCAGATTGACGACCTGATTGAGGAAATACAATTGCGTTGTGAAGCCGACGAACGCGTATTGGTAACCACACTAACCAAACGTATGGCGGAAGAACTAGCCAAATACCTGACAAAAGTGTCCATACGTTGTCGTTATATCCATTCGGAAGTCGATACGCTGGAACGGGTTGAAATCATGCAGGATTTGCGAAAAGGATTGTTTGATGTACTGATAGGAGTAAACCTCTTACGGGAAGGGTTGGATTTACCGGAAGTATCGCTGGTGGCCATTTTGGATGCCGATAAAGAAGGATTTCTGAGAAGTCACCGATCGCTGACACAAACCGTGGGACGTGCTGCGCGTAACGTAAACGGTAAAGCGATCATGTATGCCGATAAGGTTACCGACAGTATGCAGAAAACGATCGATGAGACCAATTACCGTCGTACCAAACAGATGAACTATAACGATAAAAACAACATCGTTCCAAAAGGACTGAATAAAAAAATAGAAAGCGCGCTGACCAAAAACCAGTCGAGCTCCTACCAATATGAAGTGGCAGCCAAAGCGGCAGAACCGAATACGGCGTATCTGTCGAAAACGGAAATCGAAAAGCTGATTCGCGAAAAACGCAAGGCTATGGAAAAAGCCGCGAAAGATCTCGACTTTATGCAGGCGGCCAAATTACGAGACGAAATCAAAAGTTTACAGGAAAAAATATAAGTGTTTTGAAGAACGGCTAGTTATGCTGTTCTTCAAAAGCACAAATCAGAAAAGCCGGTTCGACCATTCGGTTCGGCGATTGTTCCATGGCTTTTAACGTCTTCCGGATTCCCATTGGATTCAATCCCATTTTAATTCCGATTTCATTGATCATCTTTATTTCGCGTTCGTGTAAAACATTGTCCACATGCATTAATAAAGCCAGGCGATAAAATTGCATCACGCGTTGGTGTTCGCTTTGAATTGGCATAATGGCAGCACGTTTTTTAAAAAGCTCCAGAAAGAGTTCTTTTTCAATGGCCAGTTCTTCGGCAACAATCGCTAAAAAATCGTATTCACTATCGTGCAACTCGCCATCAACAATGGCAAAAGCAATCATTTCAGATAAAAGACTTATTCGTTCCTCACGGGTATTCATATCGGGTATTTTTTTGCAAAAATAAATTAAAATCAGATTCAAAACAGAGACCGTTGATTTTATGTATCTTTGAACGATAATTTAGGACTATGACGAATAATGATATTTTTAAAAAGCTTCGCGTGGCATTGCAGTTGCGTGATGATCAAATTGTGGAGATTTTAGAACTGGTTGATTTCAGAATATCCAAAGGAGAGATTGGAAATTTTTTCCGCAATGCCGACCATCCGAAGTTTATGGAATGTGGCGATCAGGTATTGCGTAACTTCCTGAACGGATTGGTGATTCACCTGAGAGGAACAAAAGAGAACCCTAAAAATCCAATGGAAGTACTGGCGCAAAATAAAGAAGCGGTCAAAGCCGGAGGAAAATCGGAAGTAAAAGCGAAGGCACCACAAAAACCGGCAGCTAAAAAGCCAATGGGTAAAAAACCGGTGTTTAAAGCGAAAAAACAAGAACCCGTAGTGGAAAAAATCCGCTTTAAAAACGGAAAGAATAAAAACGCGTAATTTGAGTGTATTTGATACGTTGGATTACCTGAAAAAGGGAAATGCACTACAGCAAAAAAGCTACGACCTTTTAACGAAACATGCTATTTTGGAACTGCTATCGGATTTTGATCCGATTCTGGTTGGAACCATTCCAATCGCTATTGCGATTGAATCGAGTGATCTGGACATCGCTTGTTATTGGAAAGACAAAAACGGTTTTATAGCGACGTTACACAAAGCATTTTCTGGATATCCGGATTACTCTTGTCAGGAATTGGATCATGGCGCTATGGAAGCTATAGTGGCTAATTTCAGTATTGATGGCATTGCAATCGAAATCTTTGGACAAAATATTCCCACACGGGAACAAAACGGTTACCGGCATATGTTGATCGAACACCGGATTTTACAGGAAAGGGGAGCGGTATTTCGGGAAGCAGTTATTGCTTTAAAAAAGAGCGGAATCAAAACCGAACCGGCCTTTGCGCAACTTTTACAAATAGAAGGCGATCCGTATTTAGGATTGTTGGAATATAAAAAAGCCTGAGTTTTAAACTCAGGCTTTATAATTATATAACTTTTTATCAATTATGATAAAGCAGCTTTTACTTGATCAGCGGCTTCCTGGAATTCAACAGCAGATAAAATTGGCATACCGGAATTGTCGATCAATTCTTTAGCAATTTCTGCGTTAGTTCCCTGTAAACGTACGATGATTGGCACTTTAATACTGTCACCCATGTTTTTATATGCATCTACAACACCTTGTGCAACACGGTCACAACGAACGATACCACCAAAGATGTTAATTAAGATTGCTTTTACGTTTGGATCTTTTAAGATAATACGGAAAGCGGTTTCCACACGTTTTGCATCAGCAGTTCCTCCTACGTCAAGGAAGTTTGCCGGCTCAAAACCTGCATGTTTGATTAAGTCCATAGTAGCCATTGCTAATCCGGCACCGTTAACCATACATCCTACGTTACCGTCAAGGTCAACATAGTTTAATCCTACTTCTTTTGCTTCTACTTCAATTGGATTTTCCTCACGGATATCACGCATTTCAGCATACGCTTTCTGACGGAATAATGCGTTATCGTCTAAAACAACTTTTGCATCTACCGCTAAAATTTTATTATCAGATGTTTTTAAAACCGGGTTGATTTCGAAAAGAGAAGCATCAGCACCAACATACGCATCGTATAAAGCGGCAACGAATTTCACCATATCTTTAAACGCATCACCGGATAAACCTAAGTTAAAAGCGATTCTTCTAGCCTGGAAACCTTGTAAACCTACAGCAGGATCGATTTCTTCTGTAAAGATTAAATGAGGTGTTTTTTCAGCTACTTCTTCGATATCCATACCTCCTTCGGTAGAATACATGATCATGTTGCGTCCTTTACCTCTGTTTAATAAAACAGACATATAAAATTCTGAAGTTTCACTTTCACCAGGATAGTAAACATCTTCCGCAACCAATACTTTGTGTACTTTTTTACCTTCTGGCGGCGTTTGCGGCGTTACTAAATCCATTCCGATGATTTGCCCGGCAATTTCCTGAACTTGCTCCAGGTTTTTAGCCAACTTAACACCACCACCTTTTCCACGACCACCGGCGTGAATTTGTGCTTTGATTACATGCCATCCGGTTCCGGTTTCGGCAGTTAGTTGTTTTGCTTTTGCTACAGCTTCCTCGGCATTGTTAGCAACATAACCACGTTGTACTCTAACACCGTGACTAGCTAATATTTCTTTACCTTGATATTCGTGTAAATTCATAATTGGATACGTTTAGCTTTATTATAAAGTGCCACAAAAATAGCAAACTTGATTTAAAGTGCCTAATTAAATTTAGATGAGTTTACGATTATGGGATTAAAATAAAGCACTTTGACTGTTTTTTATTTTGAACGGAGTCTTAAGCACTGTTGAATCGGATAGAAATTAAAAAACGCCTTCCTTTCGGAAAGCGTTTTGTATTACAATTTGGAGCGTCGGGTTTATTTGTCGATCGAACCCAGAACCCGCTTCATAAAACTGTTTAAAGCTTCTTTTTTATCGGTTCCTTCTTTGACCATTTTGTGTACTTCCAATGCGCCATACATATTGGAGATTAACTCCCCGATTACGTCCAGTTCTTCGTCTTTTAACGACGGAACTTCGGTTAAGGCTTCCAGTACTTCGATGGTTTCGATAAGGTAGTCTTGGTCGTTCTCTTCGATAAACTGTGTAAGTTGTTTAATTACAGGTAATTTCATAATTAAGCGATTTCATTTACCAATTCCGACAACACTTCTGCTTTATTGGTTTGCGATTGGTTGACCAAAGCACCGTTTACGAAAGTAGCAAAAGTAGGCAGGTTGCTCACATTAGCCAGTTTTCGGGATTCCGGTGAATTTTCGGCATCAACCAATACAAAAGTGATATTTTCTTTTTCGGAAGCCAGTTTTTTAAATTTTGGCTTCATGATACGGCAGTTTCCACACCAGGAAGCAGAAAATTGTACCACTACTTTTTCGTTAGCACTCACTAACTCCTGTAGTTTATCTTCATTTAATTCAATTAACATAGCAATTTTTTTTAAAGAATTAGTTATTTAAGTAGTTTGCAACACCTTCTCTGGTAGCAAACATCGCTTCTTTTCCTTCTTCCCAGTTAGCAGGACAAACTTCACCTTTAGTCTGAACGTGCGTATAAGCATCGATAAGACGTAGGTACTCGTTTACGTTTCTACCAAGTGGCATATCGTTTACACTTTCGTGGAAAATTTTTCCGGTTTCATCTACTAAATACGTAGCACGGTAGGTTACGTTAGAACCTTCGATAATAACCGTATCCAAATCGTCATTGTAATTCGCTGTTTCGATATCTAAAATACCTAAGATGTTAGCAAGGTTACGGGTTGTATCCGCTAAGATCGGGTAGGTAACACCTTCGATACCACCATTATTTTTTGGTGTATTTAACCAGGCAAAGTGTACTTCGTTAGTATCGCAAGAAGCACCGATTACGATCGTGTTTCTTTTTTCGAATTCAGGTAAAGCAGCTTGGAAGGCGTGTAATTCAGTTGGACAAACAAAAGTAAAGTCTTTTGGATACCAAAATAATAATACTTTTTTGTTGTTTTTAGTTGCTTCTTCGAAGATGTTGATTTTTAAATTATCACCCATTTCAGAGATAGCGTCAATTGCAATGCTTGGAAATTTTTTACCTACTAATGACATAATTTTAATGAATTTTAAAGATTATTATTTTTTTGCAGTACAAAAGTAGCCAATTCTTAGCGGACCTTTGTATTAAGTTTGATTATTATTTTTTATTTTAATATAAATAAAACCTATCTGTATCTATGGATTTTACTTTATTTACCAGAGAACCGACAATTTATAAATTGGTTTTATATATTTGTTTTTATTAGCAGAAAAAAAAATTACGGTTTAATTTATTGTTAATAATCCTAAAACTAACCGATTACGCACAAAATAATTTATGAGTTTTTCCAATTTATTTCGAAAAAAATCCGTTGATGCCATATTAAAGCAGGTAAAAAAGAATGAAGCCGATGGTCACGGAGCCCTTGGTAAGCATTTAACGACAAGGGATTTAACCGCATTTGGAATTGCGGCCATAGTAGGAGCCGGGATTTTCAGTACGATTGGAAAGGCGAGTTCCGACGGTGGTCCGGCCGTTATCTTTTTATTCCTTTTTACGGCGCTGGCCTGTGGATTTGCTGCTTTTGCCTATGCTGAGTTTGCTTCGATGGTACCCGTTTCGGGTAGTGCCTATACCTATTCGTATGTCGCTTTTGGCGAATTAATCGCCTGGATTATCGGTTGGGCGTTGATTATGGAATATGCGATTGGAAATATTACTGTTGCGATTTCCTGGAGTGACTATTTTACCGGGCTGCTCGCAAGTGGTGGCATACACCTGCCACAATGGATACAAATGGATTACCTGACGGCTTCCAACGGTTATGCCGAAGCTACCGCATTAATGCAGGGCGGAAAGTCCTTTGAAAATCTGAGTGCAGCGTTACAGGCGGCTCATGAGGCCTGGACGACGTCGCCGGTTATCGGTTCGTTTCACTTTGTAGCCGATCTTCCTGCATTATTGATCATTATAATTATTACCTGGCTGGTATACCGCGGAATGAAAGAATCCCGTAATGCCAGTAACCTGATGGTGGTCGTTAAACTGGCCATTATTTTATTGGTTATTGCTGTAGGGGTGTTTTATGTGGATACCGAAAACTGGAATCCGTTTGCACCCAATGGTATTAATGGTGTTTTAAAAGGTGTTTCGGCGGTTTTCTTTGCTTATATCGGATTTGATGCCATCTCAACTACGGCTGAAGAATGTAAAAATCCACAAAGGGATTTACCACGTGGAATGATGTGGGCCATCGTAATTTGTACGATACTATATATTGTAATTGCATTGGTATTAACCGGAATGGTTAACTATAAGGAATTGAATGTAGGCGATCCGCTGGCATTTGTATTTGAAAAACTGGATCTGAAATGGTTGTCCGGTATTATCGCTGTAAGTGCGGTTGTGGCGATGGCAAGCGTATTGTTGGTGTTTCAGATGGGACAACCGCGAATCTGGATGAGTATGAGTCGTGACGGATTATTGCCAAAGCGTTTTTCGAAAGTACATCCAAAATACAAAACGCCTTCTTATGCCACCATCGTAACCGGTTTTGTAGTAGCGATACCGGCTTTATTTTTAAACCTTACAATGGTGACCGATTTATGTAGTATCGGTACTTTATTTGCTTTTGTATTGGTATGTGCCGGTGTTTTGGTGTTACAGGATAAAAAAGACATTCCGAGAGGAAAGTTTAAAACACCCTATATCAATGCGAAATATATTGCGCCGGTATTGGTAATCGCAGGTTTGGTATTCGCCTTTACTGTGAATAAAAAGGCGACTATGGATTTTATTACCAATGTGCCGCAGGTTAACGAGCCGTCGGCTATTGTAACGGCTTTAACGAAAGAAGAAGCCACCGGAGTATACAATCAGTTATTACAGGGAGATAAAGCGCATATCGCTAAGGAAACGCAGGATTTAGAACATATTCTAAGTAATTATAAAGAAGAGGATGCCGGTAAATATGCAGAAATGGTTGCCGGATTACCGATAAAAGACTCGGTAAAATATGAAAGCGGATTGGCTTTATTTCAGCATAAAATCCCGATGTGGATCTTTTTTATCGTGTTGATCGGATTAACCGTTTGGGCGTATAGAAAGAATTTGTCGCTGATTCCGCTTTTAGGATTAGTGTGCTGTTTGTATATGATGGCGGAACTAAGCGTATGGAACTGGATTTATTTCACAATCTGGTTGTTGATCGGACTGGCTATCTATTTTGGCTATAGTCAGAAAAACAGTAAGCTAAACTTTAATAAAATTGAGCCGACACTAAACGATTAAAAAGTTTATAAAAGACGAATAACACACAACAGGATGAGATTAGTAGTGGATAGTGGCTCAACAAAAGCCGACTGGATTGCATTGGATAACAAAGGAAATATACAGTTTACGGTGACAACCTTAGGGTTAAACCCGGAAGTGCTGGAAAAAGAAGAAATGTTGGAACGAATGTCACAGCGTTTTGATATTTCGCATAATAGGGATCTGGTTACCCATTTGTTTTTTTACGGTGCTGGTTGCGGAACCGACCGTATGAAGAATTTTCTGGCCGGTGTTTTTAGAGAATATTTTTCAAATGCGGAAGTTGTGGTTCACGAAGATACCTATGCGGCCGTATATGCGACCACGCCTCGAGGTGAAGAAGCAATTGTATGTATATTGGGTACGGGATCGAATTGCAGTTATTTCGACGGAAAAGAATTGCATCAGAAAGTACAGTCGTTAGGGTATATCGCTATGGATGATTGTAGCGGAAACCGTTTTGGTCGTCACCTGATCCGTGCGTATTATTTTGGTACGATGCCAATAGAATTGGCTGAAAAATTCGAAAAAGAATACGATCTGGACCCGGATACAATTAAGCATAATTTTTATAAGGTACCCAATCCAAATGCCTATCTGGCTACTTTTGCGAAGTTCCTTATTCAGCATAAAGACCATGAATTTATTCGTGCGATTATCGTAAAAGAAATGCAGTTCTTCGTTGATCATTATATTATGCAATATGAAAATTGTAAAACGATACCGGTACATTTTATCGGATCAATAGCCTATTATTTGAAAAGGGAACTTCAGGAAATCCTTACACAAAACGAATTAATACTAGGCAATGTATACCGTAAACCGATAGACGGATTAATTAATTATCACACAGTATAAAATGGAAATAGCAGTTATTGCGCATGATGGTATGAAAGCCGATCTGGTTCAGTTTTTAAACAAACACAAAAGCTTTTTGCAATCGGATGAAATAACACTTATTGCAACCGGTACAACAGGGAGTAAAGCCGAAAATGCAGGATTTAAGGTAACCCGAATGTTATCAGGTCCTTTAGGAGGTGATGCGCAGATTGCGGCACGCGTGGCGGAAGGAAAATGCAATATGGTATTGTTTTTTAAAGACCCTTTAGCAAAACACCCTCATGAGGCAGATATTAACATGCTCATAAGGGTGTGTGATGTACATAATGTGCCCTTGGCTACCAATCAGGCTACAGCCGAATTATTGATAAAGGCTATTTCTCAGCAATCATAGAGATTTCGACATTAACGTTTTTAGGCAAACAAGCCACCTGAACCGTTTCGCGTGCCGGAGCGGTTTTTTCGTTAAAATACGCACCGTAAACGCTATTTATTTTTGCGAAATCGTTCATGTCACTAATAAAGATAGTCGTCTTAACAACGTTTTCAAACGACATACCAGCCGCTTCCAATACCGCTTTCATATTTTCCATAACCTGTTTGGTTTCCACTTCAATGGAAGAAGTGATCAATTCACCGGTTTTCGGATCCAAAGCGATTTGCCCGGAAGTATATAAAGTACGGTCGTTTACCAGTACAGCCTGGTTATATGGACCGATTGGAGCCGGTGCATTTTCGGTAAAAATAATCTGTTTCATGCTATTGTGTTTTTATGATTATCGTAAACGACGATCCGGAAGACTACGTTTATCCCACTTGATATCGCTAAGAACGGAAGACTTGATTCCGATAAAGAAGCCCCAGTAGGAGTACGTTCCAAAGGGTACCCAGTTAAAACTCATTCTCCAGCTTAAAAGGTCTCTTTCAAAACGGAATTGCGTAAAGCTTACTCCTTTTCGAACAAAATCATATCCGGTGGAAACCCCAACTTTCCACTGCGGGGTTAAGTCGATATTTCCGGAAACCATCAGGGAGTTGGTTACGATCTGGTTTTCACGGTTATTGTTTCCATAGGTTAGGGAATAGGCAAATTGTAAATCCCAAGGGAGTGCCAGTTGGTAAAACCCTTTAAATTTGTCTTTACCGTCGTCGTCTTTGTCTTTAAATAAACTATGTCTGTTATCGCTCAGGTCGGTAGCGCGTCCGAATAAATCATCGCCACGGCCTCCGTTCATAACATTCTGATCGTTAACTTTTGAGTCTTTATCTGAACTTGGTCCGAAATCGGAACTGGAAAGGCTGTAATTAATAGTAATATTGGCACTCGTCATACGGAACAAACTACCACCGTTATCGATATTATACTTGTTGATTCGTTTTCCGGCATTGTCAATGGCATACATATCGAGTGTCGTACCAAAGTTAACATTCATTTTGTTGTTAAAAAACTGCGTTCCTCCCGAAACCATTACTGGTGACCATGCCAATGAGTCGGCAGCCATATTGTAATTCGTAGAAAAGTTCAGGTTGTTTAACAACATCACTTTTTTCGGTTCGGTTTTGGTTTCGTCCTTATCGCGAACTTTGGCTTCAAAAGTATTGCTCAGGGTAAAGCCAATATTATTTGCCATTAACTTTCCGGGAGCACCGAAGATACCGTTTTCAAAACGCGAATAATCCGCACGTGTCGCTCCGGTAGCATCGATGGCATACGTATCGTAATAGTTGCTAAAACTCGGTAAATAAGAATAGGAAACACTTGGACGCATTACGTGACGGATAGCCTGAATTTTTTTATCATCGCCAAAATTAAACGTACCATAAATGGTTGTTCCGATGTTGGAAGTGAAATTATAAGTGCGATAAGCATCAAAACCATTAATATCGTTGGTAACCACCTTGTTTTGTGAGGCATCGAATTCTTTACTGATAGTTTTCAAATACCATACTTCACTATAGTTGGTTCCGGCCGTCACACTAAAAAACTTGAATACTTTAAAGTTGGTACTAATCGGAATACTGTGCTGGAAACCGGTTTTGGAATCCCGGAACATCTGAGCGGTAAAAAACAGGGAATCGGTGGTGTGGATTCTGTTTTCGGCTCTCAGATTATACTGGAAGTTGATGTTTTTAAAGATCCCTTTTTTAAGTTCGTCTCTTTTGGCAAACGGGAAAATACGATCCACACTGGCCTGAAAAGTAGGTAGGGTCATATCAATAGCTTGCGTATTCGTATTCTGTGAATGCGTAGCGGTTACCGAAAAGTTCACCTGAGGAATAGTTTGTAAGGTCTGCGAATAGGAAATCGAAGAGCTCATGTTGTTATTCAGGGAAGAACCGACGTTAAGCATGTTTAACGTATTACGGAAATACTGACTACTACCTAAATTGACTGATGCGGAGAATCGGGAATTAGGACTGGCTTTGGCATCCTGAGAATGCGACCATTGAATGTTGTATTCGCGTCGCTTGGTATAATCGGGAAATCCTCTTTCGCTTTGAATCTGATTCTCGAAACGTATATTTACCCGTCCGTTAAAAGCATAGCGTTTGGCATAGCTACTTTCAAATCGGAGGGCATAACTTCCGTTGGTATAATAATCTCCTAAAACCGCAAGATCATAATAATCGCTTAAAGCGAAATAATAACCACCGTTCTGAAGGAAATAACCGCGATCACGGGTGTCACCAAATGAAGGAATTATAAAACCGGAAGCGGATGTTTCGCTCATCGGAAAATAACCAAAAGGCAATCCTAAAGGAGTTGGTACATCGGCGATAACCATATTGGTAAGACCAACAACTACTTTTTTACCGGGTACAAATTTGATTTTTCGCGCCAGGAAATAATATTCCGGATCGTCGATATTTTTTGAAGTGGTAAAACGGGCATTTTTCATAAAATACACCGAATCATTTTCTCTTTTGGAAACCTCTGCTTTGATACGGAAATCACTTTGCTCAGTTCTGGAGTTCCAAATTTTGGCTTTTTTTGTCTTAAAATTGAAACGAATTGAATCGGGTTCGACTACGTTTTGTCCCTGTTTAAAATAGGGGAATTGGGTGTAATTTCCTAAACTGTCTTTGATTCGTCCGGCATATACTTCGTCTTTGTCATAGTCTAATACGATGATTCCGGACTTTAATTCGATGTCTTTATAGTATAATTCGGCCTCGTTATAGAGGGTAAGTTGTTTCTTTTTTTGATCAATTTTTTCGTAATCTTTTGCTTTACGCTTCACAATACCGTCTATAGAGGACTTCTTTTTTTTGATAGTGTCGTTCTTGGTTTCGACAGTCGGTTTTTTTAAACTGTCAGGGTTCAGATGAATACTATCTTTCTGTTTTTCAGCGGGTATGTTTTTAGTTAAGGACCGGTTTTCCTGAGAATAGATTTCATGTTTTCCTGCGAGAAGAAAAAATGACAATAAAACGATATGAAATAAGTTTGTACGCAAAGGTTTTAATACTATTTTTGTAAAAATATGGCTCAATTTTTGACGGTTCAAACTTACATATATTTTTTTTCAAAAATAAGCATTTAATAAAATTATAACCAATATCGATAAATATCAAAGACAATGAGAGGGAACATCAAGTTTAATTTTATAAGACCAATTTTTTTACTATTGTTTTTCCATGCTGCTTTTGCTCAAAATAATACAAAATTTAAGGTTGTTTTGGATCCCGGACACGGTGGTAATGACTTTGGTGCCGTTTATCACGGCTATGTTGAAAAAAACAACGCCCTGAACGTAGCACTAAAAGTAGGGAAATTATTGGAAAAAGACCCTACTATACAGGTAATTTACACCCGTAAGACCGATGTTTTTATCGAATTGGACGAAAGAGCCAACATTGCGAACCGAAATGACGCTAATATTTTTGTGTCAATTCACTGTAATGCCAATAAAAATCTGGCCGCTTCCGGAACCGAAACTTATGTAATGGGGGTTACCCGTAACGCGTCCAACCTTGAAGTAGCGAAAAAAGAGAATGCCGTGGTTACGATGGAGAGCGATTATAAAATGAAATACGACGGATACGACCCGAATTCTCCGGAATCGTTAATCGGAATGACACTTTTACAGGAAGAATATATCGAGCAAAGTATTGATCTGGCTGCCCGTATTCAGGATGGTTTCGAAAACGGATTGGGACGAAAAAGCCGTGGTGTAAAACAGGCGGGATTCCTGGTATTGCGTAAAATCTATATGCCACGCGTATTAATCGAGATGGGATTCGTATCCAATAAAGACGAAGGTTCGTATTTGAGTTCGGATAACGGTCAGGAAGAATTGGCCAAAGCTATCGCCGATGCGATCATCGGCTATAAGAAAGAATACTTCGTACCCGGTGTTTCCGTAGGAAGAGACGAAAGACCAACACCGTCTAAAACAGTCGAAAAAGAACGTGAAAAAGAAAAAGATACCAAAGTAGTTAAGGTAGATTCCGCTAAAGTTACCAAAGAAATTAAAAAAGAAATCAAACCGGTTGCTTCGGCAAAAGGGGTGGTGTTTAAAGTGCAGATTTCGGCCAGTGGTAAAAAACTGGATTTAACACCAAGTAACTTTAAAGGGCTGAATAACATTTCGATGGAAGAAGATAAGACCATTATTAAATATTACTACGGACACGTAAAAGAGCATTCCGAAGCCAAAGAACTTTTAAACGAAGCGAAAGAAAAAGGCTTTACATCGGCCTTTATCGTGGCCTTTAAGGATGGTAAAAAGATTAGTATCCAGGAAGCATTAAAATAAATAATACTGTAGGTAAAATATTTATTTTTAATTTTGCTCATTAAATATTTGAATTTTGAAAATAACTAGAGAAGTTAAAACAGCAATTTTAGTCATTACCTCTATAGTGGTATGTTTATGGGGGTATAGTTTTCTGAAAGGAAAAAATCTATTTGACTCCAATCGTAAATTTTATGTTGTATATGATAACGTAGAAGGTTTATCACCTTCGGCGGCCGTAACGATAAACGGATTGGTAGTGGGGAAAATATCCGCTATCGAAATCCAGCCAAACACCGGGAAATTACTGGTGGAAATGCAAATTAAAAATGATTTTGCGATTTCGAAATCGAGTGTTGCCAGTATTTACGAACCGGGATTTATCGGAGGTAAACAAATTGCGATCCTTCCGAATTTTAAAGATACCAACATGGCACAGTCAGGCGATTATTTACAAGCCGATGTGAAATTGGGCTTAACAGCCAAACTGGAAGACAAATTGGCGCCGATTCAGGAAAAACTGAATAAAGTTCTGGAAAGTACCGATGTGTTGCTTAATAATATCAATAATGTAATGGATACACAAACGCAGGCGAACTTAAAAAATAGTTTAGCGGAGTTAAACAAAACGTTGACCAACTTTAGTGCGGCTTCGGTAAATGTAAATCATCTACTGGCAGACAATAAAGGTAAACTTGATCATACGATTACGAATATTGATAAAGTATCGACTAATTTTGCGAAGATGTCCGATTCATTAGCGAAAGCAAACATTGGTAAAACGGTTAAAAACCTGGAAAGCACATTAGCTAATGTCGACAAGATCATGAACGACTTACAGTCCGGAAAAGGATCTATGGGGAAATTGTTAAAAGACGATGCGATGTATAAAAACTTGGCGGGCGCTTCCAAACAATTGGAATTGCTGTTAGGCGACATGAAGCTAAACCCGAAACGCTATGTACATTTCTCTCTATTCGGAAAAAAAGCAGCGCCTTATGTAGCACCGGAAGAAGAGAAAACAACAACAGAACAAAAACAATAAGCATTAATCTATACTTTATATGAGTTATTTAGATAATATACTATTTGCCATTATCCTTGTTTTAGGAATCGGTTTTTTTGCACAGAATGTCAAAAAACTGATTCGCAACATTAAATTAGGACAGGATGTAGACCGTACAGATAATCCAAAGGAAAGATGGCGTAACATGGCAATGATTGCCTTAGGTCAATCGAAAATGGTTAAAAGACCGGTAGCCGGAATATTACACATCATAGTATATTTAGGATTCATTATTATCAATATTGAAGTATTGGAAATCCTGATCGACGGTTTATTCGGAACACACCGCGTTTTCTCCTTTTTAGGCGGATTCTATAATGTATTGATCGGTTCGTTCGAAGTATTAGCTTTTTTAGTAATTGTAGCTATTGCAACGTTTTATATCCGAAGAAATATCATCAAATTAAAACGTTTTATCAGCAATGATTTAACCGGATGGCCAAAAAGTGACGCAAATAATATTCTATATTTCGAAACGGTATTGATGGTTTTATTTCTGGTTTTAAATGCTGCCGATTTGCATTTACAGACACTAGGCGTAGGTCATTACAATCAGGCGGGAGCTTTTCCGGTTTCGCAATTTATCGCACCGATCTTTAACGGAATTTCCGAAAACATCGTGGTATTGATCGAAAGAGCAGCCTGGTGGTTGCATATTGTGGGAATCCTGATCTTCCTGAATTATTTGTACTATTCGAAACACCTCCACATTCTATTGGCTTTTCCGAATACTTATTTTGCCAACCTGAAACCACAGGGGCAGTTTGATAATCTGGAATCGGTTACCAAAGAAGTAAAACTAATGATGGATCCGAATGCTGATCCGTTTGCAGCAGCACCGGCAGGAGAAGAACCGGTACATTCCAAATTTGGAGCCAGCGATGTTCAGGATTTAAACTGGGTTCAGTTGCTAAATGCGTATACCTGTACCGAGTGTGGACGTTGTACGTCGTCCTGTCCGGCAAACCAAACGGGTAAAAAGCTGTCACCAAGAAAGATCATGATGGATACCCGTGACCGACTGGAGGAAGTAGGGAAGAATATTGATACCAATAAAGGCGTATTTGTACCGGATGGTAAATCATTGTTAAACGACTATATTTCAACAGAAGAACTATGGGCTTGTACCTCTTGTAATGCCTGCGTGGAAGAATGTCCGGTAAACATTAGTCCGCTTTCCATCATCATGGACATGCGTCGTTACCTGGTAATGGAGCAAAGTGCCGCGCCGATGGAATTAAACAGTATGATGACCAACATCGAAAACAACGGAGCACCTTGGCAGTACAACCAGATGGACCGTTTGAACTGGAAAGACGAAAACTAATTAAAAAACAAACCTTGCAGTATTGCAACTAGTATAAAAGATATGTCAGCAAATTTAGTAGTTCCTACAATGGCCGAAATGATGGCAGAGGGAAAACAGCCGGAAGTCCTGTTTTGGGTCGGTTGTTCGGGAAGTTTTGACGATAGAGCGAAAAAAATAACCAAAGCGTTTGTAAAAATATTAAACCAGGCCAACGTATCCTTTGCCGTATTGGGCACGGAAGAAAGTTGTACCGGTGATCCCGCAAAAAGAGCCGGAAACGAATTCCTGTTCCAAATGCAGGCGATGATGAATATTGAAGTGATGAATGCCTACGAAGTAAAAAAAGTCGTAACCGCATGTCCGCACTGTTTTAATACCATCAAAAACGAATACCCGGAATTGGGCGGAAGCTACGAAGTGGTCCACCATACCCAGTTTTTAAAATCCCTTTTGGACGACGGACGTTTAACCATCGAAGGTGGACAGTTTAAAGGTAAAAAAATAACCTTCCACGATCCGTGTTATTTAGGACGTGCGAATAATGTTTATGAAGCACCACGTGAGCTAATCCAGAAACTGGATGCGGAATTAGTGGAAATGAAACGTTCGCGTGCCAACGGACTTTGTTGCGGAGCCGGAGGAGCACAGATGTTTAAAGAACCTGAAAAAGGAAATAAAGATATTAATGTAGAGCGTACCGAAGATGCGCTGGAAACCCAGCCGGAAATCATAGCAGCCGGCTGTCCGTTCTGTAATACCATGTTGACCGACGGTGTGAAATTCAAAGAAAAAGAACACGAGATCAAGGTAATGGACGTGGCAGAATTAATTGCTAATGCCAAAGATTTATAATTATGTACGTACCTTTTGATACTATGCCTGAAGAATCCCGAATCTGGATTTATCAGGCCAACCGAAAACTTAGCGACGAAGAAATGCAGGAAATTGAAGTCGCTTTGGTAGCATTTGTATCCAATTGGGCCGCTCATGGAACCGGTCTTGAAGCTTCGTTTATTACCAAATACAACCGTTTTATCATTTTAACGGTTAACCAGGAGAAACAAGCAGCAACAGGTTGTTCGATTGATGCGTCGGTTCAGTTTATACAGGATCTGGAAAAGAAATACGAAATCGACTTGTTGGACAAAATGAATGTAACGTTTCGTTTAGGTGACTTTATTGCCCACAAACCGTTGATTGAGTTTAAGAAGATGGCCAAAGAAAAAGCCGTATCCGGTAACACTATTGTTTTTAATAATTTAGTGAATACACTGGGAGAGTGGCAGGAATTTTGGGAAGTTCCGGCTAGCGAAAGCTGGCATAGTCGCTTCTTCTAAACGAAAAATAAAAATACTAGCATCTAAAATCATCATGTGCAACGTTGCGTGATGATTTTATTTATTTAAAAAATTAAGTTAATGAGATACCCTGTTTTTCTACTGTTATTAATTGGTCCGTTTATTTTTGCACAAAGCCCCAAACCTGTTTCCCATTATTCTGAGGAAAGAGAAAAAACCTGGGTGGACAGCATTTATAACAACCTGAATTTCGAGGAAAAATTGGGACAATTATTCATGGTTGCGGCCTATTCGAATAAAGATGCCGCTCATGTTAAATCGGTTGAAAAACTGGTAACCGATTATGGCGTGGGAGGATTAATCTTTTTTCAGGGTGGTCCGGTGCGGCAGGCAAAGCTGACAAACTATTACCAGTCGAAAGCAAAAGTGCCGCTTTTTATGGGAATTGATGCCGAATGGGGATTGAGCATGCGACTGGATTCTACCTATCGTTATCCGTGGAATATGACATTGGGTGCGGTTCAGGATTTAAAACTGATCGAAAAAATGGGACAGCAAATGGCTATTCAGGCTAAACGCATGGGCTTGCATTTTAACTTCGCTCCGGTTTTGGATATCAATACCAATCCGAAAAATCCAATTATCGGAAACCGTTCGTTTGGGGAGAATAAAGAGAATGTAACCAAAAGAGCCTTGGCGCTGATGAAAGGGATTCAAAGCGAAAATGTCTATGCGACCGGAAAACACTTCCCGGGACATGGAGCGACCGAAAACGATTCGCATTATACCTTACCGTTGATCAATGCTACCCGGGAACAACTCGATGATGTCGAGTTTTACCCGTATAAAAAACTGTTTCGGGAAGGATTGTCCAGTGTAATGGTAGCGCATTTGAATGTGCCGAGTCTCGAGCCACGACCGAATTATCCGAGTTCGATATCCTATGAAGTTGTAACCAATGTGTTGAAAAAGAAACTCGATTTTGACGGACTCATTTTTACCGATGCGCTCAACATGAAAGGTGCGAGTAGTTTCAAGCAACCGGGCGATATCGATTTGGAGGCCTTTTTAGCTGGAAATGATATTCTTTTGTTTGCCGAAAATGTTCCGGTGGCGATCGAAAAATTCTGTCAGGCGTATAATGATTCAATATTATCGGACGATAGAATCGAGTATTCGGTAAAAAAAATCCTGAAATACAAATACCGAATCGGATTGAACCATTACAAGCCAATCGATTTAAACAATTTGGTTAAAGATTTGAATGCGCCGGAATACGACGATTTGAATTACCAGTTATACGAAAATGCCGTTACCGTTTTAAAAAATACTGATAACGAATTGCCAATTGGTGATCTGGAAAACGAACGAATAGCCTATATTAAATTAGGCGACGATAAAAACGAAACGTTTTTAAACACACTGCGAACGTATGCGCCAGTCACCGATATTCCATTGGATACGGTGCCTTTAATGCTCGAACAACTGCGAAATTTTACCAAAGTCATTGTAGGTTTCCATAAAGCAGATGGTGCCTGGAAAAAGCATGATTTTACGCAAAAAGAATTGTCGATGCTCAACCTGATTGCTTCCAATCATAATGTGACGCTAACAGTTTTTGCTAAACCGTATACATTATTAGCAATCGATAACTTCAATGTCTTTAGAAACGTAGTATTGGCTTATCAAAACAACGATATTGCACAAACCGTAGCGGCCGAAGTTATTTTTGGAGGAGTCGGAGCCAAAGGAAAACTACCGGTTTCAATTAACAATGCATTTAAAGTTAACGACGGTCTCAAGACGCAAAAAATGAATCGCTTGTCGTTTACGACACCGCAAAATGTAGGAATGAACCCGACAATATTGGCAAAAATTGATAAACTGGCACAAAAAGCCATTGATGGTAAAATGACACCGGGACTGCAAATCGTAGTCGCGCGTCATGGACGGGTTTTCTACCAGAAATCATTCGGATACCGCGATTATAAAAACACCGATAAAGTGACCAATCAAGACGTATACGATCTGGCATCACTAACCAAAATCCTGTCGACTTTACCGAATATCATGCAATTGTATGATAAGAAAAAGATCAACATGGATACCAAACTGGGCGATATGCTACCGGTTTTTGCAAATACCGATAAAAAGAACATTACTCTAAAAGATATGTTGACGCATCAGGCTCGTTTTCAGGCCTGGATTCCGTTTTATCAAGCCACTTTAGACAGTACCAAACACCCGTCTAAAAAATACTATCGCTATACCTATTCGCCGGATTTCCCGCTTCAGGTTTCCGAAAACCTGTATTTGCGTAAAGATTATTCCGATACGATTGTAAAAAGGATCGCAGATAGTAAGTTACTACCGAAAAAAGAATACAAATACAGTGATTTTCCGTTTATCATCCTAAAAGATTATCTGGAAAAAACCAACCATACGACCTTGGATGTTTTAAGTGATAAGGCCTTTTACAAACCATTGGGATCGGCCACGATGACCTATAATCCGTTGCGTAAAATGGATATGGATATCATTCCGCCAACCGAAAAAGACAACTATTTCCGTTATACAAAAGTGCAGGGTTATGTACACGATATGGGTGCTGCGATGCAGGATGGCGTAGCGGGACATGCCGGTTTGTTTGCCAATGCCATCGATGTGGTCAAAATGATGCAGATGTATCTTCAAAAAGGAAACTATGGAAACCATCAGTATTTTTCGGAAAAGACATTCGATGAGTTTAATAATTGTGCTTTTTGTAAGGAAGGAAACCGTAGAGGAATTGGTTTTGACAAACCGCAACTTGGAAAAGAAGGACCAACCTGTGGTTGTGTATCGATGACCAGTTTCGGGCATACCGGATTTACCGGAACCATGGCCTGGGCCGATCCGGAGAAAGATATCGTTTATGTATTCCTGTCCAACAGAACCTACCCGGAAAGTGCTGTAAACAAACTTTCAAAAGAAAATATCCGTGAAGATATTCAGAAAGTGATTTACGAAGCGATTACTGACTAAACCATCAAAAAATATCCTTATGCAATCAAAAGAAACCACTCCTGATGCTTATTTCGATTCGTTACCAGACGATCGTAAACCAGTGATGATCAAATTAAGAAAGATCATAAAAGAAAGTTTACCAAAAGGATTTGAAGAAGGAATGGGCTATGGAATGGTAGGCTATTCGGTTCCACATTCGACCTATCCGAATGGGTACCATTGCGATCCGAAACAACCGTTACCGTTTTTAGGAATGGCTTCTCAAAAGAATTTTATTGCCATTTACCATATGGGGATTTATGCCGATAAGGCATTGTACGATTGGTTTGTTGGAGAATATCCGAAGCATGTCAAAACCAAATTGGATATGGGAAAAAGTTGTATCCGCTTTAAAAAAATGGACACGATTCCGTATGAACTACTAGCGGAACTTTTTACCAAAATGACGGTAGAAGACTGGATTATACGCTATGAAAGTATGCTGAAACGCTAACTTTTTCGTTTCGTTAATTTTATCTAAAAATCCGGATTACCTTACTTTTTTGCAGTACTTTAGTTCACTTTTAAAAACTAAAAATGAAAATTGCTATAGTATGTTATCCTACCTTCGGCGGTAGTGGTGTAGTGGCAACCGAGTTGGGTTTGGAGCTCGCCCGGAGAGGTCACGAAATTCATTTTATAACGTATAGTCAGCCGGTGCGATTGGCCTTGCTGAATCCTAATATCCATTATCACGAAGTACACGTACCGGAGTATCCGTTGTTTCATTACCAGCCGTACGAACTGGCCTTGTCCAGTAAGTTGGTCGACATGGTAAAACTGCATAAAATTGAACTTTTACACGTACATTATGCTATTCCGCATGCCTATGCCGGTTATATGGCAAAAAAAATGCTGGAAGATGAAGGAATCCGTATTCCGATGGTGACTACACTACACGGAACGGACATCACGCTGGTTGGGAACCACCCGTTTTACAAACCGGCTGTATGTTTCAGTATCAATAAATCGGATGTGGTGACTTCGGTATCGGAAAGTCTTCGCGATGAAACCTACCGACTTTTTGATATCAAAAAAGAGATTGTGGTGATTCCGAATTTTATCGAGATTGATAAAAACAGAATCGATGAAAATTCCCCTTGTCATCGTTCGTTAATGGCGACAAAAGAAGAAAAAATCATTACCCATATCAGTAACTTCCGAAAAGTGAAACGCATTCCGGATGTGGTGAAAATTTTCAACGAGATTCAAAAAGAAAT
This sequence comes from Flavobacterium supellecticarium, assembly GCF_004801375.1. Lineage (GTDB taxonomy): Bacteria > Bacteroidota > Bacteroidia > Flavobacteriales > Flavobacteriaceae > Flavobacterium > Flavobacterium supellecticarium. Next base: position 30,344 of record NZ_SSNZ01000010.1, read on the forward strand.
TCCTTCCAAGTTAATGATGGTTGGCGACGGACCGGAAAAAGAAGTGGCCGAAAAATTATGCGAAGACCTGGGGATTACCGACAAAGTGATTTTCTTTGGAAATAGTAGTGAAATCGATAAAATTTTATGTTACTCCGATTTGTTCCTGTTGCCATCGGAAACGGAAAGTTTTGGATTGGCCGCATTAGAAGCAATGGCTTGTGGTGTGCCAATTATCTCAAGTAATTCGGGCGGATTACCGGAAGTAAACAAAGACGGTTATTCGGGTTACCTGAGCGATGTTGGGAATGTACAGGAAATGGCTGCCAATGCGATAAAAATCTTATCGGACGACGAAAAGCTACTGACGTTTAAAAAGAATGCGCTCGAAGCATCCAAAGAGTTTGATATCATGAATATACTTCCGCTTTACGAAAATCTGTATCGCAAAGCACTGGAAGATTTTGCATAAATTAGAAAATAAAAACGGGTTGTCTTAGACAACCCGTTTTATTTTAGAAACGGTAACGAATACCTAATGCGATATCCGGACCGAAGTTATCACCTCTGTAATCGTCGTTAAAGTATAGCTCCGGACGGAAGTCTAATGAAATTTGTAACGGAATGTCGAATACATATTCGATACCGATATCACCGGCAGCAAATACAAAAGTACCGCTGTCTTTTACATCTACATGGTAGTCATTTTCATAACTCCAGCTTCCGATTCCTCCACCAACACCGGCATACCAGTTAAAGCCACCGTCGATGTTCCAAACCCACTGGTACAAACCGCTAAGTTTGAAGGCATCTACATGCTTGCTGTTTCTCCATCCAAGGTCGACTTCCAAACGGTTATTTTTAGAAAGACCTCGCTGATAGGAGATCTCACCACCAAAACCATCGTTGTCGCCTAAACGCAGACCTAAAGCATTTTTAGAAATTTCCTGTGCTTGTGTGCCAAATGCTAATCCCATTAACATGAAGGCAGATAAAAATAGTTTCTTCATATAAAAAATTTTAACAATATAACCCTGCTGTTTGGTTATTATTATAATTGTCGGCTTTATTTTAACAAACAATTTTATTGTATGGCAGGGTAACTTTTTTTAATTAATATGATAATCATCTAAGAATTCCTGTTGCGTCTGATTTCCGGAATTCGGTATTGGTAAAGGGATTCCGGCTGGAATACCACTACTCAATGCATACTGTAAATGGGTATTGGTATGCACCACACCGATGTCTTTGGCGAAATACTGCGTAGAAACAAGAACATCTTGTGAAGGTAAGACTACAAAAGGTATGCCAAAATAAACGGTTGAGACCTGTAAATTTATGATTGTGTTAACAGCTTTTACATTGGTGTAGGCATCACCGTTAGGTGAAGTATAGTTTGGGAACGTGACTCCGGCGATGCTAGTTGTCTTATATTGAATGGTTAACGGTAAATCCTGAACGGTTTGTTGTAAGGTTCCGGTGACGTTACTTAATGTTTGTCCGGTGGTAGCATTTTCTTTAAAAATAATAAAATTATTTAGGCTAATCGCGATAGGGAGTCCGGTAAAAGCTTCCAGATCGAAGGTCCCGGAAGCCAGAATCTCATCGCCCGACTTACGAATTCCGTTTTTATTTAAAGAGTTGGAATAAAATCCAACTGGAAAATCTTTGGCTTTGCATTTTTTATGAGGAGTGCTGGCAATCAGTGTGTCGTTTGCGATATAAAGGGAATCCCGCATGGCATCGACGGTATACGTCCAGTAGTTATTAGTCGATAGAGGAAAATAAACAGAATTGGAAGGTGTACTACCCGTTGTTGATTCTTCAGTAGAGGAAGAACAGGAGCAAAGTAGCAAAACACCCAAAAGGGCCGGGATGTATCTTAAAATCATTTAGTAAAATCTTTTAGCTAATGTACTAAAAAATGTTAAAATATTAACCTTTCATTAGTATTTTTAAGGATAATAACTCCTGGCTCAATTTGGTTTCCTGTTCGAAATAATCATCCTCCTCTTCGGCTTGCACCGCTTCCGGAGAATACTGATACAATTTCCATCTTTTTTTATTGTATTCCAGCGCGGTCAGATTTTCAATCCAGTCACCGGAGTTCAAATAGAGTGTTTTCCCTTTTTTATTTTCCTTTTCAACGATTTTAGGTTCGTGAATATGTCCACAGATCACATAGTCGTAGTTTTTTTCGATGGCCAAATCAGTTGCAGTCGTTTCGAAATCGGAGATAAATTTAACGGCTTTTTTGACACTGCTTTTGATCTTTTTGGATAGGGAATACGGTTCTTTTCCCATTTTTATCAGACACCAGTTGATAAAACGGTTTAGCAAAATCAGATAATCGTAGCCAATACCGCCTAGTTTCGCGATCCATTTGGCATGATGTACGGAATTATCAAAAATATCACCGTGAAAAATCCAGGCTTTTTTATCGTGTAAATCCAAAACCAGTTTGTCGACTATGGAAAAATTCCCCATTGTGGTGTCGCTGAATTTCCGTAACATCTCGTCGTGATTTCCGGTGATATAATAAACCCGCGTCCCTTTTGAAGAAAAATCCAGTAATTTTTTTACGACTTTAAGATGGGATTTTGGGAAATAGGATTTTCGAAACTGCCAGATATCGATAATATCACCATTTAAGATCAGTGTTTTGGGCTTGATCGTGTTCAGATATTTCAGTAATTCTTTCGCATGACAGCCATAAGTACCCAAATGTACATCGGAGATAACAACAATATCAACGCTTCTCTTTTTCAAGGAATTGAAATTTAAGTTTAACAAATAAACCCTTTTGTTGTTATTAAAAATTTAATGAAACATTAAATAATTATTAGTTCTTTGCGAAAAGTTTAGTATTGCCGTGCGATCAGAATAGTTTATTTTTGTATAAAAATACGCGTTATGGCAGGAAATACATACGGAACATTATTCAGGATAACCACATTCGGGGAATCGCATGGAGAAGCTTTAGGAGGAATTATTGACGGATGCCCGGCTGGGATTGCTCTGGATTTTGAAGCCATTCAAAAAGAAATGCAACGCCGGAAACCGGGACAATCGGCTATAGTAACCCAACGAAAAGAGGAAGATGCTGTACAATTCTTATCGGGAATTTTCGAAGGAAAAACAACCGGAACGCCAATCGGTTTTATTGTACCGAATACGAATCAGAAATCAGACGATTATTCCCATATAAAGGACACGTATCGTCCCAGTCATGCCGATTATGTATACGAACAAAAATATGGCATCCGCGATTATCGTGGTGGCGGACGTAGTTCAGCTCGTGAAACAGCGAGTCGGGTAGTGGCCGGAGCGATCGCCAAACAAGCCATGCCGGAAATTAAAATCAATGCGTTTGTCTCGTCGGTTGGCGATATTTTTATCGACAAACCCTATCAGGCCTTGGATTTTTCATTAACAGAAAGTAATGCGGTACGTTGCCCAGATCAGGCGACGGCCGAAAAAATGGAAGCGTATATTAAAGAAATCCGAAAAGAAGGAGATACTGTTGGTGGTACTGTTACCTGTGTCATTCAAAATGTACCAATCGGTTTGGGCGAGCCGGTATTCGACAAACTGCATGCCGAACTGGGAAAAGCGATGTTATCGATTAATGCGGTAAAAGGGTTTGAATATGGTAGTGGTTTTTGTGGTGCCAAAATGAAAGGAAGCGAGCATAACGACCTGTATAATCCCGATGGAACCACTAAGAGTAACCTCTCCGGAGGTATTCAGGGGGGAATCAGTAATGGTATGGACATTTATTTCCGGGTTGCCTTTAAACCGGTTGCAACGATCATGCAAAAACAGGAAGTTCTTGATAATAAAGGGAATATAGCCGAACAGCAGGGCAAAGGACGTCATGATCCTTGTGTGGTGCCGCGTGCGGTGCCGATTGTCGAAGCAATGACTGCAATTGTCCTATTGGATTTTTTCCTTAGGAAGTGAAAAATTAGTAAAAAAAATGAATTTTCTTTAAAACCTTAAGTTAATAGTAAGGTTTTTTTGTGTGTGTTAACGGAAGGTTGTATTTATTTTGAATTAACATTTGTGTTGTTTTTTCCTTAAAATTTAATAGTTAATTTTACTTTTAGTAATACAAAACCAATTATAATGAAAAAAACATTACTTTGTTTATGCCTTGTGTTGGCATCAATAAACACAACGTTCGCACAATCGGTAACGGTTCCTTTTAACAATATGGCAATCGAAAGCTTTATGTTTTATAAGCTTAATGAGCCGGGAGAATTCACCGGGACGCTAAACAGTGTTACGATGAATGCTATCCTTAACGATTCTGCCATGGAAACGTATGCGAGTGATCTTACAGTATATGTTACGGCTAATGGCGATATTAATTCATTGGGATTATTGCAAATTGGAGGGTACGACGATTTATATGCAGACCAGAGCTATTTCTGGGATGATGGTGATTCGGACGAGCCAGGAACTCCTGTAACAGGAACAATTGTATTGGATACACCGCTTAGTTTCGACGGAACAACGTATACCGTTTGGTTAGGTCATGGTTACGATGGAGAAGGAGCAGCAGGTATCTGGACCGGAACGTTAACGTTAAACGGTCTTACAGAAGTAACGGCTTCTGCTAACGATTTTTCAAAAGCGAAATTTACAGTATTCCCGAATCCGGTTCATGATGTGGTAACAGTTGCAAACGATGCTAACGTTATGGTGAACCAGATTGCAATCAACGATATCAATGGAAGAACGGTAAAAACTGTAAAATTTGATGCGGTTTCGGAAGCTCAGGTTAATATTGCCGATTTAAATTCCGGAATCTATTTTATGAATATCACAACAGATAAAGGTGTGACAACTGAAAAGATTGTCAAAAAATAATAATTATTTTTTCTGATTTGTATTTGTAAGAGCGGGACTATAATATTAGTCCCGTTCTTTTTTCTTTTTATTGCTGTTCATCATCAGGAAAATAGATGCGACTAATGAAAAGATGACGAACGAAAAAATACCAATCATAATAAAGGCACCAACGGACCAGGAATACAGGGAAATAAAAAGCTTTACCATTTTTAAGAGATTTAGTTACCCAAATCTAACTTTAAATTAGCGGTAAAATGATGATAATTATCAGGTTATAAAAATTTTGCTTTAATTTCCGGACTCGGTAACATACACTGGTCTTTTTTACCATACCATTTATAGCGGTTTTTAGCCACATAATCGTAAACAGCATTGGAAATCGGTTTTGGAACCCAACTAAATAAACCAAATAGCGAATAAACGCCACCGATGGTTTTGGCAATCGAAATCGCAGCATCGGCTTTATAATGGTAGGCTATTCCGGGTTCGTACAGAATAATACTGTCGGTTTTGGAGGTGTCCACACCGATATGGCGAATTACTTGTTGCCCCAATTCCGATTGTAACGGAAGGAAACGAAACACATCTTTCTTGTCGTGTTTGATGATAAACTGCACCGAACGATCACACAAGTTGCAGAAACCGTCAAAAAGCACGATCTTTTTGTCTTGAGGTAAACCTTCCATAGCCTATTTTTTGCGTTCGACCAGTTCCAGATTATCCAGAGCAACTTTGGATGTGAAAATACCATAATTGACCGTTGCTTTATTCTTTTCGATGGCATCAATGCTTCCTACAGCTTTACCGTCGATCATACGAACGCGGTCGCCCACTTTTAATGGGATTTTAGGTTTGTTGCTTTCTTCCTGAATGGCTTTTATTTTCTTTTCCTTTTTCTCTTTTCGGATCACTTCAACCTTTTCCTTAACCTCTTCGATAATTTCTTTCTGAACCGCTTCTTTGGCTTTTTTCTCCTTAACCGTAATTTTTTTACGCTTGGAGTTTTCGATCTCTACCATTTTCAGGAATTCACCGATAAGTTCTTTTTTATTTTTGTTATTAAAGTACTTTTCGGAAATATCGTCCATTTTTTGACCCATATAGATCAAACGTTGGTTGGAATCATACAATTCCTGGTAGCTTTCCAGTTTTTGCTGAATTTTCGTATTGATACCTTCTAATTTTCGGCTTTCCTCGCGCGCCCGGGTTTCTTCCTCTTTTAGGTTTTGAGAAGTTTTTTCCAGTCGGGAACGCTCTTTTTGCAGGTTGGCAATCGTTTTATCAAAGCGGACTTTATCGCCTTCAACTTTTTTCTTCGCACGATTGATCAAACTGTATGGAATGCCGTTTTTCTGCGCCACTTCAAACGTAAAGGAACTACCGGCCTGACCCAGGTGTAATTTATACATCGGTTCCAGTGATTTTTCGTCGAATAACATATTTGCATTGGTAGCAAAAGGCAGTTCATTGGCAAGTATTTTCAGATTGGTGTAATGCGTGGTGATAATCCCAAAAGCTTCACGGTGGTAGAATTCTTCCAGAAAAGTTTCGGCCAAAGCACCACCAAGCTCCGGATCGGAACCGGTTCCGAATTCATCGATCAGGAATAAGGTTTTGGCATTACACTTTTTTAGAAAGTAATTCATATTTTTCAACCGGTAACTGTATGTACTCAAATGGTTTTCGATGGATTGGTTGTCACCAATGTCGGTCAGAATACGGTCAAATAAAAACGTTTCACTGCGTTCGTGTACCGGAATCAGGATACCGCTTTGTAACATCAATTGTAATAATCCGATGGTTTTAAGGGTGATACTTTTACCACCGGCATTGGGTCCGGAAATGACAATAATCCGGTTTTCCTGCGTCAATTCGATTGTTTGCGGATAGGTTGGCGCATTTTTCTGTTTGTTATTCAGATACAGAATCGGGTGGAAAGCTTCGCGGAAGTACAGTCTTTTCTCTGTCGTTATTTTCGGAAGCAAACCATTGATTTTATAGGCATATTTTGCCTTCGCAGCGACCACATCGATAGCGCTCAGAAAGTCCTGATAGTCTTTTAAAAGCTGAATATACGGGCGGATGGCATTGGTGAGCTGCTTTAAAATCCGGGTAATTTCTTCGCGTTCTTCATATTCCAGATTACTCAGTTCCCGCGAATAGCGCAACGTGGCTTCCGGCTCGATATAGGCGATACTTCCGGTTTTGGAACTGCCTAATATGGTTCCTTTAACTTTACGACGGTACATGGCCAAAACGGCCAACACGCGACGGTTATCCACAATCGTTTCCCGAATGTCGTCCAGATAGCCCATGCTATTGTAGCTGGATAAAGCTGCGCCAAAACTCTGATTGATTTTTCCGCGAACCAGATTCATATTACGACGGATTTCGACTAAATCCGGAGACGCATTGTCTTTAATCTCGCCGTATTTGTCGACTACCTCATCAATTTTCTGGATGATGAATTTTGTCAGTTCGACCTCCGAAGCCCGAAGGTTTAATTTCGGATAATAGTCATCGAATTTTCGGAAAAACTGAATCAGCGTATTGGAAGTATCGGAAAGCGCACTAATCTTTCGAAAGCCGCTCAACTCCAGAAAACTATCTTCAATAGCCAGGTATTTTATTTCGTGGTGAATCGCATCAAAATAGTGATTCGGGATTACATTATTATTGGTAAAAGAAGAAACATACTCGGATGTTTGCAATAGCGAATCCATTAGCGTTTCCTCAGTTTTGAAAGGGATAATCTCAAGCGCCTTCTGTTTTCCGGTTTCGGTATTACACAAGTCCGAAATGGTTTCCAGTATGGTTTTAAATTCTAAATCCTGTAGGGTTTTATCGGTAATTGAAATCATTTTTTTAAATTGAATTGCAAATTTACAAAGAAGATGCGGTATCGTTAAAGCTAAAAGTTAGCTAAAAGTGTTATTTTTGGTAAAAAATTATAAAATGCAAGTAAATATACATCCTTCCTGGGAAAACGTACTATCCGCCGAATTTGAAAAACCGTATTTTGACAAATTAATTCATTTTGTAAAAACGGAATATGCGCAAACCCGTTGTTACCCAAAAGGAAATCATATTTTTGCTGCATTCGATCGTTGTCCGTTTGATAATGTTAAAGTTGTAATCATCGGACAGGATCCATATCATGGCGCGAATCAGGCCAATGGTTTGTGTTTCTCGGTAAACGATGGTATTGCTTTTCCACCGTCATTACTCAATATTTTTAAAGAAATTGAAACCGATTTGGGTATTCCGTTTCCAAAAAGCGGTAATCTCGAACGTTGGGCCGATCAGGGCGTATTGTTGTTAAACGCTACGTTAACCGTTCGGGAAAGTATGGCCGGTAGTCATCAAAACCAGGGTTGGGAAACGTTTACCGATGCTGTGATTCAAAAAGTTTCCGACGAAAAAAAGGACGTAGTCTTTTTACTTTGGGGCGGATTTGCCAAGAAAAAAGGAGCTAAAATCGACAGAAATCGCCACTTTGTATTGGAAACCGGACATCCGTCGCCATTAAGTGCCAATCGCGGACTATGGTTTGGAAACAAACATTTTAGTAAAGCGAATGCATTTTTACAGCAAAAAGGCAAACCGCCAATCAACTGGTAATTAGTAAAACGTTAATTCTCCTAAAATTTCTTCCGACATAAACGGACCACCGGGATACTTGGCGGTATAATCCAGATTGAGCCAGATTTGACCGCGTTCGTCGATATGGTAATTGATTTCTTTTCCTCTGCTTTCGTCTTTAAACAACACTTCCTTGATCAGGTAAATTACATTTTCCAGGTCGGCTTTGGTTCCGATTAACATTTCGGGATACAAATGCCCACCGGTATGGATAATCCGCGGGGTACCGCCTATAGCGCGGATCAATGCGGCCATCAAAATTGCATGATCATCACAATCCCCCGAAAAGTGTTGTAACGACTCACTGGCCGAGGCAATATATTCCCGCCCCTTTGGGTCGTTTACATAATTCCAACGCTTTTTTACTTCTGCAAAAACCGCAAAACACTGAATCGTTTGTCGGTATTCACGGAATCCTTTCACATCCTGGAAATGTAACGTTGTGGCTTTTAAAGCAAAATTCCGAACCTTAGGATTGGTATAATCCACCGCGTCGATAATCTTGGATTTATTCGGAAACGGAAGTAGTTTGGCAATGATAATGTCCTGTGGATTGGCGTCGTCCGACATGGTATAGATCATGGCCCGATAATCTTCAAAGACCGAATTAAAACCGTATCCGCCAAATAAGGTTCCCCAGATTAATGCCAGTAAATACAGAAAAATACAAATAATGATCACGGTTTTAAGCATTCGTAAAACCAATTGGATGATAACCAGTATGACGACAAAAAGCAATACGCGATCGATATGTAAAAACCATTCCGGGTCGATAATATTCTGATGGACAATAATAAATATCGGAATGGTGATCAGTATATTCAGGAAAAAAATGACAACATTGTCCCAAGGCTTTGGCAAAGAAAGCTTTTCTTTTATTTTTTGGATCTTGGTTTTTTCGGACAAAGTCATTTTTTAGCGATGGCTTGTAAATACTTATTTTATGACGGATTCATAAGCGGCTTTGGTTTCGATTATGTTTAAATCGAATAATTGATTTTGAATTTTTTCAAAGGTTTTTTTATCCGGTTTTTTTTGCGACCAACGCGTTAGTTGCAGCCATTCCTGTATGTCTTCCTTTTTTTGATTAAAACGATTCGCCAGTGTTCGGTCGATACTCGGAATTTCTTTAAACTCGCGGGTGGTGGTATTGATAATTTCCAGAATTTGATCAATCACATGTTTGTCGGTTGCCAATACGTCATTGCGAACGGCAATTACAAATGACGGCCATGGCGTAGGACAATCGCCCAAATGACGGAAGGTACCGTTATCCACCAATGGTTTGGTCATAAAACGTTCCCACATAAAATAATCAGCTGTTCCATTGGTAAGTGCAGTAACGGCACCGTCTATGGTGTTCACAATTTCAAAAGGAATGTTTTGCGTATCCCAGCCTTCGTTTTTAGCATTTACGATCGACATCAGTTGGGAACCCGATCCGATCCGACTGATTGCCGCTTTTTTACCCTTCAGATCGCTCAGTTTTTGATAAGCCGATTGCGCGCCTACATGGATACCCCATAACAAAGGTGATTGTACATAAAGCTGTACGATACTACTTGGGTTACCATTCGAAATATCTTTTAGGATGCCTTCGGTTAAAATAATAGCGATATCGGTTTCGTTATCGCGGAGCATCTGACACATTTTTCCGGTTCCTTCGGGCACATCGGTCCACTGTAAATCGATGTCAACCTCATTAAATTCGCCGTTTTCAATGCATAAATGCCAGGGTAAATTAAAATGCTCGGGTACTCCTGCAATTCGAATTGTTTTCATGTGAAAAAATTAATTGCTAAGATAGTAAGAGTAAACAAATTTTTGCGATAAGAAGGGGTTAAAAATAAACATTCCCCGCATAATAACTTATAAATTACTATCGGGGAAGTTTTCGCAAATAAACAAAGAAAACAACACAAATGTTACCTTACCCTTCGTAGGTTGCAAGGCAATTTTGTTTCATGGTGCCTGTTTCCAGGTATCGTGTATGGAAATTAAAAGCTTCTTCCAGTATATGTGGCGTATGCCCGCCGCGTTCAGAGGCTCTGTTGTAGTAATCCTGTAATTGCTCGCGGTATTCGGGATGGGCACAATTTTCAATGATTACTTTGGCGCGCTCGCGTGGTGCCAGTCCGCGTAGGTCGGCCAGACCTTGTTCGGTTACCAGAATGTCCACATCGTGTTCCGTATGGTCGGTATGGGATACCATGGGTAGTACATGGGAAATAGCGTTTCCGTCTTTTGAAGCCGACTGTGTTACGAAAATACTCAGGTAGGCATTACGGGCAAAATCACCCGAACCACCAATTCCATTCATCATCTTCGTTCCGGAAATATGCGTTGAATTGACATTACCGTAAATATCAAATTCGATAGCCGTATTGATGCCGATAATACCCAGGCGACGGATCACTTCTGCGGAATTACTGATATTCTGCGGACGAAGGACAATTTTGTCTTTATATTGATCGAAATTGTTCAAAAGGTGTTGGTAACAGGATTCCGAAACGGTAATAGATGAAGCCGAAGCAAACGTCATTTTGCCGGTATCCATTAGTTCGAAAGTACTGTCCTGTAGTACTTCGGAATACATCACCAGATTTTCAAAATCACCTTTAGCCAACCCCGACAATACCGCATTGGCCACCTTACCGATACCGGCCTGTAATGGCATCAAAGATTTTGTTAAACGCCCGCTTTGTATCTCTTTTTCAAAAAAGGCCAGTAAATGGTTGGCAATGGCAGTGGTTTTAGCGTCCGGAGCAGTGGTTTGCGCCGGACTATCCGGGATTTCGGTAAAAACGATTCCGACCACTTTATCCGGGTCAATACGGATAACATCGGAGCCAATGCGATCGTCGGAAGCCGTAATGTTAATGACATCACGATTAGGGTAGTGGGTTGGTATAAAAATATCGTGTATTCCTTTAAATTCAAAAGGAATGGAGGTGTTGATTTCAATAATGATTTTGTTGGCCAAATGGGCAAAAGTAGCCGAGTTTCCAACGGAAGTTGTTGGGATTATATGCCCGTTGGTGTCAATATACGTGGCTTCAATAATCGCAAAATCCAATTGGGCAAGGTGTTTGTTTTCGAGTAATTCAGCCGTTTCGCTAAGATGTTGATCAATAAATAGAATTTCTCCGTTGTTGATTTTTCCCCGCATCACCGGATCGACCTGGAAAGGCATTCGTTTGTACAATGCATTCGTTCTGGCCAGATCGGCATCGGTAGTATGACCAAGGGAAGCACCGGTAATCAGGGTAATCCCGATATCCTCATGTTCGGCACGCAACGCAAAAGCCGGTAAAACTGCTTTACTGTCACCTGCTTTTGTGAATCCACTGGAACCGACAACCATTTTATCTTTAAAAAAAGCGGCGGCCTGGTGGGCGGAAATCACTTTGTCTTCGTATTTTTGAAATTGAATTCTTTCTGGGTTCATAAAATGATTTTTTGATAAAAAATTAAACCAAAAAATAAAGTTTTATTAACAAAAGCTTTTACTTGTTTTTATTCTTATTGGTTTAGTTTACAATTTTAAAGAAATAATCCAGTAGCTAATTATCGTAATAAGCCAAAAAAATATTCATTTCAGACAGCATGGAAAAGGAAAATCTAAAGGTAGAGAAGTATTATACCAAGGATGTAGACACGGATAAGAACAGTATTTATTGTCATCACGACCTGATGGGTGAATTATTGATTCCGACGCATAAACATGAAAAAGCACAGCTGTTGTATACCGAAGGCGGATTGGTGTATGTGACTACCGAAACCAAAACCTACTTTTTACCGGCGCGCCATTTTATGTGGATTCCGGATACGATCAAACACAGTATCCATCCGAGTTCGGAAAATGTAATGATGCGAAACCTGTATTTTCCGGTCGACAAAAACGAACATTCCTTTTATAATAATGAAGGGATTTATCCGGTTAACGATTTGCTACTGCAAATGATGTTGTTTACTAACCGTTGGAATGGCAATCTAAAAAAAGGAAGCCGTAATTATTTTATTGCAAGAGCCATCAAGGCGATCTTACCGGAGATTTGCGAAACCAACCTGCCATTAGCGTTACCCACAGCCAAAGACAAACGATTATTAAAAGTGATCACCTATCTGGATGAGCATCTTGATGAAACCATTTTCTTTTCCACATTGGCCGAAAAATTCGGATTTAGCGAACGGTCGTTATACCGTTTGTTTCAAAAAGATATGGGCATGTCGTTTATTCAGTTTTTTACCATCCGAAGAATGCTAAAAGCGATCGAATTATTGCTGGAAAAACGCTTGCCGGTTAGTGAAGTCGCGGTGGCGGTGGGTTATAATAGTATACCGACTTTTAGTAATACGTTTTATAAGTTATTGGGACAACGTCCGTCGGATTACCTGAACGGTGTGGAAATCCTAAAAAAAAATCAGCAGGTTTAACTGCCGATTTTGTTATTTTGAAATTCAAACCAAATGGTTTCGACTCCTTCATCCCAAAAAGATTCCGTATGCACGGGTTGTAATTTTTGTAATATCGTATTAGAACCGGTATTTCCCTTTTCGGCATTGGCATATACTTTTTCGAGTTTCATAACCGAAAAAGCATAATCCAAACAGGCCTTAGCCGCTTCAAAACCATAACCTTTCCGCCAATGTTCCTGAACCAATCGGTAACCAAGGTCATAAAAATTCCGATGACCGTTCACTTCTTCTGTGTTGATCAATTTAAGCCCCGTCCAACCGATAAACTCATTTGTGTCTTTTAATACCATCGCCCAACGCCCAATACCATTCGTTTCATATTGTTTTCGAATAAAGGAAATGGCATTTTGTGCCTCTTCTATGGTTGTAATAGGCGATTTTCCCAGATATTCATGAACGGCCGGGTTGGAATCTAGTCGGAAAATACCTGCGGCATCATCGGGTTGTAATTCCCGGATGATCAGTCTTTCGGTGGTGATAATGGGCTTCATTTTCGTATTTCAATTAAATGATGTTGTATATGATGAATATAGTCGGTCATTAAAAAACGCAAATCCGATGTAGTTCCGTCGGGTAATAGTAATGGTAAAGCCAGTGTTTCTGTTGTTTGACACTGCATTATAAAAGCAATTTGTCGGTTTAAAGCCGACCATAATAACAGTAATTCGCTACTTTCGCGTTGTTGATACTGATTCGCTTTAACCTGTTTGTCCTGATTGTACTGGCGAACCGTATACGGATTTTCAGCATACTGAATTTCCGTAAAACGTTCCAGATTATAACGTGCTGAATCGATCAAGTGGCCTAGTATCTCTTTTTTAGACCAAATGGACTCCCCAGATTTTACCTCAAAACCGGAGATATGTCCCTCGTGAAACTGACGTTCAAAGGCTGTGATTTCTGCGATAAGTTGTGAAGCCAGCGTATGCATGTTATTCTGCCAGTTTATTTAATGTATATAGGATAAGCGCATCAACAGCTTTATACGGATCTTCGCTAAAAGTACCATCAGCACGATTGGCAATGATGGCGTTAAGCGATAAGGCCTCGTGACCTAATAAACGGGAAAGTCCATATATAGCGCCGGTTTCCATTTCCAGATTGGTCATTCGCGTACCGTTATAGTTAAAACTGTCCATTTTGGCGTTTAGTGTTTCGTCCTGAATCGGAAGGCGCAATACGCGTCCCTGTGGACCGTAAAAACCACCTGCCGTACCGGTAAATCCTTTATGAATCTCGGTACTTTCGATTTTCTGAGCCAGTTTTTCACTGCCTTTGATTACATACGGTTTTCCCTTGCGCATGTCCCAGTTGGTGTGCGCTATAAATGCCTCTTCAATAGCTGTTTCAGAAATCGAATCGATAATATAGGAGCGGAGCATATTGTCCAATCCTAAGCCATATTCAGACATTACAAAACTATCCACCGGAATGTCGGATTGTAACGAACCCGATGTCCCGATACGAACGATATTTAAGGATGTAAGCTCCGGTTTGATCATACGGGTGTTGAGGTCAATATTCACCAAAGCATCCAGTTCGTTCATCACAATATCAATATTGTCAGGGCCAATTCCGGTAGACATCACCGTAAGGCGTTTACCTTTATAGGTACCGGTTTCGGTTTTAAATTCACGTTTTTGAGTTGAAAATTCAACGGTATCAAAGTGTTTGGTGATTTTTGAAACCCGGTTTTGATCGCCCACAAAAATAATATCGGTAGCGATGTTTTCCGGTTTCAGATTTAAGTGGTACACACTACCGTCGGGATTCAGGATTAATTCGGATGATTTAATTGCTGTCATTATGTATATATTTTATTAACCGCCTACGCGTTTTATTTTATAGCCTTCTTTTGTCAGAAAATCCATGATTTTGTCACGGAAATTCCCCTGGATGATAATTTCGCCGTCTTTTGCGGAGCCACCCACGCCGCAAAGCGTTTTTAGTTGTTTGGCAAGCGTCTTCAGGTCGTCGTCATTACCGACAAACCCTTTGATGATGGTTGCCACTTTTCCGCCCCGGTTCTTTTTGTCGAGGTGTGCTTCCAGTTTTTGCTGACCGGCAGACAGGGTTTCTTCCTGTTCGGACTCGGTATTAAATTCAAAATCTTTATTGGTGGAAAAAACAAATCCGCCTAAATCTTCCAAACTGCTTATTTTCTTTGTCATAGTGCTAAATCGATCGATGTATTATTGCATTTCAAAAGGTTGTAAAAGATAAAAGACATTGAGTGTAAAACCCAATGTCTTTTACGATTTTATAAAAATAAGGATTATTTTTTAATTAAGCCCAAATCAACCAAACGTTCGTAAAGGAAATCACCAGCGGTAATATCGTCATAACGTTTTGGATTTTCGGCATCGATACAGTTTTCCAGACAGTTAAGTGGCATTTCGCTTATCGGGTGCATAAAAAACGGAATCGAAAAACGGGAAGTTCCCCATAATTCACGTGGTGGATTGACCACCTGGTGAATAGTTGATTTTAGTTTGTTGTTGGTGTGACGGGAAAGCATGTCACCCACGTTGATCACTAATTCATCCTCCTCAGCAATGGCATCGATCCAGTCGCCGTTATGATTTTGAACCTGTAATCCTTTACCTTGTGCACCCATTAATAAAGTGATCAAATTGATATCACCGTGAGCAGCGGCACGAACGGCATTTTCCGGTTCCTGTGTAATAGGAGGATAGTGGATAGGACGTAGAATACTGTTTCCGTTTTTGATGTAGTTATCAAAATAAAACTCATCCAGTCCAAGGTATAAGGCTAACGCTCTTAAAACATATACACCGGTTTTTTCCAACATCTGATAGGCTTCTTTACCTACCGTGTTAAATTTAGGAAGTTCGGCAACTTCCACATTTTTAGGATATTCAGCTTCCAGTTTCGGGTCGTTTTCGACATACTGACCAAAATGCCAGAACTCTTTTAAATCACCTTCTTTTTTTCCTTTGGCATGTTCCTTTCCGAAAGAAACATAACCACGCTGTCCACCAATTCCAGGAATTTCGTATTTTTCTTTTACCTCAAGTGGCAAGCTAAAAAAATTACGAACCTCACCATAAAGTTCATCAACTAATTTGTCATCTAAAAAATGACCTTTTAATGCTACGAAGCCGATGTCTTCGTAGGCTTTTCCGATTTCATTTACAAATTTTTGTTTACGTACCGGGTCGTCCGATAGGAAATCACGCAAGTCAACACTGGGAATGTTTTGCATCTTGAAAAATTTTGTTAATAACTTTTTGGTTGTGAAACCATTATAAAACAAAGGTAAATAATAATTTTTAGATAAAATTTATAAAGTTATCAACAATGAGATTACGCGTCGTAATTACCCGGACGAATCCGATAATTTGGGAAAATATTTAGAGTACAATTCCATTGGTGCTGGTTATTTTTTTATACTTTTGGAAGCGTTTAATCAAAGCACAACATCATGAATTTTGATCGGAAAAATCTAAGTGACGAAAAACTATTAGATTTATATAAGAAATTAATCAAGCCAAGGCTGATCGAAGAAAAAATGCTGATCCTGATCCGCCAGGGGAAAGTTTCCAAATGGTTTTCCGGTATTGGACAGGAAGCCATCTCAGTAGGAATTACATCCGTTTTGGATCAAGACGAATATATTTTACCAATGCACCGCAACTTAGGGGTGTTTACAACCAGAGAAATCCCATTGTACCGTTTATTTTCGCAATGGCAGGGAAAAGGGGATGGTTTTACCAAAGGACGTGACCGTTCGTTCCATTTTGGGACACAGGAATATAAGATCATTGGAATGATTTCGCACCTTGGACCACAATTAGGCGTGGCCGATGGTATTGCTTTAGCGAATAAATTAAAGAAAAATGGAAAAGTAACCGCTGTTTTTACCGGTGAAGGTGCTACTTCCGAAGGTGATTTCCACGAAGCATTAAATATTGCCTCCGTTTGGGATTTACCGGTACTGTTTGTGATCGAAAACAACGGTTACGGATTGTCGACACCAACAAATGAACAATATAGATGTGAAAACCTGGCTGATAAAGGAATTGGTTACGGAATGGAGAGTCACATTATCGACGGAAACAATATTCTGGAAGTGTATACTAAGATTGACGAATTAGTTGCTTCCATGCGCGAAAACCCGCGTCCGGTACTATTGGAATTCAAAACCTTCCGTATGCGAGGGCATGAAGAAGCCAGTGGAACAAAATATGTACCACAGGAGTTAATGGATATGTGGGCAATTAAAGATCCGGTAGATAATTTCCGCAAATACCTATCGGAAGCAGGAATCCTGACACCGGATATGGATGAGGCGTACCGCGCTGAAATCAAAAAAGAAATTGATGAGCATTGGGCAAAAGTTCAGGCAGAACCTGAAATTGTGGCAAATCTTGATGAAGAGTTAAATGATGTATACCGACCGTATACACATGAAGTATTTGATCATAGCGAAGAAGTGGAAAACATTCGTTTGGTAGATGCGATATCACAGGGATTAAAACAATCGATGGAGCGTCACGATAATCTGGTGATTATGGGACAGGATATCGCCGAATACGGCGGAGCCTTTAAAATAACAGATGGTTTTGTAGCACAATTCGGAAAAGAACGTGTCCGCAATACGCCAATTTGTGAAAGTGCAGTAGTTTCTGCGGGTATGGGATTGTCTATTAACGGACATAAAGCGATAGTAGAAATGCAATTTGCGGATTTCGTTTCTACAGGATTTAACCCGATTGTGAACTATTTAGCAAAAGTACATTACAGATGGCAGGAAAATGCCGATGTAGTAGTGCGGATGCCTTGTGGCGGTGGAACTCAGGCAGGACCTTTCCATTCGCAGACAAACGAAGCCTGGTTTACTAAAACACCGGGATTAAAAGTGGTATATCCGGCTTTTCCATACGATGCCAAAGGACTTTTAAATACGGCAATTAACGATCCGAACCCGGTAATGTATTTTGAACATAAGCAATTGTATCGTAGTGTTTATCAGGATGTGCCTAAAGATTATTACACGATTCCTTTTGGAAAGGCAGCTATGATCAAAGAAGGTGAAGATGTAACGGTAATTTCATTTGGAGCCGGTGTACACTGGGCTTTGGAAACTTTGGCGAAACACCCTGAAATTAAAGCTGATTTAATCGATTTACGTACGTTGCAACCATTGGACATGGAAACAATTTATGCATCGGTTAAAAAGACTGGTAAAGTGATTATACTACAGGAAGATACACTTTTTGGAGGTGTTGCCAGCGATATATCATCGATGATCATGGAGAATTGTTTTGAATATCTGGATGGACCTGTTAAACGGGTAGGAAGTTTGGAGAGTGCAATTCCATTTGTAAAAGCACTGGAAGATCAATATCTGCCAAAACAACGATTTGAAAACGATTTATTGGAATTATTAGCATACTAATATTCTGGTTTTCGATAGCATAAAAGAAGCCACATCAATGGATGTGGCTTTTTTAATAAAATTCTAATAAAAAAAACGATGTAAGCTGTTAATTAAATGTGTTTTTGTTTGTAATTTTATAATTAATAGTTACTTTTTTAAGTAAAAAAGAATAATAATCTAAAATTATAAATATGAAAAAAGCAATTTATTTTGGTTTGTTAATGGTCTTTTCATTAACTGTTTTTGCTCAGGAAGCAGCTGTTAAAAAAGCTGCTAAAAAAGCCGATACCGAAACGGCTAAAACCAAAAAGAAAACAGATGAGGCTAAAACAGCCGTCAAAGACGATACGAAGGTCCTAAAAGAAAAAGCGACCAAAGCAACTGCCGATACTAAAAAGGCTGTTAAGGATGATACTAAAGCAGTAAAAGAAAAAACGACCAAAGCAACTGCTGATGTAAAAGCAGATGCTAAAAAGGCGACTACAACAGAAGCAAAAAAAGTTACTGCGGCCAAAACAACAAAAGTAGCGTCGGAAGACAAGGTAACGGGTACTTATAACGGAAAAAAAGTATACACCGGACCAAGGGGAGGGAAGTATTATATCAATGACAATGGAAATAAAACATATATAAAATAATATAAATCAGGAATATATGAAAAGTCACAAGATATTGTGGCTTTTTTAATACTTTTTTATGAAATATTTAAGGTATTTTTTTTTAATTTAGTTAATAGATGTGAGTATTTAATTAAATGAAAAAAGAACTTATGGATGCAAATTTTGAAATAGTTAGCAAAGAAGAAATAGAAACACTGAATTTTCCTGAAAAGGATGTTTTAGAGGAAGATGTATTGGCGATTAAAAGAAGAATAGAAGATCTGAATCGTGCTTTGGCACTGGGTAATCTGGAACATGGAAAAATCAAAATTTATTTTGAAGACAATGTCTCTAAAAAAGTAGTAGAGACCACTATATGGGGAGTTACAGATGAACGTATCATTTTAAAGCAAGGCGTAGTAATCCCGATACACCGGATTCATATGACAATTTAAGACGTAGAATAGTTAAAAAAGAAGTTTTAAACTTCTTTTTTTTATGGTAAAAACAGACAATTTATAAAATGCTTATAAGATAATCTTTCTCATACACAGGCTACTGGTAATACCTTCATATTGTCCAAAATTAGGTATTAAATGATAGCCCGATTTTTCATATAGACGTACAGCTTCTAAATGGTCTTTTCCGGTTTCCAGTATACATTCTGAAAAAAACAATTCAGTAGCCCATCGTTCCAGTTCTTTTAGTATTTCACCGGCAATTCCACGGCCACGGAAACTGGGATGGACATACATTCTTTTGATTTCAGTTATGTCGTCAGAATATTGTCTTAAAGCACCACAACCAACAGCTTTGTCCTCTTTGTATGCTAAAACAACGTGCTTAATTTTATCTATTTTATTAAATTGTTCAAAAAAAGAATGTTCTTGTCCATCCTTAATTTTTAATTCATGATTCAGTAAAGCAACAAGATCCTTAAAGTCCTTGTTGTTTGATGTTGTTCTTATTAAAATTGGCATAATTAAAAAATTATTTAGACAGATTTTAAAAAGAAATGGGGCTTGGTAAAGATACGAATGTTTAGTAAAAAGGAGTGAATTTTATCTGTTTACTTTACATTATTTGATTTAAAATATAAAAAAAGGTTATAAAAATAATGTTTTGTGATGTTTTTTATTTTTAACAAGGTATGAATTGAGATTATGTCCTTGAATTTTAACAATGATGTAATAAAATTATAAAAACTGTCATGATCGTTAGCGCTAATGTATTGACTGTGAAACTTTGAACTTAGTTTCATTTTTTAAAACCGAACAGTTTAAATTAGGCTTATAAATACGAACTGGAATTGAAGTTTGAAAACTGCTCGGTTTATAAAAGTATTACAATAGAAAAAAGTAAGTCCTAAAGGCGGTTTGAAAAGACAGTCAGTTTGACTAACTGTCTTACAAACCCACATAATACACTTTAGTTTAGTCCTTAAAAAAAATACTGAAATAAATTAATTGAAATCAAGGACTTACCTGATGTTGAAAAAATACTACAAAACCAAAAACATCGTAAACTAAACAGTAAGTGTATTACACAAAACAAAGTAAGGGAATTGGAACAACTTTTGCAGTATTTCTACACACGCATAGATACTCAGTTTTTTATAATAGTAATTTTGAGTGTTTTTGAGTAATATTATGATGGTTTTGCTATAAGGATAAAGTCAATTACCATGATTATAAATAAGTAGCAAACTAAAAATGTACCTTTAGGTCATAAAAAAGGAAAATGAAATACCTGTTTTTAATAATAGCTATTTTTTTTGAGGTGATAGCGACCTGTGCTTTAAAATCGTCGGAACAGTTTACCCGACTGCGGCTCAGTTTAGTGGCCGTTTTGGGGTATGCAGTGGCCTTTTATTTTTTGTCATTAACACTTAAATCAATGCCAATAGGTATTGCTTATGCTATTTGGTCGGGTTTAGGAATAGTTTTGATCTCAGGGATTGGTTACTTGGTTTATAATCAGTCACTAGATTTTCCGGCTATAATCGGGATTCTTTTTATAATTATTGGAGTACTGATTATTAATCTGTACTCCAATAGTGTGTCTCATTAATATTATAAAACCAGTTCGGTAAAAAGTCGTTCAATAGTGCGATCCAGGTTAGCAC
Organism: Flavobacterium supellecticarium; assembly: GCF_004801375.1. Lineage (GTDB taxonomy): Bacteria > Bacteroidota > Bacteroidia > Flavobacteriales > Flavobacteriaceae > Flavobacterium > Flavobacterium supellecticarium. The sequence continues at coordinate 51,429 of NZ_SSNZ01000010.1, forward strand.
AAAAACCGGGATGGGGACGGGATGTTTGTATTACAGAACTCCTCACAGCGGTGAGCCATCGAAAACGGGAAGGAATGTCAAGTTGAGCAATCGGGCCGCCATTTTTGTCGCCCAGTGCAATTTTTTGAAACGATTCCAGATTTTGCTGTAACTGTTCAATATCCAGTTCATCTGAAAGCATAAGAAGTTTCTGTTCGTTAATGGAAAAACGAACATTAATGTATTGGGCACTTTTAGAAAAAAGAATAATGCCAACATTCAAAAATTCTTCCCGCTCAACCTTAGGCAAAACGCGGATCACAGCATATTCATATAAGTGTTTGTCTTGCATTTTGCGCTTCTTTTATAAAAATTTCAGAATTATTTTTTCGGATCAGTAAAAACTGTATATAAACTTCTTTCAGATCTTCCGGTACATCGCGGTTATCGTCCCATAACAACCATTCATCCGGGATTGTATTTACGATTTCACGGATCTTTTCCTCTGTTAAAATTTCTTTAAAGGCTTTATCAACCTGTTCCAGTTCTGTTGCTTTGGGTAATAGAACATGATCTTTGATCAATGCAAAAGGGCTTTTAGCATGATTCTCCCAATTGTTCCAGGAATGATGGAAATAAAAAGAAGCGCCGTGATCAATCAACCACAATTCTTTATGCCAAATCAGCATGTTGGTATTTCGAAAAGTCCGGTCTACATTGGTTATAAAGGCGTCCAGCCAGACAATTTGTGAGGCTAAAAGTGGGTCAACATCGGTAACAACGGGATCAAATGTAATGGCACCCGTCAGGAAGTGTAGCGCCAGATTTAATCCCTGACTCCCTTGTAGGAGATCCTGTATTTCTTCGTCAGCTTCGGTGCGGCCAAAAGCTTCATCAAGATTAGCAAAAACGATTTCCGGAACCTGAAGCCCTAAAGCGCGTGCGATTTCACCACCTAGAAGTTCTGCTATTAAGGCTTTACTGCCGTGACCAGCGCCTTTGAATTTTAGCACATATTTAAAATCATCGTCGGCCTCAGCAAGTGCAGGAAGCGAACCGCCTTCCCGCAAAGGGGTGATATAACGGGTCACCTGAACCGTACGTAAATGGAGCGTATCACTCATAAAACTTTGTTTTGTATACTGTCACAAATGTATTAAAAAGTAAAGGATTTTTTGAAGCACAAAAACCTGACAGGTTTCACAAACCTGTCAGGCTTAATATAGGGTAATCCGATTATAATTTTTTCAATTCGGCTAAAACTGTTTTTCCGACAGCTTCGGCAGAGGCCGGATTTTGACCGGTAACCAAACGTTGATCTGCTACGACATGCGATTGCCAGTTACCCGTTTTTTCAAACTTCGCACCACGCGCTTTTAATTGATCTTCCAACATAAAAGGGACTACTTTTTCCAATCCAACGGCAATTTCTTCTTCATTGGTAAAGCCATTTACTTTTTTGCCATCGATTAAATAGTTCCCATTGCTCAGTTTGATGTTAACCAAACCGGCCGGTCCGTGGCAAACAGCACTGACAATTCCGTTATTTTCATAGATTTTGGTTGCAATAGCAGCAATTTCTTTATTTTCGGGTAAATCCCACATTGCACCGTGACCACCTGCATAGTGTATCGCTATATAGTCTTTAGGATTAACTTCTGAAGGTTTCATCGTGTTTTCCACTTTTGCATGGTACATTTTGTCATCCCAGAATTTTTTATTGATCGGATCTTTTAAATCAAATCCATCCACCGGAGCTTTGCCACCTTTTGGGCTAACAAAGTCGATTTCATAACCGGCGTTGTGTAATACTTCCCACGGATGCGACACTTCGCTAAGGAAATACCCGGTAGGTTGTCCGGTGTTGCCTTTTTGATCATGGCTGGTTACCACAAATAAGATTTTCTTTTTCATCGTTCCTGTTTTTTTTGTTTGCGCTACAATATTTAGACTGCTGAAAAGCAATGTCAGACTGGTTACTACCGTTAAAAATTTTCTCATTATTTATAAAATATGAAGTTGGTTTGTAATAAAAGTTAGTTCTTCGGGGGTTAATTCAAAATGCAGTGCCTGTGCATTTGAAATGGCTTGTTCGGCATTCCGCGCACCGGCAAGTACTGCAGTAATTCCCGGTTGCTGTACCGTCCAGCGTAATACCAACTGCGCCAGTGTGCTATTTTTTGCATCGGCAATAGGTTGAATGTTCTGTAAAAATTGTTGCACTTTTTTCAGATCATACTGACTGAAATATCCGTTACGGTGATCATCTTCTGTTAGTTTTCCACCTGTAAAGTATTTTCCGGTCAGTAAACCGCGTTCCATCGGGCTATATGCAATGATACCAATATTTTGATCAATACTGTAAGGTACCAAGTCCTTTTCGATAGTACGGTTTAGCATACTATAGGCCACCTGGTTGGAAGCTAAAGGTACGCTTTTTTGTGCTTCTTCCAGTTGAGAAACGGTATAATTGGAAACCCCTGCCGCTTTGATCTTTCCTTTTTGGATCAGTATTTCCATCGCTTCCATGGTTTCAGATATCGGTGTAGTACTATCCGGCCAGTGCAATTGCAGTAAGTCGATATAATCGGTTCCCAAACGTTGCAGACTTTCTTCCACTTCTTTGATTATATTGGCTTTTGAAGCGTATTTATAAATGGATTGACCATCAGCTTCAAAGAAAAATTCTCCGTTTCCATTATTGCTTCCGTCCCAAACCAGACCGAATTTTGTCAATATCTGAATTGTACTGCGATCCCGGCCTTTGATGGCTTCCCCAATCAGGGATTCACTCAGACCAAAACCATAAAACGGAGCGGTGTCGATACTGGTCACACCATTGTCAATTGAAGCTTGTATGGCTGCAATGGAGTCTTTTTTTTCATTTCCGCCCCACATCGTACCACCAATTGCAAAAGCACCCAGGGTGATAGGGGACACTTCGAGAGAAGAATTTCCTAATGTTCTCATATTGTATAATTGTTATGTAAGTGTATTTGTTGTTATTGATAAAAAGGATAATCGGTATAACCAGTAACACCACCTCCAAAAAAGAACTCGCGTTTCGGTTCGTTAAGCGGTAAATTGTTTTCCAATCGGTAGGGAAGATCCGGGTTAGCGATAAAGGGTCTGCCGAAACCTATCAGATCCGTCCAGCCTTGCTTTAAGGCTTCTTCGGCCCGGGTTTTGGTATATTTCCCGGAATAAATCAGGGTTCCGGTAAAATTGGCCCGGATACTTTCTTTAAACGAACGTTCCATCACCGGCGCATCCTCCCAATCGGCTTCGGCGATATGAATATAGGCTACTTTCAGACGATCTAAAAGTTTAATAGCTTCAGTATAGGTTTCCACGGGGTTATCGTCAATGGTACCTTGTAGTGTGGTTAATGGCGCCAAACGAACGCCAACTTTTTCATTACCGATTGCATCCGAAATGGCCTGAACAACCTCTTTTAAAAATCGCAGTCGGTTTTCAAGAGAACCACCATACGTATCGGTTCGGTTGTTGGCCTGTGAGTCGATAAACTGGTTGATCAGATAACCATTGGCCGCATGGAGTTCGATACCGTCAAATCCGGCTGCCATTGCATTTTGAGCCGCTTTGGCATAATCGGATATAATTTCCCGAATTTCCGTTTGGGTAAGTGCTCTTGGTTTGGAGTGTTGTACCATTTCGCCAACGCCATGTTCCGGCCCGCGATTTTCCACATCGACAAACACTTTTACGCCATCCGCTACCAGTTCACTGGAGGAAACCGGTGCTTCATTATTTTTTTGTAAGGCAATATGAGACACCCGTCCAACATGCCATAACTGTGCGAAAATAATTCCGTTTTTACGATGTACGGCATCGGTAGTCCGTTTCCATCCGGCAATCTGCTCCGGAGTATAAATTCCGGGTGTCCAGGCGTATCCCTGTCCTTGTTGACTAATCTGAGTTCCTTCAGAAATGATAAGTCCGGCGGAACTTCGCTGTTCGTAATATTCGGCCATAAGTGGAGTGGCTACTTCGCCTTTGGCAGCACGGGAACGGGTCATTGGTGGCATTACAATACGGTTTTGTAATTCGATGTTTCCGAGGGTATGTTTTTTAAATAGCATAATCGTGTTCTTTATAATTAAAATGAGGTAAAATAGTTGTGGCAATACGTTCGATTGTTTCTTTAACCGGCGTTTCCGATTTTCGAAGATGCAAGGCCATATGATTCACGCCAACTTCTTCGTAGGCTTTGAGTAACGGTAGCAACCCATTGATTCCTACCGCTCCGCCAAAACGATGGGGACGGAATGGCGCATTGTCATCGAGCAAAAGATTGAGATGGAAAGCTGTGATATACGGTTTGGAAGCCTGATTGTTGTCGTAAAGCACATTCCGCCAGTCGATAATCTGCTTTGCGGTTTCGGCTAACGGACGCGGATAATTAAACCAACCCTGCATATTTTGGCCAATCCAGTCCATACTTTGTTGTGCACGTCCGGCAATAATCCACGGAATCGGATTTTCCGGTTTTGGAAATACCTGGATGTTTTTATCCAGATTTTCATAATACTGACCAAGTCCGCTTTGCGTTTTCCAGGCTTCTTCGATTATAGCATGGTTGTGACGGAAACGTTCGGCCCGGGTTTCAAAATCATATCCGAACAATGGAAACTCCACTGGACGATCGCCAAGGCCGACACCAAACAGAAACCGACTTCCGGATAAATTTTCGATAGACGCAACCGCTTTGGCCAGTTGTAACGGATCGTGTAGCGGTAAGACGATAGCAGCGGTTCCAAGGATAATGGATTTGGTGATTCCGGCGATATAACCCAGATAAGCTATTGTATCAAAAAGTTGGGCACCATCGCCAAAACCAGGATCGTATACCGGAACTTCGCGCATCCAAAGCGCAGAATAACCCAGTTGATCCGCTAATTGAATGTATTCCGTATGCCGACTGATATCCGGAATACCAAACGGACGTCCGGAAACGTTGCGTTTTTTCTCACCTTCCAGCGACCAGTCGTTATCGAGCGGAAATTCCAATCCGATGGTCATTTTTCCGGGAATATGGATGTTACAAATCGTTTCCATAATCAATTGTTTTTTTCGCGTTTATAACTGATAAGTGTTACTAAAAATCCGATGGCAACCAATACCGCACCAACCCAGGGAGTGGATTGAATACCGAGTGACGATTCGACTACATGTCCACCGATAATGGCACCGATAGCGATACCTACATTAAAAGCCGCAATATTCAGTGCTGAAGCGACATCTTCGGTTCCCGGCAGGTATTTTTCAGCCATTTGCACCACGTAAAGTTGTAAGCCGGGAACATTCGAAAAGGCCAGAATGCCCATCGCAAACAAGGTGATTACGGCAGCTATCTGATGAAAGACAGTAAAAGATAAAACCAATAATACCAAGGCTTGTAGTACAAACATGATCATCAGTGCTTTAATCGGTTTTTGATTGGCTACTTTTCCGCCGATCACGTTTCCTAAGGCAATTGCAATTCCGTAGATCAGTAGTAACAAGCTGGTTGCATCGGCCGAAAAACCGGAAATGTTTTCCAATAGCGGTGCCATATAGGTAAAGCTTACAAAAGTTCCGCCGTAGCCCAAAGCAGTAATCGCTAAGACCAATAGTATCGATGGGTTTTTAAGCACCTTTAACTGATCCTTTAATTGTAAAGGTTTGCTTTTCTGTAGGGTATCCGGAATTAAAAGACTACTGGCGATAAGCCCGATGATTCCCAAAGCTGCTACTCCGATAAAAGTCGCACGCCATCCGAAATGTTGTCCGATATAGGTTCCTAAAGGAACACCGGTAACGATGGCTACGGTTAATCCGGCAAACATAATCGCGATCGCACTGGCGCGTTTGTCTTCGGGAACCAGGCTTGCGGCTATAGTTGCTCCGATCGAAAAGAAAACACCGTGTGCAAATCCGGTTAGGATTCGGGCGAGGACTAATGTGATAAAAGAAGGCGCAATGGAAGCCAGTCCATTACCAATAATAAAAAGTACCATAACGCCTAACAATAATTTTTTGCGATCGATACGACTGGTTAAGGCCGTTAATATAGGTGCTCCTACGGCTACACCCAAAGCATAAAGACTTACGAGCAGGCCGGCGGAGGAAATAGACGTTTTTAAATCGTTGGCAACAGTGGGTAAGAGACCGACGATTACAAATTCGGTAGTACCAATACCAAAGGCACTGATGGTTAAGGCCCATAAAGCGGCCGGAAGTTTTTTAGATTTCGAAGGTGCTGTGATAGCAGCGGTATTGTTTTGAATTGTTTTCATAGGTTTGGGTTACCGCAAACGGGTAACAGGTGATTTATTACTATTATGTTTGATCCTATACATCCGGTTTAAAACCGGGCATAAAACGATCGGAACTAATAATAATTAGTACACAGTAACTTGTAAAAACATCGGGTAAAACAACTTGGAACGGTCATATTTGTAGTGTCTTAAGGAACAGTACAAATGTCCGAATAGGGGAAACGCCAGGCGAGGAGTTAGGTCACCGTTTTTTTGTGAGGTAGATCACACTGTTTAGCTTTTAAGTCGGCTTAGGGTTTCGCGGGTTACGCCCAAATAGGAGGCCAGTAGTTTTTTAGGAACGCGCTGAATGAGTCGGGGTAATTTTTTGATCAGGTTATTATACCGTTCCTCTGCGGTTTCCGTTAGCAATGACATAATACGTTGTTGCAGCGCGATATAGCCATAATTGGCTTTGATTCTGAAAAAATTCGCCATCGCTGGAATCTCATGACAGATTTTTTCCCGGTCTTCCAGTTTCAGACAAAAAAATTCCGAATCTTCGATACAATCCATATACATACAGGCGGGAACCTGATTTTGAAAGGCGTGAAAATCGCTGGTCCAGTATTCTTCCATGGCAAATTGCAGGATATGTTCCTTTCCATCGCAATCGATCGCATAGGTTTTTACCAGGCCTTTAATGATCCAGAATTCGCAGGGAACCATTTCGCCTTTTTGAACCAGAAACTGATGTTTGCGTAGTTTTCGAATTGTAAAATGTTGAGCTACATAGTCCCATTCGCTATCCGAAAGCGGACAAATGGAAGCGATATGCTGGCGTAAAAGGTCGTATTGGGTCATACTAAGGCAATTGTACTACAAAAATAATAGATTTCTGCAGACGATAAACCACTTTAAAATAAAACACCCCGGAATTTTCCGAGGTGTTTTTCCCAAATTTTAATATAGAACGTTATTCGTCTTGTTCTACTTCTTCTATTTGTTGATGGAAAGGGCAACCCTTTGCCATTTTTTTCTCTTTTTGAACCTCTACAGGTGTCGAAACCGGTCGGCGACGGTGCTGATCCTGAATAGTAGGGAATACCGAAGTAAAGAAGTTTGTCCAACCTCCGGTACGTACGCGAAGCAGGTCGTATTGTTCCGGCGAGCCTACTGCATCGGCAAAGGTATCCGGATTAGCAACGGTAATGGTCAAAATGTTAGACGATTGTCCGTTGGCAAATTGTTGCATCACCTGAATCAGTTTTTCGGCCGGGAAGTCTTCATCGATATTATAATCGGTAGGAGCACCATCGCACATCAACTCGGCACCGATACCGTCAAAACCGGCAAGGGATTCTTCGAACCCGGCATATTGATGTTCGATTGGTAAATCGGCAGGGCTAGGCATAGCACTCATATCGGAAGCAACGGTAGTTCCCAGACGACGACCATCGGCACTGGCTCCGTTCCAGGCACCCATTTCCACGTGGTTTTCGAAAGTTCCGACACCCGGCTGAATTTGAAGTCCGAAAGGAAACTCTTCCGTTCCATATCGGGTTGCCATATTTTTCATGGTTTCATACAATTGCGGCCAAGGTTCGGTAAAAGTTGCAATCGATCGACGGGCAATACCCGCTACAATCTCATTTCCAAAGGCATCTATATCGGGATTCCCTCGTCCGTAACGCGGTTGTGCCAGAGCGATTTCTCTCAGACGTTTAAAACGATCGGAACGAGACGCAATGCGCGATTCTCCGGCCAGATCACTAATAAACGGTTCGGTCATTTTATAACCCCAGTCACAGCACAAACATTCCAGTAATTCCGGTAATGTAGTAACCGCATTTTTATCATCAAAAACCATTGTTTTAATTGCATATAGCGAATTAATCGCTGCACTTAACGAGATGTAACAAGGCCCGTAAATATTGTATTTGGTTCCGCCGCTATAAAAATCAAGTCCTCTGGCAAGACAGTCATCCATCAGAACGTTAAGAATAGGAGATGGACAAAATTTGGTATTCGCGCCATATCCCATTAATTGACCGTTAAAAGCTTTACGGTTGAGCCATTCGAAATGTTGGAAGTAAATGTCCACCAGTTCCTGAAACGATTTGATTTGATCTGCCGGTTTGGAATTTAACGAAACTACCTGACCAAATAAATAGGATTCTCCGGCCGATGAATACGTACGTCCCTGGTTTAGCGCGCATTCCAACGGTTGTAAGGTAGAAAATCCACCCAGTGAAAACCAGTTTTCACCCGGGAATTGCGGTTCGTAGCAGCCATCGCAGGCATAATTCTGAGCCGATTCCACGGTTACATTCGAGTTCCATTTTTTGGTTTCGCTTCCCAATTTACCGCCAACGCCATCACCGCTGTGATGAAGTCCTTTAATTATTTTTTCGTCATTTAAAAGAATCGGATGCGCCCCACCGGAAAGCAGCGCGTGAGCAGCATCTTCCAGGATTTCTCTTGGCATATCTTTACGGGTTCGTAACGATAAACAAGGTGCATTAAGTGGTAATCGTCCGGAAGCGTGTATAAACAATCGCGTCATATGGTTATAAGCCGGTTCTGTTTCTTCAAAAACAGGATTGCCATTGACTTTAGTACCGCCAACGGTAATTTGCTGAATCCATTGTCCCAAAGAAGCACCTTGCGGATACGGCCCGGAAGCCCCCCCCATAGCCAGATTTCCAAACGGCTGATGGTCTTCCATAAAAATACGGTTCTGCTGTATCTTCTCGTCCAGTTTAATATAGAACGCATCGATAACTTCCTGTGCTTCGGCTTTTTCGGCCTCGTTACTACTGTCGTAATAAGGCTGTAAAAGCTGGTCCATACGACCAATAGCGGTTGGTTCGCCGTTGAGGTGTAAACAAGTGTGTAGGGTAAAGATAAACTGCACTGCTTCAATTAGTGAGTCTGGTTTTTCGGTAGCTAATTTGGTCATCCGATAAGCAATCGATTCCAGATTTTCCCTTTCCCAGGCTTGTCCGGGATTGTTTTTCATGCTGGCAGCCATTTCGCGCGCCAGTTGGGCATAATTCAAACAATATTCTGAAATTCCTTGTAAAGACAGATAAGCCGATTGGTATAATTCTTTTTTCTCCTTATATGTTTTTGCTTTAGCGGCTTTTTCCTCATCCGTTTTTCCCTTATCTTTAGTGTATTCTTCGGTGATTTTCTTTTCGTACTCCAATATATCCTCCATCAAGGTTTTTAAACCTTTTTTCAGGGCTTTTTCATAATTCGGAATTACGTGTCCCACACCGGAAGCCTCGCTCAGATTGGCCAGGAAGCCATCCAGACGTTCGGATTCCGATAAATAACGCATCACATAACGGCCTTCCCCTAACGATAGATTCGGCATGGCACCTACGATAATTTCCTCCGGAGAAATGCGAAACGTATCTGAACCGTAAACAATTTCGCCTTCTCTTTCACGGAACGAAGAGTAGGGAACCAGCGTACCATCTTTAAGTCGGATCTTACGTCCTCTAAAACCATAATCGGGTGAACTGAATAATTGCAAACTTAAACGGATCGCCCAACCTTTACGAATCATAATGGATTCGTCCATAATATTGGCCGGTTTATCGCTTCCGTTGTAGCGATCAATATAAAAACGAATATCCTCTTTAATTTCTTCCTGTTTCCGGTTAAAGTACCAGTTATCCTGCCAAAGGGAGAAAATGTTTTCCAGAAGGCTTAAAATACGATTTGTCGGTATTGAAAAGTAACGATCTTCCGGCAGCCCGATTCGGGTCGACATGGTAAACAGGAAATTCTGATGGTTGTAATACATCAGTCCGTTTTTAGAAGCGTTTTGGTAATGACGATCCAGACGTGTCCAGTCGACACCTGGGAAACGCGACCAGTCTTTCTCTGTAGCAAAAGAGAAGTCATTTCGGTATTTTTTAGCTACTTCCTCGTCATCTAATCCCAGATCCTGGATACTTGGAATATAGAAAACGCCACCCAGATCCGATCGCAGGTGATTAAACAAACGGTCGTTCATAAAACCACTGTCGGGTCCGATCTGGTTACTCATGATATTTTCCAGAATTCCTACTTCTTTACTAAACCCGGCGAAATAGATTCCTTCCTCGTCCGATAACGTAATTGATTTTGGTGTACGGAATCCGGAATTGCCGTGTTGCTGGTGTTTAGCTCTTCCAAACGGAAGTCCAAGGCGTAATACCGGCGTGGTATTGCCATTCGCATCCTGAATTCTGGCTGATTTGATATGCGAACGCGAATCGCGGTCGGGAATAATAGTATCGTTGGTTTTACGGCCAATAAGGTCTTCAATTTGATCTTCGGTCATCATATTGATCTGATTCCAGTTGATCAGGAAGCGTTGTGCCAATACAAAAGACCCTCCAAAATGCGTCATATCGTCGCAACCGATTAGCGTATGTTTTGCGATAGAAATCGGATCGGAAGGATTGTTGAGGTTCTCGGAGAAACGACAACCCAGTACTTTGCCGCGATGGCCGTCTGCTTCGTTCGATTTGGAAGCGGCTTCCTGTGAATAATGTTCTTCTGTAATACTGTCTAAAGCCTTTATTAATAAGGAATTCACAATTTCACAAGCTTCTTTACTGTCACTCTTAATGTGAAACCAAAGATCGCCATTAGAATCTACAAAGGCGCCGTTTGAGGCCCGGAATACTTTCGATACATAAGGATCATTATGTTCCGGAAATTGTAACGTCATTCCTTTAGGATGTGGTATGCCTTCTTCGTCACAGATTTTAGCCCAGTTTTCAAATGAAACCCCCAGAATAACAGACGTATTACGATCTTTCAGATCTTCGTGAGTGTTAATTTTCGATCGGATCTCTGCCATTACTTTAGCGAACTGTGTTTTATACTCCACCAGCTTTTTACTGTCTGGTTGTTTGTTGGCTTGCCAATTACCTCTTTTTTGGAACCAAAAAGTGGTAAAAATGGCAAAGGGCGACGGGTATACCAATCCTCTTTGACAGTGTTTCCACACTTCGGTAAACCGATTTTCAAAGTTAAGAGAGCTCCCGTTGTTAGACGGGATGTCAGACTTGAGTGTTTTTTCCATGTGAGTTGTTTGTTAGTTACTGTTTGAAAATGTTTGCTGTGATTGTTTTGTTTCCTTTACAGATACAAAGAGTTACCTTCTATAACAATCTGGATGTTATGAAGTTACAATTGAAAAAAAACAGAAGATTTATAGTGGGAAATCGATCTGTATCAAAAATAGTGAAAGGAAAGCAACAGCTTATACGTACAAACACCTGTTTTTAGAGAGGAAAGAGGAAAGAGGAAAGAGGAAAGAATTACGATAGTGGACGTAAACGCTCATTAAGTTCGCGACGGAAGGTAATTCCTAATGGGATTTTTTCTTCGTTGATCACTATATGTTCTTTTTCGTGAGCGTCGATTTTATGAATGGCAATGATATACGATTTGTGTACCCGCATAAACTTGTCCGACGGCAATTCCTGTACCAATTGATTCGTAGTCATTGCGGTTACAAAGGTTTTGGCCTTAGTAAAAATCTTAACGTAATTCCCGTAACTCTGAACATATAGAATATCATCCAGTCGGATATCGATGTTTTTACCGTTTACCTTTACGTTGAGAGAAACCGGAATAGCCGTTTCTTTTTCGATAAATTGTACCGAAAGATAGCGCTCGATCGACTTTAGAAAACGTGGAAAATAGATTGGTTTTAACAAATAGTCGATCACACCGTATTCGTAGCTTTCGAGTGCAAATTCCGAATAGGCGGTTGTTAATATGGTTTTTGGTGGGTTTTTTAGCGTTTGCAACAATTCCAATCCGGTGATTTCCGGCATGTCAATATCCAGAAACATCAGATCCACCACGTTTTCCCGTAAATACTGCAAAGCCTCAATACCGTTATAGCATTGCGCAGCGAGTTCCAACTGCGGATTTTGGCGGATATAATTTGTTAGTACATAATGCGCGGCCGGTTCATCATCGACAATAATGCATTTTTTTGGAGTGATCATCATAATAAATCCATTTCGAGTAACACACGGTATTGTTTGGCTTCCTGCTGTATTTCCAGGTTGTGTTTTTTGGGATAAAGAATGCGCAGTCGTTCCGTTGCATTGCGCAATCCGATTTTGGTGGAAACGATTTTCCGTTTTTTATCCGGAATCGAATTTAAGGTTTCCAGACGTAATTTACCATTATTTACCGAAAGATTGATCTTTACAAAGCAATTTTCGATCGCACAGGTACCGTGTTTAAAGGTGTTTTCCACAAAAGGAATCAACAACATCGGTGCGATCATATAGTTGGAATCGGCATCGGTTTTATAGTCAAACTCAATTTCACAGCGATACCCTACGCGTTCTTTTTCCAGTTCGATATAGCTGGAGATAAAGTCGATCTCATCTTCGAGCGAAACATATTCTTTTTGTGAATTTTCCACCTGATACCGGAGCAATTGGGAAACCCGCATGATCATATCGGAAGTCCGTTCCGGATATTGCAGACTAATACCGTAGAGCGTATTAAACGTATTAAACAGAAAATGCGGATTTAATTGTCCTTTTAGCGCATTTAACTGGATTTGATTGTAGAGTAATTCTTTGTTGGTTTTTTTCTTCTGATCGCGGTAATGTTCGATTAGCTGGATACTTCCCAAGATGCAAATTAAGGTACCGACCAAGGTTCCCAATTGGAAGTGATAGGTCTTTTGCATGGAGGTTTTATATAGGAAGCAATTCTTATAAATGACTTCAATTGCTACTTCATGTAATATTACTGAAAATACTAATATTAATATAATTGAAAATAGAATATAGGTTAGTGGTTGGTGTTTTTTAAGTAGAATAGGCAGTAGAAAAAAGCGGTTGATCTGGGCATGACCGTATAGGAGTAAAAAATATACGATACCCATCCAAAAGCCTTTCCAGCTTAAAATTAAAATCCAGTCGTTTAATGTGAAAAGAACAAACGAAAAGACAAGAATTGCGAATTCCTGAAGCCATTTGTTCTCTAAGATCTTCCTCATATTCATTTCAGATTATAGCATACAAAATACGTATAAAAAAACGAATAAACCGGGAAGTTAAATGATCAATTGAATTGGTCATTTTTTATAGCGAATTAATCATTTTTCATAGGCGCTGCTGCGGATTGTGTTGTAGTTTCGCGTTGTTAAAAAACCTTACCACAATAATGATAGTACGAAAATTGCCATTGCTGTCGCTTTTAATGTGTTTTTCAGGAGCTTTTTCCCAATCGCTCACCCTGAAAGATGCTATTGATCAAGGGATGGCTAACTACGGCACACTTAAAGCCAAAGAGAAGTATGCTTTGGCGGGACAGGAAACCGTCAAGCAAAACAAAAGGGATTATTTGCCCAATCTGACGTTGGCCGCGCAACAGGACTACGGAACCGTAAACGGACAAAATGGTCCGCTCTATGGTTTTGGAGGTCTGGGAGTTGCTTCGTCGGGATTACCCTTGCCGGAACAAAACTGGAACGCTGCTTTCGGCGCCTTGTATCTGGTGAATATGAACTGGGATTTTTATAGTTTCGGTCGTATCCGACAAAAGATCGCTTTGTCTAAAGCCGATGCCGATCGTTTGCAAAAAGATTCCGAGCAGGAACAATTCCAACATAAAATTCGCATTTCTGCGGCCTATCTAAACCTGTTGGCAAGTCAGCGGCTGGAGATTTCCCAAAAGAAAAATCTGGAACGGGCAGAGGTGTTTTTAAAACTGGCTGCTGCACGGGTTAAAAACGGATTGCTGCCGGGCGTCGATTCGACTTTGGCTTCTGCGGAAGTATCGCGCGCGCGTATCGCGCTGAACCAGGTGAAAGATCAGGTAAAGGAACAGAATAACAAACTGATCACTTTAATGGGAATAGATATTTCTGATATTAAAGTAGATACTACTTTGGTAATCAAATCTCCAAATGTGATTGGTAAAAGTGAAGCTTCAGGTATTGAATCCAATCCGGTATTACAATTTTATAAGAGTCGGATGGAATATGGTGCGCAACAATTACGCTTATTTCGGAAAGAATATTACCCGACATTTAGTTTGTTTGGGGTCTACCAGACCCGTGCTTCGGGATTTAATTCAGACTATGCAGTTGATCAATCTTCGTTTACCCATAACTATTGGGATGGCGTAGATCCGACCCGTCAGAATTACCTTTTTGGAGTGGGTGTAAGTTGGAACCTGACGACTCTGGCGCGTACCGCTAAAAAAGTCAGCGCGCAGAAATTTACTTCCGAAGCCCTGGAAGACGAATATAAGGTGATGGAACAGCAGTTTAAAGCACAGTCGGATGCAGCCGATGTTAAAATACAATTGGCCTATGAAAGCGATAAAGAGGCTCCTAAACAAGTAAAAGCAGCTGCTCAGGCGTATTTGCAAAAAATGACACTCTATAAAAACGGACTGACGAATCTGGTGGATGTTACCCAAACCCTATATGCGCTAAACCGAGCGGAAACCGACCGTGATATTGTTCATGTAAACTTATGGCAATCGTTGTTGTTAAAAGCAGCCGCAACCGGCGATTTCAACTTATTTATTAATGAATTATAACCCGTAAAAGATGAATTTAATACGTTTTGCACTTCGTAAACCGATTTCGATTATCGTTTTGGTAATGGGATTGATCATCTTTGGAATCGGTGCTGTAAAAAGCATCAAGGTGGATATTCTTCCAAAAATGAACCTGCCGGTGATTTATCTGGCGCACCCGTTCGGAGGATATACGCCCAACCAGATGGAATCCTATTTTGCCAAAAACTATGTCAACATCATGTTGTTTGCGAATGGCGTTAAATCAATAGAAACAAAGAATATACAAGGGCTTACCTTAATGAAAGTTTCGTATTATGAAGATACGAATATGGCACAGGCTGCGGCCGAATTAAGTGCGCTTTCCAACCGGATTCAGGCAGCTTTCCCTCCAGGATCGCAACCGCCGTTTATCATTCGTTTTGATGCCTCTTCCTTACCGGTAGGGCAATTGGTACTCAGTAGTGCGACCCGTTCAAATAACGAGTTACAGGATTTGGCCAACGTTTATGTGCGGGCTTCGTTTACGTCGATTCCCGGATTATTGTCGCCGCCGCCGTTTGGAGGTAGCCCGAGAACCGTAGAAATTAACGTGGATCCGGATTTATTGCGTTCACATAACCTGACACCCGATCAGATTGTAGAAGCGATCCGACTTAATAACCAGACGGCACCATCCGGAAACGTTCGCGTAGGAGATAAAAACTATATCACGCCGACGAATAATACGATCAAAGAGATTAAAGATTTTGAAAAGATTCCATTGTTTAAAGGTGGTGTACAAAACCTGTATCTGGGCGATGTAGCGACTGTAAAAGATGGAGCCGATATTACGGCCGGCTATGCTTTGGTAAATGGAAAACGTTCGGTATATGTGAGTATTGCCAAGGCCGGAGATGCTTCGACCTGGGATGTGGTACAAAAGTTAAAAGCGGAGTTGCCCAAAATCCAGAGTACGCTACCGGAAGATGTAAAGTTATCGTACGAATTTGACCAGTCGGTTTATGTGATCAACTCTGTTAAAAGTTTGATTACCGAAGGAATCATCGGGGCGATATTAACCGGTTTGATGGTATTATTGTTCCTGGGCGACCGTCGGGCGGCGTTAATTGTAATCCTTACGATTCCGATTTCGATTATATCCGGGGTTTTATTTCTGAAATTATTCGGACAAACGATCAACCTGATGTCGTTGAGCGGATTGGCATTGGCGATCGGTATTTTGGTTGATGAGAGTACGGTTACGATCGAAAACATCCACCAGCATCTCGACATGGGCAAACCCAAGGCACTCGCGATATGGGACGCCTGTAAGGAAATCGCCTTACCGAAATTATTAATTTTATTATGTATTCTGGCAGTATTTGCGCCGGCCTTTACGATGAAAGGAATCCCGGGATCGTTATTCCTTCCATTGGCGTTATCGATAGGATTCTCGATGATTATATCATTCCTGTTATCGCAGACATTTGTGCCGATCATGGCCAACTGGTTGATGAAAGACCATGCTAAAGTGCCACATTCAGCGGAGATTAGTGATGATGAAGCGGTTTTTCTGGCTTCGGGCTTAACGCCGGAATCGGAAAAAGACACGATGGATCAGAAAAAGATACTGGTGGAACGAAAAGATTTTAACGGCGATGGAAAAATCAGTCCGTTTGAACGTTTCCGCAACCGCTTTATGAAGTTGATCAACCGTTTGTTTGTATATAAAAAACCGATCACGATCCTATATCTGGTTGGGGTAACCGCATTGGCTGTTTTATTGCTAAATGTAATCGGGCAGGATGTGTTCCCGAAAGTAAACTCCAGTCAGTTCCAGATGCGATTAAAAGCACCGGATGGAACGCGTTTGGAACGAACGGAAGAAAAAGCCAAAGTAGCTTTAGCCGAACTGGAAAAACTGGTTGGAAAAGAACACCTTTCAATTTCGTCGGTTTATGTAGGACAACACCCGTCGTTGTTTTCAGTATCGCCGATCTATCTTTTTATGGCAGGTCCGCACGAAGCGGTGTTTCAGGTGGCTTTAAAGGAATACCATCGCGATATGGATGATTTTAAAGACGAATTCCGTCAGCGATTGAAAAAAGTATTACCGGATGTTAGCGTTTCGTTCGAACCGATCGAATTGACCGATAAAGTATTGAGTCAGGGATCGCCAACACCAATCGAAGTGCGTATTGCCGGTAAAAACAAAAAGAAAAATGAGGAATACGCGAATAAGCTGATGGCCGAATTGCGTCAGAAACCATATTTTAGAGATATTCAACTGGCACAACCCATCAAATATCCGGCATTGGATATCAATATCGACCGGGTTCGCGCGGCACAATTGGGTGTGGATATGGGCGAGATTTCCCGATCGCTGATTGCTTCGACTTCCTCGTCCCGTTATACGGAAAAGAATACCTGGATCGATGAAAAGGCCGGATTGTCGTATAACGTACAGGTTCAGGTTCCTTTAGACAAAATGACCGATATCAAGCAAATAGGAGAGATTCCGTTGCTGAAAAATACAGCCCGTCCGGTATTGAGCGATGTGGCTACAATTACGCCGTCGTTTACCTATGGTGAAAACGATAACTTAGGTGCGATGCCGTATATTTCGATCACTGCAAATATTGATCATAAAGATTTGGGATCGGCTTCGAAAGATGTACAGCAAGCGATCACTTCGTTGGGTGAATTGCCAAGAGGTTTGTTTATCGAACAGATCGGTTTGGGGAAAGTGTTAAGTGAAACGATGAGCAGTCTGGAATCAGGCTTATTGGTAGCGGTAATCGTAATCTTCCTGATGTTATCGGCTAATTTCCAGTCGTTCCGTATTTCACTGGTTATTTTAACAGCTGTTCCGGCAGTAGTTTTGGGATCGTTGTTGTTATTATTGGCAACCGGATCGACCTTAAACCTACAATCGTATATGGGAATCATCATGTCGGTAGGGGTTTCGATCGCCAATGCCGTGTTATTGATCACCAATGCGGAACAACTGCGGAAACACAATAACGATGCGTTGGTTTCGGCACGGGAAGCCGCTTCGTTGCGATTACGTCCTATTATCATGACCAGTATCGCGATGATTGCCGGAATGTTGCCAATGGCAATCGGACATGGTGAAAGTGGCGAACAGGTTTCCCCATTAGGAAGAGCAGTAATCGGAGGACTTTTATTTTCTACTTTTACAGTATTGGTAATCCTGCCGGTTATTTTTGCCTGGGTGATGGGTAAAACCGGAACCCAATCGGTATCTCTGGATCCGGAAGATAAAGAAAGTAAACATTATATAGCGGCATTAGCACAAACAGATGAGAAATAAAGTAATACAAGCAATTGCATTTTTAGGATCGGCAGCCTTAGTGGTAGGCTGCCAGACCAAAGCAAAGGAAAGTGAGAACCCGGTAACGGAAGCTGCGGCACCGGTATTGGAGACTTTTGTACCGAAAAAAGAAATATTGTCAACCGAATTACGTATGCCGGCCGAAATCAGCGGTTTCCAACAGGTTGATGTTTATGCGAAAGTGAGCAGCTACGTAAAAGAATTAAAAGCCGATATCGGTACGGAGGTTAAAAAAGGCCAGTTGTTAATGGTACTGGAAGCGCCGGAATTGAGCGCACAATTAGCCGCGGCCCAATCCCGTTTAAAATCACAGGAAGCGGTGTATACGGCGAGTAAAAGTACGTACAACCGTCTTTTTGAAACCAGTAAAGTAGAGGGAACCGTTTCCCGTAACGATCTGGAAGTAGCGGAAGCACGTAAAAATTCCGATTTTGCACAATATCAGGCAGCAAAAGCATCGTATAGTGAAATTCAGACCTTATTGGGTTATTTGCAAATCCGCGCTCCGTTTGACGGTGTTGTGGCCACGCGTAACGTCAACCACGGCGCTTATGTAGGACCGGCCGGGAAAGGTTCGGAGCAACCGTTGATGACCATTCAGCAACAAAACAAACTACGTCTTTCGGTATATGTGCCGGAGCAATATTCGGGTTATCTGAAAACCGGAGAAGCTTTGAAATTTACGGTAAAATCGTTACCGGGACAGGATTTTTCGGCTACCATTGCCCGTATGTCGGGCGCCTTGGATAGCCGACTTCGTTCGGAGCGCGTGGAAATGGATGTGATCAACAAAGGAAATAAATTGTTACCGGGTATGGTTGCCGAAGTACAATTACCGTTAACCGCAAAAGACAGTACGTATGTCGTACCGAAATCGGCTGTGGTTACTTCGAGTGAAGGAACGTTTGTCGTATCGGTAAAAGACCATAAAACTAGTCGACTACCGGTTCAGAAAGGGCGTATTTTAGAAGATAAAATCGAAGTATTCGGAGCGATTACACCGGATATGCTTTTGATCAAACAAGCTACTGAAGAAATTCCGGATGGAACACCGGTAAAATAAGTGATACCGAAACTGTAGGAATGCAGCTAAACCTGTCAGGTCTTTAAAACCTGACAGGTTTTTTTATGTTTTATGATTAAATTTGAAAAAGAAAAAATGGCGGTACCAACAGATAAAACAGCTTTAATTGATGCGATACAAATCAATTATGGAAAACTCAAAAAAGAATTGAGTACAATTCCTGTTGAATTAACGGTTAGTAAAGAATTGGAAGGGCATTCCAAAGGAACCCAAATGAGTTTGCATAATCTGGTAGCTTATCTGGTAGGATGGGGCGAACTGGTTTTAAAATGGAATCAGAAAATGGATGCTGGTGAAGCCGTTGATTTCCCGGAAACCGGTTATAAATGGAACGAGTTGGGAAAGCTGGCACAGAAGTTTTATAGTGATTACGAAGAAATTGAATGGACTACATTACTTCAGCGATTGGATCAAACGGTAGATCGGATTTTAGCGCTCATCGAAAGCAAAACCAATGCAGTGCTTTATGAGCAAAGTTGGTACGAAAAATGGACACTTGGTCGGATGATACAATTCAACACAGCATCACCTTATACCAATGCCAGAGGACGAATCCGCAAATGGAAAAAAGAGCGTAAGCTGTCATAAAAAAGGAGGGAGATAACCCAAACTCCCTCCATACTTATGAAATAGAAATTACCCCGCCATCTCGTTTACTTCCTTAGGAAGTGCCGATCTGTGCGTGATGTTGTTATAAATTTTGGTGAACAATTCGGCGATAAACGTCGGACGCGCATATTCCGTATAATCGAGATAAAGGATATTCGGAAAATAACCGTTTGTATTGGGTTGCAAATACGACATAATCCGGCCAAGGTTGCTATCAGGTTCTTTGGCGAACAACCAAACAGCGGTTGGCGGAGTTAACGTCCACGATAGCAAGAAAAGATCACAAGGGGTTTGTGAAAACTCCTGACATTCCCAACTGTCATTTTTTTGTTTGCTACAACATTGACCGTTAAAAGCATTGAATTTTTGCAGCTGATCGGTTTCCATAGTGCTGTAAAACATCGAATTGGAATAAATATCAAAAACGGTCAGATCGCCTAGATTTGCCGTGTTATCCTGCCAGTCACGGTATACCCAGAAGCCCTCTTTTGGTTCATCGGTTACCGCCCAATTATCGTCGATTACCACTAAAATTTGTCCGCTGTCTTTGAGGTAGGTTCCCATCGGAATATCGGCCAATCGTTGGTATCCGTCTGGAATCGAACGAAACAACCACGGCCCGATGGTGTCATTGATCATTGTTTTTAACGTCTCATAAATAGCGGATGTAAACCCATCGAAATGTGAAAATTTCAGTATAGCCAGTTCGCGATGGCCTTCTTTATAAAAAAGCTTTACGTCATCTAAAACTTCCTGTACCGAAGGTCCGGTAAATCCATGATAAATATTCAGATTTTTATCCGGGCGCAAGTCAAAATAGCGTACGCCGGCCTCTAATTGTTGATACAGATTGAGATCCTGTGTTTTGCCAAGAGTTTCCAAACCATGAGTGTACATTCCGGCATCGTGGCTGGCCGGGAAAACCATTTTTTTTAACGGAAGATCCTGTGTTAAGGGGAGTAAATCCCTCATAAAATCGGCGGTATTCATTAATCGGGAAAGGGAATACCACAATCCAAAAGAAAGTCCTTCGCTGGCATGTACCTGTACGGCAACTTGTCCGCTGGATGAAATCGCGGCTTTTGGAGTCGAGCCGGAATCGAAGTTTGTTGCTTTCGACCATAGGATTGACGTGCCGTTTATCACACCCGACATTTGCCATAGTCCTGTAATACCCTGTGATTCGTGTACTTCGATAATACGACCGTCATCGGTAATCGCAATACTCGGATTAATACCATCCTGATACGGAATACTATTGCTCCAATTAATAGAATCGCCATTGATATGGCCCACTCTGTAGTGTAATTTAGCAGGACTTTCCGATTGATGTACTTCGACAACCCATCCGGAGTTGGTAATGGCAACCGAAGGCTTACTGCCTTTTTCGTAGTCATGACTCTTTCCCCAGCTAATGGTTTTGCCATTGAGTTTTCCAACACGGTAATAAAGGACGTCATGCGATTGCGATTTATGCACTTCCACCAGCACGCCATAATCGTTTATCGCAATGCAGGGTTGGACGCCGGTATCGTATTTTTCATCTTTTCCCCACCATTCGATAGTAGAACCGTTTACAAGTCCGACTTTAGCATACATCGAATGCGTAAGGATGTTACTGGTTTCGTGTACTTCGACAACAATGTTCTTATTGTTAATTGCAACCGACGGAGAAAAACCGTCGCTATAAGGAGTGCTTTCGCCCCATTCGATAGTTGCTTTATTGATCAAACCGATATGGTACCACATTTTTCCGGAACTTTCCGAGTTGTGTACTTCGATGCTGATCCGTTCGTTGGTTGCGATGGAGTTATAGCGACCACTATCGTAATTGTTGGCCAATCCGAATTGAATACTTTCCATAATGTTACAAATTAAGTTGAGATAGGTTTGGGACCTTATTTCTCAAAGTTCGGAATAATTTTGTAACGTTGTATGGATGAAATTACCTGTTTTTCAAATAAATAGGTTAAATCATTGGAAGTTCCTCCACACTGATGATGTTATTCTGAATGGCATAAATAACCAGTCCGGCTATATTTTTAGCCCCGGTTTTAACAAAAAGATTGTTTTTATGACCTTCTACGGTTCGGGCGGTAATAAAGAGTGCATCACCGATTTCTTTTGCTGTTTTCTGTTGACTGATCAGGCGTAATACATCGATTTCGCGTTTGGAAAGTTCAGTACCGTTGTCAAAAATTGACTTTTGGTTTGTTTTGGCAGCTGCTTGTTCGCGAATGGCTTCCATCTGATCTTCCATAAAAAAGATCCCTTTCTGGTGTACAATCGGAATAATTTCGGCCAATAAAATAGGGGAAACCCCTTTTGGAAGAAAAGCCGAAGCACCGGTTTTGAGCATAAAGTTCATAAACGACCGCTGGTAATGCGACGACACGATAATCACCTTGATATCCGGGAAGTTAGCTTTAAGATGGCGTGTCACTTCAATACCATCCATACCTTTCATTTTTAAATCCAATAGTAAGACTTCGGGTAAAATCTCGGCTCTTTCGAGGTACGACAGCAAAACGTCACCACTTTCGGCGGTGTAGACCACTTCGAATCCCGGCTGCATGCTCAGGAAGTTTTCCAGTAGTTTTACAATTAAACCATCATCGTCTGTTATGGCAATTCGAATGGTACTCATATCAGGTTTTTATAATCTTCAAGTAATAGTAAGGCCGAGGTTCCTTTGCGGAGCGGTTTGATACTGTGTTTACCGTTTAGGTAAAGCATCCGTAGCTCAATGTTTTGTAGTCCGAGTCCTTTTTTATTCTGATTCGGATCAAAACCTTTACCGTCATCTTTCACCAAAAGGCAAAGCAATCGATCGCTTTGTCGCAGGTGAACAGTAATTACGGAAGCACCGGCATGTTTGTAAATATTGGTAATCAATTCCTGTAAAACACGGGTAAACTGAATTTTAATACTATTGGGTAACGCAACATCAGTACGTACATCATGATAAAAGTCGACCGCAATGTTTTTTTTCCAGGGGGTAATAATTCCGTCAATTAATTCATACAAAGATATGAATTCTAACATAGGTGGACTCAAATCGTGTGAAATTCTTCGCGCATCGGCTATGCTTTCACTTAATAAATAGTCCATTTCGTCACTATTGTAATCCAGTTGGTGCTTTAATTTAAGCGAAGTGAGTTTTCCGATAAGCGAATCATGCAAATCGGCAGCAATACGCGTACGTTCCTGTTCCTGAACCAAAATACCGTTTTCAAGTAGTTTTTTTTGATGCTCCAGCTTTAAACGGGATTCTTCCAACTGGGCTTCCGCCATTTGCTTAAAGTTGAGATAGGCAAGCCGTATAAACGAAAAAACCAGTATGAAAACCACCGTAATGGCAATGATAATCCATAGCATAATGGTTTTGGGATCTAGCCATTTTTCCATATTTCCCAGTTTATAAAAGCATAAAAAATAAGTGTAACGACCAGATTAGCCATCCAGAAATAAAACTTAAGTCCGGAACTTACATTGATCAGGAAGTTAATGGGCAGAAAAAACAAAAGGTGTAATGAAAAAAAGAGTAAAATGGCGGCATTAAGCCGTAATTCTTCCTTTTGCGTGGTTTTGTATTTTCCTACTTTCTGGAAAAAATAAGCCAGTGCAAATAATATGATCACAAAGGCATCCATAACTTTGGAATAGGACTGGAATTGTTGAGGAGCGATGGTACGTAATGAAAAAAGCTCCCAGACAATAAATCCACTGGCAACAAACGTAAGCGAAAAAAGAGTTCTGCTTTTCTTTTCAAAAAAGCAGAACTGGTATAAAATTGTAAAAATGATCAGTTCCAATAAACTGAACATAATGATGAATATCAGGTTGTTTCCAAACAAATGACCATAAAGGCGGCTGCTAAGATCCGTGCAGAGTGCCACACCGATATAGAGCAACAGCATTTTATGAGAAAGGGCGAGCGATTTGTAACGATACATGCCAATCCCAATCCCGGTGAGCAGAAGCGCCGGTGATAAATACGTCAGATAGTCCAGAAACTGATAAAACGTCATATATTAGTTTTCGGCCAATTGTAATAAATAGAAATCACCTTCCAAAGGAGCAAATGGTGGAACCGGTCGTACCGTATCATAGTACACCGATTTTTTAAGTTCTTTATCCACGATAACCAAATCGGCTACATAACCGGAAACAGCTGCAGTACTGGCTCTAAGTGCAAAATCCGCATCATATGGAATCGCTACTTTTTCTTTGATATAATCGGTTGGAATGGCAAAAGCCTGGAAAATACCTTCCGGTGCATCGATTTGTACCGAAACCCATTCTTTTACGTTATTATCCCAGTTGTCAATTCGTTCTTGTGCCTCTTTTTCAGGAAGCTCCTGACCTCCGTTGCCCATTCCAATATTTACCGGAGTAGCGTTAATATGCGCATCGATATCGGCAACCGCTTTCGAATCCGGGGAATCAAATTCCGAAGGGATCAAAAAGAAATATAAGTGGTTCTCGTAGATACCCGGATACGCATGCAGGTATTTTGAAGTCCCTTTGTCGGCACATTCAAAAGAGAAATAACGAGCGGTACTTAAATAGAAAGTTGCTAATTCACGGTCTTTACGGACTTTGTTCCACTCACGGATTCCATCCAGAATGTCTTGTAGAGGTAATTTCATAATTCAGGCTTTTTTGAGTTAATATCAAATGATTGATTCGTTCAAAATTAGATTTTTGACACTAAAAAAACAAATAATATCGCGGGTAAGTTAGAATACTTTAACAAGATAATTTTTAAGATAAAGTAAAGAAGGGATAACCGCTTTAACACCAACCGCTAAAGCAACCGTTACAATTTTATTTTTGTCTTCCGGAAAGGCTGAAAACACTAGTAAATACAGCTTTTTTTTAAGACGATTAGGCAAATCCTTTTTGAATTTTGCCGGATTGTCGCTACTTTGCAGTAGGAATCTTTTTAAAAAATAATGTCCATGCTCATTTATTCTTTTCCTTCCGTATCGGAAACTAACGCCCGGATATTGATTTTGGGAACCATACCCGGTGTTGCTTCTTTAATGGCAAAAGAATATTATGGCAATGCCCGGAATCATTTTTGGAAATTGATGTTTACCATTTTTGAAGCTTCTTTTTCTAATGATTATGCCACCAAAAAAGCATTGTTGTTACAAAATAAAGTTGCGCTATGGGATGTATTGCAGGCTTGTAAAAGAGAAGGAAGTCTGGATAGTGCGATCGAACAGGAAGTACCTAATGATTTTAATGATTTTTTAGAAAAACATCCCGAAATCACGCATATTTTCTTTAACGGACAAAAAGCAGCGGCATATTTTAAAAAATATGTAAAAACAACCAAAGCCTATCATTTACAGGTATTGCCATCGACAAGCCCTGCGAATGCCGGTAAAGGTTTTGAAGCCAAATTAACCGAATGGAAAGGGATACGAATACCGTTGGAATTATAAAAACAACATACGACACAATCAAAAAAGACTGCCTATTCTGGCAGTCTTTTTTAGTATAAATATAAATTGTAAGATTAATTTCTTCGGCTCATCAGGATGCGTAATACATACCAGAATAAAAGCATTACGGATGAAAATAATTGTAATGCAGCACCTACATATTGTTGCGTACCATACTGATTTTTAATTTGATGTGTTTGGTATAGGATACTGACAGAAGCCAGGATTACCATTCCGACAGAAAACCATAATCCGAGATTAAATCCGAATAAGGCTCCGGCAACGATTAATCCCAGTGAAATAAAACCACCAATAATAATGGCCGTTCTAAGGAACGAGAAATCGGCTCGGGTAAAAAATACCACAGCGGTCAATCCGGAAAACATAAACAGGGTAATGATTGCAGCCTGAGTGATCAACTCGGCACTATTAGTAAGCGCTACAGCAATAACAATCATCGGTAGGAAAATAATAGCTTCCAGAATTACATACAATCCCAGTCCTAAATATTGTTGTTCGCGCGACGGGTTAAAACTCATTTTTTCGGATAGGGTGGTACCCAACCAAAAAAGTCCGATGATAAACAACCATACGAATTTTCCACCAACCATTGCAGCTATCCATTCCATGGGAACGGTATGAATTAAAATCGTTTCTACAATAATAAAAGCAAGAATGGCAATTGCCACGTGTAGATAAGTTTTTTTGTAGAAAGTAGCTTTTTCCAGTTCGGAAGCGTAAGCTACAATAGTGTTTTCGGATTGCATATTTAGGTATTAAGGTTTTACAAAACAAATATAATCTTTTTTTTAAATTATCCCGATTATAGGAAATATCCCGCCCCTTTTAAAGGCGTCGCTTCCAAAACGGCGAATCGGTCCAACGTTGTTCCTGTCGGTATTGGTTGTGTAACATGGCAACCGATTTATTAAAAAGTACCATTTGTTTCGAGAGGTAATCGCTGGCAGCAGTTCCGTCACCATTGCGTAAACCGGTAATGGCTTTGGCAGCGGCATAACCGGCTGTCAGTGCATTGGTAATACCAAATGAGGTCAGTGGATCATAGGAACACAACGCATCACCAGCCGCGAGCCATCGGTCGCCACCGGGAACTTCCAACAGGGAAGTAGAAGCAGTTTTAATTCCGGAATGCATCAGGTTATCAAAAGCATTTTCTGAAACTAAAGCCGAAAAATGCCGCGTTTGTTGTATTTTCTGTCGCAACCAGTCTTTGAGTAGTTCTGGTTTGACCATATGCAGGTCACTGTCCGACATAAAATTGACTACAGTTTTACCATCGTTGACTGGGGCCATGTACCACCAGCCATCAGCAACCGATTCGATATAGGTCATTCCTTTTAAAACGGTTTCCGGTTTTGGAATCATAAAATGATAGGAAACCAGATTATCCAATGTTGTTCTTTTTACACCGGATTTTTTGGCTACAATACTGGCTCTTCCACTGCAATCGAGAATAAAATCGGTTTCGATTACGGTAAAATTTCCGGCAGGAGAAAGACATTCCAGAAACATCTTGTCGGGAGTTTCTGTAATATTTTTGATCTGATAATTAAGAAATAAAGAAATACCGCGTTCAATGGCCGTTTCGAGTAACTGATTTTCAAAGACCACACGGTTTAGGTGTAATCCGTTACCATAGGGTTCATTTAAGAAATAACGTTGGCGGGGCATAGTATCGCCCCACACAACGTTATTACCTACATATGTATTGTGAAAACCGGAAGCTGGTATCTTGTGAAGTCCGAGTTTGTCCAGGATAAAGTTGGCACCCGGCGCTAAAGATTCCCCAGGTTTAAAAACGTTTTCCCGACGATAGTCGATAACAGCACAGGTTACGGATTCTTTTTGTAAGGTCAATGCTGCGGCCAATCCGGCCGGGCCAGCTCCCACAATAACAACGGGTATGTAATATCGGTTTTTTATAATTCGTGACGTTTTAACGGTTGACTTTCACGTGGTGCTTCTTCTGCCATTAATCCTCTTGCGGTAACGATCGGATCTTGTTCGGCATGACGTACCTGTACCAATGTCGGATCAGTACCAGTCGGACCTTTGCGATCGGTTTCCACCCATAAGGCTTCCGGAAGGAATTGGGACGGATTTTCCAGATCATGTCTGGTAATGATTCCCAGTTGATGCCATTTGGCAACCATATTGTTGATACGGGTTACATAGGTAGTGGTGAAATCACGCATCCAGTCCACACGGTAGGAGAAATGTTTTAATTTTTGACCGTCGCTGGTTGTGGAAACATTCAAACGATCAAAACTATCTTTCGAAAGTACGGTATTCGGAACCCTAACCGACCAGAATGACGGTAACGGAAGGTATAAGGTTAGGTCATATCCGGAAAGGCAACTCGCTTCGTCGGTTTGCCACGGAACACCCAACCAACGGGTTACTGATCCCGGACCACTTCCGTCCAGCGGACCATTAGGCGACAGTGCAATTTCGGAGGTTAGCATACCACCGTAGTCGTCGCGAACACCGGAATCTTCCGGAAGGACTTTTAATCGGTATGGCTCACTCCACATCATCAGGTGACGGAATGGCCATGTAATTTCAATTCCCGGATGGAAAGGTCCGCCCAGGCATTCTTCCAACGGAGCTTTTAATAACGCCAATACTTGTGAACGCACGGGTAATTCGTCAAAAACAACCGGTTTCCGGAGTTCTCCGGTTGTAAAATCCCCTTCGGCCCAACGGCGCAGCATGTCGTATTGCGTATCGGTTACCGCCAGATCTACAGCGGGAAGATCGTTGTAGTCGCCAAATAAATCGCCATAGTGCGGTGGAATTTTGGCCGGTTCGTATACCGTCGAATTCCGGTCGCGGAACCATTCGAAAACACGTCTGCGTTCGGCTTCACGAGCCGGGTCCGGACTTTCCAGCTGGGCAATAAATTCCGGATTTTCAAAATCGCTAGGCGAATTGGTTCCAAACAACATAAAAAAGCCTTCGTTTACCCATTGCGT
This sequence comes from Flavobacterium supellecticarium, assembly GCF_004801375.1. Classification (GTDB taxonomy): domain Bacteria; phylum Bacteroidota; class Bacteroidia; order Flavobacteriales; family Flavobacteriaceae; genus Flavobacterium; species Flavobacterium supellecticarium. Next base: position 79,721 of record NZ_SSNZ01000010.1, read on the forward strand.
ACTACTCATACGGGATAGTATCGGATAAATATCCCGGTAAAAGATAATCTTTTCTTTAGGAGGGAACCAGCCTTCGCGGATGTATAAATCGTCAACCACATCCAGCATACTCACTACCGGAAACAAACCTTGTCCGAAGTTGGGAGGCGTACAAACCACAATAGAAGGTTTCGCCTCGAAGGTTTGTCCGCCAATGGTAACGGTTGCTCTTACGGTACCGTCGGAAGTATCGTCGTGCCAGTCGTCGTTATTGGCAAATGTAATGGCTTTTATTCCCAATCGGGATTCGCTTTTTCCATCACCACCAAAAAACAACAAACGTCCTTTATCGTCGGTACGGATTTCGCCCAGGGATACTTTTTTATCGTAGAATTTCCCGGAGTCAAAGTGATATTTTGGTCCGGATATGTTTTTTCCGCTAATGGTTCGCGGTCCGGGATCGATCACCAGTTGATTCCGATCCGGATCGGGAACAGCGCCGTTACGTTTGGTACTCGGAATGCTGTATTTGCCCAAATCCAGGGCATTATTAAACTGATACCAGGCGGCTTTTCGGTTGGCCACGTGTACGCGCCATTCAATATTCACATTGTCAGTATCGGTATTGATTTCGCCCAAGGGTTCGTTATTTTCGTCCAGGGCATAAATACGAAATCGCGGCACCTGTTTTTTGAACAAGTTGTCGTTATCTTTAAAACCGCCTTCCGCTACGGGAGCCACACCCGGTAAATCGGAAGCCAGATAATATTCTTTTGAATTTCCGATGCGCGCCACACCGATGGCCGGGTAGATTGCTACACTTTTTATTGAGTTGATATCCATAGCACTATTTTATTTAAGGTTAAGGGGTCTTGGTGTATTCGGTTCGATAGCCGGAACACCATTTTTAAAACGTCTCAATTCGGCACCGGCTTCATATACTACTTTACGGGCAGCACTGATACTACCTTGCGGTTCGTGTACTTTTAAAGTACGCCACGGGTTAAATGACAGGTTTTCGCCATATTCGGCCTGTCCCTGATTGGTAATGTCCTGTTTTTGAATTACAAGAGTGGCGATATGTACCGGTTTGGATTCCGTTTCGCTCCAGGGTGTCATGGCTTTATCCAAAGGCATTGTTTCCGGGTTGGTTTGAAACTGTACCATAAAATTAAATTGCGCTTCACCCATATTGAGGCGGGCTTGTAAATCGGCCTGTAGGTAATCGGAAGTATTTTGCGATGGCGGCACACCGAATGGTGGTCCGATCGGTTCCAGTTTGTATTTTACAAAGCGATCGCCAAAAGCATAGGGTAGTCCGCTCCAGTAAGGAGTTGTCAGGCAGCTATCTACGGTTTTAGCCATTTCGTCCAGAATTTTTTGTGTTTCCGGGTGGTCTTTCAGATAGAGATCATAATTGTGATCCACCACACCGGCTTTCGTGAATTTGCACATTTCGGTGGCATTGTCTACAAAAAAGACGTTCATGTTTTGCAATAGAAAATCGGCAGTGGTTGCGTGTTTACTGGATTCCAGCAATTTTTCACCCGGAACATCAAAAAGTTTGATTCCGATTCCGACTGTCGATTTCATATCCGGAGCATGCGGCTGAGTATCGCTCGAAAAGCGAACCCAGGCACTAAAACGCTCGTGCGCAAAAATCCCAACTTTATACTGTTCCGGTAATCCCGGTACCATAATAAAATCGGCTTTGGCCACACCATGAGGTTTTAAAAATACAGCACGTCGCACCGGACATTGCCCGGCCATAATACGGTTGCCCATAGTACTGTCGATAAACATTTTCTTGAGGGAAGCAGTCGGATTAGTTTCGCAATCCATAGCCGCTTTGTGGGGTAGGTCATTTTGCATGGTAGTTTGTTTGGTGGTTTATTATTGCAATTTAAAAAACCAGAATTGTTAAAATTCAGGTAGTACTACGTGATTTTCAGATAAAAAAAATAAAATGTTATACTTTGAAAAAAGCAATTGTTTTTAATGTAGAATTGTTTGAAATAAATAGTGTACTAAAAAAATATAAATAAAGCTTGTATTTATGTGTTTTTTATGTACATTTACGATAATTACAATTCACGTGATTACTACCAATATTATTACAGTTACAGTTAGTAGCATTATCGCAGTTAGCGCTGATGCAGGAAGGGTATAGTAGTAATATAAAAGATGAATCATACAAAGCCGTTCCGATTTTGGGGCGGCTTTTTTTATTTTTAAATGTATACTAAATGAAACCGGAAGTTACACATACAATTTCAAACACTATTATACTTTTACTATCGTGAGTAGGAAGCTATACATCATATTGGTATATGATTCAGGCCCTTCTCACATCGGGAGGGGCTTTTTTTTGAACTAAATTTAAAAGTATTTACTATGTATTATGACAACGACACCATTATCTATTTCGACGGAAACTTTGTAAAAGCCACAGAAGCTAAAACCGATCTTTACGGACAATCGCTTCATTACGGATATGCTGTATTCGAAGGTATAAAATCGTATAAAACCCCAAATGGGACACAGATTTTTAAAGTTGCGGAGCATTACGACCGTTTGCGGTTTTCGGCCGAAACGATGCACATTCCGTTTTCGTATACTATTCCGGAATTGATTGAATTATCCTATGAAGTACTCAAACGGAACAATCTTAGCGATGCTTATATACGCCCTTTGGTAATCAGCTCACCCAATATGGGCCTTTCAAAAGCAAAAGAAAGTCAGCTGGTTATTGAAGCATGGGAATGGAATAATGGCTATCTGACCAACCAGTTACGGGTAATGACCTCATCGTATCGCCGACCTAATCCGGAAGCTTTTCATGTCAAAGCCAAAGTAAGTGGTCATTATGTTAATTCAATATTAGCTTGTCAGGAAGCCCGGGATAAGGGATTCGATGAAGCCTTATTGCTCGATAGCAATGGAAATGTCGCGGAAAGTTCCGGAGCGAACGTGTTTTTCGAAAGAAGCGGAATATTATTCACACCGCCCAAAGACAATATTCTTCCGGGAATAACCCGTGCTGTGGTTATTGAAATCTGTAAAAAACTGGAAATTCCGGTAGTGGAAAAATTTTTTAAACCGGAAATGATGAAAGGTGCTGATGCTGCTTTTTTTTGCGGTACGGCAGCCGAAATAGTCACGTTGGCTTCTTTAGATGCTGTTCCGTTTTGCAAAAAATGGGTTGATACTTATAGTAATCAGATACAAAAAGCATACAGCAGTCTGGTTTTAGGGAAAAGCATGGATTCGATTGGAAATAAACTAAAATGAAAAAAAATAAATATTCAGCGCTATTAACGCAAGGTGACAATTATCCGGCAGCCAAAGCCATGTTATACGGGATCGGTTTTACCGATGCTGATATGGCCAAAGCACAGGTAGGGATTGTCAGTATGGGATATGATGGAAATCCATGTAACAAGCACCTGAATGATCTGGCGCAACTCGTAAAAAAAGGAAGCTGGGAGGAAGGATTGGCCGGATTGGTTTTTAATACGATTGGTGTGAGTGACGGTATAAGCAACGGTACCGACGGCATGCGTTATTCACTGGTAAGTCGGGAAGTAATTGCCGACAGTATCGAAGCGGTATGTGGTGCTCAATATTACGATGGTTTGATCGCATTACCGGGTTGTGATAAAAACATGCCGGGGAGTATTATCGCCATGGGACGACTTAACCGACCGTCTTTGATGGTTTATGGCGGAACCATAGCACCGGGTTATTATAACGGAGAAAAACTAAATATTGTTTCGGCCTTTGAAGCGTTTGGAAAAAAAATAGCCGGTCAATTAAGTGAAGCAACGTATAATGGTATTATCAAGAATGCTTGCCCCGGACCCGGAGCCTGTGGTGGAATGTATACGGCCAATACGATGGCTTCAGCAATAGAAGCACTGGGCATGAGTCTGCCGTATTCGGCTTCCAATCCGGCGATGAGTTTCGAAAAGCGACAGGAATGTCTGGATGCCGGATGGTATTTAAAAAGGCTCCTGGAACAGGATATTAAGCCAACGGATATTATGACCCGTAAAGCCTTTGAAAATGCAATGCGCCTAACGATCATTCTCGGCGGAAGTACCAATGCTGTATTGCATCTGATAGCCATGGCCAAAAGTGTAGGGATATTATTGACTCCGTATGATTTTCAGAAGATGAGCGATAAAACACCGGTTCTTGCCGACTTAAAACCTAGTGGGACATATCTCATGCAGGATATACACGAACAGGGAGGGATACCGGCAGTAATGAAATATCTACTACAGGAAGGTTTGCTTCATGGGGATTGTCTTACCGTAACCGGAAAAACGGTAGCCGAAAATTTGGAACAGGTTAAAGGACTCGATTTTACCCGACAATCGATCATAAAACCGTTAACAGATCCGATTAAGGCCACCGGGCATTTAAGAATTTTATACGGCAATCTGGCCCAAAACGGAAGTGTTGCCAAAATCAGTGGAAAAGAAGGTACTTTTTTTAACGGTCCGGCACGGGTTTTCGAAAGCGAAAAAGAACTGATTGCCAGTATTCAAAATGGAAAAATACACCATGGTGATGTGATTGTGATTCGCAATGAAGGACCAAAAGGTGCGCCGGGTATGCCGGAAATGCTAAAACCAACCAGTGCCTTAATCGGAGCCGGTTTCGGAAAAAGTGTTGCATTATTAACAGATGGACGGTTTAGCGGTGGGACCCACGGTTTTGTTGTAGGACATATTACCCCCGAAGCTTATGAAGGTGGATTGATCGCTTTTATTCAGGATGGCGACCGTATTGCTATCGATGCGGTTAACAATACACTGGAATTACAGGTTTCAGATAAAGAAATCGAAATCCGGAAACAACAATGGAAAAAACCGAAATTAAAAGTCACAAAAGGATTGTTGTATAAATACGCATTAACGGTATCATCGGCCTCGGAGGGTTGTGTGACAGATGCATAAATTGTGATTGATATGATGGAAAAACGACATATAGAGTCGGATGAGGTAAGCTTATCGGTAAATAGAACCGGTAGCCAGGTTATACTCGAAATATTTCGGAATGAAGGAGTTACAACCCTTTTTGGTTATCCGGGTGGTGCTATTATGCCATTATATGATGCTTTGTACGATTATAAAGGAAAATTAGAACACATACTGGTACGCCATGAACAAGGAGCTATTCACGCAGCTCAGGGCTATGCACGGGTATCCGGAAAAGTTGGTGTCGTATTGGCAACCAGCGGACCGGGTGCAACTAATCTGGTTACCGGGCTTGCCGATGCCTTGTTAGACAGTACACCTGTAGTTTGTATTACCGGTCAGGTGTATGCCCATCTTTTAGGAACTGATGCTTTTCAGGAAATCGATGTGATTGGGATTACCACACCGGTAACCAAATGGAATTGTCAGGTAACCGATGCCGAAGAACTTCCGGTAGTATTAGCCAGGGCATTTTATATAGCCCGATCCGGAAGGCCGGGACCCGTTGTAATTGATGTTACCAAGAATGCCCAATTACAAAAAATAGTTTTTGATCACTATACACCATGCAATTTTCTCAGAAGTTATAAACCAATAGCCGTTCCGAATATAGAATGTATCGCGCAGGCAGCTATGTTAATCAACATGTCAAAGCGTCCTTTTGCAATTATCGGACAAGGGGTTTTACTGGGAAAAGCAGAAATTGAGTTGCGGCATTTTATTGAGAAAACCGGTATTCCGGTAGCGTGGACAATACTGGGGATGAGTGCGATTCCAACGGATCATCCACTGGCGGTAGGGATGGTTGGGATGCATGGAAATTATGGCCCCAATTTGTTAACGAATGAATGTGATGTGTTGATTGCGATCGGGATGCGTTTTGACGATCGCGTGACAGGCCGTCTGGATCGGTATGCCACCCAGGCAAAAGTAATTCATCTGGATATTGATCGTGCCGAAATCCATAAAAATGTAAAAGCTGATATTCCGGTGTGTGGTGACTGTAAAGAGACGCTATCATTACTAAGCGGACTTGTTATTTCCAATACACACAAGGATTGGTATAAACGCTTTAAAGATTGTGCCGTGATAGAAAATAAAAAAGTAATCCAAAATGAAATTTACCCTTCCGGGGATGTGCTAACAATGGGAGAGGTAATTCACAATCTTAATAAACTAACCAAAGGTGAAGCGATTATGGTTACCGATGTCGGACAGCATCAGATGATAACCTGTCGTTATGCGCATTACAAACACTCGAAAAGCAACATCACCAGTGGCGGACTCGGAACGATGGGATTTGCTATTCCTGCTGCTATCGGGGCTTATTACGGAGCTATGACACGTCAGGTGATCGCGATTATGGGGGATGGAGGTATTCAGATGAGCATACAGGAACTGGGAACAATCATGCAATTTAAGCCCAATGTAAAGTTACTAATCCTGAACAATAACTTTTTAGGGATGGTACGGCAATGGCAGGAGCTTTTTAACGAAAGTCGCTATTCCTGCGTGGCTATTGAAAGTCCGGATTATGTTCAGGTAGCCCGAGGGTATAAAATTCCGGGAAAACGGGTGGAAAAAAGAGAAGACTTGCAAAATTCATTAGAACAAATGCTTCATCATAAAGGGAGTTACCTGTTGGAAGTCGTAGTAGGAAGAGAACATAACATCTTCCCGATGGTACCACAGGGAAAAAGTGTATCGGAGGTTGTATTCAATAAAAATGAAATTTAAAATGCTATAGAAATGAATCGAAAACAGGAATTTACGATCACAATTTATACCGAAAATGCTAACGGACTTATCAATCGTATTGCGTTGTTATTTTTTAAAATGAAAATCAATATCAATAGTATCAATGCCGGACCAACCGAAGTTTCCGATATTCAGCGGTTTACGATTGTTGTTGTGGATACCGATGATACTATCCGCAAACTAGCTTATTTATTAGAAAAACAGGTAGATGTTTTAAAAGTCTATTACTATACCAATGAGGAACTTATCTGGCAGGAAATGGCTTTATATAAAGTACCGACAAAAATAATGGTTTCCAGGACACAGGGGATACAGATTTTACGGGAATACAAGATCAGTATACTGGTCATACGTAAGGATTATACAGTATTTGAAGTCACCGGACACCGGGATGAAATTAACGAGCTTATGGAAGTTTTAAAACCATTGGGACTGGAAGAATTTTCAATAAGTTCCCGGATTGCAGTAGCTAAAAATGGATATGGATTACATCGGATAATGGGGAAATAAACAAAGAAAATAACAATCTAAAAAGGGAATTAATATGGCAACATTGTATTTTGGAGGCGTAGCAGAGCAGGTCGTTACACGGGAAGAGTTTACTTTGGAACATGCCCGTGAAGTATTAAAAGATGAGGTGGTAGCAATAATTGGGTATGGTGTACAGGGACCCGGTCAGGCACTGAATCTGCGGGACAACGGGATAACGGTTATCGTTGGGCAACGGAAGAATTCAAAATCCTGGGATAAAGCGATACACGACGGATTTGTGCCCGGAAAAACCCTGTTTGAGATTGAAGCCGCATTGATTCTGGGGACGATTATTTGTTATCTGTTAAGTGATGCCGCCCAAATTGAATACTGGCCAAAAGTAAAAAAACACCTCACATCGGGTAAAGCCTTATACTTTTCACATGGTTTTGGTATAACTTTTAATACCCATACCGGAATTGTTCCACCGTCGGATGTAGATGTTTTTCTGGTGGCACCAAAAGGTTCGGGAACGTCATTACGCCGAATGTTTTTAGAAAACCGGGGATTAAACAGTAGTTATGCGCTCTATCAGGACGCCACCGGAAGGGGAAGGGAGCGGGTTGTAGCTTTGGGTATTGCGATTGGAAGTGGCTACCTGTTTGAAACAGATTTTAAAAAAGAAGTCTATAGCGATCTGGTGGGTGAACGGGGCACTTTAATGGGAGCGATTCTGGGACTTTTTGCGGCACAATATGAAGTATTGCGAAAAAACGGGCATAGTCCATCGGAGGCATTTAATGAAACCATCGAAGAACTGACTCAGTCGTTAATGCCGTTGGTGTCCGAAAACGGAATGGACTGGATGTATGCCAATTGCAGTACAACGGCCCAAAGAGGAGCGTTGGACTGGTGGAAACGTTTCCGGGATGTGAACCTGCCACTTTTTGAAGCCTTGTACGAGAGTGTAACCACCGGACAAGAGGCACAGCAGGTTATTGACAGTAATAGTAAATCTGATTACAGAATCCGACTTGAAGCGGAATTATCAGCGTTACGGGAAAGTGAAATGTGGCAGGCAGGAAAAACGGTTCGCAGCCTGAGACCAGAAAACAATTAGTTATGAAAAGCAATGCGTATTTTCCAAAACTTGAGGCTATTCGTATGGCAGCGGGTAATTTAAAAAAAGAAATCCACAAAACACCATTGCAGTATCATACGAATTTATCGACGGCATTAAAAGCCAGGGTAAGTCTGAAACGGGAAGACTTACAACCGGTACGTTCCTATAAAATAAGAGGTGCTTATAATAAGATGATTTCGCTTACGGCGGAGGAGTTGCAAAAGGGAATCGTATGTGCCAGTGCTGGCAATCATGCTCAGGGAGTGGCGCTGGCTTGTAAGAAAATGAGAGCCAAAGGAACCATTTTTATGCCGCTAACGACTCCAAAACAAAAACTGGAGCAGGTAAAAATGTTTGGAGAAGAGTATGTCACGATACTTTTATCGGGAGATATTTTTGATGAAGCCAAAGAAGCCGCACTGACTTTTTGCAAGGAACACGACGCTGTTTTTATTCATCCTTTTGATGATCCGGCTGTTATCGAGGGACAAGCGACCATAGCATTGGAACTACTCGAACAAGCTAAGGAACCGATCGACTATGTTTTTGTGCCAATAGGAGGCGGTGGACTGGCAGCGGGTATCAGTGCCATATTTCAAATGCTTTCGCCGGAAACCCGAGTGGTGGGTGTCGAACCGGAAGGAGCAGCCAGTATGTTAAAAGCCGTCGAAAGCGGCAAACCGGTACGCTTAAATACGATTAGTCATTTTATAGACGGAGCGGCCGTGCAACAGGTCGGTAATTATACATTCGGAATATGTAAGAATACCTTACACGACATTATAACCGTTCCGGAAGGATTGGTTTGCGAAACGATACTTTCGCTTTACAATAAAGATGCGATTGTAGTGGAACCGGCGGGTGCTTTATCGGTTGCGGCACTTAAAAGTTATGATACGGAAGAACTGGCCGGTAAAAATATTGTATGTATTGTTAGCGGAAGCAATAATGACATCACCCGTATGGAAGAAATCAAGGAAAAAGCGTTGTTATACAAACAGTTGAAACATTATTTTCTGGTGAAATTTCCGCAGCGACCGGGGGCTTTACGTCATTTTGTAATGGATGTACTGGGACCGGACGACGACATTACTCATTTTGAATATACCAAGAAAAACTCAAAAGAAAAAGGAATAGCGATAGTTGGGATTGTGGTCAAACAGTATGAAGATTTTGAACCGTTACGATCTAAAATGAAAGAATATGGCTTTTATGCCAATTATTTAAACGATAAGCCTTTATTAATGAATTTGCTGGTTTAAATTTGTCTAAATAAACAATCCTGATTTTTTACGATCAGGATTTTGAGTTTAAAATAGTATATGGAAACAAATTATGGCCCCATTTTTTTAACATCCGGGTAAGAGTAACGATTTGTGTTTTTCCGAATCAAATAATCTGAGGTAAAAATAACCGGTTCCGGCAATTCCCATCATCAACCCCGGTGTATATTGACCACTATTGACACCCGTTGGCCACGGAAGCCGGTTTGTTTTGTATTTATAAATTCCCGCTGTTCCTACCGTTTCTGCCAGTTGATTGCATTCCGGACTGCAGTCCAGCAGTATTTCGGCATTTCCGGCAATACCATGACATAACGAATAATTGGTATGGTGGAGATTATCCATAAGATTGTGGTAGACATTGTCTTTTGTGGTCGTCAGTGCGACAAACATTTCCTGTTCAAAAGTACTATCCGGTTTTATCTGATTTGCTTTTAATCGGGATAAAGCAATACCCGGCGCGCCATGACACCAGGCCAAACCGCAAACCGTATTGTAGGTTGTCGATACGCCATCCCTAAAATCCGGCCAGTTGTGTTGCGTGGCATCAAACGATTGTCTTTCGTAATTGAAACCACCTGTCGCAGCTTCCAGAAATTGCGGGTTTTCTGTTGCTTCATATAATTGAAGCAGTGCCAGTGCAATACCTGACGATCCGTGTGAAAAACCGGTAAGGCTCTTTTGCGACGGAACGGTACGCCAGGACCATACGTCCTTATTTTTTTCAGCGGAATGATAGAGCAAATCACCAAGTGCGATGGCCTTATTCAGAAGTACAGGATTAGTATAAGTCTTGTAAACATCCAATAATACAGGGATCGTACCGGCAGCACCGCTAATCACGTCTATTTCATATGATTGTAATGCAGTGGTTGGAATACTTTCGAGTAATTTGATCCCCGCGGCAACAATTTCGCTTCGCTCCAGTTGACTTCCAATTTTGATCAATGCGGCTGCAATACCCGGTTTCCCGGAATAAAAACCGTGATCGGGTGCGGTATGCATCAATGATGTCATCTGCGACAAACAACCTTCGATCGTTTTTAAAAGTATGGGATCTTTCTTTTCCGAATACAAAGCGGCTAAAAACAATGCGATACCGGAAGTTCCGGAATAGATATCGGCACCGAATGTCCGTAAAATGCCTTCGTATTTTCCGTTAACGGCTTCCATCGAATAACCTTGCCAGGTACAGGAATCGCCCTGCCATATACTGCTTTTGATAAGTTCACAGGCAATGTCCCAGGCGGTTTCCAGAAAAATGGTTTTATCGGTTGTATTCATGCTCTTTGTTTTTAATTGAACAGGATTTTGGATCCTTTATTAAGGTGAGTTGTCAATGGATTAATCCCTTTTTTCTGAAAAGCAATTGCTATTTCGCGAAGGATGGCCTCAGACGGTAATTTTTTTGATGCGGTTTTAAGTAATGTTTCCGCCACGATAGTCATGCGATTCATACCAAAGCTTTCCTGTGCGCTTGGGTTTTCGGCTATACCTACGCCTTTACTGTGGCGATAGGAAAAAAGCGGAACATCTTCTTCAAGATACGGTTCCATAGCGGTAACCAGTTCAGGCAGTACCCGTTCCAGAAGCGGCATAAGACTGTCGTCGATATATAAAACGGCGGCATCACGACGAAAATAATGTTCCGGATGACTCAGGCATTTAAAAAGAAAAGGAATGTTATACTGATTCAACCGGGTTGTCAGAATGTCAAGCAATACGGGAGCACCTTCACACGTACAATTCCAGTAAATGCGAACCAGTTTTGTGATCGTATCCATAGGCGCATTACTAAAAGCATAATAAAAAGTTGGTTGCCGGTAACGGTCTTCTTTTGGGAAAAGCACCGAAACGGTTTGTTCTCCGGGAGCAAGCTTTTTTATAGCGGACGCATTTACGATTTGTTTTTCATTGTTTCGGACGATCCCGACATAGCCGTTTGTATAGGTTTGTTGCACTTCCCAACCCTGTTCCAGTTTTTCTTTGGTATGGTTGTTTTGGGAAAGAAGATGCATAAAACCACTGGCATCCTTTTGTAGAAGATCAAAATTTTGTAGCGGTTGTAACTGATAGCGTTCTTTTAACATATAGCATTCTGAATAAAGCAAACTGGTTAGTACGATAACAGCGTTTTCAGACGTAACCGGAAAAGATTTTCCATTGTAATGGATAAGCATAGCTTCGATTTTGATTTGATCAATAATCCGGGTTAGCTCTTTAAGTATTGTTTTATCTTTAAACATGATGAAATGATTTTATAGTAAAAAGTTCGTCCAGTGCAGTCATTGGATCTTTCATAATGTTATAAGCCAGTTGGATACAACGCATATAATTGGCTTCAATCTTACTGTTAAAAGTAGTTGCTTCCACGCTGGTTTGAATAATCCTTGCGGCAGTGAGTCGCATAACTTTGTCGTAAAAATAAGGGTGGTATTCGGTTGGATAGCCTTGTAAGGTTATATATTCCTTTAGAAAAGCCTCTGCCGAAGGTTGCAATTCCCGCATATCAAAAGGTTTCATATAATCGGGTAGTGTATTCGAGTAAGGATTGGCATTGTCAAAACCCAACACCCATATGGAAATATAGGACTGCAGAAGACCGGCAACATCCCAAAGCGGATCGCCAATATCGGCCAGTTCCCAGTCGATCAGTTTTTGAGTCAGTTGATTGGTATCATTTGTTGTTACCAAAAAATTGATCCATTTGATATCCCCGTGAATCAGATGGGTATATTGCCAGGAATTGGCCAGATCGATAAGAGCATTTTGTAAAACGCTGTTGTCTTTGATCAATTGTATTATTTCGGTACTAGCCTGGTTTCCGACAAAAAAGTCAGTGGCTCTAAATTGATGTAGCCGGAGTACCCAGGGTAATATTTTGGGAAATCCGGAAGTGTCGGTTTTGACATCGGGTACAACATGACATGCCGATAGTATATGGGCTTGCTCGCGCGGAAGCGCAAGATCGAAATTTTTAGTGAGCATATAATACTCGGATAGATTTTTAGCGTCGGGTAGCAGCCTTGTAATCAGAATGTTGTTTTCATCATCATAATCGAGCATATCCGGAACAAGATGGGCCAGCGTCGAAAATTCGGTATTGTTTTTAAATAGGGCATAGGCGTTTATTTCCCGTTGAAACTGACTTACAGATACCGGATCTTTTTCCATTTGTTTGGCAAACAGAGAGTTGTCTTTTTCAATCATTATTTTTAAAATCGTATTGCGGGTATTGGCGGGAATTACCATAAAATTTCCTTTTACAACGGCATCATTATCAATAAGCTGTCGTTTGTGTAAAAAGCGGTATATATTTTCGGGTGTTAGTTGCATAAGTGGGGACATTTAAGTAAAAGGGTATAATACCGCGGAGCAAAGCTCCGCGGTAAGAAAGCAAAAGTGTATTAACAAACAATTGGAATTCCGGTACAGCTCATTGTTGGAACACAAGGCAATGACGGAACACAACCTGCTGTATTTACACAGGAACTAACGGGTAAGGTTGGTAAGGCGCCAGTATTTACGTCGCCTGACTGACAACCCGGGATTAGTGTTGTAGGGTGCAAACATCCTGGTATCAGAGTTGTTACATGCTGGCAACCCGGTAGTAAAGTAGTTGGGAAACCACCTTGCTGGGCACCGTTACAAATAAACGGGATACCGGTTACACACGAAGTGATGGTAGGTACACACTGTCTGGTTGGGATACAAGACGCTACGGGAATCGTAGGAACGTTGGCTGTACCTTGTACACCACCTGACTGACAGCCTGGTAGTAAAGTCGTAACGTGCTGGCAATTTGGAAGCAATGTTGTTGGGAAACTTCCCTGTAAAGCACTGTTACAAATAAACGGGATACCGGTTACACAGGAAGTGATTGTAGGAACACATTGTCTTGTAGGAATGCAGGATGCTACCGGAAGGGTAGGAACAGCGGCATCGGCTACGTTTGATTTGGACAACATTACCTGCGAATCGTCCGACTGACAACCTGGTAGTAATGTTGTAGGATGCTGACAACCCGGTAATAGCGTAGTAACGTGCTGGCATCCCGGAAGTAATGTCGTCGGATAGCCTTGTACGGCACTGTTACAAATAAACGGGATACCGGTTACACACGAAGTGATCGTAGGCACGCACTGTCTTGTTGGAATACAAGAAGCTACCGGAAGTGTTGGTACCGATGCATCTACACCACCACATACCAATGGCGGTAGGGTTGGCATACAAGGTCTGGTTGGTCCGCATACCGGAGGAATGGTAAAGATATTCCCCTGATTCAGGTAATTGTTGTAAATATCCCCTTTTAATAAAGAAGAACCACTTGCTTCATCGAAACCATTTCCGGAATGGAAGGCCAGAATGCTGGCAAATTGACTGTCGTCGATATCATTTTGGATACCTGTAAGTACTAGTGGCACTTCAAAATGATGGCTAAACATAAAACATTTCCATCCCATAATCGGAACTTCCACACATGGGTTTGCGCCCAGATCAAAACTAAAAACACCACCGGCTTCGTTAAAGTTGGTGATGCTTATCGTTAGTTTAAAGCGGCTTAAAGGCTGCCAGGTGTAGCTAACATTTGAATTAAAATTAAACGTTTTGCTAACATTTCCAAAAGGCGTATTAAATCCAACGGAAATGGTAACCATTCCTTTAACGGCACTGGCGCTTACACAGACGCTACAGCCTAAAAAGGAAGGTGAACACCACTGAATGGCGTTTATGCTGTCGTATCCTTCATATACGGCACCATTTTCTACGATTGCTATTTTTGACATGATTTGTTGGTTATATAGTTGCCTACTCTTTTTTAGGGTTTTTCGGCATACTTCCCTGTACGTTATTTCGGTTGACTTAGTAGAAGATGCTTCCTGTGAGCTGGCATAAACGGGTTAATTATATGCAGAATGGACAGGAATAACATTGTTTCATACCAGTTCGGAACACAAAATCTGCTAGCTTTCTTTTGTTTTCGATACTAAAATTACGGTTGCGGGATAGCGCTTTTTAAAGAAATGATATGAGGACGGGAATTATTGACATGAAAGCCGGAAATCACTGTATGGAAAATCGAGCCATAAAAAAACGCCTCCGGTTTGGGAAGCGTTATCGATATAGCGTCGTAGTGTTTATTTCAGGATGTTGAATTTTCTAAGGAAATCCTTGTGCTTATCGCTAAGGGTTACTTTGTGGTTCCCTTGCAGAATCAGCAGGTTTTCGGGAAGTACGATCTCTTCAATCTTACTTGTATTTACAATATAATTCCGATGCGTGCGTACAAATTTGCTGCTTTCCAACAGTTCGCTTAACTTGGTGAGCGAAATCATAATAACAAACTTTTCGTGTTCGGTAATGATATTGCAATAGCGTTCTTCGACTTCAATATAGATAATAGTGTCAATGCGTACTTTTTTGAGTGTGTTTTTCTTTTTTATAAAAAGTGAATCAGTACTCACCACCGTATCCTGATCGTCACTAAGAAAAACATTGGTTTGCCCGTAAAATTTTTCGATGGCAATTTCCAGGGCATATAAGATTTCCAGTTCGTTAAAAGGCTTTAGTAAAAAACTAAAAGGCTTGGTCAGTTTGGCGCGATCAAAGATTTGCCGGTCGTTCGAGCTCGTCAGAAACACAAACGGTCGGACGGCATCAGGCGTAATGTTTATCGTTTCGGCAAAGGCGATACCGTCGGGATTTCCGTTTAGGAAAACATCAATGATCACAATATCGACCGTCTGTTGATAAAACAACGCTAAAGCCTCACTAAAAGTTCGGGCCACACCGGCAATGGTATAGTTGTTTTCGGTCAGTACCTGTACCAGTGCCTCGCTTTCCGCCGGAGTATCTTCTATAATAAGGACGCTTACATTATTCATTTGGATTCACTTTTTGTAACTGTATACGGATGGTAGTTCCTTTATTTTCGGTGCTTTCAATTAGCATTTTTCCATCGTTTTTACGGATCATATCGCTACAAAGCTGCATTCCCAGACCGGTACCGGTTTTTTCATGCGTTCCTTTTTTAGCAGCACTAAAGGTTTCATTATTCAAATGATTCAATAGTTCTAGAGGTATTCCCACACCGGAATCTTCGATACAAAGGATACAATGATCCGCTGTAACCTCAGCCGTAATAAAGATACGACCCTTTTCGGGAGTAAACTTTATCGCATTATCCAAAAGATTTCGCAATACGATTTTTAACGAACTTGGATCGGCCAAAACAAAAGCACTTTTTGGGACCTGATTTTCAAAATGAATGTTTTTATCGGTCAGCAGCGGCTTATAATTAAAAGCAACCTGTTGTACGATCGAAAGTAGGTGTACCGATTCCTTATGGAAATAAAACTGTTTGGTTTGCAACATGGCCCAATGAAGCAGATTGTCCAGTAAGTTATAGGAACCGTTGGCGATGGCACTGTTGTGATGTAAGAGTTTATCCAGTTCGTGATACTCTTTATTTTCGAGGCTTTTTAATAATTTGTCATTGCTGTTTTTTAAGGCATTTACCGACGAACGCAAATCATGACTAACAATGGAAAATAGTTGGTCTTTTGAGGCATTTAGTGCATCCAGTTCATTCTTTTGCGATAAAATGATTTTATTGGTTTTACTCTTCTGACGGTAAAAGTAGATACCCGTTCCAAATAGGATCAGCAATAGTACGGAAGAATAAAAAAAGCCATTCCTTTCGGCAATTTTAAGCTTGTTTTCGGCTTCAAGTACGTCGATTTCTTTTTCTTTTTGACGAACGGTAAACCGCTTTTCCAGATCGGCTATCGCCCATATTTTATTTTGATCATTAAGCGAATCCCGCCAGTTTTCATATTCCTTCCGATAGGTTAGTGCCGTATTAAAATGCTTATTGTTTTCGGCTACCACAGCCATATTGAGCGCCGCATTCATTTTGAGCTGCGGATCTTTAATCTTTTTGGATAGCGCGTAGGCTTTTTCAAAATAGGGAATTGCCAGATTGTCTTTATATTGTTCGTAATAGAGGTTGGCAATGTTCATATACGCAACGATAAGCGATACGGTGTCTTTCTCTTTTTGCAATAAAGCAAACCCCTCGGAAAGGTAGGTATCCGCATCTTTAAAATCGTTGAGGTGCAAATAGGAGAGACCAATATTATGGTATACGACACCTTTTTTAAAATCGTAACCGTTGGCCGGTGGCAGTTTGTTAATTTCAGTAAAATAAGCAATCGCTTTTTTATAATTGCCTTCTTCAAGGGCGATTTCACCAAGATAAAGATTGACTTTATAATAGAATTGAAACGCTTTGGAGATGGTTTCAAATTCCTTTCGCGCTTCATGATTCAGTACTTTATTTTTAAAACTGAATCCCCTGAAATAATGACAATAGTCCGCAACTTCGGTAGTGTTTGGCAAAGCGAGTTGCTTCATCGAATAGACCAAAGTGGAATCCCAGTTTTTCTCAAGAAAAAACTGAAGCGCTTTATAAAAATAGCGTTGGTCCTGATACTGCTTTGCTTTCTCTTGGATTACAGCATTCAGGGAAGACTGTTTTTGCGAAAAAAGAAAGGAGGGCACTAAAAGGAACAGGAAAAAAAATACGGATTTGTTGTTGGAAATCATAGGGTGTCTTTAGGAAACACAGATTGATTTTCGGTTTGCTGTTTAACTTTGTAATACCTGTGTTACGGTTCCTCTGGACGTTCTCGGATTGGCGTCATCCGGGATAAGATCTTCAATACGGGTTGTGATAATTTCTATTTTATCACTTTCAGAAAGCGGATGCAGGTAATTAACATACCAAGGGTAATATTCCGGAGCGACCAGTTCGTTACTATTCGATTTTACAACCAGTTTTAATTCGTTTTTCGGGGGATTATCCAGATCCTGATAAAGTGTAATCGGTTCTTGTCCTAACAAGGTTTGCGGAATTAAAACAACGATTTTGATATTGATCACTCTTCCGTTGACGTTATTCTGAATTTCAGCGGATACCATAGGTTCCAGATGATCGGCAGTTCTCACAATACCGGAAAGTCCCATACTTTTAGTATTGATCTGTGTTATTTGTAGAGGCTTTAACCGATTGAGGTTTTTGCTTGCTTTTTGTGTTGGTGCATCCATAATAGTAAGGTTTAGTTTGGTCGAAAGTGGTAATTTATACGGCGTATAAAGATAATTGATTTATTTAACAAATTTGTTTTTGGTATTGGGTATTTAAGTAAAGAATTTTGCGGAATAAAACGTTGTATTTGTTAAATAGAAAATCTTAAAATATTACATGAAAAGCATGAGTATTCAAATGTTGTTTTTTTGAATGTATTTGAATCATAAGATATTTTTTGGATAAAATCGAAGAATATTATTTTTTGTCACAATACTCAAAAATAAAGACGGTGTTTTTACTTATGTTCTGATATTGATTTATTTATTATTTTTCCATTTTTAAATAAAGAGTGTATGGAAAAAAAAAATAGTTGCATATTCACCTCAAATGAAAGGTGATTTAGATGATGATTATACATTATTTGAGGATGGTCAAATTCTCCATGAATATGATGCAAACAGATATCCGGGAGGGTACAATTTAAAAAGATATTTAACCGCAAAGGAATTAAAATATGGAGTAAAAGAGAGATTATTTAATGCGGCTTCAAAAAGTGACAAGGAATTAGTTCGTAAACTACTAGATTTTAACGAATAGTTATTTTATTTGACATGTCAAGATTTGATTTAAACGCTGAAGAAGTGTATGAAATTTTACAGAAGAAGGGAATAAAAAAATTATATCATGCAAATACAGTAGCGACATCTCGTTTGTATTTAGAAAAAGAATACCTTCTTTCAAGACAATATGTTGAAGACAATAAGTTATATCAAACGTCTCAATATACTGATGATAAAGATAAATTATTAGGAATATATGATGATATCTTTCTAGATATGGTCGATATACACGATTATTTACGCAAGCCGAACTTCTATGGACCATTTTTATTTGTCTTTTCAAGTGAGATATTGCGATCTAATCTATTTTCAACTGTTAGAATAACCAAGAAAAACCCTGCTAGTTGGAGTTTAAGTGAGAATGAAGATAATTGGTATTATTCTGAAATTAAAGATTTTGAGATAGACTATATGTCCGGGAATAAAGTACTTGATGTAGGGAAAATGATAATCATTAAAAAGACTAATAGTAAATTGTCATTAATTCCTCATTGTGTAGAATTTATATTGGATAATCCTAATATTGTTGTTGTTGATCATGAAGGTAAAGAATCTTATATAGTTGATGTGGTGAAAAAATATTTTTATGAAGTTTTTCCTGTAAATAAATATGATCATATAATAAAAAGTATTAGGCATAAAAATGTATTATTAAAGTGCTCATGTTGGAGGAAATATAACTATAAATTTAAGACTGATATAAATGATTTTAGAAGATTGTTTCATAAAACTCCATAATGATAGAATGGTTATGACTTATAATCATAACACATAATATTAGGGTACAATAATTGAAAAAAAACACGCTTTCTGATTACAGGAAGCGTGTTTTTAATTAGGAATAAATAATAGTTGTTAACAAATTTTTTTGCGACCTTTTTTCTCAAATTATTTTTGTATTTATGCATTTTCCCAATTGACACTATGAATACCCAACCCTATCCCATCCCTGAAAACGAACTGGAACGCTTAGCAGCACTAAAACGCTATAATATCCTGGATACGTTGCCGGATAATGCTTTTGACGATGCTACCAAATTGGTTTCGTATATCTGTGGCGTACCCATCGCTCATATTTCTTTTATCGATGCAAGCCGACAATGGTTTAAATCGGAAATTGGAATCGGCGTATCGGAAGTACCAAGGGAGATTTCGTTTTGTCAGTATACCATTATGGAAACTAAAATGGTGGAAATCAACGATACCTTTTTAAACGAACAGTTTAAAGATGATCCGAATGTGACCGGAGGCTTTAAAATTCGGTTTTATGCCGGAATTCCACTTACCACACCCGATGGATACAATATTGGAACGCTTTGTGCGATCGATCACGAGACCAAAGAACTCGATGAAAACCAGCGAAATGCGCTTTCAATCGTAGCAAAACACGTGATCAACCAATTGGAATTACGAACCAAAAATATCGAACTGGCGGCTCAGAAAAAAATTGCCGATAGAGCAGTTTTGGCAAAAGACAGTTTCCTGGCCAATATGAGTCATGAAATCCGAACGCCCTTAAATGCCATAATCGGTTTTACCGATCTTTTGGCGCAGACAAAACTAGATACCGTGCAGCACGATTATATCGATAGCGTACAAATAGCAGGTGAAAATTTATTATTGATCATTAATGATATTCTGGATCTTTCCAAAATCGAATCCGGTAATTTAACCATTGAATCCGAACCGTTTAATTTAAAAAAGACACTAAAACAGGTCTATAAGCTGTTAAAGGTTAAAGTTTCTAACGACATTGAGTTCAATCTCTTTTTAGATGCCGATATGCCGGAACACGTCATTGGTGATCAGGGTCGACTAAACCAGATTTTGGTAAACCTTGTCGGAAATGCACTTAAGTTTACTGAGGAAGGTGACGTAACCGTTTCGGTAAAAATGCTGGAAGAAACGGAAGACTATTATTCACTTAAATTTTCGGTAAAAGATACAGGAATTGGTATTCCCGAAGAAAAACTAAAAACGATTTTCGAACGTTTTACACAGGCGGAAGAAAGTACCACACGACGATTTGGCGGTACGGGATTGGGTCTTAGTATTGTAAAACAGTTAATCGAACTACAACATGGCGAATTACAGGTAAAAAGTAAAGTTGGACGAGGTTCCGAGTTTTTCTTTGTACTGAACTATAAAAAATCGGATTATATCGAAACCAAAACCGAAGCGGCAGCCGGAGAAAGTCTTGGTAAACTTAGAATATTGCTTTGCGAAGACAATGTTTTAAACCAGAAACTGGCCAAAAGCGTGATTCATAATTTTGGTTTTGATTTGGATATAGCCGAAAATGGCGAAATAGGAATCGAACTACTGTCAAAAAAGAGCTACGATGTGGTACTGATGGATCTTCAGATGCCGGTTAAAGACGGATATCAGACCACAGAATACATTCGAAATGAAATGAAATTGACCCTTCCAATTATAGCCATGACAGCCCATTCGCTTATTGGCGAACAAGAGCGTTGCTATGAAGCGGGAATGAATGCCTATGTTCCGAAACCGTTTAAACAGGCGATGCTTCTGGATGCGATTAAAACGGCTTTAAATCCGGAAAATATACCAACACGCCGAAGAAAAGTTGATTTGTCTTTTATTGACGAAACAGCCTGTGGCGATCAGAATTTTAAAAAGGAAATCATCAATCTGTTCATCGAAAAAATTCCGGTTGACGTAGCAAACCTTAAGGAAGCTTTTTCCAGAGATGACTATGATGCGGTAAAACGACTCACACATAATATGAAATCCAGCCTGGATATGTTTATGCTGGCCGATCTTAGTAATTGTTTGTCCGTTATCGAAGCAGAAGCCTTACTGGAACGTTTTACAGCAATGGGAGAAGATGAAATCAACACCCTGGAAAGCGGAATTGTTGACGTAGTTAAATATTTAATAGAAGTACAATAAAAGAACGATAAGAGACCGCTTGGTCTCATTTATAAACGCTCGCTCCAAAATAAATATAAAATCGATGAGAATAGTTTTAGCGGAAGACAATGACATCCTACGCAAATCATTATCCTTTTTCTTAGAATCGAAAGGGTATGAGGTCGATCAGTTTTCAGATGGTAAAGAAGCATTGGAAGCCATTGAAACCAATAATTACGATTTGGTACTAACCGATATCAATATGCCGGGTAGTAGCGGAATGGAAATTACACAATACATCCGCCAACGGATTCAATCGGATATTCCGGTAATCATACTCACTTCTTCCGGTGTAGAACAAACCGAATTGGATTCTTTCGACATAGGAGCCAACGAATTTATTGCCAAACCGGTTAGCCCGGCGGTGCTTTTAGTGCGTATAAATAAGTTATTGGGTATTCGTATTTAATACAATTTATAATATACGCAGCTACAATGAAACACCTTTGGGAACTTTACACACATGGTACATGGAATGAACCTTTTTTAATCGGATCCATTTGCCTTTTTATGGCAGCTTCCGTTATCTTGTATGTATTGATCATTAGTAGTCGGAATAGCCATATAAAAAATGAAAGACTTCGTACGGAATACGGTTTACTAATCGACAAGCTACTGTTTATGGTGGTTTTTGAAGACCTTCCGTTTTCGGAAATCATTCAGAATGAAAACTATAAAAAACTAAAGGACAACCGCTTTTTTAGAGAATTCACCACAGAATCGGTTATCAATCTTCATAAAAATTACGAGGGCGTTTATGCGCGCAAGCTGGAACAGTTTTATAAGGATTCCGGATTAAAAAACGACTCCTTAAAAAAACTTAAAAGTTCGAAATGGAATGTTCGTTGCAAAGGCATTACCGAACTGGCTGAAATGAATGTTCACGAAGTTTTTGATACCCTACTGATCAGTTCCAAAGCGCGGAACAAAACCCTGCAAATTACAGCCATCAGCGCTTGTATTAAACTGGAAGGTACAAAAGGAATCATACACCTGACCAAACATCCGTATCCGATCGACGACTGGACGCAGGTCAATATCATAGCGGCGTTTAAAAAGCACGATGTTGGCGATACGCAGGGCATTGAAGAGCTGTTGGAATCCAAAAATACTACTGTAGTGGCGTTGGGATTAAAATTGATCAAAGAGCTAAAACTGACGCAAAAAGTACCGTTTGTCGAACAATTGGCAACACAGGCACCAAACACTTTTCTAAAATATGAAGCGCAAAGCGTATTGCAGCAATTAACCGATTAACCCTGGGCAGATGACTTTTTTAAGTGATGAACTACTATTTTTTATCGATCTTTATTTAAACCTTATTCTGGGTTATGCAATATTGATCATGTCTTCCTACCTGATATTGGCCTACTTGTCCGCAAAAGAATTGCGAAGCTATCTTAGAAAGAACAGTTTTGTCGATTATGATGTATTGTTAACGAGTGAATTTGCACCCAAACTGTCCTTAATTGCACCAGCCTATAACGAAGGGTTTACGATTGAAGAAAATGTAAAATCCTTATTATCATTAAATTACAACAACTATCAGGTGATTGTAGTGAACGATGGAAGTAAAGACGACTCGATGGAAATTCTGATCAATACCTACGATCTGGTACTGACAGATTTGGAGGTACATTCCAAAATTGAAACAAAGAAAATCAAAGGTTTGTACCGCTCCCGAAATGCAGCGTTTAAAAAACTCATTGTAGTCGACAAAGAGAACGGTGGTAAAGCCGATGCACTAAATGCAGGACTCAACATCGCCGAATATCCCTATGTGGTTTGTATTGACGTCGATTGTATTCTGGATAAAGATTCCTTACTCAAATTGGCAAAACCCTTTTTGGAATCCTACGGCAAGCGGATTATTGCCACCGGAGGGGTGGTTCGGATTGCGAACCAATGTGTGATTAAAAACGGCCGTATGGTCGAAGTCAACGTTCCGGATCGTATGCTATCCCGAATTCAGGTTTTGGAATATTTACGCGCCTTTCTTTTGGGAAGAATGGCATGGGGAAGACTGGATGGTTTATTATTGATCAGTGGTGCTTTTGGTGCGTTTGATAAAGAAATCGCCTTACTGGCGGGAGGCTATAGCACCAAAACCGTAGGCGAGGACATGGAGCTGGTCGTACGAATGCGTCGTTATATGCTCGAAAACAAATTGCCGTATTCGGTGAGTTATATTCCCGATCCGCTATGCTGGACCGAAGCACCGGAAGATTTTAAGATCTTTAAAAAACAGCGAAGCCGCTGGATGCGTGGCACCATTGAAACGCTTAGTTTCCATAAAAAAATGTGCCTGAACCCGAAATACAAACTTTTGGGTATGATCAGTATTCCGTATTGGACGTTATTTGAATTTCTGGCGCCCGGTATCGAATTTATCGGCGTGGTCACGACACTAGTATTTTTAGTATTAGGCTTACTTAACTGGCATTTTTTCTTTTTATTGGTTTTGTTTGTCTATACTTTTTCGATTTTCTTTTCGGTTATCGCCTTATACTGCGAAGAACGTACCTACCATAAATACCCCAAACAAGCCGATTTTTTAAAACTCTTGTTGGCAGCTTTTATAGAACCGTTCTATTTCCATCCGTTAACGGTATATGCCGCTTTAGTGGGCTATAAAGACAAAATAAAAGGTACCAGTGGTTGGGGCGAAATGACCCGGAAGGGGTTTACGAAGAAGTAGGGAAATGAATTTCGAAATAGTTTTTTTTGTTTAATCCCGTAGTATTGGGTATTAGTCGTAAACAACTCAAAAAGAACATTATTGCTTTAAAAAGACTGGAATTGTCATAATTACTACTGAAAAATACCCTGTTTTTATTTCGTATCTTTGAGAAAGGTTGATTTTTTAGCATCTATAATTTTCAAAGCGAAGTATGTATTTAACTTTTGATGAAATTGCTGATGGTGATCATTTTGAGGATTTGGTAGCAGATTTTTTTAGAGCGTTAACAAGTGACAACGAAAATAATATTACTAATGTTGAAATCTTTCCAACAGGAACAGGTACAGATGGCGGTAGGGATATTTTAATTGAATTTGATTTATCAGACGACATAAAAATTTTTAAGCGGAAATGGGTTGTACAATGTAAATTTCATGATGCAACGATTTCACCGGCAGCAATTCAAACCGTCAATATTCCAACACTAATCCATTCGTATGGTGCTTCAGGATATTTGCTTATCTGTAAGAAGCGGCCTACTTCAGGATTGACTAGTTTGTTTGAAAGATTAAATACGGAATGTAAAAACAGTTATAAATACGAATGTTGGAATGGCAATCTGTTTTTGAGCAAATTAATTATGAAAAAGAATTTGCATCCCTTGTATTTTCCAAGATATAATGACTATATCAATTCATTTAAAACAAACTTATAATGAAAGTTTTTTTATCCTATTCCTTAAACAATAAGGATCAGTTTATATTGACATTATTAGCCGAAGAATTGACTTCCCGAGGGTTTTCGATTACTCAGAGTAGTGATTTTAATACGGAATTGAGCTCGATAACGAAGAACAATATTACTAAATCTAATTTTTTTATTGGTCTGATATCAGGAAAAGGACATGAAATAAAAAGAGTGGAAAAGGAATGGCGATTAGCTAATAGTGCTACTATTCCCGGTGTTTTGATTGTAGAGGACACGGTTCCCATTACGATGTATCTTAAATCGCATTGTATTTTTTTTAATAGAAATAATCCGTATCAGACAATTGAGGAATTGAATCGGAAGATTGAAAATATGAAAAGCAGTATTAATAACGATTCAAATGCCTGGCCATGGATATTAGGAGGTGCGGCTCTAATAAGTCTTATAGGTTTATTAAATAAAGACGAAAAGAAAATATCATGACATCAGGTTACAATAAAACCTATAAATTCATTGTAATCCCGATAACACGAATTAGAAATTCGCATATATAAAAGTAAATCCCACCATTTGGTTGGGATTTTGTATTTTTAAATACTAGTATAAGTAAGTAAAAATGGAAGAAATTAAAACATATATCGAATATGTCGCCAAAGGAATCGAAATTGCAGGGATTATAACCATAATTATAGGAGTTATAATCGCGATGGGGAAGTTTATTTTTACGTTACAGGGAACCGTTCCGCGTTCGTATAAAATACTCCGACAGGAACTCGGTAAAGGAATCTTACTTGGTTTGGAAATCTTAGTAGCGGGTGATATCATCGGAACGGTGGTCACCGAACCAACCATGGATCGTGTGTTATCATTAGCTATAATTGTATTAATCCGAACTTTTTTAAGTTTATCGCTCGAAGTTGAAATCGAAGGTAAATTTCCCTGGCAAAAAAAGGATATAGAGGAATAAGAAAAAACGGTATCGTTGTAGGGCGCAGAATAAACAGTATTCCGCTTTTCTATTCGAATAACAGCTGTGAGATTATTGCGTTGGTTTTCGATCGGAAACATGAAAATAATCGAATCCGGACCTTTAATCCTAAATAACAGTAATAATACTGCTTGTTACAGGCAAAAATGCCGATTCTTCAAGGGTTATATTCTATTTATTTCAAATACTCTTTTAAACTCCATTCATCATTTGGCTCTAAATAACGCGCTACTTTTACAGGTTTACCCAAACTATGCAAACGTAAGCTTTTGTCTTCATCACCATCTACATGTTTCCATTCTTTAGCATCTGAACTCACTATAAAATCAGAAACAATTTTTAATTCATCATTAATTGAAGCGACTAAAAAACATTCGTTTATTTTTTTTATTGATTCATTTGGGTTTGAAAAAGAAACATAGCATGCCCATACGGTACCATATTTTTCATTATTATGTTCACTTATTTTAAACAAATAGCGAGGTGCTACTGATAAATTTGCATTCTCTTTTATCGACATTTCTAAAATCATAGATAAGGGCTCAAACTTCTTTTCTGCCAGAAACAAATCTTCACCACTAATTTCTAAAATTTTATCTACTAAAATATTATGTTCAATTAAATTTCTATTTCGTAATAAAACTTCAATTTTTTCTTCAGTATCAATAAAATATTCTATAATTTCTTTTACTTCTTTCATGGTTATTATATGTTAAATAAATCCCGATAGCGCGGATTTGTAATCCGTAAATTTAAAAAAAGAATTCCAGTAAATAACGAGCCGGTAATTTTACAAAAAAATAACACCTGAGAGATGTCGATGATCATGCGTCAAACTATTATAAGTAACTTATGTACTATGTTCAATTATGTAAAGTGCGTTTGATATTCTTTCGGCAAATTCGTTGTCAATAGTTTCATAATAGAAAAATCTCTGCTCTAGTAACTCTTTTTTGTTGGTCAGCCACATTTGAAGTGTGGTAATAGCAGCTTGGTCAAGTCCTTCCGACTTGTTGCTTATTTTTATCAGGTCGTAGTAATAGGAGTCGAGCAAGTCGATCAGGTTTTTAAAACTGTTGTTGTCAAAAGTGATGGGCCAGTTATCGAGAAGAGGATTTATAGTCTCAAACAATTTGTAAATTTCTATAAAAAGATCATTGTCAAAGTAATTTTGGTGTTTTATACTATCGATCCACCAGGCCATTAAAAAATCGTTAATCGCTTTTTGCTCTTCTGCTGGCCAGGTTTTCCATTTAGCATAGTGAAGTTTTCCTAAAACAACAAAGGTGTCAACGATGAAATCGGTTGTTGATAGTAACTCAAAAATCCGGGGTAAATAATGTTTAAAATCATTAGTGTTTCCCCAGGTTGTCATGGCCTTAAAAGCATACCTCGAAAGATCATCACTATCTAATTGCCGAAGCTCTTTTGTGTGTATTTTTTCCTTATCGGTAGAAGAAAGACAACAGGGACAACCTTCCATTGTTCCATTAGATGGATAGTATGAAAAGGTCGCGTAAAGTCTTTCGATTGCTGTTTTTAATTTGTCTGTCACTGTTTTTGACGGTTACTATTTAAGGTTGACACTAACCTGTTTGAGTTTGTTTAGACTATTTCCCAATACAAAAATTCGCAAAAATATTTCCAAGCAATTCATCATTCGTCACCTGACCGGTAATTTCACCAAAATAGAATAACGCCTGACGGATATCAATCGCCATAAGGTCGCTGGAAAGATTCGATTGCAATCCCCATTGTACTTTTTGGATTTCTTCCAACGCTTTTAATAACGAATCGTAATGACGGGTATTGGTCACAATAGTCTCATTGTTACGCAACGCTCCGGTGTTGACAAACGACAAGAGTTGTTCCTTTAACGTCTCAACGCCCCGGTTTTCTTTGGCGCTGATCAATAAAATTCCCGGGATTTCCGTTTCGATAACGGCTTTATCCGCTTCGCTAATTTTATCTGCTTTATTTCCGATAACCAATAACGGTTTTAACGGAAACTGGTTTTTGATCTTTTCGATTTCCACCTGAACAGCTTTTAGATTACCGGTAATGGAAGAACTATCAACCAGGTAAACAACCACCTGAGCCTGTTCCATTTTTTCAAAGGTTTTTTTAATTCCGATACTTTCCACATAATCGGCCGTATCGCGAATCCCGGCGGTGTCGATAAAACGAAATCCAATTCCATTGATCACTAATTCATCTTCGATCGTATCCCGCGTCGTTCCGGCGATATCCGACACAATGGCGCGCTCTTCGTTTAACAACGAGTTTAATAAAGTCGATTTACCAACATTTGGTTCACCTACAATGGCTACCGGAATTCCGTTTTTGATCACGTTTCCTACGGCAAATGAATCGATCAGTCGTTTTAAGACAAATTCAATGCGGTTTAGCAGTTCATAGAATTGTGTTCGATCAGCAAATTCAACATCTTCCTCTGCAAAATCCAGTTCGAGTTCGATTAATGAGGCGAAATTCAATAGTTCTTCGCGCAATTTCGCAATTTCGTTACTAAAACCACCACGCATCTGTTGCATTGCGATCTGATGCGACGCTTCGTTATCCGAGGCAATCAAGTCGGCTACAGCTTCGGCTTGCGATAAATCCATCTTTCCGTTTAAAAACGAGCGTAAGGTAAATTCCCCGGCATTCGCCATTCGTGCGCCTTTACGAAGTAGTAATTGTATGATTTGCTGCTGTATAAAAGTCGACCCGTGACAGGAGATTTCAACAGTATTCTCACCGGTATAGGAATTTGTTCCTTTAAACAACGATACCAAAACCTGATCCAATACCTTATCGCCATCCACAATATGCCCCAGATGTAAGGTATGGGTACGCTGTTTGGTCAGATCTTTTCCGGAAACCGATTGGAAAACCGATGCCGCAAGTGTAAGGGCCTCTTTTCCCGAAATACGGATTACAGCAATGGCACCAGCTCCCGAAGGTGTCGCCAACGCAACTATAGTATCGTGTGAAATCATATGGATCAAGCTAAATGATGGCAAAGGTACAAAAGAAATACGGTTTAAAACAAAGCGGTTTTAGGAGGGTTAAATAATTGTGAAACTGATTTTTGTAATATGTTTTTTATAATTCTTTTACTAACTTTATAGAAACTATAAATCAAAGCATAAATCATGAAAAAGATACTTTTCCCTACCGATTTTTCAGAAACAGCCAACAATGCATTTGTGTACGCCTTAAAATTTGCTAACAAACTACAGGCGGAAGTACTCGTTTTGCATGTTTATGATTTACCACCGATTTCCTATGAAGGACACGCAACGGCCATAGTGGAGGTTTTTGAAACAATAGAACTCGACAAATTTGAAAATTTTAAAGATCAGATTCCGTATTTGCGAAAAATTGCAGTGGATAACGATCTGGAATATATCAAAATGAACCATATCCTGATGCAGGGTGACCTGATTCACTCGATTAAAGAAGTCGTTAAAGACGAAACAATCGATTTGGTAGTGATGGGAACTACCGGTGCGTCCGGATGGCAGGAAACCTTTTTCGGTTCCAACACCGGAAGTGCGATTACCAATGTTCATAAAAATATACTGAGTGTACCAAACGAAGCCAAATTTGATGTGATCCGGAATATTGCCTTTACAACACGATTCCGCGATCAGGACAAAAAAGCACTGTATGAAGTGATTCAGTTTGCCAAAATGTTTAACGCGAAAATTAAATGCCTGGCAGTAAAGACCAAAAATTTTGAAGGAGATGATGAAGAAATTATTGCCTGGAAAAAAGAATTCGAAAAACAGCCGGTGGAGTTTTTTATCGTTCCCGACGACGATGTAAAACAAACCATTTACGACTTCCTGGATAACCAGCACATCGATATTCTGGCAATGGTTACCTACAAACGTTCCTTCTTTGAAGAATTGTTCAAACAGAGTTTGACTCAGAAATTGTCGTATCATTCTAAAATTCCGATTCTGGTATTGCATGAATAATGGCACTTACAATGGCCGGAATAATGTAATTATCGGATAAATTGTACAATGATGAAGTAAAACGACTAGGATTAATTGGATATGGGAAATTTAGAAATTAAAAATGAGCTTCACAGAATCATCGATACGAGTGATGCCAATTCGGCAAGTGATTTTTTTATGTTGGTAACCGACTATATGGCGCAAACTGAAAAATGCATCATTACCGTTGCAGAAGAAAATATTAGCGATGCCAAAATCAATTGCCATCAGTATTTAAAAGACATTGTATCCGGCTGGGAAGGCTGGTCAAATCTGTTCTTTTAAAGAATAACGAGTATAAACCCAATAATTAAAGGACTTTCTGAAATCAGAGAGTCCTTTTTTATTGCCCTTTTACAGCAAACAGGTATTTTGTATTTTTGAAAACTTAAATCCGACTTTTTGAGAACAACGATACTAAAAAAAATACCCGATCCGATTGCTTTTAAAGAAAAACTCTTGTTTTGGGCACAACAATTCCGGGAAATCGCATGGCTCGACAGTAACGAATATCCGCAGCACTATGGCAGTTATGACGTTTTACTGGCCGTAGATGCTTTTACCGCAATTCAAACCGATACTAAAAATGCTTTCGACGATCTGAATCAGTACCAATCGCAGGCAAAAGACTGGCTTTTTGGCTATTTGTCCTATGATCTGAAAAACGATACGGAAATCTTACAATCGGAGAATTATGACGGTTTGGAATTTCCGGATTTGTTCTTTTTTCAGCCTAAAAAGATAATTCTGTTAAAAGGTGATAAAGTGGAATTACACTATTTGGTGATGTGTGATGATGAAATGGAAAGTGACTGGAATGAAATACTATCACAACAAATACCGGTTATCGAAATAGCAGATTCCATTCGCATTCAACAACGTATTAGTAAGTCGGAATACCTGTTTAAAGTCGGCAAAATGTTGGAGTATATTCATCGTGGCGATTGCTACGAAGCCAACTTTTGTATGGAGTTTTTCGCAGAAAATGCCAAAATAAACCCGTATCAGGTTTACAAACAACTAAATGCAATTTCGGAACCGCCATTTGCGACTTTTTTCAAGCATAACAAACACTATTTATTATCGGCTTCTCCGGAGCGTTATTTGCGAAAAGAAGGTACCAAAATCATATCACAACCGATAAAAGGAACGGCAAAACGCCATAAAGACCTGGCAGAAGACAACCAAATCAAAGCCGCATTAGCCGAAAACCCAAAAGAGCGTTCCGAAAATATTATGATCGTTGACCTCGTTCGCAACGATTTGTCGCACACTGCCCAAAAAGGGAGTGTACAGGTTGAGGAATTGTGCGGCATTTATACTTTTAAACAGGTACATCAAATGATATCTACCGTAATATCGGAAGTAAAAGAAGGGATTACACCGGTAGAAGTTATCAAAACAACCTTTCCGATGGGAAGTATGACCGGTGCGCCCAAAATAGCCGCTATGCAACGAATTGAAGAACTGGAAGAAACCAAAAGAGGCCTATATAGCGGTGCGATGGGCTATTTTACCCCGGAAGGCGATTTCGATTTTAATGTGGTAATCCGTAGTATTCTATATAATGCGGCGACGCAATATGTCTCTTTTTCCGTAGGAAGCGCGATTACAGCCGCGGCTTTACCGGAACAGGAGTACGACGAATGTCTGTTAAAGGCCAAAGCCATGCGGGAAGTACTTGAAATAACAACGGGTTAATGTACATTTTGTAAATTTGTATCACATCTGAATAGGACAGAACTTAAATAAAAATGCGACAACAGTTACAGCAACACCTCAACGACAATTTTGCTTTCCTCCAAGGAAAACAATTGCTACTCGCTATCAGTGGTGGTATCGATAGTATGGTGTTGTTAGAATTGTTTCGAAATTTACCCTATACGATTGCCGTAGCGCATTGTAATTTTGGTCTTCGTGCTGCTGAAAGCGATGGCGATGAAGACTTTGTAAAACAATGGTGTGCCAAAAATAACATCCGTTTTTTTACAACCCGTTTTGCGACTCAGGAATATGCCGAAACCGAAAAATGCTCCATACAACTGGCCGCACGGGAATTGCGCTACAACTGGTTTTCCGCATTATTGGAAAACGAAGGTTTTGATTATTTGCTAACGGCGCATCATCTCGATGATACGTTGGAAACCTTTTTGATTAACCTTACCCGCGGAACCGGATTGGATGGGTTAACCGGAATTCCGGCACAAAACGGTACCGTTATCCGACCTTTATTGCCGTTTGGACGCGATGAAATCGAAGCCTATGCCGTGGCTAATTCCATTGCATGGCGAGAAGATAGTAGCAATGCATCCGATAAGTACCTGCGAAATCGCATACGCCATCAGGTCGTTCCGATTTTAAAAGAATTGAATCCGAATTTTTTAAACGGTTTTCAGGATACGCTCGTACATCTGCAACAAACGGAATCGTTGGTACAGGATGCCGTTACGGAATTATATTCGAAAATAGTAACCGAAAAAGAAGAGCAGTTGCATATCGCGATTGAAAAGCTCAAACTGATCCCCAATTATAAAGCCTATTTGTACCAATGGTTAAAACCCTACGGGTTTACGGCCTGGGACGATATTTATAATCTGATCAATGCTCAGTCGGGGAAACAGGTGTTCTCCGAAAACTACCGACTCTTAAAAGATCGTGACTATTTACTGTTGGAAAAGCAACAGGTACATAGGACGCAATCGATCGAAATAACCGAAAATCAGGAAGTAACATTAGAGCAGGGACGGTTAACGCTATACTCCGTAACAAATGTTACAGAAGACCGGGGCGGTAAGGTTATCTTTGTTGATAAAGATAAGTTAAAATTACCACTGATCTTACGAAAATGGAAAGAAGGTGATTACTTTTACCCATCCGGAATGACAGGCCGAAAAAAAATCAGTAAATACTTTAAAGACGAAAAGTTTTCGCTGATCGATAAAGAAAATTGCTGGCTGTTGTGTTCTGGGGATGAAATCGTATGGGTAGTAGGAAAACGCTCCGACCGCCGGTTTGAAATTGAACAAGAAACCAATAACATTATAAAAATAGAATTACAGCTTTTGTAATTCGATGACCAATACAGTACATGAAAAAGTTAAATGCCCTATTATTTCTGTTTTTTGCTTTTATAAGCACGCAGGCCCAAATGCTGGATCCTGTAAAATGGAAAACTTCCGTAGAAAAAAAATCCGATAACGAAGTAGTTTTAGTATTCGAAGCCACAATAGACAACGAATGGCATATGTATTCCCAGTTTACGCCCGAAGGTGGTGTCATACCAACGGAATTTACCTATAAAGACCAGAAAGGAAATTTCGAACTGGTTGGAAAAACCAAAGAAAGTGAATATAAAAAGGTTTTCAATGATGTTTTTGAAGTCGACGAATACTATTTTGCCAACAAAGCACGGTTCACGCAAACGGTTAAGGTAACCAATCCAAACCTAAAAGCGCTTAAAGTAGCGATTTCGTATCAGGTGTGTAAAGAAGCGTGTATCCAACAGGATAAAGTATTCGATTTTACACTTCCGGCGTTAAAAATAGAGGCTTCCGAAGTAGTTCCGACAACTACGGGCGATTCGGCATCGGTAGCACCTGCGGCTGACAGTACTAATTTTGTGACGGCAGGAACAACAACGTCAACCACACAACCGGTTGGTAAAAAAGAAGAACAAAAAGGATTGTTTACGATCTTTATCATTGCGTTTCTCTCCGGGTTTGCCGCTTTGTTAACACCATGTGTTTTCCCGATGATTCCAATGACGGTAAGTTTCTTTACCAAACAAAGTAAAAACAGAGCGCAGGGAATCCGTAATGCGGTGTTCTATGGTGCTTCCATCATTATAATCTATGTACTATTAGGATCCTTTGTAACCGCTGTTTTTGGAGCCGATGCGCTAAATGCATTGTCCACAAACGTATGGTTTAACATTATTTTCTTTGTACTATTAGTTGTATTCGCATCATCATTCTTAGGGGCATTCGAAATTATGCTACCCAATTCATGGGCGAATAAAGTAGACCGTCAGGCGGATAGAGGCGGAATCATCGGAATATTGTTTATGGCTTTGGCACTGGCAATTGTTTCCTTCTCTTGTACCGGTCCGATTGTAGGAACCTTATTGGTAGAAGCGGCTTCTAAAGGTGGTATTGCGCCAATCGTGGGAATGCTAGGGTTTTCAACGGCATTGGCGTTGCCGTTTATGTTGTTTGCCATGTTCCCGGGCTGGTTAAATTCGTTACCAAAATCCGGTGGATGGTTAAATACTGTAAAAGTATTTTTAGGATTCCTGGAATTGGCTTTAGCTTTTAAATTCCTGTCAAATGCCGATTTGGTATTGCAAACACATTTATTAGAAAGAGAAATATTCCTGGCGATCTGGATTGCGATTTTCGGAACCTTAGCGTTATACCTGTTTGGGAAGATTACCTTACCGCACGATAGTCCGCTATCACATATTTCCGTAGGACGATTGGGATTAGGACTTTTAGTGTTGTCTTTTACCATTTATATGATTCCGGGCTTATGGGGCGCGCCGTTAAAATTAATTTCCGGATTCCCGCCACCAATGACGTATAGCGAAAGCCCGTATGGCGTAGGATATACCAAAGGAGGTGCTGCTGCTGCGACAGAAACGTTGCCGGACGGAGCCAAATTTGGACCTCATGATATTATAGCTTTTACCGATTATCAGAAAGGAATGGTGTATGCGAAATCGGTTAACAAACCCGTATTATTGGATTTTACCGGATTTGCCTGTGTCAACTGTCGTAAAATGGAAGATTTCGTTTGGTCGAAACCGGAAATTATTTCGATCCTGAAAAAAGATGTGGTATTGATTTCATTATATGTAGACGACAAACGCGAATTACCAAAGCATGAGCAATATGTTTCCAAAGAAACCGGAAAAGAAATCGTAACGATAGGAAACAAATGGAGCGATTTCCAGATTACGCATTATAAAGCGAATGCACAACCGTATTATATCATATTGGACAATCAGGAAAACCGATTGTCAGAACCGGTAGGCTATACGCCAGATGTAGAAGAATATAAAATCTGGTTGGAAACGGCCATTGCAAAATATAAAAAGTAACAAAAAACCTCCGCATTGCGGAGGTTTTTTTATTTTAGAATATGCTGACTTAAAATTTTATAAACCGCATTGATGTTATCGTTTTTACCGAACTGCTTTTTAATTGGAGCGGCTTCACCGGTAATCCAGATTTTCAAATCGGCATCCAGATCCATAAGACCGGCACTTTCTTTCGAAAATTTCTTGATACTGGTATACGGTATCGATTGATAGTCTACTTTCGATCCGGTTAATCCCTGTTTGTCAACCAGGATCAGACGTTTGTTGGTAAAGACAAACATATCACGAATCACTTTAAAAGCGATTTCAATATGTTCTCCGTCAATTAAAATAGGCTCAAATTCTTTGGCTATTTTTTCGGTGCTTACTTCAGAAGCATTGCCCATGATGGCGTTAAATAATCCCATAATTATGTTTGAATAAAAACAGGCCAAAAGTAGAAATTTGGTTTGATGTTTTTACTTTTTTGTAAAAAATCTTTACGGATTTAGTTGATAGAATATTTTGAGTCCTGAAATCAGTAATAAAGAAATTATGGACATTCGTATCGGATAGAAATCGAAATAAGGAAAATACTAGTATTTTTAATTTATATATTGATCAATGAATACTTTGTTTTTATTTTTTCTAAAAATGTAACAATGAAGAAAATAATTTTATTTTTCGGATTAGTTGGAACACTAGTTTCCGGGATGGCGCAGGAGCAATCTATAAAAACGTTGGCGCAGGAACTCCGAATCATCGGAGCGAACGATCAGAAAGATCGCGCGCAAATTGAATATATTCAAAATAAATACGGTAGCCAATCGCCCGAAATGAATGCCTTATGGAAATCGATAGGAACAAACGATTCGATCAATATTATAAAAGTCAGTGCCATTTTGGATCGTTATGGCTGGTTAGGCCCGGACGAAGTGGGAGAGGAGGAAAACCGAATCTTGTTTTTGGTTGTTCAGCACGCCGATTTGCCGGTTCAGGAAAAATACTTACCGATGCTGCGAAAAGCGGTCAAGGATCAAAAAGCGAAAAGTAGCCATCTCGCTTTATTGGAAGACCGTGTGGCTTTACGACAGGGGAAAAAACAAATCTACGGTTCCCAGATTGCATGGGATATGAAAAATAACCGCAATTATATTTTGCCGTTGGAAGATCCGGACAATGTAGACAAACGCCGGGCAAAAATGGGACTTCCACCTTTAACGGACTATATTGCCTATTGGAATATGAAATGGGATCCGGAACAGTATAAAAAAGAATTACCGGAAATTGAAAAAATGCAACAATCAAAAAAGAAATTATCAGTTAAGCTGCTGAAAATGAGGTTTTAATTTTAATAAAAAAGCCGTATCTTTAAAACTATACTCTACGCCATGTTAGTAAAAGTTTTTGGAAGCGCTGTTTTTGGAGTGGAAGCCACTACAATCACTATTGAAGTCAATATCGATAAAGGAATCGGGTACCATTTGGTTGGATTACCGGATAATGCGATCAAGGAAAGCAGCTACCGTATCGCAGCGGCACTTAAAAACAACGGCTATCAACTACCCGGAAAAAAGATTGTGATCAATATGGCACCGGCCGATTTGCGTAAAGAAGGATCGGCTTACGATTTACCCATTGCGATTGGAATATTGGCTGCATCCGGTCAGATTAACCCCGAAAATACGGATCGTTTTATGATAATGGGTGAATTGTCTCTCGATGGGAGCCTTTTGCCTATTAAAGGCGCGTTACCCATCGCAATCAAAGCCCGGGAAGAAGGATTTGAAGGATTGATTGTTCCAAAAGAAAATGCCCGTGAAGCCGCAGTAGTTGAAGGAATAACGGTTTACGGTATTTCAAACGTAACCGAAATCATCGATTTTTTTAAAGGCATTGCCGCACCAGAACCGGAAACGGTCGACTTTGAAAAAGAGTTCGGTCCGTTATCGGATTGTTCCGAATTTGATTTTGCCGATGTCAAAGGTCAGGAAAGTATTAAAAGATGTCTGGAAATTGCCGCTGCCGGTGGTCATAATATTATATTGATCGGTCCGCCAGGTTCGGGAAAGACCATGCTGGCCAAGCGATTCCCGGGGATTTTACCGCCTATGACAATGCAGGAAGCGTTGGAAACCACCAAAATCCACAGTGTCGCCGGAAAGATTAAAGAAAGCGGATTGATTCGGCAACGACCATTCCGGTCACCGCATCATACGGCTTCTTCCGTTTCGCTGGTTGGCGGCGGCAGTTATCCGCAACCGGGTGAAATTTCACTGGCGCATAATGGTGTTTTATTTCTGGACGAATTACCCGAATTTAAAAGAGAAGTCCTCGAAGTGTTGCGACAACCGTTGGAAGATCGTGAAGTGACCATCTCAAGGGCGAAATTTACCATAACCTATCCGGCTTCCTTTATGTTGGTGGCGAGTATGAATCCCAGTCCCGGTGGTTATTTTAGCAGTCCCGATGCGCCAATTGCCTCTTCACCGATGGAAATGCAACGGTATTTGGGAAAACTGTCCGGTCCGTTATTGGATCGAATCGATATCCATGTAGAAGTGAATCCGGTACCGTTTGAAAAATTATCGGATATGCAACCCGGAGAAAGCAGTGTGATCATACGGAAACGCGTCACAGCTGCCCGACAAGTACAAAACCGACGCTTTGAACATCAGAAAAACATCCATTACAATGCCCAAATGACTACCCGCCAGATTCGGGAGTATTGTATTTTGGACGATCAGGCGTTGCAATTACTAAAAAGCGCGATGGAACGCCTGAATTTATCAGCGCGTGCCTACGATCGGATTTTAAAAGTCGCCCGTACCATTGCCGATTTGGAGGCTTCGGAATCGGTACTTCCGGTTCATATTGCCGAAGCCATACAATACCGTAGCCTCGATCGGGAAGGTTGGCTTGGATAATTAATGTTTCCCGGAATGTATCATTTTAAAAAGATGCAATACGTGTGGAAACAGCGCATCCATCGACTCTTTGGCACCTTTTGTAGAGCCGGGTAAGCAAATGATCAGCGTATCACCGATCAGACCGGCCAGACTTCGTGACAAGATGGAATACGGCATTCGATTTTGTCCGTATTGCCGCAGGTATTCTCCGATACCCGGTATTTCCCGATCCAACATCGGCCGAATGGCTTCCGGAGTGAAATCCCTTTTGGATAATCCCGTACCACCGGTTAGTAGAATCAGCTCAATATTTTCCGTGAGATACTGCTTGATCTTGCTTTGTATGGAATCGACACCGTCGGGAATAATGGTATAATTCCGGATCGTTACCGGATGTGCTGCTAGTTTTTCGATAATAGCCTTGCCGGAACTATCTTCTTTTTGGCCTTTACTAATGGAATCCGAACAGACCACCACCGCTGTGACAATCGGATTTTCAAAAAACTCGCTGTACTTGGATTTACCGCCTGTTTTCTGTAATAACCGTATACTTCGAATTTCGATTTCAGAATCGATAGGCTTTAGCATATCATAAAAAGTAAGTGCTACAACCGATGCGGCATGCATGGCCTCAACCTCAACCCCCGTTTTATAAATCGTTTTAACAGTAACTTGTATTGTAATTTCCAGATCCTCGATAGCATACGAAATTCCGGTATATTCAATTGGGATCGGATGGCAATCGGGAATCATATCGGGTGTTTTTTTTGCGGCAAAAAGACCAGCTGCTTTGGCCATTTCAAAAACATCTCCTTTTGGAACAGTTTTATTCCGGATCGCATCAATTGTTTCGGTTTTACCTACTTTAACCACCGCCTGAGCAATGGCGGTTCGCAAGGTGTTATTTTTAGGCGTAATATCTACCATAGTGTATTTGGCTGCATTAATTATGGTTGATCAATCTGACGATTAACTTTCCAGTGATGGGATTGGTCTTCAAAAATTTCTTTTCCCCAAATAGGAACCTCAGCTTTTATCCGTTCGACCAGTTCATTACAGGCTTGTATGGCTGCCTTTCGATGCTTGGATGAGGTAAAGACAAAAAAGCACAATTCTCCGGTATTAATCCGACCAAGACTGTGATAAACATGCATGCAAACCAAATCGTATCGGGCAAAAATAGCTTCCCGTATTTCGGCTATTTTTTGCTCGGCCATTTCGGTATAGGCTGAAAATTCGATAGACGCTACAGTTTTGCCATTAATCGAATCATTTCGTACCTGTCCGAGAAAGATGGAATGCCCGCCAATATGGGTTTTATGCAGATGTCCGGCAATACTTTTCGCTACTGTTTCCGGTGAAATCGGACCTTCAATAAAGCTGTTTTTAAGTTGTTTGTTTTTCATTTTGTAAATAAGGCAATGCCGTTTTTGAGGTTGTAGTAATTTTTATCGGGATAGTGTTTTTGCACCAATGCGATTGCTTTTAGACTACGGATACCGCTCTGACAGATAAAAACCAATGTTTCGGAATCGGCCAGTTTTTCCAGATGGTATTCGAGTTCCGGCAAGGGAATCGCCATCACATTAAAGCCGACGATTTTGGGTAATTCATCTGTATTTCGGACATCAATTAACATCGTTTTTTTCCGATTAAAAATGTTTTTCAATGTCTCCAAATCATTGATATGGGTTATGTTTTTACAGTGGTAATCATATAACTGATTTAAAATATCGGTCTTTGTTTTCGGTTTGAATGCGGTAGTTTTGGATTTGAACCGGAGTAATTCCGACTGATAATCCAGACTGTTAAAGGTTAATAGCTGTCCGGACATTACTTCCCCGATACCGGTAATAATTTTGAGGACTTCATTTGCCTGAAAGTTTCCCATAATACCAGCCAATACACCAATTACACCGGCTTCGTTACAAGATGGAACATGTAACGGATTTGGTATTTCCGGAAAAAGATCCCTTAAGTTGGACGGATTTTCACCGTAATGAAAAACAGACAATTGTCCTTCAAACCGAAAAACCGCAGCATATACTAATGGTTTCTGCAGCAAATGACATACATCGTTTAAGAGGTAACGTGTTGTAAAATTATCGGTGCAATCCACGATAATCGAATAGGAGCTGACCCGTTCAAAAACAGTACTCATATCCAAATTTTCGGGATAGCTATGAATATCGGTTTCACTATTCAATTTTGAAAGCTTTTTTTGCACGACGTCTACCTTCAGATTACCGATATCCAGTTCGTCGAATAGTACCTGTCGTTGCAGATTACTAAGCGAAACCCTATCCGGATCGATTACACCAAGCTGACCAACACCAGCGGCACAGAGATATTGTAAAACGGGACATCCCAAGCCTCCGGCGCCAACAACAAGAACCCTGGCATCGGCCAGTTTTTGTTGCGTAGCTATTCCAAAAACCGGTAAAATAAGCTGTCTGTTATAACGTTCCATAGTATAGCGTTTTATCCTCCTGAAAAAGGAGGGAGTAAGGCAATTTCATTGTTTTCGGTTAGTAGTAACGTTTCGTCTTCATTCATTTGCCGATCAATAGCAATCTGAAAACTCATGGATCGGAGTTCCGGGAAATGTTGGAGTAAGATTGCTTTAAAAGCTCCGACAGAAACCGGATAGGTAACCGCAAAAGGTTTATTCACAACATCGTTGAGGTTACCAAATATTTGTATAGTCATAGCTTATGCTGTTTTAAAATTGGTACTGATTTCATTTTCGGCTTTGGACCATTCTTCAGGTGTATTGATATTTCGAAAACCATTGCTTTCGAAAGGAATGGATAGAATATTGGCGTTATGTTCGGCTAAAAAATCCATCATTTTTAGTTTATTAGCGATCAGATTGCATTCGACTTCCGGTAACAGCCGGAAGGGATATAAGCCGCATAATGGCTGTGTGCTACCTTTGTAATTCAATACGTTAATCAAATCTTTTATGCTGTGTTTGATCAGGTATTTGATAGCTCGCGGTTCCACAAAAGGCGTATCGGCACTAATAATAAGAACGGTTTCTCCGGCGTGAGAAAGAGCCGTATAAATGCCACCTAACGGACCTTTATCTTTAATTTTATCCGGAATAACGGTTAGTTCAAATGTTTTATAACCGGGATGATGTGCGATAATAACCGGTTCGATATCCAACTGTCGCAACGTATCCAGTAAATAGGTGATCATCGGTTTGCCGGAAAGGAATTTTAATCCTTTATCTTCTCCCATTCGGGAACTTTTTCCTCCGGAAAGCAAATAGGTTTTTATTACAGTCATTTTTTAGAGTGTTATAGTCATGTTGGAGCGAAAGAAAATGACCTTGACTTTTTCGCCCATTTTAAAGTCTTCCTGTTTCTCATCTAATACGACAAAAGCATTGGCCCGTGCATAAGCATCCATTTGATACGAAAGTTGCCTGTCCAGTATTGTTGCTTTACCGTTTTGTACCAGAGCCTTTACAAAATGTGTCAGCCCGCTTTTTTTCTGATAGGACGTTACTAATAGTGCATAATCTTCTGTCTGAAATTGGCATCCTGTTATTCGCTGTATAGCGGGTTTTACATAAACATGAAAACAGCTCACTACAGCACTTGGATTTCCGGGAAGTGCGAAAAACAATGTAGTGCCCTTTTTTCCGAAAAATAAAGGCTTCCCCGGTTTTTGGCGCACTTTATAAAAGAACTCAATAGCACCCGTTTTTTCCAGCACGGGTTTTACAAAATCATAGTCACCAACCGAAATGCCACCGGTAAAAAGTAATAGATCTACTTTTTTATGATTTTCCAAGACAAATTGGTACAATTCGGATTCTTTATCGTCAATCCATTGGGAAAATATAACGGGTATTTCCAGTTGGTGTAATAAAGCTTTTAAAGCGATCGAATTACTTTCGTAGATCTGTCCGTTTTGCAATATAGTACCGGCCGGAACAAGCTCTTTACCGGTACTGATAATACCGACTTTCGGTTTTGGAAAAACAGCAACCGAATCGATTCCTAAAGTAGCCAGAAAGCCAATATATTCGGGTGTAAGTAAACGCC
Source organism: Flavobacterium supellecticarium (assembly GCF_004801375.1). Taxonomy (GTDB): domain Bacteria; phylum Bacteroidota; class Bacteroidia; order Flavobacteriales; family Flavobacteriaceae; genus Flavobacterium; species Flavobacterium supellecticarium. Next base: position 121,396 of record NZ_SSNZ01000010.1, read on the forward strand.
CTCTGGATATAACCAAATCGCCTTTTTGAGTTTGCGTTCCTCGTTTTCGGATATGATCGCCCGGAGAAACAGGCTGTATAAGCTTTAGAATTCCTTTTTCAACCGAACAATTTTCCTGTTGTACAACGGTATCGGCACCGAGAGGTATGGGCGCTCCGGTAAAAATTCGAGCTGCTTCTCCTTTCTGTAATTCCGGTACCCGGGTTTTTCCGGCTTCGATCTGGTAGTGCAATTTTAATGGGAGATTATTTTTTATGTCTTCATAACGAATCGCATACCCATCCATGGCCGAATTATCAAAAAACGGTACTGCTACAGGTGAATAGATCGTTTCGGCTGCAATAAAATTACCGGCTGCTTCCAGTGGAATGCGGATAGGGCTTAGCGTATGACACTGTTGCAGAATATGATGTAAGGCTTCTTTTACGGATATCATTTTTACGTTTTATAGATTGGTTAACCACCGATTTTAATCATGCTTCGGTTTTGTAATGTATCCGGATCGACACGTGTATAATCATCAAATTGACCGCCGAGCATTTTATGTTTTTTCATAAGGCAACGTTCGATAACCGGAACAATATTTTCGCCATTTCGGAAGGCGCCGAGTATATCAAATTCTTCTGCCCCAAACAGGCAGTTTTTCATCTTTCCGTCGGCCGTCAGCCGCATTCGGTTACAACTACTGCAAAAAGAATGGCTCAAAGAAGAAATAAAGGAAACTGTACCAGTGTGGCCAAGAATTCCAAATTTTGTATCGGTATCATTTTTCCCGTCCCGAAGTTTAAACAAGGCATACTGTTGTGTGACAGCTTCCAAAACGATCCGATTATGAACGACTTTATCTTTATGCCATTCGTTTTTATCAAAGGGCATAAATTCGATAAAACGCAAATGCAACGGCAGGCTTTTAGTCAGGTCTATAAAATCGAAAACCTCATCATCGTTAAAGCCCTTGATCAAAACGATATTCAGTTTGACATATATCCCTTGATCAAGACACATCAGGATATTATTCCATACTTTTTGAAACTGATCCCTTTGCGTGATCTGTAAAAACTTAACCGGATCGAGTGTATCAAGACTAATATTAACCGATTGAATTCCAGATTCTTGTAGTGTCGTTTTATAGCGATCTAATAACATACCATTAGTGGTTAATGTCAACTGAACGGGTAGCATCGACAAGCGTTCGACGACAGCAGTAAAATCTTTTCGTACCAAAGGCTCCCCTCCGGTTAAACGGATTTTTTTGACACCGAGGGATGTAAATACTTCGGCAATACTAAAAATTTCATCCGTTTGCATTAGTTTTTGAGGTGGCATTAGCGAAATAGACTCTTCCGGCATACAATAGGTACACCGAAAATTACAATTATCCGTTAACGATATCCGGAGATAATCGTGGATTCTATGGTGCGTATCTTTTAGCATTTGTTCGAAATTAAGAAGGGGGAAGTCCGTTTTTAATTTACTTTTTCCGGTAAAAAATACAGCCATAGTACACTTGCCAGAAACAGGACAAAAGAAGCGATAAAAGTACTGTAAGCTACTTCCGGATGTCCTTCCAGGGCATTGTTAAGGGCGGTATACAACAGCCAAATCTGGAGCAGCAGATTCACGAGTAAGACAGTAATCAGGGCAGACATAATCATGCTTTTTTTCTGCGGATGGGCTTGTTCCTGTGTGGTTCTGAAATTACTCATACGGTTTCATTTTTAGGATGTTGAACATAAATAGCATTCCCTTCAAAAGTTACGTCCAGTTTTTTTAATGGACGGGGTGGTGGTCCCTGAATAACATTTCCTGTTTTTACATCAAACCATCCGTTATGACAAGGACATTCAATGGTTAATGTACCGGGTTTATAATATACAGCACATGACAAATGGGTACATTTCTGTTCGTAGGCGTAAAATTCACCTTCTTCTGTATGGATCAGTATATAAGGAACCGTATCATTTTCCAGGACAAAGGATTTTGTTCCACCTACCGGAATTTCATTTTTGGCGCAGATTTTTTGTTTTTTTTCATTTTTTGGCTCGTTAAAGAAAGCGGCTTTTGCTGCAATAACGCCGTTGCCAACAACCATTCCGCCGGAAACCACAGCGAGTAACTTTGCAAAATCCCTTCGGCTTACCTGATTGGCCTGGGATCTGTTAATCGGGAAATCTTTTTTCCAGTGTTTATCCTGATGACTCATTATCGTGTTTTTTAAAATATTTTTAATTCGGTACTACCTTTTGGCATCATAATATTTACTTTGGTTTTTACTACCTCCTGACCAAAAACAAACTGATTGACAGGAGAGGAGTTAGGACGCATTTTTTCCATTTCTTCCCGGGTTCCGTAAAACAAGGCTCCACTAGGACAAACGGTGGCGCACATCGGTTTTTTGCCCACACTGGTTCTGTCGTAACACATATTACATTTCATCATCAGATCGTAGTGTTCTACTTTTTTCGGTACGCCAAACGGGCAGGCCATCACACAATTGGAACATCCGATACAACGTGATGTATTGGCTGTATGTACGATTCCGAACTCATCTTTGGTAATCGCGTCAGCAGGGCAAACATTCGCGCAAACCGGATCGTCACAATGCATACAAACCTGAACGGTGGTTTGAATCGTTACGGCGCGGTCTACATAGTTAACGTGAATCATAGACTCTTCACCGTTGGTTTCACATTCTGCACAGGCTGCTTCGCACGATTTGCAACCGATACAACGTTGCATGTCTACGAAGAACTCTTCCTGTAGTTTATAATAGTGATGCATATTTTTGTAATTAAATTAAACCAAAGCGGATAATTGAGATCCGTTTTAGCAAAGACATAAAATGATCAGAGGGAGGGATTACTTCTATTAATTGCTTTTATAGTCGGGAGCATCTTTAGCGACATAAGCTTGTTTACCGGTCGGAATAAGCTGGCAGGCACTCACTTTAAATTCGGGTATTTTTGAAATAGGATCCAAATGACCGCTGGTTAATTGATTGGCCGATTTTTTCCCCGGCCAGTGATAAGGAATAAACACGGTATCTTCCCGGATAGTTTCGACAATATTGGCCGGAAATAAAGCTTCACCACGTTTAGTAATTACCCGGACTTCCTCATGTTGCTGTATATTATATTGTGCGGCCAGTGTGGGATGAATTTCGAGCAACGGTTGTGCAAATTGCTCGACCAGTTTTCCGATTCTGCGCGTCTGGGTTCCACTTAGATACTGGGAAACCACACGACCAGTGGTTAGGATAACAGGATATTCTTCGTCTACCGGATCCATACTGGGATGGTAGTGTACGGGATTGAAATGGGCTTTACCATCGGGCGTTTTAAATTTTTTATCTTCCCATAATCGTGGCGTACCGGGATGATCCAATTCCGGACAAGGCCAGAATACCCCCATATTTTTTTCAATTTTAGCGTAGGTGATCCCATAATAATCGGCAGTGCCACCTTTGGAAGCTACGCGAAGTTCATTAAAAACAGCTTCACTATTTACAAAATTGAATTTATCCCCGGCACCCAATCGCTGTGCCAGTTCCATTAAAATTGCGGAATCGGTTCGGGCATTTTTCGGTGGATCAACTACTTTACGGATGCGAACAACACGTCCTTCGGCAGTGGTTACGGTACCTTCCTCTTCCTCGTGAAGCGAACCGGGTAGGATGATGTCGCAATGACGCATGGTTTCACTCATAAAGAAGTCGATGCCAACATAAAACTCCAGTTTTTCCAATGCTTCACGAACATAATTATTGTTGGGTAAGGACACCAGCGGATTAAAGCAGAGCGAAAGCAATCCTTTGATTTCATTGCGATGAATGGCCTCAATGATTTCGTAGGCCGACAGCCCTTTACCGGGGAGTTCTTTTTCATCAATGCCCCAGACTCCGGCAATATATTTACGATGTTCCGGGTTTTCGATATCCCGGTTTCCGGGTAGTTGATCACATTTATGACCGTGTTCGCGACCACCTTGTCCGTTTCCTTGTCCGGTAATCGTTCCGTAACCACAATAAGGTTTTCCGATCCTACCAGAAGCCAGTACAATATTGATACAACTCAGTACATTTTCGACACCTTTGGTATGGTGTTCAATACCTCTTGCATGTAATAAAAATGAAGTAGCTGCTTTTCCCCAAAGTTGTGCCGCTGCTTCAATTTTTTCTTTTTTAGTTCCGGTAATGGTTTCAGCCCATTCCAAAGTATAGTCTTTTACGGCTTCTTTAGCCGCTTCAAAGCCGGAAGTATAATTATCTATAAAGTTATGATCAAGCATATCATGCTCAATCATATAATTGAGTATTGCTCCAAAAAGTGCCGAATCGGTTCCGGGACGTATATCGAGGTGAATATCTGCTGTTCGGGCCAATGGAATGATTCGCGGATCGACAACAATCAGTTTGGCGCCATTATCCCGGGCGCGCCATAACCAATAAGTGAGAGTCGGGAATGTTTCAGACACATTTGCTCCGGTTACGATAATCACTTCGGCTTTTTCCAGATCATCATAATTATTGGATGTCCGATCCAGTCCGAAAGCTTTTTTATTTCCTGCACCAGCCGATACCATACACAAGCGTCCGTTGTAATCGAGATTTTTAGTTTTTATAGCCGTCCGCGCCAATTTCCCAACCATATAGGACTTCTCATTAGTTAGAGAAACTCCGGAAAGAACGGCAAAAGCATCCTTGCCATGCAGGGACTGTATTCGCTTTATTTCCGAGACGGTCATATCCATCGCTTTTTCCCATTGTATCGGACGATAACCTTCGCCTGGCACATTTAAAAGAGGAGTTGTCAGTCGGTCAGGATGATTGTCCTGCATATAGCGTTGAACACCTTTTGGACATAAGCGCCCCTGATTGAACGGAAATTCCATCCAGGGTTCAAAACCAACGATTTTATTGTTTTTTGCAAGTAGTTTAATACCACATTGCATACCACAGAAACAACAATGGGTTTCGACCACTTTGTCTGGCTCGTCCCTTCCCGGAATACCTTCCGGCTTCGGAAAATTGAGTGTTGGCCCAAATTGTTCGATAATACGATCGATGTCGATAGGAAGTTTTGCCATACTAAATATAGTTTATCGTTTCAAACCGGATTTTTTATTTTTCGATTAGAAACCTGTTAGACATTTATTTTAGTAGGTTTTTTGATTTGAGTGGGTTATCCGAAGTAGGTTCCGGATTCTTGCCTGGCTTTTAAATGTGCGATCGCTACTAAATCTCTTTTTCCTTCGGGGCTGTATTCCAGTAGCGATTGTCCGTTTTTCGATTCGAGTTGGAACCCCAATTGACGGGTCAGTTTTTTTAAATCAGCAATATGGAGTTGCGTGGCATATTCTTTTCCGGTATGCTTACAAACCTGCATACCAAGTTGTTTACCGACTTTCCTGTAAATATGTGCTCCGATTTGAGCCGGTCGCTGGATAATATGGAAAAATTTACCAAATGGCATCCATACCAGAAAAACGATTACAAAAAAGGCATGAGTAACGGCCATGAATTCATAAGTCTGTCCTTTCATAAATTCATAATCCAGTGTTAAGCCCAATCCGGTTAACGATACTAATATTAATAACAACAAGGGAAGGATATCGCCTTCAAATGTTTGTGTAGCGATTAGTCCGGGATCTTTTAGCCGCTTTTGAAGGAAGTAAGAAGCCCCAATGATAACCAGTAAGGAACACCAGTTTAACGCACCGAAAGTCAGGAATCCTACAAAGGATTTGACCGGAAAATGCATCACATCAAACCCGAAAAAATGAGCGGTATAAATAGGTTCCAGATTAGGATCCAATCCGGAAACCGGATCTAAAGTAAAGTGAATCCAGCCGAAAGTAAGTGGAAAAGTAATGGAAAAAGCAATGGTACAGCCTACTGCCATGAGCAGGTGTGAAATACCTCTTTTTTTTCCTCTTTTAAGGATAAAATCTTGAAGGACTATATTTTTAAAGAAATCTTTAATAGCATATCGTAAATAATAAAGGAAATCCTTTGAAAAAAGAATCCGGAAACTGCTTTTAAAATACAGCCTGGTAGGTGGCCTTTGAATCCATACCATATAGCGGTATACAATTCCGAAAATTGCGAATAAAGTTCCAAACAGATAGGCGACCAAAGCGGCATCAAAATTTTGGAGCCTACGAGATCCGATAAGTACCAGAAGTAAGGTCAAAACCGTAGCAAGAACTGCGACAAGAAAGGCTTTAAGGTTTATTTTTTGTAACATAAAACGAATAAAAATAAATTTTTGTGATATAAAGTTATAAAAAATAAATAAATTAAATAATATGTTATAAAAATATTTTTACTTACCTTTACAAACTAAACCCCAAGGAGCAGCTATTTATGGCTGTTCACTGGGGTTTTTTTATTATTTGTAACCAATAAAAATTAAGTTTATGGAGCAAAATCTACGATTTGCACACAAAATCCTTTTCTTAAATACATTGGCTTTTACTATTTGTTTTGCCTGTTGGACAATGAATGGTGTTTTGGTCACGTATTTGGTTGATAATGGAATATTCAACTGGTCGGTTGTGGAAACCGGATGGCTTTTAGGAATACCTATTTTATCGGGTTCCATCACGCGATTACCTCTGGGTATACTTACCGATAAATATGGTGGGAAAGTGGTTTTTGCCTGGCTGTTGTTAGGTTGCTCGATTCCACTGTTTTTAATCTATTTTGTCCATTCGTATTGGACCTATTTTTTGCTAAGTATCTGTTTTGGTATGGTAGGTGCCAGTTTTGCTGTCGGTATTGCGTTTACTTCGATCTGGTATCCCAAAGCATGGCAGGGGAGAGCATTAGGTATTTTTGGAATGGGAAATGCGGGAGCCGCGTTGACCACCTTTTTGGCACCGGCTACTCTAAATGCGCTATCAGCTATTGATCCCGAAAACGGATGGCGCTGGTTACCGGTAATCTACGGTGTCACATTAATTTTTATAGGACTTATTTTCCTCTTTTTTGCTAAGAATAAAAAAGTAACGGGACAAATCAAAACAACAACGGAATTACTCGCGCCCTTAAAAAAAAACTCGGGTATGGCGTTTCGGACTCTATTACTTTCTGGTTTTTGGTTTGTTTGTAGCATTTTCACAATGGTTGTTACCTTATTATGTAAATGTATACAAAACATCGCTGATATTAGGCGGTTTATTAACCTCAGCATTTAGTTTACCGAGTGGTGTGATCCGGGCTCTGGGAGGCTACTTATCGGATAAGTTTGGTGCTCGGAGGGTCATGTACTGGGTCTTGTATTCATCGTTGATCATAAGTGGATTACTGATGCTCCCCAAAATGGATATTCTAACACCGGGAAAAGGGATTATCACAACGAAATCGGGAGTAGTCACAGAAGTCACCGAAAATAAAATTGTACTGAATAATGAAACTTTTACGATAAAAGAAAAGCCGGAAATCCCGGAACAAACCAAGATATTTCCCGAATTTTTTTCCTGGCAGGAAATAGTGGTCAAACAAAACCAGAAAGTCAGGAAAAAAGAACTTTTAGCCGAAGGGGTTACATTGATCAAATTCGAAGCCCATATCTGGGTGTTTTCGCTATTGGTCATTGCCATAGGGATAGTCTGGGGAATAGGAAAAGCCGCAGTTTACAAGCATATTCCAGAATACTTTCCTAATGAAGTGGGAATAGTAGGCGGAATGGTTGGACTTATTGGCGGATTAGGCGGATTTATCGGGCCAATTCTATTCGGTTACCTGCTGGATTTCTCTGATTTATGGACGAGTTCCTGGATTTTTGTTTTTGTCATTTCAGCTGTCTCATTGTATTGGATGACCAACACGATTAAAAAAATGACACATAAAGAAGCCCCTCACCTCAAACACCGTATTGAATAATTGAGTATAGGAGTTGGAACAATAACCTACCAACACAGCTATGCGAATGAAATTGTTAACATTAAACTATTTTATATGAATTCACAATGGCTGACAAATTATGATCCCAATGAGGAACAGTTTTGGGAAAAAAAAGGTAAAAAAATAGCCTGGAAAACATTGATTATTACCACAATAGCATTAACAATCTCTTTTATCACCTGGTTTTTGTTTAGCGTAGTAGTGATTAAATTACCAAAAATCGGATTTGATTTTTCGGACGACCAGCTTTTCTGGCTGGCGGCAATGCCAGGTTTGGCAGGCGGTTTACTGCGGATATTGAATACGTTCCTGATTCCGCTTTTTGGAACCAGAAAAGTTGTTACAGTAACGACATTAATTAAGATTATTCCGTTGTTAATGCTCGGTTTTGCGGTGATGAACCCGGAAACTTCGTATAGCTATTTTATGTTAATTGCCTTTTTAATGGGAATTGGAGGGGGAGATTTCTCATCGTATATGCCATCTACATCCTTATTCTTTCCAAAAAAAGAATTGGGCACGGCATTGGGAATACAAGCCGGAATTGGAAATTTTGGAGTATGTCTGGTACAATTACTGTCACCATTGGTGCTGAGTCTGGGTATTTTTTCCTTTGTGGGTGGCGGTGAAATTATTGCCGCATCCGGAGAAGTAATATTTTTGGAAAATGTAGCTTTTATCTATATAATTCCTTTATTTCTGATTGGAATCTGGGCCTGGGTTTCGTTAAAAAATATTCCGGTAACGGCTTCATTTAAAGAACAATTGGATATATTCGGAGACAAGCATACCTGGTATTGTACATTGACTTACTTTATGACGTTTGGGACATTTGCCGGTTTGGCTGCTGCTTTCCCGATGATGATAAAAAGTCTTTATGTCCCGCTGGAAGCCGATTTGGATCCGTTAAAATATGCTTTTTACGGTCCGTTAATCGGTTCTTTGGTTCGTGTGATTTTTGGTAAAATTGCAGATAAAACCGGAGGCGCTATCCTAACACATATTACAGGTATCGCTTTGATAATCCTATTTGCCATATTGATTTTAGGAGGTTATCTGACACCAACGGCTATCGAACAATTCCCTGTATTTGTAACCATCATATTGTTGATTTTCTTTTTCACCGGAGTTGGTAATGCCGCAACATTCAAACAATTCCCGATTATCTTTTCGGATTCTCCGAGAAGAGCTGCCGGCGTAATCGGATGGACCTCGGCCATTGCTGCTTTTGGCCCTTTTGTCTTTAATGTATTGATTACCCAATCCAGAGCTTTTACCGGAGATACGCGCTTATTTTTCGGATTGGTGTTTGTAATTTGTCTCTGGGCCACTTTTATCAATTGGAAATTCTACACCCGAAAAGGGTGTGAACGACCGAGTTAAAAAGACAGTAAATGCGATAATCTTTTAAGTATAATAGTATGAGACGCAGAATTGCAGGAGTCATATTCCTGTTATCCGTATTCCTGAATTTCGGTTTGATTTATGTTTTTTTTATAAGAGGATCGGATGTAGAAAAAAAAACAGATAATCGGATTGTAATAAAAATGACGAATCAGAACCGGGAATATATCATGACGGAAATGCGGAGTTTTTTGGAAAATGTACAGATCATTCAGAAAGCGATTATTAGTAATGATCTGGATGAGATAACACTGGCAGCAACAGCATCGGGTGCCTGTAAAAAGCAAGACATACCGGTCGGTTTACTAAGAACACTGCCATTAGAATTTAAAAAATTGGGAATGAATACCCATGATTTGTTCGACCAGATTGCCTGTAGCACCAAAGAAAATTATAATAAAGAAGAAATTCAGGAAAAGCTTATTCAAATTTTGAACAATTGTGTCAGTTGTCATAAAGTATACAAGATAGCGGTACATTAATAAAAAAACGAAAAATATGATTAAAAAAATAATGATATATAGCCTTTGCTTTGGATTTTATCTTGCCAATGCACAGGTCGACAGTCTTAAAATGAATATTGATTTCAGAACCCGTACGGAATTAGATAATGGTCAGAAGACTTTGATTCCGAAAGGAAAAAATGCAGAAACTACGATATTTTCCAGAGCCAGAATCGGACTGGATTACTATTATCAGAATCTCGAAATGTATTTTTCGGCTCAGGATGTAAGAATCTGGGGGGAAACAGCATCTACCCAAATTAAAAATCAAAATTTTACGGTCAACGAAGCCTGGGCGAAATATCAGTTTAATCCGAAAGCCACACTAAAGATAGGACGTCAGATACTTTCGTATGACAATGAAAGACTGGTTGGAGCTTTGGATTGGGCTATGCAGGGAAGAAGCTTTGATGCCTTAAAAGGGATTTTTTCTTTGGGAAAAAATTCAAAAGTAGAAGCAGTGGTGACCTATAATAACGATGGTGATGATACAAACGATACACCAACTAATGAAGTATATGGCATTGCAGACAGTGGTGAAAAAACAAAATCATTGCAATTGCTACACTATCAGTATAAAGATTCGAATAAATCACGATTTTCCGTTATTGCGATGAACAATGTATTGCAAAATGCAGATGGAACACATTATGATATGCTGACAGCAGGAGTGAACGCCGGAAAATATTTTGAGAGTTTCGGGATTTTTGGATCCGGATATTATCAAACCGGTAACAATACAGCAGGACAAAGTAAAAAAGCGTATCAGTTTTCGCTTAACGCCGATTTTATTGTGAGTAAACAATTTAATATAGTAGTCGGAACGGAGTGGTTATCCGGAAATAATTATGATACGGCTGCGACCGAAAACCGATCTTTTAGTCCGATGTATGGAACCAATCATAAATTCAATGGTTTTATGGATTATTTTTATGTAGGGAACCATTTTAATACATTCGGGCTTAACGATTATTATATCCAGACAAAGATGAAATTTAGCCCGAAATCCAATCTGACAGGGAATATCCATGCTTTTATGACAAATGGAAAACAAGGTATGGATAGTAACGGAAAGGACTTGTCTAAATATCTGGGAACCGAATTGGATCTGGTATTTCAGCACAAATTAAATAAGCAATTCGGACTCTTTATCGGGCATTCGTTTATGTTTGCGTCCGAGAGTATGAATACGCTTAAAAATGTCAGAGATCCGAAAAATTTGCAAACCTGGACCTGGTTGGCGCTACACTTTAATCCATCTTTTAAATTAAAATAAACCATTTTCGGCACGCATAAAGTAAAACCCCGAAAACCATAGGCTTCCGGGGTTTGTTTTTATATAATTCCTAATACATTATTAGTTTAATTCGGCAAAAGTATCTCCTTTTCGGATATCGCCGGTTTGATAACCGCGTTTAAACCATTCGATACGTTGCGCCGACGTACCGTGTGTAAAAGAATCCGGGGTAACATGTCCCTGCATTTTTTTCTGGATGGCGTCATCACCAACCGCTTGCGCTGCACTAAGAGCTTCTTCAATATCGCCTTCTTCCAGGTATTTCTGATTGTAATGTGCCCATAAACCGGCATAGAAATCAGCCTGTAATTCCAATGAAACCGAAAGTTTATTAGCCGCTGTCTGACTAAGTCCCTGTTGTAATTTCCGAACTTTTCCGGACGTTCCCAATAAAGTTTGAACATGATGACCTACTTCATGTGCAATTACATAAGCAATCGCAAAGTCACCACCTTTGGCACCAAAACGGGTTCGCAATTCTTCAAAAAAGGCCAGATCCATATATACTTTACGATCGGCAGGACAATAAAAAGGACCCGTAGCAGCGGTAGCATTACCACAAGCAGTGGATACATTATCGGTAAACAATACCATTCCGGGATTTTCATACGTCATTCCGTTTTCCTGAAATACTTTAGCCCAGGTTGTTTCGGTAAATCCAAGAATAGTAGTGGCAAAATCGCCTAATTCTATTTCTTCCGGGGTTAAATCCCGTTGTCGTACCTGTTCTGTCGATTGTCCCTGTTGTAATTGCTCCAAAAGAGGAGTCAGTTGCTGGACATTTTCGCCCCCAAACATATTGATCAGTAAAATAATAATACCGATAAGACCACCACCGGCAGCTATTTTACCACCGGAAGACATACCGCGACGGTCTTCAACATTTTCGCTTTTACGTTGGCCTTTCCATTTCATGGGCTAGGGTTTTAAAGGGTTAGAAAGAATCAGAGCGGCCGATGTCTTCAATTTCACTGTCATCGGAACCAAAAATATTTCTGTATATGGTGTAATACATACAATAAATATACGGAAGGGTAAAGAATACCCCCAAACAAAAGGCGATTAAACCGGTTAAAGCTCCTATAAAAGCAACAATTAACGCTAATAAAACGGTTAGAGGTGCTTTGTTTACCAGTGCAATACTGTTTACAATAGCATCTTTAACAGATAGATTTCCCAGGATAAGAAGTGGCAGGGTAAGGCAAGTCAGGAAACCAATAATCATGCTTACAAATGTCCCTACGAAGTTCATATTTAGCAATTGCAATACTGCTCCGATTAAAGCCGATGTTAGTGCAATAATAAGACTGGCTGTAAAAACGGGAATAAACTTCGTTGATTTGTAATATTCGAAAGCCGTACCAACACTAAACTCACGATTGTTATCCGCATCGGACGACATTTTGATGATTCCTGCCGAAAACGGAGCCGTAATAGCTGCGATCACCGTATTGACTATAGCCGAGATAATAATAAAATTACGGGATATACCATTTTGTTCTAAATTAGAAAAATCCTGTACATAACGTTCCAGTCCGTAAAAAACGGAAACACCGCCAATTAGTAAAACAGTAATAATAATAACCATGATTAGGAAAGCTAAACCGGCTATCAGAGCAATTTTTTTATAGTTTTCAAAACTCTGGTCGATTAGCGCTCCGGTATCCAGATGCAATCCATTCCGGTTAATTTCTTCGAGTCTTTTTTTAATGTTTTGTTGCATTTTTTGTTCTTTTAATTGTGATTTTGGTGTTTAAAAACCTATTCGGAAACCTAAATAGGCATCGGCTTGTTTGGAATTATTTATTAAGGCGGTTACAATTGATCCCGAACCCAGATAAAATCCGCCTAAACGGAACCCGATACCTCCGGTTATTCCGGAAATTTCGTTGCTGGACCAGGGAGAATAAATCTCGTAGTCCTGAGCGGAAAAACGAGGCGTGATTGTAATGACATTCTGAGCCGTAGCCAGGTCATTTTTAGTATCGTCAACGACTTTTTGTTGCATATAGGCGGTTACATACCATTTATTATGTACATGTACATCGGCATAAGCCGAAATAAGTGTTGGCATTTTTATTTTAAAATCTTTGGTGGTATTGTCAATGGTAACATAGCCACTGTTGATCAGAATCTGTTCGATTTCTTTTACATTGTCAACGCCTTCAAACTGGTTCAGGTCAAAACTTTGTAAACCTTCAACCGACAGGCTGTAATTTCGGGAAACATTATTATCGGCTTTAAAAGTCATACTTCCGATGTTTCGAACGGCCAGTCCGGCATTAATTTTATAACCACTGTCATCTTGTTCTTTCCACTGGTAATTTACGCCCAAATCAACGGCATAACCATGGATCCCATTACCAAAAAACTGATTAAAATTGCTACTGTCGGTAAAACCATCAGCCAACGCACCGGAATAGGAAACATTCAGTGCGGCATGCGCATTGGTCAGTTCCACATCGCCTAAAACATTGGTTACGGTACCGCTAAATTTATCTGCGGCAATATTGGCATAAGAACCCGGGAACAGCAATTTAAAAGTAGCGCCACCGCTAAATTTATGCTGATGATCTTCGAAAACGATACGGGAAGCCGAAAAGCCAATTTCACCCCAGGTTAAAGCATTGACACGTTGGTTATGATCAAGTGCAATAATGGACGAACCGATAAACGAGTTCCGTACGGCATTGGCTAAATTGACGTCAACATCGATTAAATTAGCTTTAATTTTTGCAGAAGAAGTAACCGCAAAAGTCCATTTATCATGTTTCATAGCGAAAGAAGGACCCAGAATTTCGGCATCCAGACGCATATTGACCGCTTTGTCCCCTTCAAAAATTTTATCTTCAAGATTACCACCGTTTACAATATCCTTAAAACTGATTTTATTATTAGAAACGTTTACGCTGGTATTAAAAATATTGACTTCATACCGGTTACTAAGATTACTTAATTCCGCCGGATTTACCGAAGCATTCAGTATTCCGGTTCTACGGGTGGTATTGATACCGCTGAAATGCTCCTGAGCATATAGAGAGGAAATAAACAGACAACAGGAAGCGACAAGTATTTTTCGCATAAAAAGAAAGATTAACAATTAAGTGTTAAAAATAATAAAAAAATCAAATGCTTTTCCAAATACTGTCATCAGGTATTGGTGCCGTTAGTACCAATACTTCTTTACTAACCGGATGGGCGAGTACCAGTTTTCGGGCGTGAAGATGAATACCGCCATCGGGATTACTGCGATCGGAACCATATTTCAGATCGCCTTTAATCGGACTTCCGATAGCCGATAATTGCGAGCGGATCTGATGGTGCCTTCCGGTATGCAAATCGATTTCCAGAGCGGTATAATTTTGAAGTACTTTGATCACGGAATACGTAAGACGGGCCATTTTACTATCCGGAACTTCTTTCGGATAGGCTTTGGACGTATTGTTTTTAGGATTTCGCTTTAAAAAATGTACCAGCGTGGCCGTATCCGGAACAGGACGGTTTTTAACCACTGCCCAATAGGTTTTTTTAGTTTCCCGATTTTTAAACAATTCGTTCATACGGGTAAGTGCTTTCGAGGTACGGGCAAATACAACAATACCTGTCGTGGGGCGATCCAAACGGTGAATAACACCCAGAAAAACCTCGCCAGGTTTGTTGTATTTGTCCTTCAGATATTCTTTAACCACATCGCTAAGTGGCTTGTCACCGGTTTTATCACCCTGTACAATATCGCCTACACGCTTATTGATCACAATAAGGTGATTGTCCTCGTAAATAACCTGTAAATTATCTTTGTTAGAAACGGTTTTTTCGGTCACAGATACGATCGGTATTAATATTGTTCGTTGGCATTCGGGAAATCCTGTGATTTTACATCACTTACATAGTTTCCGATTGCTTTGCTCATATCGTCATAAAGATTCATATAGCGTCTTAAAAAACGCGGACTGAATTCGTGTGTCATACCGATCATGTCATGGAGTACCAATACTTGTCCGTCGACACCACTTCCGGCACCAATTCCAATTACCGGTATGGAAATACTTTCGGCTACTTTTTTGGCTAATGCCGATGGAATTTTTTCCAGTACTACGGCAAAACAACCTATTTTTTCAAGCATTTTGGCATCCTCAAGGAGTTTTTCCGCTTCGGCTTCTTCTTTGGCACGAACGGTGTAGGTTCCGAATTTGTAAATGGATTGTGGTGTTAACCCCAAATGTCCCATTACCGGAATTCCGGCATTCAGGATTCGTTTGATACTGTCTTTGATTTCACTTCCACCTTCGAGTTTTACAGCATGAGCGCCGCTTTCTTTCATAATCCGTATGGACGAACGCAAAGCTTCTTTAGGATCCGATTGGTAGGTTCCGAATGGTAAGTCAACGATAACCAGCGCGCGGTCAACAGCGCGAACAACCGAAGATGCGTGATAGATCATTTGGTCCAAAGTGATGGGCAATGTAGTTTCGTGTCCCGCCATAACATTGGAAGCGGAATCACCAACAAGAATAGCGTCGATTCCGGCACTGTCAACGATTTTTGCCATGGTATAATCATAGGCCGTTAACATGGAGATTTTCTCTCCGTTGCTTTTCATTTCAATCAACGATTTTGTTGTAATTCTTTTGTAGTCTTTTTTAGCAACTGACATAAGTTTCAAATTTTGGAAACGTAAAAGTACTACAATTTCTATCAATACTGTAACATAACCGGGATTAATCCTACTGATGATGTAACCAAAGCGTATAATTATGAAATATAAACTACTGCTAGTCATGGCCTGTCTGTCATTTGGAATGTATGGACAGCAAAAGGACGTTGAAAATACCATCCGTACTTTTTTCGACGGATTTCACGCAAAAGACACGCTAAAAATAAAGTCGCTTTGTCATGATAAAATGATTTTACAATCGATACAGGAAAGCCCGAAAGGCAATCGACTGACAGAGGAAACGGCGGGCGCTTTTTTTAAAGCAATCGCTACGTTTCCGGCGCAACTGACGTTTCAGGAAAAAATTCTGAGCTATAAAATTCAGATCGACGGAACAATGGCACATGTCTGGACACCGTATGAATTTTATATCAACGGAAAATTAAGCCACTCCGGAGTCAATTCGTTCCAATTGTATAACGAAAAAGGAACCTGGAAGATCATTTATATTGTTGATACGAGAAGAAAATAAAAAAGCGGAATCAATCTCGATTCCGCTTTTATATAGTTTAAAAGACGATTAACAATCGGCCATATTTACAGCCACAGCCAATCCGCCTTCGGATGTTTCTTTATATTTATTATTCATATCTTTTGCTGTTTGCCACATCGTATCGACCACTTTATCCAATGGCACTTTTGCATTTTTTGGATCGGTTTCCAAAGCCAGTTCGGCCGCATTGATCGCTTTGATGGCGCCCATGGTATTGCGTTCGATGCACGGGATTTGTACCAGTCCGCCAATAGGATCGCAGGTTAAGCCCAGATGGTGTTCCATTGCGATTTCGGCAGCCATTAATACCTGTTCCGGAGTTCCGCCCATCAGTTCACACAACGCACCGGCAGCCATCGCAGAGGAAACGCCAATTTCCGCCTGACAACCACCCATTGCTGCCGAAATTGTGGCACCTTTTTTAAAGATACTGCCAATTTCTCCGGCCACCATCAGGAATTGTGTTATCTGTTCTTCGTTGGCCTCATGGTTTTCGATCACCATATAATACATTAAAACGGCAGGGATTACACCCGCACTTCCGTTGGTTGGCGCGGTAACAACACGTCCCAGAGAGGCATTTACTTCGTTTACAGCCAGAGCAAAACAGCTTACCCATTTCAGAATCTGACGGAATTTTACTTCTGTCATCCGGATAATTTCCAGCCAGGATTGTGGATTGTCATACGGCAATACGCCAATCAGATTTTTATGCATGTCGTAGGCGCGACGACGAACGTTTAAACCGCCCGGTAAAGTACCTTCGGTATGACATCCGATGTACATACATTCCAGCATTGTATTCCAAACCCGTAGCAATTCGCTGTGAATTTCGGCTTCCGAACGCATGGATTTTTCATTTTCATAGACGATTTCGGAGATTTTCTTTTGTTCGGACTGACAATAAGCCAAAAGTTCTTCCGCTTTTTCGATCGGAAACGGGAAATTGCGTTTGGTTGTTTCCTTAGCTGTATTTTCCTCCTGCGTTTCTTTTACCACAAAACCACCGCCAATCGAATAGAAAGTCGAAGTATATTCCTGTGTATCGGTATAAACGGTAAACGTAAGTCCGTTGGCATGAAATGGAAGGAAGTTACGATTAAAAACGATATCTTTTTCCGGATCGAACGGTATGATGATTTCGTTTCCTAAAAAGATTTCTTTTTTATTATTAATGGCAGAAATGATCACATCGATACTTTCTACCGGGATATATTCCGGATCGGCACCGCTAAGTCCAAGCATGACAGCCAGATCGGTGGCATGACCTTTTCCGGTCAGTGACAGTGAACCGTATAGGTCGACCGTAATACGATTTACATGATCAATAAGGTTACGATTTCTGATTTCAACAAGAAACTGTTCGGCTGCACGCCAGGGGCCTAAGGTATGCGAGCTCGAAGGACCCACACCAATTTTAAGCATATCAAATACAGAAATACACTCCATATATAGTAATCTAAATGTTTATTTGCTAAAGCAAAGATAATCCGATAATTCAATAAATAAAACGGATATAACACACTTTTAGCGCTGAGGGGGATTTCTGTCTGTGGTTTTACCGTTAATTACTTCGTATTCTTGAAAATGCCGGCACTGTCAGTCGGAATAAATGCGATAAACTCACAAAGGGTATGGGACTTGTGATATTATTTCTGAGGCCAGTTGAAAAACTCCTGACGGCAAAAATGTCATATTGTCAGTATTAAAAAGGTGAAAAATAAGGTGTTTATGACAATTTTTAACACTTTTGGCGAATGGCACAATCATTGACTTATACCAATCAAGTTGAAAAAACGAAACGAAAAAAAATATATAATAAGGAGATTTAATTATGAGTAAAATTATTGGAATTGACTTAGGAACGACTAACTCTTGCGTATCTGTAATGGAAGGTAATGAGCCGGTAGTAATTCCTAATGCAGAAGGAAAAAGAACAACACCATCTGTAATTGCTTTTGTAGAAGGTGGTGAAATCAAAGTAGGAGATCCTGCCAAAAGACAAGCAGTGACAAATCCAACGAAAACGATCGCTTCGATCAAACGTTTTATGGGGAACAAATACTCAGAAAGCCAGAAAGAAGCAGGAAATGTTGCGTACAAAGTGGTAAAAGGCGATAACGACACACCACGTGTTGACATCGACGGAAGACTTTATACGCCGCAGGAATTATCGGCAATGACACTTCAGAAAATGAAGAAAACAGCCGAAGATTATTTAGGAACAACAGTAACGGAGGCGGTTATTACGGTACCGGCCTACTTTAACGATGCACAACGTCAGGCGACTAAAGAAGCCGGAGAAATTGCAGGTTTAAAAGTACGTCGTATTATTAACGAACCAACGGCTGCAGCTTTGGCTTACGGATTGGATAAAGCCGGAAAAGACCAGAAAATTGCAGTATATGACTTAGGTGGTGGTACTTTTGATATCTCAATCCTGGAATTAGGTGACGGTGTATTCGAAGTATTATCAACCAATGGTGATACACACTTAGGAGGTGACGATTTTGATCAGGTAATTATTGACTGGTTGGCAAACGAATTCAACAGCGAAGAAGGTGTTGATTTACGTAAAGATCCAATGGCTTTACAACGTTTGAAAGAAGCGGCTGAAAAAGCGAAAATTGAATTATCGGCTTCAGCGCAAACAGAAATCAATTTACCGTATGTAACGGCTACGGCTTCCGGACCAAAACACTTGGTAAAAACATTAACCCGAGCGAAATTTGAGCAATTGGCAGACGAATTGGTTCGTCGTTCCATGATCCCATGTGAAAAAGCGTTAAAAGATGCCGGAATCTCAAAATCGGAGATCGACGAAGTAATCCTGGTTGGAGGTTCTACCCGTATTCCTAGAATTCAGGAAGAAGTAGAGAAATTCTTTGGTAAAAAACCATCAAAAGGAGTAAATCCGGATGAAGTAGTAGCGGTTGGAGCTGCGATTCAGGGTGGTGTATTAACCGGAGACGTAAAAGACGTATTATTATTAGACGTTACACCATTATCCTTAGGTATTGAAACTATGGGAAGTGTAATGACAAAATTAATCGACGCCAATACGACTATCCCGACCAAAAAATCACAGGTTTTCTCAACAGCGGCCGATAACCAGCCATCTGTAGAAATCCACGTGTTACAAGGGGAAAGACCAATGGCTAACGATAACAAAACGATCGGTCGTTTCCACTTAGACGGAATTCCGCCAGCACCAAGAGGTGTACCGCAAATTGAAGTAACATTCGATATCGATGCCAACGGTATTATTAAAGTATCGGCTACTGATAAAGGAACCGGTAAATCACACGATATCCGTATCGAGGCTTCTTCAGGATTAACTCAGGAAGAAATCGACAGAATGCGTAAAGAAGCGGAAGCAAATGCGGAAGCGGACAAAGCGGCCAAAGAGAAAGTTGATAAATTGAATGAGGCCGACGGAATGATCTTCCAGACCGAAAAACAATTAAAAGAATTCGGAGATAAATTATCAGACGGAAACAAATCGGCTATCGAAGGTGCTTTGGACGAATTGAAAAAAGCGTACGAAACAAAAGACGTAGATACCATCCAACCGGCATTAGACAAAATCAACGAAGCATGGAAAAATGCATCGGAAGAATTGTATAAAGCACAGGCTGAAGGTCAGGCTTCTCAGGCACAACCACAAGGTGGCGATGCCAACCAGGGCGACCAGACGCAGGATGTTGATTACGAAGAAGTAAAATAATATAATCGTAATGGTTAAAAAAACCGGGACAAATGTTCCGGTTTTTTTATGCTCTATCGCGAAATACAGTCTGATATGTTAAAAAAATGTTATAATAAGATTTTTCCTGTAACGAAATAAAAAGTGTCGCGTCTAAACTGTAACAATCAAAAATAATTTAAAAAATCAATCATCATGAAAAAAACGATCTTTATTTTAGGAATGGCTTTAGTAGCTTTTACAAATGTTGCTACAGCTGCTACAGTTACAGAAACAAAAGTGTATACTGTAAATGCCTATGGTGCCACACCACTTTGTACAGCAATCAGCAAAGGTGACGTTGAAACAATTAAAAAATTCATCGAGTACGGAGCTGATGTTAACGAAAGAACCAATAATCTAACACCGTTAATGTATGCAATCCGTTACAACAACCTTGAAATTGTAAAATTATTGGTTGAAAAAGGAGCCGATTTAACAGCAGTGGATCAAAATGGAAATACCGCTTTAAAAATTGCTGAAATGTTTAAAAACAATGACGTTATTGAAACATTAAAAGCGGCTGGTGCCAGAAAATAATTGAAACGTAAAAAAACAGGAATAGGGAGTCGGAAGACTCCCTATTCTTTTTTAATTCATAACCATCACATCAAAATAAAATTGGCCGGTCCAGCAATTCGATGTCTGACTGGCAAAAAGATCGGCCCGTGCAATATTGACCGTTATTGAGTTTTGCGATTTATTAGCATAATTGATCACAAAAGTATCCGGATAGCCACTCGAGTTGTAAGCGTTAAAAATAATTCCCAGCGGATTAAAAGGCAATTGCGGTGAAAAATCGTAACGAACCTGTAGACGTTCGGCGGTTACCGGAGCCAGCGCAACGGTATTACCCGACAAGGTCGCAGAGCCACTCCGGATTTGTTTGGCCAGTATCGTCCAGGTAACCGTGGTGGTTACACCCCGGATCGGAATGGTAAACGAACCTGTACTTCCATTGGAATAGGAATCACAAACAGGAATGATCATTCCCTGAAAAGACGCAATATCCGGTAGGTTGGTACTCTTCCAGCTCGCATAACCATTCGCATCTGAAGTGAGCACTTTTCCATTTCCCTGACTGCCATCAACAATACGAATCGCCGGTGAAAGTGTTTGCGTACTGGTAATTACAACCTGATCGATAAAAGCGGCATCCAATCCGGAATTGGTAGAACTGTCTTTTTCATAACGCCAGGATAAAGTATGACTCCCGGCTGTTAAGCTTCCGGAATAGGTTGCCCAGGCCACTGTTCCGGACCATTGATTTTGTTGTACACCATCGATATAAAAACGCAGATAATCATAACCCGATTCACTATCCACACGATAATTAAAAGAAAAAGACGAACCACCGGCAGGAATAGCAACACTCAGATCCAGATTAGATGAACTGCTATGAAGACCGGAACCGGATTTAATTCCGGAGGAGCCTACATTAAACTGACCGGCCGTTGTGGTAAGAGTCCACGCTCCACCGCTACCCGAAGTACTAAAAGGAGAAATGGTACCACTTTCGAATCCGCCAGAAAAAGGAGCGATACTCGCACCGGCGGTATTTTCAACATGCAATTTAGCTGTAGGTGCAGTGACGCCAACACCCACATTTCCGGAGTTGGCATTATACATGTCATTCCCCACAATAACCCAATCGTTATGCGCACCGGATATCGGAACCCATTTGCTGCCATTCCAGTAATAAAAACCAACACCGGTAGTTGCATTGGTATTGTAAACGAGCAGACTATTGGCCGGACTGGAAACCGGTGCGGCAGCGTTTAGATTCGGAATGGCAATACGAGGAACAAGTAAACCTCTATCGGTTGCCGTTACATCGAGGATTGAACTGGCATGTGGAGTAGTGGTGTTGATTCCGACTTGCGCAAAAAGCAATATTGGGCATAGAAGGATCAGATGTAGTAGATTTTTCATAAAGTAATTATTATTTAATAATTTAGTAACACAAAAATTATTAAAACGAATTACCGTTTAAAAAAACTGGGATATAATCCAATACTTCCGGGATAAAAGTTTCGATGTCTACTGTTTTAAGGTTGAATGGTGTAAGCTATTGAAAACAATGTCTTTATAAGTCTTAGAAACTGGTATTTTTTGGCCGTTAATAGTAACCACATTTGACGAAAAGCTTTGTATCTTGTTGGTATTAACGATAAAACCTTTATGAGTTTTAATAAAGTTTTCGGGAAGTTTTTCCAGAAAATCCGTAACAGTGGCGCGAATTCGGTATTGTTTGTGGGAAGTGGTAAGAATCAGGTAGTTTTTCTGACTCTCGATATAATAAAGATGATCCAGGGTTACCTTCTCAAAAATATCCTGATGTTTTACAACAATGGAAGCCGGAGTTTCCTTTTTGACCTGTTGGCATTTATTAAAATTGATTAGTGCAATTTCGATTGCAGAAAACAAAGCCGCTTTTTGAAACGGCTTTACTAAATAACCGTAGGGATTGGTAGCGATAGCATTTTTTACTGTCACGTCATCCACGTAGGCGGTCAGAAAAATATAAGGAATCGAATACTGTTGGTGTAGTTTTTCGGCCAGCCAGATTCCGTCTTTTTCTCCTTTAATGGTGATATCCAGAATTACAAAGTCTACCGTATGCTGGTTTAAGTAACGCAATGCCTCATCGGCCTGCATGGCACAACCCACCACATGATAACCCATTTCCCGTAGGAAAACGCTAATTGTTTTCTGGGTGATATATTCGTCTTCAACAATAAGGATTTGTAGTGGTGCGCTCATGATTGGGTAGTTATTTCATTAAACGTGATATTGATTTGCGTTCCGTTTTGGTTTTGCCAGGTTAATTCACCATCGAGTTGTTTGGTCAGACCCATGATCAAATCAAAACCGATGGAATGTAAATTCGTAGGATCAAAATGATCCGGAAGTCCGATACCATTATCGCTAATGCTTAGTTTGTAGTGATCATTTAATTTGGAAAGCCGGATGTTGATACGACCTTCGGAACGATTTTTAAAAGCATGTTTAAAGCTATTGGTTATGATTTCGTTAATAATAAGACTTAGCGGTATGGCGGTATTGATGTTAAGTTCGATTTGTCCGGCATCGACTATACAATGTATGGTTTTGGCTTCGTTTTGATAGGTTTTTTGTATGGCAGTAACCAATTCGTTCAGATAGGATTCAAAAGAAACCCGGGCAAAGTTATCCGAATGATACAAAGCTTTATGAATAAGAGCAATGGACTGGATACGCGCCTGGCCTTCTTGCAATATGAGCCGTATCGAATCGTCGGTATTGTACATTTGCTGAAGTGCCAGAATACCGGATATCATCTGAAGGTTGTTATTGACCCGATGATGTATTTCACGTAACAAGGTTTCCTTTTCGGAAAGAGATTCTTTGATCACTTTATTTTTAGCCGAAATTTCCGCATTCATCTTCTGAATTTTTAACTGCTTTTTACGTGAGTTGATCATATAAATAAAGGCAAATAAAGTGATGATCATTAAGGCGGACAGGATAATCTGTAAAATATATTTTTGTTTGTGCTGAATAGCAGTTTGTTGTTGTGCGATCAAATCGTCCTGTTGTTCCAGGTGGTATAAAATTTCGTTTCCACCCAATAATCGGGATTGATTTTGTTTGTTAATCGAATCGTTTAACCGGAACGCTTTTTTATAGTAGGCATATGCCCGATCGGTTTGTTTAAGGGCTTTGAGTAATTCGGCTTTGGTTTTGTAAAAATAAACCAGAGTAGCGGGTTGGGAAATATGAGGAAGAAATTGTTCCACATCCAGTAGAACCGTTTTTGCCCGGTCGTATTGCTGTAATCGGGAATAGCATTCCGAAAGTAATATCCGACTGGTGGCACTACCCAAATTATCGTCTTTGTTTCCGGAATTAACCGAAATATCTTCCTGTAATAATGGAATAGCCGTTTTATAATCGTTCCTTTTACAATATAAAACCGCCATATTCCCTTTAACGGTTCCGGTAAGCCGGTTATAGGCTTCGGGTTGTGACTTTTTTAAATAGCGTTCGGATAATTGAAGGCTGCGTTTGTAGTAATAAAAAGAGCTATCAATATTGTCATTGAGCGAATAGTAAAACCCAAGGTCATTATAGGCCGAAGGAATGATCAAAGGATCATTTTGCACGTAACGCTCTAAATCCCGTATTTCCGATTTTAACTGACGGATTGCCTTTTCATATAAATAAAGCCGGGCATACAGCTGACTTTTGATATTATAGCTCCAGAGCGGAAAATAAACACCTTTTTTTCGGAGGGTTCCAATTTCGGAATTGATCTGAAATACATTTGAATACAGATTCAGATTCAGATAGGATTTTTGCAATGCCACCAACAGATTCATATATTCGGTATCGGACAATTTGTACTCTTTATCGTTTCGGATACTTTTGAGTACATTAATCGCATTAATCTCGTCACCCTTTATATTATAGACTTCGGCAAGAGCAAACCGATATCGGATATCATTTTTTTTGGAATTTTGGATAAGCGGATCCTGAGACAATCGGGGAAAGGAAGTATAAAAGAAATCCTGATAGGATCTTTTTGTATTTAAATCCAGTTTTTCATAAAAAAGGACCTTATCAATAGCGTTTTTAGAACCGTAAGCGTTCCTGATACTGTCTTTTTCTACAGTTGCATGGCAAACCGAAGCAAAAAGCAATACTATTGATAAGGCCGTTTTAAATATTCCGAAGCGGAACATTTTAATTATTTGAAATACGAGAAAGTCTCATTATTTTCAATTTTTAGGATACTTTCATAAATCAGGCGGATCACGTTTTCCACATCTTCACGGTGAACCATCTCTACTGTAGTGTGCATATAACGTAGCGGAAGTGAAATCAGCGCCGAAGCCACACCGCCATTACTGTAGGCAAAAGCATCCGTATCGGTACCGGTTACTCTGGAAGACGCCAGTCGTTGGAAAGGAATCTTGTTGGTTTCGGCTGCATCGATGATCAATTCCCGTAATTTGTTTTGTACGGCAGGCGCATAGGTAATTACCGGACCTTTTCCGATTTTGGTATCACCTTCAATTTTTACATCGATCATCGGTGTGGACGAATCGTGACAAACATCGGTAACGATGGCAACATTCGGTTTGATTGTTTTTGTGATCATTTCAGCACCGCGCAAACCAACTTCTTCCTGTACCGAGTTCGTGATATATAATCCGAAAGGCAGTTTCTTTTTATTTTCGTGTAACAAGCGGGCTACTTCGGCAATCATAAAACCACCCATACGGTTGTCGATAGCACGGCAAACAAATTTATTTTCATTAAGAATCATAAAATCGTCCGGATAGGTGATCACACAACCTACGTGTACGCCCAGCTTTTCAACTTCTTCCTTGGTTTCGCATCCGCAGTCGATAAAAATATTGTCAATACGAGCTGCTTCTTCCTTACCGCGATTACGGGTGTGAATAGCCGGCCAACCGAAAACGCCTTTTACAATTCCTTTTTTGGTATGAATATGAACCCGTTTGGAAGGTGCAATCATATGATCACTTCCGCCGTTACGGATCACATAAATCAAACCGTTATCGGTTATATAGTTTACATACCAGGAAATTTCATCGGCATGTCCTTCGATTACTACTTTATAAGGTGCCTCGGGATTAATCACACCCACAGCTGTTCCGTAGGTATCGGTAATAAAAGTGTCAACGTAAGGTGTAAGATATTCCATCCATATTTTCTGTCCATTTTCCTCATAACCCGTAGGAGAGGCGTTGTTTAGGTATTTTTCCAGAAAAGTCAGCGATGATTTGGTTAGTATAGATTTTGTTGCCATAAATATTTTTTTGCTAATTTATAAATTTGGTATTATAGTTGCTCAGAATATTGTCTAATTTTACATATTAATTAGTATTATATGAAGCACTTATTTATTCTATCAGGATTTCTATTTTTTCCCGCTTTTTTTTACGCACAGGTTAATCCTCAGGATACCCTTAAAACGGAACTTCCGAATACAGTAAAAGATACTTCGGTGAGTTACATGATTCAGATGGATGAAGTGATCGTAGGAAAGAACACGGCTTATGCCGAAGAAATGAAAAAAATACGGATTCTGGAACGAAGAGTGCTAAAAGTATACCCGTATGCAAAAGTAGCCGCAGAGAATCTGACCATTTTAAATGCGAATATGGCGAAACTGTCTTCGGATCGCGAAAAAAAGAAATACTTTAAAATCGTAGAAAATTATTTACAGAATGAATTTGAAGACCGATTAAAGAAATTTTCCCGAAAAGACGGTCAGATTCTTGTAAAACTTATCCACCGTCAAACAGGTGTGACAACTTTTGAACTAATTAAGGATTTAAAAAGTGGATGGAAAGCATTTTGGTCGAATAATACCGCCCGGTTGTTTGATATAAACCTTAAAAAGGAATACAAACCTTTTGATGATCTGGAAGATTTCTATATTGAAAGTATACTGATCAAATCTTTTAAAAGTGGAAAACTCCAAAAACAGGATCCTGCGACTCCCATTGATTTAGCCGAATTGGCGGCGACCTGGCGATTAAAAGCGGAAAAGTCCAAACAAATCCGAAGTGAAAGGGAAGCCAAAGCTAAAGAAGAGGTTCAAAATTAGTTTCACTATATATATTCAAGGATGCCCCGGTATTACCGGGGTTTTCTATTTTTACACCTGACAGGTTTCAAAAACCTGTCAGGTGTTTTATTATATAAAGTATGTAGATCAAAATAATTTTCGGTTCGGATTTAGTGCTATCTATATATAATAGTAGTTTTTTTATTTATGGATAATCGATTTTTTACAACGGATCAGATATTATTTTTCAAAAAGCGCACCTATATATAGGTATGCTGCTACTAATTTCGGATGAGCTGACAGTTTTTTGGAACCTGTCAGGTCTGGTATTTCAGGAATAAAAAAGGCAAAAACGCCAGTAAAACCGGATAATGACGGCAAAGACGCCAAATAAAGGTAAAAAAAGTGGTATTGTTACGTCTTTGTAATGAGATTGTTAAGAAAAAGATTTAAAAAAAGGTATGATAAAGTTTGCGAAACCGGAAAAAGGTTCTAGTTTTGCAGCCGCAATAAGGGAGTTCATTGAATGTAGAGTACGGCAGATTGGAAATGACTAAGGTTAGAAAAAAAGTCAAAAAAGATTTGCGAG
>NZ_SSNZ01000011.1 GCF_004801375.1 Flavobacterium supellecticarium
TGATCCGTTGTAAAAAATCGATTATCCGTAAATAAAAAAACTACCATTATATGATAGATAGCACTAAATCCGAGCCGAAAATTATTTTGATCTACATACTTTATATAATAAAACACCTGACAGGTTTTTGAAACCTGTCAGGTGTAAAAGGTGTAGTAAAACAAAAAAACCGCAGGAAATCCTGCGGCTTCTATTGAATTCCGATTTTACCGGAACAAAAATCTTAGTTGTTCAAAGCTTCCGCTCCACCAACGATCTCAAGGATCTCATTTGTAATGGCAGCCTGACGTGCTTTGTTATACGTAAGCTTTAACTGGTTTCTTAAAGCCGTTGCATTATCGGTTGCTTTATGCATTGCTGTCATACGCGCTCCGTGTTCTGCAGCAAAAGAATCCCTGATTGCTTTGTATAATTGTGTTTTTAATGATTTTGGTATCAACGTCAACACAATTTCTTCTTTTGATGGTTCAAAAATGTAATCGGAAGAGGCAATAGCTGTACCTTCAATTGGCGCTAATGGCAAAAATTGTTCCGTAACAACAATCTGAGTCGCTGCATTTTTAAACTGGTTGTACACCAACTCAATTTTATCATACTCTCCAGCCACAAATTTTTCCATTAATGTTGCTGCCAAAGCACCTACATTTTCGAAAGTCAACGCATCGAAAAGTGTACTTTGATTGTCCACTACATTATTTACTTTTCTAAGAACATCGTTTCCTTTTTTACCTACTGTAATCACGTCGATTTGTTTACCGGCATACGCCTCCGTAAGACCTTTTACCTGTTTGATTACGTTGGCGTTAAAAGCACCACAAAGTCCTCTGTTTGATGTAATGGCTACGATCAATACTTTATTTACTTCGCGTTGTTCTGCAAATTTTCCAGCAGCATCACCTTCTAACGACGCACTTAAATTTTGTATTAACTCTGTTAATTTTTCGGCATAAGGGCGCATTGCTGTAATTGCATCCTGTGCTTTTTTCAGCTTAGCAGCAGATACCATTTTCATCGCTGATGTAATTTGCATCGTAGATGAAACAGAAGTAATCCTATTACGTATTTCCTTTAAATTTGCCATTTGTCGATTTGAAATAAAACAATCTGAAATCCGAAGTAGTTCTCCGGATTTTCAGACTATCTAATTATTAATATTTTGCAGAAACTTCTTTAGCTACTTTTTCTAAAACGTCAGTAATTTCGTCTGTGAATTTACCCGCTTTTAAAGCATCAAGAGTATCTTTATGTTTCGCTTTTAAGAATTCTAAATAATCTTTTTCAAATTCTTTTACTTTTTCTACCGGAACATTTCTTAATAAGTTTTTCGTTCCAGCGTAGATAATTGCAACCTGATCTTCCACTTTGTACGGATCGTTTACCGCTTGTTTCAAGATTTCAACGTTACGTCTACCTTTTTCGATTACGTTTAAAGTAACAGCATCAAGATCGGAACCGAATTTCGCGAATGCTTCTAATTCACGGAATTGCGCCTGATCTAATTTTAATGTACCGGATACTTTTTTCATCGATTTGATCTGAGCATTACCTCCTACACGAGATACGGAGATACCCACGTTGATCGCCGGACGAACCCCAGAGTTGAATAAATCGGACTCTAAGAAGATCTGACCATCTGTAATCGAAATTACGTTTGTTGGAATATACGCAGAAACGTCACCCGCCTGTGTTTCGATGATTGGTAACGCTGTTAACGACCCACCACCTTTAACGATTGGACGCAATGATTCTGGTAAATCATTCATATCTTTAGCGATGCTATCATCAGCAATAACTTTAGCAGCACGCTCTAATAATCTTGAGTGAAGGTAGAAAACGTCTCCAGGATACGCCTCACGTCCTGGTGGACGACGTAATAACAAAGACACCTCACGGTAAGCAACCGCTTGTTTTGATAAATCATCATAAACGATTAATGCAGGACGACCTGTATCACGGAAGTACTCTCCGATAGCTGCTCCAGCGAATGGTGCATAAACCTGCATCGGAGCAGGATCAGAAGCATTTGCAGCTACGATTACCGTATATGCCATCGCTCCTTTTTCTTCTAATGTTTTTGCAATTCCCGCAACTGTTGATGCTTTTTGTCCAACGGCTACATATATACAGAATACTGGTTTTCCAGCATCGTAAAATTCTTTCTGATTTAAGATGGTATCGATACAAACTGTAGTTTTACCAGTCTGACGGTCACCAATAACCAACTCACGTTGTCCACGTCCTACAGGGATCATGGCGTCAATTGATTTGATACCTGTTTGTAACGGTTCTGTTACCGGCTGACGGAAGATTACTCCAGGAGCCTTTCTTTCTAATGGCATCTCATAAAGATCACCACCGATTGGTCCTTTACCATCAATTGGGAGACCTAGTGTATTTACAACACGACCAACCATTTCTTCACCAACTTTTAATGAAGCAATACGTTGTGTTCTTTTTACAGTTGACCCTTCTTTAATTCCAGTAGACGGACCTAATAATACCACACCTACATTATCTTCTTCAAGGTTCAATACAATTGCCTCTAACCCGTTTTCGAATTGTACTAACTCACCGTATTGTGCGTTAGATAAACCATAAACTCGGGCGATACCGTCACCCACCTGAAGAACTGTTCCCACTTCTTCCAGAGTGGCTCCTGATTCAAAACCAGATAATTGTTTCTTTAATATTGCTGAAATTTCAGCAGGCTTAATTTCTGCCATCTTGATTTATAATTTAAACACTTTGCAGTGTGGTAAATATTAATTACTTAGTTCTCTTTTTAATTCTCTTAATCGGTTTGCTATTGAAGCGTTGTATTGTTTGTCACCAATTCGCAACACAAATCCTCCTAAAATAGATGGATCTACAGTGTTTACCAAGGTGATGGTTTTATTTGAAAATTCTTTGATTTTCGCTAAAACTTTTGCTTCCAACTCCGGGGTAATCGGAAAAGCTGTCGTTACTTTTGCTGTTTCTACACCGTTCATTTCGTCGAACAAAGCGTTATATTGTGATGCTACCTCTGGTAAAATCTCAAATCGTTTGTTTTCTAAAAGTAAGCGGAATAACCCTTTTGTTTCTGACTGTACAGAAGCAAATATTTCTGATAATGCCGAAATCTTAACATCCGCCTTAATTACCGGGCTTGCTAAAAAATTTTTTAACTCTTTGCTTTCTGCTACAGCCGTAACTATCGATTTCATATCGTTGTTTACGGTAGCCGCCTGGCCATTCGAGTTTGCAATATCTAAAATTGCTTTTGCATATCTAATCGCTGCTCTTGCCATAACGATTAATTTAATTTTACTTCATCTAACATTTTCTCAACCAATTTGGTTTGAGTTTCTTTGTTAGCCAGTTCTTCTTTCAATAATTTCTCAGCAATCTCTAATGATAATGTCGATACATGGTTTTTCAATTCTACCATCGCAGCATTCTTTTCGCTTGCAATTGTAGCTTTAGCCTGCTCAATCATTTTGTTACCTTGCACCTGAGCTTCCTCTTTTGCATCAGCAATCATTTTTTCTTTGATTTCACGAGCTTCTTTGATCATAGTATCTCTTTCAGCTCTAGCTTCAGCTAACAATTTTTCGTTATCAGCCTTAAGGTTTTGCATTTCTTTCTTCGCATTTTCTGCAGAAGCAATAGCATTTCTAATACCTTCTTCACGAGCCGTGATTGAGTCCATGATTGGTTTCCAGGCAAATTTAACCAAAAGTAAAATTAACACTAATAAGATAAGCGCTTGCCAAAAGAATAAACCGAATGAAAAATCGTTAATTAATTTCTCCATTTTATACTGAATATATTATGATTTAATTTTTTCTTACTAAATAAAACAACACCTGCAACCAACCGTTACAGGTATTGTTTTTCTGTTCTTTATTATTTTCCTAAGATTAAAGCAGCGAATGCTAAACCTTCTAATAAAGCAGCGATAATAATCATCGCTGTTTGAATTTTTCCAGCAGCTTCTGGTTGACGAGCAATAGCGTCCATAGCAGATCCACCGATTTTACCTAAACCTAAACCTGCACCGATTACTACTAAACCAGCTCCGATTAAATTAAGACTTCCCATAAGTATATATTAAAAAAATTAAACTTCTAAATTAAATAATTACATTTTCTTCTTCGTGACCGTGCTCATCATGGTGGTGGTCCTGAACCGCCATACCAATAAATAAAGATGACAACATGGTAAAGATAAACGCTTGTAAGAATGCTACCAAAATTTCAATAACCGAGATAAACAAGGTTAATCCTAAAGAGATTGGCATATCCGCATAAATATTTTTCCCTACGAAGATCATCGCAATCAAACTCATGATTACCACGTGACCTGCTGTAATGTTGGCAAACAAACGGATCAACAATGCGAATGGTTTTGTTAAAGTTCCCAGGATCTCGATTGGCATCAAGATGATTTTCATCGGAACCGGTACACCCGGCATCCAGAAAATGTGTCCCCAATACTCTTTGTTCGCACTGAATTGTGTAATAAAATACGTGAACAATGCCAAACAAACTGTTACTGCGATGTTTCCGGTTACGTTAATTCCAAGTGGCGTCATTCCTAAAAGGTTTAACAACCAGATAAAGAAGAATACTGTTAACAGGTAACCCATGTATTTTCTGTATTTTTTCTCTCCGATGTTCGGGATTGCAATTTCGTCACGGATAAAAATAATCAGTGGCTCCAATACTCTTCCGAATCCTGTTGGAATAGCTCCTTTTTTATACGAACGTGCCAAACCTGTAAACATCAAGAATAACAAGATTGATGTAAACAACATGGACACTACATTTTTAGTGATTGAAAAATCCAACGGTTTTACGTTAGTTGGATGATGGTGCTCATCGTAGTTGATTGTTCCGGCAGCATCGGTTTTGTAAATTTTACCGTGGTATAATTTATAGAAGTTCCCGTCTACTTCAGCAACTGCTTCTCCGTGGTGTAATTTTGAAGAAGAAAAAACTTTTAATCCGTTATCCAATAAGATAACCGGTAATGAAAATCCGTAATGCTTTCCTTCTTTCTCATCCGAGAAGAAAACAAAATCATGCGAATCCTGTAAATGGTGTTCAATGTAAGCTGTTACTTTGTCTTTTGGATCCTGAGTTGCGTGCTCGTCTCCATGAGAAGCTTCATTGTGAGCAACCTCTGTTGTTGCATGAGCTTCATGCGTTACTGCTGTTGCTACATGTGTAGTGTCTACTACCGGGTTTGCGAAAGCTATCGAAGACAATAGCCCTGCAAAAGTCGCTAGAATAATTCTGACAGGTTTTTTTGAAATCACCATACCTTATTAAATATCTTAATTTTTACGGTCCTTAAATTTGGTGCAAAGGTACATTTTTAATTAATATTCCAATGTTATTGCTACTCTTTTTTATTCTAATTATTAATTTCAACTACTTCTCTGGCTTATCATTTAATAATCTTGACGTTAAAAACACTTCTAATGTCAAAAAAATAATGAAAATCACAAAAAAGTTTATTTTCTCTATATATACACTCGTTCCGTCCCGCTCCAGTACCGGCATCAGGAAGACATAACTCAGTGCAAATTGAATACTGATCAATACTAAAAAAACAAAACCAATCTGCTCCGGTTTGGTTTCTTTTATCCGAATTAAAAAAAGTAATATCGCTACGGAAAGTAGTAGAAAGAAAAGATAAATCCCATATATAGGATAGTGGAATTCCTGATAGGTCTGAGTCGAAACACCAAACTTAAAAATAAGAATATGCAGAAGTGCCAGGATAGGAGCAATTTGAAACAAACGAAAGATTACAGCATATTTTTTCCTGCTCATATTTATTTTATTTATTTAACTGATTTACCTGCCTTATTACATTATATAGCGCTATAAAAACGCCCAGCAGCGTAAGGATTTTTACATACAGATCGTTAGGATTCGGATATTTTTCATCGAGCCAGTTCCCTAAAAACGCAAAGGCAAAAATAATGATCCCCATCTGAAACGGGATATTAATGAGTGCCAGCCACTTATTACGTGTTTTTCTCTCCTGATCCTGATCCTGTTTCATTTGTTGTGGTTGTTGCTTTGGTTGTTTTTCCGGATGCGGCTTCCATCATTACACAGGTCGCACTAAAATCGGCACCTGGCTCTACCGCCAGTTTCCCAACGATTACTTCTCCTTTTATCGAGGCTTTTGATTTAATGCTCAGCATATCGGTTACCTCAATCTTTCCGTTAAATCTCCCTTCAATATCAGCCGTATTACACTTAATATCACCTGTTACATTTCCGGCCGGACCAATAACAAGTCTTCCTGTTGAATTAAAATTTCCAATCAGATTCCCATCCAATCTAAAATCGGCTTGTGAAATAATATCACCTTTGATGGTTGTTCCTTCTACTATTCTATTGGTTTTACCTAATAAATCCGTGTAAGACTTTTTCTGTTGTTTTTCAAACATGGTATTATTGCTTTTAAAAACCACAGGGTTTATTCCTGTGATCTTACTGTTACTTGCTTTAAAAGTTATTTTAGGGTTGCCAGATACGCGTCCAGATTTTTCTTGATCTGAACCACTTTATAATCGTCATTCGAAATCACAAATGCATTTTCGGAAACTTTATAGCCTTTAAAATCTTTTAGTACGCTAATCGTGGAAAGCGCTGCTTCTTTACTGCTAAAACCGTGTATAATTACAAAACTTTTATCCATTGTATACACATCGTTGGACAAGGTGATACGGTTGCTGTTGCGATCGGTTATATATTTCTTTAATTTTTCGGTTAAGGCTTTGGTTTTCGCATCGTTTGCATTTGGATACGGAATCTGGAATACAATCTTCCAGCTGGATGGATTTTCTTTTCCTAATTCCAGTTTTTCCATTTTCGGAATGTCGTTTTTCAACAAAACTTCCGCCTGTTTGCCTTCTTCTGCATTTGGATAGTTTAAGGCTACAAAGTTCAACGCTTTTTTATATTCGTCCAATCCTCTTAATCGTCCGATTACACTGGCTTTGAGCAATTCGAATTTCGGAACCATTTCTTCTCCGTTGAAATTTTCAATAACCGGATCCAATTGTGCCAGCACATCCTGTAGTTCGTCTTTTTCAAATTGTTTAAACAGTTTGTTGTACACTTCATCCGGGCTTCCCGCTATGGTTCCTTCCGAAATATTGTTTAGCAAAATCTGCGCATAACGACTATCCGGATATTCGGCAATGATCTGTTGTTTCATAATCGCTGCTTTGGCCGGATCGATGATTTCGTAAATTTTAAAAAGATTGTATTTGGCTGGTAATACCAATCGTTCTTCCGGTTTGTTTACCAGTAGTTTTTCCAATCGGGATGCCGCCAGTTGGTATTCTTTAAATTTTTCTTTATAAATCGTTCCCAGTTGGAAATACGCAAAATTGCGGTCTTTCGCCAAACTGTCCAATACTTTCGGATCGGTTGGCAATTGTTTGATATAGTAATCCGGAGTAAAACGCTCGTCTTCCGCCTGGGTTTTCGGGTTTTCATCAACCGCAGCTACCGCATCCGGATTTTCATTTGCTTTATCGATAATGGTTTGTGTCGACCAACGCCAGTTGTCTTTTAGCGGTCGGTTCCCCCATTTCTTTTTAAATTCCGTTCGACCAAAAGCGACAGTCGCCTGGTTATAAAAATAGAAGGTGCTTCCACCGGTAAAACTTCCGGCACTTGCAGGCGCTCCCGACTGTTTTGGCGTAGACTCTTCCGAAGGTGGCGCCTGACGGGATTGCATCATTTCGCTTTTTGTACTAGCATTCGATCCTACAGCTGGTGCTCCCGGATCGGAAAAACCACTGTTCTCAGCCATTGTTTTTAACTTTTCGGCTTCAAGTGCTTTTTTCGCTTCTTCAATTTTTAGTTTAGCAATGTATTCTTCATAGTAATTTCGTTGCTCGTTTGGTCCTAATCCGGATACATATAAGATACTGTCGTTTACCCTTGCAATACCTTCGTATTTGATCACATCGTTCAGGTTTTCCCTTTTCTTTTTAATTGCGATAAATTCTCGGGTTTTTGGGTTCAATTTAGACATCGTACTGTCGTAATATTGTCCCGCTGTTAAATATTTGGCATCATCAAAATTGATCTCCGCCAGATTGCGGTAATTGGACGCTACCAGATAATTATCCTGCGACATCGAACGCAGGGATTTGTTGTAGTATTTCTTCGCCTGACGCTTGTTACCTTGTTTATCATAGAACAAAGCTACCTGATGATTGATCACATCCAAAAACGGACGGTTCTCACGATCTTCCGCCAGTTTGTTGAATTTTTTCAGGAAAGCCAGCGTATCGCCTTTTTTGTAATCGAATTGTTGTGCTTGTTTGGCATGCGCCTGAATAACATAACGACGTGGCGATCTTCGGTTCATATCGATAACCGATTGGAACGAAGCATACGCGCTGTCCGGGTAATTCATACTTTCGTATAACTGACCGATAATAAAATGGTAACGGGCTTTTTCTTCGTTATGCTTGGTCAGGTCTTTCGCTACTTTTAAATTTACCAAAGCACTATCAATAGAGCCAAGGTTCATATAGGCCTGTCCCAAAATAGCATTCGCATCGGCTTGTACCTGTCCTTTAATTTTCTGATCTTCTAAAAGTTTCTTCAGATTTTTAATCGCCTGAACTTCATTCTCCAATCGGATATTGGTTTTTTCCCGCCATACTTTGGCTTCGTAAATCTTATCGCTATTGGAATATTTATACAAAATATAATTAAACGCTTCCAAAGCCGGAATAAAGCGATTGTCGTAATAACGGGCTTTTCCTAGCAATAAATGCGCTTCATCCATTTGCGGATTTTTTTCACCGCCTTCAATATACATGGAGTGTTTCTGAATCGCTTTGATTGCCTTGGTTTCCGCTCTGTCGAAATTGGCATTTTTAGTCTGGCCGGGAAGGGTTCCGGCATCGATATCCTGCATTCGTTCTACAGGTAGAATTTCCCAAAAGTTGTCCTTATAAGTCCCTTTTAATTCCTCCACTCCTTTATCGAAAGCAACGCCTCCATTATATAAAATGTTATATTCGGCTGTAACAGCGTGGTAGTTTCGTCTTACAAATGAGTTTTTCTTTGTGGAACATGCCAGCAAAAAAAGAACGAGCCCTACGCTTAAGGCGTATTTAAACAGATTGGTTTTCAATATAAAACGTTTTTAGTTCTTTAACTTCCAATTTCTTTTTTTAGTATAAAGAGAGGTAAAAATACGTTTCTTTTTGATATGGGAAAAATTTGTTTCTAAAAAAACAATATCCCTCTTTGTGGGAGGGATAGCATTTTATAAAGCAAAAAATGTTTCGAGCTCTTGCAGGGTTTCTTCGTTGGTATGAATATCTTTTACAATTCTGCCTTTTTCCAGGGCGACAATCCGGTTACTGACTTCAATGGTGTGCAACAAATCGTGACTGGAAACCAACACGGTTACCTCCGGATTATCCGCTAGTTTTTTAATTATGTTTTTTAACCGGATCTGTGTTGTCGGATCGAGGTTGGCAAACGGTTCGTCAAGAATGATCACTTCCGGATTACCAATTAATGTGGCAATAATCCCCACTTTTTTCTGGTTTCCTTTCGAAAGGTCGCGCAGGTATTTTTTATTATTCAGGATTTCTCCGTTAAAAAAGTCCTGGTGTTCGCGTAACAAAGCGTCCACATCGGCTTTATTTTGTCCGCGTAATTCCCCGATAAAATAGAAATACTCTTCCGGCGTCAGGTAGCCAATCAGGAAGCTTTCGTCCAAAAAGGCCGCTGTAAACGGTTTCCAGTTTTCACTTAGATTAATCTGTACGTTATTACTGATGATATGTCCGGTAGACGGTTGAATCAGATCTAATAGCAGACTAAAAAAAGTGGTTTTTCCCGCTCCGTTATTCCCTACTAATCCAAAGCTTTCTCCTTTTTTAATTTCAAGGTTTTCTATATTTAATACGGTGGTTCCGTTATAGGTTTTCGACAGGTTGGTGACTTGTATCATATATATGTCTTTTTAAAGTATTGTTAGTTTTTCTGTTTGTATGCCGCCAGTGCTTGATATTTTTCGCTTTTGTAGGTTTTTTCGATAATCGTAAATACTTTATTACGGAATGCAAATCCAATTACACCCACTCCGGCCACCAGCGCAAATCCGAAGTTTGCACTTACAGTGTAATATCCGATTCCGTATAATAATAATGGTAATACAATTTTTGGAAGTGCCAGTAATAGGGTTTTTACATTAAAAGCTTGTCGGTCACCAAAGGCATTTTTACTCGACGAAAGGTCAATTGGAGTTTTGATGTAGGCTCCGGCCCAAAGTACGATATGCGCATTAACTCCCATATTATAAATAGCTCCAACCAATATCGCCAGATAAACTT
The DNA here is from genome assembly GCF_004801375.1 of Flavobacterium supellecticarium. GTDB lineage: Bacteria > Bacteroidota > Bacteroidia > Flavobacteriales > Flavobacteriaceae > Flavobacterium > Flavobacterium supellecticarium. The sequence goes on from NZ_SSNZ01000011.1 coordinate 10,382, forward strand.
CAATTCCGAAATACAAATAGAAACTGGCCAGTAGCGTTGAAATAACGGTTGCGATAACCATTAACCACCATTTCGAGCTCAAGTAATCGCGGTATTTTATATTCTGACTCATCATCAGCGGATAGTACGCACTGTCCCAACTCGGCACAAATTGTCCGAAGTTTAACAGGAAACCTCCGGTTACAAATATGGCGGCGAATATTTTCCAGAGTGGTGCCTGATAGGCTTCGATACTATTCGTAAAAAATAATAAGCCATAAAACAGGAATAATACACTCATCCCAATCGTCATACGGGAACGTTTGTTTCGTTTTAAAAGTCGGATGTCATTTTTAAGGAAGGTTCCCAAAGTACCAAACTGGTTTAACCAGGTTAGCTCTTCGGTTTTGGCGACTTCGTGTTTGGTTGCCAATCCGGCATCGAGATACAGGTTCTTTTTAAAGAAGCCGAAGGTTACACTATATAACCCTATGAAAAGTGCTAACGGAACGATGATCAGCCATGGCGTTTCATAAAGTGCCGAAAAATAGCGTCCGGTATACAGCGTCAAATCGAAAAACGAATAATACTGTGACACACCTATCAATCCGACCAGCGCACCGATACCATATAACAGAGAGTCTTTTTTGTTGATCAGTATGTTTAGATAATTGATTGCAAAAACGGTTAGCAACATACTAATCAACCAGCTCATTACGCCTAGTGGTGCAAATCCTTCCACCATCAATACCACTGAAAACGGGATAAAGAAAAACAGATGTGTTACATTAAAAAAGGACAGTAAGGTTTTTCCCAACGCATAATTGACAATACTATTTTTTCGGATGTTGATAAACAACAACGGTTTGATATTCATAACCGGTGCTTTCTGTAAAAAGAAGCGGATTAAAATATCGGCGAAAAAATAATAGATCAAAAACGTTGTGATCGTCGGAAACGGTTTTAAGTTGTTTTCTTCGAGCATGTAGTAGGAACCCGCGCCCAATAATAAAAACAAGGCAATAAAATACAATCCCGCTAAAATCATAAAAATCTTAAGAACCATATTCGACCCAAATGAAGCCGATCGGACAAAAGATTTCCATTCCAGAGTAATGAAGTGCTTTAACATGTAAATTTGGTGGTTTTAGTTAAAGGTTAGATGCAGCTTCTCAGCATTTGTTACAAATTATTTTACAAACTGATGGTTTTTAACAATTCGAGCCATTTCCTGATCAATCAGCACCGGCATTTTTACGATTCGCACATATTCCAAAAAACCAAGCGGTACCATGATGATCGTAAAAATCACAATCTGCCAGTGTCCATAGGTTCCGTTTACCGCCATTTTAAACAGGAAATTCAGACTGTTTGCAAACAGCATCACCGGAACCATAATGTATATGTTTCGTATAATGTCGTGTAGCAACCACTTTTTTTCGGTGACTTTTTGCTGATGGTGGATTTTCCGATACCATTGATAACCGGCTGTAATCTCAATAATTCCCATTATACCAAACAAAGCCAGAATGATGTAATTATTATAACTGCTCAATAGTAGGGTTCGGTATAAGATGCCCGTCATAATAAGCATCAATACTATTTTCGGAAACCGGAAAAACGTTGCAAACTCCCGAAATATTTTTCCCCAGTAATATTTTGAAAGTGCTGCCTGACGTTCCTCTACTATCGTCGTAAATCCGAAAACGCCGAATTTTTTAAATTCAAGTGCTAAGGCGTCTTCAAAGGAAAGGTTTGGATTAATCAACCATTGTGCCTCTATTGCATTGGCCAGATGATCGACCAGCTCGGTTTGTAAATCATAATACGGAACAAAATGCTTGTCGGTAAAAGCATAGAGTTTTTCGATTTCGACTGTATCGATAAGTCGATTTGGCACACTATTGTTTTGCATCTTTTCTCTTTTCTCTATATTATAATTCCAGATTCGGTTTTACCAATGCCTGCATATTCCGGATAAAAGCTTCCAGTTCGGCCAGGCGGTTTACGGTTTCTTTTTCGCCGCTTTCGGTGAGTTTGTAGTACTTCCGTAGCCGATTGCCGGCTTTTTCCATTTCGACATCCAAAAAACCTTCGGCTTCCAGTTTATGTAAGGCCGGATAAAGCGCTCCTTCTGTTACATTTAGCTCACCATCGGTTAGCTGCTTTACTTTTTGGGTAATTTCATAGCCGTACATCCGTCCGTTTTCTTCTAACAACCTCATAATGATTGTCGTAAGGCTTCCTTTATACAATTGTGCGTTTTTCATCTTATTTTAAAATGTAAACAAATATATACATAAGTTATTTATGCATCTGTATTTGATGTATTATTTTTTGTGATAAGATTTACGAAAAGGACTAAGGTTTAGTACATTTGTAGCAAACAAACATACCATGTCAACATTTCACGCATTAACAGTAAAAGAAGTCCGAAGAGAGACTGCAAAAGCCGTTTCGGTTTCTTTTGAGGTTCCGGAATCCTTGCAACCCGAATACCAATTTATAGCAGGTCAGTATCTTAACTTAAAATATTCCCCAGACGGAAAAGAAGTCCGTAGGGCGTATTCGATCTGTTCTTCCCCGAACAGTGGTGAATTGCGAATTGCGGTTAAGGCTGTCTCCGATGGTTTCTTTTCGACCTATGCTAATGAAAAACTAAAAGCCGGTGATACGATCGAAGTTGGTGTTCCGGAAGGAAAATTCACGTTCGAACCGAAAGCCGACAATCAGCGCAGTTATGCTGCTTTTGCAGCCGGTAGTGGTATTACGCCAATAATGGCTATTATTCTTTCGGTTTTGGAAAACGAACCCAACAGTACTTTTGTTTTGGTTTACGGAAACAAATCGCCGGAAGACACGATTTTCTATAAAAAATTACACGATTTACAACAACAATATGTCGGTCGCTTTTTTGTACACTATGTATTTAGTCAGGCGCGTGCGGAAGATTCTCTTTTTGGCCGTATCGAACGCTCAACGGTGAATTTCGTGATCAAAAACAAACATGCTTCGTTGTCGTTTGCCAAATATTATTTGTGCGGACCAGAGGAAATGATTGCTACCGTAAGTACTGTTTTAAAAGAAAACAACGTAGCGGAAAAAGATATCAAATTTGAGCTTTTTACAACATCATCCAACGAGACCAAAATTGAAAAAACCTTGGGCGGACATACCAAAATTACCGTTTTGGTGGACGATGAGGAAACTACGTTTGAAATGGCGCAGAAACAAACGATTCTGGAAGCCGCTTTAAAACAAGGTGTTGATGCTCCGTATTCCTGTCAAGGCGGAATTTGCAGTAGCTGTCTGGCGCGAATCACCAACGGATCGGCTGAAATGAAAAAGAATTCCATTCTGACCGATCGCGAAATCGCCGAAGGATTAATCCTGACGTGTCAGGCACATCCGACTTCCGATGAAATTTATATCGATTACGACGATGTATAATATAACAAAAGCCTTTCGAATTGAAAGGCTTTTGTATTTTGGATAACTTGCTAACTCCTGTCAGGTTATATTAACTTTAGACACCTGACAGGTTTTGAAAACCTGTCAGGTGTGCTGTGTGGTGTACTGTGTTTTATACTATCGATTCTATTTTAGCGATAATCTGTTCCGGGCTAATCGTACGCATGGCATCTTCATAACCTTCAACCAGTTTATTCCCATAGACTGAGGTTGGCAATAACGGGTATTTCTCCCGGTCGGGAAGTATCGAATTCTCCAATGGCTGGTTGAACGGTCTAAATCCGGCATACGGATGGGTAGCGCCCCATATCGTAACCACCTTAACACCTAACATGGCTGCAATATGGCCGTTTCCAGAATCCATACTAACCATCAGATCCAGGTTGCTGATGACTTCCATTTCCTGTGACAATTTTAATTTTCCGGCAATCACCACAATCGCAGGATTTCCATTTTGCATGGCCTCCAATTGCTTCACTTCATCCTGTCCGCCTCCAAAAAGAAATAGCTTATAATTTGATTTTTTAGCCAGTTCGTCCACTACCTGTTGCATCAGATCCAACGGATACATTTTGGTATCATATTGTGCGAATGGCGCAATTCCAATCCATTTTTCCTGTTTTGATCCGGTGCTTTGTAAAGCAGTTTCACTTAAGATGGCTTTTGGCGGAAAAACCGGATGACTTAAGTCAATCGGGAATCCTAATTTTTTAAAAGCCAGTGCATGACGTTCAAATGTGGATGATAAGGGTTGAAATATTTTGTTTTCAGCGCGGGTTAAGGCTTCTTTTTCTTTTCGGCCTTTGTCCATATACACGACCTTTTTCCCGATCAGTCCGAATAATTTCCGGATGACTTTTGATCGGATGGCATTGTGTAAATCGGCCACAGCATCGGCTTTTAATTTTTTCAGATCCCAGAAAAGACGTAACAACCCCTTTGGCCCTTTATGACGGTCGTGTAAATCGACATCAAAAAAAACCACATTGGGAATTCCGCTAAAAAAGGGTTTAAAAAACGGACGGGATACGACCGTAATCTTTATATCGGGATATTGCGAAACAAAAGCGCGCAATACCGGTGCGACCATTGCCACATCGCCCATTGCCGACAGTCGTATTACTAAAATATGTTTGATCTTAGACATGTTGCCCGATGGCTACTTTTTGTTTTGATATAATACCGGGTTTAATTCCTCGTCATTATACATCTTCATCTGTTTGTATACTTTCATATATTTATCACCGCTCGCAATATCGGTTAGCAAATCGTCGATCGCTGTCGTCAGGTCTTTTTTCTGTTCCAACAATACGTTTAGTTTTTCCTGACATTTTGCACGGTGTTCGGCCGTAGCTTCCACACGATTCGCTTCTTCATTCATGTGATAAATTTTCAAGGCCAGAATAGACAAACGGTCGATCGCCCAAGCCGGACTTTCCGAGTTGATTTTTGCGGTCGGTTTTACCGTAACATCAGCATATTTCTGAAGAAAATAACTATCGATATATTCGACCATATCCGTACGTTCCTGATTGGATGCATCGATTCTTCTTTTTAAAACCAAAGCCGCTTCCGGATTGATCTGCGGATCCCGTATAATGTCTTCAAAATGCCATTGTACCGTATCGATCCAGTTTTTCAGATACAACAGGTGCTCAATCTGATCTTTTGGATACGGATTGCTAATCGGTTGATCTACATTATCATATTGATGATAATCGTTGATACTTTCCTCGAAAATCGAGAAGGCAAATTGTGAAAACATAGTTTAAATTTTATTTACAAATATAGTTTTTATACTTTTATCCTACTAATACAAATTTTATCCCGAAAATGCATATCCATTATATCTCTGAAAACAACAGTATTCTTAATCATTTCCTATCACAAATCCGCGATGTTACGATCCAGAAAGACAGTATGCGCTTTCGCAAAAATATCGAACGTATCGGTGAAGTGATGGCCTATGAATTGAGTAAGATTCTGACCTATAAAGAGATTGATGTACAGACACCATTGGGTATCAAAAAAACAACCGCTTTGGAAGACAATGTAGTGTTGTGTTCTATTTTAAGAGCCGGATTGGCATTGCACACCGGTTTTATGAATTTCTTTGACGATGCCGAAAACGGTTTTGTTTCGGCCATGCGTTTCCATCCGAATAACGACGATTTTTTCGAGATTAAAGTGGAATACCAGGCAGCGCCATCATTCGAAAATAAAAACCTGATTCTGATCGATCCGATGCTGGCAACCGGACAATCTCTTGTAGCGGTTTTCCAAAAACTAATGGCAGAGGAAACCCCAAAAGAAATCCACATTGCTGTTGTAATCGCAACTCCGGAAGGAATCGAATACCTTGAAAAAAACCTGCCAAACAACTGCCATCTTTGGGTAGCCGCTCTGGACGAAGGTTTGAATGCTAAAAACTATATCGTTCCCGGATTGGGCGATGCCGGTGATTTGGCCTACGGTAGTAAATTATAGTACCTGCGCGAAAAAGATAAAAAAGCTGATTGCAATCAGGGAATACATCACACTTTCCCGTACCCATTTATTGTCCAGACTTTCGATAAAGTTGGTCCCCATTACCGCTAAAGGAAAAAAGGTAAAGGCCAGGAAACTATTGTTTTTACTGGCTGAAAGGACATAAATCCCAACACCCAAAACAAAAGAAAACAATACTTTTTTGTAGGACGACTGCATGTTTAGCGGTCGGTTGGATAATGCCAGTAACTGCGTCACAAAAAACAATACCGCAATCGAGGAGAAAATCGCCAAGGCAATATTCTGGTAAATATTTTCAAAATAGGTAAAATCAAAACTGATATAAGCCTTATCCAACACAATAAATAAAAGATCCCGCTCTCCGGCGATAACGGCCAATGTGAACAAAATGCCTACCGTAAAAAGCGCTATAAACGGAATAATCCAGTTCCGGTAATCCCGCGATACGTGAAATACAATCGACACAAAAACCAACACTATAAAAAGGATACTCCAAAAGTGAAATAGTGTCGCTACAAAAATCCATAGTGAGGCATCAAAGATCTTTTCTTTGGGCGTGATCAGCGATTGCAACGATATTAATCGTCTAAGTGCCAACAGGATAAAAAAGTTCGCCAGAATAATATTCGTGTTTACCAAAACCGATGGAAACAAGATATGAAAAAGCAAAAATAAGAACGGCGCGTAGCTGTTATCCTTGCTCAATCCGTTCCTTTTGGTAACGAAACGAACCAGAAACAACGATCCTGTTAATACTACCAACAAGCCTATTTTTTGTATGACCGTGGTATAATATTCGGTCCACTCCGGGTATTGTGTCAGGTATAAAAAGTAAAATAAAACCAGTAATAAACTAATTATCGCATAATTTAACGGTCTAGATTTATTAAAAAGGCTTGCTATCATGTAGATATTTTATATTTTTGTGACTGTAAATATAATACTTAAACAAAAATGAAAGCATTTTTTGAAGGAATACAGTACTTATTCGTAGACATACTATTCGCCCCTATGGATTTGATGCGAAAATTGGAATTATCAAACTGGTGGGCTGCGAATCTTTTAAACTGGATTTTCATCATCATCTGTTGTGGTGCTACTTACTACTGGATTAAAGAGTTAAAGAAACACAAAGACAGCGGCGAAGATAGTCAGGATACTACAGCCCACTCGTTTTTAAAATAATATTAGAGGTCGAAACCGATATCTTTTCTAAAATACATCTTATCAAAATGTAGTTTATCTATATTTTGATAAGATTTTTTTATGGCTTCCTGAAACGTGTCCCCATAGGATGTTACGGCCAAAACACGGCCTCCGTTGGTTACCACCTGATCCTTTTGTAGCGTCGTACCGGCATGAAAAACAATGGATCCGTCTACGTGTTCCAATCCGGAAATAGCTTTTCCTTTTTCATAGTCTTCCGGATAGCCACCCGAAACTACCATAATGGTTGTCGCACTTCTCGGATCGATTTCCAATTCCACCTGATCTAACGTTTGCGTCGCAACTGCTTTGAAAAGGGTTACCAAATCGGATTTTAAACGCGGCATCACCACTTCTGTTTCCGGATCGCCCATGCGAACGTTATATTCGATTACATATGGTTCGTTTCTAACATTGATCAAACCGATAAATACAAATCCTTTATACAGGATTCCGTCTTTTTGCAATCCGTCAATTGTTGGTTTTACAATACGACTTTCTATTTTTTCCATTAAAACAGCATCGGCAAACGGTACCGGCGAAACGGCTCCCATTCCTCCGGTGTTTAATCCGGTGTCGCCTTCTCCAATTCGTTTATAGTCTTTTGCTGTTGGTAATATTTTATAGCTCTTTCCGTCGGTCAATACGAAACAACTCAATTCGATTCCATCCAAAAATTCTTCGATGACAACTTTCGCGCTCGCGCTTCCAAATTTTTCGTTTACCAACATGTTACGCAATTCGGCTTGTGCTTCGGCCAAATCCTGAAGGATCAAAACCCCTTTTCCGGCTGCCAATCCATCCGCTTTTAAAACGTAGGGCGGTTGTAACGTCGTTAAAAATTCACATCCGGCTTCTACGGTGTCTTTTGTAAAACTGTCGTAAGCAGCTGTTGGGATATTGTGTTTTACCAAAAATTCTTTGGCAAATTCTTTACTTCCTTCTAATTGCGCACCGATTTTTGACGGACCAATGACCGGAATGTCTTGTAACAAAGCATCCTGTTGAAAATAGTCGAAAATCCCCTTTACCAATGGGTCTTCCGGTCCTACGACAACCATACTCACTTTTTCGGTCAGTACCAGGTTTTTAACCGATTCAAAATCGTTAGGGTTGATGTTTACATTTTCGGCTATCGTTGCAGTTCCGGCATTTCCGGGTGCTACCAGTAGTTTTGAACAGTGTTCGCTTTGTAGCATTTTCCAGGCTAAAGCATGTTCTCTTCCGCCGGATCCTAATAATAAAATTGTCATTTGTTGTGTTGTTTTTTGAAACGTCAAAAATACTCCGTTTTGAATGGATATTATAATTTTAATGCTAAAAAGTTTATCAGCCTATAGGCTGCTTCATTTGTTTTTCTAACTTTGACTAAAATTGACACCCGTGTTCCGACTATTCGATTTATCTTTAAAAATCAGTGGTTTCCCGATGAAGAAAGCACAATCGGAATTTGAATCCATTCGCGCTGTTCCGGAAAAAGACTACCCGGATTATATCGCTTTTAAACAAAAGGAAATCGCTACATTCCATCTGGAACACAATTCTTTTTACCAAAAACTGGTCGGAAAAAAGACGTATCACAACTGGTCCGATTTACCGGTACTAACTAAAAAAGAGTTGCAACAACCCTTGCAAAACCGTCTTTCCAAAGGGTATACCGTTTCCAATACGTTTGTCAATAAAACCTCCGGTTCCAGTGGTGATCCGTTTATTTTTGCAAAAGATAAATATGTACATGCACTAACTTGGGCGTCCTTTTTTTATCGTTTCGGTTGGTATGGTATCGATTTCAACACGTCGTATCAGGCGCGTTTTTATGGTATTCCATTGGACAAAGCGGGTTATTATAAAGAGCGTTTAAAAGATTATTTAGGCAACCGCTATCGCTTTCCGATATTTGATTTATCCGACGGTTTTCTGGAACAGGTTTTAGAAAAATTTAAAACCCAAAAATTCGATTATATCAACGGGTATACCAGTTCGATTGTTTTGTTTGCCAAGTTTTTAAAGGCGCGGAATATCGTACTTAAAACCGTTTGTCCAACGTTAAAGGTTTGTATGGTCACTTCGGAAATGCTTTTTGAGGAGGATAAAATTTTACTGGAAACACAATTTGGCATTCCAATCGTAAACGAATATGGCGCATCCGAATTGGATCTGATCGCCTTTCAGAATCCCGAGGGCGAATGGCAGGTGAATACCGAAACGCTATTTGTGGAAATTCTAGACGAGCAAAATAAGCCGGTTCCAAACGGTCAGGAAGGTCGTATTGTGATTACGTCTTTATACAATAAAGCACATCCTTTTATTCGTTATGACATTGGTGATATCGGCGCATTGGACGAATCGAGTACGGCTAAAAAAACAATTTTAAAAAAACTAACGGGACGCACGAATGATGTAGCCATTTTGCCAAGTGGTAAAAAAGCACCGGGACTTACGTTTTATTATATTACCAAAAGTATTATCGAAGACGATGGTAATGTAAAGGAATTTATCATCAAACAAATCCAGCGGGATACTTTTGAGATCGATTATGTGAGTGATTTTGAATTAACAGCGGATCAGATTCAGAAGATTGAAGCTGCCATTGCGCTGTATCTGGAAACCGGACTTACTTTTATTTTTAATCGGAAAACGACCTTAGCCCGATCCAACAGAGGGAAGCTAAAACAATTCCAGTCGTTGCTATAATTTCGCTATAAAACGGGGTTTGATCAGCAATTGGGTAAACAAAAATCCTATCATACAAAAAAAGGCTACGACACTGCTTTTCCTATGGAAATCGCGGTATATTCGGTAATTGTGTTTTAAAAGACTTCCTTTTGACGCCGAAATCGAGTCTTTTCGGATTCGGTAAAATGCCAGACTTTCCGGAACGGGTTGTGCCGTTTTTATCTGTTTTAAAATGGTTAACCAGACGATCCAGTCCTGACGTTTACGGAAGGAGGCGATCGGAATTTTTCCAAAATAGTCCGTATCGTATAGTCCAGTTAGGTTTCCTATAAAATTGCAAAAGAACAATTGTCGGTAACGAAGTCGTACAGGTGCTTTGATTCTTTTTTGTAACGGGACGCCATTTTCATCAATACAATCGTAAAATGAAAAGGTAAAAGGGAGTTTGTTTTGTGCTAAAAAAGCGAGCTGTTTTTCCAGTTTTTCCGGTTTCCACAAATCATCGGCATCCAAAAAAGCTATATACCGACCAGTGGCTTTTTCCAATGCCTGATTTCGTGCTACTCCGGCACCCGAATTACGATCCAATTCGTACAGTCGAATCCGGTTGTCCTGTTCCGCAAATGTTTTGACTATGGTTACGGTTTCATCCGTCGAAGCGTCGTCCACAATAAGCATTTCCCAATCCGGATACGTCTGGTTTTGAACCGACAGGATCGTTTCGCTTATAAATTGCGCCGAATTAAATGTTGGTGTTATTATGGAAACCCGCTGTGACATTAATAGGCTTTTTCGTCTCCTTTAATAGCGTTGTAAACGGTAAGATAAATAATTTTGATATCGAGTAAAAGCGACCAGTTTTCCAAATAGAAAATATCGTATTTCACCCGATTAATGATGTCGTAGTTCGTTTCTACTTCGCCTCGATATCCATTGGTTTGTGCCAATCCGGTAATTCCGGGTTTGATAAAATGGCGTACCATAAATTTATCCACACTTCGGGCATACATTTCGGTATGACTCACCATGTGTGGTCGTGGCCCTACAACCGACATATCGCCAAGGATCACATTAAAAAATTGCGGTAATTCGTCGATACTCGTCTTACGAATAAAACGTCCGATTCTGGTAATTCGGGGGTCGTTTTTAGAAACCTGTTCCAAATCGGCGATTTCATTCGGTCGCATCGATCGGAATTTATAGCAGTTAAACTCTTTGTAGTTGAGTCCGTTTCGCTTTTGTTTAAAGAATATCGGCCCTCTGGATTCCATTTTTATCAGAATGGCTAACAATGGTGTTAACCAGGAAAGTAATCCAATGATAATTAATAGTGAGAAAAAAATATCGAAAACTCTTTTTATAATTTTATTAAACGGCTTGTCCAGCGGAATGTTTCGCATCGATATAATAGGAATATAGCCGTAGTAGTCGTACACCAAATTACGGGAAAGGATTTCTTTACTGTCCGGTAAAAACTTCAGTAACTTCAGATTGTTATCCGTAAAGTCGACAAACTTACTTACTTGTGAATTGGATAAATCCTGCAGGGAACAATAAATTTCATCTATATCCCGATCCAGAGCAAACTTAAAGCATGACTCTATGTTTTCGGTTGATTCATTTTTGTCGAAATGAAATACCTTTTCCAGTTTATAGCCATAATCGGGATTCTCGATAAAAAATTCCTGAAGTTGGCATATATTTTTACTTTGTCCGACGATGATCACTCTGCGGAAATTTCCACCGAAAACAACCCGAAACCGTTTTAGAAAATAAAATACTGCAAATTTAAACGCTGCGACCAGTGCCATTGCAGTTGTGGTGTATTTTATGGTTTCCGAAGGTTGGGAATATTTGGAGAAATACCCGATATAGGCAAAACTAAATACCAGGAACAACGCATATTGTTTTAGTATTTTCCCAAATATCTCGATCGCTTTTGTATAACGATAGACTTCATAAAAACCAATATTCAGCGCAATGGTAATCCAGGTGATACTGATGAATATATTATAATAAAATCCTATTGTTTCGGGTAATAAAACCCCTGTCAGAATATTGATGATAATCAAATCCAACAAATAAGAAAAAGGTCTAATATATCCGGAATACCGGCCGGTAGTTCTACGCACTAAAATATATATTTAGAAAAATCCTTATGCTCTTCTTTTAATAATTCCTCTGTCGATAATGATTTGAAATACTCATAGGTAATTTTCATTCCTTCGGAACGGGATACTTTCGGTTCCCAACCCAGGATTTCTCTTGCCTTAGTAATATCTGGCTGTCGCTGTAACGGATCATTAACTGGTAATGGACGATACACTACTTTTTGATCTGTTCCGGTAAGTTTGATGATTTCTTCAGCAAAGTCTTTTATCGTAATTTCATCCGGATTACCAATGTTAACCGGCAATACGTAGTCTGAGTGTAGTAATCGGAAAATCCCTTCCACCTGATCGTCTACATAACAGAACGAACGGGTTTGCGAACCGTCTCCAAAAATAGTAAGGTCTTCACCACGTAATGCCTGACCAATGAATGCCGGAATAACACGACCGTCGTTTAAACGCATTCGCGGTCCGTAAGTATTAAAAATCCGAACAATACGGGTTTCTACACCATGGAAAGTATGGTAGGCCATTGTAATGGATTCCTGAAAACGCTTGGCTTCATCATATACACCTCGTGGCCCGATGGTATTTACATTTCCATAATATTCTTCTGTTTGCGGATGTACTAACGGATCGCCGTATACTTCTGAAGTCGATGCAATTAAGATTCTTGCTTTTTTTACACGGGCTAATCCTAACAGATTGTGCGTTCCTAACGATCCTACTTTTAAGGTTTGTATTGGAATTTTAAGATAATCGATCGGACTTGCCGGAGAGGCAAAATGCAGTATATAGTCTAATTGACCCGGAACATGTACGAACTTGGTTATATCGTGGTGGTAAAACTCAAAATTTTGATTTTTAAACAAATGCTCAATATTTTTTAAGTCTCCCGTGATCAGATTGTCCATCCCAATCACAAAGTATCCTTCCGCAATAAATCTGTCGCATAAATGTGATCCTAAAAACCCTGCTGCTCCTGTAATTAATATTCTTTTCATGTATTCCAATTAATCCATGCAAGATAAAAAAAAACATATGTATCAAGCTAGTTAAGTCGTACAAAATTTCAGATTTAATTATTTATTGACATCGACCTGCTTGCATTATAAAACCTGGCGTTACAGAATTGTTGCGCTTGTTAAATTTTCAACAAATACTATTTTAAGGAATCATAAAAATACTGTTTTTGATGACTCCTTATAAAGGGTAAAATATGGTGTAAGGGGATTCCTTATTTTATTTTCCGCAGTACAAAAATGTTATTGAAATATACTGTCTTAGATTTGGGAAGAATTGTACCAAAAATACTACCCAATATATTAATGGTAAAAATAAACGGTACCATTAATATTTGTTTTACGAGTTTGTTTTTGGGCAAAATATTATTCAGGTAATTTAATGTGAATTGAAAAAGGACCAATACATGATTCCCGGTTTTATGATTTTCAACGACCTCAAAACCATTCGATGCATACAAATGTTTTAACGCCGGTGTCGTATATCGAGCAAAATCATGCGGCATTTCATGTTCTTCCCACATAAAAGGAGTGGTTATTAAAGCCGTCGCGTTTGGTTTTAAAACCCGATTCATTTCCTTTAATAACTCGTCGATGTTAAAAACATGTTCTAACACTTCCGTACATAGCAAGCTGTCGAAATGATTGTCTTCGAAAGGTATAACATGTCCATCATAAAATCGATCTACGTATTTATGGTTTTCATCCCTTCCTTCTATTTTTAAGTCAACTCCGATATATTTATTTAGATGTCCAAAATAATTCAAATACGGTTTGTTCCCACAACCAAAATCCAATAGCTCTCCGGTTAATAATTTGGATTTTTCCTTTATCATACTTTTTAAAGCGTGTCGAATAAAAAAGTTATGATTTATAAAAAAACCTAATAATCCCGGTTGAAATTTTTCTTTTTGTATGATCTGTTTAATTGTGTCTTTCGTCATAAAATAGTGCTTTCATTTAGATAAAATTATCTAAAGTTAGAATATATCGATTCTAATTTGGAAATGTTGTTTTTAATATTAAAATGATCCGAAAAAGACTGATAGGCATTTGCTGAAAATTCCTTACGCTTTTGTTCATCATTGATCAATTCCAAAATCCGATCTTTAAATTCTTCGATATTATTATTTTTTACTATATATCCATTATATCCGTCCACTATTAAATCTCTGTTACCGTCGCAATCGCTAACGACCGAGGGTTTGGATAATGCCAGACTTTCGATTATGGAATATGGCATTCCTTCATAACGGGATGTCGAGATATACATTTTTGATTGGCTCACTAAATTAAAAACGTCCTCTCTGCTGGTCCAGTCAATTAAGGTTACATACGCTGTCATATCTCTTTCTTTGATCAGGCTTTTTACGGATTCCAACTGATCGGAATGATGTCCTACTCCGATAACCAGTAAATGTATTGGCCTTACTTTTTTTAGTTCGTACAAGATTTCGATCATCAGCTCAATGTTTTTTTGATATGATGGTCGTCCTACACAACAAATATATTCATCCGGCCAGGTTTTTGGTATCGATAAGGGTTGTATTTCGCCTATCGGTTCAATACAATTATTAAAAACGATAACCTTTTCCGGCTTATAGCCTACTTCCTTTATCGCTCTGTTTTTTTCAGAATCCGAAGTAGCCAAAACTGTACTGTTTCCATTTGCCAGATTTTTTTCAATGGTTAGAAAAATGTTTCGCTTTAGATTACTCTGCGCACTTAAATACGAAAACGCATGTGGTGTATACAGGATTTTAACACCCAAAAGCTTCCCTACTATCTTACCAATAACACCTCCCTTGGCACTATGGGCATGGATAATATCCGGCTTTTCTTTTTTTAAAATTTTATAGGTGTTACGTATCGCATTGAAATCTTTAAAAAAAGAAATATTACGAATAATGGTAGTCTTATAATTTTTTATGGTCTTTCCTTCTTTATCCACAAATTCCTTTTGTGTATCGGATTCACCATGAACTACAATGTTTTCTATTTTATTACGGTCTACATTTTCTAAAATCAGTCTTAAATATACATCTACTCCTCCAACAGAATGTAATATGTGTGCAATTTTAACTCTTTCCATCAATCCTGCTTACGTTTATTATATATAGTGAAACAAATATAGAGAAAATATAACAGCCGAATTGCCTGTAAAAAACATTCTCAACTATTAAAAACATCACAAAAGCAGCAAAAACAGCCATTGCAAAAAAATCTTTATAACTATAGAGAAAGGTTTTTATAATAAACGTTACAAAAAGGAGTAGTCCTATAATGCCTCCTATCAGGTAAAAATCGATAAACTGGCAATGGGAGTTAAATTTGCTTTCCAAAAACCAGCTTTTTCTGGAGTAGTCTTCAATCGAGTCATCGTAGCAGGCAACGAGTCGTTCGCTAATTTTCGTGTAGGAATCAAAACCAAATAAAAAAGAGAAATCGTCTTGCTGTACTATTTTTCCCGAACAGCCAAAAATGATTACCCGAGGCTCGGATTGTTTAATGTTTTCGATTGTTTTTTCTAGTGTACTGTTGATAAAAAATCGTTTCGAAATGTTTTTATTCAGCATAAATACAGTCCCCAGAAAAAGTATAAATCCAGCAAGAATGAGCCTTTTTCGTATCGTATTACTTTTTAAGTATCCGAACAGGTAGATTATAAACAAAACCAATACGGTTATCATGGCCATTCTAACAGTTATAAATAGAATAAAGGCAAGTGAAAAAAGAATGCTGAACAAATAGAAATATTTGCCTTTGTTTTTTTTATGGAGTTGTTCAAATGCCAGAATAATTCCGATAACACAGAAAACACCCATATACGGCCTTTCCTGTAATAATACAAAATTGGTGGTCCAACCATCGGCAAACGGGAAAAATTTAAACTTCGAATAAAATTTAAAAATTCGGAATAGACATCCTATAATTGAAGCATTAATCGCGATCAACGACAGTATTTTAAACCGTTGGATATTATTGATCTTAAAAAAAAGTATCGGAAGTAGGATCAGATAAAAGTACTTTTTATAAATGTTAAGATCCAACATAAAAGTACCGTTAATAAGTGCCTGTCCGCTAACATATAAAATTAAAACAGCTAAATAGGGTAACGGAGACTGGAAATACTCTTGGAAGTATTTTTTTTTATAATCCAGTATAAAAACCAATGCCAGCAATCCCAATATTACATTTGGCAATCCTTTGGAAAAAGGAAGGATCAGAATCAACGCAATAAGGAGGTAGTCGTACGATTGGTTTAAATAGTTTTTTATCGTTAGCATATTCGTCTGAAAAAGGTTACGAGAACTCTCCGATAGTATTTTAACAAGCTGAATCCTGCAAATAACGGGTATTCAATTGGTCTAATAATCTTCATTCTAACAGCCATGGAAACGTTTTTTAATTCGCCTTTCTCCATTTCCCACAAACGGGAGTTTAATCCGGAATGGCCATAAACCGGTTTTCCGTTTCCGTAAAGTACAAAGGGTTCGTTTAATAAATAGCTGTTGTACTTATTGGCAACACGGATCATCATATTGGAGTCTTCATTATCCTGATCGGTATAAAAATAGCCGATATCATCGATTACTGCTTTTTTTGTTAATGTGGTCTGAATACATAAAAAGTTTTTTAGTAACATTAATCGCGGAGTGATTTTTGTTAATCGTTCAAATTGTACTCCGAACATCTTTTTATGTACTTCCTGATTCATGTTTGTTCCCAAACAGTCAATATTTGGATTCTCACGAAAAACAGTCATTTGAGTTGCTATTTTCTCTGGCAACCACTCATCGTCACTGTCCAAAAAGGCTATAAATTCTCCCGTCGCTTCGTCAATTCCCCTATTTCTGGCAGAAGAAACACCTCCGTTTTCTTTCGTTACTAATTTAATGTTTCGATCCGAATTAGCAATATAATCTTTCATTATACTATTGGAGTTGTCTTTCGATCCATCATCAATCAAAATCAGTTCAATATTCGTATAGGTTTGGTTGATTACCGATTGTATCGTCTGTATAATTGTTGATTGTGCGTTATAAACAGGGATTACTACGCTAACTAATGGTGTCATTATTTGTGTGTATTTTTATTTAACTTGTTTTGAATCGCATTCAGGTCGGATATTCGGATCAATATTGCTAGGCAAATCCAAAATCCATACATCCGAAACGTATCGGACTGAAACCAGTTCATTATAAATCCGATAAGACTTACCAGTATGATGATTCCTAAAATCTTTATTTCATCTTCGCTATTTTTGATAATCCTTACGCTTTGCTTTCCTATCTGATATAACAAATATATAAAAATCGAAAAACCAATAATACCCGTCTCTGCCAATAAACGAACATAGATATTATATCCCGGCGGAAACATCGGATTGTTTTTGTTTAGATAAATATAGGGAAATTCATAATTGTCTTTTTTGGCCCATATCGGATAATAATTTAACGCATGAAAGGCCTGTTGTCCGTAACCAACGCCCACTATAGGGTTTTCTTTAAAAACCATCATATTCGCATATTGGATACCAAACCGGGATTGATTGGATATATTTTTCTTTAAATTGCTTTTAAAGTCAAGAGATTCCAACTTCTTCCCCATATCATTTATTATTTTATCTCCTTTAAACACCACAATCATGGTTCCAAAGAGAACAAACATAGCTGCTATTCCTGAAATTGCCATTAATTTTTGTCGGTTGTTTAAAATAATCCCAAAGAAAACCACCGCTTGTAATGTAATAACAATAAGTGCTGTTCTGGATCCGGAATAATAGGTGAGTATGATCACCACTAATGTTGGGATGTAACGGACATATCCTTTATGTGTGATGATATAACTAAACATCCATCCGGCAACGGTTATTAAATAAAGGCCTAATGCCGGTGCTTCGAAAGTAACCGATGAGATTCTTCGGTTTACATCATAATCGTATTCTGTAAAAGGAAAGTAATCAAATAAACGCAGTAATGTATAAGCCGGATATACTCCAAAATAGATATATAAAATTTCCAAAAAGCCGTAGATCGATACAACGATGAAAGAATATAAAAAGACTTTCCGTATCATGAGCAAAATTTCTTTTGCCGACATTTTTACAATTACATTCCAGTATAACATAAAAAAAGCAACACCCGACATGATGATCACAAAGTATTGCCGAATAAACCGGTTGATTCCCGTTGTTTTTTTATAGTAACTCTCCTGAATAAACGGAAAATTTACTACTACACTAAAAATACACCATAACAGAAAAACCCAAAGAATAGTTATAATATAATTTTTATAGGGAATCGAAATCTTTCTACTGAGGAGTATATCCAATCCTAAAAAGACCAAACCCAGCAGTAAAAAGTAGGCCCCAGATTCTTTTTTGAATTCTCCCAATTCCTTAATTCCTTCAAAAGAATTAAACGGAATAAAAAAAATACCCAGTAAAAATAATAGCTTATAAATATTTTTTAATGTTATCATCTCTATAGTATGGTTTTCATCTGGTGCATCAATAAATGTCGGTGTATGACACTTCTAAGGAACCAAATCAAACTGATACATATCAGTATCATATCGATCGAATTAATAAAAAGAAATATTATTAAAATCAAAATCACCGTAAGCGATGCTATATAAATATTGGCCTTCCGTAAGGTTTCAATTGAAGTTCTTGCCTCAAAAGCCGAATTTATGGAAGAGGAATACAATCGTAAGATTCCGGTTAACAAAATCAATAATATTGTACTCCAATGTTCCTGTATATTTATATCAATAATT
Source organism: Flavobacterium supellecticarium (assembly GCF_004801375.1). Lineage (GTDB taxonomy): Bacteria > Bacteroidota > Bacteroidia > Flavobacteriales > Flavobacteriaceae > Flavobacterium > Flavobacterium supellecticarium. The sequence continues at coordinate 29,136 of NZ_SSNZ01000011.1, forward strand.
CTCAAACTGTTCAGAATATAAACCCCTAATGCTAATAAAAATCCTAACAGTAAGCCAAATAAAATAGCTTTCCTGTTAAATTCCGAAAAGTACTTTTTATTAAAATTGGCTTTAAATAATATCAGTTGTTTGAATCCAACATAGTTTTGTAGAATGGTATATGGCGCTAAAAAAAAATTCGTCAGATAAAAATATTCTCCAAAGTTTTCAATTCCTAATTTGTTCTCTATTAAAAAACGATCTCCAAATGTAATCAAAGAAAAAGAGGTTATCGCAATACAAAAATGAAATCCCGAGATCAATATCTCTTTTTTAGTGAACGCCTCGTTAAACTCCAGTTTTATCTCTTTACGATAATAATAAACAGCCAGTAAAAAACAAAGTATAATACTATAACACAAGCCATATAATATAAAATCGGAAGCATTAGTTCCCCGAAATAAGAATAACGATACCGCCAAAATTAACAGTGCTATACGCCATAAATTGGATATGAATTGCGCAAATACAAAGTCGGTATTTAGTCGGAAAGCCGAAAAAAAATACATCAACGATGTCATCGATACCGTGCTCAGAAATACTAATAGTATATTCGGTAATATTTCACTGTAAAACCAATAAAAAAGAATGGTGCTTAGTACCGAGGTTGTGAGTACTGTAGTAATTATTGTCTTAATCTGAAAACGCTGGGTGATTATTTTTCCTCTGCTGGGTGCCTGTGAAAAGCGTATGAAAACCTGTTCCAATCCTAAAAGGCCGTAGATAAATCCCAGTGAAAAATAACTTACGAGTATGGAGTACTCCCCATATTCTGTTATCGTTAATTTTTTTTTTAATAAAATATTCGCTCCAAAAAAACAAATAGCTCCAACCATTAATATAATTAAAGACAAATGATTAAGTGTTTTTCGAAGTATAATTTTAATCAAAACAAAAAATATATGGTGTTAAAAATAAATAAGGTTAACTAAAATATAAAGTTAACCTTATTCTATATTTTATTTTTATCTAATTATAAGTTTGCCGCAATCTTGGCGATTTGAGGGTAAAATGCTTTGGTGCTTTCAAAATACGGATCGTAATACCCTTTGTCATCTTTTTGTAAGGTGAATAATTTTGTCGCAGCATCATATTTAATACACTGATTCGGTTTTAAATATTCCAAAAGCTGGTTTTCGTTTACTTCGAACGATTTATCAAGATAGGTAATTTTATATTTTTTAATTGAAATTGGCTCCTGACCTTTGTCTTCATTTCTTCCAACATCCAATCGCAAATCGATCGGAACAATGCCTTCCGGTAATTTAAAAGTCACCGTTTGAACCTCATTTTTCCCTTTAACGCCCATCCAAACTACATGGTCGTCATCAAACCACTCGTTAGATCCGTCTTTGTAATACAGAATCAAATCATCGTCTTTTTTGATAATCATGTCTACAGAAACATCAAATGTGTTCTCCTGAACCACTTCTTTTACCGCTTCAGTTGTAGTATCTGCCTTTTTTTCCTCGTTTTTACAGGAAATCGTTAAAAAGGATAAAAATAAACCTGCTATAATAATTTTTGTTTTCATAATGCTTATTTTTTGGGCAAAAATATAGTATTTTATTATACCTATACTATATTCGATTAAAAATTTAATGATGTCGTAATGTCTTTTCCCAACTGTTAATGGTGATACCAAAAGTAGTCTTTATTTTGTATTTATCCAATACGCTATACTTAGGCCTTTGCGCCGGTGTAGGATATGCTGTTGTAGGAATTGGATTAACCGAAATGCTTATTTGATTCACTTCAAATATCTTTTTAGCGAAATCATACCAACTGCAAACACCTTCGTTACTAAAATTGTAAACGCCATACGGCTTGGTATCGTTTTGGAAATCATAACGGATTATTGCAACGAGCGCTTCGGCCAAATCAACCGCATAAGTTGGTGTTCCAATCTGATCATCAACCACGTTAAGAGTATCCCTTTCGGAAGCCAGTCGTAGCATCGTTTTCATAAAGTTGTTTCCGAATTCCGAATACACCCAGGAAGTCCTTACTATATAGTGTTTTGGCCAGGCCGCTTGAATAACCTGTTCCCCTTCTAATTTTGTTTTTCCGTAAACACCTTTTGGATTTGGAATATCTTCTTCGGTATAAGGCGTGGTCTTTTCGCCATCAAAAACAAAATCCGTTGAAACATGAAGTAAAACGGTATTGGTTTCGGCACAGGCTTCCGCCAAATTTTGTGATCCTTTTACATTGATCTGAAATGCTTTTTCGGATTCGCTTTCGGCTTTATCAACTGCAGTATACGCCGCCGTATTAATACAATAGGCCGGTTTTGTTTTCCGAAAAAAAGCGATGGTTTTTTCCGTATCCGTAATATCCAGATCGGATGACGACGCAAAAATAAAGTCCATTTCCGGATAGTTTTCCGAAATGGATTGTAGCGATTGCCCTAATTGTCCGGATGCACCGGTTACCAGTACTACCATATTTTTCGGGCTTTATCCAAGGTGGGTAGGAATTGGTCTTTTTCGGAAATCAATAATTCCGATGCTTCCAGTTTCCAATCTATTGCCAGACTTGGATCGTTATAGATAATCCCGCCTTCGGATTCTTTATTGTAAAAATTATCGCATTTATAAAAAAACGTCGCTGTTTCGCTCAATACTAAAAAACCATGTGCAAATCCTCTTGGGATAAATAATTGCTTTTGGTTTTCGGCCGATAATAATTCGGCTACATACTGGCCATAGGTTTCCGATTCCGGACGAATGTCTACCGCGATATCCAAAACTTCTCCCTGTAAAACACGTACCAGTTTTGCCTGTGCATGTTCTCCGGTCTGATAATGTAAACCCCGTAGGACGCCTCTGGACGAAAACGATTGGTTGTCCTGTACAAAATGAACGGCTTCGCCGGTTGCTTCACGGAATGTTTTTTCATTAAAACTTTCCATAAAATAACCTCTCGCATCCTGAATCACTTTGGGATCGAGTATATAACAACCGGATAGTCTTGTAGGGGTAATTGTCATTTTTTTATTCTAATATGCTTAGTAAGTGTTTTCCATATCCGCTTTTTAATAACGGTTCTGCCAAAAGCTGTAATTGTTCGGCATCAATAAATCCCATTCGATAGGCCGCTTCTTCGATAGCTCCGATTTTTAATCCCTGACGTTCTTCGATAACCTGTACAAAATGTCCGGCTTGCATTAACGACTGGAATGTTCCGGTGTCGAGCCAGGCGGTTCCGCGGTCTAAAATACTCACCTGAAGCTTTCCTCTTTCCAGGTATTCTTTGTTGACATCGGTTATTTCCAGTTCTCCGCGATTACTTGGTTTGATATTTTCAGCTATCGACACGACATCATTATCATAAAAATAAATCCCCGGTACCGCATAATTTGATTTTGGGTAAATCGGTTTTTCTTCTATTGAAAGTACTTTTCCGTCTTTATCAAAATCAACTACACCATAACGCTCCGGATCCAGTACGTGATACGCATAAATAATTCCACCATTCGGATTGTTATTCGCCTGAAGTAATTCGGCCAATCCTGTTCCATAAAAAATATTGTCCCCTAAAATCAGGGCCACTTTATCGTCTTTAATAAAATCTTTACCAATAATAAAGGCTTCCGCCAGTCCATTCGGGTGTTCCTGTATGGCATATTCAAAATGACAACCCAGTTTACTTCCGTCGCCTAATAATTGACGGAATAACGGTAAATCATGTGGCGTTGAAATGATCAATATTTCACGGATTCCGGCCCACATTAATGTCGAAAGCGGATAATAAATCATCGGCTTATCATAGATTGGCATTAACTGTTTGCTCACGGCCAGCGTAAGCGGGTGTAATCGGGTGCCGGAGCCTCCTGCTAATATTATCCCTTTCATGTTATTAAATGATTATTTAGCTTTTATTATTTTTTGTCGAATTTGTCCAGATACCAGGCAATGGTTTTGCGAATTCCGGTTTCGAAATTTTCATCGGCTTTCCATCCCAGTTCCGTTTCAATCTTAGTGGCATCGATCGCATATCGCAAATCGTGTCCCGGCCGGTCTTTTACAAAAACAATCTGTGTTTTATAACTGCTTTCGGCTTTTGGGTGCATTTCATCCAAAATCTCACAAATTGTATTGGCAATATACAGATTGTTTCGCTCGTTTCGACCTCCGATATTATAGGTTTCGCCTGCTTTTCCATTTTTAAAAACCAATTCGATTCCTTTACAGTGATCCAACACATACAACCAGTCTCTTACATTTTGTCCGTTACCATAAATCGGAATATTTTCTCCGGAAATGGCTTTGCGTATAATCGTTGGAATCAGCTTTTCATTGTGCTGCTTTGGACCATAATTATTGGAACAATTGGTCGTAACCACCTGCATTCCATAGGTATGAAAATAACTTCTTACAATCATATCGGAAGAGGCTTTTGAAGCCGAATATGGACTATTGGGCGCATAAGGCGTTTCTTCTGTAAACAATCCGGTCGTACCTAAGGTTCCATAAACCTCATCGGTGGAAATATGATGGAAACGCGATTGCTTATATCCTTCTTTATATTCATTCGGTCCCTTCATCCAATGCTTACGGGCTACATCCAACAGATTAAATGTTCCCACAACATTCGTACGGATAAACGCTTCCGGTCCGGAAATTGAATTATCCACATGCGATTCGGCTGCAAAATGGATCACATCCGAAAAATCATATTTTTCAAAAAGCGTCTCGATCAATTCACGATCGCAAATATCGCCTTGTACAAAGGTATACCGACTGTTATTGGTCACCTCTTCCAGATTGGCCAAATCGCCGGCATACGTCAGCTTGTCTAAATTAATTACGTTTATATCCGGATTCTCTTCTATAAAATAAGTTACAAAATTAGCGCCTATAAATCCCGCACCTCCGGTTATTAATATGTTTTTCATGCTTATGCTAAGTTTCTTTTAATCATTTGTTTTTTATAGAAAGAACGCAGCATTCCGGCTAATAAAAACAGTCCGACAAAAAGTACTGGTAAAACCAGTTTCATTTTACCATTAACCGATTTGGTATTGCGTACATTGATTATCGAGCTGCTTTCCTTTATAATTTCTTTATAGTTGTGCATCTGAACATTCAGATAACCTAACTCATTTACCAGTTGATCTTTTGTTTTGATCACGTCATTCAACTGCGTGTTTTCATTATAATAAACCAACTTGTCGCTCTTTTGTTGCGAACTCGTATTTAAAGAAAACTGATTTAAAATACCATTGATCTGGTTAATCGTTTCCTGATTTGTTTTAATTTTTAACTCCAGGTTTCCAATTCTTTCTTTTTGAATCGTTCTGTAATAATCACTGTCATTAAAGAATTTCATTAACGGTTCCAACGTCATCGTTCTGTTTGTTAATCCATGTGTGATAAACGATATGGTATGGAATTTGTAATTCTTACTCGTCACATTGTCTTCCAATATCTTTTTGATATCTCCATCTTCGGCCATCAATTTGATCATCTGGAAGTTTTCTTCGCTGTTATCAATAAATCTGTAGATATCAACAATCGGTTCTACTTCTATTCTCGATATTTTATCCGCATCTTTTATTCCTAGTTTTTCTAAAAACGGATAATCGCGCTCTTTGATTTTGGCATTTAATAACTCTACTTTCGAATACAGATAGTCGACACTTTCAAAATTGGGGATTACAATGATCTGATTGTTATATACCCGTTCTGCTTTGTCCAGATAAAATCCTAATCCGGCTCCCAAAACGAACAAAATAGAGATAATGATAATATTGCGTTTAAAAAATAGTATCCCATCAAAAATCCAATCTAAAAAAGATTGAAATAAGTTTCCAATTTTTTTTGAAAGATGTGATAAATCGATTTCCTGATCTTCTGACTGAGTCGAATTAGAGTTATTATTCATAGTAAGTGGATAGGTTTTATTTTATATTAAAAATTTGTTCTAAAATCTTAATTGTAATTAAATAGGTTGGTTTAACTCCGGTTGTTCCTAATCCTCCCGAAGCTAATGTACTTCCTGTTTCCAATGGGTTATCCGAGGCATAATACGCATAACGCACTTTTACATTTGACGGGATACTTTTTCTAATTTTGGAAGCCGACTGGATGGCTTTCTGATAGTAGGCGCCTTCCATTTCCAGTCCAATCACACCCCAAGTCGATTCGTGGAAAAATTTTAGCAGGTCTTTATTTTGTAACGATGTTCCTAATACCGTTATCATTGGTCCTGCAAAAACCGGAATCTCATTTCCTTCGAACATTTCGGCCGAAAGCTCGTTGTCAAACGGATAGTTATCTCCCGTTCCTTCGTTGATATGTGCCGACGGAATCATAATGTCGCCTTTTCCTCCTTCTAAAATACCGGCTTTCCCCATAATCGAAACCGATTCTACGTTCAGGAGTACTTTTTCCTGTCCGTCTTTATACGGTTTTAAGAGTTCGTCGATCGTTTCGTAAGCCTGCTCACCAAAGGCGTAATCCATCACGATAATTACCGGATGTTCGCCTTCGACTTTTGCATTTGGAAATGCCGATTTGTTCCAGTCAATTTTTGCCGTATCGAAAATCTGAACATCAATGTTGGTTCCCGAAGTATCCGGAAGTGAAATCATACCGTGTTTTATCGCGAATTCTTCCGCTTTAGAACGTAAATCATTATTGGACGATTTGCTCAATTCTTCGTAAATCACAAAATCCGACTGGTCTTTGAATTTTCCTTTTAATACGTGTGTCGCAAATAAGGAATTCATCACACTGTGCATATTCGCACTGATCACATGAATCGGACGGTGGATTAATTTATTTTTCAGTAAAACTTTTTTGATGTTATTCGCCCAGATCTCTCCATGGATATGGTGACCCAAACGTTCTCTCAGAATCGGGCTAAAAGTAATAGTTCGTTTGTTATTATCGACCACCTCTTCTATCGCCAGTTTTCCTAACCAGTAAATAATGTGTAGGAAACGTTCCGGTGCCTGTTGGGTTGCAAAACTGTCGTAAATATCCAATACCTCAGCAAAGGTTCTTCCTAAAATATTCGATACATGCGAAATCGCTTTTTCGCGTTCTACCAACGTCAGTTTTTTATTCTGAAGGATAACCTGCTCCAGTTTTTCCCAGTCACGCGTTAAACGACCATCTTCGTCGATTAATACCCGGTCTTTAATTTTATGTGATTCGATAAAAATAAAAGTAAGGTGCGTTAAAATATCATAGATATCCGAACGACCACGGGTAATTTCGATATTCATCTGTTCGTCGTCGATACGGTAACAGTTTCGTCTTCTTTTTGGCGGTACTATCGCCTGAAAATGCGACTTTGAATAGCCTTCATCTGATGTCAGGTTAATATAACGGCATTCTTCAATACCAATGGGTAAACGTTCGATTACATATAATAATCCGTTTAACTCTACTTTTTCTTCCGCAATCGACCCATATATTTCCGGACGCAAAGACAATAAGGCTTCCCGTAATGTTTCTCCCGAAACGCCCATGGGTTTGTAGAATCCTCTGTTAAACAAATGACGCATGGTAATATACAAACGTTCAATTGCTGCCGATGATTCCTGTGCGCGTGAGCGCGAAATGTTTTTAATCTCTTTCATATGCTTTCTATTTAGTAACCCACAAATGTAGGATTTTTATTTTTTAGTTTGTTAAAGTTAACTTTATCGCAAGTTCATTAAACTTGTTGTTATACTTCCCGATACCCGATTGGATTGGTTTGTCAAATCGCGACCATCGTCCCATCGTAAACCGCCAGGAAGTACTTTCTTCAGACGGTATTATTCCGATTCTGGGTTCGTATCGGGTTCCGGAAAAGTTACTAACGGTATAACTCCCCGAAGCCGTATCTTTTACATCGGTTTTAAAATCGTATTTGTTTTCGTCGATAATAAGCCATTCGACGGCTACAAAGATGCCTTTTTTTCCGATTTCCAAATCATAACCGTCCAGTTTTACCACGGTGTTTTGTTTTCCTTTTGCCGCTTCAATTATCAGATTTTTATCAGTTAGGTCTTTTCCCGGACTTCCATCTTCTCCTACTTCATAAAAATGCAGGATAAATGTTGCCGGATCCACTTCCGAGTCGGTCATGATCATCAATTCCTTAAGGTAGGGTGTTTTGGCACTGTTTTTATCAAACGGAAAATAGCGCGCTACAATCCACGGGTTTTTTCCACTGGAAAAGAAATGATTAATCCCTCCTTTTTTATAATCGCCAACGGTTGTCGTTTTATTGCTTTTCTTTCCGGTAATCACCACTTCCTGAAGCTGTAACGGACGTTGCTTTAAAACCACTTTTGCCGCTTCGGTACCTTTTACTTTCTTTGTTTCATAACCCAATGCACTGAATACTAAAACCTTCTCCGGATTTTTTTCGAAAATAGTAAAATCCCCGTTTACATCGGCCGTTGTCCCGTTATTTTCATCTTCAACCCAGATATTAACATAGGAAACCGCTTGTTGGGTTTCGTTAACGACAGTTCCTCGAATTTGTGCAGGACTACTTATCGAAAAGAATAATAAAAAAAATAACGCCTTATACATTATTGTCTGTTCAGTTTATCGGCGATTTTCCGATCGTTCGAAAGGCGCGGTAATTTATTTTGCCCGCCCAGTTTTCCTTCGGACTTCATATATTCCTGAAATGCATTCTTGCTTACTTTTGTCACAACCACGGTTCGTAATACATTTCCGGAAATCAAATCGTCGTAATAAACGTTTTGGGTTCGCATGGCTTTGTCTAATTTTTGTTCGAATAAGACCATGTCTTCCGGTTCCTGTTCAAATTCAATCAGCCATTCGTGATACGGTAAGCCCTCGGTTGGTGTAATTTGCGGCGCTACGGTAAATTCATTAACCCGAACATCAGTATTTTCCATCGCTTCTTGTAAAGCGGCTTCCACTTCTTTTCCGATCACGTGTTCACCAAATGCAGAAATATAATGTTTGATACGTCCCGAAACCTGTACCCGATACGGTTGCAAACTCGTAAACTGAATCGTGTCACCTATATTATAGGACCATAATCCGGCGTTTGTAGAAATAATCAAAACATAATTGATTCCCAGTGCTACTTCGCCTATGGTATAACGTTTCGGGTTTTCCTGGAAAAATTCGTCACTTTTGATAAATTCGTAAAAGATACCCGAATTCAACAACAGTAGCATTCCTTTTTCTTTCTGCGTATCCTGATAGGCAAAAAAGCCTTCGGAAGCCGGAAATAGTTCGATACTGTCGACTTTCCGTCCGATCAGGTTTTCGAATTTCGCCCGATAGGGTTCGTAATTCACGCCACCGTAGATAAACAGGTTAAAGTTTTTAAAGATCTCGCCTACCGGTTTGTTGCCTTTTTCTTTTAGCTTTTCAAAATACATCTGTACCCACGACGGAATTCCGGAGATGACCGTCATGTTTTCGTGATAGGTCTCCTCTACTATCGCATCAACTTTGGTTTCCCAATCTTCAATACAGTTGGTTTCCCAACTTGGCATCCGGTTTTTCTGTAAATATTTCGGAACATAATGCGCCACAATTCCCGAAAGTCGGCCCAGTTTGATTCCGTTTTTCTCGTCCAATACCGGACTTCCCTGCAAAAAAATCATTTTGCCGTCTACAAACGACGCGTTTCCGGTTTCATGGATATAATGTAAAATCGCATTCCGTGCCGCTTCAATATGATACGGCATCGATTCTTTGGTTAACGGAATATATTTGGCTCCGGACGTCGTTCCGGACGTTTTGGCCAGATATAAGGGTTTTCCTTTCCATAATACGTCCGCTTCACCGGTTAACATCTTGTCGATATACGGTCGCAGTTGTTCATAATCGCGAACCGGAACCTGTTTTTGGAAATCGGCTACCGATGTAAATTTTTCAAACTGATGGTCTTTTCCAAATTGGGTATTTTGAGCCGAACGAATCAGTTCCCAAAATATCTTTTGTTGGGTGGCAACCGGATTATCCGCCCATTTTCGCGTATTCTTATAAATTTTTCCGGCTAGTACTTTAGCAATAATCGACTTTATCGACATTTGATTTTATTTAGGATTATCGGCAAACTTTTTTTTCAATGCTTTTTCGGTGCGGTATATCAGGATAAACACAAAAAGCAATACCAGTGCCATACTTGTAACGAATTCACCATTCTTTAGGCTGGGCCATATCAAAGGTATCATTGCCAGTACAATCAATATACCACCACCTTTGATCAATTCTATCGCAGAATATTTTTGTGCAAATTCCCAACGTTCCGGTGATTGCATCGAGCCTGATGTACGATAACCGTATAAACTGTTTATTTTTTTAGGCGTAAAACAATACTGAATTAATCCGGCAAGGATAAAAATTCCACCACATAATAAAGGTAATTGTAACAGATTTGTTGTCCACTCCATAGTTCGTTATTCAAAATCAATAAACTGCGTCGGATCGATCGGATAACCGTCTTTCCAGAGTTCAAAGTGTAATTGTACATCCGGATAGGTTCCGGTAATTCCGGCCAAAGCAATCACTTCTCCCGATTTAACCACGTCTCCTTCCGATTTGGTTAAAGATGCGGCTCGTTTATAAACCGAAAGTATTCCGTCGTTATGTCTGATGATGATAACCTGTCCGTTGGTTGGTGTCCAGTCGGAAAAAATTACGGTGCCGTTTGCAATCGATTTGATTGGTGTGTTCTTCGTCAGCGCGATACTAATATTATAATGTTTGTTTTTTGCATTGTATTTTTCTACAATATGGCCTTTTACCGGTGGTAATAAAACCAGATTTACCCTTGGTTTGGCTTTTTCGAAAACATTGTATTTGTCTTCCAGACGAACCTGCTCCCGTAGTTTTAAATCGGTTTGCGACGGATTCAGATCGGCAACTTCAGTGGTTTTGTCTTCTACTTTTATGGAATCTTTGTTTAACCGGGCATAATCCAAATTACCCGTAAGCACTTTTTTAATCGACTCCACATACAAGTTGTTCTGCCGCATCACCTGTTCCAGCGAATCGGATTTTATAGCCAGTTGTGTGGCCTCCTTTTTAAGTTTGGTCGATGAATAACCCGGAATATATTCCCGCAAGGGTGTAAAGGCAATAATAAACGTGGTTGCGGTAATCAGGAATATCGTAGATACGGTGAGACTCACAAAAACGTTCATCAGATTTAACTTCAGAGAAAATATCTCTTCAAACGTATCTTCGTTCAATATAACCAATCGGTTTTTATTGAATAATTTCTTTTTTAAAAGCTGTCGTTTTAGTCGCTTCGCAGACATTATTTTCTTTTAATTCACAAATATAATAATTTAATACCGGCTTTCTTAATCCTCCACCTATATTGATTTTTATGATTTAGGTTAAAGAAATCCTAAATTTAGCCCCTCATCCTTAAAAAGCTTTAATTATTTATTCGTCTAATTGGATTTATACCTAACTTTGTTCTCTCGATTTACGAATTAATTTTTTGAAATAATAAACACAGTAACAATGGGAAAGCTTGGTGCAACAGAAATAATCCTGATCGTAGTGGTAATTGTACTTTTATTCGGTGGTAAAAAAATTCCTGAACTAATGAAAGGTTTGGGTTCCGGAATTAAAGAATTCAAAAATGCGGCTAAAGACGATCAACCTTCCGCTCCTAAGAAAGACGAAACCAAAGAGTAATTTTTTGTAATACTTTTTTTTAGAGGCTGTAAAAGTAAACGACTTTTTTAAAAATAAAAGAGACTGTTTATTTTTTACAGCCTCTTTTTATTTTGCTTTACAGTATCATACTTAACTGTATACGTTTACGATCTTCGTCGACTTCGGTCACTTTTACCTGTACATGCTGGTGTAGTTTTACCACTTCGTTTACATCGCTCACAAATCCTTCTTTGAGCTGGGAAATATGAACCAATCCGCTTTCCTTGATTCCAATATCCACAAAACAGCCGAAATTGGTAATATTGTTTACAATTCCCGGTAATACCATTCCGGTGCGCAAATCGCGGATCGTTTTAACATTGGCGTCGAACTCGAAAACTTTGGCCGATTTCCGCGGATCCAATCCCGGTTTTTCCAACTCTTTTACAATGTCTTTTAAACTTAATAGTCCAACCGCATCGGTAACATAGTTTTCCAATGGTATCGCACTTATTTTTTCTTTGTTCGCAATCAAATCGTTAACCGATATTTTAAGGTCTTTTGCCATTTTCTCCACAATGCCGTAAGCTTCCGGGTGTACCGCCGAATTATCCAACGGGTTTTTGGCATTTGTGATTCGGATAAAAGCTGCCGCTTGTTGGAAGGCTTTTTCGCCCAGTCGCGGCACTTTTTTTAGTTGGTTCCGACTTTCGAAAGCGCCGTTTTCCGATCGGTACGCCACGATGTTTTCGGCCATCTTTTCGCCTATTCCGGACACATAACGCAACAACGATTTACTCGCCGTATTCAGGTTAATTCCAACGGAGTTTACACAACGGGTTACCACCGTATCCAGTTCGCTTTTAAGCTGCGTCTGATCAACATCATGTTGGTACTGTCCTACTCCGATCGATTTCGGATCAATTTTTACGAGTTCGGCTAACGGATCTGATAATCGTCTTCCAATCGATACAGCGCCACGAACGGTAACATCGTAATTCGGAAATTCGTCACGGGCAATTTTGGACGCTGAATATACCGACGCTCCGGCTTCGCTTACTACAAATACCTGTATGGGTTTGTCGAACGCTATTTTTTTAATAAAAAATTCCGTTTCCCGGGACGCCGTTCCATTTCCGATCGAAATTGCATCGATCTTATACGAATTGACCATCGAGCGGATTTTTTTCATTGCCATTGCCGTTTCATTTTGTGGCGCATGCGGAAAAATGGTTTCGTTATACAACAAATCCCCTTTTTCGTCCAGGCAAACCACCTTACATCCGGTTCGGAATCCCGGGTCGATTGCCAGAATGCGTTTTTCACCCAATGGCGGTGCCAATAGCAACTGGTTTAAATTTCCGGCAAATACCTGAATCGAACTCGCATCGGCTTTTGCTTTTGCTTCCTGTAAGGTTTCGTTCGAAATCGCCGGTTCCAGTAATCTTTTATAACTGTCGCCAATCGCTTTTTTGAGATGCGTGGCGGTCTCTTTCTTGTTTTTAATGATGTTTTCTTCGATAAACTCCAGCGCTTCCTCCTGTTCGATATCGACTTTTAATTTGATATAGCCTTCTTTTTCAGCACGTAACATCGCCAGTAAACGATGTGACGGTGCTTTGGTTATCGGTTCCGACCATTCGAAGTATTGTTCGAATTTTTTGGCTCCTTCTTCGTCTTTTTTCGCTTTTATCACTTTGGTTTCGATCACCGCTTTTCGCTGGAACATTCTTCGCAGGTTTTTACGGATATACATGTTTTCATTAATCCATTCGGCTATAATATCGCGCGCACCCTGAAGTGCTTCGTCTTCGTTTGCTACTTTGTCATTCAGGTATTTTGAGGCAATGTAATCGAGATCATCGGCATTTTGCGCCATGATGATTTTAGCCAGTGGTTCCAATCCGTTTTCACGGGCTACATCGGCTTTGGTTTTTCTTTTTTTCTTATACGGCAGGTAAAAATCTTCCAATTCGTTCAGATTAAAACTGCTACTTATCTTTTGTTCCAGTTCCGGTGTTAAGGCTTCCTGTTCCGCAATGGACTTTAAAATGGCCTCTTTTCGTTTACTAATGGCTTCGAAAACCACATTTAGTTTCGCAATCTGTTCGATAACAACCTCATCCAGATTTCCGGTTTTGTCTTTTCGGTAACGGGCAATAAAGGGTATCGTACAATCTTCTGCCAAAAGCTGTAAGGTACTTTCTATGTTCTTTGGAGCCGTCGAAACATGCTTTAGTATATACTCAATATTCGTCATCCTATAAATAAATTGCTTGTTAAAATGTCGCAAACCCTGTTTTTAAAAAACGGATTGTGCAGGCTAAAATACTATCTTTGGCAGAAATTTTATAACAATGCAGCCATTATTCTGTTATGTACTCAGCATGAATGTTTTTGCTTTCGTTGTTTTTGGCATCGACAAATGGCTGGCGGTTACCCAACGAAAACGGATATCCGAAAAAACATTGCTTGCGATTAGTTTTATTGGCGGAAGTATCGGTGCTATAGGCGCAATGTTGCTTTTTGGTCATAAAACCGCCAAATCGTCTTTTCTATGGAAATTTTCGGTAGTATTGGTTTTGCAAATCGGAATACTGATGCTGCTCAGACATTATTTTGATCTTTGATATTATCATTTGATCATAATAAAAACCGCCCGGAATATTTCCGCTGAAATCTATATATTTGTCCAATCCCTTACTAAATTCAAGATATTTTGATACCGAATCTTACAAAAAATAAGTTTTCCCGGTTTTCTTTTCTGCTACAACCCAAATATATTTTTGGTATACTCGTGGCAGTGGCGGCTTTAATTGCTATTAAACAGTATAACCACGGTAGTTATAATAATTATTCGATTTTTAAATATACGTTCTGGCATTTAATCGAATCCAAATCGCTTTATGCACATTATCCTGAGGAATACTGGGATCGAAATCACTATGGGCCTGTTTTTGCCTTATTTATCGCTCCTTTTGCGCTGTTACCGGATTATTTGGGAATGCTGTTATGGAATGTATGTAGTGTACTTGTCTTTGCTTTCGGAATTAAAAGTTTGCCACTTTCGAACAAAGTAAAGGCCATTATCGCACTAATCTGCGCCAATGAGTTGATTACGGCTTTGCTGAGTTTTCAGTTTAATATTTTCCTGACGGGCGCTATTCTGATTGCCTTTTCCTATACACTGAAAAATAAAAATTTTATTTCCTCCTTCCCTATTGTAAGTTGTACAATGATCAAATTATATGGAATTGTTGGTCTGGCATTTTTCTTTTTTACACAGAAAAAAATACAGTTTATTCTTGGGCTTATTTTTTGGGCGGTGGTACTTTTTGTGGTACCAATGCTTTTGTCATCGCCTAAGTTTATTATCGATACCTACGTAGAATGGTTCAATACACTGGTTTATAAAAATTCGTCGAATATCAGTCTGGATTCCTACCAGGATATTTCCTTTATGGGAATGGTTCGACGGTCTTTGGGTGATTCTACCATTCCGAATACGCCGTTTTTACTGGGCGGTGTAGTACTTTTTGGCGCGACTTATCTCAGAATAAAACAATTTCAATTCCTGGAGTTTCGTTTGCTATTACTGGCATCGACGTTGATTTTTACTGTGATTTTTAGCAGTGGTTCCGAATCGCCAACCTATATCATCGCGTTTACCGGTGTGGCCATCTGGTTTATGAGCAAAGCGCAACATTCCAAATGGGAAATCGCGTTATTGATTTTTGCTATTTTACTAACCTCGCTATCACCAACCGATTTGTTTCCTAAAGTGGCCCGTGTTTTTATCCGTAATCATGCGTTAAAAGCCTTACCTTGTGTTATCATTTGGTTTACAATAATTTATGAAATGCTCACAAAAGATTTCAAACCTAAATCCGTTACCGTATGCGAAAATTAGTCTCTATTGTAATTCCTGCTTATAACGAAGCGGATAACATCCGGAATATCTTTACAAATATTCATTCCGTTTTTAGTACGCTACCGTATAACTGGGAGGTTATTTTTGTGGACGATGGGAGTAAGGATGAAACACTGGTTACCGTAAAAGAACTCGCAAACAAGTATAACAATGCCTATTTTCTGGAGTTTTCCAAGAATTTCGGACATCAACTGGCCGTAAAAGCCGGTTTGGATAATGCCTATGGTGATTGTGTGATTTCGTTGGACTGCGATGCGCAACATCCACCGGAAATCATTCCGGAAATGCTTCAAAAATGGGAGGAAGGTTTTGATATCGTATATACCATCCGTGAAGAAGACAAACGGCTTTCGAAAGCCAAAAGAAGCAGTTCGAATCTTTTTTATAAACTGGTTAATTCCCTTTCGGACATTGAACTCGAAGCCGGTACAGCCGATTTCAGACTGATGGATCGTAAAGTGGTAAATGTGTTCCGAAACTTTCATGAAACCGAACCCTTTTTAAGAGGACTTACCAAATGGCTTGGTTTTAAACAATATGGTATCCGTTATGAACCGGCCGAACGTTTTGCCGGTACCAGTAAGTATTCCTTTAAAAAAATGGTTCGCCTGGCCTTACATGGGGTGACTTCTTTTAGTATAAAACCTTTGTACACTGCGGTTTATGTAGGATTGATCATGTCGTTATTATCGTTGTTATATATCCCGTATGTGGTGTATGCTTTTTATAATCATATCGAAGTTTCCGGTTGGGCTTCCATTATTATTACCATTGTTTTCTTTGGTGGATTACAGCTTATTATGCTGGGAATCATTGGTATATATGTAGGTAAGATGTTTATGCAAACCAAAAACCGACCAAATTATATTATCCGTTCTACCAATTTAAAAGATCAGTCATGATTTTATTAAGTTTTGATATTGAAGAATTCGACATGCCGTTCGAATACGGAAAAGACATCTCATTCGACGATCAGATTCAAATGTCTATTACCGGTTCACATGCAATATTGGATATTCTCCAAAAACATCAGGTAAAAGCGACGTTCTTTAGTACGGCCACTTTTGCTATTAATGCGCCTGAAATTATCGAACGTATCAAAAGAGAAGGGCATGAGCTGGCTTCCCATACCTATTACCATTCCAATTTTGAAGTACCGCATTTAAAGGAATCCAAAGAAAAACTGGAAGAACTGTCCGGTATGACCGTAACCGGTTTCCGTATGCCGCGCATGATGCCGGTAGATGAAAAAGAGGTGGCCAAAGCCGGTTATGTGTATAACAGTTCGATTAATCCGACCTATCTTCCCGGAAGGTATAACAACCTGCATATTTCCCGGACTTATTATACGAAAGACAACGTTTTACAGATACCGGCTTCGGTGAGTCCATTGGTACGGTTTCCGCTTTTCTGGTTGTCGTTTCACAATCTTCCATTGGGTTTGTATAGCCGCATTGCCAAATGGACCTATAAAAAAGATAAGTACCTTAACATTTATTTCCACCCATGGGAATTTACCGATCTGGACGATTTCGAACGTTTTGGATTCCCGGGTTATGTCCGTAAAAATACCGGCGTAAAAATGGAAAACCGATTGGATCAGTTTATTTCGAATATGAAAAAAAGCAATTTGCCATTCGGGACTTTTCAGGAGTTTATTAAAGATATTGTCTAAAATGTGCTATACCTAGTACACCTGACAGGTTTCGTAAACCTGTCAGGTGTACTGTAACAAATAAAAAAAGCTTCCAAATGGAAGCTTTTTTATTATAACGCTATCGGAGTCTTTTCTCTTTATTCTTTATTCTCTAGTCTATTGACAAACCGGGATTTTATTCACACGATTCGCATGACGTCCGCCTTCAAAAGCGGTTGCTAAAAAGGTATCTACCATTTCCACAGCCTGTTGAATTGAGGTAAATCGCGCCGGAATACTGATAATATTCGCATCGTTATGTTGACGCGCTAAAGCTGCAATTTCTTTTGTCCAGCACAATGCCGCACGGATTCCCTGATGTTTGTTAACCGTAATGGCAATACCGTTTCCGCTTCCGCAAATTACAATACCAAAATCGGATCTTCCTTCTGTAACATCCAATGCAACCGGGTGACCGAAATCGGGATAATCCACACTGTCGAAAGTGTCAGTTCCATGATTCATTACCGTATGACCCTGGGCTTCCAGATGTTTTAAAATCGCTTGTTTATAGTCCGGACCGGCATGGTCGTTCCCTATTGAAATTCTCATTGTGTTGTTGTTTATTTGTTTACTGCAAAGTTAGCAAAGAATACTGTTAAACAATTTTTAAATTGGTGTCGTCGTTTAATTTTTTAAGAATCGCCCGTACGGCTTCAATATCATCCGGATGTACTTTTAGTTTAATCCCTCCCAAAGCCTGCGAATACATAGGCGCAATGTTCATCATCGTCTCATTTTCAAAAAAATAACGGATTTCCTGTTGCTCCAATAAATGTTTTAGCACGGCAATTTCGTGCGGATAATCAAAAACGGCTACCGTAACAAATTCATTCATCGTTTAAAGGTTTTGCTAAAGATACAAAAGTTATTATTTCTATAATTCTTATTCTTTCTTCCCCGATTGTGAATACTAATTCGTAATTTTAGCAGTATATTAGAAAAGAATTTATGAGTAAGAAACACAAAAAGTTAGGCAACAAAGGGAAAGACTTTTCTGCAAAAATCTTTAAAATACTTTCCAAAGATCCTAACAAAACATTCAACTACAAACAAATAGCTGCTGTTCTGGAACTGAATGATACCCAAAGTCGGAATGAAATCATCAAAGAATTAAAATACCTTACCGCCAAAGAAAAGATAGAAGAAGTGGACCGCGGTAAATACCGTATCATCACAAAAGCCGATTATTTTGAAGGTGTAATCGATATGACCAGCCGAAAAACAGCTTATTTTGTTTGTCCGGATCTGGAAGATGATGTCTTTATTCCAACCAATAATCTGAACCATTCTTTAGATGGGGATAAAGTAAAAATTTATATCTACAATCGTAGAAAAGGACGAAGACCGGAAGGAGAAGTTGTTGAAATTATCGAACGCAAAAAAACCGATTTTGTAGGTGTGATCGATATCCAAAAGAACTTTGCTTTTGTGACGTCGGCCAATCCGAAAATGTATACCGATATCTTTATCCCGAAAGAAAAAATGGGAGAGGCGCAAAACGGCGATGTCGTTCTGGTTCATATCGAAGACTGGCCGGCTAAAGCTGACAGCCCGTTTGGGGTGGTTACAAAAGTGCTTGGAAAACCAGGTGAACACAATACCGAAATCCATGCGATCCTGGCTGAATACGGACTTCCGTATGATTTCCCTGTAGAAGTAGAGGTCTATGCCAAAAAACTGGACACTTCCATTCAGGAAAGCGAAATTCTAAAGCGTCGCGATATGCGGAATACGCTTACGTTTACGATCGACCCGAAAGATGCTAAGGATTTTGATGATGCCTTGTCGTTCGAGAAACTTCCAAACGGAAACTATGAAATCGGAATCCATATTGCCGATGTTTCGCATTATGTTCAGGAAGGAACCGTATTGGACGATGAAGCCTACCAACGTGCGACTTCCGTTTATTTGGTCGATCGGGTAGTACCGATGCTTCCGGAAGTGCTTTCTAATTTTGCCTGTTCACTACGTCCACATGAGGAAAAATATACCTTCTCAGCTGTTTTTGAATTGAATGAAAAAGCCGAATTGGTCAACCAATGGTTTGGTCGAACAGTAACTTATTCCGATCAGCGTTTTGCTTATGAAGAAGCACAACACATTATCGAAACCAAAGGAAATCAGATTCCAGCCGAAATTTCGCTTACCGGAAACGAGTATACCGTAGATGCACCTATTGTGGAAGCGACGCTAAAATTAAACGAGCTGGCTAAAATCCTTAGAAAAAAACGAATGCAAAACGGGGCTATTTCGTTCGATAAAGTAGAAGTGAAATTCCACCTAAACGAAAATGCCGAACCAACCGGAGTGTACTTTAAAGTCGCTAAGGATGCCAACCATCTGATCGAAGAATTTATGTTGCTGGCCAATAGAAAAGTGGCAGAATTTATCGGAAAACAAAAGAAAACATTTGTGTATCGTATCCACGACGAACCGGATCAGGATAAGTTGATCAACTTACAAACTGTGATTTCTAAATTCGGTTATTCGCTTAATTTCAAATCCAAGGATTCGATTTCAAAATCCCTGAATACGTTATTGGAAGATGTACAGGGTAAAAAAGAACAAAATCTGGTGGATACACTGGCGATTCGAAGTATGAGTAAGGCCAGTTATTCAACCGAAAACATAGGTCACTACGGACTTGCTTTTGATTATTATTCGCATTTTACATCACCAATTCGTCGTTATCCCGATGTTATGGCACACCGTTTGCTACAACATTATCTCGATGGCGGTGCGTCGGCCGATGCGGAAGTATACGAAGAAAAATGTATGCATTCCTCTACCATGGAAAGTCTGGCAGCCAATGCCGAACGCGACAGTATCAAGTATATGCAGGTGAAGTATATGCAGGATCATAAAGACGAAGAGTTTTTGGGCGTTATTTCCGGTGTGACCGAATGGGGTATTTATGTGGAAATTATTGAAAATAAGTGTGAAGGTATGGTGCGTATCCGCGAAATCCGCGACGATTACTATACATTCGACGAAAAGCAATATGCTCTAGTTGGCGAAATATCACATAACATAATCCAATTGGGCGACGAAGTCATCGTAAAAGTGAAAAATGCCGATCTGGTTAAAAAACAACTGGATTTTCATTTTATCAAAAAGAAAGATTCGTAACATTTTAAAAACAGAAAACGATGCTAAAAACAACTTTTAAGAACAGTTTCGCAATAGTCACATTCCTATTGGCAACGCAGTTTGGTTTTGCTCAGGTGACTAAAAACGTAGGTGATTTTACAGCGGTAAAAGTATTCGATAAAATTTCGGCTCAATTAGTTCCTTCTTCCGAAAGCAAAATTGAATTAAAAGGTCAAGGTGCTGAAAAAGTGGAAATTGTAAACAAAAATGGCGATTTAAAAATCCGTATGCCGTTGGATAAATTCCTAAAAGGGGAAGACATCACCGCAATTATTTACTGTAAAAATGTAGAAAGTATCGAAGCCAGCGAAGGTGCTTATGTTTCCAGTGATGCTACTTTAAAAGGCGTGGATTTTACCGTGAATGCCAATAAAGGCGGTCAAATTAAAGTGGCTTTGGATGTTAAAAAAGCGGGTATTCGTGCTACTACAGGCGGAATCGTTAAACTGAGTGGTAAAGCCGAAAATCAAGATATTGTGATCAACTCTGGTGGTATTGTAAATGCCAAAACTTTTGAAACGTCGCAAACAACTGTTGCGGTGAATGCTGGTGGCGAAGCCGATGTTTTTGCAACCGATTTGGTTGATGCCAAAACTAGAGCAGGAGGAGACATTACCATTTACGGAAATCCGAAAAAAGTGAATCAGAAAACATTTGCCGGTGGAAATATCGACGTCATTAAAAAATAATTCCACTACAACTGAAACAAAATAGCAAAAATCCCGACTCGTTAGTAGTTGGGATTTTTTTATATAATAACCCCGCTTTCCGGTCGATTTGAGACAATCGTTTTAAACCTATCGGATTTTTTAAACTATATTTGTAATTTAACATTGTAGTAACAGTGTTTTTACGCTTATTCACCTTAAATACCTTTTCATGATAGACGATATTCTTACCGGAATTCCGTTAGGATTCTTTTTAAGTTTTATGATCGGCCCTGTCTTTTTTGTGCTTTTGGAAACCAGTATTACCAAAGGATTTCGCGCGGCCATGTCATTTGACGTTGGAGTAGTCTTAGGGGATATCGTTTTTATTGCTATTGCTTATTTTAGTAGTGTCCGACTGATTCAAAGTATTAAAGACGATCCGGCTTTGTTTATTTTTGGCGGTATTCTGATGTTTACCTATGGTATGATTACCTTTTTTAAACTCCGCAGACAAAGTAAATCCGTTGAAGAAGATGAGGAAGTTGTCGAATTGATCAAAAGAGATTACTTCAGCCTTTTTATCAAGGGATTCCTACTTAATTTTATCAATATCGGGGTTTTAGGATTCTGGCTGGCGATTATCATTACTTTCGGACCAAAACTGGATATGGTGCCTTCCCGTATGTTAACGTTTTTTAGTGCAGTGATTGGTTCCTATTTCATTACGGATATCGGAAAAATCTTGTTAGCCAAACAACTTCGTAAGAAACTGACTCCAGCTAACATTCTGAAAGTTAAAAAATTAAGTAGTATTTTGTTAATCGTTTTCGGATTGGTATTGATGTTCCAGGGATGGTTTCCTAAAGAAAAGGAATTTGTAAAAAATACACTGGAAAAAATAGAAGAGAAAAAATAATAGTAAATTATAGTTATAAAAAAAGAGCGGTTAATATAACCGCTCTTTTTGTTTCCTGAGGCATCGAGCGGATTCGAACCGCTGTGGACGGTTTTGCAGACCGCTGCCTAGCCTCTCGGCCACGATGCCAGTATTGTAGGGCGCAAACTTACTAAAATATTTTGAAATTCAAATTCAATTTCGACATTTTATTGTACTTATTTTATAATGCGCTCGTTTTCAACAGGCTGTTAACTACGGTATTCTTCCATTTGAACCGTAACCGCTTCCACATCGCCGCCAATTGGTGGGTTTAGCTTGGAAACTGCTACTGTAATTCTCGATACTGAAGGAATTTCCTTAAAAATCCGAACCAGAATACGCTTCGCTACATGTTCCAATAATTTCGAACGGATCGCCATTTCTTCCCGGACAATCCGGTTTAAATGTACATAATCGACCGTATCGACCAATTCATCTGTTTCAGACGGCTTCCGCAAATCTGTCTTTACTTCCAAATCCACACTGTAATCCGATCCGATTTTACTTTCTTCTTCCAAACACCCGTGGAACGAAAAGGTTCGGATGTTTTTTAACTTAATGATTCCCATTTTTAAACGTATTCGATAATAGATTAGTCCTTCGACGGATAAAAGTACGAATTTTTAAAGCCATTTTGATAATAACCCTTTAAAGATATACCGACATAAACAACATTTTTGGTAAATTTGCCTTTCTAATTTTATTTTATGTCAACAAAAGAAAAATCATTAAATTTTATCGAACAAATCATTGAGGAAGATTTAAAAAATGGTTTATCTCAAGATAAATTGCGATTCCGTTTTCCACCGGAACCTAATGGCTATTTACACATTGGTCATGCCAGTTCCATATGTCTTAATTTTGGATTAGGATTGGATTATCAGGCGCCGGTTAACCTGCGTTTTGATGATACCAACCCGGCTAAAGAGGAGCAGGAATACGTAGATGCAATCAAAAAAGACGTACAATGGTTAGGATACCAATGGGCAGAAGAATGTTATGCTTCCGACTATTTTCAACAATTGTATGACTGGACTGTAGCGCTGATCAAAAAAGGAAAAGCCTATGTCGACAGTCAGACTTCGGAAGAAATGGCCAAACAAAAAGGAACGCCTACACAAGCGGGTGTTGATAGTCCGTACCGAAACCGTTCGGTAGAAGAAAACCTGGATTTATTCGAACGAATGAAAAACGGTGAATTCGAAGAAGGTACGCATATTTTAAGAGCCAAAATTGATATGGCTTCTACCAACATGCTAATGCGTGATCCGATCATGTATCGTATTTTACACAAACACCACCACAGAACCGGTGAAAAATGGTGTATCTATCCGATGTACGACTGGGCACATGGTGAAAGCGATTACCTGGAGCAAATCTCACATTCGTTCTGTACACTGGAATTTTTACCTCACCGCGAATTGTACGACTGGTTTTTAGATCAGATTATTGATACCGACAAAGTACGTCCGAAACAACGTGAATTTGCACGTAGAAATCTTTCGCACACCGTCGTTAGTAAGCGTAAATTACTACAATTGGTTCAGGAAGGACATGTTACCGGATGGGACGATCCTAGAATGTCGACCATTTCCGGAATGCGCAGAAGAGGGTATACACCAACTGCCATCCGTAATTTTGCTGATACAATTGGTATTGCCAAACGCGATAACCTGATTGACGTTTCCTTACTGGAATTCTGCGTTCGCGAAGATCTAAACAAAACGGCACCACGCGTAATGGCCGTATTGGATCCGGTTAAACTGATCCTTACCAATTATCCAGAAGGAAAAGAGGAGTGGTTGGATGCCGAAAACAATCAGGAAGAAGAAATAATGACCTATAGAAAAGTGCCTTTTTCAAAAGAATTATATATTGAAAGAGAGGACTTTTTAGAAGAAGCGAACAGTAAATTTTTCCGTTTGACCCTTGGAAAAGAAGTGCGTTTAAAAAATGCCTATATCATTAAAGGGGAAAGCGTGGTTAAAGATGCTGATGGAAATATTACCGAAATTCATGCTACTTATGATGAAGACAGTAGAAGTGGAAGCGGTTCGGAAGCAAGTCAGCGTAAAGTAAAAGGTACCATTCACTGGGTATCGGTTGCGCATGCTGTTCCGGCTGAGATCCGAATCTACGACCGTTTGTTTTCACATGAAAACCCGGATGGTAATAAAGAGATTAATTTCAAAGAGTTTTTAAATCCTAATTCATTGGAAATCATTACCGGATACCTGGAACCTAGCCTGAAAACGGCAGTCGATGGTGACCGATTCCAATTCCAACGTTTGGGATATTTCTGTGTAGATCGCGACACTACTGCTGATAAACTGGTTTTTAACAAAACCGTTGGCCTTCGCGATACATGGGCAAAAGTGGAAAGTAAAGAATAAAGTTATGTTAGATCATTTTTTTGGAGAACAGGCCGTAGCCAATGTATATTTATATTCGGCTCCGTTGCATATCCTAATCATCTTATTTGAAATGTTTTACAGCTATTCGCATAAAAAGCATTTTTATAATACGAAAGATACGCTTACCAATATTTATATGGCTTGTCTGAACTATGGTTTGGACATTATCATGAAAGCCTTTGCTATTGGGGTTATGTTCTACTTTTACGAACACCGCATTTTCGATCTGGAATACAGCAGTGTTTGGTATTGGATTGGTGTTTTCCTTTTACAGGATTTTGCCTACTATGTCCATCATTATGTAGATCATCACTCCAGAATGTTCTGGGCTGTACACGTAACGCATCATAATTCCGGTTATTTTAATATTACCACCGGATTTCGATCACCGGTTTTACAACCTTTATACCGCTATTTGTTCTTTTCGCCAATAGCCTTTTTAGGTTTTAATCCGTGGCATATTATGGCCGCTTATGCGATTATTCAGATCTACGGAACCTGGGTACATACCAAAACCGTAAAAAGTATGGGTATTTTAGAATGGATTTTGGTTACACCATCCCATCACAGAGTACACCATGCTTCGAATGCGCGTTACCTGGATCGTAATATGGGAATGGGATTAATTATCTGGGATCGTATTTTTGGAACTTTTGAAAAAGAAGATCCGAATTATGAAGAAGTGCGTTTCGGACTTACTTCCGAAATTGAAGATAAAGGACCCCTTAATATTGTATTCCACGAATGGAAAGATATCTGGCGGGATGCTTCTCAACCGGATATTAAATTTTCCGATCGTCTAAAATATATTTTTTATCCTCCGGGATGGTCACATACCGGAGATTTTAAAACATCTGCCAAACTTCGGGCTGAAGAAAGAGCAAATAGACAAAAATGATAAAGGGCTTCTTTTTAGAAGCTCTTTTCTATTATATATTATATCGATTAAAATTATAATTATTATTTTTAAAATCTATTAAAAATGACTTTATAAAACGCTGTTAAATCCATTATCTTTTTTGGTTAAATAGATTTTGCATCTCTAAAAAAATACGTATTTAAAAAGCTTTTAATTTCATTATTTTAAAAAACAAGTTTTTATTAACGACTTATTAACGTATTTATGAATATTAAATTCGTAAGTTTATAATTATTAATTTTTAAAAAGTGAGATTATGTCTAATAACACAGGTAACACATTATTGGCACTTTTAGCCGGAGCAGCTATCGGTGCCGGTGTCGGAATTTTATTTGCTCCCGATAAAGGATCTAAAACCCGAAGAAAAATTAAAGATGGTTTCGACAAGGAAAGAGATCACTTACGAGACAAGTTTAACGAGGCAACCCATAACCTCAAACATAAATTTAGCAGAGCCAAAATGGATTTGGAAAGTGAATTTGATCATTTAGTATCTAATGTTGATCATAAAACCGAAGACGTTATTGCTACGTTGGAAAGAAAATTAGAAGATCTTAAAAAACAGCACGCTAAAGCAACTAAATAAAGTAGGCTATGGCTTTTGAAAAATTAAAAGAAAATACCGAACAAATTCAGGATAATGCCAAAGCATTATTCGACTCCAACGTGGCTTACTATAAACTATGGTTTTTTAAAGTCGCCATGAAGTCAACAACAATGATACTTAAAATTTTCCTTTTGAGTATCTTCCTGATGTTGATGGTACTTTTCTTGTCTATAGCCGGTGCCTTTGCTTTAGGTAATATGTTGGGTAGTTATGCACTCGGTTTCTTAATTGTGGGTGTCATTTATCTGATCCTTTGTATCGTGGTTTACTATATCAAAGATAAAATCGTGGAAGGCCCGATACTGGAAAAATTTTCCGAATTCTTTTTTAATGATTAACTATGGAAAGAAAAAAATATTCGTCATATGATGAAATCAACCGTGAACTGGAAATCTTAAAAGTACAGAAAGAACTGGATTACAGACGTTTGGTCTATGCAGTCGAAAAAACACGGGATGATCTTACACCAGGAGTATTTACTTCCGGAGTGGTTCGTTCCATAGGTTCATTTTTTACGAAATCGGGAACAATTCAAAATCTATTAATCGGTTTTATTTTTAACCGGTTATTCAAATAAAAAAGCGGCTAATGCCGCTTTTTTTGTTTTATTTATTCCGTTTCCGGTAATGCTGTGGTATCATAATGATCCGGACGTTGGAAATCATCATTCGATTTCTTCTTTCCCTGCGCTTTTTTCATCGCTTCACCAACCTGATTCGATGCTGTAAAAGAAGCTACCATGTTGTTTAACATATCACTTCCGGCTTGTGGTGAGTTCGGTAATAAAATCAAATTCGAATTCGTATCCGATCCGATTGCCTGTAACGTATCATAATGTTGGGTTACAACGATTAATGCTGAGGCTTCCTGAGAGTTGATTCCTACTTTATTTAATACATCCACACTTTCTACCAATCCGCGCGCAATTTCACGTCGCTGATCGGCAATACCCTGACCTTGTAAACGCTTACTTTCGGCTTCGGCTTTCGCTTTGGCTACAATACGAATTCTACTGGCTTCCGCTTCATATTCTGCAGCTGTTTTTTCACGATCGGCGGCATTAATACGGTTCATCGCATTTTTTACCTGAATATCCGGATCGATATCGGTAATTAGCGTGTTGATAATATCATATCCATATGTTGTCATCGCTTCATTTAACTCACGTTTTACAGCGATCGCAATGTCGTCTTTTCTTTCAAAAACATCGTCTAATTTTAATTTCGGTACTTCAGCACGCACTACGTCAAATACATACGACGTAATCTGATCGTGCGGATATTCCAGTTTATAAAACGCATCGTACACTTTTTCCTGAATTACTTTAAACTGAACGGAAACTTTCATTTTAACGAATACGTTATCTTTTGTTTTCGTTTCAATGATCACATCTAACTGCTGGATTCTTAAATTCACTTTACCGGCAATACGGTCAATAACCGGAATTTTTAATTGTAATCCGGAATGACGGATGCTGTTGAATTTTCCAAAACGTTCCACTATCGCGGATGTTTGCTGTTTAACCGTGAAAAACGAGGCTAAAAAGAGAAATACGAGAATAACAATAATAAAGTAACTAAACATAAAATGTAGTTTTTAATGGTTTATTCGGTTAAGATACGAAATTCTATAAAAAAACCTCCTAAAAAGGAGGTTTGGTCATTATAAAGTACTAATCGCTTTTTGAATTCGTTGTACGGTTTCTTCTTTTCCGATCATTTCGACAATATCGAACAAATGTGGGCCTTTTAAGGCGCCTACAAGGCTTAAACGGAACGGTTGCATTACTTTACCCATTCCAATCTCGTTTTTGGCCATCCAGTCCTTTACAATCGTTTCAATATTGACCGAAGTAAAGTCACCTATGTTTTCAACAACTGAAACCAATTCCTGCATAATAGAACCGGTGTCTTCTTTCCAGTTTTTAGCAGCTTTTTCATCGTAGGTAGCTGGAGCTACAAAAAAGAAATCCGATAAGTCGTATAAGTCGGTTACAAAAGTAGCGCGCTCTTTTACCAGTCCTACTACTTTTTCAACATAAGCGATGTCTTTGTTAATTCCTTTTTCTTTTAAAATACCATCAAATGCTAAAGCAAGAGAAGCATCCGATTGTTGTACCAGATAATGGTGGTTGAACCATTTGTTTTTTTCCGGATCGAATTTCGCACCGGCCTTGTGTACACGTCCTAAATCAAACTTCGCTACCAATTCATCCAATGTGAATAACTCCTGATCGGTTCCGTCGTTCCATCCTAATAAAGCCAGGAAGTTAACAACTGCGCCCGGGAAAAATCCTTTTTCGCGATATCCCGACGATTTTTCTCCCGAAACCGGATCGTTCCAATCCAATGGAAATACAGGAAATCCTAGTTTATCACCATCTCGTTTGGAAAGTTTTCCATTTCCAACCGGTTTTAAAATTAACGGTAAGTGTGCAAATTTTGGTGCTTCCCATCCGAAAGCTTTGTATAACAATTCGTGTAAGGGTAGAGAAGGTAACCATTCTTCTCCACGAATCACATGAGACGTTTCCATTAAATGGTCGTCTACAATATTCGCCAAGTGATAGGTTGGCATTCCGTCACTTTTAAACAATACTTTATCGTCTAATAAGTTGGTATCAAATTTAATATCGCCACGGATGATATCATTCAGGTGTAAGGTTTCTCCAACTGGTGTTTTAAAACGGATCACATATTCTTCACCATTGTTAATACGCTCCGCAACTTTTTCGGCCGAATGGGTAAGTGAATTATCCAATTGCTCGCGAACCGTATGGTTGTAGATAAAGGTTTTTCCGTCCTGTTCGGCGGTTTTACGCAGATTATCCAGGCTTTCGGCCGTGTCAAAAGCATAATACGCCCAACCACTGTTAATAAGTTGGTCGGCATATCCCTTGTAAAGTTCTTTACGTTCACTCTGACGGTACGGTCCGAATTTTTCATTTTTACCAATTGTTTCATCCGGTGCAATACCTAACCATTCCAAAGCTTCCATAATATATGCTTCCGCTCCGGGTACAAAACGGTTCTGGTCGGTATCTTCTATCCGAAGGTAAAACGTACCACCGTGTTTTTTAGCAAATAAATAATTAAATAAAGCGGTTCTAACGCCTCCTATATGTAAAGGTCCTGTAGGACTGGGTGCAAATCGCACACGAACTGGCTTTGACATTTTTTAAAAATTTTACGCAAAGATACAATTATGCTTTTTCCCTTCGAATTATTTTATCCGATACTGTTTATAAATAGGTTCATTTGCTGTTTATCCTATCTGAAAAGTATTTTTCGCAATCTTTCCCGATAAAAATACCTTTGTTTTATCAAATAGATAACGTTCTTTAAAATATACTATAGTATCTAAGGTAATTAACAAATCGAAATTGCCGATTATTCAATATAAATACCTGTAAATCAGTAAACTTTATATCATTTTAACATTAAAAATAAGCTATGTTAATACAAATTTACATAGTATTGATTTTCAGTTAATTATAAGTTAACACAGATTGTTTATAACTTTAGATAGAAAATTATAAAAGATTTTTGGTTGTATCCTAAAATTTGCTAATCCAAAACCCAGATGAATTTACCAAATCTATTTTTTAAAATTTGTTTTGAAATTATGAATAGATAGTCAACAGTTATTAACAGAAATTAACAAGTAAACTTATTAATAAAAATAAGTATAAACGGTTTATCCACCATTGTTAATAACGTTTTAAAAAGACTTCATTTCTAAAGCTTTATCGATAAACAACACTGTTAATAAAACCGGATAAAATTGTATAACTCCAAAATAAGAAGAAAAATTTAAAAGTTATTGCCACTATTAACAAGCTATAATAACAAACAAATTTTTTAAAATTTTTAAAAGATCTTTTTTTATTATTTTAATGTTTGTTGACAACTTCTTTGAATTAATTCCTTTCTCTTGTTTCTTCCTTCTTTATGCTTTCCTCTCCAAACGTTGTTCCTTCTGTAAAATAGTTAATTCCTGTTTCGATTAAAATTGTAATTTTATCGGTTATAAACAAATTTTGATAATTTGGAAACGAAAGAACTAATATTTCAAAAGCTTGAAGACTTTATAAAAAAGTTTTATACGAACGAATTGCTAAAAGGAATTATTCTTTTTACCGGTTTTGGTTTGCTGTATTTTATCGTCACGTTGCTCGTGGAACATTTTTTATGGCTTTCACCAAAGGGTAGAACGGTCTTGTTCTGGCTATTCATTTTGGTTGAACTTTTCTTTTTGCTACGGTTTATTTTGTTTCCATTGTTTAAACTTTTCAAATTACAAAAGGGAATCGATTATAAACAGGCCTCATTAATTATTGGAAATCACTTTTCGGAAGTAAATGATAAGCTTACCAATTTTTTACAGCTGTATGGACAAAGTGATCAATCGGAATTATTATTGGCTTCGATCGAACAAAAAGCGATATCATTAAAACCGGTTCCGTTTGGGAATGCGATTAACTTTAAAAAGAATACCAAATATCTTCCATATGCTATAATCCCGTTGTTGGTTTTATTATTTTTTATGGTTTCCGGAAATTCAAATCTGATAACGGAAAGTTTGGATCGGGTAGTCCATTACAAAAAAGAATATACGCCACCAGCTCCTTTTAGTTTTCAGATTATCAATAAAAATTTAACTGCCGAACAAGGTCAGGATTTTTTATTACAGGTAAAGACTAATGGAAATGTGATTCCCGAAAATGCTATGATTGCCATCGGTAATGAAAATTATTATTTGGAAACGGTACGACCGGGTGTTTTTCAATATCAGTTTGACAAGATTGCTAAGAATACCGATTTTAAATTGTTTGCTAACGAAGTTGTTTCGAATACCTACCAGTTGAATGTGGTGGCTGTTCCAACGATTGCTAATTTTGAAATCGTTTTGAATTTTCCATCTTATCTCGGAAAAAAAACGGAATTGATTCAGGGTAGTGGCAATGCCATCGTACCGGAAGGAACAACTATTACCTGGAAAGTCAATGCATTGGCAACGAGTAAAGTCGTTTGGAAAGATGCTACGGTTAATGATGCGTTTACGCGCAATGAAAATCAATTTAGTTTATCCAAAAGAATACTTCAAAATACAGAATATCAAATAGTTACTTCAAATGAAAAAGTAACCGATCACGAAAAATTGCAGTATCAGATTACTACGGTTAAGGATCAGTTTCCGACTATTTCGGTACAATCGGCTCCGGATTCGTTAAAATTAAAAAAGAATATGGTTATTGGTCAGGTTTCCGATGATTATGGATTGACAAAATTACACGTGGTGTATTATCCGAAAGAAAAACCCACTCAGGTTTCTCGTGGAACCATTCCGGTAAAACGTGAAACATTTGATCAGTTTGTATATACCTTTCCAAATGGTTTAACGATTCAACCGGGAGTGGAATACGATTATTATTTTGAGATTTTTGATAACGATGCGATTCACAATTTTAAAAGTTCGAAGTCTTCTGTCTTTTCACACCGTGAGTTAACGACCGAGGAAAAAGAGGATCAGATTTTACAGGAGCAGAATAGTAATATCAACAGTCTTGAAAAGTCCATTAAAAATCAGGATAAGCAATTATCAGAACTGGATAAATTACAGAAATTAGGAAAAGAGAAAACCAATCTCGATTTTAAAGATCAAAAAAAAGTTCAGGATTTTATCAACCGTCAGAAGCAACAGGATCAGATGATGAAGGAATTTTCTAAAAAGATGCAGGACAATCTGGAACAATTTAATGCGGAAAAAAAGGATGAGTTTAAAGACGAATTGATGCGCCGATTGGAGAAAAATGAAAAAGAAATTGAAAAAAATGAAAAGCTTTTAAAAGAGCTGGATGAGTTAACGAACAAATTAAAAGAGGAAGAGCTTTTTGAAAAGATTGATAAGTTAAAACAAAATACAAAGGATCAATCCAAAAATCTGGAGCAATTGGTGGAATTAACCAAGCGTTTCTATGTGGAAAAAAAAGCGGAACAGTTAGCGGACAAACTGGATAAGTTAAGTGAAAAACAGGATAAACTTTCCGATAGTAAGGATAACAATAAAAAAGAGCAGGATAAGATCAACGAAGATTTTAATAAGCTGCAGGAAGATCTTCGCGATCTCGAAAAACAAAATCAGGATTTAAAAGCACCGATGGATATCCCTTCGAACAAAGAGGAGGAGAAAGGAATCAAAGAAGATATGAAAAATGCTTCGGAGGAATTGCAAAAGCAAAACCAATCGAAAGCAAAACCAAAGCAAAAATCGGCTTCTCAGAAAATGAAAAAGATGGCACAGCAAATGCAGTCGTCTATGGAATCTGGTGAAATGGACCAGTTGGAAGAAGATACCAAAATGTTACGTCAGATTCTGGATAATCTATTAGCTTTTTCGTTTTCGCAGGAAAGTCTGATGAAAAATTTTAAATCGTCCGGCGATCGTAGTCTTGGTTTTAATAAGATGTTGAAAAAGCAACAGGATTTAAAACTACAGTTCAAACATGTTGATGACAGCCTTTTTGCTATGTCGTTGCGTAATCCTAAAATCACTGAGATGATCACGAATGAAGTTGGTAATGTACATTACAACATTGATAAATCACTAACCAATTTTACCGATAATAACATTGGTCGTGGTGTTTCGCACCAGCAGTATACGATTACGGCTTCGAATAAATTAGCTGATTTTTTAAGTGATGTGATGAATCAAATGCAGATGGAAATGCAAATGCAATCGTCCGGTCAAGGTAAAGGGAAACCAAAACCGGGTAGTAAGGGTAGTGGTATGCAGTTACCGGACATCATCAAAAAGCAGGAAGGGCTAAGTGAAAAGATGAAAGAGGGAATGAAAAAAGGAAAAGGGGAAAAACCTGGCGATGGCAAACCGAATAAAGGAGGTAAAGACGGTAAGGAAGGTTCCGATGGCAAAGACGGAAATGATGGGGAAGGTGATGCAGGAGAAATCCTTGAAATTTATAAAGAGCAACAACGACTTCGGGAAGCATTACAAAAGGCTTTGGAAAAAGAAGGAATGGGAGGTAATGGCCAGAATGCGCTCAATCAAATGAAGGATATCGAAAAGCAATTATTAAATAAAGGCTTTAAAAATGAAACCTTACAACGGATGTTAAACTTGAAGCATGAGCTATTAAAATTAGATAACGCGATTCAGCAACAAGGGGAAGAAAACAAAAGGCAATCGCAAACCAATAAAAAAGAATTTAATGGTTCTGGTAATCAATTACCTGCTGCTTTAAAAGAATATTTAAATAGTGTTGAAATTTTAAATAGACAAAGCTTACCTTTGCGCCCAAATTTTAACCAGAAGGTTCAAAACTATTTTAAGAAAGATGATTAGTTTTAATTACGAAACCGATTTCGCCTTAGAAAATGAAACGGCTTATGAAGAATGGATTACTACGGTAATCGAATCGGAAAATAAGCACGAAGGAGAAATCAATTATATATTTTGTGACGATGAGTATTTGCATAAAATCAATGTAGAATACCTCGATCACGACACGCTTACAGATATTATCAGCTTTGATTACACTGTAGGAAACGAATTACACGGAGATATTTTTATTTCCGTGGAACGGGTGCAGGATAATGCAGCTGATTTTAATGTTTCTTTTGATGAAGAAATGAAAAGAGTGATGATTCACGGTATATTACATTACTGTGGATACAAAGATAAATCCGAAAAGGACGAACTTTTGATGCGTGCTAAAGAAGATGAAAAGGTAGCTATGTTCCACGTGGAACATTAAACATCTTAATTCTTTTATAAAGTTTTTATTTGGTTTTCTACTTCTACGTAGCTTTGTAGAAAATATTTTTTAAAATTAATTGAAACAGTAAAATGTTTCACGTGGAACAATGAGTTTATTTCAAGATAAATATGATGTAATCGTAGTGGGTGCCGGTCATGCTGGTTCTGAGGCGGCAGCCTCGGCTGCGAATATGGGATCCAAAACGCTGCTGATTACAATGAGTTTGCAAAACATTGCACAGATGTCGTGTAACCCGGCTATGGGTGGAATTGCAAAAGGACAAATCGTTCGGGAGATTGATGCGTTGGGAGGTTATTCGGGAATTGTATCGGATAAAACAGCGATCCAGTTCAAGATGCTGAACAAATCAAAAGGACCAGCAATGTGGTCGCCACGGGTGCAATCCGACCGTATGCGTTTCGCAGAGGAGTGGCGATTGATGTTGGAACAAACACCAAATCTGGATTTTTATCAGGAAATGGTGTCCGGAATTTTAACCGAAAATGGAAAGATCGTCGGTGTTCGGACTTCGCTTGGAATTGAAATCAAAGCGAAAACAGTAGTGCTAACGAATGGTACTTTTTTAAATGGTTTGATTCATATCGGAGAAAAACAATTTGGTGGTGGACGAGCCGGAGAAAGTGCTGCGCATGGAATCACTGAAGATTTAATAAAGTTAGGATTTACTTCGGGCCGAATGAAAACAGGAACACCACCACGTGTCGATGGTCGTTCACTGGATTATTCGAAAATGGAAATTCAACCGGGGGATGAGAATCCTTCGAAATTTTCGTATCTGGACGTAACAAAACCATTAACGGTTCAGAAACCGTGTCATATGACCTACACTTCGGAACTGGTTCATGATTTGCTTCGTGAAGGTTTCGATCGTTCGCCTATGTTTAATGGGCGAATTAAAAGTTTAGGACCGCGCTATTGCCCGTCGATTGAAGATAAAATCAATCGATTTGCCGATAAAGAACGCCACCAGCTTTTTGTAGAACCGGAAGGATGGAATACAGTAGAAGTATATGTAAACGGATTTTCAACATCATTACCGGAAGATGTACAGTTTAAAGCATTGCGCTCGGTGGTTGGTTTTGAAAATGTAAAATTCTTCCGTCCGGGTTATGCAATCGAATACGATTATTTCCCGCCAACGCAATTAAAGCATACGTTGGAAACAAAATTAATCGAGGGCTTATTTTTTGCCGGACAAATTAATGGAACAACCGGATATGAAGAAGCTGCTTCCCAAGGTTTGATTGCGGGAATGAATGCACACTTAAAAGCATACGACCAGGATCCGTTTGTTTTAAAACGTAACGAGGCGTATATCGGAGTGTTGATTGATGATTTAATTACCAAAGGAACGGAAGAACCATATCGTATGTTTACATCACGTGCCGAATACCGTACGTTATTGCGTCAGGATAATGCTGATTTCCGTTTAACACCTATGTCACATGCCGTTGGTTTGGCTACTGATGCCCGATTAAAACGAATGGAGCAGAAGCAAAGTCAGTCCGACGCTTTTGTTTCGTTTTTTAAAGAAACCAGTGTAAAAGTTGCAGAAGCCAATCCAATTTTGGAAGCTAAAGGTTCAGCGCCTATTTCACAACCGGATAAAATGTTTAAAGTATTTTCCCGTCCACAATTGGATTTGGAAGATATTTTAAAATTCGAAAAAGTAAAAGAATATGTAGCCGAACACGAATTGGATTTGGAAGTAATCGAACAAGCCGAAATCCAGGTAAAATATTCCGGTTATATTGAAAAAGAAAAAAATAATGCCGATAAATTAAACCGACTCGAAGATGTACGTATTCCGGAAAACTTCGATTACGATAAAATAAAATCGCTTTCGTTTGAAGCTCGTGAGAAATTAAAAAAAATTAAACCGATTTCGGTTTCGCAGGCCTCCCGAATCAGTGGCGTTTCGCCAAGTGATGTTTCAGTTTTGTTAGTTCATATGGGACGATAAAAAAATAAACAAAATAAAAACAGCCATGATAGATAAAGTATCTTTGGCTGTTTTTATTTTATGTTCCACGTGAAACTATCCCGCGAAGCCTTATAAATAAAGGAATCTTTAAAAAATAAATTTTTTAGCATTAATGAATTTTTCAAGTAATACCGTTTTTATAAAAGTAAAAGACCATTCCGTTTCTAAAGAAAATTTCGAATTGCTTTTGGATGAAGAGTTACAATTATTAAAAACGACTCCACAACCTGGCCTGGAAAAATTACCGTCTTATTATGAAAGCGATGATTATATTTCACATACCGATGGAAAACGTTCTCTATTCGAAAAAGTATATCATGTCATCAAACGAAAAGCAATTCGTGACAAAGTAAAATTGATAAACTCTTTTCAATCGGAAAAAGGAGCGCTTTTGGATATTGGTGCCGGAACAGGGGATTTTCTTTTGGAAGCACAAAACCAGGGATGGCGTGCGATCGGAATTGAACCTAGTGAAAAAGCAAAAGGAATCGCTATTGGAAAAGGAATTCAATTTGCAGCTACTTTAGAACAATTGGAAAAGGAATCGTTCGATGTGATTACGATGTGGCATGTATTGGAACATGTCCCGGATTTAGAAAATCAGATTGCTACTTTAAAGCGTTTATTAAAACCAACCGGAACTATTATTATTGCCGTACCCAACTATAAATCGTACGATGCAAATTATTACGGCGAATTTTGGGCGGCTTATGATGTGCCAAGACACCTTTGGCATTTTTCGAAAACTTCGATCGAAAAACTTTTTGGGCATCAAAATATCCAACTGGTTAAAATAAAACCGATGCTTTTTGATAGTTTTTATGTTTCCCTTTTATCTGAAAAATATAAAAACGGAAAAATGAATTTTTTAAAAGGTTTTTGGATTGGTTTGCGATCAAATTTAGCGGCAAAGCAAAATTTTGAGTATTCTTCGCATATTTACATCCTTAAAAATAGAAAAAATTAAAATAAAATTAAATAATCCACGATCAAAGGTTAAAATGTGCTATCAGTCGTGGATTTTTTAAAAGTTGCTTAAAACGGCTTATTTAAAGCCGTTTTTTATAAGATTTTCTTATTATCTTTTAAATAACACATAAGAAAATTTTATTGATCAAAAAAAAGATAAAAATCATATTTTAAACTTTCAGTCGTACAACTTTTTGGAACTTTAATACGAATTCTTATTTTTACAAAAATTTTAAAAATCATAATTGATAAAATGAAAAAATCCTTTTTAATTATCGGACTTGCGTTGGCAATGTTTTCTTGCAACAAAGAAGGAGCAGCTACTGCTTCTGGAAATAAAACGGCTTATGTAGATACTTCTAAATTGATAGAAGAAAATCAGGAAGCTAAAGATATTGAGTCAAAATACAAAACCAAGTCGCAGGAAATGGGAAGAGAATTAGAGGGTGAAGCCAAACAATTCCAGTCTGATGCTGCCAATTTCCAAAGAGATGCACAGGTTAAAGGTATGGCCTGGGCACAACAAAAAGGAGCGGAGTTGCAAAAAAGAGAGCAACAAATTAATATGAAACAGCAAGCGATGTTACAAACATTGCAACAGGAAAGTGGTAAAGAAATGGATTCTTTGGTAAAAAGAATTAAAGATTATATCAAAGATTACGGTAAGAAAAATAATTATGAGTATATCTACGGAACGGGTGATGCCGCTACAATCTTATACGGCAAAGAAGGTTTGGATATTACCGAAAAAATCAGCAAAGAATTAAACGATAAGTACAAATCTTCTGATAAAAAAGAAGATAAAACTGAAGAAAAGAAATAATGAAAAGCCTTCCTTGTGAAGGCTTTTTTATTGAAAATCAGATAAATAATTGTATTTTTAGTTTTAAAATATACGCCAAATGGAAACTATTTCGAATGCTGCTGCCTATGTATTGCGTTTTATTAACCAAACGCAAAAGTCGGTTTTCCTTACCGGTAAAGCCGGAACCGGTAAAACAACATTGCTTCGCGAAATCATTACTACTACACATAAGAATACTGTTGTTGTAGCACCTACCGGTATTGCTGCTTTGAACGCGGGTGGTGTTACCATACATTCGATGTTTCAGTTACCATTTGCTGCGTTTCTTCCGGATGCCAATACAGATCCGTATATTTCTGAAAATTCACGGTTCGAAAACCGAAATACCTTAAGCCGGCATTTTAAAATGAATGGTGCCAAACGTGCCGTAATTCAGAATATGGAATTGCTGGTTATCGATGAAGTGAGTATGCTTCGTGTAGACATTATGGATGCTATGGATTTTATGCTTCGTAAAGTCCGAAGAAATGAAAGACCATTCGGTGGCGTTCAAATATTATTTATAGGAGATTTACTACAATTACCACCCGTTATCAAAAATGAGGAATGGTCGGTTTTACAGCGTTACTATCGTGGTAAATTCTTTTTTCATTCGCATGTGATCCAGCAAAACCCACCTTTGTATATCGAACTGGATAAAATTTTCAGGCAAACGGATTCCGAATTTATTTCCGTTTTAAACAACCTGCGAAATAATACCGTCACTACAAATGACCTGGCTATTTTAAACCAATATGTGCAACCGGATTTCGATTTTAAAAAGAATCCCGGTTTTATTACACTTACCACGCATAATGCCAAAGCCGATGCTATAAACAGTAATGCCTTGGCGGAACTCGATGGAGAAGCCTATACCTTTCAACCCGAAATTGTAGGTGATTTTCCGGATAAGATCTATCCGGTGGAAGAACAGCTTAAATTAAAAGTTGGTGCACAGGTTATGTTTGTGAAAAACGATCTTTCGTTTGAAAAACAATATTTTAATGGAAAAATGGGTGTTGTAAAATCAATTTCGTCCCGCGAAATTTTCGTGCATTTTCCAGAAGAAAACAAAACCATTGAAGTCGAACGCTACGAATGGAAGAACATCCGCTATTATGTGGACGAGATGACAAAGGAAATTGAAGAGGAGATTTTAGGCACTTTTACGCACTATCCAATCAAACTCGCCTGGGCAATTACCGTACACAAAAGCCAGGGTTTGACATTCGACAAAGCAGCGCTCGATGTATCGCAGGTTTTTCTGCCCGGACAGGCTTATGTTGCTCTTTCACGTTTGCGTTCGTTAAAAGGGCTTATTTTGCTTTCTGCGATACAAATGAATGGTATTTCCAACGACGCCGATGTGATGGATTACGCACAAAGTCGGGTTTCGGTCGAAAAACTGGAAGGGGAATTGGTATCCGAAACACGTATTTTTTTGCTTAATTATCTGAAAGACAGTTTTAACTGGCAGGAATTGGCTGCGCAATGGAGCAAACATCAGCAAACCTATCTGTCGGAAACCGGAAAATCAGTCAAAGGACAATCGAAAACGTGGGCGCAACAGCAGTCGTTGGCCGTACATGAATTGCGCGAACCATCGCAAAAATTCATCGCGCAGTTAACAAAATTGTTTCAGCAGGAACCGGTCGATCTCGCTTTTATCGAAGAACGAATCAACAAAGCATTCGATTATTTTTTCCCGAAAATGGACGAGCTGACTTTTGAGTTGTACTGGAAAATAGAGGAAATAAAACGTCTGAAAAAAGTAAAAACCTTTTTTGAAGAATTGTCGGAACTGGAAGAACTGCAAACCAACGCAGTTTTGCGATTGCTAAAAGTCAAATTGCTGCTACGCGCCGTTCTGGAAAACAAAGAGATTTCAAAAGAAGTATTGGTATCGCCGTACGTACAAAAATACAAACAGGATAAAATAGAAATTATCCGGGAAGCGTTGCGAAAAACAGCGGTTACGCTTATCGAGGATGAAGACGATATCGAACGCTATACGTCCAAAAAGAAGAAAACAAAAGAACCGAAAAAGTCAACTTACGAGGAAACGCTGGAATTGTGGACGCAAAACTTGTCGATCCCGGAAATTGCCGGAATCCGAAAACTTACGGTGGGGACGGTATATACCCATTTTTCAAAATTGATTCAGATGGAAGCAATTCTGATTTCGGATATTTTGCCACCAGATAAACTTAAAAATCTGGCATCGGCTTTTAAAGAATACAGTGGGGAAGGTTTAGGCGAGATAAAAGAAAAATACGGCGACGAATTTAGCTGGGAAGAACTCCGCTTGTATAAAGCCGTTTTACAAAAAAACACCTGATAGGTTTTCAAATCCATAAAAAAACACCTGACAGGTTTCCAAAACCTATCAGGTGTGATATTAAAAAGAAAGATATTTCTTATAACCAGTAAACCGCTAAAATAGCTGGAATAAAATAAATTACGATGGTTCGTGCTCCATCGTAATCTTTTGCGATACGTTGTCCAAATAATAAAAACAATAAGGTAACGCAGGAAAAAGTAGCACCATAATGTCCAAATGTTGTCACACCGTTCATTACCAATTGTGCGATTCCAATAACACATAAAGTACCGGCAATTACTTCCAATACTAAAATTAAAAATAGCGATTGTGGTACCTGATTTTTGATAAATGTTTTGGCAAAATGACCTTTAAGCCATTCTACATTTCCTTTCCAGTCCATAATTTTATCATAACCGGATTGTAAAAAAGTGATGGCCAAAAAAGCCAGAATTAAAATTCCGAAAATTTCCGTATTCGTCATGGTGTTTATTTTTTATGAATTAAACGTGTTAGTTTTATCGATAAATCGGTCAGGATAATTTTAGCATTTCCGTTACGCTCAATATGGTAAATGGCATCCGATAATTCTTTAAAAATATCGTTGATGTTATTACCGTTTACGAAAGGAGCAAAATTCTCCAGTTTAAATTTTTCAACCGTAGGTTCTATATAAACCAGGGATGGAGATTGGTAGTTGAGCAATAAGGCCTGACGGAACATTTCGATACAAAAATGCAAAAACTGTTTCTGCGCTTCCCGACCAATTCCGGCTATGGATTCGCTCCAGGATATCAGATCCTGAATGGCCGCTGCATTTCCTTTGGCGCGAAACGCTGCACGTACCCATTGTACAAACCAGGCTTCAAACGGATAATCGTCCTCGGTTTTGTGTAGCAATTGTAAGGCTTTGTTATAATTTCCCTGCGCCTGATGGGCTATTTTAAAAGCGGCTTTTTCTTCTGTTTTTTCACGTGAAACCAATGCCTCGGCAATAATACTTTCCGGAAGTCCGCCAAAATGTAACACCTGACAACGGGACAGTATCGTTTGAAGGATATCGTTTTCATTTTCGGTGATCAACAGAAAAACCGTTTTTTGAGGGGGTTCTTCCAGTAGTTTTAAAAGTTTGTTCGAGGTGGCGATATTCATCTTATCGGCCATCCAGATAATCATTACTTTATAACCACCTTCGTAGGCTTTGAGCGATAAGGATTTTACAATTTCCTGTGCTTCGTCCACACCAATTTGTCCCTGTTTGTTCTGAATGCCAATCGTTTTATACCAGTCGAAAAGGCTACCATACGGGGTTTCGGTTACAAACTCCCGCCAGTATTTTAAAAAGTTTGCACTCACCGGATGACTTTTTACTTCGTCATTGGTCGAAACCGGAAATACAAAATGCAAATCGGGATGCGAAAAATGTTCGAATTTCAAGTTACAGGCTTCGTTCCCAGAAGTGTTTTCTCCGTTAGTATTGGAACATAAAATATATTGGGCATACGAAATGGCCATCGCCAGTGTACCCGATCCTTCCGGACCAACAAAAAGCTGTGCATGTGGAATGCGTCCGGAATCGGCGCTTTTCGTCAGATGGCTTTTAATATGGGTTTGTCCTAAAATTTCTGAAAATAGCATAGAGCAAATATAGAATAAAACACCAACAGTAAAAACTGCTTTCGCGCTCACCGCAAAAATTGCATTATTTACCGCAATTATTTATCGCTTCAATCAAATAACTGTATTTTTGATAGGTTAACTGTTAGAAAAATGAAAAAGAAGATTTCGTTTTACGCTTACCACTTTTGCCTTTGCCTGTCATTTCTGGTATTGCCGTATCTGTTGTCTTCGCAATCTAGTATTATTCGCATTCCGGATATTCTACACAACGGTCACGACCGGACGTACTTTTCCGTTTATGTGGGACTGCTCGTTTTTTTCTATGTGAACTATTACTATTTTATTCCAAAGCTTTATTTTTCAAATAAAAAGACGCTTTATTTTTCGCTGCTTTTTGTTTTCCTGATCGTACTGCTTTTGACGTCTCATTTTTTTGATAAACCGGATATCGATCTGTTTAATATTGAAAAAATGGCGCGCCCAAAACCAATGCATCCTCCGGGATCAAAACCTGATTTCGGACCGGGGCCAATGAATAAACCCAACGAACATTTTAATACGATTTTGGTCTACCTAACAGGAACTTTAACAAGTCTTTTCTTAGCTATAAATAGAAGGTTGCAACATGTGGAACGCGATAAAATGCAAGCCGAAATTTCATTGCTAAAAGCGCAGATCAATCCGCACTTTTTGTTTAATACGCTCAACAGTATTTATGCACTGGCGATTCGGAAAGACAATCGTACGGCCGATGCGATTGTACAGCTTTCGGAACTGATGCGGTATATCATTCGCGATGCGCATGACGATACGATTGCATTGGATAAAGAATTGAATTATATCCACAATTATATCGAATTGCAACGGTCGCGCCTCGGAAATACGGTTGTCATAGAATATGAGGTGACCGAAGGGCATTTCGAAAAGAAAATTACACCGCTGATTCTGATTTCATTTATTGAAAATGCGTTTAAACACGGGGTAAATCCAAATGAGAATTCCGAAATCCGGATTCAGATTCTAATTAACGATACAGCATTGCAATTGTTGGTTTTTAATAAAAAAGTCAGCTCGGTGCAAACGGAAAAAGGAATGGGGTTGCAAAATACAATGGAACGTCTGGAACGCCTTTATCCCGATAAATACAATCTGGAAATTACCGAAACAAAAGAAAGTTATACTACTGTACTAACGCTCGAATTATGATTTACGCTATAGCACTCGACGATGAACCGCCAGCTTTGGAAGTGTTGCAAAGTTTTTGCGACCAGATTGAGGGGATCGAATTAAAAAAAACGTTCACCCGATCGGACGAAGCCTTAAAATACCTGAAAAAATATCCGACAGATTTGCTGTTTCTCGACATCAATATGCCGTCGATTTCGGGGATTGATTTTTTTAAAAAAGTACCGCACAAAATCAGTGTGATTTTTACCACGGCCTATTCGGAATTTGCCGTGGAAGGTTTTACGCTCAATGCTACGGATTATCTGCTAAAACCGTTTTCGTTTTCGCGCTTTGAACAGGCCATCGAAAAAGCCAAAATTCAATTGGAAAAAGAGCAGAAAAATACCGCGGCCGATTCGCAGTTTCTGTTTATCCGAGCCGATTATAGTCTGATTAAAATCCCGGTTACCGAAATCTTGTTTATCGAAGGACTGGACGATTATCTAAAAATTCATATCCGAAATCAGAAAACCGTGGTTGCCCGGATGACGATGAAAAGCATGCTGGAAAAATTACCAACGGATGCTTTTTTCCGCGTACACCGTTCGTTTATCGTGTCGTTGTCTAAAATCGATCGGGTAAAAAGTAAAATAATCTATATCGGAAATGAGGAAATACCAATAAGCGCGACCTATGAAGCTGCGTTTTTAACACTACTGGAAAATAGCTAATATGGCAACGTTTTTACAACAACCAGCTCAAATTTATAAGGCGCATTTAAGAGGGCATTTTGAAAGTGATGTACATCGCTGTCTGGCAACGTTTAATTTTAAAACCTATCAGGACGAAAGTCGGATGCCGTATCAAAAATTACAGGTTTGGAATGAAGAAGTTTTGGCTCCGAAAATTACGATGCGCAATACTGTCGAAGACAATTGCGGGATATTGTTACTCCCGTTAATCGGTGCAATCGATTGTAGGGTTGGAGCTGAAACGCATTTTATCATGACTGGACAGGCGTATTTTTTTACCCTTCCGAAGAAAACCGATTTTGAAATTCAAAATCCGTATGAAAATGAACAGGTTAATTATTTGCAAATCCGACTGAAATGTCATAAAA
The DNA here is from genome assembly GCF_004801375.1 of Flavobacterium supellecticarium. Taxonomy (GTDB): domain Bacteria; phylum Bacteroidota; class Bacteroidia; order Flavobacteriales; family Flavobacteriaceae; genus Flavobacterium; species Flavobacterium supellecticarium. Next base: position 72,913 of record NZ_SSNZ01000011.1, read on the forward strand.
ATTTTTCAGAGGAACAGCTGCTTTCTTTTGATTTGAATACTAGTGGTCAACTGATTTCGATTATCGATAATCCGGATTTTTCATTTAGTATTGGCATGTACCGTTCGCGGCATGAAGGCATTTATAAACCGGAAGATACAAACCACGGCATTTTTGCCTTTGCACTAAACGGTGCCTTTGAATTTCAAAACCGTTTGATCGAAAATCGCGACGGATTGGCAATTGACAATTCCGAAAGTATTGAATTCGAATCCCTTACCGAAAATGCGCTGCTGTTGCTTTTGGAATTGAAGGCTTAAATTGGGATTTACCTCAAAATAAAAACAGTTTACCTCATTTTTTTGGCTTTCCCTGTTAACAAATTTAATTTTGAGTAACGAAAAAGCTAAAAGAGTATGGAAAGAAAAGTATTTTTAAAAAACAGTCTGGGTTTCCTTGGAATAGTGGCTGCTGCGCCTTCACTTTTGCGCGCCATGGGTACCGAAAAAGAAATGCCGGAAGAAACAGCCACATTGGCGTGTAGCGTAACCAACAGTGAAACCGCTGGTCCTTTTCCGACCATCTCACCGGCTTCCTGGGTACGAACCAATATTATAGGCGACCGTACCGGGGTTCCGTTTACGATTAACATTACCGTAAAAAATGTCAATGGAAATTGTAATGCTTTTGCCGGTGCAATTGTCGATATCTGGCATTGCGATAAAGACGGTAATTATTCCGAATATGGAGGAACAGGCATGCAACCAACCAATTATACAACCAACCACTTTTTAAGAGGAAGACAAACTACTGATGCGAATGGACTTGTTAGTTATACCTCCATTTTTCCGGGATGGTATACCGGAAGGGCGACGCATATTCACGTGCATATTTACAATGCGTCGGGTACCTCGCTTCTGATCACCCAAATTGCTTTCCCGGAAGGAGCTAACAGCGCAGTAGTTCAGGTGAATTCGGCAACGAGTTATGGCTATACCAAAGGGATGTCGGGCTATACGTATAATGCTACCGATAATGTTTTTTCGGATGGCGTTACCAACGAACTGGGCGCGGTAACTGGAAGTATTGCCGAAGGATTCACTTTATCCCATACAATTTTTGTGGCCGGGCCGACACTCGGAATTGAGGACGTTTCCATTTCAGAATTTCAATTAAGTCAGAATTTTCCGAACCCATTTACGGAAAGTACTAAAATTCCATTGGTGTTGAATACCTATTCAAAAGTCAAAATGGAACTATACGATCTTACCGGACGACTCATCGATACACCCATAAACGATGATTATCCGGCAGGAACCAATTATTTGTTGATCAGCAGAAAAAGCCTGAGCAGTGGTTATTATATTTACAGAGTTATAATAGAAAATGAAAACGGTGTTTTCACAGAAAGTAAAAAAATGATAGTCCAATAATAACTCAGGCGAACAGAAGAAGATACTCGAAACGGTATCTTCTTTTTTGCTTTAACACATTTTACGATGAAGTTTTCTAAAATCCGAATGGCCTTTCGATTGGTGATCGATAGTGCTGCTACTTTGACCTGGCAAAAATATGTTTTTGAAGACACCTACCGGGAATACTTGATGCAACAACAGTTGTACAATAAGCCCGATAATCCGAAGTCTACTTTCCGCGAGTTGCTGCATGAAGATGACAAAGCTGAAAAGTTGCATTTTTTAACCGGAATGGCCGCCGAACCCTATATTAGTCAGCTAAAAGGAAATATTTATGAGTTGCCCGATGCGCTGGGAAATTCCTATTTGCCGTTTGTTAATTATAAACTCGACATTGTCAATACCGATATTACCGACCGGGCGCGGCATAAAATCGGGATTACGTTTTATACACCGCTTTTGGTGCTGGTCGATATGATCGACAATCATTATTTGCTTTCCAAAGATACCGATGCTACCACGCATTGGGAAATCCTTTCGTTTCCGATGCATCCCAATTTGGCGATTTGCTATCTGGAAAAAGAAAGCGTTTAGCCCGGTTTCGCTGAGGTTCCTTTAAAAAATCATTTCCGCAGTAAAAATTGCATTTCGACTCCGATAAATAAATATTACGCATTTACCCGCTTAAAAAAATCGTGTAAAACAGAAAAAATGGCATAAAAAATAAAAATACTATATTTGTAGATTATTAAACAAACAATCAACAAAGAAACTATAATGAAAACCCTTACTGATTTTAATTTTAAAGATAAAAAAGCAATTATCCGTGTTGACTTTAATGTGCCGCTTAACGAAAACTTCGAAGTTACCGATGCAACCCGTATCGAAGCAGCCAAACCAACGATCGATAAAATTCTAAAAGAGGGTGGAAGCGTTATTCTGATGTCGCACTTAGGACGTCCGAAAGGCGTGGAAGAAAAATATTCATTAAAACATATCGTTGCCAAAACGGCCGAGGTACTGGGTGTTCCGGTAACTTTTGCATCCGATTGTATCGGTTCGGTAGCCGAAAATGCTGCTGTCAATTTAAAACCGGGCGAAGTATTGCTATTGGAAAACCTGCGCTTCCATGCCGAAGAAGAAAAAGGCGATGTGGAATTTGCTAAAAAACTAGCCAAACTAGGAGATATCTATGTAAATGATGCTTTCGGAACAGCACACAGAGCGCATGCTTCTACAACAATCATTGCCCAGTTTTTCCCGGAAAATAAATGCTTCGGATTCCTGTTGGCAAAAGAAATCGAAAGTTTAAACAAAGTATTACACCATGCTGAAAAACCGGTAACGGCTGTTTTGGGTGGATCCAAAGTATCGTCTAAAATTACCGTGATTGAGAATATCCTGGATAAAATTGACCATATGATTATTGGTGGCGGAATGACCTTTACCTTTATCAAAGCTTTGGGAGGGCATATCGGAAATTCGATTTGTGAAGACGATAAACTGGAATTAGCGTTAGACATTATAGCACAAGCAAAAGCCAAAAACGTACAAATCCACCTTCCGGTGGATGTCGTGGCGGCCGATGCTTTTTCGAACGAAGCCAATACCCAGATTGTTGATGTTAATCAGATTCCGGATGGATGGCAGGGATTGGACGTTGGACCGAAATCACTGGAAGCGTTAAAAGAGGTAATTAAAAACTCAAAAACGATTTTATGGAACGGGCCATTGGGTGTTTTTGAATTGGAAAAATTCGCCGAAGGAACCATTACTCTTGGAAACTTTATTGCCGAAGCCACTAAAAACGGAGCGTTTTCACTTGTTGGTGGTGGCGATTCAGTAGCTGCAGTAAAACAATTTGGATTGGAACCGAAAATGAGCTATGTTTCCACCGGTGGAGGAGCGATGTTGGAAATGTTGGAAGGGAAAACATTGCCTGGAATCGCGGCCATTTTGGAATAAATTGCCATTTTTAACAATATTTAAACAAAATATAAGTTATTAGCTATTATGTTTGCATGGCTTACATAAGAAATTGAACTTTAACATGTTATAAGATAGAATGTATGGATAATAAAAAAGTATTGTCTTTGTTTTTAGGTCTGATCAGTCTGGGCGCTATGGCTCAGGAGACGGCCGAAAATGAAGTCCCGGCTAAACCGGAAATCAAATTGTCCTATCTGGACTCTCTAAAATCGACGTTCGTAAAATATGAAACCAGTGCCTGCATCGACGAAATGTGGATGAAGGAATTAAGCAATCAGGATTTGTTTACCGATATGGAATCCGATCTTGCCAAAGTGAATATCGATCAGGAAGTGGCTTACGACCTGCCTACGGATTTACTGAAAGATCGCTTAAAAAGACTGGACGAAAAATCACCTTTCAACATCGAATACAATCAGGGACTTGAAAATATTATTAAATCATTCCTGAAAAACAGACCAAAAGCTTTCGAAAGAATGATGGCTATTTCGGAATATTATTTCCCGATGTTTGAAGAAAAGCTTGCGAAATATAATATTCCATTGGAAGTTAAATATTTAGCGGTTGTGGAATCGGCTTTAAATCCAAAAGCAAAATCAAGAGTGGGTGCTACCGGATTATGGCAGTTTATGTATGCCACCGGAAAGCAATACAATCTGGAAGTAAATTCCTATGTAGACGAACGTAGCGATCCGATGAAGGCAACCGAAGCGGCTTGTCAGTATTTGTCAACCATGTACGGTATTTTTGGTGACTGGGATCTGGTTCTGGCATCCTATAACACCGGACCGGGTAACGTAGCCAAAGCAATCCGTCGTTCCGGAGGATTAACGAATTATTGGAATATCCGTAAGTTTATGCACAAGGAAACACAAGGGTACTTACCGGCTTTCCTGGCAACCATGTATATCTACGAATACCGCAAAGAACACGGAATCGTTCCGAAACGTGCTCCGTTGACGTATTTTGAAACCGATACGCTAATGGTAAAACAAAAAATGTCGTTCAAACAACTTTCTGATTTATTAGATATACCGGTAGAACAATTGCGTTTGTTAAACCCAATCTATAAACTGGATGTGGTTCCGTATGTAACCGACAAACCGCATTATATCCGTTTGCCAAAACAAAAAGCGGGTATGTTTGTTTCGAATGAAGATAAGATTTATGCCTATGTGCAGTATGAAGAAGACAAACGCGAAAAACCGTTTACTTCTACCAATCTTCGCAAAGATGCCATTGCACAACGTACCACAAAACGCGATTCGCTTGCGGTTGCCAATGTGGAAGATTTCCCTATGAAATCGGTTAAAAAAACGCGTATTAAATATTATACCGTTAAGCGCGGGGATAACCTATCGGAGATTTCTTCAAAAAACAATGTGACCGTTGCCGAATTGAAGAAATGGAACAAGCTGAAAAAGAATACGGTTAATGCCGGACAAAAATTAAAAATTGAATTCGAAACCAATGTTATGGTAGCCGATCGATCGGCAGCCAAAAAGAAAACGGCGGAACCAAAAATGGCCGAACCTAAAATTATAGAACCAAAAGCCACCGAAAACGATTTGTATGTTGTTCAGAAAGGGGATAACCTTACCGCTATTGCCGAAAAGAATAAAGTGACGATCGATCAGTTGAAAGAATGGAATAACATCGAAAACAGCGAAATCAAAATCGGTCAGAAATTAACGGTTCAGGCACCGGCTGAAGAAACTGCAGCGGTAGCGGTGGTTGAAAAAGAAGTGAAAAAAGAAATTATAAACCGTGATTCCAGTAAAGAACGCAACTACAACAAAGAAAGAATGTATGTCGTTCAGAAAGGGGATTCACTGTTTAGCATCGCTAAAAAGCACCCGGGTATTACGGTAGCCGAAATAAAAAAATGGAATAACATCGATAACGAAAATATCAAACCCGGAATGAAACTTAAAATCAACGGGTAGATTTCCCTAAAGAATCCGTGAAAAAAGCAATTTTATTTGCAATACTTATACCAATGCTTTCTCTTGTTTCCTGTAAAGACAGACAGAAACAAGAGGAAGCATTTTTGCCTGAATCAAGAGGCAATATCAATGAGATTGCGATTGTGATCGATGATGTGATGTGGAACGGGGAAGTAGGTGACAGTCTTCGTAAAAAACTGGCTTATCCGGTTGACGGACTACCACAGGAAGAACCGATTTTTACCATCAACCAGTATTCTCCTAAAATTTTTGAAGGCGTCGTAACACAAAGCCGGAATATTCTGGTCGTGTCCAAAGGACTGAACAAAGAATTTAAACACGTGGAAAACAAATATGCCAAACCGCAAAATGTTTTCTATATCACCGGATATTCCATTCACGAAATTCTCGACCTGATCGAAACGCATTCGGAAACTCTTATTTCGATTATCAAATATTCCGAAATACACTATATCCAGCATAAAATGGAGAATGCCCGATTGAGCGACGATAAACTTCGGGGCGTTTTTATAATCAATATTGAGATTCCGGATACCTATCGTTATGCCGATGAAAAGGAATATTTTTATTGGATGAAAAAAGATATTCCTTCCGGTAGCTCCAGTCTTTTGGTCTATCAGGTTCCCATTTCGCAAATCGAAAAAAATAATGATATCGTCGGTAATATTGTAAAAGTCCGCGATTCTGTTGGTGCTTTGTATATCCGCGGAACGATGGAACACTCCTCGATGGTCACCGAAGAAGGCTATTCACCGTATTTTATGAATACCCATCTCGACGGTAAAACGGCCTATGAAACCAAAGGAACCTGGGAACTTCAGAATAACTTTATGAGTGGGCCATTCCTGAATTATGCCATCCGCGACGAAAAAAACAAACGCTATCTGATTCTGGAAGGTTTTGTTTACGATCCGTCCAATGCGAAACGGGATATGATTTTCGAACTGGAGGCCATTATGAAATCCGTTCATATACTGCAATAATTTATAACAACCCTACAGACATGACTCTAAAATTTGAAATAAAGCGATTTAACGAACTTTCGCTCGACGATCTATATACAAGCCTACAATTGCGCTCAGAAATCTTTGTAGTGGAACAGGATTGCGTTTATCAGGATATTGACGGAAAAGATCAGAAAGCATTACACCTGATGGGAACTTTTAATGGCGAATTGGTGGCGTATTGCCGTTTGTTTCAGCCGGACGATTATTTTCCAAATGCCGCATCCATCGGAAGGGTAGTGGTGAAACAATCCTACCGCGACCGCAAATGGGGTCATGACCTGATCCGCGAAGCCAAAAACGGAATCCAGGCGCACTTTGGTACGGACACTATTACCATCTCGGCACAATTGTACCTGAAACGTTTTTACGAATCACACGGGTTTGTTCAGGTTTCGGACGAATACCTGGAAGATAATATTCCGCATATCGAAATGCGTATCAAATAATTCTAGGGGAAATAAAGAGTGAATTTTACTTTTTTTAGGACTATTTATCTAGTTCAACAGATAAATTTTATTTGATTATTTTATTTAATTTTACTTTATAAAACTATTAATTATGTCAGTATCAAAACAATATGATAGTGTTTTAGGAGCCAAACTTTTATTGGCTTTGGCTTATGAAAAGGACATTGTTTTAAATGTGACTAAAGTACAGAAAATGCTTTATATCGTTTATTCCTATTTTATGGCTAAGCATGGTGTTCAGATTTTTCAGGAAACACCTAAAGCATGGCCTTATGGACCTGTGTTTCCTAGAACTAGAAAAAAAGTTGACTATGGAGTTGTATATAAAAGAGATAGCCCAGAGCTTAAAGAAATTGTTTCTGAAGAGGAACTGGTAGAAAAAATTAATTCCGTTATTGGTATTTATTCGAAATTTTCAGCTGCAGAATTATCTGATTGGTCTCATATGGAGGGTAGCCCTTGGGATAATACAACCAAAACATCAGGTTTTAAATGGGGTGACCATATACCAAATGAATTTATTAAAGAATATTTTTCAAATTTAGAAATCTAAATTATTAAGTTAGAAGATATTCTTTTAAATAGGCATAAATCTGGAAGAGAAAATCGAGATATTGATATTGATTCAGATGACTTAAAGGAACAGATTAAACTTAAGAAGTTGGAATCTGAACGGTATCGTTCGGATACAAAAGACAGGAAATGGCTGGCAATCTGGACTGCAATAATTTTGAGTTTTTGGCTTTTAACCGTTTTATGTATATTGATTCTTAATGAAAGACTGCTTTTTTGTTTGTCTGATATGGTATTGATAACATTATTGGGAACAACAACTTTAAACGTTTTAGGGCTTTCATTTATTGTTCTTAGAGGTCATTTTAAAGATACTAAACACTAGTTTTACACTTTCGTAATCACCAATTCCACGCGTCGATCCTGATCCGGGCCATTGCCCAAAGGTTGGGTGTTTCCGTAGCCTTTAAATGTCATTCGGTTTTTGTCGATTCTTTTCTGAATCAGAAATTTATAAACAGCCTGAGCACGGTTGTGTGAAAGCATTCTCTTTTTGGTGTCTTTGTCGATCGCTTCTTTCTGAAACGTGGGCGTACAGCAAATATGCCCCTGAATTTCGAATTCCAGATTTTTGTATTTGTGTAATAACTTGGCCACCCGCTCCAGTTCGTTTTTCGATTTTAGCGTTAAACGGCTGCTTCCCTTATCAAAAAGTATTTTTTCAAGATAGATCCGGTCGCCAACAATCAGATTGCCTTTAATGGTCGAATGCATTCCCGGAATCGGTTTGGGCGGAACTGGTTTAAAGTTCATTACCACATCGACACGTCGGTTTTTCTGGCGTACTTCCGGAAGGTTGTCCACGATATCGTCGTCAATTAAAACGCGGCCTTTTCCTTCGATGGTTACAATGATCTTGTTTTTTACACCCTTTTCAATCAGCTTATTTTTGATCGTATTGGCGCGATTGTTCGACAGTTTGTAGTTATAGGCATCTTTCCCGCGATCGTCGCAATATCCGTAAATCTGAACGCTTTCGATACGGGTTGTATCAATGGCTTTTACGAAAGCTACTACGTCGTTGGCCTGTTTTTCTTCCAGGTTAAATTTGTCGAATTCAAAATAAACAGAATGTACGACTTCTTCCTGTGCGGACAAAAACTGATACGTCAACAAAAAAAGAAAAACAAGCGCAATACGTTTCATATCTCAGATGTTATTTTCGGTCTTTAATTCGGGTCAGACTAATGTCTTCCGGCGGATGGATTACAATTGGATATTGTTCAATTTTTACCGAACTACTATCCAGACCAAAGGCCTGTTCTTCGGATAAACTGATTTTTTTCAGGAAGAAATAAATATCCAGAATGATACGCTGGTACCAAGGGAAATCGTTGTCGTAGGACATGAATTTTTCGATCAGTACAAATTTGAAATCACCCAATACGTTGTTTCGGTTCAGGGATTCGTAACGACTGGTAATGTCTACTTCGCCGTTTTTCACCATATCCTGAACTACTTTTTTAAACAACAGGTTAATACGCGGTGCGACACGGAATCCCAAATAGAAATCCACCCGGATGATATCGTCTTTTACGATCTCGCGAACACGGTATTCCATTTCATACGGTTCGTCGACTACGTTTACGTGAATCAGCCAGTAAATATCAGCGCGCTTCGGACGTTTTTGAAGAATGGAATATATAATTTTCGATTCCACTTCGTCTCCGTGACTCGCATTGGTCATATAAACCAAATGCGTGGCATATTTTGGTATCGAAAGGTCGTTACTCAATTCAGAGATAACATTTTTAAACTTATCGATTTTAACGAATTCAGTATAGTCTTTTCGGATCTTTTTAGCGGTAAACCAGACAATCATGATAAAGGCCAGTAAACCGGCAATGAATACCGAAACGTAACCGCCATGCGGGAATTTTTCGATATTGGCAAGGAAGAACGAGATTTCAATGGTTAGGTATAAAGCGATAACCAAAACGATAAAGATTGGGTTATAGCGTTTTAATACCATAAAGAAGCCCAGTAAAATGGTGGTCATAATCATACACATCACAATCGCCAGTCCGTAGGCAGCTTCCATATTTCCGGATTCTTCGAAATGTACCACAATAAATACACATCCGATAAATAACAGCCAGTTGATTGATGGGATGTATAATTGCCCTTTTAATTCGGTTGGGTATTTGATGCGTACTTTTGGCCATAAGTTTAATCGCATCGCTTCACTGATTAGTGTAAACGATCCGCTAATCAATGCCTGCGAAGCAATAACGGCTGCCATCGTTGCGATCGCAATTCCGAATGGTAAAAACCAGTCCGGCATCACCAGATAGAATGGATTTCCGGGATTGTTGGCGTTTCCGCTTAGTTCCACTAAAGTGCTTCCGGTATTGGAAATCAGATAAGCTCCCTGACCGAAGTAGTTTAAAACCAGCATACTTTTTACAAAAATCCAGCTGATTCGGATGTTTTTGATACCACAATGTCCCAGGTCGCTATATAACGCTTCGGCTCCCGTGGTACACAGGAATACATAGCCCAAAACATAAAATCCTTCGTGGTGTATTTTAAGTAAATGAAAAGCATAGTAAGGGTTTAGTGCTTTTAATACAGCAATATTTCCCATCAGGTGGATAACACCTAGCGTTCCCAACATTCCAAACCAAAGTAGCATTAATGGACCGAAGAATTTTCCAACCAGTTTGGTTCCGAATCGCTGAATAAAGAATAAAGCAAAAAGAATTCCAATAACAATCGGTATGGTGTTTAGTTCCGGATTATAGGTTCGCAATCCTTCAATGGCCGATGATACGGAAATGGGTGGTGTAATAATACCGTCGGCGAGCAGGGCGCTTCCTCCGAGAATAGCGGGAACGATCAGCCAGCGCTTTTTGAGTTTTTTAACAAGGGTGTAGAGCGAAAATATTCCTCCTTCCCCTTTATTGTCGGCACGTAGTGTGAGAATTACATACTTAAAAGTTGTCTGAATGGTCAAAGTCCAGAAAATACAGGAAATCGCACCAAGTACCACATCCGGATCGATAGCCTGTTTTCCAACTATGGCTTTCATTACGTATAATGGAGAGGTTCCGATATCTCCATAAATAATTCCTAATGTGACAATTAAACCACCTAGGGTCACTTTGTTAAGGTGGTTACTGCTGTGTGTAGAACTCACGATGTGAAATATTTAAAATCACAAAATTATCATAAAAAACGAAAGTCCTACACAATTATTGCGAAAATTAATTTTTAAGGATTTTATTGTATTCCGACTGATTATTGAGCAATGCTTGCGCTTTTGTTATTTCTATGTTACTTTTTGTGTAATATTGATACAATCCTTCCTTATACTGATAGCGTTTTATGATTTCGTCGACGATAAGTTTTTTGATTTCCGACTTGTTTTTATCCAGTTCTTTTTCCTCACTTCGTTGTACGGCTGCTAATAGTTGTTGGTATTCGGCAGTAATACTTTCTTCGATTTTTTCCTTTTTGGCTGTGGCTAAGGTGTTTTTTAAAGCCAGTTCGGTTTCGGTATCGAATTCGAATTTTTCCTTTTTCAAAAAGGCTTTGAATTCGGTAAAATCGGTGTCCGAAAAAGTCGGAATGGTTGTTCCTAAATTCGGATTTTTATAATAGTACTGCGTTACGTAGTTGAAAATCCCGTCGTTTTTTAGCAAAGCATCCGAGATCGTACTGGTTTTTGCTTCTGCAAGCTCGATGTCGGGTTGGATACCACCACCGTCATAAACGGTTCTTCCTTTACGGGTTTTAAAAGCGTTATACTGACTCGCATCGGTACGGATCGCTTTTCCGTTTTTATCTTTTTTGGAATAATCCAACGCCTGAATACATCTTCCGGATGGCGTATAGTAGCGGGAAATAGTTACTTTGACCTGTGTTCCGTAGGTTAAATCCAACGGACGTTGTACCAATCCTTTTCCGAAACTTCTGGCGCCTACAATTACAGCTCTGTCCAGATCCTGTAACGCTCCGGCTACAATTTCGGACGCGGACGCACTTTTTCCATCAACCAGAACAGCCAGTGGAATCGTCAGGTCAACCGGTTGTTTTTGTGTTTTATAGCTGTTATTGTGTTTCTCAATTTTTGATTTTGTGGTTACGATTACCTCATTTTGCGGTACAAAAAGATTACAGATGTTTACGGCTTCATGCAATAAACCACCCGGATTTCCGCGTAAATCCAAGATGATTCGGGTCGCGCCCTGACTTTTTAATTTTTCCAGCGCGTCTTTGGTTTCGGCCGATGCTTTGGCATTAAACTGCGACAATACAATATAACCGGTTGTTTTGTCGGCTAACAATGCATAAAAAGGTACCGCTTTAATTTCGACTTCATCCAGTACAATTTGGGTTTTCATTAGTTTTCCCTGACGTTTGTATTGTATGTCGATCTTTGAATTTTTAGAGCCTTTTAAAAGTTGGGCGGCATCGTCTTTAAAATCAACCAGGTTTACATCGCCAATCTGAACAATTTCATCCCCGGCTTTTAAACCGGCTTTGTCGGCCGGAAAGTTTTTGTAGGGTTCACGAATGATCAAACGCCCTTCGCGTCGTGAAATATACGCACCGATTCCGGTATATTCACCGGTCGAATTGATCTTGAATTTCGCAACATCCTGTTCGTTAAAGTAAACCGTATACGGATCCAGATCCAACAACATGTTTTTAATGGCTTTGTCCATCAAATCGGCCGGATTGGTCTCGTCTACATAATTCTGATTGACGGTTTTAAATAACGTTGTGAAGATTTCAATCTGCTTGGCAATCTCAAAAAAGTCATCTCTGAAACTGGCACCTACAAACAAAAAACCTCCTGCAACTACAGGAATAATATATCTTCTTTTAAACTGACGTAGCATTTTTAAACGGATTTTTTCTTTAATCTTTTGCGTATATACACCAAAAGTAACACGAAAATAAGGATAAATGGCCAAACTTGCAGTAGGTCAAGAAAGAAAGTTGAAATTCCGAAAAAGCCTTCTTTAAACGAATTCCACATTTTACTGCCATAGGAAACGGTCGCGCCGCTTTCGGAAGCATTTTGGGTATACATATCGATCGTGATGGTGCTCATCGCGATCCGGCTTTGTAAATATTTTAACCGCCCTTCGATCGATTCGATTTCCTCGCGAACGGTAGCCAGTCCTTTTTCGATTTCCAGTATTTCGGAAACTTTAGTCGCTTTGTTTAATAAATCCAGGTAGCGTTTTTCCAACGTTTTTTTGGTGTTGATGCGCGATTCGATATCGATATACTCCTCGGTTACATCCTCGGATGAAATTTCTTTCCGATCAAAATGAGAAACGCCTTTGCCGATATCGGTGATAAATGCATCAAAAGCCGTATTCGGAACCCGAATCGTCAGGTCGCGGTACACCGAATTGCTATTTTTTCCGGTTACATCGTTTTGGATGGTAGCCTTATATTTTACAAGGGCTTTCTGAATATCGGCATACGACTGGTTGAGGTCGGATGTTTCAAACCGGAGGTTGGCATTTTTAATGATTTTGGGTTCGATAATCGTTTCCGATCCACCGGAACCTGATGTTTCAGAAGCAGCCACGGGTGCGGCTTCCAGATTCATCATTTTGACATCCAGGGATTCCGCCACAGCCACATCTTCGGACTGTTGGTTTTTACAGCTAATAGAAAAGATAAGGATCGCTACAACAACGAGAATTTTTTTCATAGAAATACCATTAGTTTGATATACAACGTAAAATCACAACTAAAAGTACAATTTTAGATGGAATTGGAATTCTATAAAATGAAAAATCTTACAATTCTTTATTTTGGATGGAATCGGCAAACTTTTCAAAAAGCTGCACGGTTTTTTCTTCGATTTCCTGATAGGACAAGCGTTCTTTGGTTTGATAGAGAAACATAAAGGCATAGGGTTTGTCGATCGTATCCAACAGCCTGTTTTTGTTTAATCGGTAGGTTTCGCGTAACACCCGTTTAAAATAATTGCGGTCTACGGCTTTTTTAAAATATTTTTTTGAAACGGAAACACCCATTTTGATTTTTTCATCCGATTCATCCGATTCCAAAGGGACATATACCAAACGCAATGGGTATTTGGAAACCGATTTCCCCTGAGTAAAGAGTAAATCGATTGTGCTTCGGCTTTTGAGCTTTTCGGCTTTCGGATAGGTGTTTTTCATCCGGCAAAGGTACAAAAAGGTAGCATAAAACCGGTCAGGTTTACCAATACCTGACCGGTTTGCTATTGCTTATTTGTTTTTGATCAGTTTCTTCGCAATTTCCCGGAGCATTTCCCGGTTCTGATCGACATAAAACAAACCGGCCTGAATGAGTTCGTAGATGTTTTTTTGCGAGGTATCATCCATTTCCGGCGAAGCGTTTTTTAATTGTGGCATCAGTCGGTAATAATTTTTCTGGTTACGCGGCCCTAGGGTTTCGTACATTTTCGTCAGGTGATAATCTACGGTTTCGACGTTGGCCGACAGCAATATGTCGATTAATGGTCCGATCCATTTGATTTTACCAGCGTTTTCAAATTTTTCAAAAGTATACGGTTTGTGAACTTCCCCAGTTCCAACTGAAACAATGATCATATCATTAATGGCAGGATAATCGATTTTTTCCTTATCGCCTAAAATTTTCGAAAAGGCAATTTTTCGGGCTTCGGCATAGGCACACAAAGCGGGATTGTTGGCATAAACACCACCGTCGATCAGGGTGAATTCCTGACCGTATAATGATTTTATTTTAGCCGGTTCAAAGTAGGTTGGCGCAGCACTTGTCGCCCGACACACATCCCGAACGTAAAAGTTTTCCAGCGTCGATTCGGCTTCGTGACTGGTGAAAAATTTGGCTTTTCGCTGACCAATATCGTAGGAGGTGATCAAACAAGGCTTAATAAAATGTTGTAATTGCAAATCGCCAAAAACTTGCAAAAGTTGTTTTTCCAGATTGCGTTGCGAGATCTTTTCGTTAAACAATCCGAATGGGTTGATCATATGTTCCCAAAGCGAAACATTAAAAATGCTTTCCCCTTTTTTGGCGTAAAGATCCAAAGCGGCTTCTACCGAAAATTTGGCTTTTTTGTTTTTGTCCGGAAATAATAGAATCGAGGTTAGTAAACCACCGGTACTGCTTCCGGCAACCAAATCGAAATAATCACCTAATTTTGCATTGGGATTATCCAGTTTTTGCAATTCTTCTTCGATATATTTCAGGATCACGCAGGTAATGATTCCGCGGATACCACCTCCATCAAGGCTTAATATGCGTATTTTTTTTGACATGATACAAAGGGATTACCCTCCCGATTTACAGGGGATTTTGTTGTGGCTAATGTATTACAAAAGAATTATATAACCATTTTTATCGGTCTTCAAATTTGATTATTTTTTCCAATCGTTAACTGCGTTTGTCAAAGTGTGCTAAATCTTTAAAAGGTTTTCCAGTTTCTGGCCCATTCCCAGCCATGATTGGTAAAAATGCTCACACATTCGTACCCGTCGTTGGTCATTATCCCAATTTTTTTAGTGTTCCACAACGCGGTTTTTTCATCAATAATCAAAACGATGTCGATAGTAAATTATTGTTTATAAGTAAATTAGGTTCGAAATTGTTGTAATTCAATATTATATAGTCATAAAAAAAGCGGCTCTAAAGCCGCTTTTTTTGGTTTGTGTCCGTTTATGGTTTTACTTCGTAAACGTTGTTTTCTTTTTTAACATCGGCCATTAAATCACTTGGATCGATCACAATAGCTTTGATGGCTTTTTTCTCTTTTCCGATGGTGAAATCATACGTGGTAAAAGCCCAATCCCATCCTCCTAAAACAGTTCGTTGGATTTCCGGGAATGGATTCTCTTTGTTCCAACGCATTAAGGTATTCGGGATATAGAAACTTTCTTTGCTTCCATCCTGATAGACTACAAGAATATCCAAAGGCATTGGCATTCTTCCGATTCTTTCTAAGGTTACTTTCGTGTTTTTTCCGTCTTCCGTAACCGATTTGATTCCGTAATCGATAGTATTTGTGGTTTTGGTCCAGTCGTTCAGATACCAGTCCAATGATGCTCCCGAAACACGTTCGGCAGTACGTTTAAAGTCGTTTGGCGTTGGGTGCGTAAATTTATAATCGTGGAAATAACGTTTTAATGTTTCCATCATTTTGTCCATTCCGATTACATAGCCCAATTGGGTTAAAAATACTTCCCCTTTGCTATAGGCCGAAATACTATAAATCATGTTCTCGTCAAATCGGTCCGCATGTGTGGATTGTGGTTGCTCATGACCGGTATTGACCATATAGAAATAGTTGTTGTAGGCCGATTGGAACGGATTTTCGTCTTCCTGAAGTTTTTTATCCATTACCTTGATCATTGCAAGATCCGAAATAAAGGAGGTAAATCCTTCGTCCATCCAGAAGTGTTTGCTTTCGTTGGTTGCTAAAACGTGCTGAAACCAGGAGTGTGCCATTTCGTGCGCCGTTACACCAATTAAACTCGGAAGACTTCTGTCGCCGGTAATCAACGTACACATAGCATATTCCATACCACCGTCGCCACCCTGAATCACAGAATATTGCTTGTAAGGATATTCACCTACGGATTTATTGAAAAAGTCCATTAGAGCGGCTGTTTTTGGCTGAAGCTCTTTCCATTTGTCCATGTATTTCGGGTTGTTTTTGTAGAAAAAGTGCAGTTCTACATTGTTGGGTCCCGGGTAAATATCATGGATAAAATCTTTGTCGGCTCCCCATGCGAAATCGTGTACCATTGGTGCTACAAAATGCCAGGTAAGCGTTTTGGTCTTTTTAGGATAGGTCACTGTAGTACCTTTGTCTTCGTATCCGTGACCAATCTCGTTTTTGTTTTGTAAATAACCGGTTGATCCGATTACGTAATCTTTGTCGATCGTAATTTTTACGTCAAAATCACCCCAAACACCGTGGAATTCACGTCCGATATAGGGATCGGCATGCCATCCTTCGAAATCGAATTCGGCAATTTTAGGATACCATTGTGTCATCGAAAGCGCTACCCCTTCGTCGGAATTTCTTCCGGAACGACGGATTTGAAGCGGAACCTGTCCATCAAAATCCAGGGCAAATGTGGTGGATTTCCCCGGTAAAATAGGCTTGGCCAATTCGACTTCCAATACGGTTCCCACTACGCGACTAGTGGCAGCAATACCATCCTGTTTGAAATTGGCCACTTTAAGATAACCGATTTCATTGGGTTTTAAGGTGCTGATTCTACTTTCTTTTACCGTTTTATCTCCGGTTTTAAAGCTTTTGACCATACGTTTGTCCGGATCGGAAATGGTTTTTAAACGGGCATCCATTTCGCTCCCCGGTTGGAAGGCGTTAAAATACAAATGGTAAAATACCTTGCGTAAGGTATCGGGTGAATTGTTGGTGTAAACGAGTGTTTGTTTTCCTTTGTACTGGAAGTTTTTTACATCCATGTTTACCTCCATTTTGTAGTCAACATGTTGTTGCCAGTAACCCGGATCCGGGTTGTTTTTCTGTGCCCACAAACTGCCAATGCTCAGTAAAGAAAGTAAGAATAACTTTTTCATTTTGTAGTAATTGATTTTGGATCGTTGCCGATCGATATAATAGCCAAAATGGAAGGGAGTCCCTTCCATTTCAGCATGTTGTTTTGGAATTATTTTTTAGAAGCCATCTTGTCGGCCATGATCAATGCGTTATAAGCATTTACCATTTTCCCGGATTTGGATATTTCGCTAAACGGTCGTACATTGTTAGGATCCCCTCCTAAAATAACATCCTGTTTTACCGCAATACCGGAATCCATAATGATCTGTTTTACCTGAGCCGCTGTTAGACTAGGATAGTACGAACGGATCAAGGCTGCTACTCCGGCAACATTTGGTGATGCCATTGACGTTCCCTGTAGGTATTCGTAGCTTTGATTTGGTGTAGTCGCATAGATTTTTTCACCCGGTGCAAATACATCCACATCCGATTTACCGTAGTTGGAGAAATCGGCAACCAATTCCGGTCCGTACACATAATTTAAGGCACCTACCGTAAGGAAGTTGTTAGCAATTTCTGGTCCCATTTTGATGTTGTCGTTCGGGAAACGATCTACACCACCATCTGCATTCAGGTCTAAACCTTCGTTACCGGCAGCCACCACCAATAGTACGTCTTTTGAAGCGGCATATTTGATCGCATCATATACCCATTCCGGGTGTTGTGCGAAGTATTTTCCGAAACTTCCGTTGATCACTTTTGCACCGTTGTCTACTGCATAACGAATTGCCAATGCGATGTCTTTATCATATTCGTCTCCATCCGGCACCGCTCTTACGGCCATGATTTCTACGTTATTACTTGCAACACCGTCGCCACCCAATCCGTTTCCACGGGTTTGTGCGATAATACCGGCTACGTGTGTTCCGTGTTTTGCGCCTTCTTTTTCTGGGCCGATTACGTTATTGTCTCCGTACTTTACGTCTTTAATATCGTCCGGATTGTCACCAACCAGTTTTCTTCCGTTAAATTCAAGGTTTAAGTGGTAGTTCACCTGACTGTATACCTGGTCTTTGAACTCGTCTATTTTTTTCAGGTCGTTCCCCGTTTGTGGTAATACCTGCGACATTACCATTTTCGCCTGGTTTACAGCCGGGTCGGTCGTCTGGATTTTCTGAATATCTTCTAAAGTATAGGTGTCTTTCTTTAAATGCTTTTTAAGGGTATTGCTGGCATTTAAGATAAAATCCAATTGTTGTTTGGCCTGAATTACTTCATTGTATTCTTTATCGTAGGCCTCTTTTGCTTTTTTATAGGCTTCGGAATTGGTGTCTCCTTTTTTCAGGATACGCGTGAATTCCATATTCTCATGTTCTGCTTTTCCTAAGAAATTCCATCCGTGGATGTCATCGATAAATCCGTTTTTATCATCGTCGATACCATTACCAGCGATTTCTTTTGGATTGTTCCAGATAACCGGTTTTAAATCTTCATGATCAATATCTACTCCGGAATCCACAACTCCAACGATTACTTTTTTACTTTTTTTACCTTTTAAGAAGTCATAGGCTCTGTCTACACTCATTCCGGGAACCGTATCTTTAATAAGATCCAGATGACTCCAGCGTTTTAAATCTTTTTCAGCCAGTTTACCCACTTTAACCGGCATATTATCCGGTGCGGAAATAGGTGCGTAAACACTTGTTTTTTGTGTGCTGCAACTTGTCAGGGCTATAGCCAATGCGGCAGATAAGTAAAGCGGTTTTATTAGTTTCATATTCTTTGTTTTTCTGATTTTATAGGTCGAAAGTATTTGTTTTTGTTACAAAAAGGACTGAGATTAACACTACTTTAGTATTTCATCACAAGTAAATACGTCTTTTAAACGTACGCCTTTTTCGGTATGTTCGACGGTAATGATTGGATTATGCGCATCGTGTTCTAAAAACAAAAGATAGTTTTTATCGGCAGCATGGTTCATAAATTTGGTTTTTTCGTCCAGTGTTAACAACGGACGGGTGTCGTATCCCATCACATATGGAATCGGGATATGACCGGCCGTAGCTAAAAGATCGGCACAAAAAACAAGTGTTTTGCCGTTGTATTCGATATGCGGAATCATTTGCTTTTCGGTATGACCGTCGACAAAAAAGATGCCGAAGCCTAATTCCGATTTTTCAAGGTAATCACCGTCCGGGCGTTGTATAAATTGTAGCTGACCGCTTTCCTGAATCGGTAAAATGTTTTCACTTAAAAAAGAGGCTTTTTCGCGGGCATTCGGTTTGGTGGCCCATTCCCAATGGTTTTCGTTGGTCCAGAACGTCGCATTTTTAAAACCGACTTCGTATCCGGTCCGGTCTTTATTCCAGACTACGCTACCGCCACAATGATCAAAATGAAGATGCGTCATAAATACATCGGTAATATCGTCGCGGTGAAAACCGTGTAGCGCCAGTGATTTGTCAATCGTATGATCGCCCCAAAGAGAATAATAGCCGAAAAACTTGTCCGATTGTTTGTTACCCATTCCGGTATCGATCAGAATCAGTCGGTTGCCATCTTCGATCAAGAGGCATCGTGCCGCGATATCAATAAGGTTATTTTCGTCAGCAGGATTGGTTTTGTTCCAGATGGTTTTCGGAACCACGCCAAACATAGCACCGCCATCCAGTTTAAAGTTGCCACTTTCTATAGGATATAATTTCATTGCATTCGTTTTAATTTGGAATGTAAAGATACTTTTTAATGCTAAATCAGGAAAAATAAATACAGCGAAACCGCAACCGGTTTAAATATAAAAGGGAAAAACTTACAATAGTAGGGGACTTTTTAGGATTTAAAAATGACAAATATCATGTTATAACTATTTTCTATCAAGCTATTCGTTATAAAAATGTTAGGTAGTGTGGCAAACCGCAATATTTGTAATATCTTTGCAGGAAATTAGAAATAATCTGTTTAAACATTATGATAAAAGTATCTGAAACAGCAAAAAAAAGAATCGTCAATTTAATGGAAGACGATGGTTTTGACGCTGCTACCGATTATGTTCGCGTAGGCGTAAAAAGTGGCGGTTGTTCAGGCTTATCGTATGACTTAAAGTTTGATAAAAGCTTAGGCGATGATGATAAAGTGTTCGAAGACAATAATATAAGAATAGCGGTTGATAAAAAAAGCTTTTTGTATTTGGTGGGAACTACTTTGGAATATTCCGGGGGATTAAACGGAAAAGGATTTGTTTTTAACAATCCTAACGCGAACAGAACCTGCGGTTGCGGTGAAAGTTTTTCACTTTAAAAGATAAGTCATTATACCAATACCTTAATTCCGGCTTAAAACCGGAATAAGGTAAAAGTATTGAGAACAAGCATATAGAAATGAGTAAGTATACTGAAGAAGAATTAAAAAAAGAACTGGAAACCAAAGAGTATGAATATGGTTTCTATACCGATATCGAATCGGAAACGTTTCCTGTTGGGTTAAATGAAGACATCGTTCGGGCCATTTCGAAAAAGAAAGGGGAACCGGAATGGATGACCGAATGGCGACTGGAGGCTTTCCGTGCCTGGACGGAAATGATCGAACCGGAATGGGCTAACGTACACTACGAAAAACCTGATTTTCAGTCGATCTCCTATTATTCTGCTCCTAAGAAAAAAGATAAATACCAAAGTTTGGATGAGGTGGATCCGGAATTACTGGAGACCTTTAAAAAGCTGGGTATCTCTATAGACGAACAAAAGAAACTGGCCGGTGTGGCGGTTGATATCGTAATGGACTCGGTTTCCGTAGCCACTACGTTTAAAAAAACGTTGGCCGAAAAAGGAATTATTTTCTGCTCCATTTCGGAAGCCATTCAGGAACATCCGGAATTGGTGCGTCAGTATATCGGTTCGGTTGTGCCGCAAAAAGACAACTTTTATGCCGCTTTAAACTCAGCGGTATTCTCCGACGGATCGTTTTGTTATATTCCGAAAGGCGTTCGTTGCCCGATGGAATTATCAACCTATTTCCGTATCAATCAGGCCGGAACAGGACAGTTTGAAAGAACACTTGTCGTTGCCGACGAAGGTAGTTATGTGAGTTATCTGGAAGGATGTACCGCGCCATCGCGTGACGAAAACCAATTACACGCTGCCGTTGTGGAACTAATCGCTCTTGACAATGCCGAAATTAAATATTCGACGGTTCAGAACTGGTTCCCTGGGAATAAAGAAGGAAAAGGTGGGGTTTTTAACTTCGTAACCAAAAGAGGATTGTGCGAGAAAAACGCCAAAATATCCTGGACACAAGTGGAAACCGGATCTGCGGTAACCTGGAAATACCCGTCATGTGTATTAAAAGGGGATAACTCGGTAGGCGAATTCTACTCGATTGCCGTTACCAATAACTTCCAGCAAGCCGATACCGGAACCAAAATGATTCACTTAGGAAACAATACCCGAAGTACAATTATTTCGAAAGGTATTTCTGCCGGAAAATCACAAAACAGTTACCGTGGATTGGTTCAGGTTAGTGCCAGAGCCGAAAATGCCCGTAACTTTTCGCAATGTGACTCGTTACTAATGGGGAATAACTGTGGAGCGCATACGTTCCCGTATATCGAATCCAAAAACAGTACGGCGAAGATCGAACACGAAGCAACGACCAGTAAAATTGGAGAAGATCAGGTGTTTTACTGTAATCAGCGTGGTATTCCAACCGAAAAAGCCATTGCACTAATCGTAAACGGATTCAGTAAGGATGTCCTAAACAAACTTCCGATGGAGTTTGCTGTGGAAGCACAAAAATTACTTGAAATTTCATTAGAAGGATCGGTAGGTTAATCCGAATCTTTCAAACAGTATAAAAGCAACGGAAACGTTACAAATAAAAATTAAACATTAGAAGCGAAAATGTTAGTTATCAAAAATTTACACGCTAGCGTAGAAGATAAAGAAATATTAAAAGGGATCAATCTGGAAGTAAAAGCCGGAGAAGTTCACGCAATCATGGGACCAAACGGAGCCGGAAAAAGTACGCTTTCTTCGGTAATTGCAGGTCGTGAAGATTATGAAGTGACCGAAGGAGAAATCCTTTTGGAAGGAGAAGAACTGATCGAACTGGCACCGGAAGAAAGAGCGCACAAAGGGGTATTCTTATCCTTCCAGTATCCGATTGAAATTCCGGGCGTTTCCGTAACCAACTTTATGAAAACGGCGATCAACGAAACCCGTAAAGCACAAGGTTTGGAAGAAATGCCGGCCAATGAAATGCTGAAAATGATTCGTGAAAAATCCGAATTACTGGAAATTGACCGTAAATTCTTATCCCGTTCGTTAAACGAAGGTTTTTCGGGTGGTGAGAAAAAGCGAAATGAGATTTTCCAAATGGCAATGCTGGAACCGAAACTGGCCATTCTGGATGAAACGGATTCCGGATTGGATATCGATGCCTTGCGTATCGTTGCCAACGGAGTTAACAAACTGAAAAGTAAAGACAACGCTGTTATCGTAATTACACACTACCAAAGACTTTTGGATTATATCGTACCGGATTTCGTTCACGTTTTACACGATGGTAAAATCGTTAAAACCGGAGGAAAAGAACTGGCATTAGAGCTGGAAGAAAAAGGATACGATTGGATTAAAAACGAAAACTAGATTTCGGTATAACCGGTTGTTCCGGTTTTGAAACGCATAAACATGGATTTAAAAGAAAAACTGTTAGCCTCTTTTATGGCTTTTGAAGAACGCGTAGATGTACAGGCAACCCTGCACGACGTTCGTACCGAAGCTTTAAAGAACTTTGAAAATAAAGGTTTTCCAACCAAAAAGGAGGAAGCCTGGAAATATACGTCGCTGAATGCGGTTTTAAAAAAGGATTTCAGTGTATTTCCGAAAGAAGAAAGTGCTGTCGATTTTAAGGAGGTAAAAAAATATTTCCTGAATGACGTCGATACGTATAAAGTGGTTTTTGTAGACGGGGTTTTTAGTTCGTTTTTGTCATCAACAACACACGACGGACTGGATGTTTGTCTAATGTCATCGGCATTGACCAAACCCAAATACAAAATGATTATCGATACCTATTTTAATCAGGTAGCGAGTAAGGAAGAAAGTCTGACGTCTCTGAATACGGCTTTTGCCTATGAAGGAGCGTATATCAATATCCCGAAAAGTAAAGTAGCCGACAAACCGATCGAAATTATCTACTTTTCCACCGGAAACGAAGCCGCTTTAATGGTACAACCCCGAAATCTGATTATCGTGGGAGAAAACGCGCATGTTCAAATTACAGAGCGCCATCAGAGCTTAAACGAGAATCCGGTATTGATCAATTCTGTTACCGAAATCTTCGCGCACAAACGCGCTATTGTCGATTTCTACAAGATTCAGAATGATGTGCAAACCACAACATTGATCGATAATACCTATATTTCCCAAAAACAGGAAAGTATCGTTTCCGTACATACCTTTACTTTTGGTGGAAATATTACCCGTAACAACCTAAACTTCTATCACGAAGGAGAGCGTATTGACAGTACGTTAAAAGGAATTACAATTATTGGCGACAAACAACACGTCGACCACTATACTTTGGTACACCACGCGCAGCCAAACTGTGAAAGTCACCAGAATTACAAAGGTATTTTTGGGGACAATGCAACCGGTGTGTTTAACGGGAAGATTTATGTTGAAAAAGAAGCGCAGAAAACCGATGCTTTCCAGCAAAATAACAACATTTTGTTGAGCGATAAAGCGACGATTAACGCCAAACCGCAATTGGAAATCTTTGCCGATGACGTAAAATGCTCGCACGGTTGTACGATCGGACAGTTGGACGAAAATGCCATGTTCTATATGCAACAACGCGGAATTCCGAGAAAAGAAGCAAAAGCTTTATTGATGTATGCCTTTACAAGTGAGGTTACGTCAAGTATTAAAATACCGGAATTAAAAAACAAAATTGCCCGTATCATTGCCACCAAATTAGGGGTTAATATGGGATTCGATTTGTAATAAAAGACCAATATATAGAAATGAAAGCCTGACAATTTTGTCAGGCTTTTTTTTTGTTTAAAATACACATTTTGCGAATTTTAAGTGTTTTTATATAAGTATATTACGATTTTTATTGTTAATTTTAGTTGCAAGATGAAGAGGCTTAATGAAAATCTAATAAAAATCTAATGAGATAAATTAGCTTTTATTTGGGTGAAGGTGGAATTTTGTTGCAGAATTAGGATTCGTTGTTGAAGACAAATTTCAATACTGTTTTTATATGAAATTGAAACTATTGCTCATTTTTGCCCTCGTAGTTATGGCAAAAGACGTGGCGGTATCGCAAACGGTTTACGATATCAAAACGGCACTACAAACCGCAAAGGCCAATAACCGGGAACTCAAATCGGAACAACTCACCGTACAGGTGGCACAAGCCGACGTGGTTACAGCGAAATTACGGCCCAACCTTACGTTAAATAATCAGACACTACAATTGGCCGAATCGGCTCATTATGCGCCCGGGACCCAATGGAGTAATGCCCAGAACCGCCAGGTTTGGTGGCAGCTAACCAAACAGTTCCAGCTTCCGTCACAACGAAAAAATAAAATCGATGTGGCGAACAAAAGCGTAGCGGTTTCGGAAGCAACCTATAAGGATTTCGAACGCAATCTGCTTACCGATGTGGCGATGAAGTGGCTTGATGTCTGGTTGGCGCAAAAAAAATGGCAAACGGCTTTGATGGCCAAAAACAACTGGGATACGCTGGTTACGATCAACAAAAACCGATTGAAAAATCAGGTGATTACAACTACCGATTACAATCGTACCGAATTGGTGGCCAATCAATACAACCTGTTGTCGCAAACTTCAAAACAGGATTATCTGAACAAATTAAATACACTGAAATTCGCTTTAGGTGTGAGTAACGATATTGCAATCGCGTCTGATGATGCTGTCGAACTTTCGGCACTGCAAAACCAGGATCAGATGTTGCAAAATGCCATTGAAAACCGAAGCGATATCAACGTGCTGAAAAACAATGTGGAGATGATGAAAAGCAATATCTCCCTTCAGAAAAGTATGGCCTATCCGCAACCGGAATTGGGAGCGATTTATAATCCGCAAAACAGTGTCCCATATGTCGGGATATATGCGACAATCGATTTGCCTTTTTTCGACAGAAATCAAGGGGAAATCAAAAAATCACAGGTAACCAAAGACAAAGCCGAACAGGAACTGGCAACTTCTCAGGAGCGCATTAAAACAGAAATTGGGAATGCCTATGCCAGTTACAAACAGTTCGAACAGAATGCCGGAAATCTGAAAAAGATGAAAGAACAGTCGTATCAGATTCTAAGTAATGTGAAATACGCTTATATGCGCGGCGGAACCACTTTAATTGACTTTCTGGAAGCGCAACGTACCTGGTATGACAGTCAGGAGAATTATTACGAAGCGGTATACCAACACAAAGAAAGTTATATCCAATTACTATACACTACAGGTTTAATAAATCAAATTGCACAATAATGAAACGTGTTTTTTCAATTTTAGTTTTAGGGCTTTTGCTTTCCTGCAATTCCAAAGAGAAAAAGAAAGTAGAAGACCCACAGCCTCCGAAAGTAGAAAACGACGGAAGCCTTATCACGTTCAAGGATAAGAGTATTTTCAATCTCTTTAAAACCGAAGTAATCGGGAACGGTTCCTTAACCGGCGATTTGATGGCGGTGGGTCAGGTGGGTGCCACGGTACTCGGATCGGATTCCGGTAGTGCCAACAATATTGTGTTGTTCGAAAATCCCGAACTGGCTTCCAATTACACCCAATTGATCCAGCATCAGATTAATATCAAACAAATCAGTAATGTCAATATCAAACAACGTCAGATTGAGTTGGCCCGGGCAAAAGACCTGAATCAGCACGGTGCGATGACCGGTCAGGAGTTGTTAAATGCACAGACGGCGTTATCAATGGAGATGACCAATTTGTCGAACGAAAAAGCAGCGATTATCGAACACGAAGCCATGCTGAAATCGGCTGGATTTGATCCGGATTTGTTGCGAAGAGCACAAAAAGGGGCCGCGTATCTGGTGAGTGATATCCCGGAAAATCAAATCAGTAAGTTGAAAAAAGGGGATGCTTGTAGCATCCAGTTTACGGCTTATCCAAACGAAACCTTTACCGGAAAAATTGAAGCTATCGCCGACCGTGTGGATTTTACCACGCGTATGGTGAAACTGCGTATCGGATTAAATAATGCTGACGACAAGTTAAAAGTGGGCATGTATGCCAATGTGGCTTTCGGCTTAAAAAGCAATAATACGATTAGCGTACCCAAAACGGCTATCGTAACGGTACAAGGTAAAAACTATGTGTTTATACAGAAAAACGACTCTCAGTTTGAACGAAAAGAAGTACAGATGGGCCAACAGATTGGCGATCGGATTATCATCTTCGGCGGAGTTGATAGTGGAAGTAAAGTCGTAAAAGACGGAGTAATGCAGCTTAAAGGATTGTCATTCGGTTACTAAAAAGTTATACAAATGGTACAAGCTCAGATTTTTATTGATAAAGACGAATTGAGAGGCACGCGTCCTTTATACGAATTCATCTTATTGTTTCTGTTGGAAAAAAATATCGCAGGAGCAACCGCATTTAACGGGTTTATGGGCTTTGGAAAACACCAGAAGCTGAAACGGCCGAACCGGGAATTTTCTTTTGACGAAACACCGCTGGTGATCTCTTTTGTCGATACAAAAGAAAATGTGGAAGAAGCTATAAAAGAATTGCGAAACGTGTACAGCGGTGGATTAATTATCACACATGCTGTGGAACAATGGTAAAAAATGATTAAGAATTTACTTTTATTCTCACTTAGAAACCGATGGATTGTAGTGGGAATCAGTATCGCTTTGATGCTGGTGGGCTATTTTTGCTTTACGCAATTAAAAATTGAAGCGTATCCGGATATTGCCGATACCAATGTAATTGTTGTGGCCCAATACAAAGGCCGTGCTGCCGAAGAGGTGGAACAACAGGTTACGGTGGCTATCGAACGGGCGTTGCAAAATACACCGAACGTACTGGACAGAAGAAGCCGTACGATTTTCGGACTGGGGATCGTTCAGTTGACGTTTAAAGACGGAACAGACGATTATTTCGCCCGACAACAGGTTATGGAACGATTGGCAACAGCCGATTTGCCGGATGGTGTGGAAGTCGAACTGGCACCATTGTCAACTGCAGTTGGGGAGATTTTCCGTTATGTGGTGGAAGCACCGCCAAGTTTTACACCCATTCAAATCCGGGATTTACAGGACTGGGTGATCAAACCATATTTGCTGCAAACCGACGGTATTGCCGATATTACAACCTTTGGCGGACCGTTAAAACAGTTTCATATCCAGCTATCGCCTGAAAAACTGCGAAAATACGACCTTAAAATCTCCGATATCGAAGAAAAGGTGGTGGCCAATAATATCAACTCCGGAGGAAATACAATCGAACGTGGCGGACAGGCTTTTGCGGTTCGTGGACTCGGAGCGATTAAAAATGAAAAAGATATTGAAAACATCGTAATCAAAACGGCCAACGGACTTCCGGTTTTTATCCGCGATGTAGGTGAAGTGGAAATCATGCCACCACCGCCAAGTGGTGTTTTGGGCTATACGTTCCCGGACGAAAAAGTGGATGTGCACAATGGGGTGGAAGGCATCGTTTTGTTACGTCGTTACGAAAACCCAAGTGAGGTTTTAAAAGCCCTAAAACAACGTATTGCGGATCTTCAGGATCATGAATTGCCGGAAGGAGTGAAAATCCGTACGATGTACGATCGTAGTTTCCTGATAAATCATTCACTGGAAACTGTAGGGCATACCTTGTTCGAAGGCATCAGTATTGTGATCATTGTATTGATTTTTTTCCTTGGAAGCTGGCGAAGTGCCTTAGTGGTAGCGCTTACCATTCCGTTTTCGCTATTGTTTGCTTTTATCATTATGCGATTAACCGGTATTCCGGCCAACTTATTATCGTTGGGAGCGATCGATTTCGGGATCATCGTTGATGGTGCCGTGGTCATGGCCGAACACCTGATCAGGCGTTATAAAAAGGCCACCATCGAAGAGCGCAAAGAAGGAATTGTGAAAATCACCATGCTTTCGGCTCAGGAAGTGGGACGTGAGATTTTCTTCTCCGTGGCGATTATCATTCTGGCCTATATGCCTATTTTATTGATGACCCGTGTGGAAGGAAAACTGTTTTCTCCAATGGCGTTAACACTATCGTTTGCAGTAGTGGGTTCGATGTTGGCGGCACTAACGCTAATACCGGTATTAATCTCGTTTGTGTATAACAAAGTGGTTTCGAATACCGATTCGGAAATCAAGGAGCATAAAAATATCGTACTGGATTATCTGGATAAAAAATACAGCAAGCTACTGGGTGGGTTGTTGAACAATTATAAGAAAACGGTTTATATCGGAATGGCGGTGGTGTTTGTACTGATTGCTTTCGGAGCTCGTCTGGGATCGGAGTTTTTACCGGAATTGGACGAGGGATCGATCTTTATCCGTGGAAATTTCCCGGCAGGTATTTCGATTCAGGAAAACTCGACCTATTCGCCTAAAATCCGAAAAGTGATTTCCAAATATCCGCAGATTTCCTATATCATTACGCAGGCGGGACGAAATGACGATGGAACTGACCCGTTCCCGGCCAACCGTAACGAAATTCTGATCGGATTAAAAGATTATAAATTGTGGAGTGATACGATTACCAAAAAAGAACTGGTAAAAATGATCCGTACCGATCTGGAACATGCCTTGCCTAGCGTACGCTTTTCCTCCGGTCAGCCAATTATCGACCAGGTAATGGAAATCGTAACGGGTAGTGCGGCCGATTTAGCCGTGAGTATTGTAGGAGACGATTTGCAGTTGATGCGTTCCAAAGCCGATAGTATCGTGTCGATTGTCAATAAAATGAAAGGAAGTGCCGCGGTGAATATCGAACAGGAAGGGCCACAGGAACAGTTATCGATCCATATCGACCGTGAAAAAACCGCCCGTTTTGGAATTAATGTTTCCGATGTTCAGGATATTATCGAAGCCGCCATCGGTGGAAAAGCGATCACTACCTTGTACGACGGTGTAAAACGATACGATATCGTAGTGCGCTATTTGCCACAACATCGTGCGAATATCGACGAGATCAAATCCTTATTGGTGACGTCAACCAACGGTGCTTTAATTCCGATTGATCAGTTGGCGGATGTAAGCTTTATTCAGGGACAAACCAATATCTATCACTACAATGGGAAACGTATGATTACCGTACGAACCAATATTGTAGGACGCGACCAGGTGAGTTTTGTAAAAGAACTGGAAGGAAAAATCAACAAATCGGTTAAAGTACCAAAAGGCTATCAGATCATTTATGGTGGACAATATGAAAACCTGGAACGTGCCGGTAAACAATTATTACTAACGATTCCGTTAACGATTGGATTGGTGTTTATATTACTGTTCTCGCTTTATAAAAACTTTAAAGATACGTTGATTACGATGGCTTGTATCTTATTCGCCCTTGGTGGCGGAATCACAGCCTTGTTATTACGGGGTTATTACTTTAACGTTTCGGCAGGTGTAGGATTTGTATCAATATTTGGTATATCGGTAATGGCCGGAGTATTGCTCGTCTCGGCACTCAACAGGGCCAATGTAGGGATTTCCGGAGAAAGTTCGCGGGAGACGGTCGAAAAAGTCTCCAAAGAGCAATTGCGCGCAATCTTATCCATTCTGGTATTGGCCGTATTGGGATTGATACCGGCGGCAACGTCAACCGGAATCGGTTCCGATGTACAACGTCCGTTGGCTACGGTAATTATCGGAGGATTGTTAAGTACGCTGGTTTTTGCACCGCTAATCATTCCGGCCTTGTATTACTGGATTCACCCAACGAAGAAAATTTAACAGGAGATCTCAATTCTAAAGCCGTACCGATATGCGAGGTCGGTACGGTATACATAAAAAGGTTGTCCGCTTTTGGACAGCCTTTTTTGCTTTCCGGAAAGGCGTCCTTAAATCTGTCTTAATTTATGCGTCTTTTAAAGAAACATCCCGTAAATTTGCAAGGATTAAAAAAATGGAGGGACAGGTGATCCGCTTGTCTGCAATTCCATCTGACAAAAAACAGTAAAATCAGATGAAAAAACTAGATATTCAGGCCATAAGAGCCGATTTTCCAATACTTTCCCAAACGGTAAACGGAAAACCGCTGGTCTATTTCGATAATGGCGCCACCGCCCAAAAACCTAAAGTGGTAATCGATGCGATTACAAAATATTACCAGGAAATCAATGCGAATATCCATAGAGGAGTGCATACATTGAGCCAGTTGGCAACCGATGCGTATGAAGTTTCCCGTAATACGATTCAAAAACACCTGAATGCCAAACACAATCACGAGATTATTTTTACTTCGGGGACGACACACGGAATTAATCTGGTAGCCAATGGTTTTGCAGCACTGTTACAACCGGGCGATGAAGTGATGGTTTCGGCTATCGAACACCATAGCAATATCGTGCCCTGGCAGTTTTTATGCGAACGAACCGGAGCGAACCTGGTTGTGATTCCGATGAATGAAAAAGGAGAATTGATCCTTTCGGAATTCGACAGGTTGCTAAATGAAAAGGTGAAAATCATTGCGGTAAATCATATTTCCAACGCTTTGGGAACGGTAAATCCAATTGCCGAGATTATTGAAAAAGCACATCAGGTTGGTGCTGCGGTTTTAATCGACGGTGCTCAGGCGACGCCCCATTTACGTCCCGATGTACAGGAACTGGATTGTGATTTCTATGTGTTTTCCGGTCATAAGGTTTGCGGACCAACCGGAGTGGGAATTCTGTACGGAAAAGAAAGCTGGTTAAACCGACTACCGCCATATCAGGGTGGAGGTGAAATGATCAAAGAAGTTACCTTTGCAAAAACAACCTATGCCGATTTACCTCATAAATTTGAAGCCGGGACACCAAACATCGCAGGCGGAATCGTTTTAGGAACCGCAATCGATTATTTGAACGAAATCGGATTTGAAGCCATCGAAGCCTACGAACAGGAATTACTAGCCTACGGAACCGAAAAATTACTGGAAATTGAAGGCGTAAAAATATACGGAACCGGAGCGCATAAAGCTTCATTGATTTCGTTTAATATCGAAGGAATCCACCCGTATGATATCGGTACGATTGTAGACAAACTGGGAATCGCCGTACGAACCGGGCACCATTGTGCGCAGCCGGTAATGAATTTCTTCGATATTCCGGGTACGGTACGGGCATCGTTTGCGTTTTACAATACGAAAGAAGAAATTGATATCTTTGTAGAAGCTGTAAAAAAAGCAAAACAAATGTTATCCTAAAAACAAGCCTATGAGACTAGTAACCCTTTTAGCATCGGTTATTATTACCTGTACAGGATGTAACTGTACGAAGAAAAATATAGCCGGATCGACGGAAAAAGAAACCGAACTAACGATGAAACAGGAACAACAAAACCCGGTTTTTGAATATGATGCTTCATCAAGAGGGTTCTATCGAAAAATCGTACTGGACAATAAGGAGTTACGCGTGACCAGTAAAAGGGACGATATGAGTGAACCTACGGTGATCAAACTTTCGGATCAGGAGTGGAATGCTATTCTGGCCGACTTTAAAAAAGTAGATCTGAAAGCGGTGCCGGAATTAAAAGCACCTACCGAAAAAAGGTTTTACGATGGGGCTGCAATGGCCAATTTTACGATACAAACCAAAGACGGAACCTATACCGCGCCTACATTTGACCACGGATTTCCGCCGGCAGTGATTGAAAAAATTGTAAATAAGCTAAATGAATTAGCCGACAAAAAATAAGAAGATGACGATAAAAGCAATTCAGGAGGAGATTGTAGACGAATTCTCGATGTTTGAAGACTGGATGCAACGGTACGAATACATCATTGAACTGGGTAAAAGTCTGCCTCTCATTGAAGAACAGTATAAAAAAGACGAAAATATTATTAAAGGCTGTCAGTCGAAAGTATGGTTGTATGCGGAAGAAAAAGACGGAAATATCGTTTTTACAGCCGATAGCGATGCGATACTGACCAAAGGGATTATTGCCATCCTGATCCGTACCTTTTCGAACCAGTCGGCACAGGCTATTTTAGAAGCCAACACCGATTTTATCGATGAAATCGGATTAAAAGAACACTTATCACCAACCCGTGCGAACGGACTGGTGTCGATGATCAAACAAATTAAAATGTATGCTTTGGCGTTTCAGTCCAAAAATTAAAGGTTATGGAAGAATTTAACGATACTATAAATCTGGGAGAAAATGTGGTAAAAGTACTGAAAGGTATTTATGACCCGGAAATCCCGGTAGATATTTACGAATTGGGTCTTATCTATGATGTAATGATCAATGAAGACAACGACGTAAAGATCTTAATGACACTTACGTCACCAAACTGTCCGGTAGCGGAAACGTTACCGATGGAGGTAGAAGAAAAAATTAAATCCATTGATGCGGTAAAATCCTGTGAAGTGGAAATCACTTTCGATCCGCCATGGAGTAAAGACCTGATGAGCGAAGAAGCGAAACTCGAACTGGGAATGCTGTAATGGAAGAGATTGTAAACAGAGTCGCGAATAGTGTTTTGCAGGTTTTTGACCTGGAAGACTATTATCCCGAAGGGCCTCGTTTTTCCATTGATGTTTCGCAATGGCTTTACGAAGGTCTGGTACTGCGTGAAAAAGATTTCCGCGAACAGCTTAAAAACCATAACTGGGAGACCTATAAAGACGGTTTTGTGGCGTTATCCTGTAGCACGGATGCGATTGTTCCTGCGTGGGCATTTATGTTGATCACAGCTTATTTGGAGCCGGTTGCCAAAAATGTTTTCTGGGGAACGATTCCGCAAATGGAAATTGGATTGTATCAGGAGATACTGCAAAAGCTGGATTATAGCAGTTATCAGGATAAACCGGTGATTATCAAAGGATGTTCCCGTAAACCGGTTCCGCAGGAAGTCTATGTGCTGGCCACGCAAAAGCTGATGCCGGTTGCCAAAAGCATTATGTTTGGCGAAGCCTGTTCGGCCGTTCCGGTTTATAAACGCAAATAGTATTTGTCGGTTTTTACATAGTTTTTTGTGATTTTTTTATGATTTTTTGTTACCTTGTGTGAAACAGAAAATTCTACCTATGAGAAAAATTGCATTGACACTGCTTTGTTTTATCGGTACTATGGCCGTTCAAGCACAGGAACCCGTTCAGGATACTACAAAACACTGGACAACCAAAGGGAATATTTCATTCCTTCTTAACCAATCGGCCTTTAACAATTGGGTTGCCGGGGGAGAAAACAATATCGCCGGTAATCTGGGCGTGAATTACGATTTTAATTATAAGAAGGGTGACTGGTCCTGGGACAATAAAATTATTGCCGCCTACGGGCTTGTAAAAACGAAGAACTCTGCTTTTGAAAAGAAAACGGACGACCGATTGGAGTTAAACTCGCTATTGGGTAAAAAAGCATCGGGTTATTGGTATTATTCTGCTTTTTTAAACTTTAAAACGCAGATGACAAAAGGATATACCTATGGTACAGATGCCGACGGTGCCGAAACCCGAAGTGAATATACCAACTTTCTGTCTCCGGGATACCTGTCTTTTGGTCCGGGTATGCTTTGGAAAAAAAGTGATAATCTGAAAGCAAACCTTTCACCGGCGACTTCTAAGTTAACATTTGTCGACAAGAATTTTACCTTGCCCAATCAGGGTTATTTTGGTGTGGATGAAGGAAAAAGTATACGATATGAATTGGGTTTTAACGCATCGGCCTATTATAAGTTTAACCTGATGGAAAATGTATCGGTTGAAAATATACTAAACCTGTACTCCAATTATCTGGAGGATCCGCAAAACGTCGATTTGGATTATCAGTTAAATATCGTGATGAAAATCAACAAATATTTATCAACCAATCTGGCTTTCCAAACCATTTATGATGACAATGCTTTTAAAGGGTTTCAGATCCGTCAGGTATTGGGACTTGGAATCAATTACGGATTTTAAAATTTACATCTGACAGGGTTTAAAACCTGTCAGGTGTCGAATATAGAAGTGAAAATATAAAACAAAAGGCTGTCCACCGACAGCCTTTTGTTATTCCTCTTCCTTTTCAACAGCATCCTTATAATCGGGATACAGGAAATTATTATAAGGAAAGCGCGTAATGTGAATTGTTCGTACGGCTTCGTATACTTTTTCACGGAATTCCTCGAAATTTTGTTTACTGGTTGCCGAAATAAACAAGGCGTTGTTTTCGCCTACCTTCGACATCCAGGTGTTTTTCCACTCGTCCAATGTATAGTGTTTGGTTGTCCGTTCGGTAATCAGATCATCGGAGTCAATCGTCAGGTGTTTATAAGCGTCGATCTTGTTAAATACCATGATCGTTGGTTTATCAGCACTTTTAATATCCTGTAAAATCTGATTTACAGAGGCGATATGATCTTCAAAATCGGGATGTGAAATATCTACCACATGTAATAATAAATCGGCTTCGCGTACTTCGTCCAGCGTGCTTTTAAAGGATTCCACCAATTGTGTTGGTAATTTGCGGATAAATCCAACGGTATCCGATAACAGGAATGGTAAGTTCTTGATCACTACTTTACGAACGGTCGTGTCTAAAGTAGCGAATAGTTTGTTTTCGACAAACACATCACTTTTACCAATGGCATTCATTAAAGTCGATTTTCCTACGTTGGTATAACCCACTAAGGCCACGCGAACCATAGCACCGCGGTTGCTTCGTTGTACGGACATCTGACGGTCGATAGTTTTGATTTTCTCTTTTAATAAAGCGATACGATCCCTAACAATACGACGGTCGGTTTCAATCTCGGTTTCACCGGGACCACGCATACCAATACCACCTCGCTGTCGTTCAAGGTGTGTCCACATACCTGAAAGACGGGGTAGCAAATACTGACATTGCGCCAGTTCTACCTGTGTACGGGCATAGGATGTTTCGGCTCTTTGCGCAAAAATATCCAGGATAAGGTTGGTACGATCCAGGACTTTACAATCCAAAAGTTTGGAAATGTTTTTTTGCTGTGCCGGGGTAAGCTCATCGTCAAAAATCACGGTTTTAACGTCGTTATCTTTTATATAATATTGGATCTCTTCCATTTTACCGGTTCCCACAAATGTTTTGGGGTTGGGTTTGTCCATTTTCTGAGAAAAACGCTTCACCACTTCACCTCCGGCTGTAAAAGTCAGAAATTCAAGTTCATCCAGATACTCGCCAAGTTTTTCCTCACTTTGCTCTTTGGTTATGATTCCGACAATTACGGTTTTTTCAAAATTTATTACTTCTTTCTCTAACATTCTTTTCTATTAAAGTACAAAAATAAGCATTTCAGGATTAATCGGAATAAATTATTAAATCATAACTAAAGAAGCATTTTGCATTACAAACAGGTCATAAAATGATTTTTTTACCAAATGGATAGGATTTTTGTATTGCCTCACCAAATAAAATATTTAATGATGAAGAAAACGTTCCTGATGCTATTGATGATTATGCTTAATTCTATTTGTTTGTCTCAGGTTTTTCCGGAAGGATTTGAAGGAAGCTTTCCGCCTTCCGGACCGGAAGGAGCCTGGATCGTAACGCACAACGGAATAGGGATGGGACCGATGAACCGGAATATCTGGAAACAAACGCCTCTTATTACGAGTGTGTATAATCCACATTCCGGAAATTATGCTGCTATGGTCGAAAAAATAAACATAGGAGACGGCAAAACAGAAGAAGACTGGCTTATTGCGCCCAAAGTTGCCATTCCTGCCGGTGGCGAATTGTCCTTCTATATTTTGCATGGACGTGCCGGTGATCAGGGATCCAAACTCAAAATAAAGATTTCAAAAACATCTCAAACGGATCTGTCTTCTTTTACAGAAGTAGCTGAATTCTCAGAAAGTCAAATTGGTTCTGTTCCAGGGGTCTATAATAAGATGACGCTTACATTTAACGAACAACAGGTCACAGCAGATGAAATGGTTTACATCGCCTTTGTGCGCGTGCATGAGCAGACGGAAGGTGGTACTGGTGACCGCTTTTTGATTGATGATATCGAATTGAAATCTCCCTGTGTTACACCAACGGATATCAAGATAACGAATGTTACTGCCAATTCGGCAGTGCTGGCCTGGGCGCTTCCGGACAGTCCCGGAAAATGGGAAATCGAACTGATTGCTGCTGCTTCGCCACGATCCGAAAGTACTACTGTAACCCAAAACCAATATGCTGTCATAAATCTTGATCCTCAAACGACCTATCGCTTCAGAGTGCGGTCGGAATGTGGGGAAATGGCATACAGTGAATGGAGTGATTTCTATGCGTTTACTACCCTTGTGAATAATGACGAGTGTCGTAATGCTCAAACGATTCCTGTAAACGAAGATCAATCCTGTAATAAAGTAGTACCGGTATCTTTTTTAGGAACTACGATAACGGGATCCGATAGCTGTGTGCCGGATAATAATGGCGATATATGGTTTTCTTTTACAGCTACTCATGAAACGCATATGATTGATCTGATTAATTTTAAAGGAAATGCAAAACCGGTTGCCATAACGATGTATGAAGGAAAACAATGTGATCAAACACAACCAATATATTGTAATACCACTAATTCTTTACTGGCATTGGGATTGCGGATAGGGACTGTTTATACCCTCCGGCTGGCGGTTAGTAGTCCGCGTGGAAAAACAGCCTTTAGCTTTGATCTTTGTGTTAAGATACCGGATGTTGTCCAGAACAATGCCACAGATTGTCTGGTTTATACCGTAAATCCGGATTTTGAAAAGCCTTTACATCAGGTGAAATCAGCATATCCCCAACTTTATAATCAGCACAGTGTTCCGGGATGGAAAACAACAGCGGAAAATAACCATATAAAATTTTGGCATTCGGGTAATAATCGGAATATACAGGCTTATTCCGGAACTCAGTTTGTTGAAATTAACGAAACGGAAGGTTCGGATATATACCAGGATTACGCGACGGCAGTTCCTATTTCCTTTCGGTGTCGTTTTGTGCACAGAGGGCGGGATAATGAAAGTTCCTGTGCACTCTATGCCGGTCCGCCGGAAGGTCCGTTTGCTTTAGTTGTGATCGCTACAACAGGGAACAACGTCTGGAAGGAGTATGTCGGAACCTATGCTGTTCCGGAGAATCAGCCTGTAACCCGTTTTATTTTTAAAAACCAGTCAGGTAGCGGAAACCTTCTGGATGATTTTGAGCTAAAAGGTGATAATAGTATTGTTACACCAGGTCCTTTATTGTTAAATTGTGCCAACGCTTTGGCAAATGTCTCAGCAAAAGGGGAGGGTGTCTGGATGGCCGATACGAATAATCCCGGAACATCTACGATAGGGGATTACCATGCCAACAAAACTACGATCTCCGGATTTACAACAAGCGGAACCTATCGTTACTACTGGAAAACAGCACATTGTGTTGATATACTCGATGTGAAAATTGATAATGAGGATAAAACAACCCTTCTGACATTTAATCCGATCGGGCCAATTTGCCCGGGAGCAGCCGTTCCGAAATTACCCAGCCGTTCGAAAGAAGGAATAGCAGGTGCCTGGATGCCACCGGTAATCAGTAATGCTATTACGACGACTTATGTCTTTACCCCGTATGCCAATCAATGCGTAAAACAAGGTATTACAGCATCGCTTACAGTAGCAGTACAACCAATAGCGGTAACTGTTCTTAGTGATTGTATCAATGATGAAGTTGTGCTGAAAATACAACCAGAAGAAGGAAATACTTTTGATCTGACAAAGACTCATTTTCAATGGTTCTGCGATAAAAAAGGAAACGTAGGCAAAAATATGCCTGATTTTAATGTGACTCGTTATTGCCGGGATTGGATTAATGATGTTGCTTTTCCGATTGTTTTTACGGTTAAAGTTACTGCAGCAGGTAGCTGCTCCGTTACAAAAGAAATTGCCGTCGAAGGGCTGCGTTGTCAGATTCAAAAAGGGATCTCGCCCAATAGCGATAATTTGAACGACACTTTTGATTTAACGGGGTTTAGTGTCGAAAAACTAAGCATTTTTAACCGATATGGTACGGAAGTTTACAGTCATGGTGCAGGCTATACCAACCAATGGTTCGGACAATCCAAAAATGGCGGTGAGTTGCCGGATAGCACCTATTTCTATGTTATTGATTTGAAAAAAGGTGAAACAAAAACGGGTTGGGTTTATATCAGCAGAGAAAATAGATAATAACAGCAGAGAACGCCTGATCGTGTTAGGGGATTTATCCAGAAGTAGTATACCAATGAAGAAAATATATTTGACCGCCTTTTTAGCCCTGATCGGATTAAAAGAGGCCTCAGCACAACAAGACCCACATTATACACAATACATGTATAATATGAATGTCATCAACCCGGCGTATGCAGGTTCGAAGGAGACGTTATCTTTCGGCTTGTTATACCGCAAACAGTGGGTTGATCTTGAAGGGGCTCCGTCTACGGCTACCTTTTCCGGTCACAGTCCGGTAGGTAAGAATGTAGGATTGGGACTTTCGGTAATTTCGGACAAGATCGGTCCTGTGAAAGAGAATAATGTGTACGCTGACTTCTCCTACACCTTAAACCTTGGTGGTGAACACAAACTAGCTTTGGGATTAAAAGCG
The DNA here is from genome assembly GCF_004801375.1 of Flavobacterium supellecticarium. Classification (GTDB taxonomy): domain Bacteria; phylum Bacteroidota; class Bacteroidia; order Flavobacteriales; family Flavobacteriaceae; genus Flavobacterium; species Flavobacterium supellecticarium. The sequence continues at coordinate 111,540 of NZ_SSNZ01000011.1, forward strand.
GGAGCGACTTTCCATAAGGTTGGGTTATTATCGGATGTAGGTCCGTATGTTCCGGATGCGAACGACCCTGCCTTTGCCGAGAACACCAGCCGAACGTTTTTTAACGCCGGAGCGGGATTGTTCTACTACACCAACAAATACTACTTAGCCGCTTCGGTACCGAACATGTTAAAGTCGACGTATCTGGATTATAACGGCCGTAAATTCGGAAGCGATACGCAACACTATTTTGTAACGGGGGGATATGTATTCGATTTAAGCGAGAATGCAAAATTCAAACCATTCTTTATGGTTAAATCCGCTTTTAATGCACCTACTTCGTTTGATATCTCGACCAATTTCCTTTTTTATGAGAAATTCGAAATCGGAGCGACCTACCGATTGGACGATTCCTTTGGCGCGATGGTTAACTATGCCATTTCACCAAGTGTTCGTATCGGATATGCTTATGATCATATCGTATCCGATTTAAAAAAAACTACGTCATCGTCGCATGAATTTATAATACTGTTTGACCTCTGTTTTTCTAAAAATGCATCCAAATCGCCCCGATATTTCTAACATTAAATAGCCTACAGTATGAAAAAAATGGTCTTCGCTTTTGTTGTCGCAATTATTAGTTTTAAAGTAGCCGCTCAGCATGGAAATACCTATATAGCGGATAGTTATTTTAACCGTTCCGAATATGCCAATGCGGCTGATGCCTATTTGGAAGTAATGGATAAAAGTCAGAGGAAAGAAAAAAATTATATATATAAACAACTGGCCGACAGTTATTACAATGTGCCGGATGCTCCTAAAGCTAATGAATGGTATGCTAAGGCAATCGCTCAAAAACAAGATGCCGAAACCTATTACCGTTATGCCGAGATGTTAAAGGTAGAAGGAAAATACGAGGAAGCTAGCAAACAAATGAAACAGTTTGTCAAAATGGCGCCCAGGGATCCGCGATCAATTGCTTTTAAAGAAAATCCAGACTATCTGACCAAATTAAATAATATCGTAAAAATGTTCGATCTGAAGCGATTGGATTTTAATAGCGATAAATCGGACTTCGGTGCGTTTTTAAGCAGTGATAATATACTATATTTTGCTTCAGCTCGTAACACTTCGCGTAAAATATACGGATGGAACAATGAGCCGTTTTTGGATTTATATGCTGTTGTTTATAATGCCAACGGAACCTTTAGTGAACCGGTGTTGGTAGATAATATCAACTCAAAATACCATGATGGACCGGCAACAATCAGTGCCGATGGGAATACGATGTATTTTGCCAGTGAGAGTTTTAAGAAGAGATTGTTTCATCGGAATAAAGTGAAAAAAATAAAACAAGGCCAGGTTAATTTGTTTAAAGCCACTAAAATAGACGGAAAATGGGGTGACATCAAGTCCCTACCGTTTAACAGTAAAGACTATTCTACCAGTAACCCAAGTTTGAGTAAAGACGGTAAAACATTGTATTTCTCCTCAAACATGCCCGGTTCAGTTGGTGGCGTGGATATCTGGAAAGTAGCGATCAACCCGGATGGTACTTATGGTAAACCTCAGAATCTGGGTAAAACAATCAATACTAAGGGAAATGAAAGTTTTCCGTTTGTGACAGACGATCATAAATTGTTTTTTGCATCTAATGGACATCAGGGGTTTGGTGGATTGGATGTTTACTGTGTCGATCTGGTTGGAGAAATGAAAGTTCATAATCTGGGAAAACCGGTAAATTCTGCGAAAGATGACTTTGCCTTTAGTTTTAATAAAGCAAAAAACATCGGTTTCGTTTCAAGTAATCGCCACGGATCGGATAATATTTACAGCATTATTCCGCTTGTTGTTTCCGAAAACACAATTCCGGAAGCGACTGAGACAGATTGGAAAGAAGAAAAAGAACCGGAAAAACCGATATTGTTTGTTGAGAACTCCGATCTTGTAAAAAAAGAGGTCGCAATTGGTGTCGATGGATTGGTGCAGGGAATCAGGTTGCCAGCCAAAGCGATGCTGAATCAATCGGACGATGCAAATGGGATTAGAACAACGGCATCCGAATCTATAGGTACAGTAAAAAAAGAAGATGCAATCGTTGCGGGTAATACTGATAATGCGCGTACAGACGTAACAGGTGAAAACGCAAATCATACCATTGCTGTCGGAGCAAAAGCATTGGATGATATTTATTTTGACTTTGATAAAAGTGTAATTAACGAGGCGGCGGCAAAAGAATTGGATAAACTGGTTCGAATAATGAACGAAAACCCGGAAATGGTTGTAATGGTAAGGTCGCACACGGACAGCCGCGGGAAACAGGGTTATAATTTAAAACTTTCGGAACAGCGGGCGGAATCAACGGTTCAATATGTAATTTCTAAAGGAATCTCCAAAGAGCGGATTTACGGGAAAGGATATGGCGAAAGCCTTCCTAAAGTGAACTGTCAGGATGATTGTACCGTCTGGAAACATCTTCAGAATAGAAGATCGGAATTTATAATTGTTAAGAAATAAATAATAAAATAATTTAACAATACTCAAAGAGCAGCCATATAGGTTGCTTTTTTTGTGAATTTTAACATATAACGTTAAGTTATTGCTAATTTTATTTTATATTTGGGGATTAAACTTATCAAAAATCATAGGATTAATTATGAAAAAAATTACATTATTAATTCTTATGTCATTATTGAGTTTTGTGAGTTATTCGCAAGTTTTTCCCGAAGGATTTGAAGGTGCTTTCCCACCGTCAGGGCCTGGAGGAGCTTGGGCTGTCTCCCATAATGGCATAGGAATGGGACCCGGTAATGCGAACCTGTGGGTGCGTACACCGCTAAATTCCACAACATCTCCTCCTCACACTGGCAACTATGCTGCCATGGTTGAAAGGGTGAACATCGGTGACGGGAACACCGAACAAGATTGGTTGATCTCTCCGTTGGTTACGGTACCAGCAAACGGACAGTTACGTTTCTACGGACTTCATGGCCGTGCGGGAGATCAGGGATCAAAACTTAAAATTAAAATATCAACTACGTCAGGAGCTCAGACTACCCTGGCAAACTTTACTATCGAAGTAGCGAACTTGACGGAAACTCAGGTGTCTCCTGTTGCTGGAGAGTACAGAGAGGTGGTTGTTAACCTGACGCCAGCTGTAGCTGCTAACCAGCAAGTGTATATCGCTTTTGTAAGAGAGCATACGCAAGTAGGAACCGCAGCAGACGGTGACCGTTTTGTGATTGATGATATCAACATGGTTCAGCGCTGTTTAGACCCTACCAATGGGGTGGCCAACAACGTTACAACAAACTCCGCTATATTGTCATGGACCAATCCAAGTGGTTCTACACAATGGGAAGTTGAATTAATTCCTTCTACGGATGCTTTTACCGGAACGGGACAGATTGTTAACTCAAATCCGTATACGGCTACTACAACTGCAACCGGTGCGCCTATAGCACCTGGAACTGTTTACCAATATAAAGTACGATCAATATGTACTGGTGGCGTACCTAGTGATTGGGCAGGACCTTTCTATTTTACAACGGTAACTTTAGGACAGACCTGTGCAGCACCGATAACGATAAACCAATTACCGTATTCAACTACCGATAATACCAGTAACTACGGAAATAATATTACCGGTAGTCAGGGAACAACGGGCTGTGGTACCACAACAAACTACTTAACAGGTAATGACGTAGTGTATGCTTATACCGCTACATTTACCGGAAACATTGATATTTCGATGACCCCTACGGCAACGTATTCGGGTATTTTCGTATATAATAACTGTGCTAATATCGGAACAAGCTGTTTGGCAGGTATCGGAAACTCGAACTCCAATATCAGAAACATTCCTAACTTCCCGGTAACGGCAGGAACAACCTATTATTTTGTTATCTCTACAAATGCAGCGCCGCAAACAACGGGATATACTTTAGTAATTCAGCGTGTAACCTGTACACCTCCGGGTGCTTTGGCAGTTGCAGGAATTACAATGAACTCGGCTAACTTAAGCTGGAGTAATCCTAGTTCTGGTACAGAATGGGAAGTTGTTGTTCAGGCATTAGGTGCAGGAATTCCTCAGGGAGCTGGAACAGCGGTAACCACAGGGCCGGCTTATGCTGCTACTACTACTGTAACGGGTACGCCTTTAGCGTCTGGAACAGATTATGAATACTATGTAAGAGTAAAATGTCCGGATGGATCTTTTAGCCAGTGGTCTGGACCAAAACCATTCAAAACATTACCAAACTACTGTGCGGGAGATCATTTCTTTGATCCGGGAGGACCTAATGGACAGTATGCTAATAGTGCTAACGTAACAACAACTATTTGTCCTACAAACCCAGGAGATATCGTTACCGTTACTTTTAACTCGTTTGACACAGAGTCAGGATACGATTTCGTTCGTGTTTATAACGGACCAAATGCTACGTCTCCATTATTAGGAACTTACTCTGGAAACTTAACAGGTGCTAACCTTCCTGGACCTTTTGAGTCATCAGGACCTGGTGCTTGTTTAACGTTTGTATTTACTTCAGATGGTAGTGGAATTCGTGACGGTTGGGATGCTACAGTAACTTGTGCGCCACCACCAACTTGTCCGAAACCAAAAAACTTAGCAGTATCTAATATTACGGCTCATTCGGCTCAGTTAAACTGGTTGGAGTCTGGAACAGCTACAAGTTGGGTTGTAATCGCAGTACCTGCTGGTACACCAAACCCGAACAGTAACCCAATTCCTGGAACAGCAATTACGGCTACGGTAACTACACCGCCACCGTATGTGTTAAACGGATTGAGTTCAAATACGGATTATGATTATTATGTAAGAGCAGTTTGTAGTCCAACGGATTCCAGTACATGGGCAGGACCTAGAAACTTTAAGACACAGCCAGACTTCTGTGCTGGCGACCATTTCTTTGATCCGGGAGGACCTAATGCACAGTATGGAAACAATGCTAACGTAACAACAACAATCTGTGCGCCAACGCCTGCAGATATCGTTACCGTTACTTTCCTTAACTTTAATACGGAGTCAGGATACGATTTCGTTCGTGTATATAACGGACCAAATGCTACGTCTCCATTATTAGGAACTTATTCTGGAGCTTTAACCGGAGCAAACTTACCAGGCCCTTTTGAATCTAATGTGGGTGGATGTTTAACTTTTGTATTTACTTCAGATGGAAGTGGAACACGTGACGGATGGGAAGCTACAGTAACATGTGGACCACCACCAACATGTCCGAAACCGAAAAACTTTGTAGCGTCTAACCCTACGATGAACTCGGTTCAGTTAAACTGGCTTGAAGCCGGAACGGCAACTAGCTGGATTGTAATGGCAGTTCCAACAGGAACTCCAGATCCAAATACAAACCCAATCCCTGGAACAGCAATTACGGCTACGGTAACTACACCACCACCGTATGTATTAGGAGGATTGACTTCGAATACAGAATATGATTTCTATGTAAGAGCGGTTTGTAGTCCAACGGATTCCAGTACATGGACAGGCCCTAGAACACTTAGAACATTACCGAATTACTGTGCCGGTGATCATTTCTATGATCCGGGAGGACCTAATGGACAGTACGGAAACAGTGCTAACGTAACGACTACTATCTGTCCGGCGAACCCGACTGATATGGTTACTGTTACATTCAATAGTTTCAATACTGAAGCTGGATATGACTTTGTACGTGTGTATGAAGGAACAGGAACAACAGGTACATTATTAGGTACTTATGCAGGTGATTTAACAAACAACCTACCTGGCCCATTTGAGTCAACTGTAGGTGGATGTTTAACATTTGTATTTACATCTGACGGAAGTGGCGTACGTGACGGATGGGATGCTACAGTAACATGTGCACCACCACCAACATGTCCGAAACCGAAAAATTTATCTGCTGCTAATATGACACAAACGTCTGCCGATCTAAACTGGCAGGAAATGGGTACAGCTACACAGTGGGAAGTGATTGTATTACCAGCAGGTTCTGCACCACCAGCCCCTGGAGATACTGGGGTAATCGTAAATACACCACCACCATTTACATATAGTGGACCACCGGCATTGTTGCCAGGAAGACCATATGATTTCTATGTGAGAGCTATTTGTAGCCCTACCGATAGTAGTGCTTGGTCGATTAAAGGAACATTCCGTACGTTAATTTCGAATGACGAATGTACTGCACCAATTCACGTACCGGTAAATGAAGATTCACTTTGTGGTCAGACAACACCGGGAACATTAGCGGGAGCAACAGCTTCAGCTTTACCAAACACTTGTGGTGGTAACCCGAATGATGACGTTTGGTTTGAATTTACAGCGACACATACACAACACTATATCGCGTTGTTAAATACTACTTCAACTGGTTTAAATACAGATAATATGTATCACTCGGTATACAGTGCATGTGGTGGTACACCAATTGTATGTAGTGATCCGAATAACAGTCTTGTAAACGGTTTAGTACCGGGACAAAACTATTTGATCCGTGTATATAGTAATGCAGCAACAGCACAAAGCTTCACATTTAACCTTTGTGTGGGTACAGTTATTACTTGTGCCGATGCGCAAGCATTCTGTGCGAACAATACATCACCATCAATTACCTTCCCAGGTTCTATCGGGGTGCCAAACTTAGGAACAGTAGCGTGTTTAACAACAACGCCTAACCCAACTTGGTATTTCTTACAAGTACAACAATCAGGAAACTTACAGTTCCAGATTTCTCAAACCAGTACTACAGGACAAGGAATTGACGTGGATTTCATTGCATACGGTCCGTTTACTTCACCTACAGCAGGTTGTGGTAACCTTGGCCCTAACGTAGGATGCAGTTATAGTTCCGCATCAGTTGAGAACTTTAATATTCCGAATGCTATATCAGGTCAATATTATTTGATTGAGATTACGAATTATAACGGTAGTGCGGGTAATATTACTTTAGCACAAACCAACCAGGGTCAGTCAGGTGCCGGTTCTACGAACTGTGACATCGTTTGTACGGTTGATTTAGGTCCGGATAAGATTTTATGTGGACAAACATCATACACGTTAGATGCTGGAATTGTAAATGCAACTACTTATACTTGGTATAACGGAACGAACGTTATCCCTGGTGCTACTGGTCAGACATTAACCGTTACTCAGTCAGGTACATATAGTGTAGTGGTTACAAAACCATCATGTTCAAACAACCCTACGGATAGCGTAAACATTACTTTCGGACCAACTATTAATCAGGTTACAATGCCGGATTATAAAGTTTGTGACGATATATCTAACGATGGATTAGCGGATTTCGATTTGTCAACATTAACCCCTCAGGTTGTTGCAGGACAGAACCCGGCGTTTACGTATAATGTAACATACCATGCTTCATCAGCTGATGCTACTGCCGGAGTAAATCCAATTGACGCAACTGTTCCTTATAACAGTAACACGAAAACAATTTACATCCGTGTTGAAGGAGCAAATAGTGCTACATGTTTCGGTGTGATTCCGGTGAACCTGGTTGTGAAACTAATGCCAATCGTAACGATGCCGGCTACATATTCTGTATGTACCGGAAGTGTAACGATCATTGGAACACCTCAAAATTATACTGCTGCTAATAATCCAACGTATACATGGTACTTCGGTACAACTGTTATCGCTGGTGAAACAACTGATCAAATAACAGTATCACAACCGGGTACTTATACATTAGAAGTAACAGTAGACGGATGTACCAACTCTGTTAGTACAGTTGTAACGAACGACGGTGTTACCGTTACTGCTCCGGACGATGTAACCGTTTGTGGATCGTATACCTTACCAACATTAACAGCTGGTACTTACTATACAGGTTCTGGTGCTACAGGTACAGTATTAAATGCAGGTGATGTTATTACATCAACACAAACAATTTATGTATACTTACAGTCTACGGTTAACCCTAGCTGTTATGCAGAAGATAGTTTTAATGTGAATATTACAACTAACATCGTTGCTCCGGTAATTCCAAGTGCGACAGTTTGTGATAGCTATACATTACAACCGTTACCTTCGTTCGCGAATTACTATACCGGTACTGGTGGAACAGGAACATTGTTAACAGCTGGTTCTACAATTACAACGTCACAAACAATCTATGTATATGCGAAGTCGGGTGTTGCACCAAACTTCTGTACAGATGAAAGTAGTTTTGTAGTAACCATCCAAACAGCAACTGCTGATGCTCCGGAAAACGTAGCTTCTTGTGGAGCGTATACTTTACCAGCATTGTCTGCTAATAATAACTACTACACTGGCCCAGGTGGTACAGGTACGATGTTAAATGCAGGTGATCCTGTTAATGGAACTACAGTATTGTATGTATATACAAGTACTTCTGCTGGATGTAATGACGAGAATAGCTTCACGGTAACGATCTACAATACACCTACGGTTGCAACATTACCAGATGTAACGGTAGAATGTGAAGGCTATACATTACCGGCATTACCAGCAGGAAATGCATACTATACAGGTACTGGTGGAACAGGAGCTCAGTTACAAGCTGGACAGGTAGTATCGACTACTCAAACAGTTTACATCTTTGCTCAAACCGGAACAGGTTCAGCAATTTGTACAAACGAAAGTAGTTTCGAGATTTCTGCTTCATGTGTGATTCCGAGAGGTATTTCACCAAACAATGACGGATTAAATGATACTTTCGACCTGTCTAATTTCGAAGTAGAAAAACTAAGCATCTTTAACCGTTACGGTACTGAAGTTTACAGCCATGGTACAGGTTATACTAAGCAATGGTTTGGACAATCGAAAGGCGGAAGCGAATTACCGGACGGAACGTATTTCTATGTTATCGAGTTAAAAGGTGGGGATACTAAAACCGGATGGGTTTATATCAGCAGAGAGAAATAAGCAGTAACATTATATAAAGTCCTGCCTGAGTGATCGGGCAGGGACTTTATTTACAAACAGTATACCAATGAAGAAAATATATTTGACCGCCTTTTTAGCCCTGATCGGATTAAAAGAGGCCTCAGCACAACAAGACCCACATTATACACAGTACATGTATAATATGAATGTCATCAACCCGGCGTATGCAGGTTCGAAGGAGACCTTGTCCTTTGGATTGTTATACCGCAAGCAGTGGGTTGATCTTGAAGGGGCTCCGTCTACGGCTACCTTTTCCGGTCACAGTCCGGTAGGTAAGAATGTAGGATTGGGACTTTCGGTAATTTCGGACAAGATCGGTCCTGTGAAAGAGAATAATGTGTACGCTGACTTCTCCTACACCTTAAACCTTGGAGGAGAGCACAAGCTAGCTTTGGGATTAAAAGCGGGTGCGACTTTCCATAAAGTAGGACTACTATCGGATGTAAGTCCGTATGTTCCGGATGCGAATGACCCTGCTTTTGCCGAGAACACCAGCCGAACGTTTTTTAACGCCGGAGCGGGATTGTTCTACTACACCAACAAATACTACTTAGCCGCTTCGGTACCGAACATGTTAAAGTCGACGTATTTGGATTATAACGGAC
>NZ_SSNZ01000012.1 GCF_004801375.1 Flavobacterium supellecticarium
CCGTGTTACTAATCTGACCGTTATTAATGTCTGATTGCGTCAATACATAAGTAGCTGTAGCCGTTCCGATAGCGCCCGGTGCTAATGTAGCCGGCGTTACCGCTAAGTTGGTTACACCTAATAGTGCGTCGTTGATCACAAGACCGTTAACCGTTACGTTACCCGTATTGGTTACGGTAAACGTATAGGTAATCGTTTCACCTACCTGGGCAAAAGTATCCGCATTGGTATCGTTAAACACCGCTGTTTTTACTAAGGCAATCGCTGGGTTTTGTGGTAAGGTTGTTACTGTTGGCGTATCATTCGTTGTACTGGTTCCTGAGGTATCCTGAACCGGATTACCCTGTGGCGATGTACCGCTTGCAATAGCCGTGTTACTAATCTGACCATTATTAATGTCTGATTGCGTCAATACATAAGTAGCTGTAGCCGTTCCGGTAGCGCCCGGTGCTAATGTAGCCGGCGTTACCGCTAAGTTCGTTACACCTAATAGTGCGTCGTTGATCACAAGACCGTTAACCGTTACGTTACCCGTGTTGGTTACGGTAAACGTATAGGTAATTGTCTCACCTACCTGTGCAAAAGTATCCGCATTGGTATCGTTAAACACCGCTGTTTTTACTAAGGCAATCGCAGGGTTTTGTGGTAAGGTTGTTACGGTTGGCGTATCATTCGTTGTACTGGTTCCTGAGGTATCCTGAACCGGATTACCCTGTGGCGATGTACCACTTGCAATAGCCGTGTTACTAATCTGACCATTATTGATATCAGATTGTGTTAACGTATACATAGCTGTAGCCGTTCCGATAGCGCCAGGTGCTAATGTAGCCGGCGTTACCGCTAAGTTCGTTACACCTAATAGTGCGTCGTTGATCACAAGACCGTTAACCGTTACGTTACCCGTGTTGGTTACGGTAAACGTATAGGTAATTGTCTCACCTACCTGTGCAAAAGTATCCGCATTGGTATCGTTAAACACCGCTGTTTTTACTAAGGCAATCGCAGGGTTTTGTGTCAATGTTGTTACCGTACATTTCGGACAACCAGAATCATATCCGTTATCTCCAGGTTGTGAAGGATTCGTCGGATCTTCTGATTCGTCGGTAACCGGACCTCCTGTTGGATCCTGACCGGTAACAGTCGCTAAGTTTCGAACAAATCCACTATTCAGATCCGCCTGTGTGATCGTATGGGTTGCCGTAACTGTTACACTTTGCCCTTGTGCCAAAGTCGCAATAGTTGCCGGGGAAATACTACCCGTATCCGCATTAGTATCCGTTACCGTAATATTGGTAACTGTTACATTTCCGGTATTGGTTACTACCAAAGTATAGTTGATCACATCACCAACGCTGTCATATGTTCCGTTGGCTGCGTCTTTTGTTAACGTTAATTCCGGTTCCATTACAAAAACCGTTACTACCGCTGTATCACAATTCGTTGGGTTTAACACCTGACAAATCTGATAGGTCAGCGTATAGGTTCCACCAGGTGTTCCCGGAATTACGTCTACGTTTCCATTCGGATTTAAAACTAAATTCGGGTTTGGTACCGTAGTCGTTAAGATTACTTCCGATGGCACTACTGCCGTTCCGTTTAACGTATCATTCGTATATACATTCACAACATTCGTGGCACCTGTGGTTCCGTTGATGTTGGTAGCCGAGTCATTCACTGCGTCGATCGCAGGTGGTACTACCGTTACACTTACAACAGCCGTATCACAATTGGTTGGGTTTAATACCTCACAAATCTGGTACGTCAATGTATAGGTTCCTGCCGGAGTTCCCGGAATTACATCTACGTTTCCATTCGGATTTAAAACTAAATTCGGGTTTGGTACCGTAGTGGTTAAGATAACTTCCGATGGCACTACTGCCGTTCCGTTTAACGTATCATTCGTATATACATTCACCACATTTGTCGCGCCTGTGGTTCCGTTGATGTTGGTAGCCGAGTCATTCACTGCGTCGATCGCCGGTGGTACTACCGTTACACTTACAACAGCCGTATCACAATTCGTAGGGTTTAACACCTGACAAATCTGATAGGTCAGCGTATAGGTTCCTGCCGGAGTTCCCGGAATTACGTCTACGTTTCCATTCGGATTTAAAACTAAATTCGGGTTTGGTACCGTAGTCGTTAAGATTACTTCCGATGGCACTACTGCCGTTCCGTTTAACGTATCATTCGTATATACATTCACAACATTCGTGGCACCTGTGGTTCCGTTGATGTTGGTAGCGGAGTCATTTACTGCGTCAATCGCTGGTGGTACTACCGTTACACTTACCACTGCCGTATCACAATTGGTTGGGTTTAATACCTCACAAATCTGGTACGTCAATGTATAGGTTCCTGCCGGAGTTCCCGGAATTACATCTACGTTTCCATTCGGATTTAAAACTAAATTCGGATTTGGTACCGTAGTGGTTAAGATAACTTCCGATGGCACTACTACCGTTCCGTTTAACGTATCATTCGTATATACATTCACAACATTCGTTGCGCCTGTAGTTCCATTGATGTTGGTAGCCGAGTCATTCACTGCGTCGATCGCAGGTGGTACTACCGTTACACTTACAACAGCCGTATCACAATTCGTTGGGTTTAACACCTCACAAATCTGGTACGTCAATGTATAGGTTCCTGCCGGAGTTCCCGGAATTACATCTACGTTTCCATTCGGATTTAAAACTAAATTCGGGTTTGGTACCGTAGTCGTTAAGATTACTTCCGATGGCACTACTGCCGTTCCGTTTAACGTATCGTTCGTATAAACATTTACAACATTCGTGGCACCTGTGGTTCCGTTGATGTTGGTAGCGGAATCATTCACTGCGTCAATCGCAGGTGGTACTACCGTTACACTTACCACTGCCGTATCACAATTCGTTGGGTTTAACACCTCACAAATCTGATAGGTCAAGGTATACGTTCCACCAGGTGTTCCTGGAATTACATCTACGCTTCCATTCGGATTTAAAACTAAATTCGGGTTTGGTACCGTAGTCGTTAAGATTACTTCCGATGGCACTACTGCCGTTCCGTTTAACGTATCATTCGTATAAACATTTACAACATTCGTGGCACCTGTGGTTCCGTTGATGTTGGTAGCCGAATCATTCACTGCGTCGATCGCAGGTGGTACTACCGTTACACTTACAACAGCCGTATCACAATTCGTTGGGTTTAACACCTCACAAATCTGATACGTCAAGGTATACGTTCCACCAGGTGTTCCTGGAATCACATCTACGCTTCCATTCGGATTTAAAACTAAATTCGGGTTTGGTACCGTAGTCGTTAAGATCACTTCCGATGGCACTACTGCCGTTCCGTTTAACGTATCGTTCGTATAAACATTTACAACATTCGTGGCACCTGTGGTTCCGTTGATGTTGGTAGCGGAATCATTCACTGCGTCAATCGCAGGTGGTACTACCGTTACACTTACCACTGCCGTATCACAATTCGTTGGGTTTAACACCTCACAAATCTGATAGGTCAAGGTATACGTTCCACCAGGTGTTCCTGGAATTACATCTACGCTTCCATTCGGATTTAAAACTAAATTCGGGTTTGGTACCGTAGTCGTTAAGATTACTTCCGATGGCACTACTGCCGTTCCGTTTAACGTATCATTCGTATAAACATTTACAACATTCGTGACACCTGTGGTTCCGTTGATGTTGGTAGCCGAATCATTCACTGCGTCGATCGCAGGTGGTACTACCGTTACACTTACCACTGCCGTATCACAATTCGTTGGGTTTAACACCTCACAAATCTGATACGTCAAGGTATACGTTCCACCAGGTGTTCCTGGAATCACATCTACGCTTCCATTCGGATTTAAAACTAAATTCGGGTTTGGTACCGTAGTAGTTAAGATCACTTCCGATGGCACTACTGCCGTTCCGTTTAACGTATCGTTCGTATACACATTTACAACATTCGTGGCACCTGTGGTTCCGTTGATGTTGGTAGCAGAATCATTCGCTGCGTCGATCGCCGCTGGCACTACCGTTACACTCACAACAGCCGTATCACAGTTGGTTGGGTTTAATACCTGACAAATCTGATAGGTTAATGTATAGGTTCCTGCCGGAGTTCCCGGAATTACGTCTACGTTTCCATTCGGATTTAAAACTAAATTCGGGTTTGGTACCGTAGTCGTTAAGATTACTTCCGATGGCACTACTGCCGTTCCGTTTAACGTATCGTTCGTATACACATTCAACACATTTGTCGCGCCTGTCGTTCCGTTGATGTTGGTAGCCGAATCGTTATTAGCATCGATCACACTAGTTGCGCGTGTTGGCGTAATTGTGGACGTATTGTTAGCTGGATTCGGATCATTTTCAATACCCGAAATCACCGCGCTATTGGTATACGTTCCTGTTGCGTTTACCGTAGCTGTAAGCGTTAAGGTATACGACTGCCCATTGGCCATATTACCAATCGTCCATAATCCGGTTACATTATTAAATGTTCCTCCGGTGGTTGTTGCAGATACATATGTATAACCAGTTGGCAACTGTTCTACAACCTGAACACCGGTAGCATTTCCGGCTCCGTTGTTTGTAGCAACAATGGTAAAGACAATCTGATCCCCTACCGATGGTGTCATGGTAGCGGTCGTTTTGCTCACTGCCAAGTCGGCCGAAACTGTTGGTGTAATGGTATTGTATTTAATATTATTACAATTCTCCACAGCCGTACCATTTAAACACTCCAAATGCGGATCCGTAGGTGGATTCGTTCCCGGGTTGGTTGCATCCGGATCGGTAACGTCTGCCGGTCGTATAATACTGGCTTCTACTGTTAAGGCTTGTCCGCCTGCAGCTGCACCAACAGTTCCGTTAATGGTAAACACCACTTGTCCGCCATTGGTCATATTCAGATTCGCCGAATAGTTACCGGTAACCGGATCGATTGTTCCGTTTACCACGACAACCGTTCCCTGGCTGTTGACATAGGTTACCGAGCTAATGGTAAAACCGGCCGGTACAATAAAGTTAAAACCGGCACCGGTTACGGCACTCGGTCCGTTGTTGGATACGGTTACTGTATAGTGCATATTTTGTCCGGCAATAACTGTAGTCGTCGACGGTACGATGCTCACTACTTCCAGATCGGCAGCAGCAACGACAAGATCCAGATTTTTTACAACAACGGCACCCGGCACAAAACTCCAGGTATCCATTGATTTTTCGTTTCCGAAACTCGATGATCCGGTTCCACTATTTCCACTTCCGCTACTTCCGGAGGTGTATAATCCCCATTTATGACCGTTAGTATTACTTGAAATTCCGTTGCTTCCGGAAGCTGTAGGGTTCGACTTGTGTGTTGCCATTCCTCCCGTCACATCGCTATCATCCCAATATACCAGATCTTTAGTTGGCGAGAATAAATTGTAGCTGCTATCCAGCTGCTCTATAATAATTCCTCCCGGGTTAATTTCCATATCGATAAACGGAAAGTGTACTTCTGCCCCAAATAATTGTACACGGATTTCCCCGATATTCGTTCCCGCCGGAAGGATGTTTCCATTTCCGTCTTTACCGTCCCAAAATACGGTATTGGTTCCTACGATACAGTTTCCTGTGATAGTCCTTGTTGGAAAACCTCCCAGAATCTCAATTTTGTAAGTCCCTGCCAGATTCGAATCAAAACCGATATAAGCGCCTTTATTACCCGATAAATCCGGTGTTCCTTCCACTCCGGTATAGGTAATATTGGATGCTGTTGGCGTTAAAACCGAATTTTTTAACCAGGTAGTGGTTCCGCCACTCATACTGGCACTTGTTGGTAAATCCAACGCCGGTTTTGAGTAGAAAATTTTATGAGTTACATTCGACCCGGAATCCGCGCTTCTCGGATCATGAATCCGGAATTGTGCATCGGTTGGATCCGAAATATTCAAACTTTTATATGAAGAGCTACCCGAAGCGGTCAGGAATCCTTTATTATTTACGAAGAAGGTAAATCCTACCCCATTCGAACCATTGTTCGTAACACGATACGCAATACCATCGCGTGTTAATACATACATATTCCCGTAAAAAGCCTTATTAGCCAAAAACGAAGAACCCGAGATATGCAGGTTTAGGATATTGGTATATACCCTCCCGTTAACCCAGGCCGAATTGGCACTGTTCCGTACCGATACATCCCAGGCGGCAATAAGCTCGGTATTGGTTCCCTGTGTCCAGTTGGCATCGGCAGCAATATCGGTTACACTCGGTGATGACGAGCTGACATCCGATCCAGACGGTAGAAATTCTACCTTCCAGATTCCTTCGTTTCCAGATGTTACTACGGTATTAAAAGGCTGGTAGCGGTTAGCTCCCGTTGCCTGTCCCGAGTATAAAGGACCAGCTAACTCTTCGGCTCTGCTGGCGATTCTACCAATGGCATTATTTGCCGAAAGATAAACCGTACCATCCGGTGCTGTTAGTCGGATTCTACCATTTCCCAACCCCTGTGCACTGGAAGCAGCCGCAATCGTTTCACCGACTTTAGCATACACATAATGTGTTCCCAATGTTTTAAAAGGCCAGGATCGCAGGGTTGTCCCCCCCGTTGATTCATACTGATTACTGTATAAAAATGCACGGTTTCCGGTGGCACCCGAAGGATAAAAATCCCTACTACCATCGGCAAACATTACATTCCATAAACCGGTAATCATAAAAATAAAGAACAAGAAGCTGTATTTTCTCATGTTGGAAAGCAACAATGAAACACTACTACCTCGCTGTCGATAGGACAAATTCTTGTCGCTATAACTGTAATTTTCGTTCATTTTTCTGGTTTTTAATTTTACTCTCTTGTAAGATTTTGCAAGTGCGAAATTCTAAAAACCGAAAGGCTAAAACGTTTCAATCGTGTGGCATGACGTACTTCCCACACGATTGAAACGTTTAAAAATTTTCATAAAAAACTGTAAGACAAATAGTTAAAAATAAACCGTAAAAAAACAGGTAAAAATACGGGCACAAAAAAACCGGATTTTCGATCCGGTTTTTAGTTATTGTTTTGCGTTATTTTTTTAGGGTTATCGGTATTCTGATGGTGTACATCCCATTTGATTTTTAAAATAACGGTTGAAGGTTACTTTGGAATTAAATCCGCTTTTAAATGCAATTTCTTCCAGATTCGTTTCCGGTTCTTCCAATAGTAATTTGCAGGAATGATTTATCCTATACATATTGATGTATTGATAGAACGTCTGATTGATTTTGGTATTAAACAATTGCGTCAGGTGGTGTTTTGGAATTTTGACTTTTCGGGACAAACTTTCTAAAGAGAGTTCGGTATCGAGAAAAACCTGTTCCGTTTCCATGATCGTGTTGAGCTTTTGTTCGTATTCCCGTAATATCTCAACGGTAAGCGCCGATTTTTGATATTGTCGCGGAGCCGAAATTGGGACTGATTCTTCCGATTCTTCATCCACACCGGCTTTTACCAAAAGGTTATTGATCGAATATTTAAAAATCAGAAAAGAAACAAACAACATCGCTCCATATATTATCATTCCCGGTAATAATGACCCGATGTCTTCTTTTCGGAGTATTTTCGAAACAATAATACTGGCAAGCAAACTGGCAATTAACAATAACCAGGTCGCTCCTGAGTTGATCAACTTACGGATGCGGTTATCGGAGATAGCCTTTTTATGGTTTAAGAAAACATACAAAACATAACCAACCATTGATACCACCACCCCGGAATAGAGAACTTCAAAATAATACAATCCGTAATTGCGTCGCCATTCCGGAGAAATCAAAAAAATCACATAACCAATCGTTGCCACTAAAAACGGACTTCCATGTTTTATGACGTTGCTTCGACCTAACCGCTTTTCGTGATTCGAAAACGATAAAAAATACAACATGGGCCCATAAAGCAATCCAAACGGTGCAGCTCGATCGATAAATGGCAACTCTTCAAAATAATAGCGGGATAAAAAGGCGTAAGCCGAATGGAATAACGAAATCCATACTACATAACGGATAACTTTATCAAATAATTTATCAGATTTGGTTTTCAGGAGCACATATAAGGTAAGAGCATTACAGCCAAACACCAGTGCTAACAACAAAAAGAGCATACGATGTCCTATTTATAAATGTTGTACTTTTATTTTATAATAAGACGGTAAATAGCCGGTATATTCTTTAAAATAGCGGTTAAAGGAGGTTTTGGAATTAAATCCGCAATCATACGCCAGCGATTCAATTTTAATTCCGGAATCTTTTTTCAGACAGGAAATGGCATACTCAATGCGCAATTCCGCTATATATTGATAGAAATTTTTCCCAAAACAACCGTTTAACAATTGCGACAAATGATGTTTCGGAATCGTCGTTTCGATCGAAAGCATTTCGAGTGAAATATCGGGATTTCGGTATATATTCGTTTCACGAATGCATTTTTCGAGCGTCTCTCTATACATCAAAGATGTTGCTACATCGATACCCGGCAGTACTACAGGATTCTTTTTTAGTATCCGTCTTCCTTTTTCTTTTTTTCCGTAGAAAACCAGAAATATCAGAATCAACACGCTAAAAATACCCAATTGAAAAAAGAGCATTGAAACCGGATCAAAGCCAAAATCCAGTATACCAAACCCAACACGAAGCGCAAGCAGGACCACTAATAAAGCGGCAAAATAACAACCGTATGCTAATACTTGTAAAAATTCTTTTTCGAAAACAGTTACCAAATGTTCTTTTTTGCATACAACCGTTACCGCCACGGCATACGAACACAGTGAAACCGCCAATGCAAATAAGTAGATGGTATGATACAATTGCCAGTCACCAAAGGCAACAGCATCGACTTTAAAAACAAGATACAGTCCGCTAAAAAGAAAAAAGGGTAATGTGTGCATCCAAAGCGTAACCCGTTCCATTTCACGGACAATCAACAGCAATAGTGGTCCGTATAACAGCCCGAGCGGCACACGTTGATTCCAATAGAAACTGGCAACATGTACAACCGATACTATTAAAATAAGCTTTAAAACACCTTTCAATCGGGCATTGTCAAACAATATTTTGATATACATAATGTTGTATTTAGGATTGACTTTAACATAGACATCGCATTAGTATCAATTCTAAAATTTGGGGAATACAAATATCAGTAGTTCAAAACAATTCCTTTGTACGGATTATTAATCATTTCTGTAGAATTATTTCTACAAAAACAGTTGTTAAATCTTGTATATTTTTTTGTAATATTGGATCTTTCCCGACAACCCTCAGATGATCAGTTTGTCAAAATCGTTCCTATGTCTCTTTTTTCACGTTTTTTAGTACTATTTATAATCAGCGTTATACCGGTATTCGGGCAACAGGATCCTCCCTACAAATGGTATACTTCCGATAATGGACAATTGCCACAAAATAGTGTTAAATCGATTGTTCCGGACGAACTTGGTTTTATCTGGCTGGCAACCGAAGACGGTCTGGTTCGTTTCGACGGACAACAATTTAAAGTATACAATAGTGAAAATATAAAAGGACTGAAATCCAATCGGATGAAGTTTATCAAAAAAAACTACAAAGGCAAAGGCCACTATGTAGCGAATGATCTCGGTCAGATTTTAAAAATTGAAACCAATCCGAAACTATACTATAAAAACGGAAAAGATATTCACCCTTTAAACGAAACCGGACGTTTGTTTGGCAACAATATCAAAATATCCACTTCTTTTTTCAAATACTACCATCGTTATGATGTTCTGATTAAGGATCAAGTATTTCAGTTTTACCCGGATAGTATCCGCTATTATTCCATTACCAATAAAAAACGGATCAGCGGTTACCCGCATAAACTGGCTCTCGATTCGGAGTTCTTTATTCTAAACAATACGCTCTATCTAAAAAGTAAAAAGCAGTATTTTGAAGTCACCCCGCAAAAGCTGATTCCTATAGAAATGGATCAACCAACAAAAGAAGACGGTAGCATCTATATCAACAATGCAATTGATCAGGCTTTTTTGTATGCCGACGGAAATCTGTATTATCTGACAGCCGATCAAAACGGTTTGCATAAAAAACGGGTATTGGATCATTTTGATGTCCTTCAAAATAAGATTTGTGCTTTGTATTATGACGTCAAATTAAACATTCTCTATCTGGGCAGTCTTACCAAAGGTTTTCTAATTGTCCGCCCAAAATATTTTAAAAGTTATATTGACAAGCAGGATCCGGTTACGTATTCCAACATCTTATTGGATTCGACTCATGTACTCACCGGACAAGGACAGATAATTGATTATAAAGGGAACATTACCCATTTAAAGTCACCTTTACAAGGCGAAAAATATTCTTCCCTGATCGACAATAACGGCGATATCTGGACATTAGATATCCGCAACCTGTACCGGTATAAAAAAAGTACGAATTATACCACATCCGACCGTTGGACACTTCAGTATTTTATGAGCGCGGTTTATAAAGACGAAAAAGGCCGGATCTGGATTGGAACCACCGACAGTAAGACGTATAAAAAAGGACAACTGTATACTATTGATCCAAGTGTTGCAGCGCCCAAACTCACGCCGGTTGCCAATCTTGATTTTTCGCCCAACAACATCTATAAAGACGGAAATTCGCGAATGTTGATCGGATCGCCTTCCGGGTTGTACCATATGGATCTGAACACCAAATACATCACGCGAAACAGCGTTATCGACGAATCGTATGTTCGTGGCATTCATTGCTCTGATGGAAATAATATTTGGGTATATACCTATAATAACGGTTTATTTCTGATCCGGAATCACCAGGGAACCACTCACTTCCCTTTCGACAAAAACAAGTACCTCCGTTCGGCACATTGTGTAGTCGAAGACCAGAAAGGTTTTATCTGGATTCCTACAAACAAAGGATTATTTCAGGTATCCCGACAAAGTCTGTTTGATTATGCCGATAAAAAACAAAACACCATTTATTACCACTTTTACGATAAAAGTTCCGGTTTTAGTACCAATGAGTTTAATGGCGGTTGCTATCCGTGTGCTACCAATTTTCCCAATGGTTATATAGCCTTACCGTCTTTTGAAGGGCTGACTTTTTTCGACAGCAAAAAGGTAACTCCTATCCTACCTACCAATCCGATTTATAGTAACGAAGCTAAAGTGGACGATCGTTCTGTTACTTTTAACGACACGCTCGTCATAAACCGGGATTTTAGTCGTGTAGTCATTTCCTTTAACAGTCCGTTTTACGGTAACCCGGAAAACCTCACTATTGAAGTTCGTCTGGATGGAAACGATGTCCATCAAGACTGGACCAAAACCAGCGATAATTATACCATTTCCTATACCACTCTATATCCGGGTGAATATACCTTAACCGCTCGTAAATTAAGAGGATTCGATTCGCAGTACGATTATAAGACCGTCACGATTATAGTTCCTCCTGCTTTTTGGCAAACCATCTGGTTTAAGAGTCTGCTACTACTCACCATAGCCTTACTGATTTATTATGGCTTCCGCCAGCGAACCAAATACATCCGCCATCAGAACCTATTGCTCGAAAAACGAATTTCACACCGTACAACCGAATTAAAAAGCACGATTACAGCACTCACCCAAACACAGACAGATCTGAGCGAACAGATTCATTCGCATAAAAAACTAATCGGTTCCATTACCCACGACATCAAAAGTCCGCTAAAATACATGGCTTTAACCGGGAAATACCTGTATGAAAACCTGGATCGCGATAACCCCGACTTTCAGGAAAACATCAAAACCATGTATACGTCGTCGTTCGAATTGTACCACTTTGTAAACAACCTGTTGGAATATTCTAAAATCTATCTGAATAAAGACAATTTACAAAATGAGACTTTTGCACTTCGTGATTTGATCAATGAAAAAATAAAACTCTTCTATCCGATTGCAAAATCAAAACGCAACGAATTGGAAAATACAGTTTCAGACACCATTTATCTGAACCTCAACAAACAGCTTTTTACGATCATTCTGCATAATTTGCTGGATAATGCGATCAAAAACACGATTAATGGAACGATTCGTTTTAGTGCAGTTCAGGACAAGCACTCCACTCGTATTACCCTTGTGGATACCGGATGTGGCATGCATCCGGAAATGTTACACTATTACCAGACATTGGCTCAGAAAATGAAATCCGAAAGTGACCGGAAACAATTTACCAAAGGAATTGGTTTCCATATTATAATCGAATTACTACATCTGGTTCATGGAGACATCACTTTGGAAAGCGAAGTGGGGAAAGGAACAACCATTACACTAATCCTAAAATAGTCGTTTTTAGTTATTTTCGTAAAGTTTAAAGAGATCAGCCAGAGAAACGACATTTTTGACCTCGAGTTTTTCAAAAATCCGGCCTTTATAAGTACTTACTGTTGACATCTGGATATTGAGGTGATTGGCAATTTCAAGATTCCCATAACCATTCACCAACAGGCGACTAATTTCCAGTTCCCTGTTGGAAAGGCGTTCCAGCGGATTGGTTTGGGAAACATTGTTTAACAGGTCGTTGATCAGTTTGTCTTTCAGACTGTCGCTGATATATTTTCCGGTAGTCAGGACTTTTCGAACAGCTTCGACAATTTCTTCCTCGTTCCCCAGTTTATTCAGATAGCCATTGGCTCCCGAATTAAGGTATCGCATCGCATACAAATCTTCTTCAAAAGCCGAAAACATCAGAATTTTCACATTAGGATCGATTCCTCTGATTTTTTCGATCATTAAAACATTATTGCCTCCGGGTAAATTGATGTCCAGAATAATCAGGTCGAAAGTAGTTACAACCATTTTTTCCAAAACCCCGTTTAAGGTATCGGTCTGGTTGATAATGATATTCGGTAACGAATATTTCAGGATCAACGACACGCCCTGTCTTACCACACTATGGTCATCGGCTATCAGTATGTTATATTCGGAAGTCATGCAGATGGAAGGAAGTTGGTTTCCTCACAAAGATATATTTTTTTATTCCTTTCCTTATATAAGGAACCCTAAAAAGTACTGCAATTATTCCATTGTTTCCTACAAATTGGTATAATAACTGCCATCCGGGTTTTCGCTGGCCGCAAGCAACAACTCGTACTCTTCATTTTTCATTTTATGTACATATTGATTTAGCTCGCGCGTATATAAATTCAACAGATCTGCCGATTCTTTCATTCCCTCGATCAGCATTCGCAACTCGTCCTGATTTAACTGTGTTTCTTTTAACAAATCGGACACGCCTAAAATCTGCGTAACCGGTTGTCGTACTTCATGGGATATTTTAAAAAGAATTTTTTCCAGTCTTCGGATTCTTTTTTCGCGTTGTTCGTCCAGTTTCTTTTTCTCGTCAATCGGAACGCGAATTGAAAAATACTGTGTGATTTTATTATGGACGTCAAAAACCGGAAAGATAATCGAATATACCCAGTAATAACTTCCGTCTTTTGCTTTGTTTCGAATTTCACCATCCCATACATTACCGTTACCAATGGTCTTCCACATGGTTTTAAAAAACGTTTTCGGATGATGCCCGGAGTTTAGTATCCGATGGTTTTTCCCCAGTAATTCCGTTTCTTCATATTTAGAAATTTCGCAGAATTTCTGATTGGCATAGATGATATTTCCCTTGATGTCCGTGATTGAAGAAATAATATTAAAACTGCTGTCTTCCGAATTCTTGTCCAGTAAAATCCGAAGATCCTTTATACTCTTTTGCATTATAAAAATCGTCGATTGTAATTTGCTCAATAATGAAGTTACAAACTTCATCCCCTAAAAACAAATTTACAAAATGCAACCACTGTCCGACTTAAAAAAGGCATCTTTTTAACGATTATTGAATGTACCCTCAAAACAACTACAATTCGTTATATTTCTTCATTTTTTTTAAGATAAAAAACATACTTTACAAAAAACTACTCTTAAAATCACGACACAGCGTTTTACAAAAAGCATAAAAAAAGACAGAATAAAAGTCCGTTTAAAGTTTACAAAAGTCCTTTTCTAAGCATCCGTTTATTTATTCCCGATGATGCACACAAAGTTTGCTTGCGTGCAATGTTCTGTTTTTACATTGTTTCCCTTTTTGGGTTATTCCGTTACAGCGCACTGAAAAACCTTTTAATTCACCACTATAACATTCCTCCAGCGTTGCCAGAATACTAATCCGGTATTCCAGTCCGTTTGTCTGAAATTCTGTAAACCGGTCGTCATTAAAAAAGACACCCTGAAAGTCTTGTATCACCGTATGATCTTCATTCCGGATTTCTTTTAGATATCCTTTTTCCACTTTGATCGTCAGATTGTGTTTGGAAGCATTTTTGGCTTCCGGATCATTAATCGATACCGTAGCACAATAGTCACCGTTAAGGCTTGTATCGGGTTCGTTTATCACGACTACTTTCGAAGGCGTTGCCATGAGTCCGGCGGGGATTGTTTCCGTTTCTTCGTTTAGCAGCAGCTCTTTATCCTGACAAGACACCAGAATAAGTATACAAAACAGATAATAGGGTAATTTTGTTTTCATGGGTTTTGTTTTAATTTGAATATCCGTTACCAATAATTTGCTTCAAATCACAATAGCAAAAAAGTACAACCAATCGGAATATGATCGGAAACTTTTCGGGCCAGTGCCAGGCTTTCGAATTTCGTATAAAAAAGATGCGCTTTTTTATTTAGCAACTTAATTTTCTTTGCATTATAAAAAATATTATCAAATTCCGATGCCAGACAATCCTGAGCTATGCAGCGTTGTCTAAGCGAGGTTTTCTGATTCCGGAACACCGGTTGGAACCCCATTCCTTTTAACGGATTAAAAACGGTATGGGATTCCGGGCAATTAAAGTCGCCGGCAAATACCAAATTATGTTCCGATAACCGCAATGGGATTTTTTTAAAATGTTTGATTTCGGTTTCGGGTTGCCGGCTTTTGGTAATCGCGTGAAAATTGACCACTGTAAACAACTTTCCTTTATAGGAAAATGTGCCGTAATACGGCTCCCGATCGATTTCGAGTTGAAAAACCGGATCCAATTCGGCTTTTACTTTCCTGATACGGGCTGTTTTCCAGAGAAACGCATAGCGTTCGGTTTTATAGGATGATCCGGTCGTTGGTGCGCTCACGGTATAATCCCATTTGTCTCCGGTGCGATTAAGTGCCGTAGCCAATCGGGCAACCGCCTGTGCGCCGCCAAATCCTGCTACAACTTCCTGAATCGCCACCACATCATATTCCTTGACGGTATTTGCTATAAAAGCTATGGTTTCCGGCTGTTTTCGTTTTCCGAAATCGGATAAATTCCAACTACAAAATTTTATCTGAGCCGAAACAAGACAACTGTATAACAGGATAAAAAAGAAAACGCTATGCCTCATATCATTGTAATTAAAAAATCAATTCAACTGGTAGTCGGTTATTTTTGTTGAGCGATAAAATCTTTAATTATTTTTTCCATATTAGCGGGCAATTCAGCACCTCTGACTTTAGGGTTGTTCACCTTCATTTCTTTAAGCCATTTTTCCCAGTACGCTATAATCACCGCTTCTTCATTCGTATTCTTTGTATCCGGATTGATCCCTAAAACCAAAACTTCCAGATTGGACAAATTGGTTGCGGCTTTAATAAATCCGAAATTGCCGGCATCCATTTTTTCTTTCCAGTTGGCATCATTCAGCTTATTATTCCGAATGGTCTTCGAAAGCAGATAATTCGTTCTGTTGCCGTCTTTTAATTCAGATCCTTTATTAAAAATATAACCGTCGGTTAGAATGATTAAAATATTACGGCTATTTGCCTCAATACAATAATCGGCTACTTTGTTTTTAAAGAATCCCCAGATATCCGAACCAACATAAGCTTTATCTTTTATTGCCAATTCGTAAATCTGGATTGGATAATCCGTGTAAATTTTTCGGATCTCATTTAATTTTTCTTTGGATATATTGTTTTTATCCAGTCGGATTTTAAGTTTTTCAGATATCGCATTGATTTTGGTATTTTTAGGCTCCGGGTCAAAAAACAACTGTAACTTATCATTAACCTGGTTTATTTTTCTTTGACTGGCATGATCAGCAAAAGCCTCGGAAATAGCCTTGATATAGCGAATATCTCTTTGATAATAGTCCATTGTCTTATTGGCATGCTTGATCGGGTCGATCCGATCGGACAAATCCAAAAAGATACTGATATTATAATTTTCAGTTGGCTTGGTTCTTTCCGCTGTTTCACTGGCAACCGGTTGTTCTTTTTCGGTAGTATCGGGTGTATTCTCAATACAGGACATCGAAAATAAGGATAGCGCCAGGGCTATCGAAAGTATTATTTTTTGTTTCATGATGTAGTAGGTTTATGTTTCAATCGCTATCTGTGGTTGCAGTTCGGGCTCACCCAATCCAATATCGTTTAAATGTTCTTTTGAAATGATTTCGCATAATTCCAGCAAAAGTGTTTTTTCCCGGTGTGGCAAGGCAATTTCGGCCGATACCGCCTGAAACCACCCTTCTTTATATTTATGGTGATGGTAAAAATATTCCTTAACCGGGATAATAAAACCATCGATTTTGGTTTGCAATTCGGATATGATTCCGTTTATGGCGGTGACTTGCTGTTTGCCTTCGTTTAATTTTTCGGTATTGGCATTTTTTACAGCTTCCAGATTGACCAGTTCTTCTTTTTTTACCTTAATAAAGGTTTTGACTTTATCCAGGCTTTCATATTCTTTCATCATACTATCCAAAACCAATCCCCAAATGATATACACCATAAAGCCCGCAAAGATGATCAGCCAGAATTCGGCTTCAAACAAAGCAATCTTAAGTGTATACGGTTCCGACGACGTCGTTTTATTAAAATCATAGATCTTCTTTTCAATCTGATAAGCCAATATGACATCAAATAAAAACGTCACCAAACCGAGCAGTCCTATTTTAATCCATTTCATTTTTCCTTTTTCTTTTAACAGCATATGAATCAGATATCCTAATCCCATAAACACAAAGGGAATGGTCATGATAAAAATACCCTCCAGTGAGCTGGCCTTAAACGCATTTTTTAAGGCATCGGCATCAAAAATGGCAGCCGTAAGACTATTATCATCAAACTCTTTAAAAAAAGCCGAATAACAAGCCGAAATATAGAATACCAACAGATACAAGGTAATCGGAAACAAAAAAGCCAATCCCATATAAAACTGCACTTTGATACCTTTTCCACCTTCGATCCCGTATTTTTCCGGATGCTGACGCACCTCGACCATATCTTTCCGGGTTCTTTCTATGGTTTCGTTGAGTTCTTTTTCTTTTGCTTCGGCAATTTCAATGGTCGTTTCACATTTTTTAAGTTCAGAACGGTTGCGTTCCTGCTCTTCTCTGTAAATCTGTTTTAAGGACTCCTGTTCTACTTTTTGTTTGCGGCATTGCTCTTCAAAACTCCTGTACAGATTTTGCAGGCAGGCTTTAAAAACGATCGGTTTCCCCATCGCTTTTACGGAAGCGCCAAATCCGCGCTGGTAATGGGTTAAGCGAACCAGTTCCCGGGATCCGGTTTGCGTTTCATCCGGAAGCTGCTGCGACACTTCATCATTTTTTAAACGAAATAACTGTTGTAATGATTTCATCCTTTATGCATTTAACTGGTTAATAATTTCTTCTTTCCGAATCCCTTTTTGTACGCAATCGATAAAATAATCGGTCAGATCTTCGATATTCTCATCGAGGAATTCAAATTTTCTACAGTATTTTTTTAGCGCTTCCCTTTCATTACCGCTAATTCTGCCATTGGCCCAAATCATACGGGTCAGATCATACAGATATTCGATACGGATTTCCAGACGTTCCGGCAATACCATTCCATGCATTACGGGATGTAACAGTAGTCCCCCCAGGTCTTCTTTGGTCAATCCTTTTTCTTCCGCGAGTTGGTAGAGCATTTCCAGCTCCGATACGGAAAAATGATCATCTGACATTGCGATCTGGTATAAACTGAGCAAATGACTTTTTAAAGCAGGAGAGATTGTAGTAGTGGTATCCATCTTTATAATAGCTTTTATTGTAAGACATCGCGATGGACATAACCAACCGTTCCTGTTTTTTCGGATTTTACTTTGAGCCACGGTTCGTTAGCCTCTATAAAAATCACCCGTTGTCCTCTTTTAACGGTTTCGATTATTTTGTAATTTTTTCCCGGACCTTCGTATAAAGCAACAGATACGGCAGTAATATATAGCGGTTGATCCTTATAAAATCCGACTTTTTTGGTAACCGTTACCGTTTTAACTTTTGTACCGGAAGGCGTCTTTTTTTCTTTTCGTTTTACGGTGATTACATCGGTACTTCTATCCCTGCAAACACCACAGGTGCCACCACTTTTACAATATTTACAACCACTACAATTGGTGCAGGCGGTACAATAATCGGATCCGTTACAACCTCTTCCGGCTGTGCCGCAACAGGAAGCCAGTAGTTTTCCCGATTTCGTTTGTGCTATCAAATCATTGCTGCTCCATAGCAATAGACTTAGCCAAAAAATATATTTAATCATCGTTTTTTAAATGTATTAATGGGTTATAATTCCGGTTTATTCCAAACCGGGTTTTAGTATTTTCCAGCCAATGGCTATTCGTTGTCATAAAAACTGAGACTTTCCAACAAGGCCTCTTCAAACTGGTAAATAGCATCGATGGTTTCTATCGGATGACGGGTTTCGTTTTTCGCTTCATCAAATAATCCGATATATTTTTTTCCACCGTTCAGATGTAACCTACAAATCGGTTTCCGGTTGTTATCATCCAACAATATCCCGAAATACGATTTTGTATCCCGGGGAACAATCCGGTCCACTCCTACTTTTCGTCTCAAAATGGCCACCACAATTCGGAAGCCATCCATTTCTTCATCGGTAGTAATCACTTTACTTGTTGGCTCGATGTCCACATTTTCGATTTGTTGTTTTTTAGCTTCTTTATTTAATGCGGCGTTCAATCGATCGTTAATTTGATCATTTATTACCTGATTAAAAGCTTTATACACCAGTTCCTGAAATTCTTCCATCACACGTTCGGTCAGACGACCAGAATAGATACGCTCGGCAAACTGGCGAACAAACTTATGAGAAGGAGTTTGCAGCTCTTCGGCAATCAATTTTTTAATTTCCTTCGTATATTTTAAAGCACTGGCGTTATCCGTTATTTTTTCCACATCGAAATTCGACTTGTGAAACTTATTAATTTCCTGAATTACAGCATCTTTAAGATTGGTAATATCAAACTCAAAAAAAGGTTTCTCGTCCATTTTATTCTTTTCGTCCAGGTCGGTATAAAACTGATACTGAATCCCATTGGTCAGTAAAGCAAACTTCGTTTTAGACACATGAAAATACCGGAATAACTGTGAATTGTGAACTGTCAGGTTTTCTTTCCAGTTTTTACATTCTACGATCAGGATCGGTACCTCATTCTGGAAAATGGCATAATCAACTTTTTCCCCTTTTTTAAGTCCGATATCAGCCGTAAATTCCGGTACTACTTCCATCGGATTAAAGGTATCGTACCCCAAAAGGTTAATAAATGGTAATACAAAGGCATGCTTTGTAGACTCTTCCGTTTCGATCTTGTCTTTCATCTGATCGATTTTATCGGCTAATGATTTGAGTTGGCTTACTAATTCCATCCTATTTGTTTTTTGAATGTTTATCTTATTTTTATATCACACTCCAAAACTAGGATGCCTGTAACGGACTTCATTACGGTTTTACGTAAATGCCAACAAACGGCAAAAAAAACACCCCAAAAGAGGTGTTTAAAAGGGTCGTTATTAAATCAATCCCAGATCTTTCGAAATGGAGACCAGATGCGGATTATTTTTGGCTTTCAGGGATGTTTTTAACCGATTGATTCGCTTTTCGATACTACTTCGGCTATAATGCATATCGTCGGCAATTTCGCCCTGATCAAAACCTTTGGATAACAGGCGAATAATCTGAATATCCTGTTCGTCGATCTCATCCAGTTCGGAATCGGCTTTACCGTATCGTAATTCCGGAGAAACAAACTTTTCATCGCTGGCATAAATCGTCCGGATGGCTTGTTTTAATTCGCGTATACTTTCCCGGCTTTTGTTAATATAGGCATTACAGTCCATTTCTTCCAACAATGTCCGGATTACATACGGTTTTGTCTCAATAGAATACACAATAACTTTGATATCGGGCTGTTCGCGTCGTACAGCCTCAATTAATTCTTCTCCGGAATTGAGCTTGTTTTCCCGGAATTTATTTTCAACAAACGACAGGTCGCTAATCAACAGATCGAACGGTTCCTGATCGATTTTGGCTCTTTTAACTTTTAATAAAGCATCATCACAATATTGTACATGATGGATACGGTCTTCCGTTACAAACTCTTCCAGTAGTTGTTTTACTCCTAAATTAACGGAATCGACATCTTCGGCAATTAAAATCTTTTTAAACATACTTCGTACAATTTACTTTGGAAATGAAAAACTTACTTTAAATCCCTTATTGGGAACAGAATCAAAAGTATAGGTTCCGGAAATGCTTTTGATACGGGTTTCCACATTTTGCAATCCATTTTTTAAAGCGAGTTTATTTTTATCGATTCCCACGCCATTATCGGAATAATCAATCTGAATCCGATTCGCGTCGAGTTGGAAACGAACCACTACAAGCGAACTCTTACTGTGCTTTTTCATGTTGACCAATAATTCCTGTAAAACCCGATAAACCACAATTTTTTTAGTCGGATCGACCTCATCCCAGTTAATCTGATCCATCCCGCTGGACATGACATTGACGCGTTCGCTTTTGTATCCTTTGATCACTTCTTTTAACTGTTCCGGATACAGTGTTCCGGTATCGATGGTACTGTTTTCGCGGGAAATATTCCGGCTTCCGGTATAGATTTTATCCAGAGATTCGAGCAGGATTTCTTTGTTTTCGGCATCGGAGAGATCTTTTATTTCGGCAAAAGTCATCGCATTAAACACATCATT
Source organism: Flavobacterium supellecticarium (assembly GCF_004801375.1). Lineage (GTDB taxonomy): Bacteria > Bacteroidota > Bacteroidia > Flavobacteriales > Flavobacteriaceae > Flavobacterium > Flavobacterium supellecticarium. The sequence continues at coordinate 21,029 of NZ_SSNZ01000012.1, forward strand.
AGCCAATTCGTCGTGTACTTTTTTAGCAATACGGGTTTCCGTTTTATAGGACTCCAGAAGTTTTTCAATTCTATTTTTTTCCCGCATTCTACGGAATACAAAAAAGATAACGCTACCACCAATCAGAATCAGAATTGCCAATCCGAGTTTTTGGGTTTCGGCTTTTGCCAATTGTGCCGTTTTTTGTGCTTCGCTGGCTTTTCGGCGTAAATTTTCTTCCTGGGTATCTTTATATTCGTATTTGATCTGCGCAAACGTGTTCTTTTTGGACTGTCGCACCCGACTGATACTATCGTTTAATTCCTGAAATTGTAACGAATAGGATTTTACAGCCACTCCGGAACTTAAAGCGGTTAAACGTTTAAGCGCCTCCAGTCGGTCGTCGATTCGTCGCATTTTGGTTGCACGGTCGTAGGCTGTAGTCGCATATTGTCTTGCCAGTTCCGGATTACTTTTTTTATAATAATCGGAAAGATGCAACTCGCTCACAATTCGATCGCTTGCTAACATCGGATTATTGGATCGGATTTCATACCCTTTTTTATAATACTCCAAACTTTTGGCATCTCCGGCTTTATAGTACATAAAACCCAGATTATCATAGGCTCTTGCTTTGGTCGCGTCGACGGTTGTTTTTTGGATAACCGATTCGAATATCGGGCGTGCTTTGGCATAATCGCCCAAATAAGTATAACTCAATCCGATATTATTTTTGATGATCCAACGATCTTCCGGTTCATCAGTACTATCGGCGGCTTTTTCAAAATTTTCGATCGCCTTTCTGTAATTATGCATGGATTTATCGGCAATTCCAAGATTATTATTCGCCGAAGCATAATAGTATCGATTATTATTTTTTTTATTCAGTTTCAGTACATCGACATTCAAATCGGCTACCATACCATAATCGTTCGATCGTTCGACAATATCCGACTGTAATAACAGTATATACATTTCCTGATCTTCCTTTCCGCGGTTGTCCAATAACTGTTTGGCATTATTAAGTAAGCCATAAGCAAGGGTATCTTTCCCTTTAGTCGCATAATATCTGCCCAAGTCACGTTTTGCCATCGCGATGTAAAAGGTATCTTTTTTTAGTTCTGAAAACTGCAGAAAGTCCTTTGTATACGATTCGGACTGGTCTGTAAAATACCAATTAAGCGTTTCCGATTTTCCGGCAATGGCTTTTAACTGTAGCGAATCGATTTTGGCAGCAACGGCAAGTTCTAGCGCTTTATTGATTTCGGCGATTCTATAGGTTCCCGAACTATCGGCATCGGTAGCACTATTTGCAATATGCTTTTGGATCTGACGGACCACTGGAGCCACCTTGCTATTTTTGTCAGATTCTTTAGAACACGAACCCAATAAAATCGCAAAAAGTGATAAAAAAAACGGGGAATAAAACTTTTTAAGTATCATTCCCCGAAGTTAATAAAATTACAATAAGATTATGCGATCATTTTTTATGGTTTTTTTGGCGGTTTTACCGGAATCGTACCATCTTCTCCGGTTCCTCCTCCTCCTTCCTGATTCGGCGGAATGGTATCGCCTGGTTTTGCGGCAAGATAATAATCCTCACTTTGATACAGATTTTGTAACAATTCATCCTGTTGCTTTGTGGATGGTGCAAAAAGTTCCTCTGCACTATTTTCTGTTGAACACGATACTAACGACAATCCCAGTACAGCAAAAGCTGCGATATAAAAATTTTTCATAATTTTTAGCTTTAAAAAAATTGGACATGGGCGTGGCTGTTCGGAACCTTGTTCCGAAGTGTAGCTTTGATTACGCCATTGATTTTTGTATTGGGAAGTGTTGGTGAGACAGAAAAAGCATAAGGGTATTATACTTCCCGGATAACGACATTACGTTTTTCCGTATCACCAGGTTAGAAGTAGTCATGTACATTTGTCCGTGAATGCATATCGGGACGGAACTAATTCTGAGGCAAATTAAAGGGCTATTTTTCAGCTTGTTGCAATCGAATTCTGGTAATTCCGATTATTCGAATGAATTCTGATAAATACTGATAAATACCGATACCACTATGAAAAAGAGAACTGTTGAATCCTATATAGAAGCTATAAAAGCACAATATGAAAAAGCTAAGACTGGGCCATATGCTGCATTTCTAATACGCCCTTCACCGGCACAATTACGAGACCTAAGTTTTCATATTTTAAGACAGCATCAAAACGAAAATGATCCATCTGCATTTAGGGATTTTTGGGAAATTGAATTTAAAGATGAACAGATTAGAGCTATTACTAATAGCATTGATATCACCCGGTTGATTCCGATTCGACGTTTTTATTTAGGTACAAGTACACCTGCCGATTTGATCACCATCGAAATGGCTGCTCTTTTAGTTGACTTTCCGGAAAGGCCCTATAGAAGGTTTATAAATGATTTACCAGATACGCCACCTGAACCACCAAATTCACCTGGAGGACCTGGAACAGTTATTATCGTTACTTCAGGAAACAATACTGGAGGAAATAATACGGGACAAACAACCCCTCCAGAAATGGGAGGTGGCTCCAACCAAGGTAATAAAGGCGGAAAGACGACAGCGGATACAAATCAAACTGATATCATACAGTCATTAAAAAATAAACTTCAAGCTATTTGGAATACTATCACTCGTTTTTTCCGGAAACGCCAATTAAGCAAAATCCATTACGGATTGACTACCGTTGCAATTATGGTACTTTTAGTATGGAATCTGAACAAGACGGTTTTCACACCGAAAAACTGTATGGTATGGATGGAAGATCATTATGAGAAGATTGATTGTAATGATCCGGAAATTAATGGAGAAATCCGGCCATTAGACGAACAACTATTGGAACACTTCCGGAAGGTAGCCTATAGTGATACACTGACTTGTTTTGATCTTTATGGGAATCCTCTGATCTGGTATTCCAAGTCAAATGGTGTTTACGAACTGTTTACCCATCACGGCTTACATCCGGTTACCGAAAAAACACTAAAGCCAATCACTCACACCATTATTAACAATTTAAACAGTGATCCGAATCAGTAATCGATAAAAACAAAAAGGCCTCCGTCGGGAGGCCTTTTTTAATACCAGTTTTGTTTTTTCTTTTTGGAAAGTTTCTTTCCATGGTGTCTTTTTACATATGAGTCGCTTCCAAAACTTAATTGTTTTTTCCTGCTTCTTGTAAAAAACCTGATAATCGATTCAAGTAAATTAGACATGGGAGTTTAAATTTGCGCATCAAATATATAAAATCACAACATATTAAACATTTTAACAGATAGTTTTTAAGATAAAAAGCACATAATGATCGATGAACTCACATTTTAACACAATTATTTAAAAATACAACAATTAATAGCTATTCTAAATAGGTATTTTTCACCTTTCTTACGAGCTTTCTTACAACACAATCGGATCGCAATAAAGCTGGTTTTACGTCTTATTTATGGATTATGGAAAACCGTAATTCCTTCTTTGCTTTTGATCCTAATTTTGCCATACCACTATAACATTTTATATAATAAAACTTTTATTTCATTATGGCATTCCTTACAGACTTAGCAAAAAGTTTTGCATACTCAGCAGCAAGACAGGCCGGACGCAATTACGCCAATTCACAAAACAATTTATATGTTACTCCCATAAATCAATCACAATACCAAAATGAAGCAGTAAAAAATAAAGCTTTAAAACAAGACAAAGAATACATTGCCATTAAATGGTTTTGGGCCGCAGTACTTGCTTTCCTTATACCTTTTATCGGTTCGGGAATCCTACTATACCGAAGCTATATAAACTTTACCAAAGATTACAAATTAATGTACTATATGGAACGGCAAAATGTTTTTAAAAGTGATGCTCGTTATCGTAATGGTTTAAGACCTTTGGGCTACCGCGATGTTAAGGTCGAAACTAAAGTAGCTATTGATCAAGAAAAGAAAGCCAGCAACAGGATTAAAGCCTGGGGTTACTTTACAATTGGTTTTACAACCCTCTTCTTCTATATCATTGTACTTAGCTAATAATCCTGTCAATATTGGATTACAAGTTCCCGTAAGTAATCTTTCTAATAATCCACACACAAGCTGCCGCGATTTAAGGCAGCTTTTTTTTGGCTCGTATTCGCCACAAATGCATTTTAGTTATACGATAATTTATTCCAATAAAAGCTAACATTTATCATATTTTATATTCCGGATACGGTTTTATTTTGCTCTTCCTAAGCATATTAATCGCAATTAATAATCATAAAAATAATTCCGTTATGAAAAAGTTTATACGTCTCTCGGTTCTGGTCAGTATCATCACAATGGCTACCGCCTGTAAAAATCGAAACGAAACAACCGTTCCCGAAACCACTCCAACAACCGAACAAAACGAAACGGTTTCCACTTCAGAAAACACATTGGAAATTGAATCCACCGATCAGATGCAATATTCTACAAACGAGCTAAAAACCGGTGTTGGTACTGTAACATTAACACTAAAACATACCGGTAAGATGGATAAAGCCGTTATGGGACACAATCTGATCATTCTTAAACCAGGTACTGATATTGCCGCATTTACGCAAAAAGCCGCTTTGGCAAAAGCCACCGACTATATTCCGGAATCGGAAAAAGCAAGCATAATAGCCCATACCCGATTACTGGGCGGAGGCGAATCTGACACGATTGAATTTAGCATTTCCGAACCGGGAACTTATGATTTTTTATGTTCCTTCCCGGGTCATGCTGCCTTAATGAAAGGGAAACTTGTTGTAGAATAAACCGGCTATCGTCTAAACTCCCGAATAAAATATCATGAACGAAACCGCCCTCATTGCCGAAATCAACCGGTTACGACAGAAAAAAAATGCCGTTATTCTGGCGCATTATTATCAGGAAAAAGCCATTCAGGAAATCGCCGATTTTGTAGGTGACAGTCTTGAATTATCCAAAAAAGCCGCCACAACCGATGCCGATATTATCGTATTTGCCGGTGTGCATTTTATGGCCGAAACAGCAAAAATCCTAAACCCGGATAAAAAAGTGCTACTCCCGGATTTCAACGCCGGTTGTTCACTTGCTGACGGCTGCGATCCGGATGATTTTCAAAAATTAAAAGACCAATATCCGGATCATACCGTTGTGACGTATATCAATTGTTCGGCTCGAATAAAGGCACTGAGTGATATTGTTTGTACATCGTCGAATGCCAAAAAAATCATCGCTTCGATTCCAATAGATCAGAAGATTATTTTTGCCCCCGATAAAAATCTGGGCAAATACCTGATTCAGGAAACCAACCGGGATTTAGTCTTATGGGATGGTTCCTGTGTGGTACACGAAGCCTTTTCGTTAAACAAGCTAATCGATCTGTACAACCAATATCCCGGTGCCAAAATTGTAGCCCATCCGGAATCGGAAGACCATATTTTAAAAGTAGCCCATTATATCGGATCCACATCCGGGATCATTAATTTTATTAAAGAAGATCCGGGAACTGTTTATATCGTAGCTACCGAAGTCGGAATACTTCATCAACTTTCCAGAGATGTACCGGATAAAACGATTATTGCCGCGCCATCATTACAGGAAAACAGCTGTTCCTGCAGTGAATGTGCCTATATGAAAGTGAATACGCTTGAAAAACTATTTCGATGTCTTCAAAACGAATATCCTGAAATAAAAATCAGTGATACACTACGAACCGAAGCGCTAAAGCCAATTCATCGCATGCTTACACTTTCCTAATTTCAATACCTATATTATGGAAAAAACGGATATACTTATAGTCGGTTCCGGAATTTCAGGGTTATTTTTTGCCATTAAAATGGCTAAAAAACGTCCCGATCTTTCCATTACCATTTTGACAAAAGCATCGGCCGACTCAACCAATACCCGCTATGCACAGGGAGGAATTGCTGTCGTAACCAATACGGAAGAAGACAGTTTTGAGCAACACATTCGTGATACACTCCAGGCCGGAGGTGGTAGTTGTAATACGGAAATTGTTCGTATGGTTGTGGAACAGGCTCCGGAGCGATTACAGGAATTACTAAATCTCCAGGTCGATTTCGACACCACTGTTTCGGGAGCGTGGGATTTAGGACTGGAAGGAGGGCATTCCCATCACCGGATTCTGCATTATAAAGATCAGTCCGGACTGGAAATGGAGCGAAAACTATTACGTCAACTAAGCCGGTATCCCAATATTGTACTGTTCGAAGACTATTTTAGTATTGATCTGACAACAGAAAACAATTGCTGTACCGGAATGTCCTATTATGATAAAACCCGTGGTACGATAAAACATATCCGGTCCAGAATTACAGTGCTTTGTACCGGCGGATGCGGACAACTTTTCCAGAATACCACCAATCCGGAAATTGCCACTGGCGATGGTGTAGCGATGGCTTTCCGAGCAGGAGCTGTTATAAAAGATATGCAGTATATTCAGTTTCATCCCACCGCTTTATATGAAACCGGCAAAAATCCCCTTTTCCTGCTATCGGAAGCGGTAAGAGGTTTTGGTGCGTATATCATTAATCATAATTACGAACGTTTTCTTTTTAAATACGACACCCGCGGCGAACTGGCCACGCGTGATATTATTTCGAAAGCAATCGGAACGGAACTACTCAAAACAAGCGAAAAGCACGTTTACCTCGATTGTCGCCATCTTAACGCCAAACGTTTTTACGAACATTTTCCATCTATTACCGATTATTGTCTGAAATCGGGATTTGATCCGGCCAAAGAACCGATTCCAATTGTTCCGGCGGCACATTACCAGTGTGGCGGTATACAAGTGGACAAAAATGCGCGGACTTCGATACAAAATCTCTATGCAGTTGGAGAATGCGCCCAAACGGGATTACATGGAAAAAACAGACTCGCATCTAACTCCCTACTGGAAGCCTTGGTTTTTGCCCATCAGGGCATGCAATCGGCACTTAAAACAATCGACTCCATTCGATTTTCAACAGTAATCACTTTAAATCAACAACCTATTGCCTCCTATTCGACAACACCGTCAATTAAGCCTCTAAAAGCGTTATTACAAAAAACGATGACGGCGTTCTTTACTACAGAGGCATCGGATATAAATACCGTTCGGAATACACTAAAAAAACTAAAACAAAAAGCCGATTCACTATTTCAAAGTCATGATCGGAATTCTTTCCCCTCTTATATTGAATTCAGGAATATGCTAACGGTTAGTATGATCCTGCTGGAACACAGTTATAGCACTCCAGAAATCGAGTCATTCACTACATCTTAATTTTTAAACGTATGAAAATTAACAATCAGACCACTATCGGAGCAATTGTCGCCTATGATTTCAGAACTGCGGCTTTATTCTCAAAATACAAAATTGATTTTTGCTGTAAAGGCGACCGTACACTGGAAGCTGTTTGCACTAAAAAGAACATCTCTCAAAAAGAGCTGATCGACGCGTTGGAAGCCCTTTTAAACAATTCGCAATCGTATATTTCCGATTACGGACAATGGTCTTTGGATTTACTGATCGATTATATCGAAACTACCCACCATCATTATGTGGAAGAAAAAACACCGGTTCTACTCCAATTTCTGGATAAGCTTTGTAAAGTACACGGAGAAAAGCACCCGGAACTACTTAAAATCAATGCCCTTTTTAGCGAATCGGCCGGAGAATTAGCGATGCATATGAAAAAGGAAGAACTGGTACTTTTTCCTTTTATCCGACAAATGGTAAATGCTAAAAAAGAGGGTTCCGAACTAAAGCGCCCTCATTTTGGTTCGGTTTCGAACCCTGTGACCATGATGCGACACGAACACGATACCGAAGGGGAACGTTTCGATAAAATCGCCACACTTACGAATCAATATACACCACCAGCTGATGCGTGTAATACCTATAAAGTTACATATGCGATGCTTCAGGAATTCGAAAACGACCTGCATAAACACATACACCTGGAGAACAATATACTGTTCCCAAAAGCGATAACACTGGAAGCAGACTTTAACAACTAGCATCCAAACACAGAAATTACTTCGCTTTAATTTCTGTGTTTTTTATAATTTTAAAACCCGGTCTAATTCTATCTGATGCCGAAAAGTTGGTTTATTATAAGTCTTCTGAATTTTTTTGTTGCAGTGCTAATGGGCGTTTTACTGCGACTGGCAGCTATCGTGCCTGTAAACTGGAACTATCTTTTTCTACTACACGGTCATTCCCATACCGCTTTGCTCGGATGGATATACCAGATGTTATACCTATTACTGCTTCATAACTTTCTACCGGAAACAAAGCGAACCTCTCCCTATTATTCCCGTTTATTCTGGATCACTCAGATAGCAGTATTCGGAATGATGATTAGTTTTCCGATACAGGGATATGCCTTATATTCTATTATTTTTTCCACGATACATATTTTTTGCAGTTATTTTTTCTGCTCTAAAATCTGGAAAGACCTGTCGGGAAACAAGTCTTATGATAAAATACTACTTAAAATCGCACTGTTATTCCTGTTACTGTCGACTTTTGGAGTGTGGAGTCTGGGAATAACCGGTGCTAAAAATGCTCCGCTTTATCAGGCCGCTATTCAGTTTTTTTTACATTTTCAATTTAATGGCTGGTTTATGTTTGCCGTGCTTGCCCTTTTTGTCAACCAATACCGAAACTTTTTCCATACTATCAATTCCCGTAAATTCCATTATTGGGTTGGCCTACTTATAGTCGGCACAGTTTTTACTTATGGCTTACCGTTAAGTTGGTACTTTCCACATGCGCTATGGCTTTGGATAAATGATATCGGTTTAGTCTGTCAATTTTTTGCATTTGGAAGTGGTATGCTTTACTTTTTAAAACGCAGCATTCCATCTGACCGAAAAACACCGTTAACGATCCGTTTCATATTACTTTGCGGTTTTATTTCCCTATTGCTAAAGATCCTTATACAATTGACTACATTTTGGTCGGAAATAGCAGCTTCATCTCATTATATCCGGAATTTCACAATTGGTTTTATACATCTGATCATGCTTGGAATAATCAATAGTTTTCTATTCTTTTTTGCGATACGTTTTCAATCGTTTTCATTTCTAAAAAACCGGATTTCCCGAATTGGATTGTACCTGTTTCTTATCGGTTTTACAACAACCGAAATACTGCTGTTTGTACAAGGCTTTTATTTTTATATCGGAAAAGGAGCCATTCCGTATTATAACATATCTCTTTTTATGGTTTCACTTCTATTACCTATAGGATTATTTTTAGTACTTATCGGAACCTTATTTTTTAGAAAAAAGCATAAAACTAATTGGCTTTACTCACTTCCCCGATAATTTTAGAAACGATTGTATCATAGGATGTAGTGAAACCCTCCTGTTGAAAGACCAACTCCCCTTTTTTATTAAATACACTGATAATATTGGAATGTGAAAAATCGATCGGTGCTATTTTTTTATAATTTACGCCCAAAACAGCCGCAAATTCCCGGGTATTTTCTTCAGTTGACTGTAGAAATAGCCATTGTTTGCTCATCATCTTGTTTTTAATTGCAAATGCTTTTAAACGCTCCGGAGTATCCGTTTTCGGATCGATACTAATTAAAAGAAAACACACATCCGATTTATATTTTTCAGGTAGCAGTTGTTCAATCTGCCGCATATCAGCTACCAAACGCGGGCATGCGGTTTTACAGGAGGTGTAAATCATCACCATAACCAATACGTTACCTTTCAGCTCTTTTATTTCAATATGTTTATTATCTTGTGTCGTCCATTCAGACGGAAGGTTAAAAACCGAGAGTTCCGAAATAACTTCTGTTTCGATTTTCGTATTTGACTCTTCTTTTTTCGAATTACAACTTTGTAATCCTACCAAAATCACCAATACAACCATCATTAACTTTTTCATTATCAATACATTTTAACAACTTATCTGGTTCGTTTTACTTTACATCACATGCGCATCGGAAACCAAGATTTCGTGACGAATAATTTGCTTTTAAACTGGATCGAAAAGCATAGCGCATAAAAGCAGCATAATTCATTAAATCGGTTGCATTAACAGAAGCTCCCCCACAAAACAAACTGACATCAGTATTCCTATCTTTTCGGGATTCACCCGAAAGGAAAATACTATTAAAATCAAAAGTCCATTCCCAAATCAGACCATGCATATCGTATAATCCCCAATAATTCTTACATGTTTGTCCTACGGATCTATTAAATGTGTTCCTTTTTTCGTACCATCCCAGAATATCGTTATTATAGGCCACTTTGGTTCTGGCGTCCCGATGCTTTTGATCGGCCATAGCGGCATATTCCCATTCATCCAGTGCAGGTAACCGCTTTCCCTTATATTCACAATATTTTTTTGCAGCAAACCATGAAACATTCGTGACCGGTGCTTTACCATTATTCTCGCCATAATCCAAATCATTCTTCCAGTACTCCAAATAGCTTATATCGGCAAAAATCCTTTTAATCACCGAACGTCTGTAGGATGCTTTTTCCTTTAAAAAGGACAAATACTCTTCATTTGTAACCGGATAAATATCCATTTTAAACGCGTCTATCGTTACCGATTTTTTGTTTACATCACCGTAAAGTGGCACAAAACTTCCTTTTTTTATCAGAACCATTTTGGTATTCTGAGCATTCAGAGAAACGAACAGCAAAAAGAATAGTAGCAAAAAGAACGCTTTTTTATCTCCTTTATACATTTTTATTCTTTCTTCTTTGTCTTTTGTTCTTTCACCATCGCAGCGGTAACGTTTGTTTTATTATTGTTCCAGCTGTCGTAAACATAGGTGAGAACATCTGCAATTTCATCATCGGTCAGGTTGAGACTGGTCATTATATTGTTATATGTTTTTTCATTTACTGTGATTGTACCGCTTAATCCATTCAGCACCGTTTTGATAGCTCTGTTCACATCCTTATTCAGATAGTCCGACTTTGCCAATGGCGGGAAGACATTCACTACGCCCTGTCCTTCCGATTGATGACAAGGCAAGCAGGTTCTGCTGTATATGTTTTTTCCTGCGGTAATCCGCGCATCAAGTGTTTGCACCCTGTTTTTTTTCGGTGTGTTTTTATCTGTAGGTAAATGTTGTATCGTTCCTCCTTCCGGAAGGTAGACCCCTTCCTGAGTCGTTCCCGAATAAATGGTCTTATCTTCAGGCCCATCTACCTTTAACATTCCCAGGGCTCCTTTATTAAAAGCTCTGAAAATAGAATGATCGACAAGAATAAATGTTCCCGGCACGTCTACTTTAAACTCCACAATAGCAGCTCCACCTGCCGGTATTAATGTTGTTTGAATATCCTTATTGATCACACTACCTCCTTCAATATGGACGCGATCAAAAATTTCACCAATTACATGGAATGAAGACACCAGATTGGGTCCTCCATTCCCCACAAACAACCGAACTGTTTCCCCGACATTCGCCCTGAGTACATTGTCTCCTGTTAACGCCCCTACTTTACCGTTAAAAACGACATAATCCGGATTTTCACGAATCGCTTTTTTCATATCAAAAGTTTGTATGCCCGGTTCGCCATAATTTCCTTTTGTATAAAAATCACCCTGCATAACATAATATTCCCGGTCAACTGCTGGCAATCCTCCCTCCGGTTCTACCAATATCAACCCATACATCCCATTAGCTATATGCATTCCTACAGGAGCCGTTGCACAATGGTAGACATACAAACCCGTATTCAAACATTTAAAATCAAATACTTTTTCGTGTCCGGGTGCCACCAGCGAGGACGTTGCTCCACCACCACTACCCGTTACAGCATGTAAATCAATATTGTGCGGTAATTTATTATTCGGATGGTTTTTTAAATGAAACTCCACTTCATCGCCAATTCGGGTTCTGATAAAACTACCGGGTACCGAACCTCCAAACGTCCAATAAACATAGGTAACGCCATCGACCATTTGCCCTTCCATTTCTTTTACCTCCATGTTGACAATTAACTTTGAAGCCTTTCTGTTTGCCACCGGTTTCGGAACCATTGGTGGTGGCGTTAGGTCGGCAATTATTTTTTCCGGTAGTGCAACACTGTTATGTTCTTTAGCCGGAGTAGTTTCTTTACAACCGATCATTACTATCATAACGATCAAGATTACACCATAAATCCTTTTAACACTTTCTCTCTTTGTTTTCATATTGCGATACTTTTCTTTAAAATTCAACTTTATCTCTGTTAAAATTAAAGTTGGAAAATGCTATTTAGTATGATTTTTATCATTCTACACTTTCTTAACTATAAGCAATATTCTAATAACCCTGTTTTTTTTAGTATGAGGAGCGTTATACAGCAATCCAATTTGTCTTGTTTCTGTTCCAAATATTACCTACAAATGCTATAACTCAAGAGGTCAAAAAAATACCCGTAAAAGACATTACGGGTAAATTTTTAGTATTTGCTATTCTGATTAATTATTGTGAATCCGGTATTCGTTAGGCGATTGTCCTACATGTTGCTTAAATGACCGGCTAAAATGTTGCGGATATTTGAATCCCAATTCATAAGCAATCTCACTCACCGATTTATGCCGGTCGAACATTCGCTCCTTAGCCGTATTAATCACTTTTGACTGTATATATTCCTGAGCAGATTTACCGGTTTCTTTTTTGATCAGATCTCCAAAATAATTGGCCGATAAAAACAACTGCTCGGCACAATATCCCACAGAAGGTAATCCCAAGGTCTGTGGTTTGTCCGATTGGAAATAGTCGTTCAGTACGGTTTCAAAACGCTCCAATATTCCTTTATGAGCCGTATCCCGGGTAATAAACTGTCGGTCGTAAAAACGTACGCAATAATTCAGGAACAATTCGATTGTATTTACAATCAGTTTTTTACTGTGTTTATCGATAGGTTGTTCCAGTTCCTGATTGATTTTTTGAAAACAATCGATGATAATTTTCCGTTCATTTTCAGACAAATGCAGCGCTTCGTGTACTTCATATGAAAAAAAGCTATACGTATCGATATGGCGTCCCAATGCCGTTCCGCGAATCAGATCCGGATGAAAAACCAGTGCATATCCCTGAGGCTGGTATAAATTACCGTTATTTTCGATTCCCATAACCTGCCCGGGAGCAAGGAAAACCAGAGTTCCCTCCTGATAATCATAATAATTACAACCATAACGTAGATTTCCGCACTTTACATCTTTTAGAAAAATGGTATAAAATCCAAAATTCAATCGGATAGTAATCTTTTTATCCGACTTCGAAAGGTCGATTACACTGACCAACGGGTGCCTGGTATCCGTATTGCAATAGGCATTGTATTCGCTTACGCTATCAAATCGTACGATATTTTCCATGATCATTTTATTTCGGGAATCAAAGTTATTGCATAATTTTATTGTATGTACCATGCCATTATTATAATAAGTGATATTGGTAGGTAATTCCGTAATCCATATACGCCCCGTTTTAAAAATAGATTGGAATTTTGCAACGTTCGTAAGTATATCACCAAGCTAAAAACAAATCATATAAAAACTAAAAATCACTATGGAAAAATTTAATGTAAAGGCATACGGTACCCATGCTATCGAAGCCGATTTGGAATTACTAACGATTCCGCGAAGAGAGGCTACGCCTAATGATGTAGAAATTGACATTTTGTACTGTGGTGTTTGCCATTCCGATTTACACACGGCTCGTAACGATTGGGGAGGTACGGTTTATCCGGCTGTTCCGGGACATGAGATCGTGGGAAAAGTTACAAAAGTAGGTAGTGCCGTAACCAAATTTAAAGTAGGCGATCTGGCGGCTGTAGGCTGTTTGGTGGATTCCTGCCGCGAATGTGAGCATTGTAAAAATGATCTGGAACAATACTGTATTCCGGGATTTACCGGAACATATAACAGTCCGGACAAACACCTGGGGTTACAGACCTATGGCGGCTATTCTGAAAAAGTTGTTGTTGCTGAACATTTTGTATTAAAAGTACCTGAAAATCTTGATCTTGCTGCCACTGCTCCATTACTTTGTGCCGGAATTACCACCTGGTCACCATTACGCCACTGGAAAGTAGGCAAAGACAGTAAAGTAGCGGTAGTTGGTTTAGGCGGATTGGGCCATATGGCGATCAAACTGGCCAAAGGATTAGGCGCTCATGTGACTTTATTCTCCCGATCACCTAAAAAAGAAAAAGATGCTTTTGCTTTGGGTGCAGATGAGGTGATCATTTCAACAGATAACGCACAAATGGATACTGTAAAAGGCAAGTTCGATTTGATCATCGATACAGTTCCTTATGTTCATGATGTGAACCATTATATCCCGAGTCTAAGCGTTAGCGGTACTATTGTATTAGTTGGTTATCTTGGAAATCTGGAACCGATGCTCAACACTGTTCCGATGATTTTGGGTCGAAAATCAGTTGCCGGTTCGGTTATTGGTGGAATCGCCGAAACTCAGGAATTACTGGATTTCTGTGGAAAACACAATATCACTTCCGATATTGAGATCATCAAAATGCAGGACATTAACGAAGCGTATGAACGGATGCTAAAAAGCGACGTACGTTACCGTTTTGTAATTGATATGGCTTCGTTGAAAAACGAATAAGCTGAAAAACAAAAAGGATGGGATTTTAGAGGGCATCCAAAATTTTAGACACTATTTGGGGTTCGTTCATTTTTCCATCCTTTTTTATTACAAAATTATCATAGAATCATTTTTCGATTGTTTTCGACATTTGTTTCCAACAGCAAGCCATTCGGATCCAATACTACAGTAATGATTTTTTGTTTTTGTTTTAGTGTTAACCGGTATTTACCAAACTGTTTTTCGCAATAACCACCGTTTTAGCCGTTCCGTTTTTATAGCTTAATTCCATTCCAACAGCTTCCTCAAATACCCTAATTCTCCGGTTACCGTTATTTATATATATAATTAAGTATTATTTTTATTTTGACGACAGGTGGTTTACAGCCACTTCCATTACCCGATCTACAAAAGTATCGGGAGCATTTTCCATCTGTGTTACTTCAGCATCGGTCGGAGGTGCTACATAGATGTCTGGTTTTATCCCGATACCTTCTATCATTTCACCATTAGCATCTTTTACAGCAGAAAAAGGCATATAAAAATAAAACCAATTATCGGCGATATTACCAACGACTCCACCATTAAAATCTGCGGGATTGGAGGTAACACCGGCTGTTGCACCATAAGTATAATCTCCGATAGAAACAACATGATTCCCCTGACTTTTGAGCAATAACACCGTTATTTCCGACATGCTGGCACTATAATTATCCGTCAAAATAGCAATAGGGATGTTAGACGGAATACCGCCTAATTTATGAGGTTTTGTTTTTTGTGGAATCCAGGGAGTATAATCAAATCGTCCATTTCCTTCTTTTGTTCTTTCATAAGACCATATAGTACTTTTTGTGACCAAACGTTCTATAAAAAATTGTAAATCTTTTACAGCTCCACCACCATTACTTCTTAAATCAAGAATCAGCTTTTTAATCGTTCCTTTATGCAATGGATTCAGAAGATTCTGATAGAAAGGAGCCCGCTCAATAACAGCCATAGCGGCTGTTTCAAAATCATTCATATTGCGTTCATTTCCAATATACTGTTCCATTTCACTTATAAACCAATCCATATAAGGCTTACTTTCAGGAGTCAGAACAGTGGCATAGGTCTCCTCCTCATAATAAACCGGCAGCTCATCATATTTTATCAATGCGGATCGTGCTGCCTCCAACAAATCGTCAGATACGATTTCCGTCGCCATAAACTGTCTGCACAGGGTTCTGAAAACATTTAGCTCCGGAGCTATTGTAAAAGCCTCCCACTTACTTTGTATAGCACGAGTAAGCTCTTTTACATTTTCTCTAACTGTAAGATCTGTGATTCTTCCCAGCAAAGGGTTATTTTCAATGTTACGAGTTCGTAATCCCAATTCATTCGGATTGCTATCGTTTAAAAATTTAGAGCTTAGAAATTTTGTCAGGTCGCTTAAATACAGTGAAAACGAATCATAGGTCAAATAATAGATATCCGGATTTTTTTTTACACTTCCCATCAGGTAAGTAATAGAAAGATCACTCTTTTTTACCCCCGGTATCAGCGTATATTTCTGACATATGGTATCATTTCCTAAATATTTTTTTATATATCCAAGCTTCGATGAAAACATATAACTATTTGCGTGTTGTTCTTTCATACCTCCCTGAAATCTAAAAATACCATACTGATAACGATTTAAAGGTATCTTTATCTTTACAAAAAAATGCCTGTCAAAAATTGGATTTATAATATCGACAAAATAGTGTATGGCTTTAACTTTGTCAGTATCGATTTCATTTTTATCGTCTGTACTTCTGCCAAAAGTTTTTAAAGCTGAAAATTTCGGATAATATTCATTGTAAATAGCGTCCCAATCCTTGCCATCCTTTCTTTTTTGCTCATAAAAACAACTGTAACGCTGATCCATAACGGTCCAGAATACTTTGAAAAGATCTGCATAAGATTTAACATCATCCTTAGTATACTGTTCCGGTGCGCTAATTGGATATTTATCATCCAGTTCACAAGCGTTAAAAATCAGTATCGCTAGTAGTACTCCTAAAACAAAAGCTGTTTTTTTATATAATTTTAGATACATAATCCATCTTAATTAAATTGATAAGAAGTTCCGGCGGCAATCATATAAGATTGAATTGTTTTTTGCCTATTTTTATTCGTGTTAGCTATACTGATATCAGACAATCCATACTGATAATTACAGGTCCCATAAAATGTCCACTTTTTAAAAGAATATCCCAGACTTAACTCCCCTTGCAAACCATAACCAAACCGATTTAGCATATTTTCATTTTTTTTAAAATCATACGTCTCCGAAACTTTTTTATATCTATTTTCTGTTAGCGCGATATACTGTCCTTTCCGTTGCAAACGCATCAGGTACTCGATATAGGTACCACCGGCTATTTTAAGCCATAAACCCTGGCTTATATCAGCGGAGCCCAATACCGTAACGCCTACCAGAAAAGGTATCGAAAGGAAATCGTTATAATATTTTGTATACCATCCGAGTCGGCTACCTGTTCGCCTGAACGTGTAGTTTTTTTGCAGGAACGATACTGCTGTTTTCAGAAAAATCGGTTTCCGTATCGTATATTCTCCCGTAAGACTAGCACCAAAACCATAGTCTCCGCTATATTTCGATTCCACTAAGTTAGACAGGTTGGCATTGAGGTTACTATAAGTATATCCCATATCGAATCCTACCTTAAATTTACTTTGCGCCTGCAATGCTATACTTGAAAGAAAGAAGTAAAAACAAAAAAAATAAACTACTTTTTTTACCATAATTAACCGAATATAAAACCTTTAATAATCCTAAAAGTTATTATAATATGAGAAGCATCTATTATTTTCAGCATTCTTTGTCTATGCAAATTCCTTATTAGTCTAATTTACTTACACAATATCATTTGATCACAAACTATAAAAAAGCCGATCCTGCTACAGACCGGCTCCAAAACGAACTAATTATTCCTGTAATAGTTTATGAAAAAAGATTGTATTGATACGATTTCAGCGGTATTGATGCTTTCGTTTTAGCCCGGTATTCATTTTCCGGATGCTTTTATACACCACACTTTGAACGGCCTTACGCTTTTCTTCGTACCAACACACATTAGTATTTTACTTACATTAGGAGGAAATTAAAGGAAATATCACGGGGCAAAAGCAGTCCAAATAATTTTAAAAAAAGCTGCCCGATCGGAAACATTACGATAACAATGGTGCTGGTGTTCTAAATCGGAAGTCGATATAAACGTGATGCGCAAACATCAGAAATTCGTTATTTTTCACCGAATGTTTTTTGAGATACCGGAGTGTTTTGGAAGTCTGGTTGGCCACGGCACCGGGTGTCATGTACATTTCGGAAGCGATCTCTTTATAACTGCGCTCCTCGAATTTGAATAATGTAAATATTGTACGTCTTTTTCGGGAATCTGACGTAGCAACTGTTCGATCTGTTCAAAACGGGAGTCGAGTACCTCATCCGATTCGTAGGTAATATCCATTTCGGAAATAATCCGTTTTTTTCGGTTGTCAAAATCCGATTCTGTTTTTGATACCATTTGGAGATTTCCTGCTTGGAGCTTTTAAACAATACCGATTCCAAGGCAAACTTCGGATTGAGTTTGTTCCGGTAATTCCATAAATAGATAAAGACATTTTGGGTCGCATCTTTGGCATCGGCAAGCTGTTTGATATATTTCTTTACAAAGCAATACACTTTAAAGGCATACAGATCATAAATTTCCCGGAAACAAGATTCGCCATCTTCGCGTAACCTTATAATCAAATCAGCACGCATATTGCCCATAATTATAGGTAAGTATGCGTAGAAAAACAACACAAACTATCATCAATAATTGGAGCCGTCGGATATTTAAAGATTTATTAATCTTAAAAAAAGGTCGGCAATAAAGCCGACCTTTTACTAGGACAAATCTTCTACCGTAGCGCCCGGTGCATTATTTTTTACCGAAGTAATTCCGGTTTCACGAGCCGATTCGGATTGATACATTTGACTGGTTCCGATAATTTCACCATTACCCGCTTTCAGGTTAAAATACAGCCTCCCGTCTTTCGCCGTTTCTCTTGCATAACGGGCATCCAATTGTGAGTTTTCGCGTACCGATTTGATCCCATTCAAACAACCTGCTTTAGCAGTATAACCTTCGCTGGTAAGGATTACCAGTCCGTTGTTTGCTCTCAGATTAAACTGAAACTCATTGTTTGTTCTTCTTGTAATTACAAATGTTCCCATTGTTCTAATTTTATAGTAATAATTGACTACAATAGTATCGCAGCATTTTCTATAAAAATTACGGGTTATAGTAAAAACACTTCTTATAAGCTGAAAAATTTCATACCTCTAAAACGACTTATAGCATCAATCCGCGCCATATCTTTTTTGAAACAAGTCAATGTCGAACCGATTCGTATACCGGAAGTTTGTCTGCGCGTCAAACACTATTTTCAAAACGAACGACTTGGGCAGCTGTCAGCACTCCGTGTCAAGGCATTCTGGCAATAATACCGGGAAACATTCTGATTTTTATAGTACCTTCGCTTTATCATATCCGAATGTATGTCGAAAGCAACCCTTACCCGAATGTCTATACTCGAAAAATCTTTCGAACTGATCTACCGAAAAGGTTATCAGTCGACTAGTATCGACGATATCATCGCGACCACTCAGGTTACCAAGGGTGCTTTTTACTACCACTTTAAAAATAAGGACGAAATGGCTTTGGCATTGATCAACGATTATATGCGCCCGAATATGTATCAGGTAATGCTTCGCCCATTGGAACAAGCTGAAAAACCATTGGAAACCTTTTACGATATGATGCGGAACTTATTACACGACACCGATTTTTTTGATGTACGCTATGGTTGTCCGGCGATTAACCTGATTGAAGAAATGGCACCGCTAAATGAAAAATTCCGGGAAGCACTTTCCGTTTTGATGACCGACTGGAAATTGGGCATTGCCGACTGTATCCGATACGAACAACAGCAAAAAACCATTAACCCGGACATCGATCCGCAGCAAATTGCGTTGTTTTTAATTTCCGGTTATGGCGGTATCCGTAATATCGGAAAACTAGAAGGCACTCAAAGCTACGAAAGCTATCTCGTCACTTTACAAAAATACCTTCAGTTTCTGAAGCCTTCATTTTCAGTATCGTCCGGCAATTAATCCTTTTTTGCTGTTTTCAGATCGATCAGAAATGGTTTTAGGCGGATTCCGTCTTTATTCCTAAAATTTACCGTAGCCGTTGACTGATAGTGATTCCCCGGTTGTAATTCGGTTTCAAAACGAAACGAACGTCCATCATCCGAAAAACCGATTACTTTCGAAATCCGCAATACATGGCTTTCTCCAAGCGGACCGAAATCGAATCCCCGGAATTTTTTATCCATTTCTTCCGAAAATGTCAACGTTACCGTAAGCGGGCCGGATGGTACTACCCCATTTTCCCCAACAGCTTCCGATAGTTTCATGTCGATCACCGTCGGTCGTATTCTTTCATAATCCGCTTTAAGCTGTGCGAGTGTTCCGGAAAAGAAACCGGTACTGTTTACCAAAGCATCAACTTGCTCCGGATTACTATAATCCAGTTCAATAAGCGTTTTGATGGCCTGTTTTTTATCTGTTGCCTGATCGTAATATTTTTCGCAAATCGCATAACCGATATAATAGCCCAGATCCCTTTCTTTTAATTCATTCTGATTGGTTCCCCAAAGCCAGTTGTAGGTCGTTTCGATATGCTGCATATCCCTTACGAATAAAGCCTTAACCCGGTCTTCATTCTTTTTTCCAAACGCAATCGCCGGTGTATAAGACGGTTTTCCGGTAACTTTAGTCGAAATAAATTCAGCCACC
Organism: Flavobacterium supellecticarium; assembly: GCF_004801375.1. GTDB lineage: Bacteria > Bacteroidota > Bacteroidia > Flavobacteriales > Flavobacteriaceae > Flavobacterium > Flavobacterium supellecticarium. The sequence goes on from NZ_SSNZ01000012.1 coordinate 41,489, forward strand.
CCTTCGTACAAACAATAATACAATAGGTTATCGACCATTTCTTTTTGCTGCGTATGTACATATTCGTGCGTACATAACAATCCGATATCATCTATCGGGTTGAGGTCTTTATAATACGAATGCAGGTATTTCGGAAGTGCATCGGTATTTACATTCCGGTCCGACAATGCCATTTCACTTCCAATAAGTACTTTTCCATTTGAAATCGTTCCGTTTGTTCGGAAAACACCTACCGTAAAATAAATCGGAGCCGGTTGTAATTCCGGATAAGCCTTTTTTAATCGGGCAATATTTTTTTGGATTTCCGGACTTACCTTTTTGACCGAAAGTGTATTTTTTCGGATCGTTTTCCAGAAATCCGGATACTTTTTAATAGCGTCGATATACTCTTTTGCCGTATAACGTCTGCGTTGCCGTATCGCTTCGAGTCCTTCCGTACCGCTGTCGAAATACAACTTTTGTAACAATTCATACTGACCTACACTATCGGGTGTTGCGACAATCGCATCATAGGCTTCCCAGAAATGATCAATATCAGACGAAATGATTTCTGTTTTTAGTTTTTGTCCGTATGATACGGATAACGATAGCAAACCCAAACAAATAATAACGTTCTTTTTCATGGTAAGTAATTAATCATTAAAGATAGTCGGCTTGTTTTTATTGACCTATAAATAACGTATTTTCTTTCATTTTAATATCTGATTAAAAAAACATACTAATTAGTATGTTTTTTTAGTTATCTTTGAAACATAAACTTTAAAAAGCATGTACTCCGTACTTCTACCACTTCATTCTGTAATCCGTTGGTTGGTGTTGATCAGTCTTCTTATTACAATCGGGAAATCCCTTTTGGGTTATTATAAACATTCCGTTTTTTCGAAAACCGACAACCGTTTACGGCATTGGACCGCTACTTTTTCCCATATACAACTCCTGATCGGGATGCTGCTTTATACACAAAGTCCGTTTGTAAGCTATTTTTATGACACCTATAAATCGGGAAATCTGAATACAGAAGCATTATTTTTTGGTGTTATTCATATTATACTGATGTTTATCGCGATCCTATTTATTTCGATCGGATCGTCTAAAGCCAAACGAATAGCCTCCGACAAAGAAAAACACAAAACGATACTGATCTGGTTTGTTTTGGGATTAGTACTGATATTTCTGGCAATCCCATGGCCATTTTCTCCATTGGCAGTACGACCTTTATTACGTCCGTTATAAATCCTACTTTATTGAGATGAAAGCTTCTAAACTGGTTGTAACCGGCATGCTCACTTTTTCCATAACCATCGTTTATTTTGGACTGCGAAATACCGGGAGCATTGAAAACAATTATACCTTTCCCGGCAAATTATCCGACCTGAAATTATTCAAGGGTCCATTAAAAGAGCGTATTCCCGATGATAACGTCCGGCTATTGGAACTTTCCAGCACACTCTATACCGATCATGCCGACAAGCAACGCCTACTAAAATTACCACCGGGAACAAAATTAAAAATCATAGATGACGGATTGCCACAATTCCCGGAAGGAAGCCTGTTAGCCAAAACTTTTTATTATCCGAATCAACCTATCGAAACCCGGATACTCTACCTGAAAAACGGAAAATGGAATGCCGCAACCTATCAATGGAATGTCACACAAACAGAAGCGTTACTGCTAACCAACGGTGCCACGGTGCAAATAAAGCAGAACAACAAACCGGATATCAACTACCATATTCCAACTGCAACGGAATGCATCAGTTGTCATCGTAGTAACGGTACACTGCAACCGATTGGTCCGAAAATCCGGAATCTAAACAGAATGATCATACGAAACAACAAAAGTGTTTCTCAACTGACCGATTTACAACAGCAACAATTACTACACGCCACTTCCTTAAAAGAAATAACCACCTTTCCCGATTATAATGATCCTGAACAAACACTGACATTACGTGCCAGAGCGTATATGGAACTAAACTGCGCCCATTGTCATCAAGCGGGCGGTATGGCTGGTTATACCAATTTACTGCTGTCTTATGAAATACCTTTTGGAAAAACCGGCCTTGCCCGGCAGCAACCCAATATTATTTTCCGAATGGAAACTTCCGGTGCTTTACATATGCCCAAACTGGGCACCACCACAACCGATCCGGTAGGTCTCGCATTGATTAAAGCCTATATCAAGAGTCTTGATCGCAGCTAAACAGGCATAAAAAAGCCGGCATATAGCCGGCTTCGTCTCCTTTAAAAGGAATTATTTTTTAGACCATTCCAAGATAGAGTCTTTATTCATTTTCACATAGTCAGCGTTGTTTGCTTTTTCTGCACTTGCCTGTGATAATTTAGCGGTTTCGATCGCTCCTTTTTTATCTCCTAATTTTGCCTGAATCAATGATTTCAGACGTAAATACCAGAACGGAGCTTCTTTTTCCATTGCAACGGCTTTGTTCACCCACTCCAATGCTTTGTTCATATCGCCACCTGACTGGTAGTAATATTGAGCAGATGAAAAATAATCATTACCGGTAGGTCCCGCTAAAGCACCTTCGATGCTCTTCATCGCGATTTTTTGTGTTGGTACTGTAAATTTAACGGCTACCAATGTTTTTTCCCATGAAATTTCAAGACTTCCGTTATCGTTATCTATATTATTAACTGCAATGGTAAACGTTTCTACTTTTCTCCCTAATGTCTCCGGTTTAACCGTAGTACGCAACGCTACTTTCGAATCATCCCATTTTTCAGGAGTTCCCCAGTTGTTTGTATCGGTATAGAAAATCACATCCCATGAATCTGCTTTAGGCAACGTATAAAGGGCATATTTTCCTTTTTTCAGTGTTTTTCCGTCAATTACAACATCATCTCCGAAAGAAATGGTCGTATTGGCATTAGCACCGGTTCTCCATACTTTTCCGTAAGGAACCAATTCACCAAAAACGGCTCTTCCTTTAGAACTCGGGCGGGAATAATCCAATTCAACCTGTGTTAGTCCTACAACCTGTTCCAATTCTGCTTTAGGACTGGCCTGTGGCGTTTTTACCTGAGCCTGAATCGCTAGAGTAGCCATAAAAAAAGCTGCAGTAATAATAATTCTCTTCATAACTATTTTGTTTATTTGCGAACGAATTTACTAAAAAAACACACTTTAAATGTTAATTTTAATTTAAAAGAAAAAACCATCCAACAGGTATCGGTCCGAAACGCAAACATTTGTAATTTTGTTTTATATGAGGCTATATACCCTACATACCCGCCAAAAGCTACCGGTTTCACTAAAGGAAGCCTGGGCTTTTTTTTCGGATCCGTCGAATCTCAATACGATCACACCCGAAAACATGAAATTCCAAACCCTTTCGGGCGACGACCGGAAGATGTTTTCCGGACAAATCATTCACTACAAAATCAGTCCGTTTCGCGGTATTCAGCTGCAATGGATAACGGAAATTACCCATGTGGAACCGACTGCTTTTTTTGTAGACGAACAACGATTTGGTCCGTATAAATTCTGGCATCACAAACATTTTTTCAGGGAAATCGACGGTGGCATCGAAATGAAAGATCTTATCCATTATCAGGTTCCTTTCGGTTGTATCGGAAATCTGTTCCACCCATTACTCGCCCGACCAAAACTTAAGGCCATTTTCGACTACCGAAAAAACAAACTGGAACAATTATTCGGCCGTTATCCCGGCTAAACAACTGTACATTTTATATGCAAAATACGATCTCTATTTTTTGGTTTCGAAGAGACCTTCGGCTAACCGATAATACGGCACTATTTCACGCTCTTAACAGCGAACTTCCGGTGCTGCCCATTTTTATTTTCGACACCAGTATCCTTTCTCAGTTACCCACTAATGATGCGCGGGTTGGGTTTATCCATAACCTACTCGTTCAGATGCAACAGCAGCTTTCGAAATCGGGGAAATCTCTGGCTGTTTTTCATGGTGATCCTGTCAGCATTTTTCAAAAACTGATCCACGAAAATAAAATTGCTACCGTTTACACCAATCACGATTACGAACCATCGGCTCGCAAACGGGACACTGCGGTTTATAACCTGTTAAAAGAAAACGGCATTGTTTTTAAAACAGCAAAAGATCAGGTTATTTTTGAAAAAAGTGAAGTTGTAAAAGACGACGGTACGCCCTATGTGGTCTATACACCTTATTCTAAAAAATGGAAAGAACATTTCTATAAAACAACTGTTCATCATTATCCATCGGAAACCGTTCTGGAAAATATAGTAGCGCACGATTATCCTTTTTTAAGTTTGTCTGATATCGGATTTGAATCCTCCAAAATCACGGTTCCCACTTTTGACGTTTCGGAAAAGTTAGTCGAAAACTACGAAGACACGCGCAACTTTCCGGCTATTCCCGGTACTTCTTTACTAGGACCGCACCTACGCTTCGGATCGGTGAGCATCCGACAAATGGTGCTTTTAGCGGCTGGTTTCCAAAATCAAACCTTTTTAAACGAACTGATCTGGCGGGAGTTTTTTATGCAGATCTTATGGCATTTCCCACATACCGTTCATCGTAGTTTTAAAGAAAAATACGATGCTATTCAATGGGAGAACAACGAAGACTTATTCCGGAAATGGTGTAAAGGTCAGACCGGCTATCCGTTTGTCGACGCCGGAATGCGCGAACTGAACACTACCGGACATATGCACAACAGAGTCCGCATGATTGTAGCCAGTTTTCTCTGCAAACATCTTTTAATCGACTGGCGTTGGGGCGAAACCTATTTTGCTCAGAAATTACTTGACTACGAACAGTCCAGCAATGTTGGTAACTGGCAATGGGCCGCCGGATCGGGTGTGGATGCTGCACCGTATTTTCGAATATTTAACCCGACCGAACAAATCAAAAAGTTCGACAAAGATCTTAGCTATATCAAAAAATGGATCCCGGAGCTTGGAACCGAAGCTTATCCGCTACCTATCGTCGATCATAAAACGGCACGTGAAAAATGCCTGACAACTTATAAAAAAGCCGTGGAATAATCCACGGCTCCTATACTATTAGCGTTGTTTAATTTGGGAAATGATCTGATAATTGATCGCATCGAAATGTGCGATTTCATGATCGGCTTCCGACAAATCCTGTAGTTTGGAATTGATACTGTTATATGCCAGACAAAATATGCCCGCCGCTTTCGAAGCTTTGATACCATTAGTACTATCTTCGATCACAATACAATGTTCGATTGGAGCCACCGACAAAGACGCTGCATGCAGAAAAATAGCCGGATGCGGTTTGGATTGCGGAAAATCTTCGCCACTAACCGTATGGGTAAAATACGGATGCAATTCAAAACGGTTAAACACTTTTTCGATTGTTCCTTTGGAAGCCGATGAAGCCAGAATGAGTTGCATACCATTTCCATGAAGATCAACGATCAACTTTCGAACCCCGTCAATCAGTTCCAAATCTTCTTTGGTATCGAAAGCATCGTTAAAAAGGAAACGTTTCCGCAGGATTAATTCTTCCACATCGTGTTGCAGCGTAAAACTTTCTTTTAATTTCTGAAACACATTTCGGGTTGAATTCCCGGTAAAAGAAGCATACATTTCTTCCGAAACATCAATTCCCAATTCGGAAAAGTGTTTATAATAAGCATATTTATGAACGGGTTCTGTGTCGACAATCACGCCGTCCATATCAAAAATTACGGTCTTAACCATGGTGTGTTGTTATTTTTTACAAAAGTACGCTTTATTCCAGTATCCCATTGTCGCCACAAAAAAGATATTTTCGATTAAACTTTTTCGGTTATCTTTAGTCTAAATCATAAAAACAGTCAGTTTGCAGGACGAAGCGCTTTTTATCCGTCAGTTACTCGATCCGAAAACGCAAAACGAAGCGTTTCGACGGTTATTGACCGAATACCAACGGCCATTGTACCGTCATATCCGAAATATAGTACTGGATCATGACGATACCGACGACGTACTGCAAAATACCTTTATCAAGATTTTTAATAACCTAAAACACTTTAAAGGAGAAAGCAAACTGTTTTCCTGGATGTATCGTATTGCAACCAACGAAGCGATCACCTTTATCAACCAACGCGCCCGGAAAGCGGGAATCAGCAACGAAGAATTGCAATCGAAAGCCGTGGGTAAACTGGAAGCCGATGTGAATTACGACGGTGATGAAATTCAGTTAAAACTGCAAAAAGCCGTCGCCACCTTACCGGAAAAGCAACAGTTGGTTTTTAAGATGAAATATTTTGAAGAGCTGAAATACGAAGAAATATCGGAGATCCTCGGAACTTCGGTTGGCGCCTTAAAAGCCTCGTATCATCATGCGGTAAAAAAAATTGAAGAATATTTGAATTCCGTTTAAACCTTTAGATTGGAAATTTGTCAAATAAATAACAAGAATAGGAAATAACGCTATTAAAATTCACAAATAGTGTTAGCGAAGAACGAAAAATGAGAATAATGAAAAAGTTTAATTTAGAAAACGATCCGAAAATTACCTCCGGTTTTACCACTCCGGATCAGTATTTCGAGCAAATGGAAGCCCGTATTATGGACCGACTGTCGGCACCGGAAACGAAAGTAATTCCGTTATGGCATCGTAGTAGTGTATGGATGTCGAGCATCGCGGCCACACTTTTACTGGCCGGCGGATTGACGATCTATTACAACAACCAGCCCATTCCGGCAACTTCTTTAGACGATGCTACGGTGGAAACCTATTTGCAGGCGAATGTGAATTCGTATGATCTTATCCAGCATTTGGATGAAAGCGACATTCAGGCGTTGGAAAAATCGATCGTTTTAAACAATGATGCGGTTGAAGCGTATCTGTCCGATCACAACAATTTAGACCTTTATTTAAATGAATAATGCCATGACTATAAAACGAATCCTACCCTTTCTATTGTTATTGCTGTCCGTTACGGTTTTCGGACAGGGTTTTAGAGAAAAAAGAGAGCAGATCAAACAGTTAAAAGTAGCTTTTATTACGACCGAATTAGGTCTCACGACGGAAGAAGCGACTAAATTCTGGCCGATTTACAACAATTTTGATGAAAAACAATTTGAATTACGCCATAAAAAAATGCGTGTTTTTCAAAGCAATATGGATGAGGGAGCCATCGATAAAATGAGTGAAAAGGAAGCACTGGTATTTCTAAACCAGATGGAAAACACCGAAGAAGAACTTTTTAACCTGAAACTGAAGTTTATCGCTGATCTGAAAACCGTAATCAGTCCGACAAAAATTTTAAAACTCAAAAAGGCGGAAGACGATTTTAACCGGAAACTTTTACGACAAATGAAAGACCGCGGAAGATAATAAAAAGGAGCTTTTTTTATTAGGAAACCTGCATAGGCGTTGCAAAACCCTGGCAGGTTTTTATTTTATATACGCTTTCCAAACCTGACAGGTTGATTTCCATTACGCTGAGAAACCGATCAGGTTTTATTAGTAACCATTATACATATATAGCGTCCTGAAACCTGTCAGGTTTGTTACTTTGCGCTGAGAAACCTGACCGGTTTTACTAAAACTGAAATCGCACTATTTTATTATTCCCGGCTGCTACAATGGTTTTCCGATTTACAAAACGGATTGTAAACAGATCCTTATAATCGGCTATTTTTTGCCAGTTTTCACCAAAATCAGCCGAATAATATACCCCACTGGCTCCAACGGTTAGTAATTCCTTACCATTGCTTCCGGGAAAAAACTGTACACAGGAACCATACCCAAAGCCTTTGTTTTCGGCCACTATTTGCCAGGTTTTCCCACCATCGGTTGTACGGATTTTATTGCTGTGATTCTGATTTGGCTTATCATAATTTCCACCTACCGCAAAACCAGTATTCTTATCGTAAAAATCGGCCGAAAAAATACCCGTCATTGCTTCTCCCTGAACAATTGGTGTATCGACTACTTTCCAACTTTTTCCTTTATCCGGTGAGAAAAAAACCCGCGAACGCTTTCCGCCCGATACCACCCAGGTATTGCTTTCCTTCACAATAATATTGGTGTTACTGGCTGCAAAAAAGGCCTCGCCTTCGGTAATACCTGGTAATTGATCACAACCGATTTTTCTCCAGGTTGCTCCGCCATCCCGGGTGATCAGGAGCGAAAAACAATTGTCGGTCGGATCGCCTACCACAATACCTTCCTGGTCGTTCCAAAACTGCATACTATCGTAAAAAACCTTTTCCCCTTTTTCTTCATATACCAACTGAACATGGCTTCCGTCTTTATCAACCCGATATAACAATCCGGGATTGCCGATACTGATCATAAAAATATACGCTTTTGTTTGCGCAATACTTCGAAATTCGGGTTTCAGATCATTTTTTTCGATATGTCCCTTAAAAGCCTTCGAACCGTCTAACGCAACATAGCCGTATTTTCCATTACTTCCAGCATACCAAATGCGGTTACTGTCGACTGTAATGGCCCGGATACTGATTTTATCCGTTAGCAGCGTATCGATAGTAACCGCATTTGGGTTGGTTAACGTCACAGATGAACCGTTTTCGGTCGTGTCGGTTGTAGGTTTTAATTTATTGCAGGAAAAGCAAATGAATATTGTAAACAATAGTAGCCTTATTTTCATTCCGAAGGGATTTAAAAGGCTAATTTACAAACATTTTTGACTATAAGCGTTTGTTTTTTCCATCCAGCAGATACATCCACAACATACGGGACAATCTGAAATTAAAGGTACTTAACAGAATCGACATAATTCCGATAAGCACCACAATTGTAACGAAACTATCCACAAAAAACTGGATGATCAGGAAAAAGGCAACCATTTCGGCCACGGCTACGGCATAACTCACAAACATGGATCCGAAAAAATATCCGGGTTCCTTTTCAAATTTATGATTACAGTTGGAACAATGCGTATTCATTTTGGGCATCTGAAAAAGCAATATATTTCCTTTCTTTTCAAAAACCTGTCCCTGATGACATTTAGGGCATTTTTCCGTTACTATGTTCTTTAAAATTGACATAACTCTTTTTTTATACAAATTTCACAAGAATTCGGCAACAAGCTATAGACGATTCACACAAGTTTTTGTACTTTTAGGACATCAAAAATCCCGATACCCGTTTTATGAAAACAGCTATTCTCGACATAAAACAATTCGAACCGGGCGAAACCCGTAAGGAATTCTACACAAATACAATTGAAAATCACCTAATTACCAATCACCGTAATATTCATAAACCGCACAAACACAATTTTTATCTTACTGTACTTTTTACGCAGGGAAGTGGCATTCACGAAATTGATTTCACCACGTATACCGTAAAACCCGGCAGTCTTTTTTTCCTAAACCCCGGACAAACACATCATTGGGAATTATCGGATGATATCCGCGGTTATATTTTTTTCCATACGCAGGCTTTTTATGACCTGCATTACAATCGGATCAAAATTCACAACTATCCGTTTTTTTATAGTGTACAAAACGCACCGTTTTTATATCTTGACAACGATGCGACCGATTTCGAATCTTTATTTCGCGAAATTTTAAAAGAAAATCAAAATGAGGCCGTTTTGAAGATGCAAAAAATACTCAGTCTGATCGATCAGATTTATATTGACAGTACGCGTTTGTATATTGAAAAGAATGCAACCGCAACCGCTGTACAACATTCGTATGCCTTGCGATTTCAGGAACTCGAACGGTTGATTGAAAAGCACTATAAATCCGAAAAATCACCCTCGCAATATGCCGAATGGCTCAATGTGAGTCCAAAGCATTTAAACCGCATCACGCAATCGATGGTCGGTAAAACCACTTCCGACGTCATTTTAGATCGGGTATTTCTGGAAGCCAAACGGGAATTGATCCGGTTTAAAAACAATTTTGCAGAAATAGCCACAGCATTAGGCTATGATGATTATGCTTATTTTTCGAGACTATTCAAAAAAAAATGCGGCGAAACGCCCTCTTCATTTATTAACCGATACAGATAGGCTTGTAAGTAAATAAATTAACTATCTTTGCAAGCTGATTTTTACACAAATGAGATTACACAGAAACCTGGTTTTTACCGTTATTGATTCGATAATGGCTATTTTCAATGAAGGAGAATATGCCGACAAAGTAGTAGCACGCGCCTTAAAAAAAGACAAACGATGGGGAAGCCACGACCGAAAGTTCGTTGCCGAAACCATTTATGAAATTGTACGCTGGAAACGTTTATACGCTGAAATAGCGGAAGTTAAAGAACCGTATGACCGCGACAATGTATGGCGTATTTTTGCCGTTTGGGCTGTTTTACGCGGCTATACTTTACCGGATTGGAAGTATTTTGAAAGTACTCCGGTGCGAAAAATAAAAGGTCGTTTTGACGAATTGTCAAAAATCAGAAAATACAGAGAATCCATTCCGGACTGGATGGACGAAATTGGTGTACAGGAATTGGGCGAAGCATTATGGTCTACAGAAATCGCTGCGCAAAATGAACAGGCAAAAGTAATTTTGCGTGTTAATACATTAAAAACGACCAAAGAAAAGCTTCGTGCGGTCTTAATGGACCTAAACATCGAAACAGAATTCCATAAAGACTATCCGGATGCCCTAATTTTAAAAGAGCGTGCGAATGTATTCCTTACAGATGCGTTTAAAGAAGGTATGTTTGAAGTACAAGATGCCTCATCGCAAATGGTGGCTCGTTTTCTGGATATCAAACCAGGAATGCGCGTAGTCGACACTTGTGCCGGAGCCGGCGGAAAAACATTGCATATGGCTTCCTTAATGGAAAACAAAGGTCAGTTGATCGCGATGGATTTGTATGAAAGCAAATTAAAACAGCTAAAACTTCGCGCTAAACGAAACGGTGCATTTAATATCGAATACCGTATCATCGACAGTACGAAGGTGATCAAAAAATTACACGAAAAAGCCGACCGCGTATTAATCGATGCGCCATGTAGTGGTTTGGGTGTTTTAAAACGTAACCCCGACAGTAAATGGAAACTACAACCGGAGTTTATCGACAACATCCGTAAAGTACAGGCGGAAGTATTGGAAAACTACTCTAAAATTGTAAAACCAGGCGGAAAAATGGTGTATGCCACCTGTTCCGTATTGCCTTCCGAAAATCAGGAACAGGTTCAGAAATTTCTGCAAACCGAATCCGGAAAGCAATTTGAATTTGTAAAAGACATTAAGGTTTTGGCGTCGGAATCCGGATTTGACGGATTTTATATGGCACTTTTCAACCGAAAACCCTGATAAACAAATTGTATAAACTGACTTAACATGAAAAAATTTTACTCACTTGCGTTAGCCCTTTCTCCTCTATTGGGCTTCGCACAAGCAGGTGCTCCGGCTTCTCCGTATTATAACGGATTCAACTGGACCGTGACCGGCAGCAGCTTAAAAAGTGCATTGTCGACAAAAATCACGAACACCCACACCAAAACATTGAGCTATGACGACATCTGGGATGTAGACAAAATTATTGATCTGGATCCAAATGATGCCTCGAATGCCAACGTATTATTACTATACGGATTTAGCAACAACATGTGTCCGGCGTCTACTTCAGATAACAACGACCACAGAAGACGTAACAAGAATAGCAATGGCGGTGGTAACACCTGTCAGTGGAACCGTGAGCATACCTTTGCCAAATCATTGGGAACCCCGGATTTAGGAACTTCGGGACCTGGTGCTGATGCACACCATTTGCGTCCTGCCGATGTAACCCGTAATGGTAATCGTGGTAATCTGAAATTCGCAGCCGGTTCCGGTAATTCCGGATCTGTTGCTGGCGGATGGTATCCCGGTGACGAATGGAAAGGCGATGTAGCACGTATGATCATGTATATGTATTTACGTTATCCAACCCGTTGTTTACCTAAAAATGTAGCCACAGGATCGACGGTTTCGTCCGACAGTAACATGATTTCCTTATTATTACAATGGAATGCGGAAGATCCGGTTTCGGAATATGAAGACCGCAGAAACACCTATTTAGGAAATGCCAGTAATACCTACGGACAAGGAAACCGTAACCCATTTATCGACAACCCGTATCTGGCAACAGTAATCTGGGGCGGACCAGTAGCCGAAAACCGTTGGCCAGGTATGTTAGCTGCGGATAGTTTTGATCTATTGGCGAATGTTATGGTATATCCAAACCCGTCCAACGATCAGAAAATCAATATTTATTCGGAAAAAGAATTGGATGAGATTGAATTGATCAACATCAACGGACAAATGATACAGCAAATCAAAAAACCGGTACACAATCAGGAAGTATATACTTTAGAGAATTTACCACAAGGTTTTTACCTGATTCGTATTTCGTCTGAAAATATGAGTACAACCAAAAAAGTGATCATCAACTAAATACCGTTTTACCTATAAAAAGAACCTGCTTTTCAGCAGGTTTTTTTATGTCATTTTTTTACAAGCATCACAAAATGTTAAAAGTTGATCACATATTTTCCTACAAAATAAACCTTACAGAAACTTTTTTTGTAATTCACTCGTTTCTAAATAGTTAAAATTCTTTTTTTGTAACGACAAACATTCTACATTTGAATCCTAAATATTATTTCTTTTATGAAAAAACTCTACACTACCGCACTATTATTGTCGGTATTTTTGGGATTTAGTCAGATCCCGGCAGGGTATTACAATTCGGCCACCGGTACCGGATATACCTTAAAAACCCAGCTTTATAACATTATTAAGGGACACACAGACAGAACTTATAATGGTCTTTGGACAACCTACGGTACATCAGACCGTGATCATTACTATGAAAACGACAACACTATTTTAGACATTTATTCCGAAAAACCAGCCGGTCCGGATGCCTACAGCTATACCTACCAAACCGACCAATGTGGAAATTATACTGCAGAAGGCGCCTGCTACAACCGGGAACATACCGTTCCGCAATCGGTTTTCGGATCACAGACACCGATGTATTCCGATGCACACCATATTCCACCAACCGACGGATATGTAAATAACAGAAGAGACAACTGGCCACACGGTGTTGTAGGAACCGCCACGTGGACCTCCACCAACGGATCCAAACTGGGATCGGCTTCCAATAGCGGCTATGCTGCGGGATATACCGGAACCGTGTTCGAACCAATCGATGAATTTAAAGGCGATATTGCCCGTATGTATTTTTACTTCGCCACCCGTTACGAAAATACCGTATCCGGCTATACTTATGCCATGTTTAACGGCACCAGCAATCAGGTATTTACTACTACATTTCTTAGAATTTTATATACCTGGCATACACAGGATCCGGTAAGTCAGCGTGAAATTGATCGCAACAATGCGATTTATGCCCGTCAGAACAACCGTAACCCATACATTGATCATCCGGAATACGTACAAATTATCTGGGGACCTACACTAGCTAAGGATAGTTTTGAAGCAATTGCCAATGTATCGGTATATCCAAACCCGTCAACCAATCACACCATCAACATTTATTCGGAAAAAGAACTGGACGAAATTCAGTTGATCAATATTAGTGGTCAAATCGTACAGCAAATCAAAAAACCGGCACACAATCAGGAAGTTTATACGTTAAACGAACTGCCACAAGGTTTTTACCTGTTACGCCTTTCTTCCGAAAACCAATCCACCACCAAGAAGATAATTATTAATTAATAATCGAGGTTAGTTATAACTGAAAGAGCACCCGTAATGGGTGCTCTTTTTTATTATATGATGCTCCTATGTTATTACATATTTCTTCGGTATTGTCCACCTACTTCAAACAAAGCTGCAGTGATCTGACCTAAAGAACAGTATTTCGCAGCATCCATCAGTTTTTCGAAAATATTCTGATTCTGAATCGCCGCTTCCTGGATAATTTCCAATTGTTTTACCACTTCATCCGCATTTGCCTGATGTAGATTTTCCAGCGTATGAATCTGGAATTGTTTTTCCTCTTCCGTCGCACGGATAACCTCAGCCGGTACCACCGTTGGCGAACCTTTGGAACTTAGGAATGTATTCACACCGATAATCGGGAATTCACCGGTATGTTTCAGGGTTTCGTAGTACAAACTTTCCTCCTGAATTTTAGAACGCTGATACATGGTTTCCATAGCACCCAATACACCACCTCTTTCGGTAATTCTGTCGAATTCGGCTAAAACGGCTTCCTCAACCAAGTCGGTTAGTTCTTCGATGATAAACGATCCCTGAATTGGGTTTTCGTTTTTCGCCAATCCTAACTCTTTATTGATAATCAACTGGATTGCCATCGCACGACGTACCGATTCTTCAGTTGGCGTAGTAATCGCCTCATCGTAGGCATTCGTGTGTAACGAGTTACAGTTATCGTATATCGCATATAGCGCCTGTAAAGTCGTACGGATATCGTTAAAATCGATTTCCTGAGCGTGTAACGAACGCCCGGAAGTCTGAATATGGTATTTTAACATCTGCGCTCTTTCGTTGGCTCCATATTTTAATTTAAGCGCCTTTGCCCAAATCTTACGCGCCACACGTCCGATAACCGCATATTCCGGATCGATACCGTTTGAAAAGAAGAACGACAGGTTTGGTCCAAAATCATTGATGTTCATACCACGGCTCAGGTAGTATTCCACATAGGTAAATCCGTTTGCCAATGTAAAGGCCAACTGTGTAATCGGGTTAGCACCTGCTTCGGCGATATGGTATCCGGAAATTGAAACCGAATAGAAGTTTCGTACGTTTTTCGTAATAAAATACTCCTGAACGTCACCCATCAAGCGCAACGCAAATTCGGTAGAGAAAATACAGGTGTTTTGTGCCTGATCTTCTTTTAAGATATCCGCCTGAACGGTTCCACGTACTTGCGCTAATGTTTTTACTTTGATGTCATTATAAATATCCAATGGTAAAACCTGATCTCCGGTAACACCCAATAGCATTAATCCCAATCCGTCGTTACCTTTAGGCAGATCACCGTTATAACGCGGACGCGCTACGCCTTTTTTCTTGTAGATCGCCTCGATTTTGGCTTCCACTTCTTTTTCCAATCCGTTTTCTTTGATATACAATTCACATTGCTGATCAATAGCGGCATTCATAAAGAATCCTAACAACATTGGCGCCGGGCCATTGATGGTCATACTCACCGATGTCATTGGATGTGCCAGATTGAATCCGGAATATAATTTTTTCGCATCGTCAAGACAACAGATCGATACTCCGGCATTTCCGATTTTTCCGTAAATATCCGGTCGGTGACCCGGGTCGTTTCCGTATAAGGTCACACTATCGAAAGCGGTTGACAAACGTTTTGCCGGCATTCCCAAACTTACATAGTGGAAACGACGGTTGGTTCGTTCCGGTCCGCCTTCTCCGGCAAACATACGGGTTGGATCTTCTCCTTCGCGTTTAAACGGATACAATCCGGATGCAAACGGGAATTCTCCCGGTACGTTTTCCTGTAACGACCAACGTAAAATATCGCCCCATGCCTGGTATTTCGGCAATGCTACTTTTGGTATCTGCGAATGCGATAAACTTTCGGTATGTGTCGCAATTTTGATCTCTTTATCACGAACCATAAAACTATACACCGGGTTTTTGTATTTGTTTACTTTTTCATCCCAGGTTAGAATAATTTCCCAGTTGTAGGGATCCAGGTTCATTTTTACTCTGTCGAATTCTTTTACTAATAACGACAGGAATAGTTTTTTATCCTCATCGGAAGTTGTTACAGAAGTCTCGTCGATTCCTGATTTATTGATCAATGGTTTTTGACCCGAAACGGTTTCGATGGTTTTAAAAATTCCGTATAATTTTTGAGCCACATCCTGCTGACTAGCTGCTACTTCGTCGTATTTACGGTTATTTTCGGCGATTTCCGATAAATAACGGGTACGATGCGGTGGAATCACGAAAATTTTCTCGCTCATCTCGCGGGTAATTTCAAAAGTCGACTGTAAAGCGACACCCGTTTTTTCCACTACTTTATCCATAATGGATTTGTAAAGCGTGTTCATTCCCGGATCGTTAAACTGAGAAGCGATGGTTCCGAAAACCGGCATTTCATCCGGGTTTACGTCCCAAAGGTTATGGTTGCGCTGGTATTGTTTCTTTACATCGCGAATCGCATCCAACGCACCTCTTTTATCGAATTTATTGATCGCAACCAGGTCGGCAAAATCCAACATATCGATTTTTTCCAACTGTGTCGCGGCACCAAACTCCGGTGTCATCACATATAATGACACATCCGAATGTTCTAAAATTTCCGTATCCGACTGACCAATACCGGATGTTTCCAATACAATCAGGTCGTATTTGGCAGCTTTTAGCACTTCTATCGCTTCCGCTACATATTTTGACAATGCCAGATTGGACTGACGGGTTGCCAAAGAACGCATATACACTCTTGGGTTGTTAATCGCATTCATACGAATACGGTCGCCCAATAAAGCACCACCCGTTTTACGTTTGGACGGATCGACCGAAATCAAACCGATTGTTTTTTCCGGGAAATCGATTAAGAAACGACGTACTAATTCGTCGACCAAAGACGACTTACCAGCACCACCCGTTCCGGTGATTCCCAATACCGGAATATGATTTTCTTTATTTTTCTGATGAATCTGATCTAAGGTCTCCTTGGCTACTTCCGGAAAGTTTTCGGCCGAAGAAATCACCCGGGCAATAGCCGTTGGATTTTTCTCTTCCAAATGATTGATCTCTCCGTTTAAGACATCTCCAACCGGAAAATCGGCCCGTTGTACCAAATCGTTGATCATTCCTTGTAATCCCAATTCTCTTCCGTCATCCGGTGAATAAATACGCGTAATTCCGTATTCGTGTAATTCCTTAATTTCCTCCGGAAGGATCACACCACCTCCACCGCCAAAAATCTTGATATGTCCGGCACCTTTTTCTTTTAAAAGGTCGTACATATACTTAAAATATTCATTATGTCCACCCTGATACGACGTCATTGCAATTGCATTGGCATCTTCCTGAATTGCTGTATTAACTACTTCTTCCACACTTCTGTCGTGACCTAAGTGAATCACCTCAACACCGGTTGCCTGAATAATTCGACGCATGATGTTGATCGCCGCATCGTGCCCGTCGAATAACGACGCAGCCGTTACAATACGGACTTTATTAACAGGTTGGTAAGGTTGTGCTTGTTCCATTGTTATTCTGAATTTTGAGGTCGCAATGTAGTGAATTCTGCAAGATTAAAAAAGTGTTCGATTGTTAATAGATTGCCCTTAAACACGCTTTAAGCCTATTTTTATAACACGAAAAAGCGACTTTCCGACAAATCCAAAGGTTCTGATTATATAAAACAACTACAAGCAACTGCAACAAACTATCGTTTTACCGTAGGATATGGTCGTTTTGTGCTTTCGCTTCGGTCATTCCCTGAATGCTATGGCCGGTGATTTTAAATTGGCTTGCGGGTTTCGTTTCTTCGTGTGTATAAATTTCTGAATGTGTCCACGCTAAAATCATACGTCAAATTGATGGTTTTTATTTTTCCATAACTAAAAGTCATCTCATTTTTTTGGTACAAACTTTGATTACCTTTGAACATCAATAACAAATACTATGAAAAAAATAATTTTACTCCTTGCTCTTTTATCATTATCCAATTATGCTGATGCCCAAATTTTAAAACAATTAACGGATAAAATTAAAAGTTCTAACAAAACGCAAACTACCGGATTGTTAAGTCAGACCGATATAGCAGCCGGTTTAAAAGAGGCGTTAAACAAAGGGATTGAAAAACAAGTAACGAAACTAACCCAGGTCGATGGTTTTTATAAAAACGAGATGGTTAAAATCCTGATGCCGGAAGAATTGCAAAAAGTAGACAAAACCCTACGTAGTATGGGAATGGGAAGCCTTGCAGACGAGGGTATAAAAGTGATGAACCGCGCCGCCGAAGATGCGGTAAAAGAAGCCACTCCTATTTTCGTGAACGCCATTAAAGGAATGACGTTTACCGATGCCAAAAATATTTTAATGGGTAACGATACAGCTGCAACCAACTATTTACAGACGTCGACATCTACAGCATTATACGCTAAATTTAACCCGGTTATTAAAACCTCGTTTGAAAATGTAGGTGCCGATAAAGTTTGGACAGGAATCATCAATAAATACAACACATTGCCATTGGTTAAAAAAGTGAATCCGGATTTAACCGATTATGTAACCAACGAAGCAATGAAAGGGGTGTTTAAAATGATTTCGGTAGAGGAAAAAGACATCCGCGGCAACCTGAATTCGAGAAGCTCCGATCTATTGAAAAAAGTGTTTGCTGCGCAAGACAAAAAATAATTCGAAAATTATAAAAATGGAATAAAAAGCCTTTGGGAAAGAAAAATCCTAAAGTATTCTTAAGAATCTATTTTTTTAATTATCAATAACATACAAATAACATTCCGTTAACACAAGTGCTAAAAAAAATGTCGGACATTTGCAGAGTAATAAATGATTTCTCATTTGGTTAGGGTTAGTTAAAAAAGAATTGCCGGTGCTTCTCACACCGGCTTTTTTTATGCCATAAACGGATACCTGACAGGTTTTGAAAACCTGTCAGGTTTAACTTTATAAAGGTGTGATTTTATAAGGAGTTTAAAAAGGCTAATAATGAGGTTCGCTCCCCTGTAGAAAGTTGTTTAAAACGATCTTTTGCATTTTGTCCTTCGCCACCATGCCATAGAATTGCTTCGGTTAGATTTCGCGCACGTCCATCGTGTAAAAAATGCGTATGCCCGTTAACCAATTCCGTTAAACCAATCCCCCATAACGGTCGTGTTTTCCATTCTTTTCCATTCGCCAGGAAATCCGGACGGTTATCGGCCAATCCATCACCCATATCATGTAAAAGTAAATCGGAATACGGATAAAATACCTGATTCGACAAAGCCGCAATCGGACTATATCCTGTGGTTTGTTTTGGCGTATGGCATTGTGTACAACCAATGCGCTCAAAAATCGCGGCACCTTCCCGTACCTGTCGGCTACCTATATTTCGTGGTGCCGGAACGGCTAATGTTCTACAATACAAAGCCACCTGATCTAAAACGGCATTGGTAATTTCCGGATCATCATTTAATCCATCTTGTCCGTTGGATTGATTGTGACCGGTTTCATTTGGAAACACATAATTGGTAATCCCCATATCCTCGACATAAGCTGCCGCACATTGTACCAAAATCGTTCCGGTATTGGCTTTCCATCCAAAGCGTCCCAATACGGTTTGCTGTAACACCGGATCCCAGACGTAATTGGCCTTTCCGGAAATCCCGTCACCATTAGTATCATTGATATCCTGTAATGCCAGAATATTCGCTTCCGGAATCGCTTCCAAAAGTCCTAAACCAAAAACAGGTGTTCCAATTCGCGGCGATGTCATCATCCCTGCCGGAAACGGTATATACGGATTGGTTAAAGTGATAATTGGTTTTCGAAGTCGTACAATCGTACCATCGGCCAAAGTTTCGGTACTTTCTTCGAAAGTCACCTGATAGGCCGCTTCCGGCGTATATCCAAATAGGGCCTGGTTCTGAATCTGCAAAACAAACCCCGGAGCAGCAAGCGGTCCGCCATGCGCATCCATCCCCGGAATACTGGCGCGAACCAATAAGCCACTTCGATTGTTGATCACCATAGGAAATGCCGATCGTCCATCTCTTGGATGACAGGCAATACACGATGAATTATTAAAAATGGGCCCCAATCCGGAATTGACATTCGCCGGAGCCGTTACAAAAATCGATTCAAACTGTACGTCACCCGATAGATGGATTCCGAGACTTTCCGGATCCAGATTGGGAGCCGGCATACTAAAGGCATTACTGGTTGCCAGGAAAACAGTTGTTTCACCACCGGCCATTAACCGGTCGTTCAGATCCGGGATATTCTCATATTCGTCCGGATTATTATCATTACTACAGGAAACCAGTGTTATCCCCAACAAGCCAAATGCTATGTATTTTTTTATCATGTTATTTTTCATTGGAAAATCCCTCACTTAAATTGGATTAGGTGAGGGATTAGGAAGACATCATAATGAAGGTTCACAAATTAATTACAACTTGTGAAACTAAATCACGGTCAAAATTTATAGTTACTATGGCAATTACTATTCTTAGTTGTTAATTAACGGCAACAATTGTGTTTGCAACATACTGAACAATTCGTTCACTTTTTGCTGTGCATTTTCAACTGCCGGTCTGTTGTTATAGATGGCATCCGTAAACGATACCGGAATAGCTTCGATGGCTGAAATTGACTCTGCAATTTTTGCTTTGATCGCCGTATCCAATTGGGGATTTCTAGCCGCTACTACATCTGTCAACCCTTTTCCATCAATACTTCCATAATCCCCTAAATAAACATTCTGAACACTACGAATGTTATCGGCGAAGTCTAAAAGTGAATTTTTACTAAAACGAGATTCTTCTGCCTGAGGCGAAACCCCTTCTCCATTCGGACCGTTTAACGGCTCCTGGATTTTAGTATTCGCCACCTCATCCGCAATGGTGATGATTCCGTGAACGAACTCCTCCAATGCCGCTTTTTGAGACGGATATTTTACGTTTCCGGAATTTCCGGCTGTAAGGAAAAATCCAACATAATTTCCGGAAGAAGCACTCCATCCGTTGATTAATGTTTGGGTGTTGTTTTGTAAATCTTCTGCAGCCGCTTTCAGGTATTGTAACTCACGAGCCGTAAGTTGTGCCGCTGTTTTTGTTCCGTTTTCTCCCCATAATAAAAACTCGATTAAGTGGAATCCACGTGCTTCCGGGTTCGCAGCGATCACATTAGCCGTGATTGGCTGACCACTGGAAAGAATGTTGTTCATCGCTTCCACGTCAACTGGCCAGGTATCCATTGCCGGATCCAAACCACCGTTTCCTAAAGCGTCATCGGCTACCGGTCCGTATAAAAATCCTTCTGATTGCTCCCAAGGTTTACGCGTATTTACCCAAGCTTGTTTTGCAGCTGCCAGGTTCACTTCGTTTGGTGTTGTTGCCAACGTATTGATTGCCGTTCTTAATTCTCCGGCTTTCTGGTTTAATGTTTTATAGGTTTCTACCACTACATTTGATGACACATTACCAATTACATCCGAAAATAATGAAGCGTTCGGGTCTACATAGTTAGTATCGTCATTATCACTACAATTTGCCAATGTCATTGCCATTGCAATAAATCCCAGACTTAAAATTCTTCTTTTCATCTATTAAAAATTTGAGTTAGTATTTTATTATTAAAACGAGAATCCGATTCCGGCAGAAAAAGTATTCTCTTGTTGTTTTTCACCTGTGTTTAGCGATGTTACCGGATCAAACTGATACGATCCCAATCGTCGGTTTTGGTAATGTGCTTTTAACACGATCTGCGGATGCACAAACCAGTTAAATCCACCCATCATCGCACTGCGCTCCCAACGCGGTTTACGCACTACGTTTCCTTCCACTTCATGCATGGTATCGTAATAGTCGTAACGTAAAAACGGGTATACTTTTTGTTTGGCCTGCGGATTGATGAAATGCAGGATTTCATAACCTACCTCAGCCGAAAATCCGACTACATTTTTTCCAACCGGCGTTCTTTTAACCCCTAAGTTGTTGGACAAACTGGCATTTTTACGGGAAACGATATTCGAATTTTCAAGGTTACCATATAGGAAAATCGAATTAAAACGCAGGTAATCGTCATCGTAGGTAATGTGTCCTTCGAATATGGTCACATAAGCCGATTCCTTCATATCGCTTTTCGGACGGTTTGCCGCGGCATCATTGATATAGGCCGAAACCCCGAAATAGGTATTTTTGTGTGTTCCGAATTTATAATCCAAACGTGCCGTAAGTGCCCAGCTTTCGCCAACGGACATTTCAAAACGGGTTTGGTATCCTTCTTTAATCCATCCTCGGGAACTAAACCCGGACGCGTCCAAACCATTGGTTACCGACACCTCATATTTGAATCGTTTTTTCCAGAAAGTTCCGTGGAACTGCACCCCATTTTCATACCAACCCAATGGTAAGATTTCGTTTTCCATTTCCTGACGGTGTGTTGTAAAATACGAGATCGGGCGGTCTAAATCCTGTGCCAATCCAAAGTGGATTTTCATACGTCCCACACGAACATTAAAATACGGACGGATCGCCAGGTTTACGTGAACCTGCTCGATTTTCACTTCTCCACCCGCTTCGATTTCCTGTTCGTATTCACCGGCTTCTTCTTGTGTATCCAGCTCAACAGTAGAACCGGTTCCGCCGTGTTCGAATTCGATTTCCGATTTAAAACTAATCCAATCGTTAAAATTATAACCCAGGTATAAGTTCAAACGTTCGGCATCAAATTTATCCTTCATTCCTAAGTCGGTATCATAGCGCCGGTAGTTGTAATAATTCACCACTCCGTAGCCACTCAGGGTAAACTTGCTCCAGTTAAAAAGGTTCTTATTATCGTTAGCAAAATCCTGCTTTACTTCTTGTCGAAGCTCTTCTCTAAGCTCCTTTTTTATTTGCTCTTTAAGTTGTTTAACACTCGTATAATCAACCGTTTGTGCGTATCCAGTATATGAAATTCCGGCGAGTAGTAAAAGTAATATTCGGTTCATACAGTCTTTAAATTTCGGGCAAAGCTATATATTTATTTTTAATAAGTCTAAATAAGTGTAATATTTTTTTAACTTTGCCCTAACTTTTGATTAAGATTTTTTTATGTTAAAAGACTATCGATTCGCTAACATTTTAGCCTTCAATCGCTTAAAACCGATAAAAGGGCAATTACAAAAAAAGCAGGATCAGTTACTATCCGCCTTATTTACTCCGATTGACAATTCGCAATTGATCCTTTTCAGGATTGTTTTTGGTTTATTGATCGCACTACATTGTTTACAATCTGTCAACTCCGAATGGGTACGTCGTAATTTTATGCTTCCCTCCTACACTTTCACACATATCGGAATGGAGTGGTTACAGCCGTTACCCGGTGATGGCATGCTCTATTACTTCTATGCAATGGGAGTTGTTGGGTTGCTTATTTCGATCGGATTGTTCTACCGTTTCAGCATGGCTTTGTTTACGATTATGTGGGCAGGTGTTTACTTTATGCAAAAAACAGCCTATAATAATCATCACTACCTACTTTTATTGCTTGGGATTATGTTGTTTTTTCTACCGGCCAATTGTGCTAATTCGGTAGATGCCAAATTAAAACCATCCATTCGTAAAACTCATATCCCCCAATGGTGTATTTGGGTATTGATTCTCCAGGTTGGAATTGTTTATTTTTATGCGACCGTAGCCAAACTCTACCCCGATTGGCTCGATGGTACTTTTACCCGGGAAATGTTAAATAAGCATGCTACACCAACCCTGAAAACACTCTATTCTCAGAAATGGTTTTACCTGTTTATCGCTTATGCCGGCATCCTTTTCGACTTATTGGTAGTTCCGTTGATGCTATGGCGTCGTACGCGAATGCTGGCTTTTATCGCCTCGGTCATTTTTCATTTTTTTAATAAAATACATCTGGGTATCGGAATCTTTCCATTCCTGGCACTTTCGTTTTCCATATTACTTTTTCCACCGGAAACCATACGCCGACTGTTTTTCCGGAAAAAAGTCGTACCGGAAGCTGATGTGCAACAAACGAATTACCGAAAGCGCATACTGTTGTACTTTTTTGTTCCCTATTTTATTTTCCAACTGGCTTTCCCGTTACGCCACTGGCTTATCGAAGGTGATGTTTTATGGACCGAAGAAGGCCATCGCTTGAGTTGGCGGATGATGCTGCGCAACCGTAGCGGCTATTCCAAGTTTTATGTTGTGGATCATGCCACCGGTGAAAAAAAACGCTTTAAATTAAAACGCATTCTGACTAAAAAACAGATTCGTGGGATGCAAACCAAACCGGATATGATCTGGCAAACGGCGCAAAAGATCAAAGAAGAATATCAAAAGGAAGGTAAAAACATCAGTATTTATATCGATTCGAAGGTGTCGATTAATAAAAAACCACTCCGAACGCTCATCGATCCGAATGTCGATTTTGCAAAAGCAGAATGGAATTATTTCACTCATAATGAATGGATTCTACTCTACAAATAGCAGTATAATTATCAGCAATTCGGCTACTTCATTAAATAAAATTCAAAAAAATATCGACAAAAGGTCAAACCATTAAGAAAATTTAGTAGTATTGCAAATTATTTAGATTTAGTATAAATAAAAATAACTTACCCAAAATGAAAAAAACATTACACGCCTGTTTTACTGCATTACTCTTATTCCCCATTCCCGATGGTATCGCACAACCGATACGTATCGGAAATGAAACCAGTAACAACATTACCAGCGACGCGCCGGTAAACTGCGTATACGAAAAATCAGCCAGCGAAAGTCTGTATCTTTCCAGCGAAATCAATAGTTCCGGAACAATAACCGCTTTATCCTGGCAACACAGTTCTACTTTTAATGCAGCGGCAACCAACAATATCAAAATTTATTTAAAAACCACCACGCTTACCGCTTTGCCATCGGGTACGGTTGGTACCGGTTTTTCGGGTTATACCGAAGTATATTCCGGAGCATTACCGGCTATTACGGCAGCCGGATGGAATACCATCACCCTTACAACCCCATTTTCCTACGATAAAAACGCCGGTAATTTAGCCATATTGGTAGTACGGGATGCAACTACAAAAGACGATAACAATTATCCGAGATTCCGAGCCACGACAACCAATCCCAACTATCTGTGTCGCAAATACAGCAGCGGTGTCGACTTTTTTACACCAACTGCAACGCCATGGAACAGCAATGCCAACATGAGCGGCTCGTATTACCGTCCGAATGTCCAGATCACCATGAACAGTACTACGCCAACAGCAACGTACTGTACGATTACTAACAACAACAGCTGTTTGTATGGCGGTACGATAACCAACGTAACTTTTTCCGGAATCAATTATACCACCGAATGCAGTCAGGATAACTATTCATATATCGATTATAGTGCGACCGTTGGAGCGGCACAAGTTGCCAAAGGTTCGACAAACAGTATTTCCGTGACGGTAGACAATCCGGGAAGCAGCGGAGGTGTTGGTGTTTGGATCGATTTTAACCAAAACGGAACCTTCGAAAGTACTGAATTTTTCAGTTTGGGGACCATCAACAGTAGTAACAGTGCTACGTTTAGCAGTAATCAAATCGTAGTTCCGGCATCTGCTTTAAGCGGTACCACCCGCATGCGAATCCGTTCGAAACGATTAACCGCTGTAACCGCCGCCGAAGCCTGTGAATTTATAGGCAGCGCCCGTGGTGAAGTGGAAGATTATGCCATTATGATTGCCGAACAAACAATGAACACTTCCGATTTCGACAAAACATCCGTGCGACTATATCCAAATCCAACGCAAGGAACCGTGACATTTGAAGCTGCTGAAAACATCAAAAAAATTACGTTTTACAATGCATTAGGTCAGATCATTACTGTTCAGACTTCTAACACCGCAGACCTATCGGCATTTGGAAACGGGATTTATACCGCCAGAATTGAATTTGAAAACGGTCAGACCGCGACACAAAAGATCATCAAAAAATAACCCGTATGAAAAGCCACTATTTATTTTTACTTCTAATCAGTACCTTTACGTATGCCCAGCATTGGGAAAACGATTTTGAAAACGGCAAAAAAAATGCCGTGGCCGAAAACAAAAATATCGTACTCGTATTCTCCGGTTCCGACTGGTGTGCGCCTTGTATCAAACTCGACAAAGCCATTTGGAGTTCGGAAGAATTTAAAACCGAAGCGGATAAAAACTGGATTCTGGTAAAAGCCGATTTTCCAAAAAAGAAAACCAACACCTTATCGGAAAACCAACAAAACCAAAACAACAATCTGGCCGAACAATACAATAAGGAAGGTCATTTTCCGCTAGTGGTTGTATTGGACAAAAATGGAAAAGTTCTAGGCAAAACCGGATATAAAAACATCAGCCCTACGGCTTATATCGAATTATTACACACTTTAGAAAAGAAAATATGAAACGCTTTCTCCTGATCGCATTCCTGACAAGCAGTATCGTCCTTAACGCACAAGTAGCGCACAAAAGGGTGGTTAAACTAATGGGAAGCCGTTTTGACATCACGATAGTGGCAAAAGATATTCCAACAGCGAATGCTTATATCGACACCGCTGTGGCCGAAATCACCCGTATCGAAAACCTCATTTCGGAATGGATGCCACAAACACAGGTATCGGAAATCAACCGGAATGCCGGAATCCGTCCGGTTGTCGTAGATCAGGAACTTTTTGATCTGACGCAACGCGCGATCGGTTTTTCCAAACTAACCGACGGTGCTTTTGATATCAGTTTTGCAGCGGCCGATAAAATCTGGAAATACGACGGTAGTATGACCGTATTGCCTTCGCCGGAAGAGGTAAAAGAATCCGTAAAAAAGATTGGGTACCAAAACATCATCCTCGACAAAGAACACCGTACTATTTTCCTAAAATTACCGGGAATGAAAATCGGTTTCGGATCGATCGGGAAAGGCTATGCCGCCGATAAAACCAAGGAGCTTATGATGGAAAAAGGCGTCGTAGCCGGAATCATCAATGCATCCGGCGATATGAACACCTGGGGAAAACAACCGGATGGCAAAGAATGGACCATCGGGATTACCAATCCAAAAAACAAAGCACGCGTTTTTGCAGTTTTCCCACTAACCGACGGTGCGGTAGTTACCTCCGGTAGTTATGAAAAATATATTGAAATCGATAAAAAACGATATTCTCATATTATTGATCCCCGAACAGGCTATCCGGCCAGCGGCTTATCGAGTGTTACGGTTTTTGCCAAAAGCGCCGAAATGGCCAATGGTATCTCGACCTCCGTTATGGTACTGGGTCAGGAAGTTGGTATGAACCTCATCAACCAGATTCCACAGATTAGCGCGGTTATTGTAACCGACAGCGGCAAAATTTTCTACTCCAAAAACTTTGATCATAAAAAATTAAAAAAGACCAACTAAATGAAACCCGCATTACTCCTTTTAGGGTGTTTTCTTCTTTTTTCCTGTAACTCCGTAAAAGAATACGAAAAACAAAACATTAATGATCCCGATATGAAACTATCGGCACGATCGTCCGAACGCTACGAGACCAATTTTCAAATTTACCGCGAAGGTGCTTCGGGCGCCAATGGCGGAAAAACAGGGGGAGGCTGTGGCTGCAATTAAACCATGAAAAAAATACTTTTTTATACCGGTCTTTTCTGTTGCTCTATTGTAAATGCTCAGGAAGACGAAAACGCTACGTCCTATAAGAAACGGGTACTCGAATCAACCGAGATCGAATTTTTGGGAAGTTACTACCAACAGGATGGAAAACACTCGGCTGTTGGCGGTGGTGTTGGAACCGAAAAATTAAAAGATTACACCTCCAATATCGTATTGACCATCCCGTTGAATGACGACGATGTGTTAACCATCGATGCCGGTTTTTCAGCCTATACGTCGGCTTCGTCCAGTAACATCAACCCGTTTGTAACCGATGGATCGTATACCGTAACCACCACTAATAACAACAATACCGGGGCTTCCCGTGGTATGAATCCAACCGGTCTTTACAGTAAAGACGACGATTATACGACTACAACAACGACACCGGCTCCTTATGGAAGTCCGTGGATCGAATCGACCGGAGCTTCCCGTAAGGATGTTTTAAAAACACTATCGGCCAGTTATAGTCATAGTTCAGACAATCGAAATACAATCTGGAATATTAACAGTAGTGTTTCCAAAGAATACGACTACCAATCCTTTGGAGTTGGTGCCGGTGTTGCCAAATTGTTTAACGACAAAAACACCGAAATCAGCGTAAAAGCCAGTGCTTATTTTGACAAATGGGATGCGATTTATCCGACCGAACTACACGAATATGCCCTTTACGGATTGAACTTTCAAGGTTTCGGTTATTTCCAGGGTGTGACGATTTTGGACGAATACGGACAACAATCGACCAATTACCTACCAAAAGCCTTCCATGAGTTTTCCAATGAAAACCGGAATTCGTATTCCTTTTCGTTAGGATTATCGCAAGTATTGACCAAACGTTTACAAGTTTCCTTATTTATGGACGTCTTGTATCAGGAAGGCTTACTATCGACACCGTACCATCGTATTTATTTTGCCGACAAAGCCAACTACTATATTGGTCAGCCGCGTTATATTCCGATTTACGACAAACCCGGGAACATCGGTGTATTCCGTTTATCGGATGACGTAGAACGCCTACCGGGAACGCGCTTTAAAATTCCGGTTGGCGCGCGGATGAACTATTATATCAACGAACAATTTGTTGTGCGCAGTTATTACCGTTTTTATGCCGACGATTGGGGATTGTCTGCCCATACTGCCAGTATCGAAATTCCGTATCGTATTTCGGAACATTTTACCCTTTTGCCCATGTATCGTTTTTACACCCAAAAAGGTGTCCGCTATTTCGCACCCTTTGAAAAACATTATTCCTACGAGCGCTATTATACATCCGATTATGACCTTTCGTCCTTCGACAGTCATCAGTATGGTTTCGGATTGAGTTATACCGATCTGCTTACCAACACGCGTATTCTGCATTTCGGTCTGAAAAATATCGATTTGCGCTACCAACGTTACGAAAGAAGTGATGCTTTAAAAGCGGATATCATCAGCCTCGGAATCAAATTTGTCCAGTAAATAATTATTGATCAATAAACAATTATATTTTAATTTTTAACCTTAATCCATTATGAGTAAAAAACTATTTTTAATGCTAACCCTGGTCCTTACGATCGTATTCATTGGCTGTAATAAAGACGAGGATACCGTTATATTACAGAGCAACCCTGTAATCGGAACCTGGAAATTAGTAGAGGAATACAGCAACAACCAGCTGGTAACCTTAAACAACTGTAACCTACAGGAAACCTATATTTTCGGGGAACAACAATTTACCCATGAAATGTATTCGAACGGTGGTCGTTTTGACGATTCGACGTTTCAAAAAGGTGGTGATGACGACGATGACGATGATCACAGCGGAGGAAGCAACGATGACGACGACGATGATGACGATCACGGGCCGGTAAATCCAAACCCTGGAAACGGTGGCGGAACAACCGATGACGACGACGACGATGATCACGGTGGGAACGGTGGTACCGGAACGTGTGTATTATCGGAAACGGTAATCGGTTACTGGACAAACCCAGGTAACAACCTGTACAGCCTAACGAGTTCGAATGCGATCGATACCAAAAACATTATTTTCACCGACAATGGTAACAAGTTTTACTATGAAACTGCCGTAAACGTAAACGGTATTTCGGTGACTAAAAAATATGTGTTCAAAAGACAGTAATCCGGAATTTTTAGTGTCTCAACAAAAGGGGCCGTCTTAAATAAGACGGCCCCTTTTAATTTTTTATGTGATACGCTGATGCAATTGTTTAAAATAATCAAAGGCCTTAACCAGTCGGCTGCCATACCAGGAAAACATTTCTCCGTCTACAAAAACGGTTTTCGCATGATGGGTAAAACGTCCGATTTCGAAAGCGTGTTCGTCCTTAAACGGATACGGTTCCGACGAAAGGAATACCAAATCCGGATCGCCTTCCAATCGGATTTTTTTTAATTCCACTTCCGGGTAACGCCCTTTTGTATCATAAATATTTTTAAAGTGATTTAGCTTTAGCAATTCATTGATAAAATTGTCCGATCCCGCAGCCATATACGGATCCCGCCAGATAAAATAAGCCGCTTTCTTTTCGGGCTTATCGGCGATAAAACGTTTAAAATCCTCATAGGCATAACGCGTCTTATCGATCCATTTCTGCGCATCGGTACGTTTGTTAAACAACTGACCGAAATCGGCTATCATTTGTAGATTATCTTCTATCGTAATAATATTCGTCACCCATACCGGACAAATCTTAGACAATTCGGCTACAATCTCAGCCGTATTTTCTTCCTTATTTGCGATAATAATATCCGGAGCCAACAGGCGTATTTTTTCGTAATGCACCTTTTTTGTACCGCCAATGATTTTTTTGGTCGATTTAAGATGGTACGGATGAATACAAAACTTGGTTATCCCGACGAGTTGCTCCTCCAATCCCAAGTCAAAAAGTAATTCCGTTTGCGACGGTACCAACGAGACAATTCGTACCGGTGTTTGTTCGAACGTATGCAACGTTCCCATTTGATCTGTAAGCGATTTCATTTTACAAAAATACAAAAAGCCGTATCTTAGTAAGTAAAATCAGAACAGAATGAAACGGATTTTATACACCTTACTTGGAATTCTGGCTTGCCACACCCTTTTCGCTCAGAAATTACAGCCCGGCTTTGACAAATCGGAATACACCGAACTACTCTACGCCTATTCCCGTTGGAGCGATAGCACGCATTATAAAGGAATTCCCGAAAGCACCCGTTTTAAAAGAACCTACCGATCGGAAGAAATGGGATTGGTAAACCGTTGGGAATTGTATGAAGATCCGCATGGTATTAATGTGATCAGCATTCGCGGAACCACGCCGAGTGAAGTCAGCTGGCTGGCCAATTTTTATGCAGCGATGATTCCGGCCAAAGGAAAGCTGCAATTAAACGATTCTACGACATTCGAATACCATTTTGCCGACGATCCGCGGGCTGCTGTTCACGTGGGCTGGAGCGTTGCCAGTGCTTTTCTGATTCAGGATATTATTCCGATCATATGGCAACAGTATACAAAAGGCATCCGCGATTTTATCATTTTTGGACATAGTCAGGGTGGCGGAATCAGTTACCTCATCACAGCACAATTATTATACTATCAGAAAACCGGAATACTTCCGGCCGATATGTATTTTAAAACCTATTGCAGTGCCGCACCCAAACCGGGAAATCTGCCTTTTGCCTACGAATATGAGGCCTCGCGACAAACCGGCTGGTCACAAACAGTTGTCAATACAGCCGATTGGGTTCCGGAAGTTCCTGTATCGATTCAGACACTAACCGATTTTAACGTCACTAATCCGTTTAAAAATGCCAAAAGCATGATTCGGAAACAAAAGTTCCCAACCAACCTCGCGTTAAAACACATTTACAATCAACTGACGAAGCACAATAAAAAAGCGATGCGACGTTACCAGAAATACCTTGGCAAAGTCGCATCAAAATTTGTTGTAAAACAATTAGTCGGTTATAAAGCTCCGGACTATTTTGAATCCAATTATTATGTTCGAACCGGTACGACGACTGTTTTATATCCCGACAGTCTGTATTATACCCAATATCCGGATAGTGATACCAATGTATTTGTACACCATTCGATCCAATCGTATCTATATCTGACGGATAAATTAGCGGATTAACAAGAATTAGCGGTTGGCTAAAATACGTTGCATTTCCTGTTGGATTTTTAAGGCTTCGGCTCTTGCTTTTTCGGCAAAATCCATTCCTGAAGCTGCATAAATAATTCCGCGTGAGGAATTGATCAATAGACCGACATTCGTATTCATACCATAACAGCAAACTTCGGAAAGACTTCCGCCCTGCGCACCTACTCCCGGTACCAGTAAAAAGCTATCCGGAATAATTTTTCGTATTTCCGAAAAGTATTCCGCTTTGGTTGCACCTACCACATACATCAGGTTCTGACTATTTTTCCAGGTTTTGGAAGTCGCAATCACTTTTTTATACAATTCTTCTCCATTCACTTCCAGTGTCTGAAAATCGAAAGCCCCTTCATTGGATGTCAACGCCAACATGATGGTATGTTTGTTTTCGAAAGCCAGAAACGGTTCCACACTGTCTTTTCCCATATAGGGTGCCACGGTTACACTGTCGAAATCCAGATCTTCCAGAAAAGCCTTGGCATACATGGAAGACGTGTTTCCAATATCACCGCGTTTGGCATCGGCTATGGTAAAAATATCCGGGTATTTTTCGTTGATATAGCGGATCGTTTTTTCCAGTGACTTCCAGCCTTTGATTCCGTAGGCTTCATAAAAAGCCGTATTGGGTTTGTACGAAACGGCCAGATCGTGTGTGACGTCGATAATCCTTTTGTTAAACTCAAAAATCGGATCTTCGTATTGCAACAAATGCTCCGGTATTTTCGTCAAATCGACATCCAGACCTACGCAAAGAAAAGATTGCTTCTGATGAATCTGCTGAATTAAGTGTTGTGTTGTCAAGATGTTGTTTATTTAGTTGTGTTGTTGTTTAAAAAAAATGCCACACTAAGATTCCTTTTGTGTGACATTTGCTATTTTGGGTATTCTAATCATTAAAATACTTCGCTTTCTTTTAATTTTTCGGTATTGCTCACCAATTGTAATTCATCGATTACCTTCTGAATATTTCCGTTCATTACACCATCCAGATCGTAAAGAGTTAACCCGATTCTGTGATCCGTAACACGTCCCTGCGGATAATTATAGGTACGGATTTTTGCCGAACGGTCACCACTACTTACCTGTGAGTTACGTTTTTTAGCATCTTCTTCCTGTTTTTTAGCCAATTCCATTTCGTATAAACGAGAACGTAATACTGATAACGCTTTATCTTTATTTTTATGCTGTGATTTTTCGTCCTGACACTGTGCTACCAATCCGGTTGGAATGTGTGTCATACGCACCGCCGATTTGGTTGTATTTACCGACTGTCCTCCAGGTCCCGAAGAACAGAATAAATCGATACGTACATCGTTCATATCGATATGTACGTCAAATTCTTCGGCTTCCGGCAGTACCATAACGGTAGCTGCAGACGTGTGTACACGTCCCTGTGTTTCGGTTTGCGGAACACGTTGTACGCGGTGAACACCTGCTTCAAATTTCAAGGTTCCGTAAACGTCTTCTCCGGTAACTTCAAAAATAACCTCTTTAAAACCACCCGAAGTACCTTCGTTTAAGTCTACCACAGAAGTTCTCCAGCCTTTGTTTTCGCAGTATTTGGTATACATACGGAACAAATCTCCGGCAAAGATACTCGCTTCATCACCACCAGTACCGGCACGGATTTCCACCATTACATTTTTCGCATCTTCCGGATCTTTCGGGATCAGTAAAAATTTGATCTCTTCTTCCAGTTGCGGTAAACGCTCTTTGGCTTCTTCCAACTGCAATTTGGCCATATCGACCATTTCCGGATCCGATCCGTCGGCGATAATTTCGTTGGCCTCCTTGATATTTCCGTCAAGATTTACATACTCATCGCGTTTTTCAACCAATGCTTTTAAATCTTTGTATTCTTTATTCAATTGTACATAACGCTTCTGATCGGCAATAACATCCGGCTGGATAATTAAGTCCGAGATCTCATCAAAGCGTTGTTTTACTATCTGAAGTCTATCTAACATTTTGTATTTCCTTTGTTTGGAGTGCAAAATTACAAAAAAATACGTTTAGTTGTATCGATATACCGCCTTAGAATTTTCGCTAAATTTGATTTTCAAAACGGCTTCATATGGAAAATTTCGACTGGACCCGGTTTACACTCCGGATTGCAATAAATGCAACACTACCAAACCTTTACGATGCCTGGACCAAAGCTTCCGAACTGGAAAAATGGTTTCTGAGTCAGGCAGATAGTTTTGAGGCCGACGGCACCCTAATTCCGAAAAATCAGAATATAAAACAGGACTATCGTTATGAATGGAACTGGTATTTATATCCCGATCTTGAGATGGGTACTTTTACGCAAGCGAATGGCAAGAATTCCTTGCAATTTACCTTTGCCGGTCAATGTCTTGTGGATATTTCATTAATGGAACAGGACGATTTTGTAATCGTAACACTAACGCAGAAAAATATCCCTACCGATGATCATTCTAAAAAAAATATCCGATTGGGTTGCCACGGTGGCTGGTCGTTTTACCTTGTGAATCTGAAGTCAGTCTATGAAGGCGGATTGGATTTACGCAATAAAAACACCGACCTGAAACCGATGTTAAACAACTAAAAAAGGGTTATCGCAATGACAACCCTTTCCTAATATTTAAACAATACCGTTTAGTTTTTTAACGGAATCTGTTGTAAAATTTCCAATACGAATTTCCAGTATTTCTGAGCCGATGAAATCGAAGCTCTTTCATCCGGGCTATGCGCTCCTTTGATCGTAGGACCAAAAGAAATCATATCCATATCCGGATAATTGGTTCCTAAAATTCCACATTCCAATCCGGCGTGACAAGCCACTACATGTGGTTTATTTCCGTTTTGTTTTTCGTAGATTGATGTCAGCACATCCAAAATCGGTGAACTCACATTTGGTGTCCATCCCGGATACGAACCGGCAAAAACCACTTCACATCCAATTAATTCGAAAGCCGAACGCAATGCATTCGCTAAATCAAATTTTGAACTTTCAACCGAAGAACGCGTTAAACACTGCACGGTAATTTTTCCATCTTTAACGATAACACGGGCAATATTATTAGACGTTTCTACCAGATTGTCCATATCAGCACTCATACGGTAAACACCATTATGAGCGGTATACAAGGCACGAATCAATCCTTCCTGAACACCTAAATCCATAACCGTAGCCGGTACTACATCGGATTTTACGATTTCAATTGTCAGATTTGGCTCCGTCGTTTTAAACTCGGTTTTGATATCGTTAATCACTTCCTGCATATCGAAAACGAAAGCTTCATCATAAATCTGAGAGATGATCACTTTAGCAACACTTTCTCTTGGAATGGCGTTACGAAGACTTCCACCGTTGATTTCTGCGATTTGTAAACCGAAGTTTTCAAATCCATCAAACAACAAACGATTCATAATTTTATTGGCGTTACCCAAACCTTTGTCGATATCCATTCCGGAGTGGCCTCCGTTTAGTCCTTTAACCGTAATGGTATAGCCTACCGAACCTTCCGGTGTTTCTTCTTCGTTATACTCACGAACCGCGGTTACATCTACTCCACCGGCACATCCGATATCGATTTCATCATCTTCTTCTGTGTCCAGATTTAAAAGGATTTCACCATCCAATAATCCACCTTTTAATCCCATTGCTCCAGTCATTCCGGTTTCTTCATCAATAGTAAAAAGCGCTTCAATAGCCGGATGCGGGATATCGTTGCTTTCTAAAATCGCCATGATGGTAGCCACACCAAGTCCGTTATCCGCACCTAAAGTCGTACCTTTCGCACGAACCCAGTCACCATCGACATACATTTCAATTCCCTGTGTATCGAAATCGAAAACGGTATCATTATTTTTTTGGTGTACCATATCCAAATGCGACTGCATCACGATGGTTTTGCGGTTTTCCATTCCGGCAGTGGCCGGCTTTTTAATGATGACGTTACCCACCTCATCTTTCAGGGTTTCCAATCCTAGTTTGTTTCCGAAATCCATCATAAAAGCAATCACGCGTTCTTCTTTTTTAGAAGGCCGCGGAACAGCATTCAGGTCGGCAAATTTATTCCAAAGCTGTTTAGGCTCAAGGTTTCTTACTTCCTGGCTCATTATTTTACCTTTTGTAGTTATACTTCAAATTTTGAATCCCAAAGGTACAAAGATTTTCAGCCCGGGAAAATGATAATCCGGGGAATTTTAAATAAAGGAAAATGGGGATATTTTAAGACTA
This sequence comes from Flavobacterium supellecticarium, assembly GCF_004801375.1. Taxonomy (GTDB): domain Bacteria; phylum Bacteroidota; class Bacteroidia; order Flavobacteriales; family Flavobacteriaceae; genus Flavobacterium; species Flavobacterium supellecticarium. The sequence continues at coordinate 77,114 of NZ_SSNZ01000012.1, forward strand.
AATCGGCTGTTATTTTGCGATGGTAAGTATCGGTGGGGCGATATATTCTTCGAAAATCTGAATAGCTTTTTTTTCAGACACATCGCCAAACCAAAGGTTTTCCGGTTGTACGGCAATAACCGGTGCGCATTTACAATTATCGGTACAAAACGTTTTCACCAATGCCACTTCGTTTTTCAATCCGGCTTCTTTTACCAGCGTGCGAATTGCTTTTCGATTGTGTTTATTCTCCTTGCTGCATTTGCTACCATCACAGAAATAAATTGCTTTTTGAGGTGCGTCTAACTTTTTCATTACCAGAATAATTGAGGATGTTATTTTTATCTATTCTAATTAAATGCAAATATACAATAAGAAAATTAACAGGATCTTAAATTAACATTTTTTATATTTATAAAAATTTTGTCGATGAAGAAAAAGCTCGTATTACCTGTATTCCTTGTGGTTCAGTTTGTTATATTAAAGTTACTTTCGTTTTTCCCCGAGCTTGTCGAACGCTATTACAGCAATGGATTTTACCCTTTTTTATCCAAAATTTCACGTATTACTTTAGGTTGGATTCCGTTTTCCGTGGGTGATCTACTCTATGGAATCGTTATCCTTCTACTTCTAAAATGGTTGTGGAACAAACGGAAAACCTGGAAAATCGACTGGAAAATAAATTTACTAAGTCTTATCGGTTTTGTTTCTGTTTTTTATTTTCTGTTTAACCTGTTATGGGGTATCAATTACATCCGCGTACCCTTATATCAAAAACTGGCACTCAAACGCGATTATTCGACAGAAGAGCTGATTGCTTTTACCGAACGGGTAATTGTAAAAGTGAACGCCATCCATTCGCAAATCGAAAAAAACGACAGCCTGAAAGTGGTTGTTCCTTATACCCGTGATGTGATTTTTGAAAAAACACAAAATGGATATGATCATCTTTCAAAAGCCTTTCCGTTTTTTACTTATGAGCATCCATCCGTAAAAAAATCGCTGATCAGTACACCTTTAACCTATATGGGCTTTAGCGGTTATCTGAATCCGTTTACCAATGAAGCTCAGGTAAACGCTTTGATTCCGTTGCCAAATTTTGCCACAACCACCTGTCACGAAATGGCGCATCAGATTGGTTATGCTTCCGAAAGTGAGGCCAATTTTATCGGCTATATGGCTTCTATTTATAACGATGATCTTTATTTTCAATATTCCGGATATACGTATGCCTTACGGTATTGCCTTCACAATATCGAATTAAAACAGGAAGGTCGCAGTGAAGCCTTACTTCCTTTGATCCATCCGGGCGTTCTCGAAAATTTTAAAGATTCGGATACATTCTGGGACGAACATCAGAATATAATGGAACCGCTGTTTAAAGTCTTTTATGACAATTTTTTAAAACTAAACCAACAAAAAGACGGGATGGAAAGTTACAGCAAGTTTGTGGACCTGCTGATTCATTACTATCGCGACAGACCTTTATAGAAAAAGACGCCGGATTGGCGTCTTTTCATTTATAATTCATCGGGTATAAAACTCTGCGAACTTTTCTTTTTATAAGGTCGGATGATCAATCGTCCTTCCCGATCAAAACGGATATAATTATACACCCAGTTCATAAATACAACCGCTTTATTTTTAAATCCGATCAGCGAAAACAAGTGGACAAACATCCATACAAACCAGGCAAAAACGCCGTTAAAATGCCAACGTGGTAAATCGACCACCGCTTTATTCCGACCAATAGTAGCCATTGATCCTTTATCATTATAAACAAAAGGTTTCATTTTTTGCTTCTGAATTTTCCGAATAATATTCTGCGCCAATAACGCCCCTTGCTGTAACGCCGGCTGCGCCATCATAGGATGTCCCATCGGATAGGTATCGCTTACCATTGTAGCAATATCACCGATGGCAAAAATATTCTCATAACCCAAAACCTGGTTAAATTCATCCACTTTAATCCGTTCGTTTCCGGCTAATGCTTCGGGCTTTAAACCTTTAATCACCGCACCTTTTACTCCGGCCGTCCAGATTACAGTAGCCGAATCGAATGTCAGATCCGAATTGGTGGTTACCGTTTTACCGTCGTAATTGGTTACGCGAATGTTTTTCCAGATGCTAACGCCCAATCCGCTTAAAAATTCCTCTGCTTTCCGGGATGCTTTTGGTGACATTGCATCCAGAATTTTATCGGTTCCCTGAATCAGGTTGATTTCCATTTTCCGAACGTCCAAGTCCGGGTAATCTTTTGGCAGAATGGCTTTTTTCATTTCCGCCAATGCTCCGGCCAGTTCCACTCCTGTTGGTCCGCCACCTACAATTACAAAGTTCATCAGACTCAATCGTTCGTTGATATCGTTTGTAAGCAATGCCTGTTCGAAATTTTCAAGAATCAAACTACGGATATTGAGTGACTGCGGTATGGTTTTCATGGCCATACTGTTTTTTTCAATCTCCTTATTTCCAAAATAATTGGTTTTGGATCCGGTAGCAATTACCAGATAATCGTAGTATAAATCGCCAATATCGGCGGTGACTTTTCGGGTTTCGGTATCGATTTCCTTTACCTGTGCCAATCGGAAATAAAAATTATCATATTCCTGCACCACTTTTCGGATCGGATAGGCAATCGACCCGGCTTCGAGTCCACCGGTTGCCACCTGATACAACAACGGTTGAAACGTATGGTAATTGTGTTTGTCCAACAGGACCACCTGAACATTTTTATTACGCAATTTTTTGGCCAGCGCAATACCGGCAAAACCACCTCCAATAATAATGATACGTGGAAAACTCGATCGGGGAATGTTCATTTTCTCTTGTTAAATTTAGCTCTTAAAGTTACGAAGTAAAATTGGCTCACACGCTATTTTAAATAGGATTCTGCAAGCGAATTCCTTCTATTTTCAATGCCGTTATTTCAATCTCAAAAAAATAAAAAAAGCCTAACTTGTAACAATTTGTAGTATATCCACACTAATCGTTTATGAATTCGAACCTGGAACAGTCCTTTGTATCGCAATTAGAACAACATCAGAACATTATACACAAGATTTGTCGGCTGTATACTTCTGATGAAGATTCGCATAAAGACTTGTTTCAGGAAATCACAATTCAGCTTTGGAAAGCATTTCCTCAATTTCGCGGTGAGGCAAAATTTACCACCTGGGCCTACCGGGTTGCGTTGAATACGGCTATTACCTTATACCGAAAGAAAGTCAAAACGGTAAACACCATCGAATTTGACGGTAAAATACACAAATTCAATCACGAGGATTATAACTATGAAGAAGAAGAACAGATCAAGTTGTTGTATAAGGCCGTCCATCAGTTAAACGATATTGAAAAAGCCTTGGTTTTCATGTATCTGGAAGACAAGGATTATACCGAGATCGCCGATACACTGGGTATTAGTGAAGTAAACGCCCGTGTAAAGATGAACCGTATAAAAGGGAAACTAAAAAAAATTGTAAATCCATAACGGGAGCGATTGTCATGGAAGAGTTAGATTTATTAAAAAAAGACTGGAAGAAAAACGAGCATTCCTTTCCGAAAATTACGGAACAGGAAATTTATGCCATGCTGCATAAGAAGTCGTCTTCCATCGTAAAATGGATATTCATTATCAGTATACTGGAAATGATTGCCTGGAGCCTGATTAGTTTTTTTACGGCAGATGAAAATTACCTGAAAACACTGGAATCCTATCACATCAAGACGTTAGTCACCACTTTTACAGTGATCAACTATATTGTTATCTTTTCCTTTATATTCCTGTTTTACCGGAATTTTAAAAGTATCAATACAACCGATAGCGTGAAGTCGCTGATGAAAAACATTCTAAAAACACGAAAAACCGTTCAATATTATATTTGGTATAATCTGGTGATGATTGGTATTATTTTTATCACGATGATGGTGGCCACCTGTATTTATGACGAACGCTTTAACCGTATGTCCGGGCAATTCGAAGGTAATGATCAAGGTATGTTGTTCTGGATGATGATTTTGGGCTTTACGATTGTATTCTTCGGACTATTCGTAGGTGTCATCTGGTTGTTCTACCGACTTGTATACGGTTTCCTATTACGTCGACTGTATAAAAATTACGAAGAGTTAAAGAAAATCGACTTATAAAAAAAGAGGCTTACAAATTGTAAGCCTCTTTTTTATCTTAATAATCCCATTGTCGTTTTCGGTTTAATTCTTCCTGTGCTTCGATTTCTTCAGCCGGAATTACTTTTAGAAATGACGGGTGTTGTTCGATGGCAAATTCCACTTTTTCCACAATTTCGTCTATGGAATCATTTTCATAATCGATATCCAATGGTTCTTTAATAATAAACGATTGTAGTATTCCTTTTTTCTTTAATCGCAATCCTTTTTTGTCGAATGAACGACGAAATCCATCAATTACTATCGGTACGACTACCGGTTTATGTTGTTTGATGATATGTGCTGTTCCTTTTCGAACCGGTTTAAACGATTTGGTCGTTCCCTGCGGAAAGGTAATTACCCATCCGTCTTCGAGTGCAATCCGGATATTTTCGGTATCGTTTGGATTGACTTCCCGTTTTTCGGTTACGTCTTTTCCTTTCGACCGCCAGGTGCGTTCTACAGTAATAGCTCCTACATATGACAATATTCGCGGCAACAAACCGGATTGCATGGTTTCTTTGGCAGCGACATAATAGATATTCAATTTCGGTTCCCAAAGGTATCCGATGTTTTTGATATTGTCTTCGCGACCTTTTAAACTGGCGTTAAAAACGTGAAACATGGCCACGACATCGGCGAAATAGGTTTGATGATTTGAGATAAAAAGTACGTTTCTATCCGGTAAAGCCCTTATGATTTCCGATCCGTCGATTTGCAATTCATTAAAGCCGCGATACCGTCGGTGCGTAAGAGCACCAAAAACACGGATCAGCCATTTTTTCAAAAAGAGTATATGACCAAAAGGATTTCTTTTAAACAATCCCATTTTTTTACTGTTTAATTTCCAAAAAAGAACTGCAAATGTATAGAAAACAAATCGATTAGATTACATTCTTAACAGTTTCTTTGAGTTCGCTCATCATCATAGCTGTTGCGCCCCAAACGATATGATCTTCAATCTGAAAAGCCGGTACTTTAATATTGGTGGCATAGGATGTTGTCATGGTTACTTCTACGATAATTTCATCATTCAGAAAACGTTCCAACGGTAATTCGATAATCTGAGCCACTTCTTCCAGTTGGGGAATAAAATGAAGTTCCTGATGGGCAATTCCCATAAACGGTGAAACCAGAAAATTGCTCGGCGGAATATAGATTTCGCTAAAGGGTTTGATGACTTCAATTTTGCTGGGTGCGATTCCCACCTCTTCGTGTGTTTCCCGTAAAGCAGTGTGAATCAGGTTCCGATCTTCGGGTTCGACCTTTCCACCCGGAAAAGCAATCTGCGAAGAATGGATACCGGGATAGGAATTTCGGACGATTAGTACGAGATGCGGTACATTATTTTTCGGATAAAAGAGCATCATTACTGCGGCTCTTCTGGGATTTTTATCGACATAGCTGGCTTCCTTCAGGGTCGAAATACGCTCCAGGGGTGCCATTTTTATATGTGCATCCGACGCCAAAAGCTTTTCTTTTTCTATTTTTGGAATATATTTTAAAAAATCCTGAAAGTCCATCGTTTTTGTGTGTTTTCTTTTAAAACCTAACTATAAAGTTACCTCAAAAAAAATTTATGGCAAATTTTTATTAAAACAAATATTCAAAGAAAAAATGTTCAGCAAAGAAGAAGCGCAAAAGATAAAAAAAGAATTCTGGACCGAATTTGCGGAAGCGTATCCCCGGAAATGGCTCTTGTACGATACCAAAATCAAAGACTTTTCCTTTAAGTTTTATGTCGATAATAAAAAGGCACAGGTCACACTGGATATTGAAAGCAAAGACGATGAAAAGCGAAAAATCTATTATGAAAAAATAGAATCGTTACGTACGATTTTACATGAGGAATTTTTACCGGAAGCCGTTTTGGAACGCAATTTTTATCTGGAAACGGGAAAAGCGATCAGTAAAGTTTGGGTCGAAAAAACCGGAATCAGTTTGTTTAATCGCTCCAGCTGGCCGGAAATTTTTGATTTTTTTAATGATAATATGGATGCTTTCGAACGTTTCTTTTATGAATATGAAGATTATATCCGCGATCTGGAAATCAACACCTAAAAATAAAGCTACCTATTCGGTAGCTTTATTTTTTTCGGCAATCCATTTTGCCATATAATGCGTACTCTGCATCGTATGGTGTTGGAGCATTGCTCCTATAAAATTGGCATCTCGGTGTGCTTTTAAATTGGCTTTCAGATGCGCTATCCGTTGTTGTAACACTTCCAAATGTGGTTTGGCCGTATACCGTCCACTTCTGATCCGGTAACCGTTTTGTTGTTTTTGATACCATAGTTCCGAATCGGAATACAATTCGGCTGCTTTTGCAATAAAAGTCGCATTATCGTCGGCGATAAAACCATTCCAGTCCCCGTTATCCTGCATCGATTCGGCGCCAACTGTAGTGGTTACCGTTGGTGTTCCGTATACCATTGCTTCGAGTAGCTTCCCTTTTATTCCGGCTCCGAAACGGATCGGTGCGAGTAAAACCCGGGCATTTTCTATTACTTCCCTTGCATCGGATGCTCTTCCCATCACATAAAAACGGTCTTTCGGATTGTGGAGATCTGTTACTTTTTGCGTTGCGTAGGCGCCATAAATTCGTAACGTAGCTTCCGGCAATCGTTCTTTTAATTCCGGCCAGATTTCATTTTTAAGTCCCCAGGCACAATTCCAGTTGGGTTCGTGAAAAAAGTTTCCGATAAAAACAAAATCCCTTCGCTCCGGGAATGAAAGCGACGTAGCTTCCATCGGTTCGACCAATAATGGCAGATAGTGTAAAATGGGGGCATCGACCTTAAACTGGTTTTGCAATAGGTCCATTTCAAATTCTGAAATCATCAGGGTTAAATCCGATCGAAAAATACTGGCAATTTCCCGTTTCGCGATTTCGGACGACTGTAGTATTTCCCGGTAATCAGTTTGCTTTTTATAAGCCTGACGCCTTGCTTCGCGCAGACAATGCAGATCTTCGGTATCGAGTAACCGAATCGCATCCGGACAGTATTTTGTGACACGCCAACCAAATTGCTCTTCCATCATAAAACGATCAAACAACACCATAGTCGGTTGTAACACTTTTATATAGTCATCGAAACTGGAACAATTCAATTGGATATTTTGGGTTTCCACGCCTATGCCCTGTAGGTCAACAGCAAATTCACTATGCGCCGCCGGACTGGCGAAGACAATTTTATAACCTTCGGATTGAAAAAAACGGATCAGTTGCAGCATTCTGCTTCCGGCCGCCGACGAACCCGGTTCCGGCCATACATAACCAATGATGAGTAGTAACGGCATTTTGAATCGATAATAAAAACAAATATACTACTTGTCGCTACGCATTTCGGACTTTCATCGTAAAATTGTATTTTTACGGCTAAACTTTATACGATGTTAGGCTTAAAATTAAAAACAGACCCGAGATGGGTAACGATTGTAGAATCGAACATCCAGGAAATTCTGACCGATCATGCCTGGTGTGAGCAAAAAGCGGCTACCAATGCCATATCGATTATCACTATTAATTCTGAAAAAGTAGACCTGGTAACCGAAATGCTTAAAATTGCCCGGGAAGAACTGGAACATTTCGAGATGGTTCACGAGATCATCAAAGAGCGCGGACTGGAATTGGGTCGGGAGCGGAAAGACGATTATGTAAACGAACTGGCCAAATTTATGATCAAAGGTGGTAGCCGAAATCAGGCTTTAGTGGATCGTTTGTTATTTTCGGCCATGATTGAAGCCCGAAGCTGTGAACGTTTTAAAGTTTTATCACAGAATATACAGGACGAAAAACTGGCTACTTTTTACAGAGATTTAATGATCAGTGAAGCCGGGCATTATACTACCTTTTTAGGATTTGCCCGAAAATATACCGAAAAGACCGATGTAGACAAACGTTGGCAGGAATGGATTGAGTATGAAACATCTATCATTACCAACTACGGAAAACAGGAAACCATACACGGTTAATAAAAAAATCCCCTTCTGATTGATTCAGAAGGGGATTTTTAGTAAACAAAACAATTAAAAAATTAGTAGCGGAGCAATGAATCCGACACTAAGACGTCCCGTATTGTAATCGGTTTGACCTAACTGTTCCTGTGCATACGAAGAATAGTTATAATAACGGCCTACATAGGATACGAAGAATCGTAAATTAAGATTTTTAAACGGTAAATACTGAACCGAGGGTATAAACCCATAGCTGGCCCGGATATGATTAATACCACTATCGGTATCAATCATATTTTTAGCATATGCATTACTGTGCATTAAGGTCAGCGACAGGTTCACTTTTGGTGCAATCAGGTATTCTGCACGAAGCCAGTTTTCCAGATACGAAACATTTTGCTGGATACTCACTTCTTCACCCGGGATCATATTGGTGATAATCCCTTTACGGTCGATTCCTTCGTTACTATATTTAAAATCATACATCAATGTCAGCTTTTTATCCTGGTATTTATGCCCTAAGGAATAGAAATTCATTCCTTTTTTGGTTGTTTCTTTAAAAAAGCTGTAGCTATAAATCGTTTCGAATTTACCTCCGAAAAAGCGTCCTCTCCAATTGGTAATAAAAGCCATCGGGAATTTTGCTTTTTCCAGATTTACCGGAACTCGATCCTGGTAAACATCTTCAAAATCGGAAACCCTGGAATTTAGCACCTGTAAGCCAAAAGAATGGTTTTGAAATACCTGATAGGTAATTCCGGCACCGGTTAGGAAGTTATCCGCATATTCGAGAATATCATTGTATTCGAGGATGTCGATCGGATTCAGGTCGAATTCATATCCTCCCCAATCGGCACTCATTTTCCCCAGATTCAAACGTGTTTTAGGAGACAATGTGATCCCGATATACGCCATATCGGTCGAGCGACTTAAATTATCGCGGGAACCCGGATCGGTGGTTTTGGTATAACGATCCCGGAACCGGAAATACACTTTATCGTGTATTTTCCCTTTAATTTCAAGACGCATCTGATTATTCCCAAATGCCGATTCCTGAAATTTTCCGTCCCGAAAAAAGTTATCATTGGCAAATTGCATGTTAAAAATGATATCTACATTTTTGAGTAAATCCAATCGTTCCTTAGGAATAATGGGTTTTGACAGGGTATCTTTAGTCAGTTGATGGTCTTGTCCCAACATTATGGCCTGAGCAAAGAGAAACAGTATTAAAAGAACATATTTTTTCATGGCATGTATATTAAATTATCTATAAAAAGGCACCTATCAGGAACCCCGCTGCGATGGCAACAACCACGGCGACGAGTCCCGGCACCATAAAACTGTGGTTGACCACAAATTTTCCGATTTTGGTACTACCGGTTCTATCAAAATTGATAGCGGCCAACAGTGTCGGATAACCCGGCAAGACAAAATCAGCATTTACAGCCGGGAAAATCGCGATCAGTGCATGATGTGGTACACCCAATGCCATCCCTAATGGCATCATGGTTTTTGTTGTAGCCGCCTGACTAAACATCAAGGCACCTAAAGCAAATACGGCAATGGCAAACGTCCACGGATGAGCTGTAACAATTTCTTCCATAAATCCTTTAATGACCACCTGATTGTGCGCCATAAAAGTAGCACTCATCCAAACCACCCCGAATACAGAAACTACTGCGGTAGCCATAGCGCTAAACAAACTGACTTTGGTTACATCGACAGCACTGGTTTTGGTTAGTAGCATCATTAATGCCGAGGCTGTTAACGTGACAATACTGATCACCGCCACCATTTTCAATTCACCATTGGCAGTTAAAACCAGAGAAGCTTCTCCGGCTCCAAATTGCGGTAACAACTGCGGACAAGCACCGGCCAGAACGATTAACAGTACGGCAATTGCAAAAATAACCACCGCCGTTTTGGCACCTTTTTTAAGTTGTTTGGGTTTATTTCCCGGTTCCGAATCCAAATTTTTAGCAAACTCCGGATCCTTCATTTTTTCAATAAAAATGGGATCCTCTTCCAGCTCTTTCCCTTTTTTAAGTACGGCGAAACAGGAAAATAAGATTCCGATAAGACATGCCGGGATACAAATTTTCATGATATCGATTAATGCTCCGGGATAAGCGAGTATTCCTGCTCCGGCAAAGGCTGCTGTTGCGGCACTCATCGGACTTCCGGTTATGGCAAGGTGCGACGCAATTACCGACACACTTAACGGTCGTTCCGGTCGGATTCTTTTTTTTGCGGCTACTTCCGAAATAATCGGTAATAAGGAATATAATAAATGTGCGGTACCCGCAAAAAGGCAAAAGAAATATACCGTAAAAGGTGCGATAAAAACGATATTGGAAGGATTGCTTCGAATGACCTTTTCGGCTAGCTGAACTAAATAATCCAGTCCGCCGCAAGCCTGTAATGTTGCGGCTGTCGAAACGATCGCCATGATGACAAGCATCACATCGATTGGAGGATCACCTGGGCGCATTTGAAACAGAAAAACAAAAATCATTAGTCCGACCATTCCCATAACACCAAGACCAATCCCTTTCATCTGGGAACCAATCAGGATCATGGCTATTAAAATTATAAACTGTATCAATAACATAGGCGTACTATTTACGTTTATAAAAATTCTACAGCAGATAAAGGGTTAAACAAATCTTTCCCTTTATCCTATACTGTAAAAGAACTTTATTAATATTTGAAAAAAAGATCCTGGATGGTCTGCTGATCATTTGTTTGCGTTAGCGCCAGCATCAGTAAGACACGCGCTTTTTGCGGGTTCAGATCATCAGCTACTACAAAACCCAATGCTTTGTCATCGACTTCATTAAATAGCGTCACCCTTCCGGCACCGGCACGGGCAGCACGACAAACGACAACTCCTTTTTTGGCAGCATCGGCCAGTGCTTTACCAACCGGAGCATTAAAATTACCATTTCCCATTCCGGCATATACAATACCTTTGACTCCTTCTTCAACAGAAGCGTTAATGGCTCCTGGACTGGCATCGGCATATCCGTAGATAATTTCTACCTGAGGTAGTTTTTTCAGTCCTTTGATATTGAATTTCTGAGCCGGTGAACGAAGCGACTTATAGTAATAACTCACTTTACCGTCGTAAATCAGTCCAATCGGTCCAAAATTTCGGGATTTAAAAGTAGCGGTACTTGTAGTAACGGTTTTGGTCACATCGCGAGCAGCATAAACCTCTTCATTCATTGCAGTAACGACTCCAATTCCCTGACTATCCGGTGCTGCAGCAACTGTTACGGCATCAAATAAATTCCGGTTTCCATCCTGACTCATCGCCGTAGTCGGACGCATCGCTCCAACCAATACCACCGGTTTGTCGGATTTAACCGTTAACGATAAGAAATAGGCAGTTTCTTCCTGCGTATCCGTACCATGTGTTACCACCACACCGTCAGCTTCGTTATTATCGAAGATTGCATTAATACGATTGCTTAATTTTAACCAGGTATCGACATTCATATCCTGGCTTCCAATTTGAGCAATCTGTTCTCCTTTAATACGCGCCAATTCATGAATCTGTGGTACTGCATTTAGTAGATTATCCACCGGAATCTGTCCGGGCGTATAGGCTGCTTTTGAGGAAGATTCTCCTGATCCTGCAATCGTCCCACCTGTGGCGAGAATAATGACACGTGGTAAATTCGCATCTTTGTTTTTTGTAGTTTTAGATTGTGCCTGTATTTGAAAAACAATCAATACGGCAAACAAAACACTTATTATTTTTTTCATATCAAATACGTTTAATTAAGATATTATCAATTTCGGATGTATTAAATTGTCCATTGCATATATCTCATTCCATTTTTCCTGAGAGATCAGTTTTCTTTCGAGTACTACGATCTCATGGATATTTTTACCCGATAGTAAGGCTTCGCCTGCAATGCTGGCACAGGTTTCATACCCCAGAATAGGATTTAACTGTGTCACGATACCAATACTATTCATTACTAATTTAGCACAATGTTCTTTATTAGCTGTAATTCCAGTTACACATTTATCAACTAAAGTATTAATACTATTACCAAGATACTCCAAAGAAGTAAATAGTGCAAAACCGATAACCGGCTCCATTACATTGAGTTGCAGCTGACCCGCTTCGGCAGCCATAGTAACGGTTACATCCTGACCGATCACATAAAAACAGGTTTGATTGACCACTTCCGGGATAACCGGATTCACTTTACCCGGCATAATGGAAGATCCCGGTTGACAAGGAGGCAGATTTATTTCGTTTAATCCGGTACGCGGTCCGGAACTCAACAATCGCAAGTCATTACAAATTTTGGACACCTTAACTGCAGTTCTTTTTAGGGTTCCCATTGCCAGAACAAAAGCACCGGTATCACTTGTCGCTTCTATTAAATCGGGCGATAGCAATAATGGAAGGCGGGTTTCTTTGGCCAGATATCGAACACATAATTCCGGATAATCTTCCGGAGCGTTAACTTTTGTACCAATAGCTGTTGCGCCCATATTTACCTCCAAAAGAAGGCTTTGTACTTCCCGTAATCGTTGAATATCTTCACCAATAGTTGTCGCAAAACCATGAAACTCCTGACCTAAAGTCATCGGAACGGCGTCCTGTAGTTGTGTTCGTCCCATTTTTAACACCTCTTCGAATTCCCTTCCTTTTAGAGCAAATGCATCTTCAAGACGTTTCAGTATTGTACAAAAAGTGTTTAATTTGTAATAAAGTGCCAACCGAACAGCCGTGGGATAGGCGTCATTTGTAGATTGTGAACAATTCACATGATTGTTTGGATGCACATATTGATAAGCACCTTTTTCATGCCCTAAATATTCCAGGGCAATATTGGCTATGACTTCATTGGCATTCATATTGACAGAAGTTCCGGCACCACCCTGAATCAGATCGCTAACAAACTGATCGTCGAACTTACCATCGATTACCTGATCACAGGCAAAACAAATGGCATCTGCTATTTTCGGATCCAAAACCCCACAATCTCTATTGGCTAAAGCCGCTGCTTTTTTTACCTGACCTAATGATTTGATCAATCCCTTTTCATTCATAAGGGTAATGCCTGTAATATTAAAATTTTTTTTCGCTCGGAAAGTCTGAATTCCATAATACATTTCATTTGGAATATCCAATTCTCCCAAAAAATCGTGTTCATTTCTTGTGTTTTTCATACAACTAAAGTTTTAAATTATTGAGGCTTATAATTCTTCGGTTCCTTTCCGAAGGCATTTATTTTTGAGTAGCACAAATTTAATGTGATAAAAAAACTAAAAATATGATAAAAAACATATTTTTATAACATTATTCAATAGCACAGTTATTATATTATCAATAATATAGAAGTCAAAAACACAAAAAGTGTGGCATTAGAAGTTTTCCTGATGTTATAAAATATAAAAACCGGAACTTTTCCGGTTTTTTTATGTTTTGTTTGGAACACCTGCTACACCTGACAGGTTTTGTAAACCTGTCAGGTGTGACATCTATGGTCAGGAAAAAAACAAAACCCCGGATTCCCGGGGTTTGTAGTGCTTTATTGGATATGATTTATTTGATATTGCTATAAAACAAAAAACCCTATCCGTTTGGATAGGGTTTTCAAAAGAAAGGCGGCGGATCGAGCAAAGCGACACGCCATACCTATAACAAAAAAAATCCCCATCAATAATGATGGGGATTCAAAAGAAAGGCGGCGAC
>NZ_SSNZ01000013.1 GCF_004801375.1 Flavobacterium supellecticarium
AACCTTCTTCAAATTGAACGACACTAATTTTTTCCGCTAATTTGATGTTGACATCGGTAATATTTGCTTTGGCTTCAAGATCCGCAACATTTGCTTTTACAGCTAAACCGGAAGTCAACTCGTCTTTACTTGCTTTTAAATTCAAATCCGTGATATTGGCTTTGACCGCTAAATCGCTTAAATTCGCTTTTTCCGATAAACCTTCTTCAAATTCAACAGCGCTAATTTTTTCCGCTAATTTGATGTTGACATCGGTAATATTTGCTTTGGCTTCAAGATCCGCAACATTTGCTTTTACAGCTAAACCGGAAGTCAACTCGTCTTTACTTGCTTTTAAATTCAAATCCGTGATATTGGCTTTTAACGCCAAATCGCTTAGACTTGCTTTTTCAGCCAAACCTTCTTCAAATTGAACAGCACTAATTTTTTCCGCTAGTTTTGCGTTGACATCGGTAATATTGGCTTTGGCTTCAAGATCCGTTACATTTGCTTTGACAGCTAAACCGGAAGTTAACTCGTCTTTACTCGCTTTTAAATTCAAATCCGTGATATTGGCTTTTACCGCCAAATCGCTTAAGCTCGCTTTTTCGGCCAAACCTTCTTCAAATTGAACAGCACTAATTTTTTCCGCTAATTTGATGTTGACATCGGCAATGTTGGCCTTGGTATCCAGATCGATCAGATTGGCTTTTGTAGCCAATCCGTTATTCAGATCTACAATACTGATTTTATCGGCCAATTTGATGTTCACATCAACAATATTGGCTTTTAAATCCAATCCTGCATTTACAGCGGCTGTATTTGCCTTTAAAGCGAGTGCATCTGCAACTCCGGCACTGGAAACGGCATTATTACTTCCGGCAGTTGGCGTACTATCCACATCAACTGCTTTCGGCACACGTCCCCAAACCGTACCATTGGAAATTACCCAATCACCTATTTTATAATTTTCGCCCTGTTGCGTTCCGGCTACATTTACCACCCAATATTTTCCTTTATTAGCCGATGCTACGGGTAAGGCCGGAGTATTTGTTGTTGCGTCATAAATTCCCTGATAATTAACCGACCCAACAAGTGCGTCGTTAATTTGAGAAAGTGGTATTTTTCCGTCGACAAGATCGGCTTTATTTGGAAGACCAGCCGTTATATAATCGACCGCGTCTTTTAGTTGTTGATCAAAACCCAGAGCAGTCCATTCAATTCCATTATGACCTTCGAATTTCCCGGTTTCCGGGTTAAAACGAATACGTCTTTTCAGCTCTACTTCCGGTAATATATGAGTCTCGGAATCCTCAGGAACCTGCATAACAGCTGTAGCACTCACACCACCGCGAAACTCCGTAATGATTACGTCGTCTCCTGTCTTAATTGTTTTACCGTGTTCGTTGATTTTCATATTATCGTTTTGTATAAAGTATTATATATTGTGTGTTTGCTCTAAAATCCCAATTCGATAAAGTCCCGGTTATCGGGTCCAGTTGAATCACATCCATATCGATTTGTCCCATATACATGACGGCATTCAGCGTGGTATTTTTAAGTGCCTCAACCTGTAATTCAGACGTATCTGCGGTTGGAAAAACCGGTAAAAACCGATACGGAGTCGCAACCTTAGCAAATAGATCGGCATGAGCATTCGTATCCGTCATATGAGCGCCGATAGCTGCTTTGTCTGCTTTATTATCAAGATCGGTTCTAAGATTCTGAATTTGAGCTTGTGGAATAACATCGTCTTTATGCCAATAGCTTTCCATCCATTCCCAAAACTGAGATTGTGTTGGAAACAACCCTGTTTTAAACCAATTTTTTAAAATATTCTTATTTGCCATAATTCTCCTTTAAATTCAATAAATAGTACTATTTTTAAGGGTTTGACCTCCATTCGTTTTAGTACCGGATTTCGTTATCCGACCTGAATGTCTGCACACAGACCGACAGTTGTTTTTTCAAACCCTATTGTTTGTGTCAAAATACCGGACGGCTTTCGATATCCGGCTTCGACAGCTACCTATCTACACCATTGGTGCCGATTCGTTATTCGTTTGTTTTGCCGGTGGTTCCTGTAATCGTAATTTAAGTGCTCCGCAAACGGCCACAAAGATTCTTAAGACAGAACCCACCCATTCCGGTGCATTGATCTGTTTTAAAAACACAGGCATGATATCTGTTGTCTGATCGATTACAGCCAAAATGATTACTACCGTGAACAAAGTCCAGCTTTTCAATTTTCCCATAATTTGTTGTATTTATTTGGTTATTATTCTAATCCCATCTTCCTCCCGAAATAAAAGGTATTCGTATCCAGTTATTCGTACTCCTGTGGCAGTTAAACAGGAACGTTTTATCGTGTTCCGCTTTTTATCCGTATCAGCAGTGATGTCGAAACGGATGTATCGCGTTTGTTTTTCCGTATCTCAATCCCGGTACATTTGTATCTTCGATGCCAAATCAGCTTCCACTACTTTTTTGACTTTACTGTTTAGGTTGGTTATACAATTTTGTCCATGGGAATGCAGCATTATTTCGTCTTTATTTCAAAACGAATCCCATTTTGTTCAGAACTGTATTTGTATTGATTTAAACCCGTTCTCTCCCGGTGTTAAACCTGATTTATTCTGTAATTCATGCTATAAAACTTTCGTATTATTTCGGAATAATGCCTTTATGAACTATCGTTTTATCCGACAATAGTCCACCCTTTGTTTGTAGCAATCGCTCTTTCGTCGACCGTTAGTAATTGTGATCCCCAGTTATTTGTAATCGTAATTGTTTTAGACACGACTCCGGAGGCTAAATTTTTGAATATCTCGACCAGTGCTGGTTGTGAGAATTTACAGGACGAATAATCGATTTTATTTTTAGTCCCGAAAAAGGCTGCTTTCCGCAGGGAACCACAATTGGCAAACATGTCGCTAAAACCAACGCCTTCCGAGGTATTCAATAAAGGAACCGTTTCCAGAACACTGCACGAATGAAACATCGCCCGAAACTCGACTCCCTTTCTTGTATCCAACAAAGGGATGGTTCGCAATAGCGTACAGGATGAAAACATTCCGATAAATTCAATTCCATTTTCGGTATTTAATAACGGTATGGTTTTTAATGCCTTACATTCTAAAAACATACTGGTAAATTCTGTTCCGCTGGACGTATCCAATACCGGAACCGTTTGTAAAGCCGTACATCCTAAAAACATGCCGTTAAAACTTCTTCCCTTTGCGGTGTCGAACAGCGGAATGGTTTGCAATGCCATACATGAAGCAAACATGCTGCTAAAACTTATTCCGTTTGAAGTATCCAGTAAGGGTACTTTTTTCAGGGCAATACAGGATTGAAACATATATCCGAAATCCATTCCTTTAGATGTGTCGAATACAGGCACTTTCTCCAGTGCCGAACAAGATGCGAACATGTAACCAAAATCGGTTGCACTTGACGTATCGTTTATCACAACCGACTGTAACAGATTGCAGGCAGAGAAACACCGGCGAAAACTGGTAATCGCATTGCGACCGATAAAGCAAAATGCTTCCAGGTAGCCATGATAAAGCGTTGATCCACCAATAGTAAGACTGGTCATGTTTTCACCACTCATTCGAATATCCATCCATCCGGTACTATAATACGTAAGGGAAGGTTGTCGGTGTCTTCGCTGTAAATTAATACTTGTCAGCGCCTGGCCAGATTGGGGCGTAACGGTAACTATAGCCTGTCGGAAACCGCCAGACGTATCGGCTCCTTTAAAGGAATCGAACGCATAAACATGGGACGCCAATGCACCGGATGTGAAATTTTCGATATTTCCATCACCCCAATCCACTGTATAGTCGGCCGTAGCGGAAAGCGCTATAAAATTGCTATCTTCCAATATGGCATGCAATCCTACAAACTTCTGTTCGCCTTCCACTACCCGGTGTTCTATTGGCAACCAATCTTTAGGACGTACCCAATCCGGTGGATCCGTTTCCCCTCCATCGGTGGTTATTTCACGGATCTTCCCGGCATAATCCCGAAAGGTCGTTTCCTCAGAAACCGTCACGCCTTTCGAAATAATGGCATCCCGTATTTCATTTTTTGTTTGCCCCAGATGTATTAATTTATCTGCGATTGTTCCCATTCTTTTATATTATTTGTCCATTAATGGCATCCAGCGCATTTGTTATCGCTCCGATAGCGCCATTCACCGCATCGACGGTAGGAAATTTTGTTCCGGTAGTGTCCGGAGCCAGACTGTTTTGTTTGTTTCCGTTATTTTCTCTGGATACCACCAAAGCAACATGTGCCTGTGCATCGGTGAGATGCTCCGCAAATTGCGTTCTCGTCACCATTTGATCCAGTTCCAGGTTAAAACCCTCGATTTTATTCGCCGGAATGGTTTCCTCCTTATGCCAGAACGACCGGAATGTTGCGTCAAATTGTGATTGTGTTGGTTTTTTACCTTGTAAAAACCATTGCAATATTTGATCAAGTGGTGTTGCCATATTTTGTTATGTATTTAAATTACTACCCTACCCACATTTATTATAGCAAGAGACCGTCCGCTTCCTGTTATGGATGCCGAATTCGTCCTCTATCTGAAGATGGTCTGATTATCTTAGACTTTATGGTAAGTGTCGGGGCTTTTGTTACACTATTTATTATTATCTCAAACCTTCTGATGCTGCATTTTGACCCGATATTAAAGTGTCTTTAACTCGCGGCCAGATATGATTCTATGTAGTAGCGTTTGTCTTTTTAATAAATTCTGAAATAGAATCTGTTTTCTTTGTCACTTCCAATAATTTCCGCCCATCCGCTTGCCGGGATTGTTACCGAAGTATTCGATAGGCCCGCGATCCAAAGTGTGGTTGCTCCAGCCCGGTTGATGGTTATGGTGTTTCCGGTGTTATTGATGATGGTATACCGGTAACTGGCAGCATTTTCTACCGGAATGCTCCAGATTGCATTCACGGTGCCGTTATATACCAAAGTGGTATGCAACGCTCTATTGTCGCCCCCACTAGTATCCAAAGGTGTAATTAATGTTCGTAATTGCGAATCGGTTAATCGGGATGCCGTAGTCGCAATCGTTCGATGTCCTAAGTCCGGCAATTCGGATTTAACGGGTACATGACCGCTTTTTTTCGGTAGCACAACGTCTACCCGGTCTACATTGCCCTGTGCTACATTAGGTGCAACCGATACCGCATATTTTGCCACCGGATTATTGAAATGCGATTCAAAACGTATTCCATCCAGTTTATAGGAAGCATAGCGGTCGTTGTCCGATCTGTTGTTTGCCGTATAGCCCATTACCACGCCTTCACCGTTAATCGCGTTTCTATTACGATTATCGTTTGTTCTAAATTCGATCGTGTTTTGTATCGTATTATCGCTTGCTGTAAGTACGGCATCGATAGTTGGCACTACAGGTGCTACTGCTTTTAAGGTTCCGTTGGGTTGTACCTGAACGACATTATCATATAGGAATTTTCCTTTCTGATCGGTATCCGCCGGCAGGTTTAACCGAACCGAACTGGGTGTGCTTTTATTTATAATGGCTCCGTCTAAATAAATATCGGTATAATTTGTCAGGGCCGGCATCGTCCACATAGGGCCATAACCGGTTAGCGCATTAAAACGTTCATTTTTTGTAAAAACATAGTTTTTCGAAACACCGTCGACCGATAGTCGTACGGGAATCATTTCGTTTTGTATGTTGATATCAAAGCTGTCTGGAGCTATGGTAAAAAAGAACAATCTGTTAAACTCGGGATATTCCGAAAAAAGATTTTCTTTTTCAAAATACATGTTAGCGTTGTCCGGATCACCAAAATCTGAGAACCATTCAAAATCCGACGTTATCGTTCCTTTTATAGCCAGATTGCCTTCTATAATTTGCTTTCCTGTAAAGGTATTTCCGCCGTTTAGACTTGCTTTATGTGCCAGATCGGTTTCGAGATCCTGGATATTCGCCTGTGGAATAGCCGCTTCTTTATGCCAAAACGAGTCCCATGCCAACCAAAATTGTATTTGCGATGGTTTTGTACTGGTTTTAAACCAGCTACTGATTTCTGCTAAACTTGTCATATTAAAATCTTGTTTTTTTATTCCACGATAATCCATCCTTTTTTAATCGCAACATCCCGATCTTCCGGTGCCAGAAAAGGAACACCCCAGTTATTTGAAATTCTAATTGTTGGACGATCTTCCCCTGGTCCCAAATGCTTAAAAATATCTGCCAGAGCATTTCTCGAAAGCTTACAGTTACTATAATCAATTGATTTTCTGATTTCTGCCAATGAGGCTTTACTTAAGTTTCCACAATTGCCAAACATGCCGATAAAACTCGTTCCTTTTTCCGTTTTCAAAGCCGGAATCGACTCTAATGCATTGCATTCCACAAACATTACACTAAAATCAACGCCACTTGAAGTATCCAGGTAAGGAATGGTTTGCAACCTCAGGCATCTGTTAAACATATTGGAAAAAATATTCCCATTAGATGTATTCAGAGGCGGAATTGTTTTCAGGGAACTACAGTTCATAAACATGGCATAAAAATTAGTTCCGCTTGACGTGTCGACTAATGGGATACTTTCCAGTAAAACACAGTTGGCAAACATGGCGTAAAAATTTTCACCTTTGGACATATCCAATACTGGAACATTTTCCAACCTGTAACAGGATGCAAGCATGTATTCGAAATTCGTTCCATTTGCCAGGTTTAACAACGGTATGCTTTTAAGACCGATACACGTTCCAAACATATAGCCAAAGTCCGTTCCATTTGCCGTGTTTAATAACGGTACACTTTTAAGACTGACACATGACATAAACATGTTGGAAAAAGTTACGCCTTCGGACGTATCGAACTGCGGAACGGTTACCAGAGAAAAGCAATTCTGGAACATATAACTAAAATCGCGTCCCTTTGCAGTCTCTAATAACCCAACCGCCTGTAAGTCATAACAACTAGCAAACATGCTGTTAAAATCAACGCCACTTGTCGTATCAAATGACGGGACATTTTTTAAAGTCAAACACTCCTGAAACATCTGACTAAATTTTTCTCCTTTGGCTGTACTTTCCGACAATGAAACCGATTGCAAAGCGGTACATCCCGCAAAAAACTTGGTAAAATCGGTTATGGAACTGTGCCCTAAAAAACAAAAATATTCCAGATATCGGTGTGATACAGCGCCTCCGCTAATCCTAAAATCGGAAATAGTTTCACCGCTCACCCGGATATCCAGCCATCCGGAACTATACGAACCCGTACCGGCATTAGGATGTCGTTCCCGTAAACTGATGCTTGTTAGTACGTGTTCTTTCTGAGGCGTCACAGTGACTATCGCCTGGCGATAACCCAGGGATCTCTCTGTTTTTTTGAAATCTTCATACGAATAGAAGTGTGAAGCCAACGATCCTGAGCTAAAATTTTCGATCTTTCCATCCCCCCAGTCAACCGTATAATCGCCGGTAGCCGCAAGTGTAATAAAATTACTATCTTCAAATATCGCGTGTAGTCCTACGAACTTTTGTTCGCCTTCTTCCACTCTGTTTTCAATGCGCAACCAATCGTCCGGGCGCTTCCATTCGACCGGATCTTCATTACCATCAACAGAGATCTCACGGATTTTTCCGGCATATTCTCTAAAGGCCATTTTGTCTGGAATCGTTACTCCTTTTGCGATAATCGCATCCCGAATTTCAGCTTTCGTTTGTCCTAAATAGGTTAGTTTGTCTGCAATTGTTCCCATTATACTACTTGTTGTTTATTAGTGGTTGCTGATTCGTCCATTTTTAGCGGTAACCGATATAATGCTGCTCGATACGGATACGATATCGAAAACAATCTACGATTCCGTGATAATCTCTTGCACCTGTTGCTCTCTTTCGATCCAATCGCTTAAATCGGTACCGACAGGCGCTGTAACTCTGTTTGCGGTTTGTTCTCCGTTATATAATTCCCTACCTTCTTCGGCAATTATTTCAATAAAAAATTCGGTTGTATTTGTTATCATAATTTTATTTGTTTTATCCTACAATAGTCCATCCCTTACCGGTTGCAATCGCTTTATCGCTCGCGGTTAACAATGGCGCTCCCCAGTTATTTGTAATCGTTACCGTTTTTGAGGTTACGCCCGATGCCAGGTTACTAAACACCTCAACCAAAGCCGCTTTAGAAAGCTTACAACCCGCATAGGAAATTGTATTTTTGGCTCCTGATAATGCTGCTCTGTTTAGCGAAGCACAGTTGGTGAATGTGTTGCTAAAAGTTGTTCCCGCAGATGTTTTAAATAAAGGAATCGTTTGCAATCCGGTACATCCGGAAAACATATTACTGAAATCCGTTCCTTTTCCTGTGTCAAATAAAGGCACGGTTTGTAAGGACGGACATCCCTGAAACATATAACTAAAATCGGTTCCTTTTGACGTATTGAGTAGTGGAATGGTTCTTAAAGACACACACGATTCGAACATACTAATGAATACGGTTCCATTGATCGTATTCAATGCGGGAACGTTTTGGAGTGACGTACAGAATGAAAACATGATGCTAAAATCCAATCCTTTGGCTGTATCAAAAGTCGGAACACTTTGTAGCGACGCACATCCGTAGAACATACCGCTAAAATTCGTTCCGTTTGCCGTATCGAATAACGGAACCGTTTTTAAAAAGGTACAGGATTCAAACATCGAGCTAAAATCGCTACCCTTTGCCGTATCCGAGAATGCTACGGATTGTAATTGTGAACATCCGTAAAAAAAGCGGTTGTAACTGGCTATCGAACTTCCTCCTAGATAATTAAACGCTTCCAAATAGGCATTCGTTAGTATCGATCCGCCAATATTCATACTACTCATTGACGTTCCACTCACGCGGATATCCAACCATCCGCTACTGTATACATTCAAACCGGCTTGTTTGTGTTTTCTTTGCAGATTTATGTTGGTCAGATTTTGTCCGGTTTGAGGTGTCACCGTAACAATAGCCTGACGATAACCGCGCGTACTTTCCGTTCCTGGGAAGGAGCTGTACGAATAGCTATGATAGGCCTGAACGCCTGAAGCATAATTTTCGGTTACGCCATCCCCCCAATCGACCGTATAATTACCCGTAGCCGAAAGCGATATAAAATTACTATCTTCAAATATGGCGTGTAACCCTACAAATTTCTGATTGCCGGCAACTACCTTGTCTTCGATACGCAACCAATCGGCCGGGCGTCTCCATTGCAACGGGTTTTCACCGGTTTCTGTTTTAATTTCCAGAATCTTACCGGCATAATCTCTAAAAGGTGTTTCCTCCGAAATGGTTACCCCTTTAGCTGCCATGGCATTTCGTATTTCAGTTTTTGTTTGTCCTAAATAAATTAGTTTATCTGCAATTGTTCCCATTATACTGCGTGTCCGTTTATGATGTCGATTGCATTTGCAATATTTCCAATAGCTCCATTTACCGCATCAACGGTTGGAAATTTTGTTCCCGTGTTGTCTGGTGTCAGACTGTTTTGTTTGTTTCCGATATTTTCTTTGGAAGCCAGCAAAACAGCATGTGCCTGCTGATCGGCAAGGTGTGCTGTAAATTCTGTTTTCGCCACCATCTGACTCGTATCAAGACCTTCAATTTTGTTTGCCGGAATGATCTCATCTTTATGCCAGAAAGACCGGAATGTTTCGTCAAAATTTGACTGTGTTGGTTTCTTACCTTGTAAGAACCACTGTAATATGTCATTAAGAGGTGTCGCCATATACTTGTATTTATAAAATTTATTACTCTAAAGTTGATGTACTAAAAAGGTATTTTTAGTGGAATTGTGATTGCAACCGTTTCGAAAAACGAAGCCCATAGGAATGCGTTGCGGCTTTTGAAAGGCCATTTGATTCGTCCTTAGTCGGAAAAATCGATATAAAACACCCCCTTTTACCTATAACGAACCCATAAGTGTCCGGATAATAAAGGAAAATTTACAAGCTGTTATTCCTTGTAAATTTTAGAGCCCGTATTGTTACGTATAAAACCCTGTCGGAAGGCCGACCCCAGACAGATCGTCTTATGAGTTTTCAGAATCTTTCCCCTGGAAAAATCCCATGAAGCAGCAGATTAGTGTTCCCCAGAATCAAAGGTGATTTTCGAAAACGGAGCGCCCTATCCGACAAGATTTATATTTTTTGTTTTTGAAAAAACCAGAGGGTAATTCTCGTACGGAACGTCTCAAGGGTTTCCCCAGGAGTCGTTCCCTGCGAGCATCCCATGAGCAAGCTCAAGGGTTACTCCCGAAGGAAAGTCCCTCTGGATATTCTATATTTAATTTGTTTTGGGTTTGAAAAAAACCAGAGGGTAATTCTCGTACGGAACATCTCAAGGGTTTCCCCAAGAGTCGTTCCCTGCGAGCATCCCATGAGCAAGCTCAAGGGTTACTCCCGAAGGAAAGTCCCTCTGGATATTCTATATTTAATTTGTTTTGGGTTTGAAAAAAACCAGAGGGTAATTCTCGTACGGAACATCTCAAGGGTTTTCCCAAGAGTCGTTCCCTGCGAGCATCCCATGAGCAAGCTCAAGGGTTACTCCCGAAGGAAAGTCCCTCTGGATACAATTTTGCTATGACCTATTAACCAACAATATAATTTATGGCATCACCCGGTCCTGAAGATCCTAAAACAATTTTAAAAGCTACCGGCAATGATCGGTACGGTCTTCCGTTGATCATTATTTCCAGCATAATTTGAGCCGGAACAAAAGGCTTTCCATGTGTTGTGAACTTAAAATCTCCTGGTTTAAAGCGGCTACCCGAAGGTGAAAATCCTTTGTATTCTCCTTCATAATTCGGTTTGAAATAATGAATGGGTTCCAAATCCAGAACCGATTCTTTTGCATCTATCACATATACCGATTTTCGATTCCATTGTTTGGCATCCATTTCCCGTTCCTGGGCGAAATGTGCCTTTCTCATATTACCGCTTTTCAGTTTCTTTTTCTGTTTATAGCGTTTTATGATCACTTTTGGCTCATACTCCATGATATCCGCTACTCCATCCAATCCTTCCAGGGTAATATGCATTTTTTTGTATAGTACCGTTTGCCCCAGAATATGCGTATAACCATGTATGTTTTCCGGTTCTCTGCCTTCTACCGATTCAACAATTAAATGCCCTACCGAAGTGTTTGGAAGATTTTCTGATCTATAAAAATCATAATACTTATTGTACGTTTCTGCCGAGGATCTGAGTGTTAGTCCGAAATTAAGTTCTTTTAAATGAACATAACTGTCAATCAATTCTGAAAACTCTCCCTCCGTAGGACGGTCGCCCGTTTCAAAATACGTTTTAAGTTCTTCTCTTGTCGTAATATTTTTCATAATTCATGTGCAAATGTTTTTCAATATGCCCTTGTCATATTGAACCATTTATTTGTATTTTTTGGTTGTTTTTATTAGCAAAAGCTATTTTGTTTTTGAATTTAATCTGAAAGAATTTTACTACTTTTACACACTTGCAAAATTCAACTATTTTATCTCAATCCGGGGTATTTTTTTGTTTTGAATTCTGTAGTTGCAGTAGGTATTACTTATAGCGTTTTCGGTATTACCAGGTTATTAAGCATTACAAAATTGAACTATTTTTATTTTGTTTTGAACTTTTTTGCCCGTTCAATTCTGTAGTTGCAACTCTTATTTTTTTGTTGTTTTAATGCAGCAGTAATACACCTACAACCAGGCCAATAGCCAGGCCGCCCAAGCCATACAAAAAACCACTACCGGTAGTACTTTTCGCGGTCTTAAATTGTTCCTCTTTGATCTTTAACTGCTTCTCCGTTAGCTGTAGCGAATTTTCCATAAGCTTGTTTTGCTGCGTCATAAAGCTGATCAATACATCTTTTTCTTTTTGGATTTCGATACATTTTTCGAGGTTTTCTTCAACCTTATTTACCCTAAGCCGATCGTAATCGGCCAGGTCAATGAGCACCTTTCGGGCGATGTCTTTAGCAATCACAACACTATCTTTCTGAATAGCGTTTTGTGAGCTGGCGTGCCAGGCTGTCAGCATCATTAGAATTCCTAATATTTTTTTTAATTTGTTCATAACGCATATTATTTTCTTTTGCCCAGACAATCTCCTCATAAAGTGATTTTTCGTTTTCAGCGATTAGCGTCAACTGCTTTTTTTTCAGCAGTTCGATACTATCCAATTTCGTTACATTCTGTTCTTTCAGTAATTCCAGTTCGTCAATCTGTTGTTGGAGTACAACATTGAGTTCTTTTTTTAAAAAATACATTCGAATGTTTAATCCGAGGATGATCAAAATCAAAATACCAAAAGCATAGAACAGCACCTTATCTCTCATTTTCTTTATTTTTATATCGCGTTTTCAGTTTTTTATGCCAATGCTTTCAGCATATCGATGAGTTCTTTCTGCGGATGCACATCTGATTTATCCGGCCTGAAAGAAACATGTGCCCAAATTCCGCTTTCACCACTTAAAGCTCTTTTGTTGCATTCGAACATAATCGGTCCTTTATAGTCTAACGGAATTGCGTAACGTTCGCCCCAATATTCCAATAGTTCTCTTAAGGATGTGATCTGAGCCGTTGTATATTTTTCAAAATACTGGTAACCGCGGAATGCTTTTTCATAAAACGTCACATTTTCTTTTTTTACCTCCTGACCGGAGAATGAATAAAACTTACCGTTTTTAGTGGTCAATCCGCCCCAGCTATCGAGTTCAATCCCGATAAATTCTTTATTACGCTGGGTATTTAATGCCGGCAGTTCAAATCGTTTAAAGTGTTCCTGTTTTATTCCTAAATGATGGGCCCAATATTGCGAAGAATACAACTGATGGATTCCGCCATCTCTAGCGATGATTATAGGTGTTGCAACACGTTCCGCAGTGGATTTCCACCATTCGATATCGCCCAAGACCGAGTCGCCAGAGACGGTATGATGCAGCACAATTCCTTTTTTTTTTGTGACTTCCCTGTAATATTGATCTTCAGGAAAATCATGACTTATTATTTTCATCCGTTATCCTTTTTTTAACTATTTCACATCGTCATTATCTTCTTTCTCATTTGGGTTTTTGCCTGTATTCACTCCGTATGTTTTTTCTATATAGGCTTTTACCGCTTTATCGATCCAGCTTGGAAGATTTGTGGTAATCATTTTCAGAAATTTATCATACCCATAACCCAGAACAAAAAGCATCCCTGTAGAATACCACTTGTCGTTTACATTCGCTTTATGCATGACATAACTCATCGTAAAGCCCACGATTATCACAATCAACAATGTTACAATGTGTTCCCAGGGCTGCTTTTTTTCTTTATTCTGGATTGAAATCAACACGCGCAATAGTCCACCTGAAAAAGCTACTGCTGTCCCAATAAATAGGATTTTGAAGTTTTCCAAATTCATTCTTCCTTATTTATCAGGTACATATTATCTAAAAAGCTTTTGCTTTTTTTAATGTTCTGACGTTCATCCAAATAGGCGATATCATCAATAATATCGTCAATATCTTTTTCCTGCTCATCAAACACTCCTTTCTTTCCTTTAGTTGCTTTCTTTTTTCTTTTCATAGTTATTTAGGGTTTTCATTTGTATTTATAGTTCTGGTAAGCTTTAATCTAAAAGGAGTATCGTTTCAAAAAGCACAAAAAAGGCCTCTGTTCTCCAAGCCAATGCTTAAAAAACCTATTCTTTTTTCGCTTTATTTTTTTAGTATCTGTAAGGCGCCACGAAACAATAGTCATTGATTCAGGTCTCTTAGAACCGGCTTACAGGCCTGTTTTCAGAAACCAAAGAGGCGTTACCCTTTTTTAGAAATGTACTTAACTACTTGCTACATCCGGCACGGCACCGTCTGTTCTTCTTTTATAATGGTAGTTCCATTTTAAACAGCCTTTTACTGCAGTTTCCGGCTTTATACACAACCGAACCAAAGGAATCTGGTTCTTTGTTATCCTGACAGAACCAGAAGAGGTTCCATCCTTTATCAAGACGTACAATTTCAGTAATCATTTTGATCGTCAGTAAGGATGTTGTAAATAGTACGCTCTGATAAAAACAACATCTCTGTCAATTCATTGACAATTACCTTCATTTGCTTGCTTTGATTATCCGTCACATAGTTCGTAACGAATTCTTTTCGTTTTTCAATTAATTCTCGGTTTCTTTTCATGGTTGATAAATAATTTGGTTGTTTAAAGAAATTGATTAAAATAAATTTTATATTTAGTATAGTTTTTACGCAAATAGTTCCATAAAAAAATTTAAACGCGCACGATTACGCACTATGTTCGTGTTTTTACATTTTACACCTACAACCCAATGAAACAAAATAAAACACTGTATTCTAAGAGCCTCACCTAATTACACGGATAAAAAAGACACTGTTAAATGTTGCATATATTTCGTATATTTGCATCAATCTTAAATGCTACACGACAAATATGCGAATTTTGTTCGTGTTTACAAAACAAAAAAGAGTACAATTTGCGTTTTATTTTGTTTAATTTTTACAAAAATCTCATTATGAACTATTTAGAATTCAAAGAAATCAGAAAAAACTTGAACATGAAGCAGTCTGAGTTATCAAAATCGATTGGTGTCGGTATTAGAGCGATACAGTACTGGGAAAAAGGCGAACGAAAAATCCCCGAGACGACCGCGTTTTTCATGAAAAGTCTGTTAGCCAAAAAACAAAAGGCGACTAACGAAAACGGTTCACCTGTAATTTTTTCCGATTTAAAGATTATGAACGTGCCGCTTGTAAATCAATACGCGCAAGCCGGTTACCTGAATGGCTTTGCCGACGAAGAATTCACGGAGAGCCTACCTACCATTCCATTTACTGACGACGTCGAGCATCGTGGCGAATACATGTGCTTTGAAGTCAAAGGCGACAGTATGGACAACGGATCCTATGAGAGTTACCTTGAAGGCGACATTTTATTATGCAGAAATATCAGACAGGATTTCTGGATGAGCAAACTGCATTATAACAAATGGGACTTTGTCATTATCCATAAGGAAAAAGGCATTCTGGTAAAACGTATCATCAACCACGATGTGGAAAACGGAATTATTACGCTACATTCTTTAAACGACTATTATGACGATTTTGAAATACACCTAAAAGATGTAGCCAAACTCTTTAACATCATCAGTACAAGACGCAAAAACAACCGGCGATAGTAAAATATCCCTCCAACCATTAACGTGGTTTCTTTAAATTCTCAAAAAATCAAACAAACAGAAACGTCGGGCCTTTCGGCCCTTCGTTTACCTGTCATAAAACAACCTCAACCTGCTCACTACCTCAATTAATTTAACCTACTACGTTCGACTACAATGCCTATGTAGGCTGTGGAATTTCACTGTAAACCGAATAGCCATTGGCAAAATAGTCATTTGCTCCACTAACCTGAAGATTATACACCCGATAATTTCCAGTTATAAATTCGTTGTTTTGCAACGGTTCTCTTTTTTCAAACTCCCGTAAGAGTATATCACCTAAAGCCAACTCACCTATTGGTAGCGTCGGAAGATGTAATTTTGTTTCTTCCGGCTGGTAAGACTTCCATCCGCTTTCTGTACGAACAGGATGTGGTCCTGTCATAAAAGGCACTTCATCATTCAAGCGGTATAATCTTACATTTGCCATATAATCAACCTTAGCGATCACCTTAACCGCACCCGTATACGATTTTAAAGTATCTCCCACTTGAATCTCTTCTATATTCTTACTCGGCCCGGTTATCATACTAATTTTTGTACCCGCAATAAAGGAGGTTCCGTTGCCCGTTGGCGTTGACGCTTGTCTTACTATTAACGGAACCGTATGCAATTCCGATGAATGATACTCTCCGTCGCTAGCTATCAAACGCACTCCTACCGTATATTCGCCTGGATTAAGTCCTGTAAACGTATGCCCATTGGACGTTGAAGTCACTAACGATTCACCGTTAAAATACCATTCATATTGTAATCCCTGAATATTACTTGGATTACTCGTGACTGCATTAAGAGCTATTATATCATTTGTAGTTGGCTCTAAAGGACTCACATTCAAACTGGTAATTGTTACCTGTGTTTTCACATTAAGCTCAATAGAAGCGGATCCTTCTAAACCATCCGAATCTCTAATGGTTAACTTAACCGTAAAGACTCCGGCAGACGGTAACGTAACACCTACCGGATTACTGGCCCCTCCAGAAATAATTACATTAGGATCATCACAGGACCATATATAACTTGCATCCGTAATGAGGCCTGTGCCCGCTGTTACTTCTCTGTAAATTTTCACATAATTTCCTCCGGGTACATATAAGTTTGTATGAGAAGGCGTAAGACTTACCGTAGGCGGCGTACCGGTTTGTGGTTGTTGGGGTACGTACCAATCTGGAAGCGTTACCACCTGAGAACAACCATTAGCTGTTGAAACCAGCACCGTGATCGGATTTCTTCGGGCGACATTAAAGAATATATTTTTAACATTTCCAGCAGCATCCGGTTTTAAAGCTACATAGCTTCCATTACCCAGAAAATCCCATTGATAATCATATTCTACTCCATTCGTATTTGAAACGTTAAACGTCACAACGGTTCGCGTCGAATCGCCTTCCGGATAATCAAACTTAACAGCACTGATTGTTACCGCTGGCACTGGTAAAAGTTTAACCTTACAATTGGTTGCTTTTCCGTTTACGGTAAAACTGATTTCCTGATTCTGCAACGCCGTTTCAACCTGGCTGGGATCGAATATATATTGTCCGTTGATCTTTCTAACACCTCCAAGAAGGCCATTTCCGGCAACAGCTTTTACTTCGCCATTTGATGGCGTTACGGTAAAGACCATCGGTTTTCCATTTTTACAAACCGTCGCAGATGGAAGGCTTAATGAAATCGGTGTTTTTGGTGTACAACAGATATAAGGCAAGACAAAATCGGCAATAACCTGTGGTTCTTCTTCCGATTTATAGACCAACACAAAAGTACTGCCGCTAAAAGCGCCACCTCTATGTTCCAATCCTGGATTTTTGCCAACAAAATCAACAAAATCAGCCTTATAAAAATCTTTATTATCCTGTAGCTGCGCGAGTGACACACTCATCACCTCAAAGCCCAGCTGCTTCGTATTTTTTATCGTTTGAATCACGTCGACTACTTCGCGGTAATCACCGCCCTGATGCCCTTCAATAAGATAATAAGGCATCTTATCCGTATTGTAATCAAGTGGCATTTGTACGTTAAGTGCAGTCGAAAGATTCGTTTTATCATAATGTAAATTCGTATCGAAAGCTCTGTTTGTAGTTTTATCAAAATTCCAAAGGCGCAAAAGCTCATCCGAAATGGTATAATAAAACGGGATGGCACGATCTCCTAACGAACTTTTGTTCTGTGATGGTGTAATGGTAATTTCAGCACCATTATTGGTCGGATTTCGAAACGACAACGTCAATACATTAAAACGTTCAATTAACACCCTAACCCGTAGTGTCTTTTTTTCGCTGTCTAAAACAGGCGAATTATAAAACTGATGTCTGGTATAATCGTATCCATCTGTTGGAATGAATTTCCCAAGAATCACGTGATTTGGGAAAGAGCCTACATCGGGCAAGGCTTTCGTAAACGAACTTGGCAATAATCTGACAATTTCAGCATAGGTTTCCGCTAAGTCTTTAAGGACATCGTAGGCATACTGAAAATTATTATTCTGATTAGCAAGCTGATTTAGCGTATTCACAAAGTTGGATCGATCGACCAACGGGATGTTCATTTTCCCCGAAATAAAATCAATGTTTGTAAACATCCAGCTGTAATCGCTTTCCGTTGTACTATTTTTATAGGCCTGTTTTAACAGTTCCGGGGTTCTTAATTCCGGCGTTAAAATAACGCGTTTTAATTTTTTAGCTGTTGTTACGTCCCCCGAAATCACACGTTCCGGGAAAACCTTATCCTTAGCCAGAATCCGGTCTATACTATCCTTTGTTGTGACCAACACTTTTAGGTTTCGAATTTGTTGGATTCCGTGATTATCACAATCCACGCCACGACATGGTTTTACTTCTTTCTCATAACTTTCAAGATAAAGCAGCAAGTATTTGTCGTCAAAATTGCCAAGCGTAGCCAACGGTCTAAAATTCTTTGTCGCTTCTTCGGCTGTTGCCAATTCCCAAAGCTCTACCTCCAGATCTTCAGTTTCGTCATTATAAAATGGCGGATACACGGCTTTACTATTGTCATAAACCCTCCAATGTGTAAATTCCTTATGGGATATGGTCATGTCTTTTAGTTCGCTCATATAGGTGTCGCCACTTAAATCCTGGGTTTTGCTTTTCTTGTTTAATGTAAGCAAATCCCCATCTGTAGTGATGGCAACACCTTGCGAAAGCATCATTTTGGTAAGCAGGCCATTTTCGTAAATCGGTTGTGGCTCTAAACCACACACAATTCCTACGCCTTCCAGCATAACCCGGGACAAGCGGTCCTGATCTTCAAAAAAATCCAGGAACTCGTTGAATTGTAGATCCTCTACTCGTTGCCCTTTACTAAACTTTCGGTATTGGGTTGCGATCTTATTTAATTGATAATTGTAATTCATTTTTAATAATTTAAATGGTTTAGCAGCTTTCTCAGGAAGTTATACTGCGGTTATTTTGCATTCCATTACGGTAACATAAGTCCCGCAGTATTTGTCCTGATTGTATTCAAGCGTGACGCGTTTTATAAATCCTTTAAAGATGTTATTACTTACAACTTTTGCATCCACAACCCGTATCCACATGAGCTGCCTTTTTCTCCAACGTTCCTAAATAGTCCCTGTATTTTGCTATAAAAGCATCGGCAGATTGCGTCATAATAATCCTATCTTCTACGGTATCAAAACAAAAAAGAACCTCTTCATTATTCATTACCATAATTTGTTTTATGTCGATAACGGCATCGCTTGTGGTTAGCAAACTGTTTACGTCGATGACGATTCCGTCTTTTTCATATTGTTCGATCAGTCTCATATTATTTCTTTATTTCTCCTGTACAAGGGTTAATAGTCAGGAAGTTATTTTTCGGACAACCGTTATAAATTACCGCACCATCTAATTTCAATGTAGTCCACGCTACACCGCTGTGACAAGAACTGTCTGCACAAACCAATGAGAACGAAATGAATCCGTCGTTAGGTTGGTTTGCCGCAACAATAGCTTGTGCTTCTGCTGCTGAAATACTGTAAGTCCATTTACGAGATCTTCCAGAAGTTTCTCCATCCCCATAAGACTGTCCAGGCTGAAGCGCTGCGCTACCATTATTTAAGTTCACAATATTACTTCCGTTTGCCGCACTACCAAGTTGGATCGAGTTCGCTAATAATTTGAAACGAGCCGAATTACAAGCGTGTCCACCCGGACAAGGTCCTTTGGTGTCATGATATTGAATGGTAACTTCTAAACCGGATAAACATTTCACGGTGGTTTGTCCTTTAATTACAATCGGTTTAAGGTCATATTTTTTAGAACAACTGTTAGGGTTCGAAATGGTAATCGTTGGTCTGAAAGTCTCTTCCTGACCGGCAACAAGTTTGTATGTATTCCTGATTTTACCGTCTGATGGTACAGCACCCGACGATTTTTTACCATCACCAAAATCCATCACATAGGTCAAATTGGTAAGTGTTCCGGCAACAGTAAAGGTCACCTCAGCATCCGGATGATCCGGAACTTCTCCATGAATTGGTTCCGAAGCGGTTACCGTTACATTTGGCAATGCATGTACAATCATTTTTGCTTCCACTGGATCGTCGTTAACGGTAAAGCTGATTGTTTTACCTAAATCGGCTGCCGCCACAAGGCTTGGATCGAAGAAATTCTGCCCTGCGGTTTTGGTAACAACTTTCACTTCCCTACCGGCAATATTCGCTTTGATGTCGCCATCCAAAGGAATAATCGTAAATGGAACTTTTGCATCATTCTGACATAATTTAGCAGAAGGCAATGCCATAAATACCGGATCTTTTTTCGAACAACACAAATACGGCAATGCGAAATCGGCCAAAACGGCATTATGCTCTTCCGATCTGTAAATCAAGTATAAAGTACCTCCAAACGGTACACCGCCACCATGCTCTAATCCTGATTTCAGATCCAGGAAATCACCTAAAAATTCGGTATCTACCTTTTCTTCTTTGGCCGTTTGTGTTACAATTGAAATCCCGGAATCGGCAACCGCTTTAAAATCGATTGTATTTAATAATTTCAACTGATTATCCAAACCGGAAATCGTTCGTAAGGTTTGCTGTGCATTGACCTGATTACTAATATCGCTGGAAATCGAGACCAATTGTGCTCTCAGATCCTTGATGGATATGGTCGTCAACTCTGGGCCAACTGGTAAAACAGGAGTATCCGGTACCGTCGATCCATCACTAGGTGATGCAGCCGAAGCAATACTTGAAGCATCAGCCTGAGCAGCTGTAACATTATCTAAGCCATTCATCCGAGCGGTTACTGCGCCAGTGGTTGCCGCAGTTGCGACAGTAGCTGTTGCGGCAGTAGCCGTTGTAACCGTTGCATTGAGCGATCTGCTAGTGCTTTTTTCCAATGATAATCCGGAAACTTTAAATGCCAATCCATATTTATCCCTAAGGGCATTAATATTTTGCATGGCAATGGTATAGGGCATCCCTACAAAACCTTCGACTCTGTAAAAATCGTTGTGATCCATATTGTACAGCAACGGATTACGAATAAAATCGTCGGTTGCCAGATTGGTTTTATGGTAGCTAAGGTTATAGGTTTCCTTATAATTTTTTGTTTTTTCAAAATTCCATTTTTTTAACAGATCCAGATTCACATTATAATAAAACGGAATGGCTTTTTCACTTAGCGCAACCCCCGTGTTGGACGGTGTAATAACGATTGGGCCTTTAAACGATTGGAAATTTTTAAGTTTTTGCGTAAAACGGTTCGCCAACGAAATCAGTTTTTCTTTGTTTTCATCTTCATTGGTTGTGATTGGCGCATTATAAAAACTATGACGGTAAACCGTATGATCTCCAATATTTAACGGTGCTCCAACCAGTCCTAACATAAGGTGCTTTTGAAATGCGTTGATATCCGGACAACATTCGGATTTAAGATGCAATACCAATCCTTTGATTTCATTGTATGTATCCACTAAATCTTTTAGCAAATCATAACGGTACTGATAATCGTATGGAGTCGTATTTAATACCTGATCCAGTTTTCCTCTTAAGTCTAATCCACCAAAATCCATGGTGATATCAAACATCTCCGCAATATCATTAAAACTAGAATCCAGGTCGGAAATAAGCGTACCACTCTGAATGGCATTCTGAAATTTTGTACGTAAAGCCAATTCTGTTGTTACACTTCTATCCAGAATTACCCTTGGCACTTCAATATTTTTTAACTGGTTGTAAAGTAACTCGTAGTTATTATACTGTTGATAAATACTATCATATGCATTACTGTTAAGGGAATAGAAATCCAGGTCGCTTCTGTTTGCCAAAAGCACTTTAAGATCCGATACCTGTTCGGCTCCATTATTGTCGCAATCCACATCCTGACAAGGCGATTCCTCATTCGAATAGCTTTCCAGATATAGAATTACAACTTTATTTCGCACTTCCTGTTGTAATTCCGATACAGGATGAAAGGCAGTAGCAGTAGCGCCATTTCCTACCAAAGTAGTATAGTCGTCCTCGGTAAACAATTCCAATAACGGCATTTGTGTATTTCCACTATAGAAATGCTTATATTTATAGGTATCCAAATAGGGTCTGTAGTAGGCATATTTTTTTTCGGCCTCGTCTATTTTAACCTCTTTCGATCTTGATCCGGGAATATTTTGACGCAATGTAATCAGATCCCCATCAGTGGTAATACCCACACCTTGCGAAATCGTAATATATCGGAATGCCTGTTGTACCTGTTGTTGATGGTTCGGGTTTACCACTGAGATTCGTGCAGCAGTATCCGCCAATAAGCCCGTTTCAAAGCCGCAACCAATTCCAACACCACTTAGTCTGGTTCTTGATAAACGATCCTGATCTTCAAAATAATCAATAAACTCATTCAATTGCCCCTCGGTTAACGCCTGATTGACGTTGAACTTTCTATACTGGGTCGTGATACTATCTAATTTAGTGTTCATTCTTTTTCTGTTTTATATGTTTGATTGTCCTAGTATGATTTTTCCATCCAGACTGTCGTTATCGTCCACGGCACAGTCTAACAGCCTTCCCGGCTTATAGATATTATTTAAGCTGGTTAGCGCATTCAATAATGCTGTAGTACTGCTTCCCAAACTGCTAATATTATTTCGTGCTTTATCGAGAAGGAATTTCTTATAGGTCTTTTCGAAATTCGCCAGATCATTCATAGCTGTTTCGACCTCACCCTGTCTGTCGCCAACCCAACAAATTTTTGCTAAAACATGTGCCGGAAGTTCCTGTCGGATAACCGTTTCGGCATAGCGTCTAAAATCATAATCTGAAAAACGATAGGCATATCCGGAAAGTATTATACTGACACGGTAGGAATACGGATCAAAAATATCGTCCTCACAACCGTCTTCACAGGTGGTCATAAAAGCATTCGGATCGGCAGCACCAGAGCCACCATCGCCATCATACATCACTACAAAAGTGTCTTCAATAGCCATACAGCCAATACCACCCATCAAATCATAATTCTTAACCGTTGGTTTTAACGTCAGGTGATCCACCAGGAAGATTCCTTCTTCTGTAAAGCGATATTTGAAATAATCCACCAGATTACGGATTCCTGTTCTTAAGGCATCCTGCGACGTGTACGGGTTATTTTTTTTATGGCATGCGATCACTACCGGCTCCGGGGAATCGTCTACAACTTCCAGATAGAAATTATCCATTTCCGATCGGCGAACCATGATGTTTCCGATGCGTTCACCACCTACAAAAGTGATATCCAGCTTGTTTTCAAGATCTTCCTGATCAATCTGAATGATTTGAAAAACCGCTTCGTTTAACGTACTTGTAGCGCCATATTCAATTTTGAAGCTTTTAACACCACTTAGAATAACAGTATTATCCGTAGTGGTATCCTTAATTCTCCATTTAAAAGCCCTGGCACCGTTTTCTGTAACTTCAATAATTTGCACTGGCGAATTGGATACATTTCTATGGTTGTAATCTTTCATCCCCAACAATCGCGCAATTCTTTTTTGTACTCCGGAAACGTTACTGGTATTCCATATATCGTCATCGGCGGTTAGGGTATAATTATGCCCCAATCCTCTATCGGCACTCAATGTACTGTACTCGCTCAGGAAAACTTCTTTGTTTCGCAATACAATTTCATCTGTAGACACTCCGTAAAGTGTTTTCATCAGGAAGGTATAATCGCTAAATGTTTCTGCAAACCGGGCAATCAGGTGATCCAGAAGTTCGTTTCTTCGTTCTACACTATTGTCCAGTTCTTCATATAAAGCATCGGTAAGTACATCATCATTGTTGGTTACATAATTCTTAACCAGACTTTCAAAACCATTGATTCCTTTAAGTGCCTGAGTAAAATAGGTTCTTTTCAGTTTACCGTTTACACTCAGTATTTCTTTTACTTTTTCAAGATGTTTGAAATAACTGGCCAGTACTTTATCAAAAAACAACAAATACCCTTGCAACTGCTTGGCAAGTGCTTCTCTTTCCACACTTGGATTTCCAATAATTCCGGAGGTTCCTACACCATAGGTATCCGGGAATTCGTTTAAAATAGAAGCATAATTCCCCAGGTCATAGGCCGTTCCCTTAGGGATTTCCAATGTTTTGTTTAATCGTGCATCTTCGCGAAGTGCTTCCTGCTCCTGACGGAATTTTTCCAGGTATTCGTCTACTTTTTTACGGTTGATATTTAGTGGAAGCGATCCTTTGGAATAGCTAAAAGAACTTTGCTCACACAATACCGGCTTACGTCCTTCTGCAATACAGATTACCCATTCGTCACTTTGTTGTAAAGTGCCGTCACATCCGGCGATAGAAATTTCTTTGATTTCCTGAACGCCTTCAACTTTCATAATCACATTGATGATATCGGACAGTCGTACTTCTTTTCTTAGCTGACTGTTCTTAAGTTCTTCTGTATCGATAAAACCATTATCCAAAAGCGGTCCGTCAAAAATCTGATCGGTTGTA
Source organism: Flavobacterium supellecticarium (assembly GCF_004801375.1). Taxonomy (GTDB): domain Bacteria; phylum Bacteroidota; class Bacteroidia; order Flavobacteriales; family Flavobacteriaceae; genus Flavobacterium; species Flavobacterium supellecticarium. The sequence continues at coordinate 24,176 of NZ_SSNZ01000013.1, forward strand.
TAGCCTTTGTCAAGCATCTGTTTTAAGGAATAGAAATGTACTTCCGGTGACAGATAATTGTTGATACTTCGCAATACTTTAGCGTGTACCAGTTCCTCATCGGCTTTGTTTGTAACGCCAATTCGGGCACAAACCGCGATACTTTGCGTTTCAATTTCCTTGATATCAACCAAATCCTCACAAAGGTTTCTATTGGCATGATAGCGCTCCAGGATTTTGATTCGGGTATTCGATCTGTCGCATATATCGGTTGTTTCTTCTCCTTCAAGGTCTTCTCCATATTCTACATAAAGATCATAAAGCCCTTTTACCGGAAAGCTTTTTATTTTGGCCGCACCTACTAAATCGTCCGGATTTAACGCCAGTTTTGTTGAATCACAATCGGCATAAATCAATTCAGTCCGAGGACGCCACCAACAATTTTTTACAGCGCGGCTGCTTCCTGATTTTAAACCAACATCGATAAATAACTTCCTGTAATCCAGCTCATTTAAAGGCCTTGAAGGCAGAATATCGGCCGCTTCAATAAATTGGCTATCAATACCTTGACCCACTTCATTCGAAGACAAAATATCTTCCATATTAAGATTCATACGCATCCCCAGATCGGTAATGGCATAACTTAACACTTCCAACGTAGTGATCCCGGGATCATGAGAATTATAATCGGTCCAAAGTTTACTACCCAGTTCTTCTATGTATTGAATACCTGTCTTTCGTAGGAACTGAAAATCTAACTGGTCTTCCGTTTCAACTTTTTTAGGTATACTAATATGACTATTTTCTGACATAATTATCTATTTTTTATCTATTTGTTTTGTTTAAATACATACCTGTTTAGCAATAGCCACTTCATGTTGTTTTGCGGATACTAATATGGATTTCGGATCTACTTCAATTAAATATTTTGTCTGTATTTCACCATTAACCGTTACCTGTATACTGTCGATATAGTCAACATAATAAAGTTGTTCCAAATAATTAATCAAGTGATTTACATTAAGTTTCATATTAAACGAAACAACATCAGAATCTCCAAACGCCCAAGGCGATATAAATTTTTTAATATCCTCGTCCAATTGTTTGCTATAGAAAGCTTCATCAAATTCATTATGGAATCTTGCTTCAATTTTCACAGTGGCTTCCTGATAATTTGGATTGATAACATGCGTCTGCACATGCATTGAATTTAATCCGTTAACATAGTTTTGAATTTTATTCAAGCTGGCCCGACTTACCCGTGGCTGGTAGCTATCGAATGCATTTTTATTTTTGGTATTCGGAATCACAACCAGGGTCACATGACCAGGAGCCATAAATGATTTTTCGGAGGTATGGTTCAAACATTTCACCATAAAAACATCTGGAAATTCCTGCAAAACAAGTTGCTCATAATCCCATTGTGTAATCGCTCTGTTTTTGTGTCGTAATCGTTCGCTAACACGTCTGTAAAAAGCCGCGTCGCTTTCTTTATATTTTCCGTCGAAAGAATTATAAGGCTGACTCACCGATTTGATCTGCGGTACTCTTGTAAGTAGTTTTGCAATCGTACCGGCTTCCAATCCGTGATCCAGGTGTGTCAAATCGTTATCCTGATTCTGAAAAGTAGCCCGAACCGCTTGTGTATAAATTCCCTGAATTTTACATACGGCGTCGTAGCTTCGTTTTGTTTTCGCCCGGATCCATATTCCTTTTTTCTCAAATAAGGTTGTATTTATATCAATATCCTTCGGAATCTTAAATTTCACAATTCCGGATTCCAGGAATCGTTTCGTCTCGTTAGTCAGGATATCATTTCTAAGACTTCTCCATGTATTCTTAGAAAGAATGTCCCATTGAATATTTTCGTTCTCTTCGAAGGTATCGGCCAAGGTGTTTTCACTTCCTTCCAAAGCCTGGATTAACAGCGATACCGTTTCACTTGGCCTGGCATCTAAGCAAATGAATAATTCGCCTCCAACTTCGTGAACCGGCACAATACTAGGTGCAGCCATTTCTTTTTCAAACTGACCAAATGCATCTTCATAAAACAAGGTTACTTCTTTGTTTTTTGCAGATTTCACACTGTTTACCAGAATGTTTGGTTTCACAGCAACGCTATCCAGGTTTAATGATTTCACATTCTTTGTCAGAATACTTCGGTTCGTAGCAACGGTGTCCAGTATGTTTAATGCTTTTACATTCTTTACCAAAGTACTTCGGCCCGTATAAGCGCTTTCTGAAGCCGAATAGTTCAACTCGACATTTTCGGTTACCGGGATATACGGTTCATTCGGGATTAGAACATTAGTCTCACCGCTGGTTAATGCCAGTGTATATAATTTTGGATACACATCCTGTAACGCCGATTGTTTTAAGGTTAATCGGATCGACTCGGAAGTTCCTGCAACAGAACCTGAGTTTTGGATTGTAAAATTCGTTTGATAACCGGTTTCCGTTTTTTGGTACAACTGGATATCTGTTCCTTTTATAGTCCACCCTTCTTTTTCCAAAAGAAAAGCATTTGCTTTAAAATGATCGTCTTGAACCACAACGGAGCTCTTCGTTTTAGCAGCGCTAAACGAATTTTTCGAAACCACAACATTGGGTTTAATCGTATAGCCCTGATAAAGATCTCTTATCGATTCCGGCGTATTTTTCCAATTGATTGTAATCGATGCTTTATCCCATTTTTTAGCAAACATCTCCGGATACTTAATGTAAAAATTAGATCCTGTTACCGGTTGTCCGGTAAATGGGAAATAATCTTTTTCCGGATTTAGCGCACTACTGTCGTTTTCAACCAAAATGGATTTCACCCCTTTTACATCAACGGCAATAACTACGTTTTCGATTTCTTTTTCAGCCAGTGCCTCATAAAGATCATAATACCTGTTTCCTTCGATCATAAATCGCGCAATGGCAAAATCGGTCAGGAATGTTCCACCCAGCACTTCTTTATTATAGCCCACCACGGCCGGAAAATTTTTCGTAAGCGTAAAGGTTAACACTAAACTTTTAGCGTCGTTTACAGTACATCTTATTGCACTACCGGATACCCATTCTTTTTCACCGCTATAAAACAATTTGATATTGTTTTCAATTTCATCAAGTCGTAAAGCTGCTAATTTTGAGGTTCCGTTGTCTCGAAAGCTAATCGTAACGGTTACGGTACGTTCTCCTTCTTTTAAATTTAGCAATGAGGAAGCGATTGAAAAACCCAGTTTGGCATTTTCAAGTTCTTTAAAGTCCGATTTATCCGGTTTGGATTCGTTCGAATTGTATCCAAAAGGCCACCAATAATTACTGGTTTCCGGTAGTTTTTCGGCGATTCCGTCTAAAGTATTAACCGCACGGGCTATTTTTAGTTCTTTTTTTGTTTTATCGTTTAAAAAGCTTTTAAGTTCGACCACTTTTGCCTGACTGGCAATAAGTTCTTTTTCGGTCTTAAAAACACGTTTTTTACCTGTTGCATCTTTTTTAGCATCGAGCAAAGTCCCTTCCGGCACTCTTTCCTGGATTGCTTTTTTGGCTAATTCGAAAATCACATAAACTTTATCCGCTTTAGCATCTTGTTTTTCGATCTGAAGAATTTCATTGTAATAGAAATCCAAATGTCTTTTGGTAAGATTATTAAATGCCTTTTTCGAAAAATCCATCAACTTAATAAAGCAGATAAATAACGTCATGTGAGGCGTAAGACTTCCATCTTTCTCAAATTGAGCGACAAGTTCTGTAACCTCTTTTTTCAGGCTTTTGTAAGCAACACTTTCCCTACGCGGAATGGAATAATCATCGGCACCTAAAAAAAAGCCTTCCCAGGTTCCGTTAGGTGTTGTTGCATCATTTTTATCAAAATAATTTACATGAGTGGCAAAATTGTTAGCAAAGAGTAGCCAATCAAACAAATCGAAATCGTGCAATTCAAGATTACTGGGATCAAGTTCTGTTAAAAAGCGTTGCATTTGTGATTTTCCGTCACGATAATGCGAAAATGTATCTATTTTTTTCATTTGTTTATATTTAATTTTCTATGGTCAGATGCACTACTTGATGTAAACTATTCTAGCAAAATCGAATGGGGTTACAGTCATTACAAGTCGTTTAGATTGCTGTAGCTTCTCCTTTATAGAAAGGAAAAACAACATTGCTTCTCGTATTGGTATTTCTTACTTCATAATCGATATGTATCAACACCTGTCCTTCCAGTTCTTCTGTAGTATCAATTTCAATACTGATAATATTGATTCGGGGTTCATGGTACAAAATGGCGCGTTCAATAATCCCTTTCATTTGTGTGATTAGTGTTAGTTCCAGGGGCTTAAAAAGCATTTCCTGTAAATCACAACCATAGTTTGGAAACATGACCCGTTCTCCTGGTCGCGTAGACAAAAGGATTAGTAAACTGTTATTGATATCTTCAACATCAGTAGTCATCGTCACGCCTCCTTCTGCTTTATTAAACTCAGGCGGAAAACTCCAACCTATTCCTAAAAAATCTGTATTTATTTTCATACTGTTCTTTATATATTTTTTTATTGTACTCGTTTATCGGTAATATGATGCCTTAGTCTACTTGGGTGTGGTTATAGCTGGTTCAGTTTTCAGGCCTGGCCGAATACGGGTAGCCATTACTGCGTTTAAATATCATAATACAGCACTATCCACCAATTAATACGGTGGGCATGCCCGCCGATATGACACCTCCATGTGCAGTGGTATCGCCTTGTCGTGCTGCCGGTTTCCCGCCTATTAAAACGGTCGATGATCCGGCCGCTATCGTATCGGGTGGACCACTACAGATTGCTTTGTCGCCTACTCTTGCTGCGGGCATTCCGCCAATTAATACGGTCGGTTCGCCGGCCGGCAATATAGGTCCGCCTACATGAGGTACATTTCCAGTGACCATCGGGCAGGTATGCATATCTGTGATTCGTGCTGCTGGTTTCATATATTGTTATTTATAATTTTTTCAGATCGTAAGGCCCGCTTCCTTTGCATTCTTTTTTCGTCATCGCGATCCTTATCGTTTTTTAGTTGATTTTTACCTGCGATCCTTTGACTACGGTTACTGCTCCTGAGGATACTTCCGAACCGGAACTTCCTTCGGCTTTAAACTGTGCGCTGGCTTTCAGTTTTACATTGGTTCCTTCGATACTTACATCTCCGGAGGCTTTAATTTTAATATCTCCTGCACTTTCCATCGTAATACCATCACTTTTAAAAGTCAGTACGTTCGAATGTTCATCTTCAATTTTTATAATATCGGCATCTTCGTCTAAAATCACTTTCTTACCAGCCGGTGTCTCGAGTGTATAGGAAATTTTGTCATCATTGAAAATCATTTTCATTTCACTTCGGGTCACAAATCCTTTTTCATGATTGTCATCGGTGGCTGTTATCGGTGCCGGTTTGGCACTACTGTGCAACATTCCCAGGACTACGGCATCGTTCGGATCGTCATTTATAAAACCAATAATAACCTCATCGCCAATTTCCGGTCTGAAAAAAGAGCCTCTGTTTTCCCCGGCATCAAGTGTTGCTACACGACACCAGATTCCTTCTTCTTCATTGTTAATAATCGGTATTTGCACCAGAATTCGGTCATCTCCATCCGGATCCGATTCCAATTGTGACACTACGCCAACATGTAATCCGCTAATGGCTGGCATAATCCCGGATCCCGGCATTTCGCTCACATCATACGTTTCTGAAAACCATGTTGGTGTTAATCCAAATTGTGCTGTTGCCAACCAGTTTCCTTCTGTAACTTCATGGCGTACACCGGTGACATAAATGGTACCGTTGAATCGTTTTCCTAAGCCTTCTAATTTTAATAAAACCCCTGGTTTTACTTTCGGAATCCCTTGAAATGTTACGGTTCCGCGTGATTTTGCCAGTTGCTGAAAAGTAGCTTTGGCATCGCTCCAGTCTTGTAGTTCTTCCTGAGTTATCTTACCTCCGTGTCGCAATTGCAGGTCTTCGATTCCGAAAACAGCAGCCAGATCACTTGGTGAAAGATCACCATTGAGTGTAATTCCAGGATCCTGCGCTTCAGCTTCTACGATTTCCTGATCGGTATAACTCCACGAAGAAGCGGTGATTGTACTAAACTGATCTCTGGCGTCGATTTCGCCGTCAAACTCATGAACAGAAGAACCAAAGGCTACGGTTTCTACTGCTTCGCCACTCACTTTTGGTTTGGCTACTTTAATGGTACCGTCGTCCACAAAACAAAGCTTTCCATTGGCCTGTGCACGGGTTACCATAAAATCCCAATCGGAAGCACGGTATTGAACCAATTCCTTATGCGTTTTTGCAGTCGTTTCGACATCTGCGGTTGCGCCACTATTTCCGATCAATTCTTCAATAATATCGCTGTCTTTACTTTCGTAGAAATACTTGCTTTTTCGCCCCAGAGTCATCTTCACGGCTTTGTCTTTACACTCCACAATCAGGAACGTCGATCCGTTTTTAACTTTTAAGTTATGTTTGACCACAACCCCTTTAAAAATGGTCTCCTCTTTGGAATGGTATCCTACCGTAATTTCAATTTCCTTTCCCGGAATCAACAGATTTTCACCACTTAGTTTAAAGTCCTGATCCGGAGCACTTCCATCTAAAATAACAATGCGGGCATGTGGAATCCTGTTCACTTCTTTTTCTACCACAATACTTTTTACGCCGTATTGAACGGGCAGTTCTGTGCCTCCTGACATCACTTTAAAGGTTACCAGGTCGGGAGTTTTTGCTGTTTGTATGTAGCCGCTATTATTCATCTTATTATATTTTTGCTATAGGTGGAAAGAATAATTCTTGTCCAGGAATTAATTGTCTGAAATTGATGATACCGTTAACTTTGGCAACTTCCAGATAGTATTTCGAGTCTCCATAAATTCTTTCGGTCATCAAAGGCAATGTATCACCGTCTACTACCGTTCGTTTATGGGTAAGATCGGGCGAGCTCATTTTATCTGTTTTTGCTGCGAGTTCCGGGCTAATGGATTCTGTGAATTTTGCTTTTCCGATGGCTCGTAACGGTCTTCCTTCATTATTGAATAATTTATATTCGATGGTAAACTCCGACAGAAATCCCATAAATTCAAAATCACCCCAGTTGATGATCACATTATAGGGTTTATGAATTCGTCCTTCAAGTTGTCCTGTAGCCTTATAAAAATCTTTTATTTGTTTTGCCACTGCGGCGGCTGCGAATGCCGATCCCTGTCCGGCTTTTTGCGCCGCACTGCTAAGTGCTTTATTAAGGGCATTTGATTCCGACACACCTGTTCCATCAAAAAGAAAATCTAATTGTAAATCCGACGGAACCGAATTGGCGTATTTCAAATCCGCTTTCGAACTACCCATTGCCTGATCTTTTGCAAAATTTGATTTATAGGTCATGGAAAAACCAGCAGGATTGATAAAAGCTTTAAAAGCGCCCATTAAGATTCGGGTTTCATAGTTTGAATCTTTATAGGTTCCAATAGTTAATTTTTGAATTGATCCTCCCATTATCTTTCTTTTTTACGTTGTTCAATAGTTACTATTTGTTCTACGCTTTCGCTGATTGCCCGCATGATTCCTTCCATATCTGCCGAATCGGCAGTTGTACCGGATGCATTTTCGTCCACATTTATCTTAATATGTAGTTCTTTTATTTCTATTGGCATTTCGTTTGCTTTTAATGGATTAGTAAACGCTTTAAATACTGACAATAAGCACTTTAAAGCGCTATTTATTAAAAAACCAAACACATAAAGCGTCCATTCAGGTTGATTTCAACAATCAAACTGTCGCCTTTTTTTAAAAAAGATTTAGTTAAGATTTTACCTTTAACTAATACACTTTATGTGTTTAGTTTTGCTATTCAAATTACAAGCTTAGGCCGCTTGCTTAAGGTATTGTGTAATATCTGTATTTGAGTTCTATCGTTTCAATAGCCAGTTTACTTTCTTCGGCGTTAAATTCGGACACATCCCATTTTACCGGATAGGCCCCCACAACATTCCAAGACATAGATGGTGCTGTTGAATCCGTTCCACCTGAAAGTGTAATGACTAAATCTCTGGGTGCGAACTCGAATCGTTCCATGGCAGCTCTACACCATTCAATCAATCCGGAGTCTTCTACAAGCCCACGCTTTAAAACCAAATTAGGATATTTTGGACGCAGTGGAAGTTGATGAACAAATCGGTTCTCGCCTCCTTCTGCATACTCTTCAGTTCCAATTTCTGTAGATAATCCAGATACAGATTGAAATCTGGAGTCAATACCCTCTGATGCTACTCCGCTAACTGTAAACGAAAAGCTTGTTGGAGGATATAAGCCTGCCATGACTAGTTATTTTCAATAGTTAATCCTTCGTGAGCAATCTCCAATGTTTCGATAGCAACTTCACTGGCGTCCGCTTTCAAGTCACTAGCCTGTAATTTAACCGGGAATGCGTTTTTCACTTTCCAGGTAATAGCTGGTGCTCCGGTTTCGTCTAAAAGTGAAATCGTAACCGAACGACGTTCTACTGTATTCAAGTTGATCGTGTTCAACCAAGTAAAGTACTCATTATCTCCTTTGAAAGAACCGCGTTTTAACGTGATGTTCGAGAATTTTCTAAGTCCTGGCATTTTGATTTTACTGAAATCCGGACTCGCTCCGTGTCTGTATTCCGTAACGTCAGTTTCAATCTGCATTCCGGTAACTTCTGTGAAACCTAATTTCGTTCCACCCCAATCAACTTCGAAGGAAAACTTTGCTAATGGATATTCATTCATAATTTTTTGTATTTAAATTGTTATCTAATTTTTATGCTTCTTGTAATTTGTGTGAAAAGCGTAACACGATAAATTCTGCAGGGCGAACTGCTGCCATACCGATTTCAACGATCATTCTACCTTCTAAAATATCCTGAGCCGACATTGTTTCGTTTAAACCAACGCTCACATAGTAGGCTTGTTCCGGAGTTGATCCCGCTAAAGCACCACTCATCCATTGTTGGTTTAGGAAATTTTCGATCATGGCTTTTACACGTGTCCATGTTTTCGCATCGTTAGCATCAAATACAAAACGTTCTGTTGCGTTTTTAACAGATTCTTCAACCATGTTAAAGAAACGACGAACTGATACATATCTCCATTCGTTGCTGTTTCCGTCTAATGTTCTGGCACCCCAAACTAAAGTACCTTTACCGTTAAAAGTACGGATTGCATTGATTGATTTCCCATACTTAGAGTCAACGTTTAAGCTTTCCTGTTGTTTGTGTGAAATTTTCTCAACCGGAGCAATTACATAGTTAAGACCAATGTTTGCCGGTGCTTTCCACACTCCAGAAGTGCTATCCACTTTTGCATAAACTCCTGCGATTGCTGATGACGGTGCTAAAACAACACGTTGTGCAGCAATTGCTTTTTTCGCCTGGTTGTATAAAGCCGAGTTATTTCCTTTTAATTCACTAAGAAATTCCGGTGCATCCGCTACAGTTTGTGTTGTTCCGTTTGGAAGTGTCTTTTTATAGGTCGAAATTGCAACTTCTTCATCTTTATAGTTGTAGCTCAAAACCGTTTCTAATTTTGGGTGGTAAGCTGCTCCATATTTTAAACCGGTTGCTTCAACTTTAGTTCTGAAAATTTCAAGATCCCCAATTACATCCATAATCACAAAACGGTCGCCCATTTTTTCTGCCTGATTTAAGGAATTCACGTATAAAGTACAAGCGTCGATTTGTCCTAAAGCTTCAGCATCCGGGAACACGATTAATGTTGGCTCATCCTCTTTTTCCAATAGGTCTAGTCCGTCTACCAACTCGTCAAAATCCACTGCATTTACTGTAGTTCCTGTTTTATAATGATTTACAGCAACGATATAACAAGGACCACCGCCATTTGCAAAATACATTTGCAATGCGTAGTACATTTTAAATTTACTTAAATTGGCTGCCGTTACCGTTGCTGTAGCTACTTCATCAAGTACGTCTAATGTGATTGCTGTTTTTTCAAATTCTGCACCTCCAAAAAGTGTTTCATACTCCATTAAGGAAGCAATTCTTGTTGGGTCATTTTTTGGTCCTTTTTCAGTATATCCAACAAAAGCCGGAATAGCTGTTTCTACTTGCGCCACTGATGGTGGGAATTTTACAATTTCCTCTACGTAAACCCCTGGTGTTTTGTAATTCATGTGTTTTAATTTAAAAGTTATTTATTAATTGTTTTCGATTGTTAATCCTTCGTGAGCGATCTCTAAAGTTTCGATAGCTACTTCACTTGCATCTGCTTTTAAGTCGCTGGCCTGTAATTTAACAGGGAATGCATTTTTCACTTTCCAGGTAATTGCTGGTGCTCCGGTTTCGTCTAAAAGAGAAATCGTAACCGAACGACGCTCTACTGTATTCAGGTTGATGGTGTTCAACCACGTAAAGTACTCGTTGTCTCCTTTGAAAGAACCACGTTTTAACGTGATGTTGGAGAACTTTCTAAGTCCCGGCATTTTGATTTTACTGAAGTCCGGGCTGGCTCCGTGTCTGTATTCCGTAACGTCAGTTTCAATCTGCATTCCGGTAACCTCCGTGAAACCTAATTTTGTTCCACCCCAATCAACTTCGAAGGAAAACTTCGCTAATGGATATTCATTCATAATTTGCTGTATTTAATTGTTTATCTAATTTTTATGCTTCTTGTAATTTGTGTGAAAAGTTCAACACAATAAATTCTGCAGGGCGAACTGCTGCCATACCGATTTCGATATTCATTCTTCCTTCCAAAACGTCCTGATCAGTTGTTGTTTCTTTACCAACGATAACGTAGTAGGCTTTTTCCGGAGTTGGTCCCGCTAAGGCACCACTCATCCATAACTGGTTCAGGTAGTTTTCGATCATGGTTTTCGCTTTTACCCAAGTATTGGCGTCATTGGTTTCGAAAACGAATCGCTGCATTGCATTTTGAACTGATTTTTCAACCATATCAAAAAGACGACGCACCGAGATATATTTCCATTCTGTGTCTTCTGAATCGAACGTTCTGGCACCCCAAACCAAGTTTCCTTTACCGGTGAACGTACGGATTGCATTAATCGATTTTCCGTTTGTATCTACGTTTAAGCTTTCCTGTTCTTTGTTTGAAATTTTTTGGGTTGGTGCGATTACATAGTTAAGTCCTAAATTCGCCGGTGATTTCCACACCCCTTGTGTACCATCAACTTTAGCATATACTCCAGCCATTGTAGCCGACGGCGGTAATACCACCTTTAATTCGCCGATTACTTTTTTAATCTGATTGTATAAAACGGAATTTGTAGTTTTTAACTCACCCAGTTTTAATCCGTGTGCATCTCCTTTTTTGTCCTGTGCCAGACTTACTGCATCTTTTAAAGTGGTAATAATGCTGGTAATAGTCCCGATAACAAGATTTGCATCTTCATTCTTAAAGGCTTGTAAATACCCTTGAATTGCAGTTAACGAAATTTCACTATCAGCCGTAACCTTCACTTCTTCTACGATAGCAATAACACTTTCTACAATATCAATAAGCGCTTCTCTATCAACAGGTTCCTCTTCTGTTACTCCGGCCAATTCGGCAGTAGCAAGAAGGATTAATGCTTCCAAATCGGCCACAGAAGCTGCGAAGAAACCACCTGTAGCATCGGCTGGCTGCAATCCGGCATGATCGATTGCTACGTCTTCATCGAAACGGTAATTCAATACGGTCTTCAAATGCGGGAAATACGCTGCAGCATGCATTGTTCGTGCGATTCTGTTTCGAAGAAATTCAACCGTATTAAAACCAGTTTCCTCGTCTTCACTTTTTGATTCACCAAGGAAAGTATCCATGATCACGAATCTGTTTTTTAAATCGTTGGCCTGTGCGATAGCATCCTGGTAAAGTGCATAAAATTCTTCCTGATCGGTTAATGATACCGCATCAGGAAACACCACAATTGTTGATTCTTCCTGTAAAGCAGAAGCTTCCAGACCCGACTTAAGATCATCTTTGACTACATCGGTACCATAAGGCCCTACAGACACGATATAACACGGACCACCACCATTTGCAAAATACATTTGCAAAGAATAGTACATTAGGAACTTTACATTCGGTTTTACCAGGGTCAAGCCTTCACCTACAGTATCTTGTAATTTGATACTTTCTTTATTGGCTTTTCCAAAGTACGTTTCATAGTCCATCAAAGAGCTGATCTTTGTCGGCACCATTTTCAAGGGTTTGTTTTTGTCTTCCGCTATTTCAGTATAGCCGATAAATGACGGTACTGCCGTTTCTACCTGAGCTACAGAAGGCGGAAACTTTGGGATTTCCTCTATAAAAACGCCCGGAGTTTTAAATTCTGACATGTTTTAAAAATTTAGGTTAATAATAATTTTCTTAGATTTTTTTTTCTCTTCTTAGGATATCGATATCCTCGATTATTTCCGGATATGTTTCTCCTTTTTTCTGGATTTTCACAATGCTTATTTTGTATAAAGCAGACGGAATTACTTTACCTCCAAGCAATCCCCACACATAACTTAACTGATCAAAAGGAAGTGGGTGTAGTTGTAATTTAATACTGAATCCCTGCGCTTCATTAACAAAAGTCTTCTCGGTATTAAAGGTTTGAATCACTTTAGAAATATTCCGAAGGGCGATTTCATAGTTATCACGGTTAGCCGCAACCATTACATACAGGTTTAGATAAGCGGTCGGATTCTTTTTCTTATAACCTCTGGGTACCGTAGAACCTTCAGGATAAATAGGCTCATACCTTGATGTATTTTTTAATGCCGATTCTTCCTCTGCGCTCAACAATGAAATGACCACCTTATTGCTAATCGCTGTCGCATCATTATCTTCTTTTGCTATACTATCAATCACCACATCTACCGGCTCCTGAACCGGGCAATCCGGATCCGGAAGATTTAGTTCATGATCAAGCTTGTCGCTTAATGCTTTTAATACTTTATAAATCATAATTTTCTATTGTTGATTATCACGATGCAAACATACAATCACAGCTTCCGAAAAAACGAATATTTTGCCCCCGTAAAACTGTCTTTGCAGTAAGTCGTTTTTACGGGCAATTTTGAAAATCAACAAAAAATAAATTATAACACACTGATATAGTGCTATTTAAAAACAGGTGATTTACCTAAAATTGCATACTCTTTTCAGACCGCAATCCCGCATGAAGTCAAGCGATTAAGAGGCAATTCGCACCAACTAAAATTAAAAAACCTCTTTTTGCCATACTTATACATCAAAAAAAAGGGCGATATTAACAGTGAAACTACAGAAAATAGCCTATAAATTCTATAAACGAACCATTTTAAAAGCACCTCATCGCACTTACATTAAAAAAAGGTCGGATATCCATTTATTTTAGCAGAAAACAGAACCCTAAAACTGATGGTTATCGTTTCTTCCTGTATCCCCATATTTTGCAAAGGGTTGCGTCATATTTCATCTTTTTTTTCAAATTACGATCTACTGCAAAGACAGAATCCAGACGACTAATAACTAGCCTGATGCGATCACTTCTAATAATTTTGGCGGTATAATTTTAATACTAAACCCGATGAATTTTAAAAATCTTTTCCAAAAACGCAATGAGATTGCGGATGGTCATTTTAATGAGTTTCGTTCTAAAATCGGATTCACAAATGAAAGCGACGAACACATTTTTGCAAAAAGGGAAACCATCTGTAATGCCTGCCCTTTAAAAAACGGCAACAGCTGCGATACGCAACGATGGATCGATCCATTGACATTAGAAGTTTCAAAAATGCCAAGAGAAGGCTATATAAGAGGTTGTGGTTGCAGGCTAAGTGCCAAGCAAAAGTCAAAATATAGTAGCTGCCCGGCTGGTTTTTGGGGCGGAGAATTCGAATAATTTAGAAGTAGCTGACTTATAAAATAATTGCACAGTGGAACACACCCATATTATACATAAAGTTGTCATTGAAGTTTCGGTTAACAACAGGAAAAAGGCGTATGCAATCAAAGATGATATCAGTAGCTTTTTAGCTATGGATGTTTTCCCTAAACTTGAAAAACACCTTAACACTGTACAGGCCAAAATACCGGCTCACACTTTACAGATTGCACAGTTGGTTGTCGACATCAATCATTGTGAATCATCATCAAATACAACATTAAACACCACATTAAAAAACGACGTTATAACAGCGTTCAGAAAGGAACTTGCAGAAATAATAAAAAACGGATCGGGTCAGCATCTGAATCCGTATCTAAGTCAGCGACGACATCTAAACCTAAATCAGTATTATAACCCAAAACACAGCCAAGATCAACAGTACAACCAAAGGCAACATGAAAACAATGGACAAAATCAGGTTGTAGGACAAAATCAAGATTACGAACCAAGTTGGAATGATGAACAACGTCTGAATAACGGACAAAACCGTAACCAAAGACAAAATCACAACCAAAATCACAACCAAAATCACAACCAAAATCACGGGCAAAACCCGATCCCGAACTATGATCAAGGTCAGCCTAATGGGCAAAATCCAAATGGCGGGCAAAATCAGAACCAGAGCCAAAGTCGTAATCAAAACCAGAATCAGGAGCTACATCAGAACCAAGGTCGTAGTCAAAACTCACGTAATAGTCAAAATCCGAATCATGGTCAAAATCCGCGCTACGGACAAAATCATAACGAAAATCCGAATTATGGTTCTGATCATGGCTACGACTCAAATTATGATTGGAATCCGAATTATGGGACTTCCGAAAATCCCGGAGTCCATTTTCTGGGAGAAACCGAAAAATTGTTAAAAACCTTTATTCATTTTATAGAAACTGGTACTATGCCCTGGTGGGATACCAATGAAACATCGGCTGCTATTTTTGAATCCATTCCGTTTAGAAAAATCATTTCCGAAAAAGCTTTTGTAGCCAAAATTGTATTCAGTATCCAAAAACCAAAAGTACAGGAACGTATTATCAATCAGTTCACCGATGCCCAGATCGCACAAATCTGTTTGGCCGTAATACAATCTAAAGGTTTAAAAATCGCACTTAAAAGTGCTGTTATAAAACAACTTTCCGGATCGTCTTTTGCCGATCGAAAAGTGCTATGGTCTTTAATTTTACAAACCATATCCACACTCGTATCGAACAAGCTTCAAAACCCAGAAACAACTATAATTCAACAGATTACAAAAACAATACCGCTCTTAAAAGCAGCAAAAAATCCGGAAACCGAAGAACAGATCTGGAATGAAATAAAAGCTATTTTTCCTTTTATCGAACAGCGTGTTCCCTATAGTACATTCCGCGAGACAAAGAACAAGACAAAGAACAAGACAAACAGCGAGACAAACAGCGAGACAAAAAACGAGACAAAAAACAAAACATCCGAAAAGACATCCGAAAAGACATCCGAAAGCGACCAGAAGCATCCGGATAAAGAAGAATTCCAAAAAACGGATCAAAATAAAATCACTCCTGAGTTATTCCAAACAACACAGCAGAAAACTCCGATAACCGATGAGGTATTGAATGACCTTCAGATACAAAATGCAGGACTTGTGCTGATTCATCCTTTTATTGCCAATCTTTTTAAACATTGCAATCTGATGGATCCCAAAACAAATACACTTACCGATCCGGAAACCGGTATTCATCTGTTACATTATATTGCTACCGGAAAAACCAACCAATCCGAAAGTGCGATGCTTTTCGAAAAATATTTGTGTAATTTTCCACTACACCAAAGTATTAACCGGCATATTAAACTTACACGGAAACAGAAAACCGAAGCAGCAAAAGTAATCGGAGCCGTACAACAAAACTGGAGTGCTATGAAAACGGCATCGGTAGGATTGTTACAACACGAATTTTTTCAGCGTCCCGGAAAATTAACCGTAGACAGTCAGACACTTATAGTCGAACGCAAAACACAGGATATTTTAATGGACAAACTATCCTGGGGAATCAGTATGATACGGCTCCCCTGGCAAACCCAGTTCACCTATGTCAATTGGTAATTGTTTATTATAGAACCCGACAACCCACAAAGGTTTCAAACGATATTCTGACCTTTGTGGGCATCATTTCGCTACTTTCTCTAAAGCAACACTTATGATTCAGGTATAAATTGGTAAAATGCTTTATAGAGTTTCGAAGGATTAAAAAACGAAATTATACCCTGATCATCAATTTCCAAAAACTGATAATCCGAACGCTGTTCCAGTGGTTTCGGATAGATATACCATGACCTGCCACGATCGAAGGAAAAATAAGTAAAGCCATTGCTGTTATCCAACAGGTAAATATGATCGTCTTTTTCGAGAACAACCACCCCGGAATTCCACGGATGATCGGCAACTTGATTTTGTAAACGCAAGCTTCCCGAATTATTTTTAAACCTCAGTTCTTTTTTATTGATCAAATTAAAATTGCGATATTCAGTATACGTATTATAGTTTCTTTTGATACAACCGAGTACTGCCGGACGGACATATTGTTTTTCTTCGGCCTTAAATTGCCAGCCATTCTGATTTTTAAAAAGTATAATCTGAAAGAAGTTTTTTTCGACCGCTCCGTTAAAATTATAATTCCAGATTCCTAACACCATGGCGTCATTCACCGCAAACCAACTGTGATTATGGCGTTCCAGATAATTAACAGTCTCATAAAAATCGTTTGCCATTTGTATGGAGTCGACAGCTTTTCCATTTTTTAAAAGATAGTAGGTTACTTGTTTAATCGTGTATTTTCTTGTTTTATGTTGTACGTCTTTTCGCCCGTAACCAACCGCAAAATCGGAATCCAGAAATTCAATATGCTCCAGATCGTGTTTCGTAAAAGTTTGGGTCATTTCAAGGCTTTCTTTCCATGTTTGTCCTTCGTCATCCGATTGGTACAGGTGTCGTTTAGGTGGAATATAGCCTTTTTGCGCCATCTGTTGCTTATCCACACGCCACACTTCCTGGTAAACAACCCCATTGAATGGATTTTTATACAAATAACCACTACTAAACGAGTGTATGTCGTTTACCGGAAACCAATGCCGAATGGAATTCTCCCGTTTGTCATAAAGTGAAAACACATATTTCCAATTACTTTCATTGAGCGAATCTTTGCTATAGCGTACCCTTCCGAAAAAAACATCCTTATTTTTTGTCGGATTAAGTGCATCGTCCCAATAGGGTTCTTTAAAAGGCAAAGCCGGATTATAAAATTTCGTCGGTTCAATCCGTTTATTAAGTAAAAAACAACCCCGTTTAAAATTTTGCACCACATAATCGTCGGCGCGCTTCGTTAGCTGATCGCGGGTTCTATAGTCTATTTTCCGTAATGCCAGCGAATCATACAATGCTTTAGGAATACGAAAATGACGTTGATCAAGATTCACAAATGCCACTTCTCCTGTAGGCTCCGGTTTGTTGTCCCATACCGTTTTCGCCCAGTTCGGAAAATAATAGCGCCCGCCAATAAACCGTAAGCTATAATCCGAAGCCGGCTTTGTGTCTTCGCTATCTTTTTGTCCATTAATCCGCAATCGTTCCGAAAACCCGCTTCCTATTCCGGTCGTTTGGTTGAGGTACATCGTGTCCTTTTGGTGGATGATTTTAATTTCCAGAGGAACATAACTGTTGTATTTCCCCTGAGGAATCCGAAGTGAAAAGTCATTAATCCGGATATAATTATCAAATCCCTCCCGTTGATAGCGTTTAACCGGCCGAAGGGAATCGTTTGGAATAGCTGGCGACCGATATTGCACGCTGTCGATGATGATACTATAGGCTTTATTTTTCACAAAGGAAATTTCATTGCCTTCCCGATCTAAAATCATATAATAATAGCGTGTTGTAAAATCCCGCCATCCCGGTTGTGATTTGACAATTGTGGGTAGCATAAAAAAGGCGAAAAGCAAAAAGTAGCGGTATAACATAATGAATCTTTTTATTGTACAGCGACTAAATTACGCCCTCCCACTTTTCTTTTTTTTAAGACTTGGTCAATCATTTGTTTGGCTTGGTGTATTGAATCTGCTTCCCTATCGGGATTTTATAAAAACACAAAACCATATCGTTTTTCCAACATTTATCACGCAACACAAATAAAACGCCACCCCTTGAAAAAACAGGCATTCACAAACATATTGATCAAAATCGACTGAAAAGACTAAAAAAACAACACTTTAAATTTTTTGTAACAAAACATATATAAAAAACAATATTTTGTTATTTTTAACATTAGCATAATTTTTTAATCAAATTTACTTTACATTTAAAAAATATTAATACCAAAATTCACAATAAATTAAATTATGAAAAAAATTACACTACTAATTTTTATGTCATTATTGAGTTTTGTGGGTTTCTCCCAAGTATTTCCTGAAGGATTTGAAGGCACTGCTTTCCCACCAACAGGCCCCGGAGGAACCTGGGTTATATCTCATAACGGCATAGGAATGGGACCTGCCAACGCCAACTTGTGGATTCGAACTCCCTTGAACTCCACAACTTCACCACCACACACCGGGAACTATGCAGCCATGGTTGAACGGGTCAACATCGGTAACAGCAATACCGAAGAAGACTGGCTGATTTCACCATTAGTTACCGCCCCTGCTAATGGACAATTACGTTTTTATGCACAACATGGTCGCGCCGGCGATCAGGGATCCAAACTACAGATCCGGGTTTCTACAACTTCTCAAACGGACCTATCTACATTTACAACACAAATTATCGAATTATCGGAAACGGCTATATCGCCGACACCGGGTACTTATGTAGAACAAGTAGTAAACTTCAACAACCTGGTTCCGGCCAACCAGCAGATATACATTGCCTTTGTAAGAGTGCACACCCAAAACGGTGCCTCTGCAGATGGGGATCGTTTTCTGATTGACGATATCAATCTGGTACAACAATGTCTGGACCCTGCAAATGGTGTTGCCGGTACAATAACGACCAATTCGGCACAGCTTTCGTGGGATAACCCAAGTGGCTCTACCCAATGGGAAATCGAATTAATCCCTTCTGCAGATCCTTTAACAGGCGTAGGACAAGTGATTAACTCGAATCCTTATACCGCTACTACCACTTCAACAGGTACACCTATAGCACCTGGAACAGTATACCAATATAAAGTGCGCTCTATCTGTACCGGCGGTATCCCAAGTAACTGGGTCGGACCGTTCTATTTTACGACTGTATCCTTAGGACAAACTTGTGCCGCACCAATAATGATCAACTCTTTACCGTATTCAACTACAGACGATACGGCAAATTACGGAAATCATATATCAGGAAACCAGGGTGCTACAGGCTGTGGCGCAACCGGCAACTACCTGACCGGTAATGATGTAGTTTATGCCTATACCGCAACATTCACCGGTATGATCGATATCTCTATGACACCAACAGCTACCTATTCGGGTATTTTCGTGTATGATAACTGTGCCAATATTGGCACCAGCTGTTTGGCAGGTGTAGGAAACTCGAATTCCAATATCCGGAATATACCCAACTTCCCGGTAACGGCAGGTACAACCTACTATTTCCTAATTTCCACAAATGCATCACCGCAAACAACAGCGTATACGTTGGTTATCCAACAAGTAAACTGTCCGCCACCAACAGCATTGGCAGTAGGCACCTTAAACATGACCTCAGCCGATTTAACCTGGGGTAACCCAAGCGGTGCTACCGAATGGCAGGTTGTAGTACAGACATCGGGATCGGGCATTCCAGCCGGAGCCGGAACAACCGTAACGGTTTTACCGTTTAACGCGACTACAACTTTTGCCGGTGCTGCTTTAACAGCCGGATCCAATTACGAATATTATGTGCGGGCAAAATGTCCGGATGGTTCGTATAGCCAATGGTCGGGACCAAAACTATTCCAATTACCGTTATGTAACAACGCCTGTAACTTCTCATTTGTAATGACCGACAGTTATGGCGACGGATGGAATGGCAATACGATCGATATCCGCCAAAATGGTGTTATCATTGCGACATTAACCGGACCGACTGCAACAGACGGAACCAATCCGATTACCGTACAGGTACCTTTGTGTTCCGGAATTCCTTATGAGGTTTACTGGAATCCGGATGGTAGCTATCCGACCGAAGTAGGTCTTACCGTGATTACTCCTTTTGGCGTAACGGCCTATACCAAACCTCCGGGAACAGGATCTCAGGATTCGTTATTATTTACCGGTCCAACCGACTGTGTACCCCCAACGTGTCCGCAGCCTACAGCATTAACAGCTTCAGGAGCTACTGCCAACTCCATTCAGGCTGCATGGACAGAAGCCGGAACTGCTACAACATGGGAAGTGATCGCCCTTCCGGCAGGTTCTCCTTCTCCAAACACAACGCCTCCAACATCCGGTATTATAACCGTAACAACCAATCCTAACCATGTGATTGGTTCGTTATCATCGGATACCAACTATGATATTTATGTAAGAGCTGTTTGTAGCCCTACCGATTCCAGTTACTGGACCGGACCTGCAACAAAAAGAACCTTACCGGATTATTGTGCCGGGGATCATTTTTATGATAGCGGCGGTGCAACTGGCAACTACAGTAACAACTCGAATATCACTACTACAATTTGCCCGGCAAATCCAGGCGATATTGTAACTATTGAGTTTAATGAATTCAACATTGAAAATCAATTCGACTTTCTTACCGTTTATGATGGCAGCAGCGCAACCGGAACACCAATAGGTACTTTTACAGGAAACTTAAACGGTAACCTTCCGGGACCATTCGAATCTTCTGTTCCGGGTGGGTGTATCACATTTGTATTCGAATCAGACGGAATTGTAACCGCTTCGGGTTGGGATGCAACCGTTACCTGTGGTCCGGTACCAACCTGTCCAAGACCGACAGCTGTAACGATAAGCAACATCACTCAGACTGGTGCCATGATCGACTGGACTGAAATAGGAAGTGCAACCCAATGGGAGATTGTAGTTATTCCGTCCGGAGATCCGGCACCGGGAGCGAATCCACCGGGTGTAATTACTACTTCGGTAAAACCATATACCATTCCGGAAGGCACATTAACACCGTCAACATCCTATGACGTATTTGTCCGAGCTATTTGTAGTCCGACAGATAAGAGTAACTGGTCCTTCCGTAAAAAATTCACAACCAAACCGGTTAATGACGAATGTAGTGCTGCTACTCAGGCACCAGTAAACGACACACAAGTATGTACTCTAACCACCCCGGGTACTGTAGTTGGTGCAACAGCTTCGACACAACCAAACGCTTGTGGTGGAACGGCCGATGACGATGTATGGTACCAATTTACCGCTACCAACACCCGTCATTCCATCAAGCTTTTAAATCTAAGCGGGAGCACCGGCGATTTATACCATGCGGTATATTCCGGTACTTGTGGCAACTTAACACAATTGTACTGTAGCGATCCGGAAACGAGTATTGCAGAAAACTTAGTGGTGGGTCAGACCTATTATATCCGTGTGTACACTTATACTTCCACACCGGGTCAGACCAGTACTTTTGACTTATGTGTTGCGACACCACCACCACCAATTGCAACCAACAATACACAGTATACGGTTCCGCAACTGGTACAGGATGTATTGATCGGCTCTACCTGTGCGCAGATCAGCAACATTACCTGGTCTACCGGAACAAACTTCGGAAACCCGAATGGTATCGCTTACTTTACCCGTAACGGATCCAATTTCCCATTAGAAAGTGGAATCATACTATCGACAGGAGATGCTTTAAAAGCTAAAGGTCCAAATACCTCTAACCTAAGCGATGGTACCAATTCATGGCCGGGCGATACACAATTATTCAATTACATCCAGAATCTTGGATTTGATCCGGATTTAACCATTTATCGTAATGCGACTGTTCTGGAATTTGATTTCGTTCCGATTACCAACCAGTTAAGTTTCGACTTCCTGTTTGCGTCAGAAGAATATGGAACATATCAATGTGATTTCTCGGATGCTTTTGCGTTTTTCCTAACCGATTCCAACGGAACCACTACGAACCTGGCTTTAGTACCGGGAACAAGCGATCCGATTTCGGTAACGCGAATTAGAGACAATGCTTATAATCCGGGCTGTCCGTCTATAAACGCACAATATTTTGACATTTATAACGGCGAACCGAATGAAGAAGATGCTTCCATCAACTTTAACGGTCAGACGAAAGTAATGACAGCACAATCTGCTGTAACGCCAAATACGACCTATCATATTAAATTGGTTATTGCCGATAGAAATGATACCCAATTCGACTCTGCCGTATTCTTAAAAGCAGGAAGTTTTAACATTGGTACGGTCGATCTGGGAGATGACTTACTAATTGCCGACGGAACGGCGGTTTGTTATGGCGACAGCTATACTATTGACACCGGATTAAACCCTGCCGATTTCACATTCACATGGTCGACTGCGGCAGGTGGTGTAATTCCAGGTGCTACCGGACCATCATTAACCGTGACACAAACAGGCGATTATACAGTTAGTGCCTTATACAACGGAACCACCTGTTCGCAATCGGATACACTGTCTGTAGAATTTTATGATCAAATCGCAGCGAATACACCAGCTAACATGACCGTATGTGATGCTTCCGGATTTGCGACATTCGATCTTACCACAAATAATAGTGCGATCTTAGGTACTCTGAATCCGGCGGATTATACCCTTACCTTCCATAATTCGCAGGTCGATGCCGACGGAGATGTTAACCCAATTACAGTTCCAACAACATATACTAACACGACACAATATCAGGAGACGATCTATGTTCGGGTAGAAAACAACACTACCGGATGTCATACGATTGTAACATTTAACCTTATTGTTCAGGATCTTACACCTCAGTTTACGATTACTCCGGATTTAACATTATGTTCCGGTCAAAGTGGTCAGATTGTAGTAACACCGACCAATTACAATCCTGCTGACGTAGTCTATTCCTGGACACATGATACTAACGGTCCACTACCGGATACAACCGGAACGATCACGGTATCACAATCGGGTGCTTATACGGTAACCATCAACCACAACGGATGTAGCGCAACAGCAACGGTAAATGTTACTGTTAATCCGGGTGTTCAACCAAGCTTTAACCAGATTGCGCCAATTTGCGAAGGCAG
Source organism: Flavobacterium supellecticarium (assembly GCF_004801375.1). Classification (GTDB taxonomy): domain Bacteria; phylum Bacteroidota; class Bacteroidia; order Flavobacteriales; family Flavobacteriaceae; genus Flavobacterium; species Flavobacterium supellecticarium. The sequence goes on from NZ_SSNZ01000013.1 coordinate 47,284, forward strand.
TACCGCACCAGGCTTACCAACAACATCTATCGAAGGCGTAGCCGGAACCTGGTCACCGGCAACGGTGAGTAATACCGCTACCGGAACCTACACCTTTACCCCAACAACAGGTCAGTGTGGTAGTCCGGTAACCATGACCATCACGGTTATTCCTTCACCGGAACCAAGCTTTACAGCTGTAGCGCCGATCTGTTCAGGTAGTGTCGCACCGGTATTACCAACGACATCGCTCGATGGATACACCGGAACCTGGTCACCTGCTACTGTAAGCAATACCGCAACAGGAACCTATACCTTTACACCGAATGCCGGACAATGTGCTAAAACGACTACATTAACCGTAACCGTACAGGAGCCGTTCGCGTTTACCATTTTCGGAGACTGTGTTGCCAATCAATTTGTATTGACCGTACAAACTTCGGATAGCAATCTTGACCTAAGCAATGCCCATTTCCAATGGACGAATAACAATGGAACGACAGTAGGAAACGACAGTCCGACATTTAACGTATCGGAATATTTTAGCTCGAATACACCAAATCTACCGGCTATATTCAAAGTGAAAGTAACCAGTAGTGCCGGATGTTCTTTAGAACTACCATATACCGTTGAACAAGTATACTGTCAGATCCAGAAAGGTATTTCGCCAAACAATGACGGATTAAACGACACGTTCGATTTAACCGGATTTAATGTAGAAAAACTAGGTATCTTCAACCGTTATGGTGCTGAGGTATATACTTTCGGAACGGGCTATACCAACCAGTGGTTTGGTCAGTCCAAAGGCGGAAGCGAGTTACCTGATGGCACGTATTTCTATGTTATCGAGTTAAAAGGAGGCGATACTAAAACCGGATGGGTTTATATCAGTAGAGAGAAATAAGCAGTAACATTATATAAAGACCTGCCTGAGTGATCGGGCAGGGACTTTATCTACAAACAGTATACCAATGAAGAAAATATATTTGACCGCCTTTTTAGCCCTGATCGGATTAAAAGAGGCCTCAGCACAACAAGACCCACATTATACACAATACATGTATAATATGAATGTCATCAACCCGGCGT
>NZ_SSNZ01000014.1 GCF_004801375.1 Flavobacterium supellecticarium
CAAAAATTTATATATTTGACCGATACGGAAAACTATTGAAACAGATCAAACCATCGCGCTCAAGCGGATGGGACGGAACGATGAACGGTCAACAGCTGCCATCGACGGATTACTGGTTCACAGTGACCTATACGGAGAATGGAGATATTAAAGAGTTTAAAGCGCATTTCTCATTAAAAAGATAACCCAAATGAATATTTTTAAAAAACGTTATTTAGTTTTAGCATTATTTTTATCCCAGATGTCTTTCGCACAGGAAGGGATTGCAGTTTATTCTGATTATTTATCGGATAACTATTATCTGATCCACCCGTCAATGGCTGGAGCAGCAAATTGTGGAAAGATCCGGTTAACAGCCAGACAGCAATGGTTTGGACAAGATGATGCGCCTGCCTTGCAGACTTTGAGTTTTAATACCAGTGTTGGGGAGCAATCCGGTATCGGTATTATTGCTTTTAATGATAAAAACGGGTATCATTCACAAATGGGAGGTAAGATTACTTATGCGCACCATATCCGTTTTTCAAGAGGTGCTAACGATTTGAATCAGTTATCATTTGGTATGAGTGCTGGTTTGGTACAAAGTACGCTGGATGAATCCAAATTCGGAAATGATTTTGATCCAATCGTTGCCGGTATGAAACAAAAAGATTCGTATTTTAATATCGATTTAGGGGCGTCTTACCACTACCTTGATTTCTATACGCACTTTACGGTTAAGAATGCCGTATCGAACAAACGCGATATCTATACCGATATTGAAAGTGATAACTTAAGAAAATATCTATGGAGTGTGGGTTATGTATTTGGTAACAGTGATAACGGATTATCATGGGAGCCATCTGTAATGTTACAGTATGTGGATAAAACCAAAGAGAAAACCTTTGATATCAACCTGAAAGTTTATAAAGATATGGACTTCGGTAAATTATGGGGAGGTTTGTCTTATAGAAGAAGTTTTGACGGTGCTCAATTCGTTGCTGATAACAGCGTGAGTGACCAGAAATTACAATATATCACTCCTATCGTAGGGGTGAATTACAAAAACTTTATGTTTGCGTATACGTATTCACACTTAACGGGTGATGTAAAATTTGATAACTCCGGATTCCATCAAATCACACTTGGTATCAACTTATTCTGTAAGCGTGAACCATACGATTGTCACTGTCCTGCAGTTAACTAATTATAAAGAGATTATTAATTCTGTCCCGATTTATTCGGGACATTTTTTTAGAAGAAAGTTATGCTTATAAAAGAAGTTAGGGGAAAGTATCCTCAAATCCCTGAGGATTGTTATGTGGCCGAAAATGCCACTATTGTCGGTGATGTGTCCTTTGGTGCCTCATGTAGTGTTTGGTTCAATGCTGTCGTGCGTGGTGATGTGCATTATATAAAAGTAGGTGATAAGGTAAACATCCAGGACGGTGCGGTTATCCATTGTACGTATCAGAAGCATCCAACAATAATTGGAAATAACGTTTCCATCGGACATAACGCAATTGTACACGGTTGTACGATTGAAGATAATGTACTCATTGGAATGGGAGCGATAGTAATGGATAATTGCGTGATCAAGAGTAATTCGATTATTGCTGCGGGTTCAGTGGTAACGCAGAACACTGTGGTGGAATCCGGGGTGATTTACGCGGGTATTCCGGCTAAAAAGGTAAAAGATATCAATGCTTCGGATTTCGCTGGAGAAATCGAGCGTATTTCGAATAATTATGTAATGTATTCCAGTTGGTTTAAAAAATAAGTTTGTTTCTTTTTTCCACTCGCGGATTTAGTAAAATATAAAAGGCCATCTTAAGATAAAAGATGGCCTTTTTAGTATAATGTATTTTCGGTTTAAAAATCGATTACGGAAACACTGTCGGAAAAAGGAGAACCCAATAATTTTTTGAGAACATCCGCTTTCGAGTTGGTGTAGAACAAATGTTCAGTTGCTTCGTGTGATGTGTTTAACAGTCCGTTTTGTTCCAGTATGTTTTGGGTTTGTTTCGCAACGGCTTCACCGGAGTCGATAATTTTAATATGATCCGGAATGATTTCTTTAATCTGCGGAATCAGAAAAGGGTAGTGTGTGCAACCCAATACCAGATAATCCATATTGGCGGCTACCATCGGATCGAGATAGGTTTTTAGCAACTCTTTAATCTCTTCTGATTCAAGATCGCCGTTTTCGATTAGCTGAACAAGATTATAGCCCACCTGTTCAATGATATTGAGGTGCTGGTAGTTCGCTATGGTTTTGTGGAATAACTCGCTGTTTAGCGTTCCTTTTGTGGCCAGGATGCCAATTGTTTCGGTCTTGGTCTGATTGGCAGCCGGTTTAATCGCCGGTTCGATACCAATAAAAGGAATGTCATAGCGGGCACGTAGTTCCTTTATCGCATTCGTTGTTGCGGTATTACAGGCAACGATTACCATTTTACAACCGCGTTGGATTAAATAGTCAACGTTTTTACAACTTAAACGGATAATGTCTTCTTTGGTCTTCTGACCATATGGGGCGTTTTTACTATCGGCTAAATAGATGGTGTTTTCATCAGGGAGGAGTTGATGTACCTCTTTCCAGATGGAAATGCCTCCAACACCGGAGTCGAATAAGCCTATGGGGTTTTTACTACTCATTACACAAATATAAAAAAAAAACTGCCCTTGGAAAAAGAGCAGTTTTATTTTTATGAATAGAATGGATTATTTAAAACCTAATTCTTTTTTAACGTCACCTAATAAATCCGGACCGTCGGCCAAAATTACACCACTTCCGTCAGTTGAATCTAATACATATTGGTATCCTTTTGCTTTCGCTACTTTTTGGATTGCAGTTCTTGCTTTTTCCATGATTGGTTTTACAAGATCCAATTCTTTTTGTTGTAATTCTTTTCCGGCATTCTCTCTGTACTGTTGGATTCGCTGACCCATATCCTGCATTTCTTTAGAACGTGTTTCGTTGATAGCTTCAGTTACAGTAGCTGCTTCTCCCTCGTATTTTTTCAATTTGGTTTGATACTCACTAACCATAGTTTTATATTGTGCATCGTATGTCTCACCAATTTTTTTTACTTGAGCCTGTGCGGTTTTCATGTCCGGGTAGCTTGTCATCAGTTCACTTACGTTGATGTGTGCTATTTTTGCCTGTGCAGAAATAGTTTGACTAGCACCAATGAAAAGTGCAGCAGCGATAAGTAAAGTTTTTAACTGTTTCATTGTTTTAGGTATTTAATTTAATTTTCTGATTTATTTTCTGTTGTCTTATTTTTCAATTTTTCTTCGCGCTCTTTTTTAGCCTTTTCTCTTTCTTCCAATATTTTTTGTTTGCGCTCTTCTAAGGCTTTTTTACGCTCTTCTATTTTTTGCTGACGTTCCTGTGCCGCTTTTTCACGTGCCTCCTGTTGTGCCGCTTTGATGTCGGCTTTAGGATCTGCTGCAGGTGTGGTTACCGCTGTTCCGTCTGCTGCTTTTTCGGCTGGTTTATCAGTCGCTTTATTTTCGGTTTTGTTACCACCTTGTTTTGCTTTTCGCTCTTCAAGTAGGAGTTTTCTCTTTTCTTCCTGCTCCAGTTTTCGGGCTTCCAGTTCTGCTTTACGATCGGCAATTAGTTTTTCACGAGCTGCTTTTCTTTCGTCAATTTTTCGCTGACGTTCCACCTGATCCGGATTGGCATTGTCCATATCTTCTTTGCGTTCCTGCGCTTCCAGTTCTTTTTGCTGTTTTTTGCTCAACTGCTCTTTTTTCTGCGAACGGGTTAATACTCGTAATACCTGATCACTGATGTCAAAACGCTGTGCTGCAAAAAGCATCGTCAGATCGGACGACTTGTCGAATACAAAATCGTATTTTTTGGCTTCGGCAATGTCCTGAACGGCATTAAATACCTGATCCTGGATTGGTTTTACCAACATGGTTTTCTGTGTCATCAGATCCCCTTGCGGGCCAAAACGTTTTTGCTGATAATCCAACATTTCCGTTTCCAGAAATTTGATTTCTTCCTCTCTTTCGGCAATTAATTCTTTAGTAAGTAAAACCTTTTCTGTTTTAAGACTTTCCTTTAATTTATTGACTTCATTTTTTTTGGCTTCGATCTCCTGTTTCCAGCCTTGTGCTTTTAATTCCAACTGGTTTTTCGCTTCGGCATATTCCGGTGCTTTTTCCAGAATATATTCCATATCGATATAACCTATGCGGATTCCTCTACCTTGCGCATTCGATGCGATACTAACAAATGTTACAAGTGCCAATAAAAAATATTTTCTCATAGAATTAAATATTATTTTTCAACTATCGTGCCAAACTTTATTAAAACTGTTGTCCAATGATAAAGTGCGTCTCCCATCCATTTTTCTGAGTTTGTCCTGGTAAGGCATCAAATCCGTATCCGAAGTCAATTCCCAGTAATCCAAATGCCGGCATAAATACCCGTAATCCAAATCCGGCTGAACGTTTCAGATCAAATGGATTGTAGGATTTGAATGAATCGAATGAGGCTCCTGCTTCTAAGAATGTCAATCCGTAGATGGAGGCCGATGGATTCATGGTAATCGGGTAACGCAACTCTAAGGAGAACTTGTTGTAAATGGTTCCTCCGGATTGTTGCCCTTTTTGAGAACCTTCCTGGATGATTGGTGTTAACGATTGATTCGGATAACCACGTAACTGAATCACCTCTCTACCATCCATGGAGAAATTCGCTAATCCGTCACCTCCTAAATAGAATCGTTCAAACGGTACTAATCCTCTCGATTGATTGTATGCTCCAAGGAATCCAAACTCTCCTAACGAACGCAATACTAATTTATTGTAAATGGTCGTATACCAGTCGGCTTTAAATTTCACTTTGTAATATTCCAACCAATTAAATTTCTTCTGATCTACTAATGATTGATCTGCTGCAGCATCGTGGAAATTCGTTACCGGATTTCCATTGGAGTCAATATAGGATCCCGATGGTACAAAAATATTGTTTGAGTTCAGATATCCGGCACCGTTATTTTTCAATTTATAAGCCTCCTGATTTCCTAAATCACCGTAATCTACCCCGTTAAATAACGAGTAAGGTAAGGTAAATTTTCCAGAAATACTAAATTCTGAACCATAAGTTGGGAAAATTGGATTGAAACCCTTACTGTTACGAGTCAGACCAATTGTATAGGTAAGGTTTTTAGACGAACCGTTACCAAAGGTAAATAACCCGGTGTTGTAGTTGTTCAAATCGTAATACTGGAAACTCACTACGTGGGATAATTGGAAATAATCATCCGGAATTGTAAGACGTTTCGCTAATCCTACCGATAATGTTGTTATGTTGAAACTTTGGTTTCGTGTTACATCACGGGTCTGGTAGTTGTATAAGAATTGTTTACTGTGTGAAATCGATGTCGAGAAACTTACCGGTTTTTTACCACCTAACCATGGTTCCTGGAAGGAAATACTATAGGTTTGGAAATAGCTGCTTCCCTGAAGACGTAACGACATTTTTTGTCCGTCTCCCATTGGTAACGGGCGGTAAGCACTTTTGTTAAAAATGTTTTTGATCGAGAAGTTATTAAACGATAATCCCAACGTTCCGATGAATCCACCACCACCGTAACCACCTTGTAACTCTACCTGGCTGGAACCTTTTTCAACTACGCTCCATTCTACGTCAACACTTCCTGAAGAAGGATCGGCATTTTTTACTTCCGGACGGATGGCTTCCGCATCGAAAAACTGTAACGCTCCCAAGTCACGAATGGTACGGATTACGTCCTGTTTGTTCCATTTCTGTCCCGGACGGGTACGCAATTCACGATAAATTACATAATCGTTCGTTTTGTCATTTCCTTTAACCGTTACATTGTTGAAGTAGGCAATCGGACCTTCTACAATTCGGATCTCGAAATCGATAGTGTCGTTGGCCGTACGTACCTCAACCGGGTTAATATTCGAAAACAAATAACCGTTGTTTTGGTATAAGTTGGTAATATCTTCCGCATCCGGACTTTTTTTGTTGGCAATACGCTCCTGTAATACTTTTCCGTTATAAACATCGCCTCGGTTAATACCCAGAAGTCGTCGTAATTCACGATCGGTATAAACCGTATTTCCAAGGAAACGGATGTCACCAAAATAATAACGTTTTCCTTCTTCAACGTTTAATTTGATCGCTACGGTATTGTCTTTTTTGTTATAGGTAACCGTATCGGAGGTTATACGGGCATCGCGGTACCCTTTTTCTTTATATTTTTCAACAATGGAAACCAAGTCTTCCTTGTATTTGTCTTTGATGTATTTTGAAGTCTTGAAAAGACGCATCGGGTTAAAAGGATTACGCACTTTGGTGTTGCTCATCGCTTTTTTGATTTTGGAAGCCGACATCATTTGGTTTCCGGTAATTTCGATGTCTGAAACTTTTACCTTCTTGCCTTTGTCAACCAGGATAACCATATTCACATTGTGTTCGGTCGAATCGGTAGCAATGGTATTGATGGTTACTTTCGTGTTGAAAAAACCGTCTTTTTTATATTTGTTTTCAATGTAATTACGCGTTGTGGTAATTAAATTTTCATTGACAACCTTTCCTTTTTTAAGGTCGTTGTCTTTGATAAACTCTTCGCTCTTTCCTTTTTTAACACCGGTGAATTTTACATCCTGTAATTTCGGTAATTCATGGATGTTTAATTCCAGGAAAATACTATCGCCCTGAATTTTATTGAAATAAACGTTGATGTCATTGAAAAGTCCAAGCTTCCAAAGTTTTTTGATGGCATTACTGATTTCCTCTCCGGGAACACTAATCATTTGTCCTTTTTCCAAACCGGAAAAGGTTACAACCGTTTGCTGGTTATAACTTATTTTTCCCGTAACATCTACATCTGCTAATATGTATTGTCGACCTGTTTCAGGTCCGGTATGCGGTTGTTCCTGAGCATTTAATTTGGAAATGTTTCCTAAAATTATAATAGCAAAAAGTAGTTGTATTCCTTTTTGAAGCATTTGTAAATTATTTAATTTGTTCGCTGGTTTTTCCAAATCTACGTTCTCTTTTTTGATAGCTGATGATTGCCTCATATAAATCTTTTTCTCTAAAATCAGGCCATAGTACGTCAGTAAAGTAGAACTCTGCATAAGCAATTTGCCATAATAAAAAGTTGCTGATACGGTGTTCGCCGCTTGTTCTGATAACCAGGTCGACGTCGGGTAAATTATGCGTGTAAAGATGCTGATTTATAATTGATTCATCAATATGGGCTGATGAAATTATATTATTTTTAACTTTATCGCTGATGTTTTTTACAGCTGAAATGATTTCTTCACGGGAACCGTAGCTCAGTGCCAGTGTTAACGTCATTCGGGAGTTGGTTTGTGTCTTTTCAATAACTTCCATCAGTTCTTTTCGAACCGAATCCGGTAAATGCTGTATCGAACCGATACAATTTAGACGGATGCTGTTTTTCTGTAAAGTCGGAAGTTCGCTTTTCAGGGATTTGACCAAAAGTTTCATCAGAGTTTCCACCTCAACCTTTGGGCGGTTCCAGTTTTCGGTCGAAAAAGCGTAAAGGGTAAGAAATGAAATCCCGAGTTTGGCACAACATTCTACAGTTGTCCGTACCGATTTGGTTCCGTTTTCATGGCCAAACGCACGGAGCATCCCTTTCTGTTTTGCCCAACGACCATTACCATCCATAATGATGGCCAGATGTTTGGGAAGGTTCTCTTTATTAATTGTATTTTCTAAATCCATTTATTTATTCTGCACAAAAACATGGGTTTTGCCCAAACGTATACGTTAAGGTTATTCCCGAAAAAACATACCAGTCGTTACTGTTTAGATTTCCGAATTGTAATCGTTTAAACTGGTCGTTTTTGGGATTACTTCCGTCCAAATTGTCTGTAAAGGTATAACGGGCGCCTACTTCAAATCCCAGGATAAAACTATCCGTTAGCCTTGTTTTGATTCCTGCAATAATCGGAATACCAAAAGCATTTCGGGAATCGTCTGTACGCGTGGTGCCGTTCAATACATACAATTCGTCATAGCGGAATAAACTCACTCCCGTGGTAATATAAGGAGTAGTTATCGGTCCGGAATCATGTAAATCGAAATCAAAAAAGTTGAATTCGAGTGCTAAAGATAATTCTTTTACAGAATTTTCAAAGCTGTAACCCCGGTCCTTTCTTCCGGAAACCTTTGAATCGGCATCACTTGCGCTTATTTTTCCCTGTGTATAGGAAATTCTGTAGGAATGTCTTTTGCTTCGGTTCCATTTGTATAAGATTCCAAAACCAAAGTCCTTTGGAGCAATGTAGCTCGTTGGTCCTACATCTCCTACATAGTTGCTTCCTCCTAAAAAAATACCCAGCTCGTTAATCTGAGCGTGCGAATTTGTGTAGGTGAATACCAGTAAAAATGCAATAAGAATTCGACTCATTTTTCTAAAATAGTGTGCAAATATAATAATATTGATTTCTAAACCATTTAATTGCTCGTTTTTTCAGCTTTTTTTTGACTGAGGCGATCTGGCATAGAACAATAAAACGGGATATTGCCGTTTCTAGTATGACTTCATTTTTAAAAAAACGTTTAATTTCTTTTGTCTTCTCCCCAAAGTAATTTGTTGCGAAGTGTTTTTAGGAAGCCTTCCTCCGGAAATTCAACCATGTTTATGGTGAACGGTGCTTTTTTGATATGGATTTCGGTTTCATTGTCAATCGCCTTGGTTCCGGAATCAAGCGATACCAGAAACTGAGGTTCTCTTCCGGAAACCTTAAGTTTGATTTCGGTATCGTCGGAAATAATCAATGGGCGAACATTCAGGTTGTGTGGCGCTATAGGCGTGATGATAATGCATTTTACTTCCGGAGTGATCACAGGACCGCCACAGCTTAAGGAATAGCCGGTCGATCCGGTTGGTGTGGAAATAATCAATCCATCCGCCCAGTAAGAGGTTAGATATTCACCATTCAGACAGGTTTCAATGGTGATCATCGATGTGGTGTCTTTTCGGGAAACGGTGATTTCGTTCAAGGCAAAATTCAGATCGTAAATATTGCATTCGTCCGGGTAACACTCCAGACTCAATAAAGAGCGTTGCGAAATTTTATACGTGCCTTCGAATAATAGCGGTAACAGATGTTCAATGGCATCCTGTTGTACGTTGGCTAAAAAACCCAATCGTCCGGCATTGATTCCTACAATCGGGATGTTTTTGTTTTTAACATAGGTCGCCGCACGCAACATCGTACCGTCGCCTCCAATGCTGATAAAAAACGCAACCGAACTGTCGAGTTGGGTATGATTGGAAAATGTCGGATACGATTTGTCGATAATTCCTTTTTCCAATAGTGTCGTATGAAAGTCGGCTTCAAAAACCACCTCAGTTTCATAGTTTTTAAAAACATCGAATACTTTATGGATAATTTCTTCGGTGTTTTTCTGGTAGTAGTAACCGTAAATAGCTATTTTCATACGTGTCTTTTAAATGTTTAAATATTTGTCCAGGTAGTCCGATCGGTCCTTCAGATTGTTCAGATAGGCGTCTTCCTGATGTTCGGAAACGATCTCATAATTATACCGGCGGAAGGTTTGAATGATTTCGTTTAAACCGCCAAGGCTTATTTTAACCGTAATCTGAACGCGATCCATTTCGGCTTTCGAAATAAACATCCCTAATATCCGGGCATTGTTGGTTTCGACGATCTGACTGATTTCGCTCATGCTGTATTCTTCTGCACCTTTTTCGACGATAAGGATACCGCCTTCTTCCCGTAAGAATGGGGTTTCGTGAAAAAAACGGATGATGTCGTCCATTTCATAATATCCCAAATAGTTGTTGTCGTTGTCCAGTACCGGAACCAGATTGGTTTCGTTTTTGGCAAAAACTTCCAGAACATCCAGCCACATCGTGTCTTTTCGGACAAAAAAGCGTTCGAAGGTATACCGGAAATCACCAATTTTCATATCGTGATCCAGTAATTCCACATCGTGCGCACCGATACATCCGATATAGATGCCATTTTCGACTATCGGAAAATGACTATACGGAAATTCCAGAAAAAGGTCTTGTGCCGTTTCGATACTCTCGTCGGTGCAAAGCGGATTAATCTCCTTAATGATGTAGTCGGAAATTTCAGTCATGGTAAGTGGGTCTTATAATCGAATGCAAAATAATCAAAAAATAGGATATTACCGCTTAATTATACTTTGTATTTTTGTGGGAAAATAGATTGATTATGACAAAACTTTCGGTAAATATTAATAAAATAGCGACGTTGCGCAACTCACGGGGAGGGAATGTGCCTAACCTGTTACAGGTGGCCATAGATATTCAGAAGTTTGGAGGGCAGGGAATTACAGTTCATCCCCGACCAGATGAGAGACATATCCGTTATCAGGATGCAAGAGATTTGGTTGCGGTTGTGCATACCGAATATAATATTGAAGGAAATCCGGTAAAGAAATTTATGGATCTGGTTTTGGAAACCAAACCCACTCAGGTAACATTAGTTCCGGATGCGGATGATGCACTGACTTCAAATGCCGGATGGGACACCATCAGGAATAAAGATTTTTTAAAAGAGGTTATTGCGGAGTTTAAACGTAACGGAATCCGAACCTCCATTTTTGTCGATCCGGTATTGGAAATGGTGGCCGGTGCCAAAGAAACCGGAACCGACCGGATTGAATTGTATACCGAAGCGTTTGCACATGAATACGGTTTGGGAAATTATAACGGAATCGAACCGTATGCGGCTGCTGCTGCTTTGGCTAACGAACTGGATTTAGGAATTAATGCCGGACATGATCTGAGTCTGGATAATATCAAATTCTTTAAAGAAAATATACCGGGATTGTTGGAGGTTTCGATCGGACATGCGCTGATTTCGGAATCGATTTACCTTGGACTGGAGAATGTAGTGAATATGTATTTACAACGGATGAAATAATGAGTTTGTATTCAAGAATTGAAGGTTCGGGAAAGCCATTGCTTATTATTCATGGTTTTTTAGGTATGTCGGACAACTGGAAAACATTGGGAACCCAGTTTGCTGCCGAAGGGTATGAAGTACATGTGCTGGACATGCGTAACCATGGGAAAAGTTTTCATTCGGATGCATTCAGTTATCAATTGATGGCCGATGATGTCTATGAATATTGTCAGCAACACAATCTGACCCATATTGATCTTTTGGGGCATTCTATGGGTGGGAAAGTTGCAATGTTAGTGGCTGTTACTTATCCGGAACTGGTGAATAAGTTGGTTGTGGCCGACATCGGACCGAAGCAATATGCGCCGCATCATCAGGATATCTTAAAAGGCTTGAGTGCGGTCGACTTTTCTCAGAAACCGGGTAGAAGCGAGGTGGAAGCAATTGTGGAATCCTATATTCCGGATTTTGGAACACGACAGTTTCTGTTGAAAAACCTGTATTGGAAAGAACCCGGGCAACTGGCGTTTCGTTTTAATCTGGATGTTTTTGTCAGGAATCAGGAAGTAATAGGAGAGTCATTGCCGTATGAAGGTCATTTTGATAAGCCTGTACTCTTTTTAAAAGGTGAAAATTCAGGTTATATCAAAAGTGAAGATGCCGAATTGATTGAGCACCATTTTCCGTTTTCTAAAATTGAAACGATTAAAAACGCAGGTCACTGGCTGCATGCCGAAAATCCAGGCGATTTTTTTACAGCAGTAATTTTATTCTTAAAAGGTTAGAATTATAAGGTTGTTAATTTAAAAGAATAAATATTATGAGTGCATAATATTTTTCTTAAAAAAATTGTAAAATCCATATTTTGTTATAAATTTGATATAATCAATATTTGAACGTAAACAAATAAAACTAACACATTTTTAACTTATGAGAAAACTGCTATCTTTAACATTGTTAGCTCTGGCTTCTTCGAGCGCTTTTGCAGGCGGGTATCGGGTGAGTCTTCAGGGGCAGAAGCAATTGGCAATGGGGCATACAGGAGTTGCTGTTGTAAATAGTGCAGAGGTATTGTTCTTTAATCCGGCAGGAATGTCCTACTTGAAAGATCGATTTAATATCTCTGTTGGTGCTAATATCCTTACAGCAAAAACAAAATTCCAGAATGAAATGTACAATTGGAATGCTTCTACCAGTAATACCGGAACGCCTTTCAATATTTATGCTTCCTACAGAATAACCGATTGGCTTTCTGCCGGAATCGCGGTGTATACACCATATGGTAGTGAAGTAGCCTGGAACCAGGATTGGCAAGGGGCTCATTTAGTGAATAAAATTGATTTGAAATCGTTTTATGTTCAGCCAACAATCTCCTTAAAAGTAAACGAATATTTTAGTGTGGGTGGTGGACCTATCTATGTGAATGGTTCGGTTGAATTCAACAGAAACCTGTTCCGTGGTGATAATATCACCGATGCAAACGGAAATCGTCCGGATGTAACCTTGGATGCAAAAGGAATTTCCGGATGGGGATATAACGTAGGTTTTATGTTTAACCCGACCAATAAAATGCGTTTAGGGGTAAACTACCGTTCTAAAATCGTTATGGAAGCCCGTGATGGAGATGCTACTTTCCACGATATTCCAGCTTTCTTACAAGGAACGTTAACCAATACGAAATTTAATGCCGACTTGCCTTTGCCGGCCGAGTTGACAGCAGGTTTGTCGTACCAGATTACCGATAAGTTTTTGGTAGCATTCGATATTAACAGAGCGATGTGGAGTGCCTATAAAGCTTTGGTGGTTGAATTTGCAAACGGTGCGCCAACGTCTAACAATCCGAGAAATTATAAAGATGCCACTACCTACAGAGTAGGAGCACAATATAAAGCGAATGAGAAATTTACTTTCCGTGCCGGATGGTATCATGACGAAAGTCCGGTTCAGGATGGTTATTTCGCTCCGGAGACTCCAAGAAACAGTTCTATGGGATATACAGGTGGTTTAACGTACCAGATCGGAAAACGTTTTGGAGTTGATGTGTCCTTCCTGTACCTGCATTTCGACGAAGTGAATAACAGTTATGATCACTATACTGAAGGAGCGAACCAAAATGTTAGTTTTGGCGGAACGTATAAATCATCGGTGTTTTCGCCAGGTTTAGGGGTAACCTATAGCTTCTAAGTCTTAATCGTCTAATCTTTTTATCGGAATTTAACATGAAAAATAAATTTATATACTTTGCTGTTTTGGCTTCGTTAGGATTAGCATCCTGTGAGCCGGAATTTGAAAACGAGGTGAGCAATGCGAGTTACTCGGCCGGAGATGCTGATTTTAGTTCGTATGTAGCCATCGGAAACTCATTGACCTCCGGATACATGGATGGTACTGTGTCGCGTGTGAGCCAGCAGTACTCCTTTCCGAACATTTTGGCACACCAGTTTGCTGTTGTAGGTGGAGGTGAATTTACACAACCGTCTTACGCAGAAGATACCGGTAATCTTGGTGGGTTATTGATTAACGGACAGCCTTTCCCAAGTGCACAGGCAAATGCGTTTCCAACACGATTGATTATTAATGCTTCAGTTGGTGGACCTCAAAATATTGCAGGAACCTCAACGATCAATGTAAGCCCATCTACATTACAGGCTACGGCTTATAATAACATGGGAGTACCGGGAGCGAAAACATTCCATTTAACATTACAGGGGTACGGAAATATCGCCAATTTAGCGACTGGTATGGCAAACCCTTACTTTGTGCGTCATGCGGTAACACCAAATTCAACAGTGATTGGTGATGCGATGACGAAAAACCCGACGTTCTTTACCAACTGGATTGGAAATAATGACGTGTTAGGGTATGCAACCAATGGAGGGGTAGGTTCTACTTCTGGAACCGGTTCGGCCGATATAACACCGTCTGCCGTATTTTCTGCGGCGTATGGTGCGATTATCGATCAGTTAACGGCAAACGGCGCTAAAGGTGTTGTGGCTACGATTCCTTCGGTAACAGCAATTCCTTTCTTTACAACCGTTCCGTACAACCCGATTACAGCAGCTTTATTAGCAAGTCCGGCGGATCCTACAGGTGCCGGAACAATTCAGGCACTAAATACACAATTATACGGGCCGCTTAAACAGGCTTTAACTGCTTTTGGGGCTGGAGATCGTATCAATCTGCTTTCGGCAACGGGTCAAAATCCATTGTTGATTAAAGATGAGACGTTAACCAACCTTTCAGCTCAGTTAACCGCTGCGTTTACACCAACATTAGGGCCGACATTGGCAGCGCAATACGGACAAATCTTCGGACAGGCAAGACAAACAACCAATAACGATTTGGTGTTGTTAACAACCAGAACGGCTATCGGAACAGCTCCTGCCGGAATCCCGGCTCCGCTTGATAAATATGGTATTACATTCCCATTGGAAGACAAACACATCTTGATTCCATCTGAAAAAGATGCCATTGCTGCAGCGACTACCGATTTTAACAATGTCATCAGAGCAAAAGCAGCTGCTAAAAACCTGGCGGTAGCCGATATGAATGCAATCATGAACCAATTGGTGAGTGGATTGCGTTTAGAAGATGGTCAGATTTATACGGCTAACTATTTTAGTACCGCTACAATCAATACCGTATTGTTCTCGTTGGATGGTGTACACCCGAACGCAAGAGGTTATGCTGTTATCGCGAATGAAGTGATTAAAGTAATTAACAACTACTACCATGCAAAATTACCATTGGTAAGCGCCGGAACCTATCCGGGGGCGACCGTTTTGGTTACAAATTAAAACACCGTAAGGTATTATACTTTAAAAAGCACTGATTATTCAGTGCTTTTTTATATTTTTATAACACGAAAACGAAACAAAATAATATGAATTTACTTGTTAGACTCCTCCTTACGACCATCCTTGTGGTGGTGTTGGCTAAATTTTTACCGGGCGTTACGGTAGATAGTATCAAAACAGCGCTTATTGTTGCTGTGGTTTTGGCGTTACTTAATACGTTTTTAAAACCGATACTGGTGTTTTTTACATTGCCGGTAACAGTGCTTACGTTGGGATTGTTCCTGTTGGTGATCAATGCAGTGATGATTTTAATCTGCGATTACCTGATCGACGGCTTCGAAGTCAAATCGTTTGTGAGTGCCTTAATTTTTAGTGTTGTCCTTTCTGTTTGTCAGTGGTTACTGAATCTTTTTGTGAAAGACTAAAGTAGAAAACACGATTTTAAAAGATATTTTTTAGCTTATTGAGATACAATAAGTTAAAAACTTGGTTGGGTTGTAAAAAATATATAATTTTGCAACCCAATTTTAGTATGTAAAAAATAAAATAATGAATATTACAAGAAACAATGTTGATGCATTAAATGCGATTGTAACAGTTGAAGTTGCAAAAGAAGACTATGCGGGTCAGGTTCAAAAAGTTTTAGCAGATTATCGCAAAAATGCTAGTATCCCTGGATTCAGAAAAGGTGCTGTACCAATGAGTTTAATTCAAAAGCAATATGGTAAAGCGGTTCTTCTTGATGAAGTAAATAAATTGTTACAAGATTCATTAAACAACTATTTAGTTGAAGAAAAATTAGATATCCTTGGAAATCCGCTTCCAAAAGTTACGGAAGATTTCGATTGGGATACCGATAATTATAAATTCGAATTCGAATTAGGTCTTGCTCCTGAATTTTCAGTTGATTTAACGGCTAAAAATGATATCACAAAATTCAATATCATTGTAGACGACGCTATGTTGAATGAGCAAGTGGAGCGTATCCAAAAACAATACGGAAAATTGATCTCTAAAGAGAAAGTAGAAGAAGGTGACGATGTAAGAGGTACTTTCTCAAACGAAGAAAAAGGAATCAATAATACCACAAACATCACGTTGGATATCTTTAAAGATAAAAAAACGATCAAAAAATTCATCGGTAAAAAAGTAGGCGACGTAGTTACCGTTAGCACTAAAGGTTTATTTGATGATGATCACAAATTGATGGACTACCTGAAAGTAGGTCACGATGACGTTCATGGTTTGGATGTTGAAGTAAACTTTACAATCGAAGAAATTAATACTACTGAAAAAGCAGAATTAAATCAGGAGTTATTGGATAAATTATTCGGAGAAGGAATTGTAAAATCGGTTGAAGAATTAAAAGAGAAAATCAAAGAAGATGCGGATAAGCAATTTGCTACGCAGGCGGATCAGAAATTCTTAAACGATGTTACGGAGTTCTTAATCGAAAATACAAAATTTGATTTGCCAGCTGAATTCCTTAAAAAATGGATTCAGACGGTAGGAGAAAACCCATTAACCGAAGAGCAGGCTAACGAAGAGTACGCAAAATCGGAAAAAGGATTGCGTTACCAATTAATCGAAAGTAAAGTAATCGTTGAAAACAACTTACAAATCACTTTCGAAGACTTAAAAGCCTTTACTGCTGACTTGATCAAAAAGCAAATGGCACAATTCGGACAAATGGATCCGTCTGATGCTGAGGTAGAAAATATCGTTGCGCGTGTATTGTCAAATCAGGAAGAAGTAAAACGTCTTTCAGAACAAGTAATGAACGAAAAGATGCTAAATGTTTTCAAAGAAAAGGTTTCTGCAAAAACTAAAGAAGTTTCTTACCAAGACTTTATTAAAGAAATGTACGGAGAATAATTTGTACTAAAAAATAAGTATATTTGAGCGTCAGACAAATTTGTCTGGCGCTCTTTTTAATTTTAAACAAAAAAATTACTATGAATTACGGAAAAGAATTTGAAAAATATGCTACCAGACACCATGGTATCAATAGCATGTATTACGATAAAATCGTAAGTAGTATGACACCATATATCATAGAAGAACGACAAATGAACGTGGCTTCTATGGATGTTTTCTCCCGATTAATGATGGATAGAATTATCTTTTTGGGAACTGGAATCGACGATTATGTAGCGAACATTATCCAGGCGCAATTGTTGTTCCTGGAAAGTGTAGACGCTTCCAAAGACATCAGTATTTATATCAATTCACCGGGTGGAGGCGTATATGCCGGACTGGGAATTTACGATACCATGCAGCTGGTTAAACCGGATGTAGCTACCATTTGTACCGGAATTGCCGCTTCTATGGGTGCGGTGTTATTATGTGCCGGAGCCGACGGAAAACGTTCGGCACTACCACATTCCCGTGTGATGATCCACCAACCGCTTGGAGGAGCGCAAGGTCAGGCTTCCGATATCGAAATCACAACCCGTGAGATCTTAAAACTGAAAACCGAGTTATACGAAATCATTTCGAAGCACTCCAAACAGCCTATGGATAAAGTACACCATGACAGTGACCGTGATTACTGGATGATCGCACACGAGGCCAAAGCATACGGAATGATCGATGAAGTATTAATCAGACAATAATTTTTTTGAAGATGCTTCACGGCATCTTCACTTTTTAAGAAAATAAAAATGGCTAAAGAAGTATTAGAGTGTTCTTTTTGTGGAAGAAAAAAGCCAGAAACAAACCTGCTGATTGCCGGAATCAATGCGCATATTTGCGACAGATGTATTGAACAGGCACACGGAATTGTTTTAGAAGAATTAAAACAGAGTGAGAATTCAGGATTGCTGGCCGATTTGGTATTGAGCAAACCTAAGGAAATACGCGCATTCCTGGATCAATATGTAATCGGGCAGGAGCAAACCAAAAAAGTATTGTCCGTTGCCGTTTACAACCACTACAAACGTTTGTTGCAAAAACAGTTGGACGATGAAGTGGAAATTGAAAAAAGTAACATCATCATGGTGGGACAAACCGGTACCGGTAAGACATTAGTAGCCAAAACCATTGCCAAAATGTTGAATGTGCCTTTGGCAATCGTAGATGCTACGGTATTGACCGAAGCCGGATATGTGGGAGAAGATGTGGAAAGTATTCTAACCCGTCTTTTACAGGCTGCCGATTATGATGTGGCAAAGGCGGAACGCGGAATTGTATTTATTGACGAGATTGATAAAATTGCCCGTAAAAGTGATAACCCATCCATCACCAGAGATGTGTCCGGAGAAGGTGTGCAACAGGCCTTACTAAAGTTATTGGAAGGAACAGTGGTAAATGTACCGCCTAAAGGAGGACGTAAACACCCGGATCAGAAGTTTGTTGAGGTGAACACTCAAAACATTCTTTTTATCGCAGGTGGTGCTTTCGACGGTATTGAGCGTATCATTTCCAAACGTTTAAACCATCAGGCGGTAGGTTATACAGCGTCTAAAAATTCCGATCAGGTGGATAAAAGCAACTTATTACAATACATCATCCCGAAAGACATTAAAGATTTTGGATTGATTCCGGAGATTATCGGACGTTTGCCGGTGTTAACGCATATGGATCCTTTGGATCGCGAAACCTTACGTGCGATTCTGACGGAACCTAAAAATGCTTTGGTAAAACAATACAAAAAACTATTCGCAATGGACGACGTGGAATTTTCTATTACCGACGATGCGTTGGATTTTATTGTAGACAAAGCGCTGATGTATAAATTAGGCGCCAGAGGATTGCGTTCGTTATGCGAAGCGATCTTAACCGATGCAATGTACGAACTACCAGGTTCGGATGAAAAAGAACTGGTAATCGACAAAAAATATGCGGAACATTCGTTGGATAAAAATCTGTTACAACGATTAAAAGCAGTATCATAATATGAAAGGGTTGTCGCGAGACAATCCTTTCTTATTATATTCTTATGATGTTTATTGGTGAATTTATCATTATAAATAATAAAGAACAGGTTGTTGGCTAATATAGTCCAGTACGGTAGGTGCATGATTATGTGCTGTTTGGAATGAAATTTGTTGTATGTTTGTATATATTTTAAAGATGTAGGAATAATGGCGAAACCGATTAAAATAACTCCTGTACTTAAAGGAGAAGATGCTGTTAACTTTTATACAAGCTTGGAGAAAAGCGACAAAAGAAAAGTTAGCAGTGATACTATATTGACTATTAGAAAAGATGCTGATAGATTAAAATCGTTATTCAAACATAGAAAATGATAGATGGAATTGGAGTTTGATGATTCATATACTATATTCAAAGTAAGTGGTGATACTGTATTTAAGCCTTTTGATTGTGGAGATGAAGATTTAACGAGTTTCTTTTAGAAAAGTCTATTCAATATGCCAGTGAACACCTGGCAACTACTTTTGTTATTGAGAATGATTCTATTACTGTAGCCTATTACAGTATTTTCAATGATAGTGTAAATGTTCAAAATATGGAGTTTGCTTCAAAAACTGCTATTAAAAGACTTTTAAAAGATTTAGTTTCTCATCCAAAAAGGCATCTAAAAAGTTATCCGGCAATAAAAATTGGTAGATTGGGAGTCACAAAAACAATTCAGAAGAGTGGTTTAGGGAAAATGATTGTTAATTCAATCATTGAATTAGCAATTAGCGCTAATGAAAATTGTGCTTGTAAAATTATCACAGTTGATGCGTATGCTCAATCGTTGCAGTTTTATGAAAGATTGGACTTTAAATTTTTTTCAGAAAGTGATAAGGGAAATGATACTAGACAAATGTATTTAAATTTGACACCAATTATTTTAGCCGCTATTGAAAATCCAGAAAGTTGATTTACTGTTTTTTAGGAAACGATTAACTATAAACTATGTTTTACTTCTTGTTGTGTAAGACCATATATATTGTCCTTTTTTGGGATAATTTAGAAGCATAATTTTAATTATATTTATATCTGTTATTCATTAAAAAATAATAATTATGTCACAGTTCAATACGCCAAATAAAAAGTACATCATGGAAAAAATATTAAACGTTTTCGCGAAATATTAGGTATTAAACAGGAAGCTTTAGCCGATGAACTTGGCGACGGCTGGAACCAGAAAAAAGTGTCTTTACTGGAACAAAGAGAAACTATTGAAACCAATATACTGACACAGGTAGCAGCAATATTAAAAATACCGGTTCAGGCCATTGAAAACTTTGATGAAGAACAAGCTATGAACATTATTTCGAATACGGCCTCTTTTGATAATTGCCAATATCCTACTTTTTTAAATCATCAACCCACATTTAATCCAATAGATAAAATAGTCGAATTGTATGATGAGAAAATTGCTTTATATGAGCGACTGTTACAGGATGTTGATTTAGTTATATAAAAAAGGAAGAAATGATGGCGGAACTAAAGGACTTACTTAAGAATAAATAATATAGTGGTATTACGACATAACAAAGGCGACCAATCGATCGCCTTTGTTGTATATAACACCTGACAGGTTTCTAAAAACCTGTCAGGTGTTTGTATGTATTACTTCTTAACAATCAGGAATTCTGATCGTCTGTTTTTCGCGTATTCTTCTTCCGTACAGTTATCGCCGCAGTTAATCTTAGGCTCACTCTCTCCGTAACCTTTTCCGGAGATTCTGTCCTTAGCAATTCCTTTGGAGATAATATACTGAA
>NZ_SSNZ01000015.1 GCF_004801375.1 Flavobacterium supellecticarium
AGCATCCCAAACGGATAATGATAAAATGATTTAAAAACGCAGTAATCATAAGGGTTTCCAACTTGAAAATAGTTTCTAAAAATGACTTCAAGTGGTTGAAAAAGCTATAAAAAATCGTATGATTTTGACTGTTTTTGCAAGTTAAATTTGAACGTTATTATTGGTTAAAATTTAATTTGAATATAAGATTTTTTATTGCAGAAATAGTTTTACTTTTGAAAAAAATAACAAGTAAAACCGTGTTCGAAAATAAATTCCGTATTTTAATCATAACAAACATTGCTTTGTTTTTGTTGATCGTTGTTGGTGCTGCTACTTTCTTTATAGCAAATAATAGCCCTAAAATTGTTTTTGTAGATAATGTTAAGCTTTTTGATGGCTTTAATATGACTAAAGAGCTGAAAAAAAGAGGCGAGCAAGAATTTAATTCCCGAAAAAAAGTTTTAGATAGTTTGTATGCTGTCTTACAACAGGAAGGTGCTTCCGAAATACAAAAAGAAGCCATTACCAGAGAATTAATCGCAAAAAAACAGGAGTTTGAAGCATTTAATCAACAATTCGCTACGGAAGAATCTGCTAAAATATGGTCTAGAATAAATGGTTATACTTCCGATTTTTCAAAAGACAAAAACTACGACTTTATTTTAGGATCCGAAAACAAACGATCTGTTCTCTTCGCTAAAGAAACTGTTGATATCACTAATGAGTTGATCCTCTATATTAATAAAAAATACGAGGGCAATCAATAGTCTTTTAGATTACCCTCTTTGAATTTCTTTATTGTTAAAGTATTCTGGAAAGATAGTGTGACTCTACTGCATACTATTTTCCAACTTCAGATGCACTTTCTCAATTTCCTTGTCAATATACACCTGAGCATAGTGTACATAGCGATTAAACGAACCACTGGCATGACTGTGCCCGCTTATTTTTCGAACCAGATGTTCCGGCATACCCAAAATAAGTAATGTTGTAATCGCGGTTCGTCGCATCATATGCGAACTCATTTTATCACAAAAACGATTTGGAGCCTTGTTATTTTGCTTCAATAATCGCTTACCTTGTTTTTCTCGTGAAACTTCAACAGAAGCCGTAAAATTGGCCAATTCGCCTATTTGTTTGAGGCTTTTATTAAAATTAAATAGACTTGTACTTCCAAATACCGGATTTTTGACGTTTTTAGGCTTGTATTTTTGATAAATTGCCACTGCATAAGCCGGAAGTTTGATATGGCTAAACGTTTTTGTCTTTTTGGATTTTAATTTTAAATACCATTCATTTCCTACTTGTTCAAAATTCTTATTCGTCAGTAGAAAAATATCAGAGTAACGCAATCCTGTTGTACAGCCAAAAACAAAAATATCTTTAATCCGACGATTACTCACGGATAAACTATTTTCAAATTCTTTATCATGGATAAGGAATTTTAATTGTTCCGGTGATAAAACCAGGATTTCGATTTCTTCTTTGCGAACATAAAACAACCGTTGAAAATCTCCGGTAAAGAAATCTTTGTCGTTTTTCAGATAGTTAAAAAACACCCGGATTACTTTAATATTTGAGCCAACATAATTATCATGACAGCCTTTTTTGTATAAATAATCCGTAAACTTCTGATAGAACTTTTTCCAATAGTTTTTTTCCGATTGTAATTCTCTTTTATTCAGTTTTGAAGCATCACAAATCCGTAATTCAAAACTGGTATCACTTGAAAACTGAATCAGATTTTGTAAAACATAATGATAATTTTGTATAGAATCCGGTTTGATGCGTTCGCCATTCTTTTTTAAACGTTTACCGGTTTCGGTATCTTTTATGAACTGTTTAAATAGTGAGGGTATAGGGGTCGTTTTTTTCATTGTAATATTTCTCCAAAAATATCAGTTCGGAATTAAAAATAAAAAAAACTAGTTGTAAAAATTAAACCTTTATTCATTTTTAATAAAGACTCATTCCTAATATATTTTGCCGAAATTTAAAGTAATTTTATCATTATCCGTTTGGGATGCTAGTACCTAACCGACACGAAGCCAGTAATGAGTACCGATACGGTTTCCAAAATCAGGAAAAAGACAATGAGTTAAAAGGTGAAGGAAATAGTTTGAATTATACCTTCCGTATACATGATCCGAGAACAGGAAGGTTTTTTGCAACGGATCCATTAGAACAATCTTTCCCTTGGAATAGTCCTTATGCCTTTAGCGAAAATAGAGTTATGGATGGTATTGAATTAGAAGGAAGAGAACGATTGGTTTATTTGTATGATTTTTCTAAAGAAAAAATTACACGAACTAAGATTAGTTTGAAAAAAGCAGGACCACTAGGAAATGGTGTCCTTGTCAAATCAAATCACGGAGGAAAAGAAGCTTTCTATTATGGGAATGACATCCCTAATCCAACTATAGTTTCATTTAAAAAGGCGTATGAAGGAGCTGTAATGAATAAAAATGGTGAGCATGTAGGATATAATGATAGTAAAGGATTTCCAACGATAGGTTTTGGACATTTGATCAAAAAAGGAGAACCATATAAAGTCGGAAGTACAATAACAGATGAGGAGGCTCAAAGTATCTTTGTGAAAGATTCCAAGGATATTTTCACAAAAGCAGACAAATATTTAAAAGACTTTAATTTGTCGACAAATCAAAGGTATGCATTGTATGATGCTTCGTTTAATATGGGGCCAGGAAAAATGCTTGATTACAATGAAAATGGCAGCAAATTTAGTGGTGAAAACTTCTTCCTGCAATATATGGGAGATGGACCAGGGGTTTCAAAAAGACGTTATGGCGAAAACTTATTGTATTCGGAAAATTTGTACATTCATTTCGATGTCTATTCAAAAAAGAATCAGATTATTGCAGCCAAAAAAGCTTTGGAAGCAGCATTGAATCCTCCTGAAGAAAAAAAAGACGAACCTAAACAATAGCAAATATTCGAAAGCTGTCTTTGAAAAAAGGGTTCAACTTTAAGTAAAAAGTCAAACCCTATTATTTTTAAACTTACACACTTTTTGGGATAGTGTCTTTAAAGTTCAAAACAAAAAACCTAACTTTAAAAGTTAGGTTTTTTTTAAGATTTCTTGATGTTTCGTTTATTCCGAAATTCCTACTTTCATTAGAATATTTAATGAATACAAATAACAAGGAGGAAAGAACATTGCCACAGCAATTACGAACATGTTTCAAGACAAAACAATTTCCGTGTGTCTAAAATTCAGATCGTCACTTCAATTCAGCTTTGTAAATCATATTATGTTCGTCTATAACAAAAATTGCCCCTAAAGTATTATTTACTAAACGGAAATTTTCCCCTGGTTTAAATAGGTTCCATAATTTTCCTTTATTATAACTTATCCATGTAGCTATTTGTTCACCTACCGTGTTGTTACTAACGGAAATAATTAAGCATGATTCATTAAAATAAAGTTCTTCTATTTGTTTTGTTTTACTAGGTAATTGAAACTCAAATTCTGTTTTTTGTAAACCATCTTTTACGGTGTAAATTAAAGCTTTTCGATCATTATATAAGCAATATAAACTCTTATCCTTATTATTAACTTTTACAACATGACTATCGTCTTTTATTGTTGTTAACGTTTTAAAATGATTCTTTTTTACATCTAACAAACCTAGAAAACCATCTTTATCATTATAAGATTTATAGCCCCTGAAAAGTATCTTTTTGTTGTCTATGCAGTCTATTAAATAGAAGCTCTTTATATTTTCAGATAGATAATTGTAATTTCTCCAATTTTTGCCATTATTGTAAGATACTACAACTTGTCCACTTCCATTAAGATTACCTTCTAATATCAAATATTCGTTAGTCCAAAAAAATGTCCTGATGCTTTCCAATGGTGTTTTTAATGATTTCCATGTCCTGCCATGATCACTACTATACATGAGTTCGGAACGCAACTCGTCTTTCTTAAAATTGTTTTCTATAAAACTTATAAAAGCTTTTTCAATATTAACATTTTGCATGCTATTTAGCGGACTTTGGATCAAAATCGTTGATTTGCCTGTTACGCCTAATTTATTAATTGTATAGCCTCCGGAATTAACCATTGATTTGGAATATGACACCAAATACCCATTAGATAGTGTATCAATTTTTAGATAATTTAATTTATCTGCAACTTGTATTAAAGGTGTCAAACCAACTTCAAGCTTCTCGGAATCGTCTATCGATTTTTGATTTTTGGAACAGCTAAAAGTTATTAAAATGAGACAATAAATGTAAAACTTCATTATTTATCATCTTTTTTTGTCAATCTACGATAAGACTTATACATTTTGAATCCGAATTCAAGAACTCTTGCTCCTGTATAGACCGGATTCCTTTTTGCATGATCAACATAGTCTTTTCCTACCTGCATAACTTGTTTTAAACCATTTTTACTTAATAAATCCGACATATCAGGAGTGGTACCTATTAAGATCAAATCACTTACTGGTAAACCAAATAAGCCTGCTGTTTCATAGGCTTCAACATGTGAATCAAATGCGAATTTCCTAAACTTGCTATTGTCCATTTCAATTGAAGGATCGGAACCTAATTTTTCTTCTATTGCTGTCTGAAGATTTATCAGCGCCCCATCTAGCCATGCTTTACCGCTATTTGATAATTTTGGATAGAGGTCTTTAGAAAATCTATTCACATATTTATCACCGTAATCCATGTAATAATCAGGAGCGTCAGGCTGCCATGAATACCATTTGTCCATCAATGATTGTCTGATATTAAAATCGTTATCTCTAAATTTATAGTAACCCGTAGTACCAATTAAGCTTTTCGGGGCAGGCGTGGGATTTAATTTTGTTCCCTGATAGTCGACATCATCCGCATCAACAACCGATCGAAGCCGCTTTATTGAACTTCCACTAACGGTTCTTTTTACATAATGAATCTGTCCCTCTTTAACCGGCTTAGCGGTTTCATCCCATGCGAAAGAACTACTTTGTATCTTTCCTTTATCATTGAATGTTTGCGTTAAGACATGGGCTTCAAGCCCCTCTAATTCTATCGCATGGATCACTTTGTTTTCACTAAATGCATAAGGAGCATTGTGCGGATAATCAGGAGCCAAAGGATCTATTGCAAAGAACCTTCCTGTTCTCGGATCATGCATACGGAAGGTATAGTTTATACTATTCCCTTCACCTTTAACTTCATCGTCCTTTTCCTGGTTTTGGAATCCATAACGATATGATTCTGAGGATTCATGACGGTTTGGCACTAGCATCCCAAACGGATAG
>NZ_SSNZ01000016.1 GCF_004801375.1 Flavobacterium supellecticarium
CATTTCCAAAGGTTCCCCTTGTAAGTTGATCCCTGGAGTTTAGAGTATGTTCGGTCCATAAAACCTGACCGTTACTATCGTCGGATATCTGGTAGCGATAGCCCAGACGATAGCCATACCGAAAGGTTTTCGAACTGGTTTTTCCACTGGCATTTTCGATTGCCGTTTGTTTTTCCTTAGCAATTCTTCCAAAAGCATCAAAGGTGAATTCTTTTACAAAAGAGGCATGAGGTGTTAGCTGTGTTAGTTTCTTCAGACGTTTATAATCATCGTATTCGTACTGTATTTGATCGGTCACTTTCCCGGTAGTATATTCTTCCCGGATGGTACTGTTTAAAGTATGATCGGTATTATAATAATATCGGGAGTAAAAAGAAGTGCCGTTTTTAGGTTCCTCTTCGGTTAGCGTTATCCTGCCGAAATCGTCGATAAAATTTTTAACGATTCCCAGAGGTGTGGTCGTGGTACGGACTTCTCCAAAAGGGTAGTAGTTATAGCGGTATTCCCCGGCCGAAGGATCGGAAAGCCTTGATTTTCGTCCCCAATTGTCGTATTGGGTTGTAATTTTAGTGCCGTGAAAATCCGACTCGGTTACGACTCCGCCAGCGTTATATTTATAAGTAACAGTACCACCGTTATCGGTAAGGCTAATAGTATGGGCATTGGCATTTTGAGTCGTACTACTGGTTTTGTTTCCGTCGGAAGTAGTTACCGTTAGTCCGCTATAGGAAATACGGTTGGTTTTCCCGGTGGGCAATATGGTTTCGACTAAACGACCATAATCATCATAGGTATAAGAAATCCATAGGGAAGGTGTATCGGCAAAAGGGTCACTTTCTTTTATTTTTCGTCCCAGAAAATCGTATTGTGTAGCGGTATAACTCCATTGACCATCGGATAATTTTATTCCTTTTTTAAGCTGTTGTCCCAGTACATTGGATTGACTGATGGTACTGCCGCCATCGGCATCCAGTTGTTGAGAGATATAGGTCTGCTGATTTTTCGTATAGGTGTAATAGGTGCTTTTTCCGAGATAATCGGTTACCTGAACCGGTTTCCCCCAGTTATCATAACGGGTAGTTGTGGTTAGCTGATCCGGATTGGTTTGGGTAAGCACGGTTCCATATAAGGGATGATAGGTATATTGGGTGCGTCGTCCGGTTATGGCTTTGCTGGCGATAACAAACCTTCCGGAGGGATCGTAGGTATATGCGCTAACCCGTGGTGCTACTGTTGGGGATGCATCAGGAGCACTCAGGGTTTCCTGTGTTACATTACCATAGTCGTCGTATTCAAATTCTGTTGTTATATAATAACTTTCGACCACCGGTTTTTTCTGGGTTTTTTGCAGTGTTCCGTTGGAATTGTACGTATAAAGCATTTCAGATTGATGCTTGTCATTATAAGCGGAAGCAGTTTCGGTTGTTTTTATCGGTCTACCGATATAATAGTCGCTTCCAACACCGTTTGGATTGCTTTGGTATTCGGTTTCGAGGGTCGTTTCGCCCTGTAATGTTGTCCCCAAAAAGTTTTGCGTTCGCACGATTTCCGGTAAATAGTATACCGGTTGGTACAGATAATCTGTTACGGTTTTAACCGAAGTAAGATAATCGGTTGTGGTTTTTCGGGTGAGTAATGGCGTATAGACTTTATTATTTGTGGTGATCGCATATTCGTTAACCATGCTACTGATCACATTCTCCGGGATACTGACTCCGGTGGAAAATGAAAAAGAGACTCCGGGGCGTTGTAGCTGCGAATAGGTATTGATCAGTAATCCTCTTTTGCTGGGATCATTCTGAGTGATACTCCATATTTTAGTGTCAGAAGGGTTTTGATACCAACTGCTTCGGGCGGATTTAATAAATCCTAAAGCACCAAGGCCATGCATATTAACTGTATAACCATGGTATCGAAAATCCTGATGGCGGGTTACTTCACCGGTCGTCTGGTTCAATCGGGATACAACCCAGGAAAAAGGCAATCGTTTGATTTCCATATTGGGATAGCGGACACTATTGGAAGAGGAGTAAAACGCATCTGGATTTCCATAGCCGGAATTATTATCCGATGGTTCTAACGATTGATAGTTAATTTTATAAACCAAAGCCCCATTGGCGACGGTTACTTTTTTAAGCAGATTGTCTTTTGCGAGATCTTTGGTGAAATTAACATAGGTAACCTGATTGTAATGGTTTCGAACCATAAGGATTTCTTTATTAATGCCGCGCCGATAGGTCGATACAATTGGAATAACCATATCCGGCGAATCACTGTGATGATCGCATGAATTGTCATAATTCTGACAAGGAGTACCATAGTCCTGAATAAACCCGTTACGCTTCTGAAGTCCGATAGTATTAACATAAGAAGTAATCTTCCAGTTGGTATCGTGATCGTTAATGGTCCATTTAGGAGCATATTGATTGCGCCAGATCCGAACCAGATCCGATTTACCGTCGCCATTGGTATCTAAAACATAATACGAGCTATATTGTCTGCCGTCTCTAAAATGATTGCCGGAGTCATGCCAATAGTCGACGATGTTATAGGTTTCGACTTCAAAAAAAGAGCCGCCGGCAGGTTTGGGGCTGCTAAAACAAACATGCCACAGGCTATTGCCGGGGTAAGTTCCGTTGGCATTGGGTAATAGAATGTCGGTTTTACCATCACCGTTAAAATCGCCAAACAGGATTTGTTTGGTTTCGGAATAAGTGCTAAGGGTTCCTTTTCCTAACAGCTCAGGTTCTATCCATGGTGCTGTTGAAAGTTGTTTAAAACCGACGACTTTATAGGTTCCGTTGGGATTTACAATAAAAAGATCGGATTTACCATCGCCGTTAAAATCGCCCACATATCTTTTTTTTCCGATCAGTAAATCCGGATTTGGAAGAATAGCGACACCAGGAGTCAGGCCTGTCGATAAAGAGTTACCCGTTAACAGGCTGGATATATTTGGATTTAAGTCAACCCAACAAAATTGGCCGCATTCGTACTCGGTAAATCTTTGTCTGCCACTAACCCTGCATATTTTGTAGAGTAGTACTTCTGATATTCCGTCTCCGTTAAAATCGCCTTCGAGAAACGCATTTTTTGCCGAAGTACAGGATTGACTCGGATTAAAGCAGGGCAGATGTGTAGGAAAATCAAAACGCTTGGTGTAGGATAAAGTCAGATTACCATTTTGAAGATTGTAAACTTTAAAACCTTCTCCTTCCGAAAACTTAACGATCGATTGAAAGGGGTTTAATGTATTGACAGCAAGTGTAGTGGCGGTAAAGGTATCCTGTTTGTGAAAAACGATTGGAGAATTAATAGGTGTCTGGCCGGTAGTCCCGATAAAATTGTTTGTAAAAATCTGATTTTCGGTGGTAAAATCCAGTCGCCCGTCGCCATCAAAATCACCGCTTAGTACAATTGAATCGAAATTAAGATTATTATGATAGGTAGTGAGTAATTCGGAACCAGGACCAACTGTCTCTGTATTTTCATATTCGAAACGCACTGGATTAGCGGGTTCCATGGCGCCATTAAACTCCTGAATCTGCGAAATTTTTTCATATCCCAATTGCGGATCTGTGATATGTGTAAAAACGTATTTTCGGAACAGTTGACCACCCGACCATACCTGTATCGTTTCCAGAAGAGCTGCTTTTTCTTGCTTTGTTCCTTTGTTATAGGCCGATTCCGTTCGTTGTGCGTGTTTATAATAAAACCGGATACTGTTTAACGGTTCCAGATCATCGGTGTGGGCGCTAAATCTGATTTCGTAGAGACAAAGATTTTTATTAAAATGTTTGTTATAATGATAGGTAACGTAATTCCCCAAAGGATCTTCATACCGACAGATATAAAAAGCCGCAAGGTCGGTTGCCTGACTTTCGGTATAATTGCCATACCACGATCGGGAACCATCGGGATTTGTTACGATAAAATAAATCCCGTTTCCGTTTCGTTGTAGTTCGACTTTAAGATTGGATTGTATTTCCGTTTGATATGTAGAACCGATATGCCAGTATTGTCCGGAAACCACCAAAAGACGTTGGTTGTTTAATGCCAGTTTATCATCATTGGTAAAACGAATACCTTGCCGTTGACCGTCAAGGTCTATACGGGATGGAACACGACGTATAGCTGAAATACCCTGAATATTCCATCCTTGTCCGGCGATTCCTCCAAATTGACCACTTTGATATACGATATTGATAAGCGGACTGGTATTTTTCAAACTGGGAGGCAGCGCAATAGGCAGGGTATAGGTGGTTTGTCCCGCATTGGAAATTTCCAGTTTTCCCTGTGTATCGTGAAA
>NZ_SSNZ01000017.1 GCF_004801375.1 Flavobacterium supellecticarium
CAAAATCATACGATTTTTTATAGCTTTTTCAACCACTTGAAGTCATTTTTAGAAACTATTTTCAAGTTGGAAACCCTTATGATTACTGCGTTTTTAAATCATTTTATCATTATCCGTTTGGGATGCTGGTGCCAAACCGCCACGAAGCCTCAGAATCATATCGTTATGGGTTTAATGGAAAAGAAAAAGACGATGAGTTAAAAGGTGAAGGAAATAGCTTTGACTTTGGTGATAGAATGTATGATCCGAGAACAGGAAGATGGTTTGCAGTTGATAAAATGAGAATGGCAGCTCCCGATTGGTCTCCATACAGATTTGGTTTTGATAATCCAATCAGATACAAAGATAGTGATGGTAATTGGGAAGAAGATGGGCATTTTTGGACTGTATATGCTATGGGTATAGCAATGGGACTAAATAAGGCGACGGCAAGATCTTTGGCTATCCATGCGGAATATTATGATCATCATGTAGTGGATGCAAACAACAAAATGAAGCTACATAAGTCGCACGGTAATAGTCCATTACTAACTAGTCTCTTTGGACTCGGAACATGGGCAGACAAATCTTTGCAAAAATCGTGGCATGGCTTAACAGGAGGCAAACAAAGTGATGTATTGAATAAAGCTCAGGAAAATGTTTTAAGTGGAGATTTGAACCAATTGCATACAATAGGTGACTCATGGGCTCATAGTTATGTTGATGATAATGAAAATAGAACAATGTGGGGAAAAACTACTCGGGGATTGCCTTTTCTTGGTCGTATAACCCTTGAGCATGCTTTTGAGGGTGAAGGTGAACATGATAAAGCAGACAATATTGCTGACAGACCCTATGAGTACAAAATGTACCAGTACACGTTAATACAGTTGTTTAATAATAAAAAATTTAAATACAACAAACACATTACCAATTCGAAACCCGATTTAGCAATTTTTGACTTAGTACAAAAGAATGGTGGAGATAAAGCATCCAATATATTTTTACTTGAATCCTATATTGGCTTAAAAACAGGAGTGAGGAAATTTACTACAGAATCTAAACATAATATTGATAATTTAACAATGTATTTAAATCAAAAAGGAATAAAATATACGATAAGTACAACGAAAAGAGAAGTGGGTACTGGTGTAAGTACATCTATAGGGATGTCACCAACAACACAAACGGTGACAACTTATAAATTAGAAATTAAGAAATGATCCCTTAAATGAAAAACATCGGAATTATTTTGTTGATCGGTTAAATCAATCAACATTTCATTGATGAGAGATAAATATAAAAGCCTAACTTTTATTGTTAGGCTTTTATATTTATGACACTATCCCAAAAGTGTGTAAGTTAAAAAATAACAGGGTTTGACTTTTTATTTAAAGTTGAACCCTTTTTTCAAATATGGTTAAGAACTGATTGAGGATTAATCCCCAATTATGGATTGGCATAGTCCATTTTTTGGTTGCTTCTCTTAAAGCCAGATATACGGATTTTAAAACGGCTTCATCCGTAGGGAATGACAATTTGTTTTTGGTATATTTTCTAATTTTTCCATTAAGATTTTCAATTAGATTTGTGGTGTAAATGATTTTTCTGATTTCAATCGGGAAGTCAAAAAAGACGGTAAGTTCCTCCCCGTTTTCTTCCCAGGATTTAACAGCATAAGGATATTTATGATTCCATTTGCTGGCAAAATCTTCCAAAGCTCCTTTTGCAGCTTGTTTGGTTGGCGCATCATAAATCTGTTTCATATCTTTAGAAAACTCCTTTTTATCTTTCCAGACTACATAACGGGCTGAGTTCCGGATTTGATGTACAACACAGATTTGTGTTTGCGATTCCGGGAATACGTTTTTAATGGTTTGTGTAAAGCCATTGAGGTTATCAGTTGCAGTAATGAGAATATCTTCCACACCTCGTCCGTTAATACTCCCAACCAAAAACTGGCACTTTCATTCTTGCCTAACCACATACCAAGAACTTCCTTTTTACCGTCTCTATTTAGGCCTACAGCCAGATAAATGGTCTTGTTGATGACCTTAGAGCTTTCACGAACTTTAAATACGATACCATCCATCCAAACTATTAAATAAACAGGTTCTAATGGACGGTTTTGCCAAGCAACAATGTCATTGGATACCGATTCTGTAATCCTTGATATAGTAGAGGTAGATACCTCAAAATTGTACACTTCCCTTATCTGTTCTTCAATATCGCTAACACTCATTCCTTTGGCATAAAGCGATATGATGACATTTTCCAATCCGTCAGCCATACTTTGCCTTTTAGGGATTATCATGGGATTGAAAGAAGCTTCTCTGTCTCTGGGAACCTGAATTTCTGATTCACCAAAAGAGGTTTTTATTTTCTTTTTGGAAAAACCATTACGAGAGTTCGAACAGGGGGATTTCTCATGTTTATCATATCCTAAATGAGAATCCAATTCCCCATTAAGAATAGCTTCCAATCCACGCTTTTGTAGTTGGGCAAGAAAGCCATTTAGGTCTTCTCCAGTTTTAAACTGTTTTAAAAACTCTTCCGATAATAAATCTTCTTTTTTCATAAGACTGTGTAACATTTAAAATTAAACATAAAAATAATGGGGTTTTAAAACCCCATTATTTTTATACTTACACAGTTAGTGAAATACTACCAAATATTTACAAGGAGCCATCATGCTTGTCTTGTCATTTTTTTCTGGACTTTTTTAGATCTTTTTCAAAAAGAAAATCATCTAATTTCTTTGAAAAATAAGGAACAAAGCATATTAATATTCCGATACCTGTTAACATCAAATACCTATTTGAAAAGGTATTATTGGTGTAATAAAATGTATCATCTTCAGCGTAATGGTATAAGATAATACTTTTACTGTTTTTATTTTCTTTGCAAAGTTCATCCGGAGATCCTCCTATTGTTCTTTTCTGATTTTTATATAAAAACATTGTATGCGCACCTCTCCCAATACAGTCAAATGACAACACTTCACACTCGATTGCAGTTAGCCTGTCGCTTTTATTCTTTTCATGAATAAAAGCAATTATTGACCCTATAATCAGCGTAAATCCAATAAACATTGTAATACGATTATTCTTGATCGTCATCTGCTATACTTATTTTTTCAAGAGGTCCAACAGTTATTGTTCCATTCGAAATTTGTTTTCTATACTCTCTCGCCTGGTCTTCAATTCTTGTTTCTACTTTCGAAACTAAACCTTTTTTGATATTATCTGTAAGTTCTCCTCCTGCAATTTCACCAAAAGTCTGATGTGTTTTTTTAATTGCAGCGTTTTTTCTGGTTTCGTACTTATTCAACCATCTCTCAGCCTTTCTTTCATATTTAGCTTTTGTCTGAGAATCTACAGCCTGGCTCGCCAATCTTGAAAATCTTCGATGATTGTTCTGAGCTGCAGCGGCTCTATTGATTTCATATTGGAATTCATTAGTACGTCTTACTAGGATATTTTTGCTATCGTCCAGATTAAATCTTTTTGCCCCTCCTTTGGTAATCATAGACGCAGCCTTATCATATCCTGCTTGTTTAAATGCATCCATTACATCAACATTCTTCCCATTTAAATGATCTTTCCCCATCTGACCTAAAGCATCGGATGCAAATTCAACAACTTCTCCAAGTAATCGATAAGTGACTTTTCCATATCGTCCTTTAAACAAATGACTTATTTTATCTAAACCACCCGTAAGCCACCCTGTCGCAAATCCGCCAATACCAGCAACAACTATATCACTCTTATCAACAGCTTTAATAGCAGGTTCAAAAGCCAAGCCATCAAAGAACATTTTATCAGCAACTTGTGTTACAAACTCGGTTATAATACCCGCTAACATTCCTGAGAAACAACTCGGGCAATCTCCTCTAGGATCTACCGTAATTGTTGGTCTATTATCAAAAGCATTATATGGCGATTGGAATGGCATCAAAGAAGCTTTAGGGTCGGGTGTTAGCCATCTTCCAATTCTAGGATCGTATTGTCTAAACTCGGTTGTAATACTATTTCCTTCACCTTTTAACTCGTCATCTTTTTCCATTCCATTAAACCCATAACGATATGATTCTGAGGACTCGTGACGGTTTGGCACTAGCATCCCAAACGGATAATGATAAAATGATTTAAAAACGCAGTAATCATAAGGGTTTCCAACTTGAAAATAGTTTCTAAAAATGACTTCAAGTGGTTGAAAAAGCTATAAAAAATCGTATGATTTTG
>NZ_SSNZ01000018.1 GCF_004801375.1 Flavobacterium supellecticarium
TTAACCGGCAGTGTTACAATCACAGTAAACCCATTACCAACAGCAACAATCAGTGCACCGGCATTAATTTGTTCTGGTGATACCGCTGTTGTGACTTTTACAGGGCCAGCTAACGGAACGGTTACGTATAGTGACGGAACGACTCAGACAACTATCCCTCTTGATGCAGCAGGTCAGGCAACGATTACGACTCCTGTATTAACGGCTCCGGCTACTTATAGCCTGGTTAGCGTAAGTACAGCAGGACCTTTGGTATGTACGCGAAACATCAGTACATCGGTAACAATCGGAGTTAAAGATTTACCGGTAGCAACAGTAACCGGACCAGCTTCGGTATGTTCAGGAAGTTCCGCGAATATTGTATTCAACGGAACCCCAAATGCTACAGTAACCTATACCATTGGAACGGATCCGACACAATTTACAATTACTTTAAACAGTGCCGGAACGGCTACAGTTGCCACAGGAGCATTAACCGGACCGGTTACGTATACTTTGGTAAGCGTACAAAGTAACGGTACACCAAACTGTAGTCAACCGCAAACAGCGAGCCATACGGTAACTACAGTAGTAGCGCCAACCATTTTCAACCCGACGCCACTAGAAGTTTGTAACTCAAACTATGACGACGGAATTGAAACATTTGATTTAAGTGTTAAAATCGCAGAAATCACCGGAGGAGATCCGAACTTAACGGTAACCTTCCACGAAACACCGGAAGATGCGCAGTTAGGGAACTACCCGATTGCAATGCCGATGTACACAAACATCAACCCGCATACACAAATTTTATATATCCGTGTGGTAAACACCGGAGTAAATGCTTGTGCTTCTTTCAGTACCTTAACTTTAATTGTTAACGAAAGACCACGTATTGTAGAAGGAGATATTACGGATTACGAATTATGTGAAACCAGTACTCCGGGAGACGGATTTGAAATCTTCAACCTAACGACTAAAGATACCGAAGCGATCAATGGTCAGGCAGGAGTGAACGTAACGTATTACACTACACAAGCGGATGCATTGGCAGGAACGAATCCGATTACAGGAGCGGCTGCTTATACTAATGCAACAAATCCACAAACGATCTGGTACCAGTTGGAAAATGCATCCGGCTGTATCGCAGTAGGATCATTCGATCTAATCGTAAACCCATTACCAACGGTGCCAAACCCGGTACCGGCGTATACCTTGTGTGATTACACCGGACAGGCGTTATACGAGCAATTCGATCTATCGACCAAGATTCCGGAAATCATCGGAACAACAACTGGCTTGGAAGTTAAATTCTATAAAACCCAGGTTTTAGCTGATGCCGGAACAGCCGGAACGGAATTACCAACATTATATACGAATGAAGTAGCCACAGTACAAACGATTTTTGTACGTGTGACCAATAGTACAACAGGATGTTACACGGTAACGGCAATGGACTTGCGGGTTGAGCCACTACCGGTATTGGTAATGCCAACCGCTCCGGTAACGACATGTGACGGAACGAACAACGATGGAATCGGAGACTTTGATCTAACGACTTTAATTCCGGGTATGTTAAGTGGTGAAGCTAACGTAGTATTAAGCTTCCACGAGACACAGCAAAATGCACAAAACGGATTGTTCCCAATCACGGTTCAACCGTACCAAAACATCAACCCTTGGACACAAACCCTATGGGTATTGGCAACCAATACGGTAACAGGATGTAAGAGCGTTTACTCGTTCAACTTACTGGTAGAACCGGCACCAATCATGCCAACGTTATTGGATCTTGCAGAGTGTGATACGGATTCGAATCCGCATGACAACCAGACGATGTTTGATTTAACG
Source organism: Flavobacterium supellecticarium (assembly GCF_004801375.1). GTDB lineage: Bacteria > Bacteroidota > Bacteroidia > Flavobacteriales > Flavobacteriaceae > Flavobacterium > Flavobacterium supellecticarium. Next base: position 1,831 of record NZ_SSNZ01000018.1, read on the forward strand.
GTACACACTGCTACAATCTTAGCAGCGCAACCAGGAGCGGCATCGGATTATGAAGTGAACTACTATATTTCACAAACCAATGCTCAGAATGGTACGCCATTTATTGTATCCAACGGGAACTTTATCGGAACCAACGGACAAACGATCTGGGTACGTGTTACGCATAAAGCAACAGGATGTTTCACTATCGGCAGCTTTAAACTGATTGTAAACAGTCCGCTACAATTAACACAACCGGACGAGATTACCCTTTGTGATGATGCTTTACCAAACGATCAGCGTCAAATTTTTGACCTAACGATCCGTGAGGCACAAATCACCGGAGGTGCCACAGGATATACATTTAACTATTACAGCAGTACGGCCTTACCACCGAACCCGGCTACGTTGATCACCGATCCAACCGCGTTCCACAACACGGCTACAGTACAGACGTTATTAGTAGAAGTAGTAAGCGGAGCAGGCTGTAGTAGTTATGTAACGTTAACCATCCGTGTTACGCCACTACCGGAACCGAAATTCAATCCGGCACCACTTGTAACCTGTGATGATGATTACCCTGGAGACGGAATCACGTTCTTTGATGTAACGCAAAATGCGAGCTACATCTTAAATAACGCGAACTACGTATTAACGTACCACCCAACTCAGGCGGATGCTTTAGCGGGAACCAACGCGATTGCTACGCCAACCAACTGGCAAAATATGGATGCCAACGGAAACGCTTTAACCAGCGTATGGGTACGTGTAACAACAGCACCGGCTAACAACCGTGACCGTTGTTCGTTAGTAGTAGAACAACCATTAATCGTAAACCCACGACCAGCGGCTGGTCCGGTAACGGATTACCATATGTGTCAGATTCCATTCACAGGAAGTGGCGTGTTTGATTTAAGTACGAAAACTCCTGAAGCATTAGCCGGACAAGGTCCAGCAGGTTACACGGTAAGCTACCATGCTAGCCAGGCAGATGCGGATACCGGAGCAAATCCACTGGCAACCAGTCACCCAAGTACCGTGAATGGTGAAACCATCTATGTACGTGTGGTAAACACCGCAACAGGATGTTACAATACGGCCAGCTTCCAATTATTTGTGGAGCGAGGATCGGAAGCTACCGATGTAGCGGATATCGACAGATGTGATGATCTAAATGATCAAACGGAAACGTTTAACTTGAATGATTTAGATGCTACGATCTTAGGTCCTGTACAGGCAGCTGATCCGAACTTTAGCGTGAGCTACTATGCTTCGGATGCTGATTTAGCCAACGGAACACCAATTGCAACACCGGCAACGTATACGATCACGGATTACCTGACACACGAAATCATTGCCGTAGTTAAAAATACGTATAGTGCTTACGGATGTCCTGCTGAAATCCGATTCAATATCACGGTACACCGTTTACCGGAACCGACACCAAATGCAGGATTTGTATGTATTGATCAAGAAACAGGTACGGTATTGAGTACGCATATCATCAACAGCGGATTGGATGCTACAACGCATACGTTCCAATGGTATGAGAATGATGCAGCGGGAGTACCACAACCGATTACAGGTGCAACAGGAGCTACGTATGAAGTAAACCACCCGGGAACGTTCTC
>NZ_SSNZ01000019.1 GCF_004801375.1 Flavobacterium supellecticarium
TCAGAAAGACTTCCCTTCCGCCCTTAGGCGGAAGGACACGTACATAAGCTTACGGGTTATTAGTACTACTCGACTATGACATTACTGCCTTTACATCTATAGCCTATCAACGTGGTCATCTTCCACGACCCTTTAAAGAAATCTCATCTTGTGGTGGGTTTCGCGCTTATATGCTTTCAGCGCTTATCCCTTCCAAACGTAGCTACTCTGCGGTGCTCCTGGCGGAACAACAGATACACCAGAGGTTTGTCCAACTCGGTCCTCTCGTACTAGAGTCAGATCCACTCAAATTTCTAACGCCCACAGTAGATAGAGACCGAACTGTCTCACGACGTTCTGAACCCAGCTCGCGTGCCACTTTAATGGGCGAACAGCCCAACCCTTGGGACCTTCTCCAGCCCCAGGATGTGACGAGCCGACATCGAGGTGCCAAACCCCCCCGTCGATATGAGCTCTTGGGGGAGATCAGCCTGTTATCCCCGGCGTACCTTTTATCCTTTGAGCGATGGCCCTTCCATGCGGAACCACCGGATCACTATGCTCTACTTTCGTACCTGATCGACCTGTATGTCTCTCAGTCAAGCTCCCTTATGCCATTGCACTCTACGCACGGTTACCAAGCGTGCTGAGGGAACCTTTAGAAGCCTCCGTTACTCTTTTGGAGGCGACCACCCCAGTCAAACTACCCACCAAGCAATGTCCTCTTCATCGAAGAGTTAGGCCTCAGATAAGCAAAGGGTGGTATTTCAACAATGACTCCACAACTCCTGGCGAAGCCGCTTCATAGTCTCCCACCTATCCTACACATCACTTATCCAAGGTCAATACTAAGCTATAGTAAAGGTGCACAGGGTCTTTTCGTCCCACTGCGGGTAATCGGCATCTTCACCGATACTACAATTTCACCGAGCTCATGGCTGAGACAGTGTCCAGATCGTTACACCATTCGTGCAGGTCGGAACTTACCCGACAAGGAATTTCGCTACCTTAGGACCGTTATAGTTACGGCCGCCGTTTACTGGGGCTTCAATTCAATGCTTCTCCGAAGATAACATCTCCTCTTAACCTTCCAGCACCGGGCAGGTGTCAGGCCCTATACTTCATCTTACGATTTGGCAGAGCCCTGTGTTTTTGATAAACAGTCGCCTGGACCTTTTCACTGCGGCCAGCATTGCTGCTGGCGACCTTTCTCCCGAAGTTACAGGTCTATTTTGCCTAATTCCTTAGCCATGAATCTCTCGAGCACCTTAGGATTCTCTCCTCGACTACCTGTGTCGGTTTACGGTACGGGTACTTATAATCTAAGTTTAGAGGTTTTTCTTGGAAGCCCTTAGGTACACTATCACTTTGTCCGAAGACTCCGTGTACTATCGCATTTCACCAAATCCCGCGGATTTGCCTACGGGACCTATAGCTAGGTGCTTTAACGAACTATTCCGTCAGTTCGCGGTACTTTCATCACTCCGTCACCCCATCACAATTATAAGTAGTACGGGAATATTAACCCGTTGGCCATCGACTGTCCCTTTCGGGTTCGCCTTAGGACCCGACTAACCCTCAGCTGATTAGCATAGCTGAGGAAACCTTAGTCTTTCGGTGTGCGGGTTTCTCGCCCGCATTATCGTTACTTATGCCTACATTTTCTTTTCTAAACAGTCCAGCAATACTCACATATCACCTTCAACCCAGTTTAGAATGCTCCCCTACCACTTGTATTAAATACAAATCCATAGCTTCGGTAGTATACTTATGCCCGATTATTATCCATGCTCGTCCGCTCGACTAGTGAGCTGTTACGCACTCTTTAAATGAATGGCTGCTTCCAAGCCAACATCCTAGCTGTCTGGGCAGACAAACCTCGTTTTTTCAACTTAGCATACATTTGGGGACCTTAGCTGATGGTCTGGGTTCTTTCCCTCTCGGACATGGACCTTAGCACCCATGCCCTCACTGCTGAAAATCATTATATAGCATTCGGAGTTTGTCAGGAATTGGTAGGCGGTGAAGCCCCCGCATCCAATCAGTAGCTCTACCTCTATATAACTAAATCAGCGCTGCACCTAAATGCATTTCGGGGAGTACGAGCTATTTCCGAGTTTGATTGGCCTTTCACCCCTACCCACAGGTCATCCGAAGACTTTTCAACGTCAACCGGTTCGGACCTCCACTGTGTGTTACCACAGCTTCATCCTGCCCATGGGTAGATCACACGGTTTCGCGTCTACCACTACTGACTATAGCGCCCTATTCAGACTCGCTTTCGCTACGGATCCACACCTGAAGTGCTTATCCTTGCCAGCAACGGTAACTCGTAGGCTCATTATGCAAAAGGCACGCCGTCACCCAACGAATGGGCTCCGACCGCTTGTAGGCGTATGGTTTCAGGATCTTTTTCACTCCGTTATTCACGGTTCTTTTCACCTTTCCCTCACGGTACTGGTTCACTATCGGTCTCTCAGGAGTATTTAGCCTTAGCGGATGGTCCCGCCAGATTCAGACAGGGTTTCACGTGCCCCGCCCTACTCAGGATACCACTATTCTTATCTTCTCTTACTTGTACGGGACTATCACCCTATATCGTTAACCTTTCCAGGTTATTCCAATTCAATCCGCAAGAAATATCGTGGTCCTACAACCCCAAAACTGCCGTAACAGCTCTGGTTTGGGCTTTTCCGCGTTCGCTCGCCACTACTTACGGAATCACTTTTGTTTTCTTCTCCTCCGCCTACTTAGATGTTTCAGTTCAGCGGGTTCGCCCATCTATCGATGTACTATGTCTTCAACATAGTGGGTTGCCCCATTCGGATATTTACGGATCAATTCGTATGTGCCAATCCCCGTAACTTTTCGCAGCTTATCACGTCCTTCTTCGCCTCTGAGAGCCTAGGCATCCCCCATACGCCCTTATTTTGCTTATTGTACTTACTTTTTTTAAAATATATCTTACGATACACCCTAAATTCTGTGCTTTCTAATTTTTTTGTTTTCTTATCTCAATATGTCAATGAACCGTTTTCTACTTCCGTAGAATTGTGGAGAATATCGGAGTCGAACCGATGACCTCCTGCGTGCAAGGCAGGCGCTCTAGCCAGCTGAGCTAATCCCCCATTCTTTCTTATTTTGAATGTTGAATTTCGAATTTTGAATTAATCCCTAATCCAAATCCCAACTTCCAGAATTTCC
>NZ_SSNZ01000021.1 GCF_004801375.1 Flavobacterium supellecticarium
TTTGCCGAGAACACCAGCCGAACGTTTTTTAACGCCGGAGCGGGATTGTTCTACTACACCAACAAATACTACTTAGCCGCTTCGGTACCGAACATGTTAAAGTCGACGTATTTGGATTATAACGGACGTAAATTCGGAAGCGATACCCAACACTATTTTGTAACGGGGGGATATGTATTCGATTTAAGCGAGAATGCAAAATTCAAACCGTTCTTTATGGTGAAGTCGGCCTTCGATGCGCCAACTTCGTTTGATGTATCGACCAACTTCCTTTTTTATGACAAATTCGAAATCGGAGCTACTTACCGTCTTGACGATTCCTTCGGAGCGATGGTAAATTATGCCATTTCGCCGAGCCTTCGTATCGGATATGCCTACGACCATATCGTATCCGATTTAAAAGTAACCACACCTTCTTCGCACGAAGTCATCTTGTTATTTGATGTTAACTTCTCTAAGAAAGTGTCCCGATCTCCGAGATATTTCTAATATAAAAGCGACCTAAGACATGAAGAATTTATATATCACTTTAAGTTTTGTGATCGCCAGTTCGACACTATCGGCACAAAACAAAGACACCCAAAGCGCCGACAAACTCTACAACAGATTTGAGTATGTCGATGCTGCCAATGCCTACCTGAAGCTGGTAGACAAAGGCAAAGCGGACGGATACGTATACAAGCAACTGGCCGACAGTTACTACAACGTATTCAATGCTGCCGAAGCCTCCAAATGGTACGCTAAGGCAATCAGCGAAAAACACGATGATGCCGAGACCTATTACCGTTATGCCCAGATGTTAAAAGCACAGGGTAAATATGACGAAGCCAACAAACAAATGCAGAAGTTTGCGAGTATGGCTCCGAATGATCAACGTGCTATTGCCTTTAAACAAAACCCGAA
>NZ_SSNZ01000022.1 GCF_004801375.1 Flavobacterium supellecticarium
AAAGACGAGTTGACTTCCGGTTTAGCTGTAAAAGCAAATGTTGCGGATCTTGAAGCCAAAGCAAATATTACCGATGTCAACATCAAATTAGCGGAAAAAATTAGTGTCGTTCAATTTGAAGAAGGTTTGGCTGAAAAAGCAAGTTTAAGTGATTTAGCGGTCAAAGCCAATATCACGGATTTGAATTTAAAAGCGAGCAAAGACGAGTTGACTTCCGGTTTAGCTGTAAAAGCCAATGTTGCGGATCTTGAAGCCAAAGCAAATATTACCGATGTCAACATCAAATTAGCGGAAAAAATTAGTGTCGTTCAATTTGAAGAAGGTTTGGCTGAAAAAGCAAGTTTAAGTGATTTAGCGGTCAAAGCCAATATCACAGATGTTAATACAAAACTGGCTGATAAAGCCAATGTTACGGATTTAGCTTTAAAAGCGAATAAAAGTGATGTTGATGCGAAAGCTGTTGAAATTCAGCAAAGTCTGGATGCAAAAGCAACTATTGTCGATGTTAATACAAAACTAGCAGATAAAGCGAATGTAACCGATTTAAATTCAGGATTAGCCTTAAAAGCGAACACAGTTGATGTCAATGCAAGATTAGCGGAAAAAATTAGCGCTGTTGAATTTGAAGAAGGTTTAGCGGAAAAAGCGAATTTAAGTGATTTAGCGGTCAAAGCGAATATCACGGATTTGAATTTAAAAGCAAGCAAAGACGAGTTGACTTCCGGTTTAGCTGTAAAAGC
>NZ_SSNZ01000023.1 GCF_004801375.1 Flavobacterium supellecticarium
ACCTTTCGGTATGGCTATCGTCTGGGCTATCGCTACCAGATATCCGACGATAGTAACGGTCAGGTTTTATGGACCGAACATACTCTAAACTCCAGGGATCAACTTACAAGGGGAACCTTTGGAAATGAATTACATTTAGAACAATATTATGATGAACATGGGTATATCCGCCAAGCCGACACTTACAATCCTGACAAACAAACACCTATTTCAAGGCCTGATTTTACATTGACGTATCAGTTTGATTCCCAAACCGGAAACCTTGATGCACGGCAAAATTATGCATACAATCATTTTGAAAACTTTCAGTACGATGCACTCGACCGACTCGTACAATGGGGCGATGAAACACAACAGTATGACAACCGTGGGCGGATCACCCAAAACAAACTCGGGTATTATAATTATGATGATAACAAAATCTATCAAAATACCTCAACCGATCTTTTTCCCGAAGCACAATCCTATTACCAAAACCGGGAAGGGATTTTTAATGATGGCATGGAAGAACAAAAGGGATGGTCGGATTTGGGACTCGGATGGGACATTTTCGGCAAACCGACTTACGACGATTCCAAAGTCAAATCCGGAAAATATTCGCTAAAAATTC
>NZ_SSNZ01000024.1 GCF_004801375.1 Flavobacterium supellecticarium
TTATTTTGCCTCAGCGCGAAACACTTCGCGTAAAACCTACGGATGGAACGAACAACCGTTTTTGGATTTGTACAGTGCCACGTATAATTCCGATGGAACTTTTAGTCAGCCGACACCGGTAGAGAGTATCAACTCGAAATACCATGACGGACCGGCTACGATCAGTGCCGACGGTAATACGATGTATTTTGCCAGTGAGAGTTTTAAAGAAGGTATGTTTGAAAAAGACAAAGCGCAGAAATTGAAATTCGGACAGGTAAACCTGTTTAAAGCGACTAAAAGCGGAAGCGGCTGGAGTAATATCACCTCATTGCCGTTTAACAGTAAAGATTATTCTACCAGTAACCCGAGTTTGAGCAAAGATGGTAAAACACTTTACTTCTCTTCAAACATGCCCGGTTCAGTTGGTGGCGTGGATATCTGGAAAGTGGCGATCAACCCGGATGGTACTTACGGAACACCGGAGAACCTGGGTAAGAAGATCAATACCGAAGGAAATGAGAGTTTCCCATTTATCACCGATGACAACAAATTGTATTTCTCATCAGACGCCCGTCAGGGATTTGG
>NZ_SSNZ01000025.1 GCF_004801375.1 Flavobacterium supellecticarium
TACTGGTTCCTGAGGTATCCTGAACCGGATTACCCTGTGGCGATGTACCACTTGCAATAGCCGTGTTACTAATCTGACCGTTATTAATGTCTGATTGCGTCAATACATAAGTAGCTGTAGCCGTTCCGATAGCGCCCGGTGCTAATGTAGCCGGCGTTACCGCTAAGTTGGTTACACCTAATAGTACATCGTTGATCACAAGACCGTTAACCGTTACGTTACCCGTATTGGTTACGGTAAACGTATAGGTAATTGTCTCACCTACCTGTGCAAAAGTATCCGCGTTGGTATCGTTAAACACCGCTGTTTTTACTAAGGCAATCGCAGGGTTTTGTGGTAAGGTTGTTACCGTTGGCGTATCATTCGTTGTACTGGTTCCTGAGGTATCCTGAACCGGATTACCCTGTGGCGATGTACCACTTGCAATAGCCGTGTTACTAATCTGACCGTTATTAATGTCTGATTGCGTCAATACATAAGTAGCTGTAGCCGTTCCGATAGCGCCCGGTGCTAATGTAGCCGGCGTTACCGCTAAGTTGGTTACACCTAATAGTGC
>NZ_SSNZ01000026.1 GCF_004801375.1 Flavobacterium supellecticarium
CTTCTTCCGTACAGTTATCGCCGCAGTTAATCTTAGGCTCACTCTCTCCGTAACCTTTTCCGGAGATTCTGTCCTTAGCAATTCCTTTGGAGATAATATACTGAACTGTAGATTTTGCACGACGGTCGGATAAATTCATGTTGTATTTATCACTACCTCTGCTATCGGTATGGGATTTAACCATGATCACCATGTTTGGATAGGCAGTCATCGCCTGAACCAACTTGTCTAACTCAAAAGCGCCTTGTTGGGTAATATTGCTCTTGTCGAATTCGAAATAGATGTCGTTCAACACCACTTCTTTTTCGGTTACGATCTGTTCGATTGGCTGTAAGTCGGCGCTGATGTTCACAATACCTCCTTTGGTTTTGCTAACCGGGAAGTTGTTGCTTTCATAACCATCTTTCGCTACTTGAATCGTATAAGCTTTATCACACTCAACAGCGTAGGATACCGTTCCGTCAGCTTCGGTTGTTTTAGTCGAAATAATGTTGTTCTTCTCGTCTAAGATCGCTACACGGGCACCCGATAATTTAG
>NZ_SSNZ01000027.1 GCF_004801375.1 Flavobacterium supellecticarium
ATGACCTCCTGCGTGCAAGGCAGGCGCTCTAGCCAGCTGAGCTAATCCCCCATTCTTTCTTATTTTGAATGTTGAATTTCGAATTTTGAATTAATCCCTAATCCAAATCCCAACTTCCAGAATTTCCTTATAAGTAAAAATTGTAGTCCCGGGCAGACTCGAACTGCCGACCCCTACATTATCAGTGTAGTACTCTAACCAGCTGAGCTACGAGACTATTTTTAAATTATTCTAAATTTTGAACGTTAAATTTTAAATCATATATCTAAAACCTAAGTATCACTCTTTAAAAATAGTATAAACTCTTTTTTTTACTTATTCTTCTTTTTTTTGAACTAACAGCGAGAGTAAAACCTCTTGTATCATAAACCCTTAATTATCTTTCTCTAGAAAGGAGGTGTTCCAGCCGCACCTTCCGGTACGGCTACCTTGTTACGACTTAGCCCCAGTT
>NZ_SSNZ01000028.1 GCF_004801375.1 Flavobacterium supellecticarium
ATGACCTCCTGCGTGCAAGGCAGGCGCTCTAGCCAGCTGAGCTAATCCCCCATTCTTTCTTATTTTGAATGTTGAATTTCGAATTTTGAATTAATCCCTAATCCAAATCCCAACTTCCAGAATTTCCGATAGTATAAGTTGTAGTCCCGGGCAGACTCGAACTGCCGACCCCTACATTATCAGTGTAGTACTCTAACCAGCTGAGCTACGAGACTTTGTAATGCTCTTATACTTCTTCTTCTTTTTTTTTGAACTAACAGCGAGAGTAAAACCTCTTGTATCATAAACCCTTAATTATCTTTCTCTAGAAAGGAGGTGTTCCAGCCGCACCTTCCGGTACGGCTACCTTGTTACGACTTAGCCCCAGTT
>NZ_SSNZ01000029.1 GCF_004801375.1 Flavobacterium supellecticarium
TTAATCCCAAAGCTAGCTTGTGCTCTCCTCCAAGGTTTAAGGTGTAGGAGAAGTCAGCGTACACATTATTCTCTTTCACAGGACCGATCTTGTCCGAAATTACCGAAAGTCCCAATCCTACATTCTTCCCTACCGGACTGTGACCGGAAAAGGTAGCCGTAGATGGAGCCCCTTCAAGATCAACCCACTGCTTGCGGTATAACAAGCCGAAAGATAACGTCTCCTTCGAACCTGCATACGCCGGGTTGATGACATTCATATTATACATGTATTGTGTATAATGTGGGTCTTGTTGTGCTGAGGCCTCTTTTAATCCGAGCTTAACTTCTCTGTTCGGAATGGGAAGAGGTGAGCCCCGCCGCAATAACCACCTTAAATCGTTGGTCACTGAACTTGGTCAGAACACTAATATTGTAACATATTGAGATAAAAAATCAAAAACAATGCTCAGAAAGACTTCCCTTCCGCCCTTAGGCGGAAGGACACGTACATAAGCTTACGGGTTATTAGTACTACTCGACTATGACATTACTGCCTTTACATCTATAGCCTATCAACGTGGTCATCTTCCACGCCTATTACCGTTATGCCCAGATGTTAAAAGCACAGGGTAAATATGACGAAGCCAACAAACAAATGCAGAAGTTTGCGAGTATGGCTCCGAATGATCAACGTGCTATTGCCTTTAAACAAAACCCGAACTATTTGCCAAAACTAAACGAAAAGGCAAAATCTTTTGATATCAAAAACATGGATATCAACAGTGATAAATCGGATTTTGGAGCGGTTTTAACCAACGATAACACCCTTTATTTTGCCTCAGCGCGAATCAACAGCGGATTGGATGCTACAACGCATACGTTCCAATGGTATGAGAATGATGCAGCGGGAGTACCACAACCGATTACAGGTGCAACAGGAGCTACGTATGAAGTAAACCACCCGGGAACGTTCTCGGTAATTGCAACCAGTATTGCAACAGGATGTTCTTCATTACCGGCATCAGTAGTGATCACACAATCGGAACCGGCAGAAGTAACGGCTTATGTATCGAATGCATTTACGGATAACCAATCGATCACAGCATCAGACGCCCGTCAGGGATTTGGAGGAATGGATGTGTATGTGATCGACTTAAACAAAGGAACGGAAGCCACTAACGTTGGAAAGCCGGTAAACTCAGAGAAAGACGATTTTGCGTTTAGTTTTAATACGACTAAAAACATCGGATTTGTATCGAGTAACCGTGGCGGAGTAGACAACATCTATATGGCAATTCCGGTTTGTGGTGTGGAAGTGGTTTCGTTGGTTAGAGATGCAAAAACAGGTGCTAAATTATCCGTGTTACTAATCTGACCGTTATTAATGTCTGATTGCGTCAATACATAAGTAGCTGTAGCCGTTCCAGTAGCGCCCGGTGCTAATGTAGCCGGCGTTACCGCTAAGTTCGTTACACCTAATAGTGCATCGTTGATCACAAGACCGTTAACCGTGACGTTACCCGTATTGGTTACGGTAAAGGTATAGGTAATTGTCTCACCTACCTGTGCAAAAGTATCCGCATTGGTATCGTTAAACACCGCTGTTTTTAAGGTTAGAAAAAAAGTCAAAAAAGATTTGCGAGAAATAAAAAAGTGATTTACCTTTGCCACCCGCAAAACAGGGAAGTTCTTAAGGGTATTGAGTGAGAAAAGTGAAGAAAATTTTTTCAAAAAAAAACTTCAAAAAAATCTTGCGAGAAACAAAAAGAATTTTTAGTTTTGCAGCCGCTAACAAGGAGACTTGTTAGGGAAAAATAAAGAGAATTAAGTTCATAGACATATTGGATTGACAGCATAGTAGCATTCGGCACACTTGATACGTTAGAAATATTGTACAATCCAGGGATTGCTAACTGAGATCCTGATGTTCCAGTTGAAGTAGCATAAACATCCTGTACGTTGTTACCAATATTAACTTTTAAGTCTTTTGTTAAGTCATAATCAAAGTTAATTAATAAATCAGCATACAATCTTCTTGTAGAACCATTAGAAGTAGACAATGAAGAAATAACAGACTGGTTACCATTTCCGTAACGGTATGGATACGCTGACTTCTCCTACACCTTAAACCTTGGAGGAGAGCACAAGCTAGCTTTGGGATTAAAAGCGGGTGCGACTTTCCATAAAGTAGGACTACTATCGGATGTAAGTCCGTATGTTCCGGATGCGAACGACCCTGCCTTTGCCGAGAACACCAGCCGAACGTTTTTTAACGCCGGAGCGGGATTGTTCTACTACACCAACAAATACTACTTAGCCGCTTCGGTACCGAACATCTGTTGAATTTGAAGAAGGTTTAGCGGAAAAAGCGAATTTAAGTGATTTAGCGGTCAAAGCGAATATCACGGATTTGAATTTAAAAGCAAGCAAAGACGAGTTGACTTCCGGTTTAGCTGTAAAAGCAAATGTTGCGGATCTTGAAGCCAAAGCAAATATTACCGATGTCAACATCAAATTAGCGGAAAAAATTAGTGTCGTTCAATTTGAAGAAGGTTGCATCGTTGATCACAAGACCGTTAACCGTTACGTTACCCGTATTGGTTACGGTAAAGGTATAGGTAATTGTCTCACCTACCTGTGCAAAAGTATCCGCGTTGGTATCGTTAAACACCGCTGTTTTTACTAAGGCAATCGCAGGGTTTTGTGGTAAGGTTGTTACCGTTGGCGTATCATTCGTTGTGCGAACGACCCTGCCTTTGCCGAGAACACCAGCCGAACGTTTTTTAACGCCGGAGCGGGATTGTTCTACTACACCAACAAATACTACTTAGCCGCTTCGGTACCGAACATGTTAAAGTCGACGTATTTGGATTATAACGGAC